>CAVTRS010000034.1:0-74815 GCA_963737185.1 uncultured Acidobacteriota bacterium | reverse complement strand
CCGCTCCGGGCGGAGGCGCGTCGAACTCAGTCAATTTCGCGGTGAATAATCCGCCGCCGGTGATCACTCCTCCGCTTTCGCCTACGAGTGCGATTGCAGGATCGGCAGGATTTACGCTGACGGTCAACGGCACGGGCTTCATTAACGGCGCAGTGGTCAATTTTGGCGGCGCCGCCAAGGTCACCACATTCGTGAGCGCGACGCAGGTTACCGCCGCGATTCTTGCGACGGATATCGCCACGGCCGGCACCCCGGGTGTGACCGTGACGAACCCGGCGCCGGGAGGAGGCACATCGAACTCGGTCGCCTTCACGGTGAACAATCCGTTGCCTGCCATCACGCCGCCGCTCTCGCCTGCGAGTGCGACAGCAGGAGGGGCAGCCTTCACACTTACGGTTAACGGCACGGGCTTCGTGAATGGGTCGGTCGTCAGCTTCGGCGGCGCGAACAGAGTCACAACGTACGTCAGCGCAACGCAAGTGACCGCCGCGATTCTCGCCGGTGACATCGCAACCGGCGGCACGCCCGCAGTGGTTGTGACGAACCCCGCTCCGGGCGGGGGCGCGTCAAACTCGGTTGCCTTCACTGTGAACAATCCGGTTCCCGTGATCACGCCGCCTCTTGTTCCGGCCTCAGCGATTGTCGGCGGAGCGGCATTCACACTCACGGTGAATGGGACCGGTTTCGTGAATGGTGCGACAGCCACCTTTGGCGGAGTCAGCAGAGCTCTGACATTCGTCAATTCGACTCAGGTCACGATCGCCGTTCTCGCGACGGATATCGCCACCACGGGTACGCGCGCGGTGGTCGTCACAAATCCCGCGCCAGCTGGAGGGGCGTCAAACTCCGTCAACTTCGCGGTGAATAACCCGGTCCCGGTGATTACGCCCCCGCTCGTCCCGGCTTCGGTGGCAACGAACTCGGGGGCCTTCACGCTCACAATCAACGGCACGGGCTTCGTTAGCGGCGCGGTAGTGAGCTTCGGTGGCAATAACAGAGTCACGACTTTTGTCAGCGCAACGCAGGTCACCGCCGCAATTCTTGCGACAGACGTGACGACGGTAAGCACGCCTGCGGTGGTCGTGACGAATCCTGCTCCGGGTGGAGGAGCTTCCAACTCCGTCAACTTCAATGTCGTCGCACCGAACCCGGTGCCGGTGATTGTCGCGCCGCTCGTCCCAAGCACGACAACGGCAGGCTCGGCAGCGTTCACTCTCACGGTGAACGGTACCGGCTTTGTTAGCGGCGCGGTGGTCAGTTTTGCCGGCGCTAACAGAACCACTACATTCGTCAGTGCAACGCAGGTCACCGCCGCGATCCTCGCGTCGGATGTGGCCGCGTCCGGCAATGCGGCCGTGGTCGTCACAAACCCGGCACCCGGTGGAGGAGCTTCTAACTCGGTCAATTTCATCATCACGGACTTCTCCGTGGCGAACGCTTCGAACGCGATGACCATCACCGCCGGACAAGCCGCGATGTTCACCATCAACGTATCGGGTGTGAATGGGAACTTCCCGGGCACGGTGGCGCTCTCAATATCGGGGACAAACTCAGGCCTGCCGCCGGACACCACCGTGGGCTTTGTCCCTGCTTCGGTCTCGCCGGGAGCCGGCACTTCGTCAAGCGTTCTGACGCTAACCACCACGGGGAATACCAGCGGTCTCTCGCCATTCTTCAGCACCGGAATACCGTCCGGCCGCCGGCCATTCTTGCTGTGGACACTTGCCGCATTCCTGCTCCTGGCAAGTTTGGTGGTAGTGCTCAGGACGTCCCGGACAAGGCGTCCCGCAATCATCGGATTGGCCGCTATTTTGTTCCTGGCGGCGTTTGGCATCGCGGGATGCACCCCTTCGGTCGTGCTTGGGACGACGGCGGGAAGCTACACGGTCACCGTGACCGGGACTTCGGGCGCGGAGACGCACACAACAACTGTCATGTTGACGGTGACGGCGCCGGCGCAGTAAGCGCCGCAGTCCGGCTATCAAATGAAGGTTGTCGCCGGGCAGCAAAGGCAACCCCTTTGCCGCCCGGTTTCTTTTCTTTCGTTTTCCGTTCTTAGATTTCGGGCCTCAGGAATTATCTTTTGCCGGCCTTCCTTGCGGCCGCGCCCGCCATTTCCTCGCAATGCGCGAAACTGCTCTTGAGACTGGCGCGTGCCGCATCTTCCGTATACTCTCATCGCCATCAAATTTGCGCCGGCAAGGTTTCATGCGCCGCGAGAGGTGAAACCCTATGAAGCGATTCGAGGAACTTACCGAGCGCGAAATTCTCGCGCTGGCGATCTCCCTGGAAGAGGAAGACGAGCGGGTCTACGCCGATTATTCGGAAAGCCTCCGCGAAAATTTCCCGGGCACCGCGACGTTGTTTGACGAAATGCGCAAGGAAGAATCGCGCCATCGCCGCCGCTTGATCGAGCTTTACCGGCAGAAATTCGGCGAACACATTCCGCTCATCCGCCGCAATGACGTGCGGGGATTTGTCCGCCGCACTCCCGTCTGGCTGCTCCAGCCCCTCAATGTGGATCGCATCCGGAAGCAAGTGAGCGCGTCGGAAGTTGAGACGCAGCGGTTCTACGAGCGCGCCGCCGCCCGCGCCCAGGACGCCAGCATCCGCCAGCTTCTGGACGATCTTGCGCAGGAGGAGCGCTCGCATTACGACCGCGCTGAAAAGCTCGAGGAGGATAATCTCAAGTCCGGCGTCCACGAAAGGGAAGCGGAAGCCCAGCGAAGGCTCTTCCTTCTGCAGATTGTTCAGCCAGGACTTGTTGGATTGATGGATGGGTCGGTTTCGACGCTCGCCCCTATTTTCGCCGCCGCCGTCGCCACGCGCGTCAGTTGGGACGCATTTCTCGTCGGACTCGCCGCTTCCATCGGCGCCGGCATCAGCATGGGCTTTGCCGAAGCACTTTCCGATGACGGCGCTCTCACCGGCCGCGGACATCCCTGGCTCCGCGGCGCGATTTGCGGCGCGATGACGGCGCTCGGCGGCATCGGCCACACGCTGCCGTTTCTAATTCCGCGGTTCACGGTTGCGATGACGGTGGCCATGGTGGTGGTTTGCTTCGAGCTTGGCACGATCACCTGGGTGCGCCACCGTTATATGGACTCGCCCACTTTTTCCGCGGCGTTGCAAATTATCGTCGGGGGAATTCTTGTTTTCTTGACCGGAATTTTGATTGGCAGTTCTTAGCATGCGGGCAAGGCAGGATTATTCCGGCTCAGCCTGCATAAGAACCGAGTCGAGCGACCACTCGCCCGCTCCAACGATTATCAGAAAAAGCGCTCCGAGAAGCATGCACCAATCTGTCCGCGCTTCGTGCGCCATCGCCCAGAATCCCTGGTGAATCAGCATGGGGATCTTGGTCGTCGCAATCGCCACGCTAATGATGATCAGCAGCGGAATCGAAGCAAGCCGCGTCATCAGCCCCGAAATCACGAGAAAGTCCGCATGTAATCTCGAAGAATGCCACGGCCATCGCGGTCCATTCCGGATAGGGGAAGCCGATTTTGGCGAACCGGCCCGCTCCCAGCGCGACAGGGAACAGGAATTTCTGCACGCCCTCCGACAAGAACACAGTTCCCATTAACAGGCGCACAAGGATCACGGCGCGCGGCGCTCGCGTTTTCATGGTGACTTCAAACCAGCGGTTCACGCCCCCATCCTAAGCTCGGGCGCGCCGGATTGCCAAACGCCTATCGGGGGCTCGGGCGGGGAAGCCGGCTTCCCTTCAAAGTATTCTTCATATTGACATTCGATAGGTGTGACGTATTCTCCTATCGAGCGTCTATACAGGAGACGCCATGAACCCTCACCAGACCGAACTCTTGCAAGGCACCCTGGACCTTCTCATTTTGAAGGCGCTCGCGCTCCAGCCGCTCCACGGCCTGGGCGTCGCGCGCCGCATCGAGCAGGTCACTCGCGGCACATTCCGCGTCAAGGCGGGCTCGTTGTTTCCCGCCCTCCACCGTATGGAAGAGGAGGGCTGGCTCAAGGCCTATTGGGGCGAATCCGAAAACAATCGCAAAGCAAAATTTTACGAATTGACGCGCAGAGGCCGCCGCCAATTGGAAAATGAGACCGAGCGCTGGGGCCGCATCTCGCTCGCCATTGGCCGCGCGCTCGAAGTGTAGGCGAACTCGATGAATCGTTTCTGGAGCGCATTGAAAAATCTTTTTCACAAGGATCGCGTGGAACGCGACCTCGAGGCTGAGGTCCGCAGCTATGCCGAGATGCTCGAGGATGAAAAAATGCGCGACGGGATGAACCTAAATGAAGCGCGACGCTCCACCCGTATGGATCTCGGCGGCCCCGAGCAAGTAAGAGAAGAAGTCCGCGCCGCTCGCGCCGGAGCGTGGGTGGAAGCGTTTTGCCAGGATGTTCGTTACGCCGCGCGCCTTCTCCGGGAAAATCCGAGCTTTACTGTGATTGCTGTCCTTACACTTGCGCTCGGCATCGGCGCGAACACAGCCGTCTTCAGCATCGTGAACGCGACGGTCATCCATCCCCTCCCGTATCGCGACGCGGATCGAATGGTCCAAGTGCAAGCCTCCACTGCGATGTTTCCCGGATTCAAACTCGGACTTCCCTGGGTTTCCTTCGAGCAAGTCCGCCAGCAAGTGAGCGCGCTCGAGCAGGTGGTTGGCTATTCACAGGACGGCGGAATACTGACAGGCCAGGGTGACCCGGCGCAGTTGCGGACCGCCAAAGTGTCCGATGGTTTTTTCGAGGAGTTCGGCCAAGAGCCGCAACTCGGGCGCCTTCTGCTCCCGCAAGATCAAGTCGAGGGCCAGGCACAAGTCGTGGTGTTGAGCGACACACTCTGGCGAACGCGCTTTGGCTCGGACCGCGCTGTCATCGGGCGCACCATGGTGCTGGACAAAAAACCCTACCTGGTTGTCGGAGTCGCCGCAAAGGGATTTGATTTTCCGGAGGACTCCGAACTATGGCGTCCTCTCTCACCTTCAAAACAAATTCGCGAAAATCCAACCTGGTTCATGTTCCAAACGATTGGTAAGCTTCGCCCCCGCACCAGCCTGGCGCAGGCGCAGGTCCAACTGGACACCATCGGCGATCGCCTTACACACGCCTATCCGGAATTGAAGGATGGCTTCAAACTTCCCGCGATCTTTCTGATCGAGAACCACGTGCAAGACATCAAGTCGGCCTATCTCATGTTGTTGGCCGCAACCACGCTCGTCCTTTTGATTGCCTGCGCGAATATGGCGAGTCTTTTGCTCGCGCGAGGGTGGGTCCGGCAGCGCGAACTCGCTGTGCGAGCCGCGCTCGGCGCCTCGGGCGGCCGCCTCCTGCGCCAGGTTCTTACGGAGAGTTGCTTGCTTGCCCTCTTGGGGGCGGGAGCGGGACTATTGCTCGCTGCGGGCGGTGTCAGTTTGTTCAAAGTAATTGCGCCTGAAGATACGCCGCGGCTCGCCTCAATCTCCGTGAACTTCGGAATGTTGTGGTTCGCCCTGGGCAGCGCGCTATTCGCCGGGCTCGTTTGCGGATTCGCCCCTGCGTTTCGCGCCGCGCGCCTCGACCCCAATTCCACCACGCATGAAGGTTCCTCGGGGGCGCGCGGTTCCACCGGATCTGTTCGCCAGCTTCGCCTCGGCAATCTGCTTGTCGTCACGGAAGTCTCGCTTGCCTTCCTTCTGCTGATTGGTTCAGTCCTGACCGCGAAAGATCTTGTGCGCCTGCTCCACGTGGACCCCGGTTTTCGTACCGACCACGTCCTCACGATGGATGTATCCCTGCGCGCGCCCGAATCCGATGACGAAGAAATCCGCCAACACCAAAATCTTTCGCAGATTCTGGATCGAATCCGGAATCTCCCCGGCGTCGAATCGGCTGTCGCGGCGGATAACGGTGTTCTTACAAACTCGATGGAGCTACATTCCAACCTGCGATTTGAGGGTGGCTTGCCCCCGGACAAGCGTGCGAAGGGGCAAAGCCACGAACGGACTATCACTCCCGGTTATTTCAAGATGCTCGGCATTCCCCTGCTCAGGGGGCGAGAGTTCACCGACCAGGATGTGCGCGGTGCTCTGGGCGTCGCCATCGTGAATGAAACTCTTGCAAAGGGCCATTGGGGAACCGTGGATGTGATTGGCAAACGGATAAGCATCGAAGCCGACGAAAAAGGGAATCCGAAATGGAATGAAATTGTTGGAGTGGTAGCGGACACTCGCGACGTCAACCTCAACGCGCGCCCCGCCGCCGCATATTACGTCCCGCTGCTCCAGTACGGCGTCAGTTCCGATCATTTCATGGTTCGCACCGCGGGGGATCCGGCGGCACTCGCGGGCGCCGTCACGCACGCTATTTGGAGCATATTGCCCGAGCAGCCCATTACAGACGTACTCACGCTCGACCAGAGCATTTCCCGTTTGGTGAGCCAGCCGCGGATGCAAACTGTTTTGCTGGCGCTTTTCGCGGTCATCGGCCTCGCACTTGCCTTGCTCGGTGTTTACGGCGTGGTGTCCTACACCGTTGTCCGCCGCACGCGTGAATTCGGCATTCGGGTGGCGCTCGGCGCGCAGCGCGGCAACGTTTTGCGCATGGTGGTCCGGCAGGGCCTCGCTCTCGGCGTCTTGGGGGTTGTGATTGGCACTGCGGCGGGTATGGCGCTCTCGAAAGTAATTGCTGCGCAGCTCGTCGAATTGAAGGCCACCGACCCCGCGACATACGTCGGCGCGGCCGTGTTAATGATCATCGTTGCCTGCCTTGCATGTTACATCCCCGCCCGCCGCGCCATGAGAGTGGATCCGATTGTTGCCCTTCGCTACGAGTAGGGGTTGCGATTTTCGTCGGGCTCACCCCCACCGCGACGGGCTGGGCCGGGGCCTTTCTTGTTGCGGCGCCCATCGAGTCGGCACTCGGTAGGCCGCATTCCTTCCGTCGCTGATCTCTCCATTTCCTCAAAAACAAGCCGCTTCCCATAGATGACCTTCTGGAAGGAAATTGTGTGACATAATGAGGTTTCAAGCGTCTAGTAATATAGCAGCGGGGGCCCGGTAGGCCTTCAGTAGATGCTCTTAGGGAAAGAAAGGCAGGGAATCACGATGCCGAAACGCGGCGCGGCTCCACTCGAAGGCGAAGTTCTGCAGGGCACTCTTGACCTTCTGGTTTTGCAGACACTCATTCTCGGCGCGGCCCACGGCCACACAATCGCCCACGCCATCGAGCGCCGCTCCAATGAGGTCCTTCAAGTCGAGCATGGCTCGCTCTATCCCGCGCTCCATCGGCTCGAGGATCGCGGCTGGATCGCCTCTTTCTGGGGCACTTCCGAGAATAATCGCAAAGCGCGCTATTACCGCCTCACCCCGAAAGGCCGGAAGCAGCTCATCGCGCAGACCAGCCGGTGGGCTGAGCTAGTCCGCGCCGTCAACCGCGTGCTGCGGCCTGCAACGGAGTAACAAGATGAGCTGGAAACGAATATTCCGCCGTGCGAAGTGGGACGATGAGCGATCGCGCGAGCTGCAGACTTACCTCGAATCCGAAACCACCGAAAACATCGCGCGCGGGATGTCTCCCGATGCCGCCCGCGACGCCGCCCGCCGCAAGCTTGGCAACATCACTCAGGTCCGCGAGGAGATCTATCATATGAACAGCCTCGGATTTCTCGAAACATTCTTGCAAGATGTCCGCTTCGCCCTCCGCATGTTGCGCAAGAATCCCGGGTTCACCGCCGTCGCCGTCCTCACTCTCGCGCTCGGCATCGGCGCGAACACCGCCATCTTCAGCATCGTCAACGCTGTTCTCTTAAAACCGTTTCCGTATCGGGACTCGGGTCAATTGGTACGCGTATTTGATGCGAAATTGAGCGAAGGCATTCCGAGAAACGGTTTTTCGTACAACAATTTCCAATCGCTGCGCCAACAGAATTCCGTATTCAGTGAACTCGCGGGTGTTCAAAATCATGATCTGACCTTGACCGGGCGAGGCGAGCCGACGACTGTCCACACAGCCGTGGTCACCCCCGAAATGCTCTCCCTCTTCGAAGAAAACCCGATCCTCGGGCGCACTTTTCGCGCCGAGGATGGCGTTCAAGGCGCCCAGCCTGTCGTCGTCCTGAGCGAGAATCTGTGGCGCGGGCAATTTGCCGGCGACCCCAACATAATCGATAGCACCATCAATCTTGATAAGCGGCCATTTACGGTAATCGGAGTCATGCCCGCAAGTTTTCAACCCCCGCTGACAGGGGGAGTCGAACAAATCTGGATTCCCGTGCAGCAGGACCCTGTCTTCAGCAACTTCATGAAGGGCACAGGCGGGCATTGGCTGCGATTAGTTGGCCGCCTGAAACCCGGGATTTCTGTGGCGCAGGCTCAGACGGAAATGGATGCGATCAGCGCGAGGTTCGCGAAAGAATCCCCCGGTGAAAACACCGGCTGGACATTCCGCATCGTGCCGTTGCAGGAAGCGATCGTCGGCGAGGTGAAGCCCGCCTTGCTGGTCATGCTGGGCGCCGTCGGTCTGGTCCTTTTGGTCGCGTGCGCGAATATCGCGAACTTGCTGCTTGCGCGGGCAACGTCTCGCTCACGGGAAATTGCAGTGCGCATCGCGATCGGTGCGGGACGCGGCCGTATCCTTCGCCAGTTATTAACGGAGGCCGCCGTGCTCGGTCTGGTCGGCGGAGTCGCGGGGATCTTAATCGCATATTGGGGAGTTCACGCTCTGCAGTCGCTCCTTCCCGAAAGTCTGCCGCAAGTGAATGCGATCCATGTGGATGGCGCCGTACTCGGTTTTGCCCTCTTGCTCTCCATCATCGCGGGCGTCATCTTCGGTTTGGCGCCGGCGTTCTTCGCGGCTGATTCAAGTTTGCGCGCAAGTCTTCAAGAGGGAGGAGGCCGCTCCGGCGAAGGAAGCCGCCGCAAACGCGCCCGCAACGTCCTGGCAGTCGCTGAAATTTCGCTTGCGATGGTGCTGCTGGTAGCCGCCGGTTTGCTGATGCGCAGTTTCGTCATGCTCACGTCCGTGAATCCCGGTTTCCAGCCCCAGCACATTCTGACTGCCCAGGTCTCACTCCCGCAATTTCAGTATTCCAAGCCGGAGCAGTGGGTCGCATTCTCCGATGATTTCTTGGCGCGAGTGCAGGCGGAGCCCGGCCTGCGCGATTCAGCCATCGCGCTTCCACTGCCGATCGTATATGGCTTCGTCAATCTGGCCTTCAATATTGTCGGCAACCCTCTAAAGTCAGCAGGCTCATCACGCACTGCGGACTGCGAATCCGTAAGTCCGGATTATTTCCGCGTGATGGAGATCCCGCTTTTGCGGGGCCGCGGCTTTGGCCTGCACGACAATTTGTCCTCTCCGCATGTTGCGATAATCAGCGAAGAGTTAGCTCGCGTTTACTTTCCCAACCAGGACCCAATCGGAAACCACCTCTACTTTGGATTTCCTCCGGGCGCTGCGGCGGATCGCGAAATCGTCGGCATCGTCGGTGATGTGCGCGACGAATCGCTCGGCAAAGATCCCGGCCCGATGATGTATATCCCATACGATCAAGCGCCGCTGTGGGGCGCGCTCATCGTGTCAAGAACGTCCCTGAGCATCGGTGAATTTACCGCCGCAATGCGCCGCGACGCCGGCGCAATCGACAAAGATCTTCCGGTAACGGATGTGTTTGCGCTGCCGGACGCCATCAACAAATCCGTCGCGCAACCCAGATTCCGCACTTTGCTAATCGGATTGTTTGGCGCGATAGCGCTATTGTTGGCCGCAGCGGGAATTTTCGGAGTGATTTCTTACTCGGTCTCGTCGCGCACGCATGAAATTGGAATCCGCGTCGCGCTCGGCGCGCAGAGCGAAACAATTTTGTGGATGGTGTTGCGCGAAACGCTGCTGCTCGCGGCTGTGGGACTCGCGGTTGGAATTCCCTGCGCCCTCGCGGCGTCGCGATTCCTAGGCCACATGCTGTTCGGCGTTTCCGCCTATGACCCCGCAACGCTCGCGGCTGTTGCGTTTGTGCTGGCGAGTGTGGCCGCTCTCGCCGGATACATTCCGGCCCGCCGCGCTATGCGAGTGGATCCAATCGTCGCGCTACGCCACGAATGAGGTTGTGGAGCTCTCGCAGGGCTCCTCCCGCTTTGCGCGGGACGGGACGATCACTCCGCCGCGGATGATCGTGTTCGCTATTTGGCGTCGAGCTTTCGCCCGGCGTTCAAGTTGTCAAAATTCAGGATGGCGTTGAACACCAGGAAGTAGTTCCCTTCCGTTTCCCCGCGATAAATCGGATTCGTTGAGAAGAGCACGATGTGACCCGCGCCTTCGGGCGAATCCACCACGTTGGGATGCTCGGCGATATCGCCGCCATTTTCAACCAAACCAGAAACCAGCAGGTCGTTCGTCGCGGAATAGCGGAACACCACGCGCGGCCGCAGCGCCGGCGGAATCAGTCCGACGTTATTCCGAAGCTGCTCGTCGGTAACCGGCGCGGCCTCCCACGCCTGATAGGTGGGCAGCACCGGCGGAGTATCCTGCGGTCGTCCCGGCACAAAATCCAAATCGTTTTGTGTGCCGCGTCCCGTGGGCCGAGCGCCCAATTCGGGCCCAAGCCGCCGCCCGCCGCCGCGACGACCGGCGATGTTGCTCACGCCGAACACGAGCCCGTTCTCGCAGTACGCGGAAAGCGTATCGCCATAGCCGTAAGCGATTGGGCTCGCGTCGTCCACAACGCGCGTCTTCACCACGCTGCCGATGATGCGTTCGCGCGCCCCCGTCGATACGGAAACGCCGTCCAGCATTCCCATCGTTGACGCGAAATTCGCCGTGTCCGCCACAGTGACGAGCACGCCGCCCTTGCGCACGAAATCCTCCAAATGTTCCAGGCCCTCCCAGCCCATTCCGGGGCGCATATCGTCCGTCCAATCGCTGGGGCTGACCTGAAGATTTTTCATCTCGGCGGTATTTTTCCACGGCAGCGGATTTCCCCAATCGGTCGGCTGGCCCTTGATAATTCCATTCGGATTTCCCGCGCCGGGCGGGAAGAGAATCACATCGTACTTCGCGTTCAGATTCGCTTCCTGGCCAACCGTCTGCGTGCTGATGTAGTCGTACGGAATTTGCAGATTATCGAGCGCCTCGCGCCACCAGCCTTCGGTCTGTGTGCTTTGCCAGGTGTGCATCAGCGCCACACGCGCGGCGCGCACCGGGTGCGTCTTCACGCTCGGCGCTGCATCGAGCGCAACTGCCTGTACGCCAAGCTCGCTCGCCGCCGTTTGCAAATCCGACGCGCTCACGCCGCTAATCAGGAAGCTGCCGCGATTGAAATGATGGCCCGCGGCATCGAAGGAATCCTCAGCCGCATTAAACGTAGCGTTCTTCAAACGATAGCGCAGAGTGGCAAGCTCCGGATCGGCGTTGTGATTGACGGCGAAGACTGTGCCCGTCCCCGTAACTCCGCCGGGCGCGCGAACCTGCGTAACCGGCTGCATCGCCGCGTCCAGAACTTTCACATCCGGCACGCGCACAACCTGCACGTTGAAAAGTTCGCCGAAGGTCCAGCCGGTGTCATCGTAAGGAGTGCGCTGCGGATCATCCGGCGCCCAGTATTGATAATCGAGCAGGGAATCGGCGATGCGCGAATAGGGCTGGTCCATGCGGATGATGTAGCTGCCGGCGGGAAATTCTTTTGTAATCATTTGCGGCTGCGCGGCTGACTGAGCCGCGCCGCCCTGTCCACGCCCTCGCCCCCCAGTGCGCGGCGCGGGCATCGTCACGCTAAACGCAGCCGTCGCGCGCGAAATCTCAACCTTCTGCTTCTGCAACACGCGCAGCAAGTCCGCCTGTGAGCCCGGCCGCGGATCATCTCCCGGCAGCACATACGCCGCGGGCCCTTCCTCTGCGGGCTTCTGAATGCTGCGTTTCGCCTTCAAATAAAAATTCCGCAGGAAGAATTTGCGGTTGTCGCCGAAATAGTGGAGCGCGGTTAGCAGCCCCGTCTCTTCATAATTATTGTTGTCGCGTTGCGACCACGTCGTCTTCGGCAGCGGCGGGTCCTGCCGGTACCACGTGCGGTCATATTCATTCGGAGTGAGCGTGCGCACCAGCGTATCCGCGCCGCCATTTCCAAAAGTTTCGTAGAGCCGGCTGATGCCGTTGTGCATCGCCGCGATAAACATCAAGTATCCCGGCGACCACGTGTCAAATGTCCCGTGCGTGAAAACTCCGGGCATGCCGAGCTTGGTCATGTCCGCGACGTTCCGCCAGCCAAGCATTTCCCATTCGTTCGTGAGGATTGGGTCCACCCACGCGTTAAACGGCCCATCGCCCGCGGTGTTGTCATAAAGATACGGCACGGACTCGTGCAAATCGTGCAGCACCTGCGCCTTAAACCCGACAAAAGTGTCCAGCACATTTTCGGTCAGCTTCAGCGTCACGCCCATCGCATCGCGGTTGTTGTCGTGCGCCACGTAGTGGCCCCAGTAAACGGCGTTGGGCCAGTTGTCATTCGGATGGCTCAGGTGCCAGCGATACAAATCCACCACGCGGTCGCGTCCATCCACTTCCACAATCGGAGTGATCAGCGTAATCACGCGGTCGCGGATCTCCTTGATGTAGGGGCTTTCGTCCACCGCGATGCGGTACGCCATCTCCATCAACGCGGTCGGCGCGCCGGATTCAGTCGAATGGATCGTGCCGGTGATGTAATAGATCGGCACCACGTCATCCACAATCTTGTCGGCTTCGGCATCGTCAAACTTAATTATGCGCGGATCCGCCAGCCGCCCGAGCTTGATCTGGTTTTCCTGCAGGTGCGCCAGATTCTCTTCGCTCGAAATGGCGACGGCGATCATCCTGCGTCCCTCTTCGGTTTTGCCGATCTCGAAAACTTTCACGCGCGGACTTTTGCTCGCCAGCAAATCGAAATACTTGTAAACCTCATAAGAGTAGGGAAGCACGCCGGGCGCGCCGGCGATATCGCCGAGCACGGCTTCGGGCGTGGGCACTGTCTTCGAGGCAGGCAGATAGTTCACCAGCACCGAGCCGAAGAACGGCTCCGTGGTGTACTTCTGAATCTTCGCGGTGTACGCCTCGTCAATGGCCTGCTTGGGATCGCGCCCCGGCTCCGTCTCCGTTTCAGATTGGCGCCCCTGCGCGCAAACCGTTCCCGCCGCCAGCAGCGCCGCCAGACCCACGCAAAGCCCCGCCGCGATTGCCATCCCACTCTTCCGAAAGCCCCATCCCTTAAGCCCGAACCGATTCATGTGTTTCCCCTTTGAATTTGCAAATTAAGCCGCTTCCGAGGATTGACTGGACATCTCCCGGCACAGCGAAGCAGACATTGCGTTATATCCCGCCGTGCGTTTCCTGTAAAGCACAAGCCGAAGCGGTTTAGTCTTTGCCTCTCGTGGCACAGCCACTCCTGGCTGTGCATACTTAATACAGGAGTAGAATCTCAATCCTCACTATGTCTTATTACGAACGAACTCTCCCCCACTGGCACCCAGTGGGAACCTCCATCTTCCTAACATGGCGGCTTCATGGCTCCCTCCCAAAATCCGCGCGGAAAGAAATCGTCCCCTCCAAAACAACTCCTGGCGAGCGCTTCCGAATCGTTGACCGTCACCTGGACCGCGCACAAACCGGCCCGCTATGGATGAAGGATCCGCGCGTTGCGGATTGCATCGTTGCCGTGATGAGGCGTGGAGAAAACCCTCTTGCTCAATATGAACTTCATGCATATGTCGTGATGGCGAACCATGTCCACATCCTCCTCACTCCAAAGATCTGGATTTCCAGAATCACGAATGGATTGAAAGGTGTTGCAGCCCGTGAAGCCAACAAAGTCCTCGGAAGAATCGGAAAACATTTCTGGCAGGATGAATCTTTTGACCACTGGGTCCGCAATGCTGGCGAGTTTGAGCGAATCAAAGCCTATATCGAACGCAACCCGGTAACCGCGGGCCTCGCAAAGAACCCGGAAGAGTGGCCATGGTCGAGCGCATCAGCAAAATGATTCAACTCATCGCGCCATCAGCCTAGAAAGAGCACAGCCAGGAGTGGCTGTGCCACAACGCCTCCAACCGCGTGCCTTCAAGTGGCACAGCCACTCCTGGCTGTGCGACTTTCCCACCGCCCCTCAATCCCCTTACACCCTCCGTAGCCTTGGCGTTGGAGGGCCCCACCCTCCACGCCTGCCTGCCGCCCGCCTGCCGGTAGGCAGGCGCCCTTCGATTCCAAGGGTGCGGGTGTTGACTTCCTCTTGCCGTCATCCCGAGCCGTCTCGCAGCCGAGGGATAATCGGATGCGTTCGAGTGCGCGTTCAGCAAGGTAAAGATCCTTGAGGACAAATGAAAACATCTTCCTTGGGCGCTCAATATTCCAGATTGCCTTTGTACATCAGGTCTGAAATCTTGAATGTGTACCGTTGCCCCGAATCTTGGAACGGTTGCGGGATTACTTGATGCGTCTTTTTGTCGAGAAATAAAGGGGCGCCAAGCTCCACTATCAGGAACGTGTCGCTCGGCGAGTACAAGGGCTTGCCGTCTGCCGTTCGGGGGAACACGTACTCATACTGAACGAGGACATTGCCGGCTTCAGTAGGGGTGTATTTCACCGGGTTTGTCTCGAGTGGCATGATGAATTCTCCGTGGGAGAGCCGAAGTGCAATTTGTTTTGCAGGGCGAAGTTCCGCGGCGCCCACCAGAGTTTTGTGTGCCTCGTTCGAGATGTAAACCCTTACTTGGTCGATGGGGCTCAAGTCATGCAGGTGTGCCTGGTCGAAAACCTGCTTTTTATCTGCTTTCATTTCGTCGTAGTGGTTTTCCAATTCCAGCTCTTTGAGGAGCGCCTCACGGACGGGCAACGCGGAACGAATTTGTACCAGGGTGCTAAAAGCAGTGGCGTCAATCCCCGTGGGAAACGAAAATTGAGCCCAGGGAGAGTGAACCCTGACGAGGCGGCAATCCTCCGTTGTCCATTGCGTCCAATCCTTCTCAATCCACGGAGTAACAGTTGTCTTCGCCACGCTGGAGAGCGAGAAGCACACGCCAAGGATTGAAGGGAGCAATGCTGCGAGCGGGAGTGCAACGCATCGCCGGGCAATTGAAGTGAGTTTGTCCGAAGGCATTTGGAGTCTCCAATCCGGCGGTACGCCAAGCATGGCGTTCGCGCTGATGAGGCGATGGTACCACCGAGGAATGTGGCCGGGGAGTAATGTTGGGAGCGCGGCTAGATTGGAGTCCAAAAGTCAAAAGCCCCACGTTCGCCCGGAAGACGGAACGAACATGGGGCGCCCGCGGCAAAGGCAAGAAAAGGCTTGAAAATCTAGCGATAGACTTCCCTGCGGTGACCGATTCGGAGAACGAGGACTATGAGGCGCTCATCTTCTATATTGCAGATCAGTCGCAAATCGCCCACGCGGTATTTCCAAAACTCGCCAAGTTTCGAGTCGGTCAGCGCGCTCCCGATGCCTCGCGGATTCGCCAATTTCGCTACTCGCTGATGGAGAAACTTCAGAATGCGTCTGGAGTGTTGGGCGTCGAGGTTATTCAGTTCGCGTTCGGCCGTCGCGGAAAGTTCAACGCTCCAGGCCATGGCGCTTTAATACGGCTTTCAGACGGATTGTACGCTCTTCGCCTTTTTGGATGCGCTCGAGGGCGCGTTCTGCAAGGTAAAGATCCTCCAGGTCGTCCAGGTGCTCCAGGATGGCCTCGCGGGCGTAATAAGTTTTGGTGCGGCCCGTGCGCCGGGCCAGCTTTTCGAGTCTTTTCTCGATGTTCTGTGGAAGACGGATTGCCAACATGTGTGCCTCGCTATACAAGTATAGCACATCTTCCTGCAAGGGGCATGCAGCCTGCCCGATGTTCGTGCTGGGATTTTATGTAGCGCCACCCTTCAGGGTGGCAAGGTGTGGATCTGTGCAGACCCACCCTTGAGGGTGGCACGTCCGGGTGCCCCATGTTCGTCCCATGCTTAACGGGCGAACGTGGGGCTTTTGACTTTGCACTTTTCCGACCAGGTGCCGCCTGCCTGCCGGTAGGCAGGCACCCTTCGACTCCAAGGGTGCGGGTGTTGCCCTCCTCTTGCCGTCATCCCGAGGCGAAGTCGGGGCGAGGGATATCCGGAACAGTGTCATCGTTCCGGGGTTTTCTCCCTTATCGCCTCCGCTTATTCTCTCCCCCTAGCCACCAGCCACTCGCCACTAGCCACTGTCTTCTTCCCCCACCCTCCACGCCTGCGTGCCGGCTAGGCACGGCCGAAGCACTCCTGTGCGCCCTTGACCGAGTCCTCTGCCGAGATGTTAGACTCCAGTAAGTAACAAAGACCGGGACCGTCTAAGCGACTAGGCCTGCCACAAACCAGCCATGGCTACTATTCCTACCACGCCCCCGACACCTTCAGTGACTCCAAGAGAATTCCTGGAAGGTTATCCTCTTTACCGGCAATGGAATGGAACCTGGAGTACCCCGGGAACGATGTCGCGTGACTGCCGACATTGCGGGAAAGAAACAACATGGAAGCTTCAAGGAGACTTTGCCACTTCGTCCGCTACTGCCTTCCAGCTACTGCGATACGTATGTGTGAACTGCGGGAAAGATGAAGTCAACATTCTGGTCGTCGCCCTGAAGAATGGAGCGCTCTTGAAGGCGGGCCAATTTCCCCAGCAAACCGCTCGCGTACCTAACAGCGTCGAAAAGAGACTAGGTGCCTCCGCCGATTTTTACCGAAAAGCTTTGACTTGCAGGAACGAAGGGTTCGGTCTTGCTGCGGTCGCATACTTTCGTCGAGTCGTAGAGGATAAGACGAACGAGCTAATTGATGTTGTCGCTGACGCGGCTGCGACCTACGGGATCTCGGCCGAAGACGTTGAAAAGATTCGCGCTGCCAAAAAGGAAAAAGCGTACGAGGACAAACTCAAGATTGCGGCACATGTAATCCCCGATGTATTAAAGCCAGACGGGGCAAACCCATTCCAGGCAATGTACGACATATTGAGCGTTGGTATTCATAACCAATCGGAGGAGGAATGTCTGCAGATCGCAGACGACACGCGCGAGATCTTTGACTATCTCTTTGACCGCCTAAAAACAGAAACTGCGGACCGTACAGCGTTCGTTGCAAAGGTTAAAGCCATTGCGAGTAATCGAGGAGCCCGCGCAAAGTAGCAGGGCCCTTGAGTTTGTCATCACGGCGCAGTGAAAAAACAAATCATGCTCTTCTAAAATCAATGTTCCGTACCCAAAGGTTTGATTCTTTGCTCCTGGGAGGATTTAACCAGCTCTTCCAGCGTTTCCATTATGGGTGCCAGGGCATGCCCAACCAATCGTGTGTTCCACAGATTGTAAAGCGTCATGATGCTTTCGAACCGCCCGTTGTTCGTGCGTCTCATCTGAAATAAAGCGGGCATATGAGTTTGAACTGCTTGACAGAAGGCAATCGCAGTTTCTTGATAACCGAGATCTTCGTCGGCAACCCCGGCCGCAAACGGAATGGCAAACGCCTCCAGCGAGTTTAGGAAGTAAACGAGAGGGACGATGACCCTAGGCACTTCCGTGTCAAGAAGCTTCGTATCAAAATTCGTATTAACAATCTCGCCCTTTTGAATCTTGAATTGAGGCTTGGACGACATGAATGTTAGACCTAGCCGGTTATATTCCGAGGCAAGATTCGTAAATAAGGGTACTGTCTTTTCAGCGTAGTAGTTACACTGCTCCGCGGCAAGCTTAATGGACTCCCGCTTTGCGTTTGTATTCGCAATTTCCCTTGTGGTCCTTAGCTGCTCCAAACCAACACGAATCTGTTTCAGCGCAAAAACCGCAGCAATGGCGATGACTATGCCAGAGGAAAAATACAACAGCTCCAAAATAGTGCGCACATAGTCCAAGAAGTTCATAGTACTAGCCTATCATTCGGTGGGTTCGACGAACAATGGCCGCGGACAAGAGACCCTGCGAGTGGCGGCCAGTGTCCGCTAAGGTGAGGCTTAACCGAACCGGCCACTTAGCTAGCGTTTGGTCGGTTCGGGTTTCCTTGTCCTCAATGTAAGGATATCTCCATTATTCAAGGTAGTTGTCCATTCGTCAGCATTTGGAGGCATCTGATTCACAATGCGCACGACCTCCTCGACCGTCATTGCTCCTACTTCCTTGGCACGCATTACATAATCATCGAAAGCCATCGGTAGATACCAGATTCTGACAGTCATATAGTCTCTCCTGTGCCATTGTGATGGCCCGTTACCGCTCTGCGGATTGAAGCGCGGCCAGTCCATGCGGACACTCAACGCGCGGCCGGGTCGGGACGAATGAAATCCTTTCTATCGCTTTTGGCTGGAGGGAACTTACGTTTTTGCTTCCCCTCTTTCATTTTTTTCTTGGGTGGTTTCTTCGGCATTTCGTACACCTCCGCGCGTCGGATTCTACCATAGCAGCACGTGTATATAAGCTTGACAAAAAGGTGGCCGTCGAGCAGTGTTGCGACCGGCGACCTACGTGAGTAGGACAAGGACAGAGCACATGGCGAAACGAATTCTGAAACAATCAACGAAACATCGCTCCAAACGTAAATCGAACAAGGGCGCTTTGGTCAAAGGCGTCTCAAAGAAACTACCGGTCGATATATTGGGCGAGCCTTCATTTAAAGTGGGTCTGAAGGAGATTACGCGCGGCTACTCCGGCATCTACATTATGTACAAGAGAAAGAAGCTGTACTATGTCGGATTGGCGAAGGACCTTTACTGGCGGCTTGTCAGCCACACAAAGGATCGACATAGGGGCAAATGGGACAGCTTCGCAATTTTCCGGGTTGGTCGCGTTCGGTACCTGAAGGATATCGAGTCACTCCTGCTCCAAGTTGCCAGCCCTCCCGGTAATTCTCTAAGCGGTCATTTCCATCGTGACTCAGACTTGACGAACGTACTCAAATCGATCCAAAGAGAGCAGGTTCGTCGCCTGAACCGAATCCGGAAAGTGCTGAACCCCAAGAAGAACGATTAGACCTTCTCTCAAGGTGGCCCAAATGAGCACCCAATTAATGTTGGCCACCTCCGCCGCGGTTTCCGCCATTGTAAGTGCATTTATTGTGGGAGTATTTACTCTCCGTGTGAAGCGAAAGGAATACGTCAACGACTACTACAAGACCATCATCCATAAGAGGATCAGCGCGTACGAGGAAGTGGAAAAGCTGATAGTTGGGCTTAAAGCGTGCCACGTGGCAGATGATAACAGGCCATACCACACTCTATTTTCATCCGAAGAAACCGAGGACTGGTTCCGAGCATTTGCACTCATTGAGAATGCGATGTCACAGGGCTTGTGGCTCACCGATGATGTATTTCTGACGCTCGCCGAGCTTAATTACCTCGTGTATCATTCGAAGAAGCCGGAGAGCGTGATTGAATTTGCAAAGACCAACTATGAATCCATAGCGTCGATCCGTCAGCATCTCGAAATACTGTTGGCGAGAGACATGTTACTGCTACACGATGTTAAGCACTTCCTAAAGAGCAAGAATAGGCCGGACCCCGGCCTCCATCGTGTTGCCCTCAAGCGCTGAATCCGCTACGCGCGGTAAGTCGGGCGGGCGAATACAGCATCGAGTTTTCCACAAGTCTATTCGAATACCACTCTGATTTTTCTCTGATCTTTTTTCTTTTTCCTGCATTTATCTATTGACACACATTCCAACGTATGTTAACATGTATTGCAACGTAGTTTTCGGCATTCGAATAGACTAGGCCCAGCCGAGCGTTGCGAGACAGATATGATTTCCGCGACGCCGAAGCACCCTAACCGCGACTTTCGCGTCCCGCGCCGTTGTGCGGGACCCTTTGTTTTCAACAACTTAGCCTCACCCCTCGCGCAAAATACCGCTAAGTCCTTTGTTGCACTACTCTTACCGCACCTTTTTCCCGTAAGTCCTTTGTTGCACTACTCTTACAAAAAGATGGGGGGTGGGGGGTCTACCACCTCAACTGCCCAAATATCGGCACTCAAATCCTTGCCCACTGATCTTTTTGCTTCCTTACCAGTCTTCATATCTCACCTCAAGGAGCCTCAAATGTCTGAATCAAAAGCCTCAGCACCCAAAGCATCGAAATCCGATATTGCCCGGAAGAAAGCCATCCCTCCGCCCGGCATCCGCTGCACCTTCACCGACCTCGCCGGACGCCAATGCCGCAACCTAGCCCTGCGCCCCACAGGTAAGGGCGCCTCCCGCAAAAAATCCGGCCTCTGCCTCACTCACGCCACCGAAGAGCGCCAGCTCCGCGAAGCCGAAGCCGTCGCCGAAGAACTACTCGGCGAAAGCCGAACCCTGGACTCGGCTATTAGCATGAACGATTTCCTCCGGAGGCTTATCGACCTGACCGCCAGCGCTCGCATTTCAAAGCGCGACGCCGCGCTCCTAACCTACCAGGCGTCTTTGCTTCTTCAAACGGTGGCGCCCGTAAAAGACGAAGTCGTTAACGCCTACGGTGCGGCGGCCTTGAAACATATTCACCGCAACGCCATGAATCTCAACTACAAAATAAACATATTGGATTCAAAGCCGGACGCGAAGCCGGCCTCGGAACCAAATCCAGTGCCAGCGCCACAGCCCGCATCCCAAACACAATGAGCGCGTGAATGAACTCAGGAGGTTTTCGTTGAAAAGCTCTAGCGCTTCGTCCGCGCGAGCGAGTCCGCCACAACCCAGGCCGCGCCAACGACGGCAAGATTTACGGCGCTTTCGGTCCAATTTCCGTGGAGCTTGAGATTGGCCAAGAGGATTGGCCCGTTCGCGAGCACGCCGAAGGAGACGAGCATGACGGTCAACAGGATTGCAGCGAGGCGGGCCTTGAGGCCCGTGAGGATCGCAATGCCCGCGGCGATGAAGCCAATGCCGGTCGCGTAAGTCCAGAAGATCTGAGACGGCGGCAGCCATTTGGGAATCATTGAGGCGGTGTATTTCAGATAGGCAAAATGCGCTCCACCGAATACGAGACAGCAAACTCCAAACGCAATCAGGCCCACGCGCGTAATGCGCGCGGCCAGCGCCGGATCGATCCTGGCGGCGTTGGCGTAAATGATCAGCCCGGCCGCGGCGATCGAGAGCTGCATGACGATGTTTTCGTAAGTGACGTATTCGCCGTAATGGATGAGCAGCAGGCGGCCGTTCATCAGGATGACGACGAAGAGCGTGTAATAGATCGTGAGCGCCGCGGCGCCCCAGGCCGCCGCGCGGCGCCACTCGATGGCCGCAGCCGCAACGACCATGAACGCACCGACCAGATACGCAACGGTATGAGCGGGAAAATTCGCGGGCACCGGTTGGCCGGGGTCAAACTTCCCAAACGCGAGGGAGACCACGCCAAGCGACATCACGCCCAGGCCGTAGGCGCGCCAGCCGAAAGGGATCCAAGTTTTTTCCGGCGAAGGGTTACTGGAGCTTTGCATATTCGGATTTTGCGGCGAGGAGGGGAGGGAGATCGGCGTCGGCGTTTTTCCACATCGCGAATAAATCCTGGTACGCGGTGCGTGCGCCGGCCTTGTCGCCCATGGCGGCTTTGGTGCGAGCGAGATTCAGCCTGGCAAGAGGAAAAATGGGAGAGCCGCCGGCGATGCCGGGATGGTCAAGGATGCGCTGAAATTCGCCGGCTGCTTCGTTGAACTTGTCCATATGAAAATATGCCATGCCGCGGAGGAAGGTGGAAAGCATTTGATCCACGTTCCCCATTTCGTATTGGGCGAGCGGCTGGAGAAGGTCAACGGCTTTGGCATAATCCTTGTGAGAGTAAGCAGCCGCGGCGCGGCTGATAGGAAGGATTATTTTTTGAACGGATGTGTCTTCGGGAAAGCGCTTGGAAAGTTGGTCCAGGAGCGGCTGTTGGCGCTGCGCATCGCCCATGTACCCGAGATCAATCACGGCATTGGAAAGCGTATTCGTTGAATCGGGCGAGATCGCAAGGGCAGCGAAGAGATCCTTTTGACCCTGCGCATCGTATCCGAGCACGAGTTCATTCGAGGCGAGATCAGCCTGAAGAGAACCGCGAGATTCCTTGTCTTTCACGGGATCAAGCGCGTCAATCTGCCGTATGGACAATTCACGCGCTTTGGCGACTTGCCCCCTCGCAAACGCGAGGCTCCTCTCGATTTGTAAAACTGTGCCGGCCAGCTTGGGATTCGACGAAAACCAATCAACCTGCTTTTGGAGAGCGGCGGCGTCCCTTGTCGCGCCCGCGAGCTGCATGAGCAAGGCATGGAGAACTGGAGAATCGGGATCATTTCCATATGATTTGTCTATCAGGGCGCGCGCTTCGTCAAAACGCCCGGCCTTGATGTACGCACTGATGAGGTTGCCGGTTGCAAGTTTGCCGCCGGGATCGAGGTTGTCCGCTTCCTTGCACGCGGCCAGGGCTTTTTCCATATATCCAAGCTGGCTATAAATGTTGCAAAGGTTGACATCGATCAACCCGGTATCGGCAGGGTACGTCTGGATCCAGAGCTGGTAGATCTCGATGGTTTTATCCAAGTCTCCGGTCACAAATTCATCGTAGTGGGATGAGATATAAAACTTTTCCCGGTCACTGACGCGGTCGCAAAGATCATTCGCCTTCCGCATATTCTCCTTGGAAAGTTCGTCCTTGCCCTGATTACTTAAGACAGTTGCGAGGCTGGCGTAAGCCATTGCGAAATTAGGGTCGAGTGAAATCGCGCGCTGGAAAAATGGGACAGCATCGTCGCTGGAGCCTTTCTTGACCAGCGTTTCGCGGCCCATGGTGTAAGACTTCAGTGCGTCGAGAGAAGTGGTGGTCGCCTGTTCGAGAGGATCACTGTGTTTCTGGATGGAGCCAAGCGATTCGCCGAGCTTTCCGCGGATGTCCGAGGCGAGCTCGCCGAGAGCGGGAAGAACGTGATTCTTGTCGGCGGCGGTTGTGGAGACGCTGGCAAGGGTGTCGCCCGAAGAGCAGTTCACAGCTTTCACGATGAGATTGAATTGAGTGCCGACCTGATCGATGGAGCCTTCGAGAGTGGCGGCGCTGCCAGTGCGAACGCAGACCTGTCTGGCGAGGTCGCTGGTGAGCTTGGACGTTGCGGGCTGGCCCATCAAGCGCAACTGCTGCGCGACCTGCTGATCGGAGAGAACATTCAGGAAGGTGGATTGCTCGAGTTGGACGGTGAGTCCTTGCTGTAGCGTCTCATCGAAGACCGAGTCTCCGGTTGAGTTCGCGAAGTCGGAGACGACGATGGAGCCTTTCATGGTGAGAGCCTGGGCGCGATGCGTATATAAGTAACCGCCCGCGGCGATGGAGCCGACGACGACCGCCGCGATTACGGACCAAACTTTCCAACCGAGTCCGGAGCGGCGTGCGGCTGCGGCGGCTGCGGAGGCATCATCCTGGTCGAAAATGTCTCCAGTCTGCGCGGCTGCTGCTGCGGCGCGCTGAGTGGTTGAAGTGGCAGCGCGGGCGCGGGCCGGAAGATGGAGTGCCGCGGCGCGGCGTTGTGGCGGCGGGGATGCCGGGTTGCGTGGGGCCTTCGGCGGCGTCTTCTTCGGCGGGAATGATTGCGGTGCGCGTGGAGTCGGTGTCACGCTTGAGGCGCTTGAGGTCGGCGCGAATATCGGAGGCGTGCTGGTAACGGAGATCGCGATCCTTCTCGATGGCTTTTTTGATGATGCGCTCGAGTTCTTCAGGAATATCGGGATTCAGGCGGACGGGTGCGACGGGCGCGCGATGGAGGATTGCGTCAAAGATCGCGGCGGATGTATTTCCGGAAAAGGCCATTCGGCCGGTGCCCATTTCGTAGAGGACTACGCCGAAGGAAAAAATGTCGGTGCGTGCGTCGAGCTCCTTGCCGAGGGTTTGCTCGGGCGACATATAGGAGACTGTGCCGACAGCGGTGCCCGGGCTGGTGAGATTCGGGTCCGCGACAATTGTGGCCTGCGACGCGACATTTGTTTGTGCGCTGCCGCCGCGTGAGACATTCTTGGCAAGACCGAAGTCGAGGATTTTGGCCTGGCCGCGTTCGGTGACGAAAATGTTGGCGGGCTTGATGTCGCGATGGACGATGCCTTCGGAATGGGCGGCGTCGAGCGCGTCGGAAATCTGAATGCCGATTTCGAGAAGGCGCTCGAGGTCGAGCGCGCCGTGGGTGAGGAGTTGCTTGAGTGTTTGTCCTTTGAGCAGCTCCATGGCGATGAAGGGATGGCCGTCTTGAGAATCAATGTCATAAATGGTGCAGATGCCGGGATGATTGAGCGAGGAGGCGGATTGCGCCTCGCGCTGGAAGCGTTCGAGAGACTGGGAGTCGTCGGCAACGTCCGCGGGGAGAAATTTCAAGGCGACGAAGCGGCGGAGTTTGGTGTCTTCCGCTTTGTATACGACACCCATGCCACCGCCGCCAATCTCTTCCATGACGCGGTAGTGGCTGATCGTTTTACCGACGAAGGATGGCTGCTCGGGCATTCTAGGAGCATCTTATGGGGCGCGGAAAGGCAAGTCAATGCGGGGAGCGAAGCGGCAGTGGTTTAATCTGCTTCAGGTTGTTGGTGTAGTTCCGGCGCTGCTAAAAGGAATGCAAATCGAAGTTTCGGATTGGTACAATCTTGACTAAACTTGAGGGTGCTTTCAGGGTTTTGCAGAACCAGTTTCCCGAACGGGTATGATGAGACGGAAAGCTCAATCGGCGGTTCTCATCCTTCTGGGAATTGGCTGCCTCGCAGTACCGGCGGCAGCGCAAAATTCCGCTCAGCAGCAGAACGTCACCGTAACGGTGGTCAACGCGCACCAGCAGCCGCCGCAACCGGTCAAGGCTGTCCGCGTTTCTCTGCGCTATCTTGATAGTTCGGTGCTGGTCACCGACGCA
This sequence comes from uncultured Acidobacteriota bacterium, assembly GCA_963737185.1. GTDB lineage: Bacteria > Acidobacteriota > Terriglobia > Acidiferrales > UBA7541 > DASTCZ01. The sequence goes on along the minus strand of CAVTRS010000034.1, from coordinate 50,024 downwards.
CAGGACGTCACCAACACGCAGGGCCAAGCCTTGCTCCTCGTTTCCTCTGGGGTTTCCGAGCGCGGCGGCCTGCGTGTGGAAATCACCGGCGCGAATGATCTCGTCATCTATCAACCCCCGGACGGGCAATTGCCATCTCTGGGATCAAGGGTAGAAATCAGTCTGCTGCCGAAAGGCTCTCCGTTACTCCTCGGCCCGGCGCAGGTCGAAGCGATGCTGCATCGCACCTTACTCCAGGTAAATAGCCTCCAGAAAGAAAACCTCGCGTTGAAATCAGAGGTCGCCGCTCAGCAGAACCAGAAACCTGATCTCGACACGGCGCTTGCCGATTGGGCCGCAGCAAGTGGATTCCCCGTTTCCCAGGTGACCGCGCAAGTCCAGCAGTGGGCTCAGGATATCCAGCGCCAATCTGCGCAGGCTACGCTCGACCAAAAGGCCCTCGCCGAATTTGCCTTGAGGCACTACGCGAGCGCCGCTCAGCTTTTTAACCAAGCAGGCGATGCCGATAGCAGTGAGCTTGATGCCGAAGAACAGGCCTTCCTCAGCGCGCGACGCGACAAACTGCGAAAGTTAATCAACGACCGAAAACAGAGCGCGAGCGCCTATCAGCTCAACCTGCAGTATCACGAGGCCACCGAGACCCTTGAGAGCGCCGAAAGGACGGCGGCAGCGGAGTTTAAGAAGCAGCCCAACGACAAGGGATTCCATGAGCTTTGGCTCCAGGCATTCTCGGCGGAGGCAAATGCCCGTTGGGAGGAAGGCGAAAATTCGCCCGCGAGTCAAAGCCTTCCGCTCCTCGCGCAGTCTGCGGATGACTTTCGTTCGGTGGCCACCGCGTATGCATCGTTGGGCGAGCGTCGAGAGGGCGCCGGGGCAGAGCTCGGCCTCGGCAATGCCTTAGGGGATGAGGCCGAACGCGCGAGTGGCGACAAGGCCTTCGTTCTTTTCGATCAAGCAGTGCAGGCTTACCAGCGGGCGCTCGAAGTCCGCACCAAGGCCGATCTGCCTCGATCCTGGGCAACGACGCAAAATAACCTCGGCGTCGCCCTACAGAATGAAGCGGAGCGCGCGAGTGGCGATAAGGCGTTCGCCCTATTCGATCAAGCAGTGCGGGCTTACCAAAGGGCCCTCGAGGTCCGCACCAAGGCCGATCTGCCTCAAGCCTGGGCAAGTACACAAAATAACCTCGGCGTCGCCCTACAGAATGAAGCGGAGCGCGCGAGTGGCGATAAGGCCTCCGCCCTCTTCGACCAGGCGGTGCACGCCTACCAACTGGCGCTTGAAGTCCGCACCAAAGCCGATCTGCCTCAAGCCTGGGCCTCGACGCAAGATAACCTGGGCAACGCTTTGGGGAGTGAGGCGATCCGAACGAGCAGCGACAAGGCCTCCGCCCTCTTCGACCAGGCGGTGCACGCCTACCAACTGGCGCTTGAAGTCCGCACCAAAGCCGATCTGCCTCAAGCCTGGGCAAGTACACAAAATAACCTCGGCGTCGCCCTACAGAATGAAGCGGAGCGCGCGAGTGGCGATAAGGCCTCCGCCCTCTTCGACCAGGCGGTGCAGGCCTACCAACTGGCGCTTGAAGTCCGCACCAAAGCCAATCTGCCTCAAGACTGGGCAAGAACGCAAAATAACCTCGGCGCCGCTTTGTGGAGTGAGGCAACCCACACAAGCGGCGACAAGGCCTCCACCCTCTTCGATCAGGCCGTTCAGGCTTATCAAAGAGCGCTTGAAGTCTTCACCAAGAGCGATCTGCCTCAAGACTGGGCAGGAACTGAGAACAACCTCGGCAACGTCCTAAATAGTGAAGCGAATCGCACGAGTGGCGACAAAGCGTTTTCCCTCTCCGATCAAGCGGTGCAGGCCTATCAACATGCGCTCGAAGTCTATACCAAAGCGGATCTGCCTCAAGACTGGGCAAGAACGCAAAATAACCTCGGCGCCGCTTTGTGGAGTGAGGCAACCCACACGAGCGGCGACAAGGCCTCCACCCTCTTCGATCAGGCCGTGCAGGCTTATCAACGTGCGCTCGAGGTCTACACGAAAGCCGATCTGCCTCAAGACTGGGCAAAAACACAACGAAACGTCGGCATCGGTCTCCAAAGTGAAGCGGAGCGTGCGAGCGGCGACAAGGCCTCCATCCTCCTCGGCCAGGCCGTGCAGGCTTACCATCGCGCGCTCGAAGTCTACACCAAAGCCGATCTGCCTCAAGCCTGGGCGCCAGCCGAAGAAAACCTGGGCAATACTTTTAAGGATGAAGCGGAGCGCGCGAGCGGCGACAAGGCCTCCGCTCTCTTCGGCCAAGCGGTGCAGGCCTATCAAAGCGCGCTTGAGGTGTACACGAAAGCCGAAATGCCTAAGGACTGGGCAAGAACGCAAAATAGCCTCGGCATCGCTCTACACGATGAGGGGAAGCGGGCGAGTGGCGATAAGGCGTCCGCTCTCCTGGAGCAAGCGGTGGAGGCTTACCAACGGGCCCTTGAGGTCTACACTAAAGTCGATCTGCCCCAAGACTGGGCAAGAACGCAAAATAACCTCGGCAACACTCTAAGGGATGAAGGGGAGCGCGCGAGCGGCGACAAGGCGTCCGCGTTCTTCGACCAAGCGGTGGAGGCCTATCGAAGCGCGCTGGAGGTCCGCACCAAAGCCGAACTGCCCAAGGACTGGGCAATAACGCAAAGCAACCTTGGCATCGCTCTACAGGATGAAGCGGGCCGCGCGAGCGGCGACAATGCCTTCGCCCTCTTCGACCAGGCCGTGCAGGCTTACCAACAGTCGCTTGAGGTCTACACAAAGGCCGATCTGCCTCAAGACTGGGCAAGGACGCAGAGCAACATCGGCATTGCTCTACACGATGAAGGTGAGCGCGCGAGCGGCGACAAGGCCACCGCCCTCTTGGACCAAGCGGTGCAAGCGTATCAACGTGCGCTTGAAGTTTATACCAAAGCGGATCTGCCTCAAGATTGGGCAGGAACGCAAAATAATCTCGGAATCGCTTTGAGGGGCGAGGCAATCCGCACGAGCGGCGACAAAGCGTCCGCTCTCTACGACCAAGCGGTGCAGGCCTACCAACGGGCGCTTGAAGTTCGCACCAAAGCCGATCTGCCTCAGGAATGGGCGAGAACGCAAGATAACCTCGGCATCGCTTTGCAGACTGAAGCGGGGAGTGCGAGCGGCGACAAGGCGTCCGCTCTCTTCGACGAGGCGGTGCAGGCGTACCAACGGGCGCTTGAGGTCTACACGAAAGCCGACGTACCCAAAGACTGGGCGAGAACGCAAAGTAATATCGGCATCGCATTGAGGAGTGAGGCAACCCGCGCGAGCGGCGACAAGGCGTCCGCTCTCTTCGACGAGGCGGTGCAGGCGTACCAAAGGGCGCTTGAGGTCTACACCAAAGCCGATCTGCCCCAAGACTGGGCAAAGACGCAAGATAACCTCGGCATTGCTCTACAGAATGAAGCGGCGCGTTCGAGCGGCGACAAGGCCTCCGCTCTATTCGATCAAGCGGTGCAGGCCTACTTGAGGGTGCTCGAGGTGCGGACCAAAGCTGATCTTCCTCAGGCCTGGGCGACGACGCAATATAACCTCGGCGTCGCTTTGAGGAATGAGGCAATCCGTACAAGCGGCGACAAGGCATCCGCGCTACTTGATCAGGCCGTGCAAGCTTACCAACGAGCGCTTGAGGTTCGCACCAAAGCCGATTTGCCTCAGGCCTGGGCGGCGACGCAAGGTAACCTCGGCATCGCTCTCCAGAGTCAAGCGGAGCGCGCGAGTGGCGACAAGGCGTCCGCTCTCTTCGACGAGGCGGTGCAGGCTTACCAACGGGCGCTTGAGGTTTACACCAAAGCCGGTCTGCCCCAGAGCTGGGCGGCGACGGAAGATTATCTCGGAATCACTCTGATGGGAGCGGCGGAGCACGCGAGCGGCGATAAGGCTCCCGGTCTATTCGACCAGGCTGCTCAGGCATTCCGAAGTGCACTTGAGGTCTACACGAAGAGTGCCCAGCCGCAAGCCTGGGCCCAAGCACAAAGTGTCCTTGCCAGTGCTCTCGCAGATGAGGCAGAGCTCACCAGCGGGGGAAAGGCCACCGCTCTATTCGACCAGGCGGACCAGGCCTATCAAAGCGCGCTTGAGGTCTTCACGAAAGCCGACATGCCCCGGTACTGGGCGGTCGTACATCTGAACCTTCTGGAGGCTAAACTCGCTGCCGGCCATTTCGATTCTTGCGTGCAGGTGGCGGCCAGCGCCGCCGGCGCCGACGATCTCCTTTCCCCGCAAGAAAATCTTATCAAGGACAGCATGAGTCTTGCCTGCCAATGGGCCTCTGGAGATAAGACGGGTGGACTTGAGATGGAAAAGTCACTTTCGTCAAGAACATCTGCATTTCAAAAGGGCGATTGGAACATGACCGGGCTTCTGCTTTTCTTCAACACTTCTCCGGCCTTTGAACGCGGACGGCCCTCGTGGGTCGCACTCTTCACGAAGTCTTCAAAATGGCGATAGCGCGGGCATGACCGCGGCTCTCCACCAACTCGAGCCGCTCATGCAACAATAGCCGTATGTTTGGCACCCGATACGACGTCTTTCTCAGTTATTCGCGTGCGGACACGAAGCGCGTCGAGCCGCTTCGCGATGCCTTGCGCAAACTCGGCTACCGCGTGTTCTTCGACGTGCAGTCCATCGTTCCGGGAGAAGACTGGAAGACACGCCTGGAGCGCTCAGTTCGTGCCTCTCGCACCCTGGTGCTGTGCTGGTCGGAGAATACGCGCGGCTCCGAGTACATCACTTACGAATACTCCCGCGCCGATGCCCTGCACAGACCGATTCTGCCGTGGCTCCTGGACAAAACTCCGCTGCCCGCTATGCTTGAAGTGCAGGGCATCACAACGCCGGATGCCGAAAAAGTTGCTGCTGCGCTGCAGCCGGCGCTCGGATGGACGCTCACAAGACGGCGCTGGACGCTGTTCGTTGCGGCAGTCTTTGCCATGGCGCTGGTTGCCACCGGCATCGGGATCAAACTCCGCCCGCCCCCGCCATGGGATTTTCACGGGGAAGTTATCGACCGGGCCACGAGCATGCCGATTGCCGGGGTCGAGGTTGATGTCCTCTCTGGAAACAATGTTCAGGTCTCTGCATTGACTGATAGCGAGGGGCGATACGACCTGCGGCTTCCGCAGCCGCAACCCTCGACGATTCATGTGCGCTTTCGCAAGGACGGCTACGAGGCCGAGCAGCCTCTCAACGTTCCGACCGGAAAGCCGTGGAACATGGACATGGTCAAATTGCACTGAGCCTCACTGCGGGCTTGCGCTCCAGAGATAAATGTCCAGCAGATATTCGGCACGCCATCTACGCCGACATTATATTTCCATTCTTACCGACAATCAGACGCAGGTCGAGGACCAGCTTGGTCTCGGGTTTAGCGTGCGGGCGAGCGGCGGCGCTCGCGGTAATTGGTTTCGCTGACCGGGCCATACCGATACGGAAATTTCCGGCAAATCGGTACCGGCGCGATATTCAAATTAAGACGCTACCGCGAAAAGTTTGGCGGACAAGGAAACGGGAGCGAACTGACGCGCGGGAGCGGCGTCGAACGGATGCTCGCATAGTGCCTGAAAATCCTATCGAATCGCACAAAATCGATTTGCCTTCATCAATTTCTCCCACGAGGCGAGATACAAACTGCAAAAGCGGGCGACGTCTGAGCGACTGAAAACGCGCATGGGCGGCGGGATTCCTGGAAGTTTTAGACGCTTCGGGCTAGAGGTCGCGGCCCTTTTTGTCCGTCATCTTTGTGAGATCAAAGCTAACCTTCAATTCTATCTTTCCGATTTTTGTTACAAAGTTGAGGCCCTTCTCGTTGGCGGGGATTGTCGGCTCGCCCGTGGCGGTCTTTTTTGGAAACTGGAAGAATACCGCGACGGGCAGGCCACCAACAGGGCCCTGGGGAATAATTTTTTCCGGGTTGATTTTCGCTTTCGATCCCTTGAGTTCGAGGTAGGAATTTTTGAGCAAAATGTCCTGGCTGGTGCGGGAGAAAGGAGCCAGGTAATCTCCGCGCAGCGAAATTATGTATCCCTCCTGCTCCTTATCAAGGTCCTTTCTGGTCTCGCGAGCGGAGACGCCCGAAAGCTCCCTGTTCCGGGCATATGCCTCGCGATACGTAAGCGAGGAGGCCCACTGAATGGTATAGCTGCCGGAAAGCGTCCCACCGCCGCCACCGCGGCTCGCATCTGATGGCGCGCCGCTTGCATCCGCTCCCCCGCCGCCTGCCGGCATTCCCCCACCATGCCGTCCCACGTCTGAATTATCTGTTCCACTGAGAGTGCTATGACCAACGTCTGAAACCGGAGCTGCTGCCGCAGCACCGCCGCCTCCGCCGCCCGATCCCAAATCAATTTTCTTGACCCACGGAGAGTCCGTCAAAATCTTTGTAACGTCTTTCTGATCCCAGTCCGTGAAATCCTTATCCTTCCAGTCGTCAGTTGCATAGGCCGCGAGCGCCAACAAAAAGGCCGCTGCGAATACAGCCAAGGAACGCTTCGACATGGCCTTCCTCCTTCCTTTTTCTGCACCCAATATCCCGCAAATCATCCGATGTGGGAACTTTAATTTCGCGGTAGCTTTTGTGAGATAATTTTCAGCAGAAACCCCAGCCGTGCGACGCCTTCTCAATCTCGTTGGGCCATTCGTAGCGACGCTTCTTATCGCAGGGGCGTTTACCGTTTCATTGACGGGACAAAGCACTTCACCCACTCAAAATGCCTCATCAAATCAGGGCGCGCCCGACGACGGAATCCGAGTTGCGGCGCAGCCTTACACGCCACCGGTCGCGGGCACCATCGTGGTGCAAACGAACATGGTGGAAGTGGGCGTGGTTGTGCGGGACGAGAACGGAAAAGTGGTTACGGGACTTAAGAAAGAAGATTTCCAAATTTTTGATTCCGGGAAGCAGCAGGCGGTTTCGCATTTTAACGTTGAAGAAGCGAATCCGCCGCCCACGATCGCACCCGCGATTCTGAATCCGAATGTTCCTCCTCCAGCTCCTCCCCCTCCACCGCCGCGGTACATCGGGTTTTATTTCGACGACAACAACATGAAGACGAGCGATTTGGCGGTGCTGCGAAAAGCCGCGCATAAATTCGTGAGCGAAAATCTTGCAACGACGGACAAGGCGGCCGTTTTCACTTCCTCAACTTCCGTGACGCAAGGATTCACGGACGACAAGCAAAAACTTGCCGCGGCAATCGATCAGATTACATCTCATTACCGGGACCCTTCTTTTGGCGCAGGAGCTTGTCCGCGCATCGAGCCATATCAGGCGTGGCAAATCATGCAGACGGAAGGCTTTCACTCCCTCGCGTTTGACCTTGCTTACGCTCAGGCAGTCCAGTGCAATTGCGGGGACCCACCGGCGCCCGGGTCACCGCCGAGCCCCGACTACCCTGACTGCATGAACCAAATGAAGCTCATCGTGCAAACCCGGGCGGGAAACATCCTGACCATGGCTGACAATTTCTCGATGCAAACTCTTGGCATTCTCGGTGACATCATCCGGTATGTTGCCAAGATGCCCGGGCGCCGGATGCTGGTCATGTCCTCATCGGGATATTTTTCGATGTCCGACAAGGTGAAAAAACAACAGGACAAGCTCGTTGACGATGCACTGCACGCGGGAATCCGGATCAATACTCTCGACGCGAAAGGCCTTTCGCCGGACTGGATCGGCGGCGATCCCTCTCTCGGGCCTCCGATTGTGCCGATGCAGGGCGGCACCGTTAACGGTTTCATGCAGGGTTTTGCTGAAGAGATGGCGAGCGACGAGCGGGACGTCTCCGTAGATTCGATGGCTTTGCTTGCGGATGGGACCGGAGGCACTTTTTTCCATAATCAGAATGACCTCGCCGGCGGCGTGCGCCAGATGGCGGCACTTCCGGAGGTTTCGTACAGCCTCGGTTTCACGCCCGAGCAATTGAAGTCCGACGGCGCTTACCATTCTCTGAGGGTGAAGCTTGTAAACAATAAGGGTTATACGATCGAAGCACGGCCGGGATACTTCGCGCCGAGCAAGGCCAGCCTTGCGCCCATGGAAAGATTCGCCAGACTCAACAAGGAAGTTATGACTGTCGACGAACTGAATGGAATTCAGGCCAAGGTTGAAACGAAGCCTGCGGTGCTGGCCACCGGCGAGCCGGCTTTGAAGGTTTCCGTTCACGTGGACACTCGCACGCTCCCCTTCAAAAAGGAAAACAAACTGCACATCCAGCGATTGATCTTCATCACCGCTCTCTTCGACAGCGACAACAAATTCCTCAGCGGGGTGGAAGCCCTGATGGAAATGAATCTTGATGCCGATAATCTCGCCAAACTCGGCGCCAGCGGAGCCAACGCGAGCTTCACTCTGCAGGCCCCGCCGGGAAATTATCGTCTGCGCCAAGTCGTCCAGGAAGTGGTCACCGGCCGGCTCGCCGCTTCCAACACTCCCGTCGAAATCCACTGAGGCGCCCGCGCCCCTTCCGGACGCGACGCTGCACGTGAACCAGGAGCGGGCACGTGGTTCATTTACGCCTTGTGTAGGGGCGCGGGCCCGCTTCTATGAGCAACGAGCAAGGCGCAAGACATCGCATGTGGTTGGATTTGTGGTGCGCGATACGGATCCCTGCCTACCGGCAGGCAGGCTTCGGCCAAAGGCCGGCCTCAGGATGACAATTATTTTGAGGTCGCCTCAGAATTGTGCGGATTGACACAAAAAACGAGGGCGAACCGACGCCCGGGAGTGGTATCGAACGGCGGCTCGCCCCTCTGGCACAGCAAACTTGGTTAAGCCGTTTCGATCAAGAGGGCTCTGGAATGGCATCCTGCGATTCGGATTCGCCCTGAAGGATGCGCAGGGATCTGTGACGCCAACGGCCCAAGCCGCGGTTGAGAAAATGCCGTCGGTCAAGAAAAGAGATTACAGGGGGACGGCGCGAAGAGATCTGGCTCATTAGCCGCTGGACGCGGGCATCACGCTGGGCGTACTTCGCGGCCATGGTGAGAGTTTCCATGGCGTCCTGGCGACGGCCCGCGGCGATGTAAACCTCAGCGAGATTCAAGTAAAGCTGAGGCTGATCGCGCTTCAAGCGGAGCGCGTTGTCGCAAAGTTTTTCAGCTTCGTTCCATTTTTTTTCGGCTCTGGCTAAGGTGAGGCCCAGATAAGATTGGTAGAAGGGATTGTGCTCTTCAAGCTGGCTGGCACGGCGGATGTGAGGTAAAGCACTTTCGGGATAATCGTCTCGCAGGAACCCAAGCGCCTTGCGGAATTCAGCAAAGGCTTCCGTATCAAGCATGTGTCCTCCCGACGGCTGGGAAGCTGGTTGTATTGCGGAGGGCCACCCCGGCGACATTCCACCCCGCTGGAAGGAGGCTATGCTCCGGTTGCCCGGAAAACTACTGGACTGGGGGCCAGTCTTGGGACAGGCGGATTCGGAGGGAAAGTGCTTTCCGTTGTCCAAGTGGCGCGGGTTTGCGAATAGAATTGGCCTGCGAATTTGCGGCGGGGCTCGTATTTTGACAACCGCATTGACTTGAGGATGCGCGCCAAGTAAAAGAACTGGACGGGCCGGGCCATCATTATCGGGACTGAGGCAGGATGTTTTCGCCAGGGGGAATGATGCGAGATCGATTGGAGAACAGGGGCGGGCATCGCAGAAGGCGGTGGGCTGGCGTGCATTGCGTTTTAGCCGGAGCGCTGGCCGTGGTGTTGCTCGCCGGAACGATACCCGCGCAACAAAATGGAGCGGCGATTTCCGGGCCCAGCACTCAGCCTGACGCTCGCGGAGCGGACTCCCTGGAAGCGCGCATCGAGAAAATCATGAGCAGGCCCGAGTTTAAGTTTACGAGCTTTGGGATTGAGTTCTACTCGCTTGACACAGGGAAACCAATCTATGCACTGAACCCCGATAAATTGTTTACTCCCGGCTCGACGACAAAGCTGCTTACCGAAGGAACAGCGCTCGCGCTTCTTGGAGCGGACTACCGGTTTCATACGCGAGTTTACCGCACGGGGCCGATCGATTCCGCCGGAGCCGTGAGAGGCGATTTGGTATTGGTTGCGAGCGGGGATCCGAACCTCTCCGGGCGAATCGGGCCGGACGGTACGATGGCGTTTGAGAATGAAGATCATTCTTATGCGGGGAGTCCGGACACGAAGGCGGTGCCGGGGGATCCCCTCGCGGTCATAAAGGAAATGGCGGGACAGGTTGCGGCGAATGGAGTGAAGAGCGTTACAGGGCACGTGATTGTGGATGCGACGCTTTTCCGCGAAGGCGCGAAGGAGTTGGGGACGCAGGCGGTAATCTCTCCCATCTGCGTGAATGACAACATTGTGGATGTGACGCTGACGGCAGGAGCGACGGCGGGGAGTTCGGTGGCGGCGAACGTTTCGCCGGTCACGAGCTATGTGACTTTTATCAATCAGGCGCAAACAGGCGCGGCGGAATCGCGGCCGATGGTGCGGTTTGGCGAAGACGTGGAGGCCCCGGATGGGACACATACGTTGACGATTTCCGGGTCCATGCCGGCGGGCGGGCCGCCAATTTTGTATGCGTACAAAGTGCCGGAGCCGACGAGATTCGCGGAAATTGTTTTTTCAGAGGCGCTGCGTGAAAAGGGAGTGACGGCGGAGCCGCGCGCCGCGGTTATGCCAAGTGCGAATGGAAATCCAGATCGAAACCCAAATGGAAACGGCAACACAAATGCGAATGCGAACGCCGCAGCTCTCGCGGCGCTGAAGAGTTCGTACACGCCGGAGAACGTGGTCGCGGACCACGTTTCGCCGCCGCTGGCTGAAGAGATCAAGGTGACGCTGAAGGTCAGCCAAAATCTGCACGCGAGCATGACGCCTTCGATTGTTGGAGCGCTGGTTGGAAATCGTACGGGCTTCGGGGCGGAGCAGGCGGGCTTCGATGCAGAGCGAGGATTCTTGACGAAGGCGGGGCTCGATTTGGGCGGAGCATCGCAGGCGGATGGAGCCGGAGGCGCGCCTTCGGCTTACTTCACGCCCGACTTCATCGTTCATTACCTTGAATACTGGTCCAAGCGGCCGGACTTTAACGTGTTCCATGACGCTCTGCCGATACTGGGCAAGGACGGGACACTGTGGAACATTCAGCCCGATTCGCCCGCGGCGGGAAAGGTTCATGCGAAGACGGGGACTTTCAGCGCGGCGAACGCGTTGACGCGGACGACGATCGTGACGGGGAAGGGGCTCGCAGGGTATATGACCACGGCGAGCGGGCAACACCTTGCGTTCGCGATTTATGCGAACCATGTGACGATCCCGCGCGATCTGGAAGACGGGGCGACGAAGATTGTCGGGCAGGCGCTGGGAGAAATTGCAGCGGCGGCTTATGACGCGCCGGCTCCTATGGAAGAAGCCTATGACATTTTAATCCGGAACGGCCGGATTGTGGATGGAAGCGGAAATCCGTGGTTTTCGGGAGATGTGGCGATTCGGGGAAACCGAATCGTTGCCATTGGAAAACTGGGTGACGCGCACGCGACACGCGTGATTGATGCAAAGGGGATGGTTGTCGCGCCGGGATTCATAGACATGCTGGGGCAATCGGAATACTCATTGCTGATCGACAGCCGCTCGCTGAGCAAACTCTCGCAGGGGATTACGTCTGAGATTACAGGCGAAGGAGGCAGCCCAGCGCCGCAAAATGAGAAGACGCTGGCGCGGCTTAAGCCGGTGATGGATCACTTTCATTTGACCGTAGATTGGACGGACCTTGCCGGTTATTTCCAACGACTCGAAAAGGGTGGCACGCCAATCAATTTGGGAACTTACGTCGGAGCGGCGCAGGTGCGTGAATATGTGCTGGGCGATGAGGACCGCGCGCCCACCGCTGAAGAACTCGCGCAAATGCAGGCGCTGGTGGCGAAGGCGATGGAGCAGGGAGCGATGGGGGTTTCCACCGCTTTAATTTATCCACCGGGCCATTATGCTAAGACGGAGGAGCTGATCGCGTTGGCGCAAGTCGCGGGAAAGTACGGCGGGATTTATGCGACGCACATGCGAAGCGAAGGACACACGGAAATGGCGGCCATTGACGAAGCAATCCGAATCGGGCGCGAGGGTGGACTGCCGGTAGAAATCTTTCACATGAAAGTGGCCGGGAAAGATCGCTGGGGACAGATGGGCCTTGTTGTGAAAAAGATCGAGGATGCGCGGAAGTCCGGGGTGGAAATTGCCGCGAGTATGTATCCCTACCTCGCGGGAGGGACGGCGCTTGCCTCGGCATTGCCGCCGTGGGTCGCGGACGGCGGCAAGGAGAAATTGCTGGAGAGGCTGCATGACCCCGCGGTGCGCCAGCGCATCCGGACCGAAATGGCTGTGAGCCACAAGGATTGGGAGAATTTATATCTGGCGGCCGGAGGGCCCGGGGGGGTGATGATAGCCGAGGTATTCAAACCAGAGCTGAAGCAATTTGAGGGCAAGACCGTGGCGGAGATGGCTGCGACCCGGCACAAAGCTCCGCTGGATGCGTTGATGGATTTCGTGATTGAAGATAATGCGCAAACCGGGGCGCTATATTTCATCGCGAGCGAACCGGATTTGCAGACCGGGCTGAAACAATCCTGGACGAGTATCGGGCTGGACGCGGGAGAGGAATCACTCGACGGGCCACTTTATGGGCCGCACGGTCATCCGCGGGCGTGGGGTTCGATGCCGCGATTTTTGGGGCACTATTCGCGCGATTTGAAACTTGTTCCGTTGGAGCAGGCGGTGCGAAAAATTACATCGCTGCCGGCGGAAAGAGAGCATCTGACAGAGCGCGGATTCCTGAAGCCGGGATATTTTGCGGACATCACGATATTCGATCCGGATAAAATCATTGACCACGCGACGTACACGCAACCCGGACAGCTTTCGACGGGCGTTGCATACGTGATGGTGAATGGGCAGGTCGCGTTCGAGGGAGGGAAAGTGACCGGCGCGAAAGCAGGCGTGCCACTGCACGGGCCGGGGTGGAAGCCGGAGACGAATCATTCCGCAGCCGGGATACACTAGAAACTGCCATGGACTTCGCGAACAAACTGAAGATCGAACCGGGAAAGAAGGTCCGCCTCGAGCGCTTTGACGCCGGAAAGACTTATGGATATGAAAAGGGAACGGAGTCGAAGAAGCTGACGGAGAAGGCGATCGAGCGGCTGGACCTTCTGCAGTCACTGCTATATGCGGAGAATAAGCGCGCCCTATTGATTCAATTGCAGGGAATGGACGCGGCCGGGAAAGACGGGACGATCCGGCATGTGATGACAGGCGTAAATCCGCAGGGCTGCCACGTAACTTCATTCAAAGTGCCGTCGCATGAGGAAGCCGAGCATGATTTTTTGTGGCGAGCGCATCTCGCGGTGCCGGAGCGCGGGCAAATTGGGATTTTTAACCGGTCTTACTACGAGGATGTGTTAGTAGTCCGCGTGCACAATTTGGTGCCGAAGGAGATTTGGAAGAAACGGTATTCCCAGATCAATTTGTTTGAAGAACTGCTGGCGGAGAATGGCGTAACGGTTCTGAAATTCTTCCTGCACATCAGCAAAGACGAGCAGAGGAAGAGATTTCAGGAACGATTGGACGACCCCACGCATCAGTGGAAGCTTTCTCCGGCGGATTTTGCGGAACGGAAATTCTGGGACCAGTATGTAGAGGCGTATGAGGAAGCGCTGACGAAATGCAGCACGGCGACCGCGCCGTGGTACATCATCCCCGCGAATCACAAATGGTTTCGGAATATGGCGATTTCACAAATCATCGCGCAGACCCTGGATGGCTTTCATATGAAATTCCCCAAGCCAGCTTTCGATCTATCCCAATACAAGATCAAGTGATGTTATTCGGGCGGGCAGCCTTCTCTGGTTGAAACTTACCGCAACAAGAATCGCTCTTAGCGCTTTGCGTTGAGGAAATTGCGCGTGCGTTTCTTGGCCGGGGCGGAGGGTTGCGCTTTCTTCAAGGCTGATTCGGGCGCCGGTTTGTGGCAGGAGACGGCCCACCAGCGGTTTTCGTATTTCGGCAAATCGCACATTTTCATGAGACAGACGTGATGCTCACCCTTGGATTCGCACCGGCAATAGCAGCGAAAGTTCGGGCGGCCGAAATTAAATTGCCGCGTGTATCCGCGAGGAGTGGGACGGCGGCGATGACGGCAAGGGAAGCGAGCACGGATGACAGGGACCATTTTTTGTGGCGCTGTGCCATGCCGAATGATGATTGGGGGGGATGTATGGGAGAGATGGCTAAAGTGATTCGTTTTGAGATTACCCGGGTTCTGGAACTCGATTTTGTAAGTTATGGAGGGTAAAGGACTTAGAGACGCGGTACCGGGATAGTACCCGGCGTTTTCGCGTGCGAGGGACGGTGAATTCGCCGCGGAGTAGAACGGGGCCGTGGAATCAGACTTCATGCTCGCTGGAGATGGTTTCCGGCACGGACGCGGCGGAGCCAGCATGTGTGCGAACGTGCATGCGCCGCTCACCGCAGAAGGGACAATAATGGAATGCGGGCGAAAGTTTGCGTTCGCAATTTTCGCATTCGACGGACGTGACGTTTTCGAATCTGACGACGCGTTGAATTTCTTCGAGAGTGGTCTGGACGCGATCGACTTTCAGAAGAGCGTCCTCCTGCATGAGCGTCATACCCTGGCTGCGGACCCACTCACGAATTTCTTCGCTCCGTGCGGTTGTGCGGACGAGATCCCTGACGCCCTCATCGAGGATGAGTAATTCATATACGCCAATGCGGCCTTTGTAGCCGGTATTGTCGCAAGAAGGACAGCCGACCGGCAGGCCGCGCCATTCAGGGGCATGCGACGCGCCGGCAGCCAACATTCGGTTGATGTAGTCGGGGTCGGCGGGGACGCGGCTGTGGCAGACGCAAAGTTTGCGGACGAGGCGCTGGGCCATGATCCCCGTGACGGATGCGGCGATTAAGTAACCGGGAATATCGAGATCAAGGAGGCGGATGATTGCGGAGATGCTGTCATTGGTGTGCAGTGAAGAAAGAACCAGATGTCCCGTCTGCGCGGACTTCATGCAGATTTCTGCGGTTTCGCGGTCGCGAATTTCACCGACCATGATGATGTTGGGGTCCTGCCGCAAAATGGATTTGAGGCAAATGGCAAAAGTGAGGCCGGCTTTCGCGTTTACATGAACCTGATTGATGCCCGGGAGAACGTATTCGACGGGGTCCTCGACTGTAATGATATTCACCGATGGTTTCCGCAGGAAATTGATCGCGGAATACAACGTGGTGCTCTTACCGGAGCCGGTAGGGCCCACGACGAGCAAGGTACCCTGGGGCAAGGAAAGAAGTTGAAGAAACTTCTTTTCGATTTCCGGATCCATTCCCAATTCCGAGAGGCTCTGCATCGGAGAATCAGACTCGAGCAGCCGCAAGACAATTTTTTCGCCGTACTGGGTGGGAAGGGAAGAGACGCGCATGTCGAGTTGGTGGCCGGGCATTTTGACGAGGAAGCGGCCGTCCTGAGGTGAGCGGCGCTCGGCGATGTCCATATCGGAGAGAATTTTAATGCGAGAGATGAGCGAGTTTTGAAGTTCGCGCGGAATTTGACGCAAGTCGCGAAGAACTCCATCCACACGGAGGCGGACGTCAATACCGTTTGCTTGCGGTTCGATGTGAATATCGCTGGCCTTCTTGTCCATGGCCGCGAGAATAATGTCGGAGACGATGCGGACGGCGGGAGTGCGGCGCTGCATCAGCTCCACTTGAATCTCTTCGATGGCATCGCGATTATTCTGGCGCGTGCTGGAAGAGATGAATTCCATTTCCTGGGAGCCGGAAGCGGCTTCTTGCGCTGCGTTGTCACCGGCCCCTACGGAGGCGGATTCGGTGTGGCCATGTGAGGAGTAAGCGCGGCGAATCCCGGCAAGAATTTCTTCGCGGAAGCCGAGGCGCGGCGAGATGTCGAGTCCAGTGGAGAATCGCAATTGATCGAGGAGGCTCAAATCTTGCGGCTGGGCGAGGACGACGATTAGGCGGTTGTGCTCGCGGCGAATCGGGAGGGCGCAGCAACGTTCCGCAAGCGAACGGGGAAGAAGACGAATGACATCGGCTTCGGGCCGCGCATCGGCACAATCCACGTAGGAAATGTTATTCACTTCCTCGAGCGCGTCAACGAGATCAACCTTCGAGGTTAGCCCGCGTTCGAGGAGGAGTTCCCCGAGATGGATGACTTTGCCTTGTTGTTCTTCAAGGGCGTTCGAAAGGTCCAAGGTGGAGATTTTGCCGCGTGAGTGAAGGACTTCGCCAAGACGCTTTTTCTTTCCGAATGCCATACCTTTCATATAGGCACACTAGAGGCCAGTCATTCGTAAGGAGGAGGAGTAAGCCGTGCGGTTTCAATCACATGGAAGATTTTTTCAGAGTGGCAGTTCGTGTTGTGTATCAAGAGCGCAGGGCGCGCCCAAATTGGAACAGTGGGTGTGGCTGATTAATGGAAGAGGTGGAAGAACAGAATGCCAAGGGCGGATCCGAGTGAGGCCCCGGCGATGACGTCACTGAGATAGTGCATGCCCAGGACAATTCGTGAGAGCGCGATGCTGATAGCAACGAGCAGCAGCGGGAGTTGTATGGCCGGGTAGCAAGCGCCCAGTGCGATGGCGACGGCAAACGCCGTGATGGAATGACCGGAAGGAAAGGAAAACTGGTCGGGCGGCAAGACCCGCGCCCAACAATGCGGCTCAATGTCACAGGGACGGCGCCGACGAAAGATTCTCTTCAAAAGCACATAGATCAGCACCCCTGAAAGCGCGGCCGCACCAGCAGATTCGACCGCGTCCAATTGTTTCGATCCCCCTGCGATCAGGAGAGCGATTCCGAGACCGTACCAAAGCCAGCCGTCCCCAAGGCGGGTGGCGGCGATCATCCACACGCGCACCCAGCGCGGCGCCTGCCAGCGATGAAGGCGGCGCATCACCCGATCATCGCGAGTAACAATGAAGCTCCGGACAGAGCGGGCATGGATCATGCGGCGAGCTCCTGTGCGAATGGCGCCGAATCCCAAATCGAGCAGGCGTTGTGTTTGGCCGATTGGCGGCGCACGGAAGCAAACCACCGCCGGGCGAAGACTTCTTCATGCATCGTGTAGGCAGCCGAGATTGCGGGAAGTAAAGTTGCAAGTGGGGCAAGGAGAAGCGTCCACTTCGTTTCGCGCATCATTTCGACTCCGACCAGGAAAAGGTCGCGCGCGAGACCAATCGAACCACTTGATTTGCCGCGAACAGTTCCGCAGCCAGCGCGGAGTCCGCTGAGAAATTCGTCGGTGTCGCGGGCACCCGGGACTTCCGTCCAGGCGTGGCCCAAAAGGGTCATGGTGTGTGAGTCGGAGCCGGCGAGTTCGATCTTGCCCAAGGCGCGCGCAAGATCATGGGCCTTTCTATTTACCGTTTTGGGCATCGAGGCGTTCAGCGTCTCGTACGCCGGAAAGTAGGATTGCCACCACTTGAAATCCCCGGCAGCGCGGCGGCCGGTCAGGGCGGAGAAAACGTGGTTCACGGAGAAAAGGATTCGCTTCTCGGTCAAATAGACCAGAAGCGAGACGAGGTCATTGCGCCGGCGCTGGATTTCGATGTGATTGCGCTCGGTAATTCCGTAGATGCCAATGTGCACGGTGGTGCCGCTGGGCATCCGGCAGGTGGCTTCTTCGCTTACGAAGAAGTTTGGATAACGGCGGAGGGATTCGGCGCCGTCAATGGAGTCGTGATCGGTAAGCGTTACGAGCGTCATGCCGCGCCGGGTCAAAGTGTCGTAAACGGCTTGAGGGTCATTATAGGATTCGCGGCAGAATTGGTTGAGTACCGGTAAAGTGCACATACCAGAAGATTTAGTGTGGACGTGCATGTCACATATCATGCCCCAGTGTTGAACTAATCGTGTTACGCCCATGTGACATTCAGAAGAACGCTGTTTTACTAGGTCCAAAGAGTTAAGTGACGGGAACGAAAGTGGGCGCCTGAGAAATAAATTTCCAATCGGATTGCTGTGACAGAATCGCGAATAAGATGAAACGGATAGCAATCGTCTTCCACGATGCAGGGGGCGGGCATAGAAACGCCGCCAATGCACTCACAGCAGTCATCGAACGGCAAGAGCGCCCCTGGGAAATCACTCTTGTTAATCTGCAGGATCAACTCGATGCGCTGGACATTTTGCGGAAGCTTACCGGAATCCGAATTCAGGAGGCATACAACAAACTATTGCGCAACGGGTGGACGCTTGGAACAGCCCAACTTTTGAAAGTGCTGGTGGCTGTTATCGCGCTGCACCATAAGTCAACGGTGAGGAACCTGGAAGAGTTATGGCGAAAACATTCGCCGGACTTGCTCGTATCCGTGATTCCACATTTCAATCTAGAGCTGGGCGAGAGTTATGCAAATATTTTTCCGGGGCGTCCATTTGCAACGATTCTTACGGACTTCGCGGATTATCCGCCTCGATTCTGGATCGAGCCGCGCATCCAGCGATTGATTTGCGGGACGCAGCGGGCTGTTGAGCAGGCTCGCGCGTTTGGTTACGGCGACGACCGAATCTTCGCGGCTTCGGGAATGATCCTGAATCCGCGCTTCTATGAGACGCCGGAACTGGACGTTGCGGCCGAACGCGAGAAGATTGGGCTGAAGGAAAATGTTCCGACGGGAATAATTCTCTTCGGGGGGTACGGCTCAAATGTAATGGTTGAAATTGCAGAGCGGCTGAGCAAGTCCAATCTTGATGTGCAGCTGATCATGATTTGCGGAAAGAATGAGAAGCTCGCCGCGAAGTTGCGCGGGCGCAAGTGGCGGATGCCGGTTTTCGTGGAGGGATTTACATCGCGCGTGAATGAGTACATGCGGATTTCGGATTTCTTTATGGGCAAGCCGGGCCCGGGCAGCATCAGCGAGGCGGTGGCGATGGGGCTGCCGGTGATTGTTGAATGCAATGCGTGGACGCTCCCTCAGGAGCGATACAACACGGAGTGGGTGCGCGAAAGGGAAGTCGGAATTGTGGTGCACAGCTTTCGAGAAGTAGTGCGCGCGGTGACTGAACTACTCGCGGCCGGCATGCTAGCGCGAATGCACTCGAATGCCGCGGCCATTCAAAATAGGGCCGTTTTCGAGATTCCCGATATGTTGGAGAAAATCCTCAATTCGCGCGAATCACCGGCGCCGAAAACGATGATGAGAAGTGCGAAAGTGAATTTGGTAGTCTAAGCAAAAAACACAACGCAATTCTCTAATTGGAACGCCGAATCCCGAATTGGGTCTGGCGGAGTGAACCGCCCAGAATTTTGTCCTTCCTTCGCCCTCAAATTGTGAGCAAATCCAGATACTTACAGCGAATTGCGGTCAGCCGGATTGGAACAGGCATTGCATAGAAAAGAGCGGTGCGCATCCTGATGACGATCAACATCATTCGACGAGCGAGGGGGAAGGGGCTTGCTCGGAGGTTGATGGAGGTCGTTCCCACCTGCCTCTGAGAGGGAAGCTAGGATGGATGACCCCACGCCCCGGCACATAAAAGCCGGGAAACAGGATGCGAACTATGAGGCTCCTGCCCCAAGCGGGAGCCTCTTCCCTTTTTTATGTGACTTCATTCCGCGTGTAGCCGGCCTGAACTAAATCTTCAAAATCTTAATCAAGCCACCTTTTCGAGGACGGGGATTTTGGCTCGCCGCAAGACGTGTGCGACTTGAGTCTCGCGCAGGCGGGACGCATCAAATTCAAATTGAAGGATGAAGCCGGTTCCGTCGACTTGGAAGCGGCGGAGGCCATAAGTGTTTGAAAATTCCGCGAGCGTGCTGAGCTGAACCGGCGTGAGAGCGGATTGCAGGCGGTATCGGACTTCGACCAATGTCATGCCAGGATTATATCAGGAGAAATGCGGACCCACGCGCGCGAAGAGCAACGCGAGATTGACAGCGTGCCGATATTCCGTTGAACTTGCGACATGAACGAAATGCACGACAATCCCGATGAAAGAGGGCCGCGATTCGAACGCGATCCGGTCTGCGGGATGATGGTGGATCCGCGTAAGGCTGCGGCGACGGCGGAGCACGCAGGAAAGCAATACCATTTTTGTTCGGTTGGATGCGGTGTGAAATTCAGGGCCGCGCCAGAGAAGTTTCTATCTGCCAGGCCCGCGATGGCCAGCGCCTCATCACGATTGATCGGCATAGCCGTTGCGCCCCCAGCAGCGAGCGTGGGAAGTCCTTCCTCCGAAGAGAAAGTTGAATACACGTGTCCGATGCATCCGGAAGTCATTCGAGGCGCGCCGGGTGCTTGCCCGATTTGTGGGATGGCGGTTGAGCCGCGCACGGTTAGTGAGGCCGAGCCGCCGAATCCTGAACTTGCATCGATGACGCGACGCTTTTGGGTGAGTGCGTTGCTCACCGCGCCGATTCTTGTATTGGCAATGTCGAAGATATTTGTGGGGAACGCGTTGGACAGCAAGCTGGGGCCTGGAATTAAGAATTGGATTGAGTTGGCGTTGGCGGCGCCTGTGGTTTTGTGGGGAGGGTGGCCTTTTTTTGAGCGTGGATGGAGTTCGATTATCCGGTGGAAATTGAACATGTTCACGATGATTGCGATCGGGACGGGCGCGGCGTTTGGATTTAGCGTGGTGGCGACAATTTGGCCGGGCCTATTTCCGGCAGGGTTTCAGGAGGCCGATGGAAGCATCGCTGTCTACTTCGAAGCGGCAGCTTTTATCACTACGTTAGTTTTATTAGGGCAGGTTCTCGAGTTGCGCGCGCGGAGCCGGACGGGGAGCGCGATTCGGGCATTGCTCGGACTCCAGCCGAAAATGGCGCGACTGATTGGGATGGAGGACGGCGAGCGCGACGTTCGCATTGATTCCGTGCAGCCCGGGGATCGATTGCGCGTCCGGCCGGGCGAGAAGATTCCCGTGGATGGCGTTGTACTGGATGGGGCGAGCGCAGTGGACGAATCCATGGTGACGGGCGAGCCGATCCCCATGGAGAAAACTCCTGGCGCAAAGGTGACGGCCGGTACGCTGAATTCGACGGGGAGTTTTGTGATGCGCGCCGAGCGAGTGGGGCGGAATACGTTGCTGGCGCAAATTGTGCGCATGGTGAGCGAAGCGCAGCGGAGCCGCGCGCCGATTCAGAAGCTGGCGGATGTGGTGTCGTCTTATTTTGTGCCGGCGGTTTTGTTGGCGGCAGCGATCACATTCGGAGTGTGGGCTGGCGCCGGCGCGGCTCCGAGGCTGGCGCACGCGATTGTCAATGCGGTGGCCGTGCTGATTATCGCGTGTCCCTGCGCGCTGGGATTGGCTACGCCGATGTCGATCATGGTTGGCGCCGGGCGCGGCGCAGGAGCAGGAGTGCTGATCAGGAATGCGGAAGCGCTGGAATTGCTCGAGAAGGTTGACACGCTGGTTGTGGACAAAACTGGCACCCTCACGGAAGGCAAGCCGGGAGTGGCGGCAATTATTCCGTTTGATGGAAAATCTGAAAGCGAATTATTGAAGATTGCGGCAAGTCTTGAGCGCGCCAGCGAACATCCGCTTGCCGCGGCGATTCTTGCGGCCGCGAGAGAAAAAGGGATTTCACTTTTGGATGTGAAGAATTTCCGCGCCGCGGCCGGGAAGGGAATCAGCGGCGAAATAGATGGGGTACACGCGGCGCTTGGCAATATTCAATTCCTGGATGAATTGCATATCCCCGGCGGAGCTGCGCTGGAGCAGGCGGAGAAACTGAGACATGAAGGGCAGACCGTGGTTTTTGTGGCATCAGGCGGCAGGCTTGCCGGCGTGATTGGCGTGGCAGATCCCGTCAAAGCGACGGCAGCGGATGCGTTGCGCGCGCTACACAATGAAGGATTGCGCGTGGTGATGTTGACGGGCGACAGCCACGCGACTGCGGAAGTGGTGGCCCGGCGGCTTGGGATTGATGAGGTTATTGCGGAGGTGTCGCCCGAAAAGAAGTTTGAGGCGATAAAGAAATTAGTGGCCGAAGGGCGAATCGTCGCGATGGCGGGAGACGGAATTAATGACGCCCCCGCGCTGGCTGAAGCGAACGTGGGCATCGCGATGGGGACGGGCACGGACGTTGCGATGCAGAGCGCTGGCATCACTCTGGTAAGTGGCGATCTTCGAGGGATTGTGCGGGCTCGGCGGTTGAGCCGAGCCGTTATGAGCAACATCCGACAGAATCTGTTTTTTGCATTTGTTTACAACATGGTGGGAGTACCGATTGCGGCTGGCGTTCTTTATCCCATTTGGGGATTGCTGCTGAACCCAATGATCGCAAGTGCGGCGATGAGCTTCAGTTCCGTTTCGGTGATTGGCAACGCATTGCGCTTACGCAAAGTGCGGCTGTAATAGGCCACTGGCCGAAGGAATATGTTTTCACCGGCCTTCTTTTCCGCTGTGGCTGAAATCCACCACATCTAATACGGGAAAAATGTTTCTAGAAATACACGCCACGAGAGGAACATTTCATAGCTGATGGTGTTTCATGAATAGGGCAGAGGAGGCAGTTGATTTACGAACCGGAAATAAAACCTAGATGAGGTGACATATGAATCGCAGAGTGGTCAAGTCGATGGCACTGTCGGTGGCTTTTGTTCTGGCCGGGACGGTTGCCGCAGTGCAGGTTGGTGCTCAGCAAACTCAAACCCAGTCCTCCTCGTCACAATCAACGCAGACCGCGCCGCCTCCGGGCACGGTTGGCGATCGCAAGGAAAATCAGCAAGACCGCATCGCGCAGGGCGTCAAGAGCGGTCAGTTGACCGCCGGAGAAACGGCGAACCTCGAGTCGAAGGAAGCCGGACTGAACAAGGAAATCGGCACCGATCGGAAAGATGACGGCGGGAAGTTGACCCAGCAAGAAAAGACGCAAATCAACCAGCAACAGAACGGGGTTTCCAAGCAGATCTATCAGGACAAGCACAACTCCGCGACTCAGAATTATGGCAAAAGTGAAGTTGGCCAGCGCCAGGAGAACCAGCAGGACCGCATCGCGCAGGGAATCAAGAGCGGTCAATTGACCGCGGGCGAGACGGGAAAGCTGGAGACCAAGGAATCCGGCCTGAATCAGGAAGTGAGGAATGATCGCCTGGCGAACGGCGGAAAGCTTACGCAGGGTGAAAAGAAGCAAGTGAATCAACAACAGAATAAACTCTCGAAAAACATTTATCGGGATAAGCACAACGGCAGGACGCAACACCCGCACAAGTAATCGGCTATCGATCAATTCGGAAAGAGAGATGCTCCCCTTCGGGGGAGCATCTTTTTTTGCGCGGTCGTTGCGTTGTGCCGAATCCTGGCCGTATTTCGGACTTGCGATGATATATTGCCGGCCAACTTGGCCGTCATCGCGTAACAGGAGGACGAATGGAATGGGTCTTTTTTCGACGAAGTCGCTCGAGAGAATCAAAGCTGAATCGGAAGGGAAAAATGAACTAAGGCGTTCGCTGGGACCGGTTTCACTGGTTGCGCTGGGCGTCGGGGGAATTATCGGCGCGGGGATCTTTACGCTGACCGGTGTTGCCGCAGCGACGAACGCCGGACCCGGCCTTGTGATCTCCTTCATCCTTGCGGCGATTGGGTGCGTTTTCGCCGGGCTTTGCTACAGCGAATTTTCTACGATGATTCCCATTGCGGGCAGCGCTTACACTTACGCGTACGCGACGATGGGCGAATTGATCGCATGGATCATCGGATGGGATTTAGTTCTCGAATATTGCGTAGGCGCGGCGACGGTTTCCATTGGCTGGTCGCAGACGCTGGTGGCTCTGCTGCATTCGCTCGGAATCGATTTGCCCGCGCGGCTGATTGCGTCGCCGTGGCAGCCGGTCGCGTTGCCAAACGGCGCGATGGCGTACGGAATTATTAATCTGCCTGCGGTGATCGTCGTCGTCGGCGTCTCGTTGATTTTGGTGATTGGTATCCGCGAATCCGCGGGGTTCAACAACATTATTGTTGTCTTGAAGGTGGGCGTCATTCTGACGTTCATCGCCATCGGCTGGTCGTACATTCGGCCGGCAAATCTCACGCCGCTGATTCCTCCGAACACCACTGGGCACTTCGGCGATTTTGGTTACGGCGGGTTGCTCGCGGGCGCGGGGGTGATTTTCTTCGCTTACATCGGGTTTGACGCTGTCTCGACCGCGGCGCAAGAGGCGAAGCTTCCGAAGCGCGACATGCCCATCGGGATTATTGGCTCGCTGCTTGTGTGCACGGTGCTCTTCATTCTTTACACGCACGTGCTTACTGGAATGGTGAATTACAAGGATTTGAATGTCGCGGCGCCACTCTCGCTTGCGTTGACGCGCATTCCTTACGGATGGCTCAGCATCATGATGAACATGGCCGTGCTGATGGGGCTCACGTCCGTGATGCTGGTAATGTTGCTCGGGCAATCGCGCGTGTTTTTTTCGATGGCGAATGACCGGTTGCTGCCGCAATTGTTCCGCGACGTCCATCCGAGGTTTCGCACACCGTGGAGGTGCAATCTGATCCTGATGGTTTTCGTCTCACTTTTCGCGGCCTTTGCGCCGATATCCGTGGTGGGCAAAATGACGAGTATTGGCACGCTCTTCGCGTTCGTAATCGTCTGTGTGGGAATTATTATTATGCGCCACACAAATCCCAATGCGCCGCGGCCGTTCAGGACGCCTTTTGTACCCGTGACTCCAATACTTGGCGTCATTGTTTGCTTTGCGATGATGCTTGGGCTGGGGTGGACGAACTGGGCGCGATTGGTGATTTGGCTCGCAATAGGCTTGATAATTTATTTCAGTTACAGCCGGTCGCGGAGTTTGCTGAATTCCTAGTGGCGGGCGGCCTAAGAGCAACAATCGTAGGGCGATCGGCGTTGCTTCTGAAGGTGGGGCTACTTTGACTGGGGTGGTAGGAGCGTCTCAATGTAGCTGGTGATTTCGGGGCTATTCCAATCTTGTCCGCCGATAATCTTGCGCATGATGCGTCCATCTGGTCCGATGATATAGGATTCGGGGAACATGACGGTCCCATACATGCCCGCTATTTTCTTCGACTCGTCGCGATAGTTGGGGAAGGGCACGTTATGTTCGATCAGGAACTTCTTATACGCGTCTTCGTCCTCATCCACGTTAATTCCGAGAACCGTGCCGCCTCGTGGTGCGATTAACCTCTGCAAGGCGTTGAGCGAATCGATCTCTTCGACGCATGGCGGGCATGTTGAAAACCAGAAATTTAGGACTACAACTTTGCCGCGGAAGTCGCTCAAGTCAGCGGGACGGCCGTTAAATTCCATCATGAAATCAGGAGCGGCGCGGCCGGCGATGCTTCCTTCGCCCTGACGATAGCTTGGCGCGGCGAAAAGGACTACGACGCCCACTGCGACTACCAGCACGAGTGCGGAGAAGACGCGTGTACCCGTTTTGCTTGCCAGAAGATGAGATAGGTCAGTCATCGATTGAATGAGAGTGGCCGAGTACGTGCGAGCTGCCAGCGCGAGGCGCACTCACTTGCTATAATACTCAGTTCCGCCGGCTTGCGCGAGCCGGCCTGCTCAACGAAACCCCATGAATTCGATAACAAGCATTCCGGTCGTGTCCGCAATTGTCCCTGCGCGTGACGAGGAAGTGAATATTGCGCGTTCGGTGGAATCATTGGCGGCGCAAGCGGAAGTGGGCGAGATCATTGCGGTCAACGATCAATCGAAGGACCACACCGGCGCGATACTGAAAGAACTCAGCTCGCGGATCCCTCGCATGAAGATACTGGAGATCGAATCACTTCCCGAGGGTTGGGTGGGGAAGAATTACGCTTTATGGGAAGGGGCGACGCTTGCACAATCCGAGTGGCTTCTTTTCACGGACGCAGACGCTGTTCATCTTCCGTGCTCGACGCAAAAGGCATTGGAAATCGCCGGTGAGACTGGAGCGGAGCTGATTTCGTTTTCGCCGGAGCAAGAGATGAAGACGTGGTGGGAGCGCGCGTTGATCCCGTTTGTGTTTACGCGGCTCGCCGAACGGTTCCGCTATCGGCAGATTAACGATCCGCAATCACGCGCGGCGGCGGCCAACGGGCAATATATTTTGATTCATCGAGATTTGTACCAGGCAATTGGCGGGCATCGAGCGATAAGCGCGGAAGTGGTAGAAGATGTGGCCCTTGCGTACCGCGCGAAGGCTGCGGGCTACCGCATCTATTTCGGATCGGGAGCAGGGATTGTACGCGCGCGGATGTACAGCACGTTTGGGGCGATGTGGCAGGGCTGGGTGAAGAATCTTTATCCTCTGATAGGCGGCACGCCTCGTAACATGGGTTGGGAATTGCTTACTGTGTTCCCGCTGATTCCCTTTGTGATGATGTCGCTCGGCGTGTTGCATTGGGTTTTCCTCGCGGCAGGGCTGACCCTTCTGGCCGGGAGGCACATTCGGTATGCGGTCGCGCTTCGGTCGAATCAAAAGGACTACCAGGGCATCCAATATTACGTCCCGGCTGTAATCTTGTATTGCGCCGCCCTGATTGCATCCTGGCGACGATATTCAAAGGGATCGGTGATGTGGAAGGGACGCGAATATCCAGTTGGTTCCGCGGGGCGGTCGTAGGGTGAAATCCACTGGGAAAATAGAAATGGTATCCATCACGCGCAAAATTGAATTTTCTGCATCGCACCTTTATCACAATCCGGCGTTTTCGGCCGAGGAGAACAAGCGCGTTTTCGGCAAATGCAACAATCCTTATGGCCACGGGCACAATTACACGCTTGAAGTGACGATTGAAGGAGAGCCGGATCCAACCACGGGGATGGTGTTGGATTTGGTAGAGCTAAAAGGAATTCTCGAAAAGGAAATTATCCAGCGCATGGACCACCGATTCCTGAATTACGAGGTGGCGGAGCTTAAAGGAAAGATCCCCACTTGTGAAAACATCGCGATCGTCATCTGGGAGTTGCTGGCGCCAAAAATACGCGCGGGAAGGCTCCACGGCGTAAGGCTATACGAATCGCCCGACCTATTCGCGGATTGTTACGGCAATGGAGCGGCTCGATGAAGGTTACGCTGACTCGTCGCTACTCATTCGCGGCTTCGCACCGGCTGCACAACGCGAAGCTGAGCGAAGCGGAAAACCAGAGGCTCTATGGAAAGTGCAATAATCCTCACGGGCACGGCCACAATTACGTTGTGGAGGTCACGCTCGGCGGAGCGGTTGATCCTGCTACCGGAATGATTGCGAATCTTGGGGACCTGGATTCATACGTCCAGAAGCACGTATTGGACGATTTCGATCATCGCTATCTGAACAAAGAGATTGAGGCGTTTAGGGACACCGTCCCCACGACAGAAAACTTGTGCATCGTGATCTTCAACCGTTTGAAAAGTTTTTCCGGCGCGCATCTCGAGCGCGTCCGGATCGAAGAGACCAGCAAGAACAGCTTTGAATATTCGGGGGAATCAAAGTAGGACTAGAGGAAGGGGAAACAATATGCCTCGAGCAATAGAAGAAATCGCACCCGGAAAATCGATTGGCGCTGACGCGACCATCGCAGATCTTTCCCGGCGAATGATTGAACTGCTCGGAGAAGACCCCGATCGCGAGGGTTTGCGCAGGACGCCGGAACGGTTTGAAAAGGCGCTCCGTTTTTTGACCGGAGGCTACGAGCAGGACCCGGACAAGGTATTGAACGGCGCCATGTTCAGCGTCTGTTATGACGAGATGGTGGTCGTTAAAGATATCGAGGTCTACAGTCTTTGCGAGCACCACCTACTTCCTTTCTTTGGCAAATGCCACGTTGCGTACATTCCGAACAAAAAGGTTGTGGGTCTTTCGAAAATCCCACGCCTCGTGAATATGTTTGCGCGACGCCTGCAAATTCAAGAACGGTTGACAAATCAGATCGCGCGCGCCATTGAAGAAAAACTCGCGCCGCAGGGCGTCGGCGTGATCATCGAAGCGCGGCACCTATGCATGGTGATGCGCGGAGTGGAGAAGCAGAATTCGCAAGCCGTCACTAGCGCGATGCTCGGGGTGTTCCGCGAAAACAAGCAAACGCGCGATGAATTCCTTGCGCTTGTCGGCGGCCGCAGACAGTAGAAATTTAAATTGTTGTGGCGGCGATTTCCCGTTAGACTCGCACACCACCTGAACCACAATTCCATCACGAAATTGCTTTGCCCGGGAGGGAATGCAAAATGGCGGATGAACTTTCAGAATTGCGCGAGAATGCCGAACACGGCAAGGAAGATGGGAGTCTCGCGCCCGTAACAGTCACAATGGCCATATTTGCCGTGATGGTGGCCGTTGTCTCGTTGCTCGGCCACCGCAGCCACACCGAGGAAATCCTTCTGCAAACGAAATCCGTTGACCAGTGGGCGTACTACCAAGCCAAAAACATTCGAGAAAGAAGCTACGAAGTCTTCCTGGACCAACTTTCGGTCTTCTCTATCGGTGACCAATCGCACGCGAAGGACTTGAAAACGAAATACCAGGGCGAAATTGACCGCTACAAAAAGGATATGGGCGACATCATGACGGAGGCGCGAGCCGCCGAAGCGGAACAGAAAATGTATGAACAACGCGCGAATCGCTTCGACCTAGGAGAAGCCCTCCTTGAGGCTGCCCTCGTCATCTGTTCGATTACTTTGCTGACTCGAAAACGCACATTTTGGCTGATCGGGCTGGCGGGTGGTTTCGCCGGAATTGCAATTGCAGTGTCAGCCTTCATGATTCACATGCAAACCATGGCCGGGGGATGAATTTGGACTCCCTCTGGCGGGAGATATTCTCTTTGCACCGTCCGAGGGGGTGTGATAGTCTTCCAACGTCGAAGAGAAGACGAAAAAAGCGCTGAAAGGGAAGGGACGGAAATGGGCGCCTTAAGAGAAGCCAAGTCGGAGTTGATCGGACAATATCGCGTGCACGTGAAGGACACCGGTTCGCCGGAGGTCCAGATCGCGCTGCTCAGCGAGCGGATTAACTACCTGACATCCCATTTGAAGGCTCATCTCAAGGACCATGCATCGAGGCGGGGGCTGATTATGATGGTTAATAAGCGCCGCCGGTTGCTGGATTACCTGAACCGTCGTGACCCGGATCGGTATCGCGAGATTGTGGATCGCCTTAGCTTGCGCAAGTAGCACGTTCCGTTTCCGGCGGGGAGTGT
This sequence comes from uncultured Acidobacteriota bacterium, assembly GCA_963737185.1. Classification (GTDB taxonomy): domain Bacteria; phylum Acidobacteriota; class Terriglobia; order Acidiferrales; family UBA7541; genus DASTCZ01. Next base: position 20,865 of record CAVTRS010000034.1, on the reverse strand, counting down.
CTTCCAGCCGGGCTTGGCAGCTCAGAAAAGTCGCCCGAACCTCGCGCGACCGCGCGGCAAATCCGCCCGGTCGTTTTTTTATTAATTAAGCTGTGATACCCGCTTGTTTCGCAGTTCTCTTCCACAAACAACGCTAATTGTCTCTCGCGCTGAAGCGCAATGCCCAATCGAATCGGGCATTCACGCCGGCGCACAAAGGAAAACAACCGTATGTCGCAGCAAGAAGCTCCTTACCAGGCAAAGATTGACCTCGGTGGCCGCACACTCATTCTTGAGTCCGGCAAAATTGCAAAGCAGGCGAATGGCGCCGTCGTGGCGCGGTTTGAAGACACATGGGTTCTCTGCACTGCTTGCATGGATAGCAAGCCCAATGACAAAGACTTTCTGCCTTTGACGGTGGACTACCGTGAAAACACTTACTCCGCCGGAAAAATTCCCGGCGGTTTTTTTAAGCGCGAAGGCAGGCCTTCGGAACGCGAAATTCTCACTTGCCGTTTGATTGACCGGCCGATGCGCCCGCTTTTCCCCGAAGGGTGGAGAAACGAGACGCAGATTGTCAGCTTCGTTCTCTCCGTGGACGAAAATGATCCCGACGTGTTGGCAGTGACCGCGGCCTCTGCGGCCGCGTATTGCTCTGATCTCCCATTCACGACCCCGATCGCGGCCGTGCGGGTAGGTTTGATCGAAGGCCAGCTTGTAATCAATCCCACTGTTCCGCAGCAGAAGACGAGCCAGCTCAACATCGTCGTCGCCGGCAGCGATGAAGCGATCATGATGGTGGAATCGGGCGCGCTGGAAGTTTCCGAAGACCAGGTGGCCGAAGCGCTCGCCTTTGCGCACGAAAACATCAAGCGCATCGTGATGGGCATCCGCGACCTGCACGGCCAGATCATGCCGAAGAAAGTCATAGTGCCGCCGCTCCCGTTCGACGAGGAATTGGCGAAGGAGATCGAACGAAAGCACGGTCAAAATCTTCACGACGCGCTGGACACAAAGAAGCACCCGAAGAAGGAAAGCTACGCGCTCGTCGCCGCAATCCGCAAAGAAATTATCGATGCGATCCCGGAAGATGACAAAGAAATGCGCAAGCTGGCTGACCGCGCCTTCGAGCGCCTTCGCGAACATTATTTCCGCGAGGACATTCTCATCCACAAGCGCCGCCCTGATGGTCGCGCGTTTGATGAAATCCGCAAGATCACTTGCGAAGCCGGCGTCCTCCCGCGGACGCACGGTTCCGCGCTCTTCACGCGAGGCGAAACGCAGGCGCTTGCCACGGCAACACTCGGCACGAAGGAAGATATGCAGCGGCTGGACACGCTATTTGAAGTTGATGCGTTCAAGCGATTCATGCTGCATTACAACTTTCCACCATTTTCCGTGGGCGAAGTGAAGTTCCTGCGCGGGCCCGGACGCCGCGAAATTGGTCACGGCGCTCTCGCGGAACGCGCGCTCACGAATCTGTTGCCGCCGGAAGCCGATTTTCCTTACGCGATCCGCGTGGTCTCGGACATCCTCGAATCGAACGGCTCTTCCTCCATGGCCACGGTTTGTGGCGGCTCGCTTGCTCTGATGGACGCAGGCGTGCCGATGAAGGCGCCTTGTGCCGGCATCGCAATGGGGCTCGTGATCGAAGGCAATAACGCTGCAGTCCTCACAGACATCGCGGGCGCCGAAGATCATTACGGCGATATGGATTTCAAAGTCGCCGGCACTCGGCAGGGAATCACCGCGCTCCAAATGGATATCAAGGTTGGGGGCGTAAGCATTCCGTTGATGCGCCGGGCGCTCGAACAGGCCCGCGAAGGACGATTGCACATCCTCGGAATCATGGAACAGACGCTCGCCGAAGGACGCAAGGAGATGTCGCCTTACGCTCCGCGGCTCTACATGCTCAGCATTCCAACGGATAAGATCCGCGATCTCATTGGCCCCGGCGGAAAGAAAATCCGTTCGATCATTGAAGCAACCAAGGTCAAGATCGACGTCATGGACGATGGCAAGGTCCACATCTTCGCCAATAGCGGAGTTGCGGGCGACGCGGCGATGCAGATGGTCCGTGAAGTCACGGCCACCGCAGAGATTGGCAAAACTTATCTGGGCAAAGTTGTCCGCCTGGCGGAATTCGGCGCGTTCGTCGAAATCTTCCCGGGAACGGACGGCTTGCTCCACATCAGCGAAATCTCCGAGGCGCGCATTCGTGATGTCCGCGATGAGCTGAAGCTCGGGGATAAGGTGATGGTTAAGGTTTTGGCCATCGAGGGAAACAAGATCCGGCTCTCGCGTAAAGCGTTGTTGCGGGAAGCGCGTGAGAAGAAAGCCAAAGAGGCGACAACCGTCGCTGGCGAGTAAGAGCGCCACTGCGACTCGAGTCTTCATCCATTTTGAAATACCAACCGGCCCGGTTCAGCGATGAACCGGGCCGGTTGTTTTTCACGGTCATTGGAATGCTGATCTGCACAGGGAAGAACTCTTAGACGCGCTCGATGCGCGCGCCGAGTTCGATGAGCTTCTCTTCGATTCGCTCATACCCCCGGTCAATGTGGTAAACGCGATCAATCGTCGTCTCTCCCTTGGCGACGAGTCCGGCAAGCACCAGTGAAGCGCTTGCGCGAAGGTCCGACGCGATTACGGTTGCTCCCTCCAAGAGAGTCGGTCCATGAACAGTTGCATTTCTGCCGTCGACGGAAATATTCGCGCCCATGCGCATCATCTCGCTCGCGTGCATGTAGCGGTTCTCAAAAATTGTCTCTGTAATTGTTGAATCGCCTTCGGCTTGCGTTGCAAGCGCCATGTACTGCGCCTGCATATCGGTGGCGAAGCCGGGATATTCCTCTGTCGTCACGGAAGAGGCAACCAGCCGCTCGGCGCCTCTCACCCGGAGGCATTGCGTCCCTTTCCGCTCAATCCGCACTCCGGTTTCCTTCATCTTTGAAATCACGGCCTCAAGATGCTCCGGCGCGCATCCCGCCACTTCGACTTCGCCGCCTGTGATGGCGCCCGCGACGAGAAATGTTCCCGCTTCTATTCGATCCGGGATGACTGCGTGGTCCGCGCCGCGCAATTCGCGGACGCCTTGTATGCGAAGCGTCGCCGTCCCAACCCCCGAAATCTTTGCCCCCATTTTTAGAAGCAACTCGACGAGGTCGGTCACCTCCGGCTCGCGCGCTGCGTTTTCGAGCACCGTTTCACCTTCGGCCAGCGCCGCAGCCATCAAAATATTCTCAGTACCGGTCACGGTGATCTTTTCAAAATGGATTGCCGCGCCATGCAGACGCGCGCCCTCCGGAAGCCGCGCCTCAATGTATCCGCGTTCCGTGGCGATCTCCGCGCCCATTTGTTCAAGCGCCTTCAAATGGAGATCCACGGGTCGCGCGCCGATGGCGCAGCCGCCCGGAAGCGAGACACGCGCGCGCCCAAGGCGCCCCATGAGCGGGCCCAGTGTAAGGACCGAGGCGCGCATCGTTTTCACAAGTTCGTAGGGAGCTTCCGCGTCGTTGATTCGCTCCGCGCGGATCATGAATTCCGTCGGAGGGAACTCAGGCACCTCGACGTGCGCATCCATATGCGCAATCAGTTTGGCCATCGTCAGGATGTCGCGCACACGCGGAATATTGTGCAGGCGCACTGGTTCCGCGGTCAGAAGCGCGGCGGCCATCGCGGGCAGCGCGGCATTTTTCGCGCCGCTGATGTGGACCGTGCCTTCAAGCCGCCGCCCCCCGCGAATCAGGAATTTATCCATCAGCGATTCCTGCCAACACGGCGAGTTCGTTCTCCGAGTGCCGCGCGGAGATCTCCATGCACGTTTTTCAGGCGCTGGCGCGCTTCCGCCGCGTCTGTTTTCCGTTTCAGCATGATGAGAGCAACGCATAGATCGTGTCCCGATTGACGCAGCGCGCGTTCCGCCTCAGACACACTCGCGCCCGACGCTTGCTCCAGAATCCGCACGCCGCGCCGCTGCAACTTCTTGTTCGTCAAGGCTACGCCGATCATCCAGTTGTCATACACGCGGCCCAGGCGAACCATCGTCGCGGTAGAGAGCATGTTGAGTACCAACTTTTGCGCCGTCCCGGCCTTCAGTCTTGTCGAACCGGCGATGGCTTCCGGGCCCGTATCGGGCGAAATCAAAATTCGCGCGATGCGTCCGATAGGCGCGCGACGGTTCGATGTGATCCCGATGGTTATCGCGCCGGACTTGTGGGCCTTCCGCAACGCAGCCAAAACGTAAGGCGTCGAGCCTGAAGCGGTCAGTCCGATCACGGCGTCGCGATTTGTCAGCCGCTTTGCGCCAATGTCCCTCGCGCCTTGCACAACGGAATCCTCGGCGCCCTCAACAGCACCCGTTAGTGCGCGGCGTCCTCCTGCAATCAGGGCTTGAAATGTTCGCGGTGAGAGGCCGAATGTCGGCGGCACTTCTGCGGCATCCAGAGCGGCGAGCCGGCCGCTTGTTCCCGCACCTACGTAAATCACTCGTCCGCGCGCGCGAATCGCGTGGACCATCGCATCAACAGCCCGCGCGATCGCCGGAATCTCACGCGCCACGGCCGCGGCAACGGTTGCGTCCTCACGATTCAACTTCCTGAGAATGCTTTCCGTAGAGAGCAAATCAATGCCGCGCGTGCGCGGATTGCGTTGCTCGGTTGCACTGACGGTTTTGCGAGAGGAATCCACGAGTGGCGATTATAACTGCTGAATTCAGCGGGCGCTGGGCGCGCGGCGAAATCGCCAATAGCGGAAAAAAGCGCCTAACGCAAAAGTTTGACCGGCCGCGCGAGCCCCAGTGCGTGGCACACAGCATCATGAATTGCGGGCCGGGCCTCCTGAATTATCTGGTTATCGCGCGTGGGATAAACGCGGTTTGTCAGCAGCACCACGGCGAGGTCTTTTTCCGGGTCGCACCAGATGGATGTGCCTGTGAACCCCGCGTGGCCGAAGCTACTTGCCGAGAAATATCGCCCGCTCGAGGATGGTTCCGTGCGCATGGCCCATCCAAGCGCGCGCGTATTTCCGGCCAGCGCTTGAGGCGACGTGAATTCTTGGATTGTCGAGCGGCGAAGCAATTGCTTGTGCGCGTAGATTCCCCCGTTGAGGATCATTTTGCAGAATACCGCGAGGTCGCCAGCCGTGGAAAAAAGTCCCGCATGTCCGGCGACGCCGCCCATCACCCAGCCGTTGTCGTCGTGGACTTCGCCGCGCAGCAATCGCTTCCGTAATTGAGAGTCCGCGCCAGTCGGAGCTATGCGCGACCGAAGCTTTGGCGAGGGGTTGAAAATTGACTCGTTCATCCCGAGCGGTTCAAAAATTGTGGCGTGCGCGAGTGCCTCGAATGATTCGCCGGTAATTCGCTCTAGAATTGCGCCCAGCAAAATAAATCCGGGATCGGAATATTCACATTTACTGCCCGGTTCATAGTGCAGCGTTTCGGTCACTGCCCGCGCGATGACCTCCTGTTTTGTCCGCGCGCTCTCGTAATAGAAGACATGCCCGGGCAAACCTGAAGTGTGTGTCAGCAGATGGCGCAGCGTCACCAATTGCCGCCACAATGGCTGTGGCCCAGCATTCCATTCGGGCAAATAGGAGCTTATGGGCGTATCAAGGGCAAGTTTTCCTGCTTCGATCTCCATTGCAACGAGCGTTGCTGTAACGACTGGCTTGGTGAGCGACGCGACATCGTAAATCGTGTCCGGTGACACAGCTTGCGCGGCTGGTTCGTAGGTCTGCCTTCCGCATTCCAATAGGGCAAGTTCGCCGCGACGAACAACCGCAAGCACGCCGCCCGGAAACGCCTTTCGCGCAACAAATTCCTTGAGCATTTTGCCCACCGTGGCCAGCTTCTTCATCACGTCTTTTCCGGCCGGGCTGAGCGTCATCGGAAATAAATCGCGCGTAAGACCATCGCCACGGTGAATTGGAGGCTTCGCCGACGGCACACTCACCGGAATCTCTCCGGAAACACATATTTCTCCAAAGAAAGCGCGGGCGGCCGCGCGTTGTGCGACATCAGCCGTGCTGAATGCGGCGAGCCATGTCCTCGCCTTGGGGAATCGCTCAATTAAATAAGGACTCCCAAAGCAAACCACCACGGTCGGCTTGCCCTGAGCAATAAGTCTTTCAACCAGCTTCGCTTGTTCCTCGGGAAGTCCTACACTGCCTTTGCGGTCCGCCACGCGGACGAAAATCGCTGCAATCGCAACATCATAATTATCAGGGGACGGAAACGAAGCCAGCATTTGCTGTGAGAATTTTGTGTCCACGCGATTTACATTCACCGAATCCGCGCGCCTGTGAATTTCTTGCTCAAGTATCTTCCCCGGATGTGAATCGGGATCTGCGGCCACGCTGAGCAGCAACACTCGCGTCGGGCGCGTGGCATCGAGCGGCAGGATGTTTCCCTCGTCCCGAAGTAATGTAACTCCTCGATCAGCGATATCGAGTGCCGCGTCAAGGGATCCGGCATTACTGAAAGTTTCCGTGAGCGTGCTTTCATCAACATGACATTTTCGGTGGAGGCCGACCTTCGCCTTCGCGCGAAGGATGCGAACCACAGATTCATCAATCCGTTTCTCCGTGAGGCGCCCTGCGTTTACTGCAGCTCTGAGGGCGGATAGCGCCTCATCTGGTGACGGCGGAAGCAGCAAGACATCCGCGCCCGCAAGAATGGCGCGTATCGCAATCTCGCCGGGCGAGAGTGTTGGACCAGCTCCCGCCATATCCAGTGCGTCAGTCACAATCAAGCCGCGAAAGCCCATCTGTTTTCGGAGAAGACCCGTAAGAATGTTGCGGGAAAGAGTCGCAGGCAAACATTCGTCCGGTTCAAGCGCGGGCATGGAGAGATGACCGGTCATAATTGTGCTCGCGCCTGCTGAGATCGCCGCGCGAAAGGGAAGGAGTTCCACTTTTTCCAATCGCTTGCGATCCGCGCTTATTCGGGGAAGCCCGAGATGTGAATCAACACTGGAATCGCCGTGCCCCGGAAAATGTTTTGCCGTCGCAAGAGTACCGTTTTGTTCCAAACCCCGAACGAATTCGCTCACGAACTTCGCGACGCTCTTCGCATCTTCTCCAAATGACCGTGTATTGATAATCGGATTCTCGGAATTGCTGTTTACATCAGCATCCGGGGCGAAGACCCAATTAATTCCCACGGCGCGCGATTCAAGTGCGGTGATTCTGCCGATGGTGGAGGCGTCCTTCGGGGAATGCGCGGCGGCCACTGCCATCGCGTGCGGGAATGATGTTCCGTCGGCAAGTCGCATCGCGGTCCCGCGCTCAAAATCCGCCGCGAAAAGCAGAGGAACCTTCGCCTTGGCTTGAAGCGCATTTGTGGTTTCGGCCGTTTGCGGCGCCCGCCCAAGCTGGAGTCCGCCAGGCGTCATTCGGGTGTGCAGCATGAATCCGCCCACGTGCAACTTTTCCACGGCTCGAAGAGATTCGGGGTAATCCGCGCTGTCCACTGTAGCGGAGTCGCCTCGGAAAGGAAGCACCAGAAGTTGCCCTAGCTTTTCGTCAAGCGACAATCCGCGCAGCGTCTGTCGCACCCATGCTGACTTCGCAAGCGCCGGCGCGGCCTTATTGTGTCTCCCCATTCGGCGGCTACCTCGACGACGTACGCGTGTGGCCATTATTTCCAAATCTTATCAGAATGGTGCGGACTCAAGATTCCAGCCTGTGCTTGCTGTGTGCGGTTGACGACTGTACCGCCGGGCTGTATATACCTTTCGCCGTGTATTGCACGCTGAAAATTGCAGCCAGTTCCGCGCGACTCATTGCAGTCGTGCTCCTCGTTTCATTTGTCGGGGCTTTTGCTGCCTCTCAACAATCTCAGCAAAAGGCGCCGGCGACGGCGACGCCAAAAACCGCCACGAAGCAGCAGCCATCTGCGCGGCGCGTCGTCACCGACCCGCGTCTCGCCGCGCTCGACCCGGTAATAGACGACGCCATCGCGAAGGACGAAATCCCCGGCGCTGTTCTTCTCGTCAGCAGTCATGGCCGCGTCATTTGGCACAAAGCGTACGGCTCGCGCGCAATCATTCCCCAGCGTGAACCGATGACTCTCGACACAATCTTTGACCTCGCGTCGCTCACAAAAGTATTCGGCACCACTGCTGCCGTGATGAAGCTCATCGAGCAGGGCAAAATCCGCCTCAACGATCCCGCAGTGCGGTATTTGCCGGAGCTAGGCACAGAAGGCGCAACCGCCGGAAAAAATCAAATCACGATTCGCCAGCTCATGACGCACACCGCGGGATTCGCCCCCGATCCCACCGACGCAAGTATTCCCGCCGGTTGGTCAGGCCCCGAGCCGCTGCTCAAAGAAATTTACGCCGAACCGCTAACCGCTCCGCCCGGCGATCGCTTTGTGTACAGCGACACCGGATTTATTCTCCTCGGCGAGATCGTTCATCGCGTGAGCGGTCTCCCTCTAAACGAATTCCTCGAGAAGGAAATCTATTCACCTCTTGGTATGCGCGAAACGCGCTTCCAGCCACCCGCGGATTGGATTCACCGCATCGCCCCGACCGAGGAAGTGGATCTCCCTCCCGGTGCAAGGGCGGGCTGCAATTGCGGACGTGTTCTCCGCGGCGTTGTCCACGATCCTCGCGCGCGACAGATGGGCGGCGTCGCGGGCCACGCGGGTCTGTTTTCGACCGCCGATGATCTCGCGATTTACGATCGCATGATTCTCGCGGGCGGCCTCGCCCCGAATGGCAAGCGAATCTTTTCCGCGGCCACTATCCGCTTGATGACAACCCCGCAGACGCCGCCGTGGGTCCCATCGCTCCGCGGGCTCGGTTGGGACATCGACTCCACCTACTCCGCGCCGCGCGGCGAATTATTTCCGCTGACTTCCTTTGGCATGACCGGATTTACTGGAACGATGACGTGGATCGACCCAGCAAGCCAAACCTTCATCATTCTGTTAACGAACAGCGTTCATCCGAGGCAGCGCCCAGCAATTTCCAGCCTGCGCTCGCGGGTATCAACCATCGTTGCGGGCCGCTCTCGGTGCGGGCCAATCTGGGCCAGCGCAAACTGCCTCGCGCGTCGCGCGCAGCAGCGGAGGCGCCCCGCGTCCCTACGATATCGAAGGTCTGTCCCCGCCCGGCCGCACGCTCACGGGCATTGACGTTCTCGAGCAGGAAAACTTTGCATCACTCACGGGCAAGCGCATAGGACTCATCACAAATCAAACCGGCGTGGATCGCCAAAGCCACAGCACAATCGATCTTCTCGCTCACGCGCCGGGCGTAAAACTCGTCGCTCTTTTCAGTCCCGAGCACGGTATTCGAGGTGTGGAAGATGCTCGCGTTGCGTCTTCCACCGACGCGGCAACAGGCTTGCCAATTTATTCCCTCTATGGTGAGACGCAACGCCCCACGCCGGAAATGCTCGCCGGGCTCGATGCGCTTGTCTTTGACATTCAGGACGCCGGTGTCCGCTTCTACACTTACATTACGACGATGGGTTACTCGATGGAGGCCGCGGCGAAAAATCACTTGGCATTTTATGTGCTGGACCGTCCAGATCCGCTCGGCGGCGAAGCGGTCGAAGGCCCAGTCCTCGATCCCGACCGGCTCAATTTCGTCGGCTATTTCCAAATGCCTGTGCGCGTCGGCATGACCCTCGGCGAAATGGCGAAGATGTTCAACGCGGAAAATAAAATCGGTTGCGACCTTCATGTGATCGCAATGAAGAATTGGACTCGCCGCCAGTGGTTCGAGGAGACCGGGCTACCGTGGGCCGCGCCATCACCCAATTTGCGTTCGCTGAATGCGGCGTTGCTCTATCCCGGTCTTGAGATTCTGCAAAACTCCGGCATTTCCGTCGGCCGCGGCACAGACACTCCCTTCGAGCTTTTCGGCGCGCCCTGGATTCACGCCACGGAACTCGCCGACGCGCTCAACCGCCGCTATGTCCCCGGAGTTCGCTTCGTCCCCACGCGCTTCACGCCGCGCTCCGGCCCTCACAAGGACAAGCTTTGCGAGGGCGCCGGGCTAGTCATTACCGACCGAGCTTCTCTCAATTCAATGCTCATGGGGTTTGAAGTTGCCGCCGCGCTCGCCAAGCTCTATCCCGATATGTTTCACGTGAAACAAATGATGACCCTCGTCGGCAACGCCAATGCCCTCAATCGCCTGGAAAACGGCGACGCGCCCCAGCGCATTTTCTCCGACGAAGATCCGGGTCTCGAAGCGTTTCTAAAGCTACGTTCCAAGTACCTGCTCTACCGCTGAGTTATATTGCAGCGCGAATCTATCTCTCATCGATTGCCTCCACATTTGATAGGATTCGCTTATGCGGATCTGCTCATTGCTTCCGTCAGCCACGGAAATGCTTTATGCCCTCGGGATGGGAGATTCCGTCGTCGGCATTACACATGAGTGCGATTTCCCGCCGGCCGCGCGCTCGAAGCGCGTCGTCGTTAGCTCGCGCCTGCCGCATACAAGTGATTCCGCCGAAATCGATCGCCTCGTCCGCGAATTCACGGATCGCGGCGAAAGCATCTATCGAATTGACGGCGAAGCCATTCGCGAAATCGATCCCGATTTAATCATCACGCAAGATTTGTGCCACGTCTGCGCGGCTTCCCCGGATGATCTTGCTGCCGCGTTAGCCTCTCTCCCGCGCACGCCGCGCGTGATTTCATTGAATCCTCATTCGCTTGCGGACGTTTGGAATGATGTGCTCACAATCGGCGCGGCAACGGGGCGCGATGCAGAGGCGCAAGCTCTCGTCCACAAATTGATTGCGCAGGTGGATGATGTCGCGCGCGCCGTTGCGCAAGTTTCTGCCGGCCAACCGCGCCCGCGCGTCGCCTGCCTCGAATGGCTTGATCCACCGTTCAACGCCGGGCACTGGGTACCCGAAATGGTTGCGCTCGCAGGAGGCGAAGACGTTCTCGGCCGCGCGGGCATTCCATCCATCAGCCTCGAATGGGATCACATTCTTTCCACGCAGCCCGAAGTAATTATGGTCATGCCCTGCGGGTATGAAGCACCTCGCGCTACCGAAGAATTCGCCCGAACTAAGTTTCCCGCGGGCTGGGCAAATCTCCCCGCCGTGAATCAGGGAAGGGTTTTCACCTCGGACGCAAACGCATATTTCTCCCGGCCCGGCCCGCGCCTCGCAGATGGAGTCGCCATTCTCGCTTCCGCAATTAACCCGGGCGCAGGGATTCCGCATGTTCCAGTTGGAGCGCTCAGGTCGCTGGGGCACGCTTCAATTGCTGCTTCCTGAAGAACGCTTTACTCAAGAAAATGTTCTGGAACAAATCTAGGTTGTGGATGGTGCAGCCAAGGCCTTCTTCCAATACCGGTAAAAAATCAGCCCTCCAAACATCAGCACCAATCCAATCGTGCAGCGCACCGGCCGATCCAGCCACAAATTCACCGTCAGCGCAACCGCGCCCGCCACAAAAGCTCCCGGCACCCACGGGTACCCCCAGCAGCGGTATGGGCGGGGCATGTTCGGCTCATTCCGCCGCAAACGGAATAGCCCGATTGTCGCGAGGCCGTAGAAAATCCATCCGGCAAAAATAAATAGCGAGGTAAGATCCTCAAAAGTTCCCGTCAGCGCGAAGAAGCTCGCAAGGATGCACTGGAAGATCAGCGCGCGGCCCGGAGTGCGGTACTTTGGATGAATCCCCCCGGCGATGCGAAAAAAAATTCCGTCGCGGGCCATCGCATAATCAACCCGCGCCCCGCTTAGGATCGATGAGTTCAGCGATCCGAGCCCCGCAATCACCATCGCAACCGTCACCCATGTCGCCGCGCCCAGCCCTGCGATTTTCGCGACGACATCCGACGCAACATGCGGCGACCCCGCCACCGTCGCAAGCGGCAGCACATAGAAACTCGCAGCGTTAAAGAGTATGTAGACTCCCGCGACGAATGCGACTCCCCCCAACAATGCGCGATGAAAATTCTTGGAAGGGTTTTCAATCTCGCTGCCAACGAGATTCAGATCCTCCCAGCCGTCATAAGCCCACATCGCCGCGGCCATCGCCGCCAGAAATCCTCCGAACGCTCCCTTGCCAAGCGAGCCGGCGAAAAACGGATGAAATGGCGTCCCGCCTCCGTGGGAAAGCGTGAAGGCGGCAACGATAATCAGCAGAACGGAAGCGATCTTGATGGCCGTCAAAAAAACCTGTACACCTCCGCCCAATCGCACGCCGAGATAGTTAATTCCAGTGATAGCGACGAGCACGAGTATCGCAAGCGGTTGCGACCAACCAAAGACAAAATGAAAGTGTTTCGCCTGGCCGAGGAAGCTGTAATCGAAATCAAACAAATGGATTGGAGTCCCCATCCACGGCCACAAGAATCGCGCGAATAGCATCACGCCGGCCGCGATGCTCGCCGCCGAAGCAGGCCGAGCGACAATCGAATGCGTCCAGCCGAAAAGGAATCCTGTCTTGGGGCCGAATGACCGCGTGAGGTACGCATACTCGCCGCCCGCTTCGGGAATCGCCGCGCCCAATTCCGCATAGGCCAGCGCGCCGAATAACGACAGCACGCCTCCCACCACCCACGCGGCAAACACGATGCCCACCGATCCCGCGTCGCGCGCCATTTCCGCCGGCTTCAGGAAAATACCGGTGCCGATCATCGTTCCGACAACGATCGCCATCGAGGCCCAGGGTCCCAGCCCGCGCACAAGTTCGAGTCGCGATTTACCTTCCGCCATCTCTTTCGGCCCCTAGGATTCCGGCGATCCCCGCCGCCAAATCAAACTCAAGAGCGAGCCCGCCACCAAAGTAATCAGTGTGCCCGCGAGAACGTACCACGTCCACACCAGCTTAGTGTAAAGCGTCACGTAAACCATTGCCCCAAGTCCAATCGCCATTCCTGCTATTGCTCCGTAAGCGTTCGCGCGCTTGTTGTAAAAACTCAGCAGAAATAATCCGAGTAATCCGCCGAACGTGACGGACGCAATAGAAAGCCCCGCCTCGAGCAATGGCCCCCATCGCACCGTACCGAGCACGAGGAGCACCGCCCCCCACGCGAGCGTCATCCATCGCGAAATCCTGAGCAGTCGCGTAGGATCGCGCTTCGCCGCAGACGTTGCACCACTATGCAGCACCTCAAAATCCACAACGCTGGATGCCGCCATGGAATTCAGCGATCCGCTTGCATTCGACATTGCGACCGCGAAAATTGCAGCCAGCACCAGACCGCGCAAACCGGCGGGCATCTGCGTCACGATAAACGCAGGAAACACATTGTCATAACTTTGCCCGGCCGTAATATGCGGGGCGCCATTGAACGTGTAAAGCATCACTCCCAGAACCAGAAAAAGTGAAAACTGTATAAACACAAGCACCGCGCTGCCCAGCAGCGCCGCCTGCGCCTGCCCTTTGGATTTGGATGCGAGCAACCGCTGGACAATCGTCTGGTCGGTCCCGTGGCTTGCCATGGTCAAGAAAGTTCCGCCAATCACACCCGACCAAAATGTGTACGTATGCGCCGCCTCCGTGAAGCTGAAGTGGAAGTCCCACACGCGCAGTTTGCCGCCCGCCGCCGCGGCGACACTTTGCACCTGTCCCCACCCACCGGGGATTTTGTGCAGCAACAAAAAGAACGCAATCGCCGACCCGCCCAGATAAATCATCGTCTGAATCACGTCCGTCCAGATGACCGCCTTCATGCCGCCTTCCCAGGTATAGAAAAGTGTAAGGAGCAGAATTAGCGCGACCGAAGTTCGCGGCCCCGTCCCGAACGCAACGCCGACGACCAGCGCCACCGCCGCAATCCGAACGCCCTCCGCCAGCGCGCGCGTCACCAAGAATGTCAGCGCCGCTGCGGATTTCGCCCTCGGCCCAAATCTTTTTTCGATCAACTGATATGCCGTGAAGTATTCGCCGCGGAAAAATCTGGGAATGAATGCGACAACGAGGATTACGCGCCCCACAATGTATCCGAGCACGAGTTGAAGGAAAGCCAGATTGCCGGCATAAGCTAGCGCGGGAGTCCCGATGATCGTAAGCGTGGATGTTTCCGTCGCGACAATCGATAGCGAAAGCGCCCACCACGGGGCCGTGCGCCCGCCCAGAAAATAATCGCCGATGTTTCGCTGTCCGCGCCGGAACCGCACGCCGAAGTAGGTTATCCCCGCGAGGTACGAAATCAGCACAGCCAGGTCAAGCGGAGCCAGGTGCATCGCGCCTCTCGGAACGGCCGCGCGATGATAGTGGCGCGCGCGAAACGCCGTCAAGCGCTCTCCATCATCACCCGCTACAATGGTAAAGTCTCATGCACGTTTATTTCGCGCGCAAGCCCAGGTGAAATTGGGAAGCAGTTGATAAACCTGACGGCCCGACGAATGCTCCCTGGGGAAAGCGAGACAACGGCTGCCCATCGTTTGACAGCACGCTGAACCCGGTGGACATCGATCGGCAACGGTCCGCGAGAGACCGATGGAGAGCGATGATGAATATTTTACGCGAAGCCAGGCTCGTGACCTCGGCGATATTGACCTGGCGTTGCACTGGCCGGGGCCGGACGAACCGACGATGCGCAACCGAAGACCACGCCCAAGCCCGACGCAGCCGCGGCGGAGCAGATCTGGGAAGGAAAGCTGAGATATCGGGGCTGGCCTGCACCTGCGCATCGTCGTGCACATCGGCAAGACGGCCGAGGGCAAGCTGACGGCCAAGCTGGACAGCCCCGACCAGGGCGCCAGGGGACTGAAGGTGGATACGGTCACCCTGGACAAGACGACGATGGCGTTCGAGATGAAGGCGCCGCTGGCCAGGTACGAGGGTAAGCTGAACCCCGAGGGGACCGAGGCGGCCGGAACCTGGACCCAGGCGGGCAACCACCTGCCGCTGACCTTGAAGAAGACCGAGAAAGCCACCGAGACACGCCGGCCGCAGACGCCCAGGGCTCCCTTTCCGTACAAGGTGGTCGAGGTCAGCTACCCGAACAAGGCCGGAGGAGTGACCCTGGCCGGGACCCTGACCGAGCCCGAGCAGCCCGGGCCGTTTCCGGCCCTGATCCTGATCAGCGGCTCGGGCGCCGAGGACCGCGACGAGACGATCTTCGAGCACAAGCCGTTCCTGGTCCTGGCCGACGTACTGACTCGCCGTGGCGTGGCCGTGCTGCGGCTCGATGACCGCGGCGTCGATGGCTCGACGGGAAACACGTCCACCTCGACCAGCGACGACTTTGCCGGCGATGTTCTGGCTGGAATCGCGTTCCTCAAGACGCGCAGCGAGATCGATCCCAGACGCATCGGACTGCTCGGCCACAGCGAGGGGGGAATCATCGCTCCCATGGTCGCCGCGGGTCGCCGGACGTCGCCTTCATCGTGCTCATGGCCGGTACGGGGCTGCCTGGCGAGGAGATCCTCGTACTTGCAAGGGCAGGCGATCCTCAAGGCCATGGGCGGCGACGAGAAAGCTCTGAAAAATCAGCTCGAGGTGCAGAAGCGGATCTTCGAGATCATCAAGGTCGAGAAGGACGAGAAAGTTGTCGAGGGCAAGTGGCGCGCATAGTGCTCAACTCGTGGAAGGACTCGCTTTCCGAGGACCAGCGCAAGCTGCTCGGCCAGGCTGATGCCCTCATCGCGGCTCAGCTCAAGATGGTCCGATCGCCCTGGTTCCGCTATTTCCTGAGCTATGATCCGCGGCCGGTACTGGCGAAGGTCCACTGCCCGGTCCTGGCACTCATCGGCGAGAAGGACCGCCAGGTCCCGGTCCGGGAGAACCTCTCCCAGATCGAGTCCACCCTCAAGACCGCCGGCAACAACCGGGTCACCGGAAGAGCTTCCGGGGCTCAACCACCTGTTCCAGAAGTGCCAGACCGCGCCCTGTCCGAATACGCCGAGATCGAGCAGACCATCGACGCCAGCCTGCGCTGGCCGTCATTGCCGGCTGGATCAGCGAGCAGACAGGACATTCGGGGAAAAGCGGATCGCGTCGACCGACGACGGAGCCAGCGATTCGAGCAGGCGTCGCTGCCTGTTGGGTCTTCTGGAACTTCCTTTGGCAGCCCCCAAATCCCCTCCTCGACCCGAGTAAACTAATTTTTTTGAATCTAAAAACAAGAAGTCTCATGGATCCGAAAAAGTGCAAATCTGCGCGACCGGTTAGAAAATCCTGAAATCGGACGGTTGGCAACTTGTATTCAGCCAAACCCTGATGTAAGATCACAATCGGTATGGCGTGGGGATTTCGACAAGTTTGTATGAATTAGAATGTTGCGTCGAGCGGATCGCGTTGCCGCGGATCGCTGCTGCTGGATGATGTCTTCCGGAACCTGAAGTTCACCGAGCTCTCCGCAACGTCGGCGGCTGGATGAATTTGTTCAGTCAAGACTCAACGCACCTGAGACTAGTAACTTGTCGAAGTCCGAATGCCATTCAGACTGGGGCTCGGTTCGAGCAGGTGGGCTCTGCGGCTTTTCCGGCAAATCTGACCTCCGCAGTCTGACGGTTCGTGCTTGCTGAAGCAATGAGTGCTTTCTGCCACGGGAAAGTCACCGATTGCTGAAAGCCGGTCGGATTCAGCACGACGAACGTCGCGTTGCCTTGGTTGGAAGTGAGAGATAGGTCGCAGCCTGATTCTCGGGTGCCTTGTCTCTTTCGGTTGTGCGCGAAGCATTGGTGTGAATTTCTTACGATCGCGTCGGCGATTGAGGTTCGCGCCGGCGCGCCAGTGTGGGTATTGTCGGAGGGATTGTCCATGTCATTGAAACGTCGTGGCTTCACCTTGATCGAATTGCTGGTCGTCATTGCGATCATCGCAGTCCTCATCTCGCTGTTGTTGCCGGCCGTCCAGTCGGCCCGCGAGGCGGCTCGCCGTGCCCAGTGCACCAACAATCTCAAGCAAATGGGATTGGCCGTCCACAATTACCTATCCTCTCAGAATTGCTTTCCCGTGCTTTTGGGCAGCTGGAACGTCGGAGGCATCGCCGGGCCGAACACGAGCAATCCGGAAGGCCCGTGGCCGCTGGGCTGGGCCGTCGGCCTTCTGGGCTTCATGGAACAGGGCCAGACTGTACATGCCCTGAATTATTCGTTGGGCGCCCAGGACGGCCCAAACACAACTGTAACTTACAGTAAAGTCGGAACGTACATCTGCCCATCGGAGAGCATGCAACAGGGACCGTGGCCCGGGGTATTGTCCTTCATCAATTACGCGGCCAACTTCGGCGGCCCCGCGTGTATCACCGCCTGGAACGGCATGATCGTGCCGATGAATGGTACTGGTAACGAACCGGCGCGTCGAGCTGCCAATGCTACGCCGGTTACGCGGCTACACCCATTCCAATTTCGCTCCGTTCGGTACCGAGGGTGTCACCGACGGCACCTCGAACACGGCCGTCTTCAGCGAGAAGCTGATCGGGACGGCCAACGGCAGCCCCTTGCCGTACGCCACCACCTCGTCTGACGCCAAGCGAGGGATCTTCTCTCACCAGCCAACAGTCCGTACACCTACAACAGCTTGAACCGGCCATGGGACTCATGGGCATTCCAGGGCTGCAAGGGGTGCCGGGCTCGGCGGTCCTTCCGGTGTCAATTAGCTGGTGATCGGCTTCTCCTGGACCGTCGGTAGCCACCTGGCACTGGATGGTCAACGCCTACAACCACTACAACACGCCGAACGCGTCACGTGCCTTAACCCGACCGACTCGACGTCGCAGGGCTCGGGCGGCTGACGCCGCCATGCACCGCCGACGAGCAACCATCCCGGCGGCGTGAACGTCGGCTTCGCCGACGGCTCGGTCCACTTCATCAAGGACTCGATCACGCCGCAGAGCTGGTGGGCATCGGCACCCGCAACGTGGGCGAAATCCTCAGCAGCGACTCCTATTAACCCTCGATATCCGGGCAACTGGTCAAGCGTGCGGGTTGTCCGTCTCTTGTCCACCCATTGTCACCGCTGGCGCGGGCCCGCCGCCCGCGCCAGGGTCTTGACCGCGTCATCACGGGCCGCCCGAGTTTCACACGAGGAGACTTCAATGCAACGTGCCTTTCGCGTCTTGATGTTGATCGTCGTCGCCGCGTCGATCACCGGCTGCGGTGAGAGTGGGTCGGTGAACGATACGGAGACTTCGCCGACCGGCCAAGGAGGCCGCCGCGAAAATGCCACCACCCAGCATCAAGCCCGCCGCTAAGAAGAAGTGAGTTCGCGTCCGCCGGATCGGCTTGGTGAGCTGGGAATCGGCGACGTCCTCTGGGTATGTCGTGCCTCGCCGCGGTTTGTCCGATCACGGCTGAAGTTGTGCTGATCAGTCTGCGCCGAACACGACGTGCGAGACGGAACTGTCTCGGCGGATCCGGCCGTGGTCGAGGGTCATAGGTCATGCGACGCCGAGGAGCCCGGGCCCTTTGTTCAATACCACTGCTGATCGGACTCTCGTGGTGGTCAGCGCGGGCCGTGGCGGACTGGCGGTTGACGACGAGGCTAGCCTGGGCGACGACAGAGATCAGCGCGGGCCGTTTCGACGAGGCTCGACGCTGGCCTCGCCAGGCCTTGCCGTCATACCGGCGGTCCGACCCCGAGGCGGCCGACCTGCGCGGAGTCTGCGAGCATGTCGCCGGCCGCTACGAGGCAGCGCTGGCGGTGCTGGTCTGGCGATCCCCCGACTCGCCGCCTGCGCCTCCGCCGCGACGCTCGCGCGCCGAGACGCTCGTCACCAACCTGGGCCGGTTCGCGGACGCCGAGGTCGTGCTGGAAGCGGCCGTCGGCAAGCCCGGCTCTTCCCGGCTCGAGATCCGTCACAGCCTCGGGCAGCTTTACTTCTGGGAGTCCCGCCCGTCCGCCGATCGCCGGCTGATCGTTGAGGGCCGTCGCGAGTGGCCAAACCCCGCCGCCGAGCTCCCGCGACCTCTGGCAGATCGACGACGCGACCGTGACCATCGACGACGTCCGCGCCGCTGTCCAGGGAGCCGAGCGGCTCGCCCCGTCGACCACCGCGTGTGGCTCGCGCAGGTGGGCCTGAACATCCTCGAAGGCCACTTCGACAAGGCCAAGGTCCGACTCGAGAGCTGCACGCTGAGCAGGCCCCACGACCCCGCCGTGTGGGAAGCCTGGCTCAGGCTGGCGAAGCGCAATCCCGCGACGCTTCCGGCGCCGGCGGTGCTCGGCCCATCTGCCGCCCGACGCCCTGAGTAAGTCCGAGCTTCTCGACATTCGCGCCTGGCTCGCGGCACGCCGGGAGACCGTGACGAAGAGCGCACGACACTCGAGCGTCGGATCACTGTCGGTGCCGCCGACCTCACGGCCCTCGATCGGCTCGCGGTTCTTGAGCTGGGAGTCGGGACGCCCGACGCGCCACCGAGCTGCGCCGCCGGAAAGCGCGCTCGACGCCATCAAGGACCGCTACCGGCGACTCTGGCGGAGCGGAGCCGAGTTTCTCATTTCGACGAAATTGCCGCACTCGCCGAAGCCGCTCGACCGCCGATTGAGGCGCAGGGCTGGTGGACCCTCGCTTACCGCGAGAAACCCGGCGACCCGGCCGCTCTCGAGGCGCTCTTGCGCGGCCCAGCTGGCAACCCGGACCCAGGCGGCAGGCCACGCATCACGCCGGGCGAAGCTGCTCGTCCGCATGGACTCGCTCTGGCCGCCCAGCGATGGCGGCCGGACCGCCGGTGCATTCGCCGCGTCCCCCGCGGCCGGCCGTCCCGGTCGTACCGGTGCCGCCGATCTATCGAGGATGATGCCCGCAAGCCGCCGGACTGCGTCTTCACGTTCGACAACGGACGATCGCCGCCCGCACAGATTCCCGAGACCACCGCGGGCGGTGTCGGCCTACTCGACTACGACGGCGACGGCTGGCTCGACGTCTACGTCGTCCAGGGTGGTCGCATTTCCCCCCCGATCCCTCCCACCCGAACAGGGTGATCCGCTCGTTTCGAAACCGAGGGGACGGCACGTTCGACGACGTGACCGAACGCTCGGGCATCGCCGGGATGAGGCGAGGCTACGGACACGGTGTGGCCGTGGGCGACATCGACAACGACGGCCGTCCCGACCTCTTCATCACTCGCTGGCGACGTACGCGCTCTATCGCAACCGGGGCGACGGCAGATTCGAGGATGTCACCGATCGGGTTGGCCTGGGAGGCGATCGCGACTGGCCGACCTCGGCCGCGTGGGCCGACCTCGACAACGACGGTGACCTCGACCTTTACGTCGGCCACTACTTGTCTGGGATGCCGAGCATCCGTCGCTGTGCGAGCGAACCCCGATCACGGCGGCGGACAAGCCGGTCGACCCCGACCGAGTGCACGACTACTGCACGCCGCGGCCCTTCACCCCCTCCCGGACCATCTGTTCCGAAACGACCGAGGCCGGTTCGTCGACGTGACGGCCGCGGCCGGAATCGTGGAGCGGCAGGGCGAGGCCCGGGTGTCGTCGCGGCCGACCTCGACGACGACGGGCTGGTGGACCTCTTCGTCGCCAACGACACGACGGCGAATTTCCTATGGCATAACCTGGGCGGCATGAAGTTCGAAGAGGCGCGAATCCCGGCGGGTGGCCTGCAACGCCGAGGGGGCCTTCCAGGCCGGGATGGGGACGGCCGTTGGCGACCTGGACGGGGACCTGCTACCCGACCTCCTGGTGGCCAACTTTTACGGTGAGTCGACCTGGTTCTTCCACAACCACGGGGCAGGGGTCTTTCAGCGACCAGTCGGGCGTCGTCGGACTGGCCGCGCCGAGCCGATTCCTCCTGGACCTTCGGGATCGAGCGGACGCCGACAACGATGGCTGGCTCGACCTGGCCCCGACCAACGGCCACGTGATCGACGATCGTCCCGCTATCCCCCTCGACATGCCGGCCCTGCTGATGATGAACAACAGGAAGGGCCGCCTCGAGGACGTGACGCAATCGGCGGGAGAGCCCTGGACCCTCCGCCGCGT
>CAVTRS010000033.1:0-48177 GCA_963737185.1 uncultured Acidobacteriota bacterium | reverse complement strand
AACGGTTACCGAGGCAGTCCCCGGCGTCGCCAGGAGCGCGGCAGGGACAGTCACCTGGAGGCCCGTGCAAACAATAGTCGAGCCGGATGACCCGCAAATCTGATTGGGGAGGAAGGTGGGAGTGAGCGGCGTGCTATTGAACATGACTGTTGTGACGGGGAGCAAGCCGATTCCGTAAATTATGAGCTGTTCGTCCGCTCCAGTCGTCAATTGGCTAACAGAGAATTGGCTAATGGTGGGGCTGGTGTAAACGATCGGAGTCATCACGGTCACAGAGTTATTCGCCGGGTTGTTGTCAGGTTCGGTGGCGGAGACACTTGCGGTGTTGGTGGCCGTGCCGATGGCAGCGGGCGGCACCGTTGTGACAATTTTGGCGGTCTGGCCGACGGGCACCGTTCCCAGGCTGCACGTCACGGTAGTTCCAGAGGTGACGCAACTGCCACGCGACGTAGTTACGGACCCGATCGTCAGTGTGCTGGAAATGCTCTCGGTATAGGTGACGTTGTGCGCGATTAAGCCGCCGTTATTGGTGACAACGCTCGTGTACTGATATTCGTTTGCATTCAATTCGTCGCCGTACATGATGCTGGAGGCATCAAGACTTAGAGTCGTGCTCATGTCGGCTTGCGTCAGGTCAATGCTTGCACCGATGATCGCAGTGCAACTGCTGTTCGTCGTCACCGTAGTCGAGCCGACAAAGTTTTGTCCCTGTCCAAATCCGGAGGGATCGGGCGCGGTGCTTGTGAAGAATTCGATGGTGTACGTGGTGTTCGGCAAACTATTCAAAGCGCCCTGAATGTTCAAGGGTGTGCCCGATAGGGCCACGGCATTTGAAAATTCCGAGGTATTGCCGTTGGGGTCGGTGGCGGTCGCGGTGACATAAGTCGAACCGGAACCAGCCGTGAGAACGGGCGCGTTTTGAAGGCTGTTCGGCCCGGCTGAATTTGAATTGCAACTGCTATTCGGATTGACTCCAGTCGGGGCCAGGTCAATGCCGAGCGCGCCATTGGAGTAAATTGAATTTTGGCTGATTAGATTTTGCGTCCCGGAAGAAACCAGAACGCCGGCGAGTGTGTTGGAGTAAATCGTATTGCCGATCACATCGTTGCTGACCGCGTCGCCGGTTTGGAGCGGGGGGCCTGGGTTGATATTCACGCCATACGCGCGGTTGTAAGCGATTGTGTTTCCGACGGGCTTATTGATGCCGCCGATCACAGTGCCGGTGGCATCCATGTCCGCCAGAATCCCGGAACCCCCATTTCCCAGCGGCTGTGTGCCAGTGAAATCCGTGCCAATTAGATTCCCCTGAATGAAATTTCCTTGATCCCCACCATTGATGGAATTAACTTCTTCGCCTTGCACCTCGATCCCGGCATAGGTATTCCCGGAAATCACATTTCCCGCTCCCGGTACGGCTCCGCCGATCGTATTCGCACCGCCCGGAGTCTGCGTGGTTATGTTGGAAACAAAACCGCTAAAAACACCTTCATTATTTGCAAGCGCCTGCGTGCCGGTAATGTCCAGCCCGATGTAATTGCCCTGAATCAAATTACCCGCGGCGGCAAGGGTGATCGCAATTCCCCCTCCTGCGTTACCTGAAATAATGTTTCTCGCAGCAGGCGAAGTTCCTCCAACCGTGTTGTCCTGAGATGCATCCAGGATGGCTACCCCAATATTTCCAAGTCCTTTTGAAGATTCCGTCCCCAGCGGCTTGGTCCCGGTGAGGTCCGTGCCAATCAAATTGCCAACGATCAGGTTGAATTGACCAGCGTTCGCAAAGGCAATATTGTCGAGCGTTATGTTGTCAAGATTTCCGGAAATCAAATTTCCCATTCCGGCCGAAAGGCCGCCGTAAGTGTTACCTGAAAAGGTGTAGATGCCGGCGAGCGGCCCGTTGCCGATAGGCAGGGTACCTGTTCGATCCGTGCCGATGTAATTGCCGAAAATTGAGTCGCCGCCGGATGTGTCCTCGATAAGGATGCCGTCACCTTGATTTCCTGAAAGCAAGTTCCGTGCCTGAGCGGTTGTCCCGCCGACTATCGTGCCGGACGCAAAGATGTCTATTCCAGTGCCATTCGGACTCGGCGTCACGCCGGTTTGATCCGTGCCGGAGAATACGCCTTCGATATAGGTGTCAGCTCCCATGATTTCAAGGCCATTGGAATCGCTAAACACGGAATTCGCCAAATCCTCCCCCTCATTCCAATTCGTGAAATCAATCCCACGTATCGTGGAGCCGTTACTTTCATTCGTGAGCAGCCCGCTTCCGCCCGGGTCTGTGGCGAGGGTGCCGTCGATTTGAATCAGCACGACGGCATTATCGCCGGCAGCCAACGTGTTGGGGCTTGCGCCGGGCTGGGTGAAGCCGTCAATCGTGACAACCGAATTGAGGGTTGGCAGATAAGCGGGGAAAAATGGATTGTCAATGATGACCGGTTGAATCGTGCAGACGTGGGTTGTCGCGTTACAGTTCGGATCGGAATTAGGAATGTCAAAGGCAATTTCCGAAGCGGCCGGCGCGGCATTGTTTGCCTGGGTGATCGCATCGCGGAGAGAACCGGGCCCGCTGTCGCTTGTGTTGATCACCGTGTAAAGGTTCGGCGGTTGCGTCGGCGCGACCACGGGCGCTTCATCTCCCTGGTGAAGCATCACGAGACTGGCGAGAGGATGCTTGTTCAAGCGCATGGGCAGAACCGCGGCGGGGGCCCCTTCCGCGTCAAGCGAGGCGATAACATTCATTACCGCGGGAGCCGGAATCGCTGAAACGTTGGAGCCGGCTGCGTTGCGTTGGGCGCTGCCGGCAGCGGTCGAAAGGATGTGGACTTTGCTATTTCCGCTATCGAGCGCGATCAGATCATCCTGCGCGGAGCCGGACATGCGCCCGACGGTCAGCTGTGGCGTCACTTGGCTGAAGCCCGCCGGTAATAGAACTTCGCCGCGCGAAATCCATTCAGGGGAGTTCGAGCTGACAGGTTTCGCCATTTTTTCACGAACAGCAATCTGTGAGGCGATTCTGGGCGACATTTTCGTAGCCCGCGTGAATTGTGTTCCGCCCGGACTGACGAGATGAATTGAAGACTGAATCGCCGCATGTCGAATATCAGCGAGGGTTACATTCTGGTGCTCGAGAAGATGCACTCTCCCGTCATCGCCCAGTGCCGCCACTGTCGGTCCTGTGCCGGTGAAATCCCCCGCGGCCAGGGCGGTGATGCCAAATGGAAAACTTTGCCGGGTTACTTTCGCCGGTTGTACGGCGTTGCGGCGCGCTTCATCGAGCGACAACTTGCGATCCCGCGCATGGATGACCAGCAGCTGGTTTCCAGCCGCAATCGCAAAATCATTCATCGAACCGCCATCGATGTGTCCCACGACGATTGAAGTGGCTTCCGCCGGAAGGGGGATCACTTCGGGCTCACCCCGCAATGCACCCATCGGCGATTCAAATACCAGAGCCTTCGCGTTATTCCCGGCGCCCACCCCCACGATGATGTCGGTCAAACCATCCGCGCGATTGACGTCGCCGGTGGTCATGGCCGTTACGATATCCGGCAGTTGAATGCGCTGCGCCGCGGCAAAGCCGCCGTGTCCATCGCCCGCCAAAAAATAAAGAGCATCGCTGCCGCGATGCGCCGCCACGATGTCCCAATGACCATCGGCGTTAAAGTCTCCCGTGCCCAGGAAATCCGGCGATTCCGGCAATGAAAATACGCGCGCATCAGGGAGAAATGCAGGCGGATCCCCGTTTCGCAAAGCAGGGCCATACGGCCAAAGCGCGTTCACGTTACCCCGATGAATCGACACGATGCCGTTGCCGGCCAACCCCGCAAACCCGCTGACGAGATCCGGCATGCCGTCTTCATCGAAATCAGCGGTGGCGAGCGACACTGGTTGCGCTTGATGATTCTTTAACACTGAAACTGCAGAAGGATCTCCGATGTAATTCGTCTGAACGGACTGACCATCCCGAAGGCTCAAATAAGGGGCGCCGCGCTGTGCGGCATGTAAGACAACAGGGCTTGAGGCGTTGGTTCGCGCCTGGCGCACGCCGGCTGACGGACGCCGTGAAGAGGGGGGCGCCGAGCTCGGAGGGGAGCTCAGCGGGCGTCCTACTGAAATTAGAACAAGAAGACAAAAAAGTGCCGCGAGTGCGCTCGTAAATATTTTTGTCTTTAATTTAAGCATGGAACCGTCGCTGGTCATCGACACCTTGCCTCTATTTGTTAATGCGGAATACGAAGGCGAAATGGCTCAAGTATTTTTCATCCATGACCGGGATGGGGACTTAGCAGCCGGCGGAAGGATTGCACTGGAAATTTGCGCACTGATTTGGAGCCAAACGAGGAGCTAACTAACGCTCCGCCAAGAGGTTACGGTCTGGGAGCGCCCAATGAATCCTTTGGCATGGGTTATAACGCAACGCGGACCCGGGGCCCGTCATTTTTGTGAGCAAGCTGCATTCGCGCCCCCGCTCCCGATTCTGAAGAACTAATCGGACGATCATCAGGTTTGGACAGGGTGTTCATCGATTGCTACGCTATCCGATCAACGAGGGAGGTTTTTATGAAATTGAATCTACTTTTGTGAGCTATCATTTCGGGGACGATTAGATGTTGTACGGCCATGCGCCGGTCTGCTCGTACCAATCATATTTCTTCTGAATGCGCCCTGGTCCGCGATCTTCGCGAAACTCCCAAAGCCCCGGCGTGGTATTGGTCTCCCAGTCCAACGGACGCGCACTGTCTCCTGCCGACAGCACGTCCTGAAACGCCTGCCGAAGGGCCTGCCGCTGTTCCTCTCCGATCGCCCCCGGTTCAGGTGACACGAAGAGAATCGTCCCGCTTCTGGCTAAAAGGTCGAGCCATTGTTTATTGCAGGACCACGGCGTTGCTGTCGTGATCGGCACACAATCGGCATCCATGAGGAAGAAAGTGCGATGTTGGGGCAAACGGTAGGCAAGCGTGTTGACGCCCATGCGTCTCGTTCGCTCCCAATTCCTGCCGCTGGCATCGTCGCCGGTTCTCTGAGCTTCAAAAAGTCCTGCCGCCAGATGGCCAATCGTGTTGCAGCCAAGCAGGACGGTGTGGTCGCCCGCAACTTGGCGAATGCCGGCATAGAGTTCTCGCACAATTTCGGCTGTCGTCTTGCTCCGGTCGTGGAAATTCCAACCCGGCAGAATTGGCTGCGCGTTCATCTGAAAGCCCCACTGGCCCAGAAGGTCAAATGTTGTGTAGTCGTGTTTCACCAATTCGTAGCCCCAAGCGGTAGCCTCTTTCACATTGGCCAGAACCGGATCGAGCGCCTCAGGAATTGTCGGGTCGTATGCAAGGCCGGGTCGCCGATTGGCGCGCGCCCCAAACCTTTCATTCGGCAGAAGGAGAGTGGAGGCTGTATTTTGCGGTGCTTCAAGCGGCCTTATCCACAGCCCCGGGCGAACTCCCTGACGCCGGATTGCCTGAGCAAGCGCCGCCATATCGGGATAGGCTTGCTTATTTTTCCAGCCATCATCGATGACCGTGAAGGGCCGTTCTCCTTTTGACGGAGCCAGAGATGAAATCAATTCGGCATCTCGCACTATTTGTTCGGCAGAGTTTTTTCCGTACGCGTAATACCAGTCGTTGCTCCCATAGATGACGGATGGGCCTGAACGCGGCGCGGGACACATCATTGCGCAGAAAGCTTTTGCGGCACTGGTTGGGGCTTCGCCCGGCTTCCCATGGCGCGATACCACAATCGCAGCGAGAAGCTCGCGTTCGCCAAGCTCTACTCCCGAGCCGCCATTACAGATGTTCAGCCAGAGTGAGACGCCATCCGGATCAACCTGCCAGAAGCACAGAGCCGCGGCGCCGGTCTTCACACCATATCCGTGCAGCGCTTCGCCATCGCGAGTCAGGAAATACCAGGGCATCACGCGTTCCGGAACAAGGCTGCTCCAGTGCAAATCGCCATAACTCCTTTCCCACTGATCGCCGAGCACAAGCAAGTTAGCAGCGACGGCTGTGTTCCATCTCAAATGGATATGTGTGGGGCGCTTCTCAGGAGCAGAAACGTAGATGGGGAGGTCTTGGCGCCCGGCCTCAATTCGGACATTCATGACGCCAGACTCCCATCGCGCAGCGGCACGAGTGAGGGGAAGTGGCTGGTCGAGGCCCAGGAAAACAGTGGCGGAATCAGGTTGTCGAACGATTTCAAGAAATGTGGTGTCTCGATAACTCGCGGACAGCGCTGCGCTAATCCGCTTTCCGAGCGCGAAGCCCGGCGAGAGGCTGAGGCTTGAACAAGCAAGGCCCGCTATCAGGTCCCGGCGTCTCACTGAACACATGGCTGTACCGGGAACATAACCCGCTTTTGGTCCACAGTCATCTACTTGTTCACCGATAACCGGAAAGCTTTCGCTGCGCCGCCCGGGGAAAAAGGCAAGTTGATGCGCCGATCCCGGAGCGCTTCACATACGAGGGCGTGTACAATGAGCGAGCACTTCTGCCTATTCTTAAGAGATTCAAGCGAACAAGAAAATGACTCGCTTTCTCTCCCGTTCATTGGAAAACCTCGAACCTGGCGGCGTAAACGGGGAAACAGATCGCCTCTTTGCCTACCATCAAGCAACCAAGCACACATATTATTCCGTCCGGAGGAACGCCCACTATCTCGATTGGAAGAACCAGCCCAATCCGTTCCGCACATTTGATGGCGCGCCAGTTCTCACGCTTCCAGCTGAACCTGATTTCCCCAACATCGGCGCGTTCGCCACGATGGCGGCGCTCGCGGACCGAGCGCGGGTCTTCGGAGAAAACAAAATTGAAGGCGGCGCGGAAATCAAACTCGATGTGAAATTGATCAGCCGCTTGCTGTGGCATTCAATGGCCGTCAGCGCGCGGAAGAGGGTTGGGAACACTGCAAGTCGGTACAGCCTGCGCGTGAATCCCTCGTCAGGAAACCTTCATCCCACAGAGACTTATCTGGCGCTCGGGGAGTGCGCCGGCCTCGAGGATGGCTTATATCACTACCGCGCGGATCTCCACGCGCTCGAGCTCCGCAGGCCGGGAGATTGGTCGCGGCAACTTTCCGATGCGCTCGAGATTCCCGGGGCAACGCAATCGCCGTTAATCGTCGCGCTGACTTCAATATTCTGGCGTGAGGCCTGGAAGTACCGCGATCGCGCTTATCGATACTGTTGTCACGATATGGGACACGCGATCATGAGTCTGCTTTTGTCGGCGCGCGCGTTGGGTCTTTCCGGCGGCGCGATCACTCACTTCTGTGATGCTCGCCTTACTGACGCTCTCGGCTTGAATGACTCGGACGAAGCTCCCATGGCATTTTTGATATTCCCTGAGCCGGCGACGCGCGGGCAGCTTCCTTCGGCGTCTATGCAAGAACCTTCGGGCGTCCCCAATTCTCTATCCGCGGAGGAAATACCCTACAACCTGCTGCTGGGGATGCACCGCTCGACAATCCTGACCGATCCCATCGGACCCGTGCCAAGTATATTGATGCCACAACACTTGGTTAAAAATGCAGACACTCCGAGCAATCATTTCCCGCCCGACCCGGCCCGCGATGCACCTCTGGGTCCCACGGTGCGCCGAAGGCGCTCCGCACTCGACTTTGATACCCGGACTTCATGGATGGCGCGCGAAGAATTGGAGCAACTTCTGGATTTCGCGTCGCGGGATTGGCGCGCGGACTGGAGGGGAAATTTCAACGAAATGGCGGCACAGCACAGGGAAGGCGCCGATTTCGTCGAGCTTTATCTTTACATTCACCGCGTGCAGGATTGCGAACCCGGCGTATATCGTTGGGACAAGCTGAACCGGAAGTTGGAACAACTCCATCGTGGAAATGTGGAACGTGTGGCGGCCTTTCTCAGCCTCGAGCAACCGCTTGCGGGAAATGCATGCTTCGCCGTTTCGATGATTGCGGACTTGGCCGGAGCCGCGCGAATATTCGGCAATCGTGGCTACCGTTATGTGCATTTTGAAGCCGGAGCAATTGGGCAAAGGCTTTACGTTGGGGCCGAATCGCTTGGATGGAACGCAACAGGCATAGGCGCCTTCTATGATGACGATGTGCACCGCTATCTGGGATTTCTGGAAGAAGGTGAAGCGCCATTGACGGAGACACTGCTTGCGGCGGAAAATTCGGCGCTGGTAATGCTAAGTTCACCGGCGAGCCGCCTTGCAAATGCCGGCGACTCCGCTACGCGTGAACGCTCTCCGATGATTTCCGAATCCGGCGAAGAACATCTCCCCATTTCAGAAAGAGATTCAAGAAAAAGCTCCGGTGAGCCGCGACCGGGCGATGGAGTGGCCGCGCCGCTTCAAGATCCACGCACGCTCCCGCGGCAGGTGATCTATCACTTCGCTGTTGGCCGCGCTGTGAGCGATCCGCGGATTGAGGCGTGAAACCGTATGGCCGGGATTCTTGTACATGGGAATAATCATTTTGTCGTGAAGGGACCGTTGCCGGATCGACAGACAGCACTGGCACTTGCCCAGCATTGGTCTCTGATACAAATTGGGCGATCGACGCCAATCGCTTTGCAACAATGGCGGATAAGCACGCAGGAGTTCCGCGAAAATCTCGAATGGGCTGTGGTTGTCCCGGGCGATGGAGAACCTGCACCGGCCGTAACACAATTGTTGATGGAACTAAGGGCAAGAGGGATTATGATCCACGATTCTGACAATGGTCCCTGGTGATTTGCTCGCGCGAGATTCGTCTTGAAGATTTCAAACTAGGTTGAGATTTAATTCACTCATAAAAAGAGCGGCTGACGCGAACTGATCATGAATTTGCTTGACGTCATTGTCGGTAAGCCTATCAAGACCAGCGACGAGCGCGCCGAACAGATCGGGGCCGCGCAAGGCATCCCGATCTTCGGACTTGACGCGCTTAGCTCAGCCGCCTACGGCCCGGAAGCGGCGCTCAGCCTTTTAATCCCTCTTGGACTGCTCGGCGTCCGGTACCTCATCCCAATCAGCGCGGCCATCATCACGTTGCTTGTTATCGTGTACTTCTCTTATCGCCAGACCATCGCCGCCTATCCTTCCGGAGGTGGCTCCTATACCGTAGCGCGCTTCAATCTGGGGGCATCCGCGAGTTTGCTCGCCGCGGCGGCTCTTCTTGCCGATTATATTCTCACGGCGGCGGTGGGCATTTCCGCGGGAGTCGGAGCTTTGGTGTCGGCCGTTCCGTCGTTGCTCCCCCACACGGCTTTTCTCTGTGTCGGAATTCTGATCGTCATCACGGTGATTAATCTTCGCGGAGTGCGAGATGCCGGAATTGCCTTCGCTCTCCCTACCTACCTTTTTGTGGGAACACTTCTGATTACCATAGCCGGGGGAATCGTCCGCGTTATTCTGAGCGGCGGTCACCCAACGCCGGTTGCTCCGCTTCCGGCCGCGCTACCGATAACTCAAGCGGTTAGTTACTGGATTTTGCTAAGGGCTTTCGCAAGCGGCTGCACCGCGTTGACCGGAGTGGAGGCCGTGAGCAACGGCGTGAAGGCTTTCCGTGAGCCCGCGGTGAAAAACGCCCAGCGCACGCTCACCGTGATTATTTTTCTCCTTGCAGTGCTGCTGGCGGGAATTTCATTTCTTGTAAAGGTTTACGGCATCACGGCGACGGATCCGGGCCAGCCGGGCTATCAGAGTCTTCTCTCCATGCTTATTGCCGCCGTTTTTGGCAAAGGCATTTTCTACTACGTGACGATCGCTTCCATTCTGACTATTCTCTCGCTCTCCGCAAACACCGCCTTCGCGGATTTCCCGCGGCTATGCCGCGCCATCGCGCAGAACAACTATCTCCCACATGCCTTCGGATATCGCGGACGGAGACTGGTCTATACCTACGGCATCGTTGTTCTGGCGGTCCTTTCCGGGGGCCTTCTGATTCTTTTCGGCGGCGTCACGGACCGGCTCATCCCGCTTTTTGCCGTTGGCGCATTTCTGGCATTCACGCTTTCACAATCCGGCATGGTCATGCACTGGTGGAGAAACCGAGTCCCGCATTGGTGGAAGAGCGCGCTCGTGAACGGGATCGGCGCGATCGTCACCGGCATCACCGTGATCGTCGTACTGGTTGCAAAATTTGCGCAGGGGGCGTGGATTACCCTGCTTTTTATTCCTCTGACGATTCTTCTGTTTGTAGCCGTGCGCCGCCATTATCACTCCGTAAAAGTCCTGACCACATGCAGGGTTCCGCTTAACCCGGAAAGTCTCAGCGGGACGCCGATCGCCGTGGTTCCAGTCGACCGGTGGAGCAACGTAACCCGCCAGGGGATTGAATTTGCATTCCGGCTTTCTACGGAAGTAATCGCGATGCACGTCGAGGCGGGCGAGCATTCCGAATTACTCCAAGAAGATTGGGAGCGTTATGTGGAGCGACCCATGCGCGCGGCAGGCAAGGAGCCACCCAAGCTCCAGTTACTGGCTTCGCCTTACCGCTTCGTCATCATTCCCATCGTCCAGTTCGTTCTGGACCTTTCGACAAAGCATCCTGACCGGACAATCGTTGTGATCATTCCGGAGCTTGTGGAAGATAAGTGGTATGAGTACTTCCTTCACAACCAACGCGGGAGGCTTCTGGAATGGGTACTGCTTGTCCGCGGCAATGAGCGCATTTTTACCGTAAGTGCGCCCTGGTATGTTGGTGAACGAACCTGACCGGACTATAGGGTGATGGCTCGCGGGCCTGCCGCCGGATGCGCGGGCCGTTACGAGTCGCGAGTCATCACACTAAGAGCGCCGAATTCCCAAGATGGGCAGAGTCCGCCGCCATTTGGCTTAAGCGGCCTGATCCTGCAATTTACGTGCGCAGCAAGAGCAAGGAGGAAGTTTGCTTTGCCAATGCGCACCGAGTTCGAAGCGGGACATTGGACTCCTGGATGACCATTTCTCGCCGCACTCCGGGCACTTGCTCAAGATAAACCGCCGGTGACCATTCGATTTTCCGTCGATTCGGAGGTCAAGGACAAATCGACATTTGGGACTGCTGCATTCCAAATAGTGGTTCATGCTGGGCCCTCCTTTAAGGGGAGGATATGGGTACCGCGATGGCCAAAGACCGTCAATACGGTAGAAATACCTACATGTGCCTGAGAGGTAAAGGGCCTATGGCGAGGGGACGCCTGTTGGAAAGGCGTTTTGGCTAGGCCTTGATAAGGTTTTTGCGAACCGCATACCGCACTAATTCGGCCACGGAATGAAGGTGAAGTTTGACCATGAGCCGGGCGCGATAGGTCTCGACGGTCCGGGTACTAAGGTTAAGAAGCGCGGCGACTTGCTTGTTTGAGTTGCCTTCGGCCAAAAGCTGCATTACTTGTTGCTCTCTGTGACTTGGCAAATCGCCGGGCTGTTCAGCCGAAGGGGGCGAATCCGGGGCTGAGGAAAGTTCTTGGATTGGTTTTTGGGCGAGGGATCCCAAATTCACGATCGGCTGCGTTTGTTGCGGCAATTCTGAAAAGGGGGCCGCACGCCTGATGGCAGCAACAATCCGCATTTCTGAAATCTGGCACCGCAAGGCCATTGAACTATCCAGCAGGTCGATGGATTGCTGGAGCATTTCGGCGGAGTGGGCGGAGAGTTCAACAGCCTCTCCCGCAAAAAGATCGTCTGAATCGGATCCAGGCGTTCCTGTCCTGGCATTCAGATTACGAAGCCGGTCTTCCAGTTTTTTTTTATTCGTGATCTCGTAAAAAAGGACCGCAATCAAGCGCATGTCTCCGGGGTTATCCCTAAACGGGTAAAGATTTAGAACGAAATGGGTCTTCTCCGAGTGGCCGGGCAAGCAAACCGTCAATTCGACGTCGTGAAGAGGCTTGCCAGTGGCCCAAACATAATGAAATGCCGGCTCCACTTGCGAAGCGTCATCACCCAAGGACTGGCGGATGGATTTCCCGACGTGTGCCTTGGGGGAGGTTCCGTTCATGAAAGCGAGAGCTTTGTTCAGGATGACGCAGTGGAAATGTTCATCGTAGATTGCAATTCCCAACGTGGAAACATCCAAAATATTGGAGAGAGGGGGCGATGCATCGCCCAAGGCCTGCCGGATTGAGACCCTTCCCACGTCGGCCAAAACCTCAGTACCTTTTTGTTTTGAGCGGCTTGCACTTGCCAATTCGAATCTCCCAAACGCGTGCATACTTATACGTTATTGCTATCTGTTACGTCAATAACAATGCGATATTCAGGTGCCCCGCGGAAGAATAAGGGGGAAGCAAAGGGCGAGGCGTCCACAGGAATCCCTTCAAGCTATTAAGGATTCAGATTAACTACTGTGATTACGGCGCCATCTATCTTGTCTTCAAAGGTCCGATAAGGGAAAATTCTAAGTTGGTAGCGGCTTCCTTCCCCGACTTTGATTTCCTTATCAACCGGCTTGCGGCTCGAAATCACCTGCAAGACCATCGCTTGGAAATCGGGGATTTCGACAGGAGGATTGATGTTCAAAAAGGGGCGTCCGACGTCTCCGGGGATCATGCCTAGAAATTTTTGCGCCCGAGCCGTGAAGCGGCGAATCGTAAGGTCGCTGCCGATCATGAGCACCGCGACGTCAATGCTGGCGAAAAGGTTCGTCAGATCGTTGTTGACCTGCGTCACCTCGAGGTTTCGACTGCGCAGCTCATCGTTGACCGTACTCAATTCCTCATTCGTGGATTGCAACTCTTCCTTTGCCGTTTCCAATTCTTCGTTGGTACTTTGTAATTCCTCGTTGCTTGAAAGGATCTCCTCGTTTGCCGATTGCAGCTCTTCGTTGGTGGCCTCCTGCGTCTCGATCACGGATTGGAGATACTCTTTTGTCGCGGCAAGTTCCTTTTCGAGTTTGGCAACCCCTCTTGACGAGGCCTCGGACGCACTCGCGCGTTTGGCGCCATGTGTTGCGGACGCGCCCGAGGCGCCGGACGGTGCGTCCTGGAAGATAATCATGAAATAGGACTCGTTGAGAGATCCAATCGTGATAGGAAGCACTTCGAGGTTCACCCACCGATTCGATTCGGATTGTTGACGCCCTTCAACATCAACATCTCCATTCCCGGTCCCAATCTTAATTCGAACGCCCCGTTTGCGGACTGGGATCTGTTCCTTCTTGGCCTTCCCTATCGAATTTCGGAGATCCAAAAGCAGGCCTTCGCGGGCCATTTTCAATATGCTGAGGCTGGCGCGGCCCGGCGAAAGCTTGAGGTAACGATCTACGTTTCCGCGCGTGTGAATTATCTCCATTTCTTCATTAATGAAGACAGTAGCGGGCGCATATTGAGTTAAGAGCTTGCGGTCGAATTCCTTCTGAACCTCCGAGGAATTCCAATTAGGATCGGGTTGCTTCGCTGAAGCCCGGAGGGAGCCATGGTCGGAGCGGTCCGGCGGCTGGTTCAGAGAGAAGATCATCGGCTGGCGGGAAGCTGTGATCTTCTTCGCAAAAATCTTAAGCTGGCGATCTTCCGGTGCGAACAGGTTGGTCAACGTACCCAAGCCTTCGGATGCACCTAGAACCAGGTAACTCCGTGGCCGGGAGGCATAATGAAATAATGAAATTACCTTGTTTTGGAGAACCGGCTCGAGATAAATGAGTACGTTCCTGCAACAGATAAGATCCATTTGCGAGAACGGCGGGTCGTTCAAAAGGTTATGCTGCGCGAAGACGCAGAGGTCACGGATGGTCTTGCTGATCCTGTAACCTCCCTCCACTTTGGTGAAGTGCCGCCGGAGGCGCTCGGCCGAAACGTCTCCCTGAATGTTGTCCGGATAGAGACCGCTCCTCGCCTTGGCAATGCTCGATTCGCTGACATCCGTTCCAAAGAACTGTATCGGTACATGCCGAGCATTCTCGCCCATGGTTTCCAACAACGCGATCGCGATCGAAAAAGTCTCCTCGCCGGAAGCGCATCCGGGAGTCCAAATGCGAATGCCGGATCCCGGCGAGCGGTTCTTGAGGATGTTAGGAAAAACGTGGGACTTCAAAGCCTCGAAAACGCGGGGGTTGCGAAAGAAACTGGTGACGTTGATCAAGACATCTTTGTAAAGGGACTTGATTTCCGTGGGATTGGTCTGGACATACTTGACGTAATCATCGAGTTTGTCGAGCCTGTGCACCACCATGCGACGCTGGATCCTGCGGAGGATTGTGGTCTGCCGGTAGTGAGTGAAATCCACACTCGTGCTTTTCCGCAAGACCTGGAAGATTGTGGCCAACCCTGAGTTCTCCGGGGGGGCTGGTTCGGCGGTACTTGATGCGTGGTCCTTCACTACATATGGATGACGCGCGATGCGCGCCAGTTCGCGCGCAATCCCCTTCGGGGGCAGCAAATAGTCAACATACCCTGCGGCCACCGCGCTGCGCGGCATCCCGTCATATTTCGCGGAAGCGCTATCTTGCGCGAAGGTCATGCCACCTTGCGCCTGGATTTCAGCCATACCAAGGGTCCCGTCAGTACCTGTGCCGGAAAGGATGACTCCGATGGCACGGTTGCCCTGATCTTCAGCGAGAGCGCGCATGAAATGGTCAATCGGCATTTGAGCCGCGCGCGTTTCTTCGCGCGGCCTAAGTTGCAATGAGTGGTTGGAAACGGACATTGTGGCATTTGGCGGAATGACATAGACGTGGTTCCGTTCGATGGCCATGCCATCGGTTACTTCTTTCGCGGGCATCGGAGTTTTTTTGGAGACCAGGTCCGTCAACAAGCTGTGATGATGCGGGTCCAGGTGTTGAACGAGGACGAATGCCATGCCGGTATCCGAAGGCAGCGCACTCATCAATTCGGTAAACGCTTCGATTCCTCCAGCGGAGGCGCCGATTGCCACAACTAAGAAATCATTTTCGGCGTCCAGCCGCGTTTTTTCCGGAGGGCTCGGAGTATTTTCAGATTTTTTTCTCGCCGTCGGCTTTGCTGTCACTAACTCACCCAAAATTAACTTCCGGTTCACTCGATTGACTTCGCCTGGATCAAAGCTCGCCAAATTCGACAGACCTTGATCCGAAAACGTTATTCGCCCAACCGATTGAAACTCTCTTGTCTCCGGATGACCGCCGGTGCTAAATACTAATCCCTATCGGTATTAACTACAAGAGGTACTGTACGTCATCTTAACCTGACCCGGGACGCCGGGCTGTCGAAAGTCCGGCGCCGTGGCGGTCGGCGGCTGGATCCGGCTCGTCAAAACGTCCCGCCGGCCCGCGCCGAGCGGGGCTCCCCCACATCCGTGACAACCCATCTTTCCTTTGGTAAAGTCTGGCCGATGCCTCCCACAGATACGAGTATTTGGGAAGACGTTCTTTGGGACGACCTCCTGCCGGCCATTGAAGAGGGACAGGTCGTTCCCATTGTTGGCCGCGACTTATTGATGGTGGAGACGGACTCCGGCACGCAGCCCTATCACCATCTTTTGGCGGAGCGGATTGCATCAGAGCTGAAGATCCCAACGGACCGCCTTCCACCCGATTTCGAAACCAATGACGTCGTGTGCGCTTACAAGGAATTCCACGGCGACCCTCTTGCCGTCAGACCTCAGTTGGTGCTGAAAATTATCAAGGATATGCAGGTGCAACCCCCGGAAGCGTTGCGGCTTCTGGCTGAAATTCCTAATTTGACGCTATTCATCAGCACTACCTTTGACACACTCCTCGAAGAGGCCATAACGACCGCCCGCGGCCGCAGGCCCGCTGTGGTGGCCTATCCACCAGCGTCGAACCTGATCGACTATGACGATGCGCTGATCGATCAATCCGGCAGCCTGGTTTTTCAAATGCTTGGGCGAGTCTCCGTCTCATCCACGTTTGCGGTCACGGAAGGCCAGATGCTCGAGCAGATGCATGATTTCATGGCGGGTGAAGCACGCCCGAAGAAATTGATCGCAAAGCTACAACAAAGCCATCTGCTTATTCTCGGCGTCGGATTTCCCGATTGGCTGGCCCGATTTTTGTTGCGGCTGGCCCGCTCCAGACCACTTTGGGACTCCCGCATGATTACGGAAGTGATTGCGGATGGCAGGGTGATGCAGAAGGAGTTTGCTCAATTCCTGCAGCGATTCAGCCCGCAGCAGACGCACCTTTACACGAAGGGATCGCCGGTGGATTTTGTTCGTGAACTGAACCGCCGGTGGTTTGAGGCGCACCCCAAGACGAGCCCCGCTTCCCCGACACCAACAGCAAGCAAAGAGAAGCCCGCCGATATGTCTTCCGGCTCCATTTTCATCAGTTACGCCCACGAAGATGAGCAGTCAGCGTTTCGACTGGCGGATGGACTCACCGCGGCCGGCCTGGAGGTTTGGATCGACCGGCGTCTTAACCCGGGGGACGATTTCCAGAACATCATTTCCCAATACATCCGGGATTGCTGCGCATTCGTTCCCTTGTTGTCTTCGAATACGCAGGATGATTCACCGCGATGGTTCCGCAAGGAATGGGCGCAAGCCATCCAGATTTCCAGCTCATATTTCGGGACGGACAGCAGCTTCCTTTTTCCAGTGGTCATTGATGAAACTCCGAGCAACGACCTTATCGAGTTCCGCCGCAATTTATTCGGCCGCACGGCCGTGCGCGCGCTGAAGGGCGATGTCCCGCCTGAATTAATCAGTCAATTGGACTCGGCGCAAAAGGCTTACCGCAAGCGGAACACCCGCCAATGATTGCCGATATCCCGAGCCTTGCAAACCTTTCACAGCAGAATCCATGGCCGGGACTTCGCGCCTTCACAGAGAGCGACAGCGATTTCTTTTTTGGCCGGGAGCGAGAGACCGCGGATTTGTTGGACCTTGTCCAACGCAGCCCGGTGGTGGTTCTTTACGGGCAATCGGGACTCGGGAAAACCTCATTGCTTCAAGCCGGGCTCTTCCCCGGATTAAAGCACTTCGATTTCTTTCCCATGCGCATGCGCCTTGATCATAGCGACGGCGCCGCGCCGCTGGCGGACCAGATCAAGGCAGCCGTTTCGTCTGAATTGGATCGAGCGAACATTAAGGGCCCCCGGCCGTCCGCGGGAGAAACACTGTGGGAGTACTTCCATCGGAATGACGTTGATTTCTGGGGCCCGCGTAACCGCTTGCTGACTCCCGTGATTGTGTTGGACCAATTCGAAGAAGTATTCACGCTGGGCCAGCGAACAGAGGATGCAAGCAAGCGCGTAGCAGAATTCTCAGCGGAACTGGAAGCCCTGTTCGAGCACCGTCCACCGGACGCCGTGCGGGAACGCCTCGAGGCCCACCCCGATGAGGCCCAGCAATACAACCTTCGCAGACAGGCCGTGAAATTTGTGATCGCCCTGCGCGAGGATTTTCTTGCCGACCTCGATCCGTGGCGCGTTCGAATGCCTTCGTTGTTGCCAAATCGTTTCCGCCTGGAACCGATGACCGGCGCGCAAGCGCTCGACGTGGTTCAGCGCGCGGGGGGCGCGCTGACAGACCCGGAAATTGCGCGCGAAATTGTTGATTTCGTCTCTACTTCCCGGCGGAGACAAGCCGCGCGCGCGATGGAACATCGCGACGTTGAACCAGCCATTTTAAGCGTGGTCTGCGACGAATTAAACCGCCGCCGCATCGAACTCGGCCAGCCAAAAATCACAGCGGATCTGCTCTCGGGTGAGCGTGAAGAAATCATCCGAAGTTTCTACGAACGATCCTTCGAGGGAGTTGACCCACGCGTCCGCAACTGGGTCGAGGATGAACTGCTCACGGCTTCCGGTTATCGAGACCGGGCCGCGCTGGAGGATGCACTTCGCCAGGGTCTTCCGGAGGCCGATTTCGACCTGCTTGTGAACCGCAGGATTCTGCATCGGGAGGAGCGCTCGGGGGTTGTCTGGCTGGAACTGACCCATGACCTTTTGACAGATCCGGCTTCCGAGAGCCGGTCGTTGCGTGAGCAACGACGCCAGGCGGAGGCGGCGAAAAAACAGGCTGAGGAGTCCAGAAAACAGAAGGAAAAGTATGAACGGGATTTGCGGAAATCGCGAATCGTGACGGCTGTTTTCGGCCTGCTGCTGATTGGGACTATCGTGGCGCTGCGCCAGGCAGTTGTGAGCAATCGGCGCGCCAATACTGCATTGACGCAGAAGGCCAAGAGTGATGCGGCAGTGATCGCGATGGCGGACCAACAGAGCAGACAAAGTATCGGAATTGGCGACATCTGGGTTCCCGAGGAAACCGTCCTGCAAAGTATTCGCGACACGGAAAAAACCTACATTGATATGGAGAAGCAGGGGGCTTTTTCGCAGGACCAACAAACGGAACTTCTGAAGCGTCATGCAAACTATCTTACGCAAGCGGCGGAAGCGTACTACCAGGATGGATATTACGCGGAGGGTTTGGCAGAGGCTCGAAACGCGTTGAGTCTTATCAAGCAGTTCGTCACTCCCGGGCCTCTCACCGATCCGATGCGCCTCTTGCGAGCGGAAGCGCTTTACGAGGAAGGAAGCGGTCTTCTGGCTTCGGGTCAATTGGATCAGGCCAAAAGCGACTTTGGGAGCGCGGTTGAATTGACGGCGTCGCCTACCGACCCCGATTTGAAACGAGAAATGTCTCGAGTGTATGTCCTCTCACAAATTGGAATTGGCCAGGCGGAAGTGCATGCGTTTGCTTACGACAATGCGCTTCCTCATTTCAATGATGCCATAGCGCACAATGATTTGAACCTGGGCGCGGATTACAACCACTACAAAGGCGAGAACCTTGAATTGAAGGTAGAGGGCCTCATCGGCGCCGGGTCGGCCCAATGGAATGCGGCCGAGGCGTTGGTCTGGTACGCAAAAGCCAGCAATGCACTGGCTTTGTACATAAAGGCCAACAACCCGCAAGGAAAAGTTGCTGAATTAAAAAATCCACGCTGGAGGAGAATCGCTTCGGAGGTTTCGTACTATCAGGGTTTTTCCTCCATGAGATTGGGAAATTACGAGGATGCGAAGAAATTCTTCGATCAGGCGATCGAGGACGCTCAGGAATTATCCAAACAGGATGAGGACAATCTGGTTTGGAAATTGGACCTGCTGCAAGCCCAGCGAGGTCTGGGCCTTGTTTACGAGAACCAGAACGAATTGGATTTGTCGCAAGAAAATCTGGCCGCGCCTTTGGAGCTTGCAAAAGAACTGAATGCAAAGGAACCATCCTGGGCTCGAGTTTCATACCTTCGCGGCATTCTGGTCATGGGCCTGGGAGACATCCAGGAGAGGAAATATACCGATGCGCTGAATTCTCAAAAGAACACATCGGCGACTTCGTTCCCCTGGAATCCAGATCCGAAGGACTTGGATTCCGCCTTCGATTCGTATGAAGAATCGCGCCAAATCCTGCAGAAAGCGGCTGCATCTGACCCGGGATACCTGGAATTTATTCGCTATGTATCCACGGCCATTTCTGAGGAAGGGGGCCTGCGCGTCATGCAGGGCAACGCAATCACCAATGCCAACAAGAATGACAAGGACGCGCAAAAGCGGGCGGATGATGCAAAAAAGAAGCGCTACGCGGAAGCTCTCGATTTTTATAACCAGGCCTTTAGGGAACTGGCTCCCCTCGAACAGAGTTCCGGAAAAGATAGTCCTGACGTCCTTCAGGATAAGGCCGGGCTTTACAAGTCAATCGGAACCGTCCAACTCAATTTGGGTGAGCAACAAAAAGCGATTTCCTCGTATTCCGAATCGGTTCAGACGCTGAAAGAACTTGTAAAGAAAGCGCCATCGCCGGAAAGCTACCGCCGGCTTTCGTTGGCTTGCTTGACTCTGGGGGACACCTACAGGAATGCCAAAGATATTGCGAAAGCCCAAAATCAGTTCAATGCGGCAATGGACGCCATCAAACAAACGTTGCGCGAGGAGCCAAAGGACAGCGGGGCGCTCAACATTGAGTCCGTGATTCAAAGCCGCTTTGCGGATGTTTTGATCTCCCAGGGTGATCCGGCCGGTTCATTGGATCAACTTGAAAAGGCTTCTGACACACTCTGGTCGGCACTGCAGAACGATTATGCAGACGATCTCTTAAACAACAACCTCGACTATTACATAAACCTTCTCGGCAAAATCAAGACAGCGCTCCAGGACAAGAAAAAGGCGGCGGGATCACAACCAAATCAAAAAGCGACCGAGCAGGCGGAGGCGCTGGACAAAAGAGTCGCGGCCCTGCAAAGCAAAATCGAGCCCACACTTTTGCTCGCCCACTATGGACAAAAACCATGGTCGCTCCCTCCCATGCTGCCGGGCGTGTGGCGCACGCTGGGAGGGGAGGAACATGCGGCTGCGTTGAAGGAAATATCGGCGATCCATAAGAATTGGAACCCCGATCGAATCACGGGAATTCGCATGCTGCCATTGGATTTTTATGATGATGCGACGCTGTATGAATTGGAAGTGGCACCCAAGGCGGGCCGCGGGGGAATTATTTCCTACGTCCATCGCGGCGCCGATTGGGTTTTCCTGGATGGTTCCGCCGCACCCATTCAAAAAATGAACAGCAAGTCTCCGCCAAGACTGGACACCACCGAGCGCGCGATCGCGTACTTGCGCTTTTTTATGGGGGCAATTCAAAAGCCCGACCAAGGTACGTTCGTCCTGATCGATCAAAAGGACGACATTCATTGGCTGCCATCCGCTACTGAGGGGCAGCGCAACACTGGATCGGACTTAATCAAGCCCCTGATTGTGGAGGAGAGCGCCGATGGCGAATGGCAGGGCATCGGAACGATTGAATTTGCGGGCTATCTTTACGACGCAAGTTTTCGCATCTCACGGAACGGCGTCGTAACAATCGAGCGCGCAAAGGGCTCGGGGACGAAACTGCCGATATACGTCGGAACCTATTGTGAAGGATTTCGATTCCGAACCACTATGGAATCGCTGCCCAAAGAAAAGCTCCTGTGCGACACCGCAAGTGCGCAGGAAAAGCTGGATGCAAACCCGCATGACAAGCAGGCGCTGGAAAATTTGCTTTCAATCTATGACAAGAACCAGGAAGTGAATGCCGAGGTGGGAGCAGTAAAAGGCTGGCTGGCCGCGAATCCGGACGACGATGACTCACGGCTGCGGCTGATTAGACTTTATGAGAGGTTGGAACTTTGGGATGAAGCATTAAAAATAGAAAACAATTGGCTTTCCGCTTCGCCCGGTAACAAGGATGCGTTGCAGCAATTGCCATTCGTTTTAGAGGGCATGGGCCGTTGGAATGACGGAGTGCAAGCGGAGAAAAATTGGGTCGCTTACATACAGCGCGGGATCAAGGACGAGGGACAAAAGCGGACGGCGTTGAAGAATGCCTACCTTGGACTTTCATGGTATCAACTTTTTGCGCGTGATTTTTCCGGCGCCCTGGCTACCGCCGAACTGGGGAAGAGTCTGGACGAGGCCGATTTACACATTGACACGAACCGCGCGCACGCGCTGCTCTTTCTCGGAAGGGTCCCCGAGGCGGACGCGATCTATTTAGGGAACATCGGCAAGAAGATGGCTCCCGGTTCGGACGAAGTGTGGAACGCCGCGGTATTGCAAGACTTCGATGATTTGGAAAAGGGAGGGCTCATTTCGCCGGAATTTGCGCGCCTCCGCAAGCTCTTGCAGCCGCAAAAGAAATAGGATAGGCTGGCGCACGATTCGGTCGCCAAACCAGGTAAAATTTCAAAAATGTGATTTGTCGGCGAATAAACCCATTGTTGGAAATGCGGGCAACCTGATAGGAATCGGAGAACAACCGCGGAACATGAATCGCTTTCAATCATCCCGATCGCGTTTTTCGATCCGTTCGCCGAAGTCAGTTGGCATCCTTGCCATCCTGATCCTGGCGGTTTCATTCCTTTCAGGGTGTGCCTCGTCGAGGCTCCGCATAGATTACAGGGGATATGAAAGCGCGGTTGCGGAAAGCGGAAACCGGCAATTGCTTCTGAACCTGGCACGTCTTAACCAGCACGACCCGACGTACTTTTTCAAGTTCGGGCCCATTAGCACCTCCTATCGAATCCAGGGGACGGTGTCCACAATCGGACAGCAGGTGGCCGGCGCTTACGCCAACCCGCTCGCTCAGAGCATCACGGGCGGCGGATCACCCGCCACTTTGTTGGAGCAGGATCCGACTTTCACCTTCATCCCCATCAGCGATGACACCATTGCACAACAACTGTTGCAGCCCATCCAAGCGGCACATTTCTACATTCTCTTCCAACAAGGGTGGCGGCTGGATCAACTAATGAGGCTGATGGTGAATCGCGTCGAGTTCAAGCCTTCGACTACAAGTGACTCTATTCAGGTTATCCGCAATTCACCTTCTTCCGATAATATCGCCGGCTATTTGACTTTCCTGAGAATCAGCGCGCTCGCATATGAGCTTCAGCGCAAAGGCCATCTGGTGGTCACGGGAAAATCGCATTACCACGTCATAATGACAAATCTGGATCTGAAAACCATCGAGGCGAAGGACATTACGGATGCGCAGGCAAAAGGCTTAACCTGGAAAAAGACCGCGGACGGAAAGTATTGGGAGCTTGGGCAAACGGTAGTCGATCCCGAATTCAAGTTGAATCCCCCCAATGACAAAGATGCAATGAATTCAAAACAAATCTGTCCTCAGGGGATTCAGGCGCAGGGTGGCTTCCAAATACCAAATGCCTCCTACTATAATCCGCCGCCGACACCCCAAGAGGAATTGATCGCCTGCGAAATTAGCAATGACTCCGAAGTGAAGGAATTGGCAGTGGCACAGTCCCTGATACCGGCACTTAGAATTATCGAGGCCGGGTTCATCGTAACAGGGGAATCTACGGCTGAGATTCAGACTGAGGAAACGCAGCTAGGCTCCGCCCAGTTTGTGATGAGATCTTTGATTGGAGCAATGGCGGCCGCCTCTGAAGAAGAAGATGTTTTTAACGCAGTCATGACGGACCCGACAGCAAAGAGACAGGATCCAATCCCCCAGATTGAAAAGCAACCTTTGATGCGATTAACCTGGAGAGATGAAAAGGATCCACTCACTCCTTCACTTGTTGAGCTGGATTATCAAGGCAAAACATACCGCATCGCCGACGTGAAAAACCAGACCGACAACCCGCTGAATCAGGATTCCTGGAACCGCGACATGTTCCGCATCATTTCGCAACTCAGTTCGCAAGTGACCGTGGATCTTTCGAAGTTCCCGTTGCCCACGATCCTGCAGTTGCGTCCGCAATAAGCCGGATATGGCTTCCGCCGTTCCATCCACTGGAACATTTGCGTCAGGAGTTGAGAGGAACGGCAGGGTGATTTTGCCGACCGTTCTCGCTATCGGTTTCACGGGTCATCGCAAGCTGCCCGATGAAGCGAAGTCCCGCGCTCAAATTCTCGAGTTCCTTAAGGAGAAGACGGAAAGTACGCCGGGAATAGTCTATGGAGTATCCTCCGCGGCGGCAGGTGGAGACTTGTTGTTCGCGGAAAGCTGCATTCAGCTTGGCCTTCATCTGCGGATTCTCCTTCCGATGCCGAAGGAAATGTTTCGAGCGGACTTTGATGAACCTACCTGGCAGCGCGTCGAGAACGTATTGCGCGAAGCGATGTCTGTTGAAGTCACGGGCGGGGATCAAACTCGTGATGAGCGATATTACGAGTGCGGCATTGAAACGGT
Source organism: uncultured Acidobacteriota bacterium (assembly GCA_963737185.1). Lineage (GTDB taxonomy): Bacteria > Acidobacteriota > Terriglobia > Acidiferrales > UBA7541 > DASTCZ01. Next base: position 24,622 of record CAVTRS010000033.1, on the reverse strand, counting down.
GCAGCGGAGCAGTATGCTCCTCGCCTTATGGGACGGAAAGCCATCGCGCGGTTTGGGCGGGACGGAACAAATTTACAAATTTGCGGAATTAGAAGGCCGGCCGATCGTTTGGATCGACAGCGAAACGGGGCAAATTAGGAGAATCAACGAAGACAGCGGATTATTAAATGACCCGGAGTTGGATTTTCTGAATGACCTTCCTGAAGCCGAACAACAACCGCGCACTGGCACCCCGGGGGAACTTGCAAAGGCATGGTTCTTCAAAATTGATACAGCCGCGACCGATGCATCACCGCGCGTTCGCAAGTTGGCGGCCATTCCAATCATCGGCACTGCCGCGGCGTCCATCATCAGCACCGTCGGGACCATCGCCGAAATTAGCGGAGCCTCGATCTGGGCGGGAATTGGGTCCGGACTGGGCTTCACAGCCGGCACCCTGCCTGCGATATTGAAGCTCCAAAAGGGGCAAATCTATTGGGCCAGGACCAGGACAGCGACGGAAATCTGTAGATCCAATCTTGCATTTTGGAATTCGCCTGCCCCTTATAACGTGATCGGTCCGGAGTTCATTCCTGAACTCGCAGGAATGTTGATGTCCCTAAATTTCCTGAAGATGCTGGATGGCTCTACGCGTAGCGCGGAACTCGAGGAATTCAAAAGTGAATATCGCGAGAAACGCGTGCAGGACCAAATGGCCTTTTTCTTGAAGAGTGCCACGCGTTCGGAAAAGAAGGCCCGGCAGTATCGACTGGCCATCAAGCTTTTTACATTCCTTGCGGTGATTGTTAATGTTTTGATTCTACTGCTTACTTTACATTTGTTCAGGGACGTGAACCCTTCCACCTGGAGTTGGTTCCCGTGGAAATCGCTTTCCGGGAAGACGCTTCACTGGAAATCGCTTTTTTCGCTATCGGGATCCATATTTTTCCAAATTGCAACGGTTGTAGGCGCCATGTTCGTCGTCAATGATTACCAGCGCCGGCGCGTGCGTTACAGGGAGTTGCATGACATGCTAGCGGAGTGGGATAAGCAACTCGCATACGCGCAGACCTGGTCTGTCGCAATACGAATCGCGGAAAGCGTCGAGAAAGCTCTGCTGGCGGAGGTGATCGAGTGGAAATCCCTAATCTTGCATCACAAATTGCCACGAAGATAACCATATGAAACGAATCCTGGCATTGGATGGCGGCGGAATACGCGGCGTTTACAGTCTGGAGATACTCCTGCGCATGCAGGAGATGCTGCGCGAGCACTCCGGCTCACCCCGCCTCGTACTGGCAGATCACTTTGACTTTTTCGCCGGGACAAGCACGGGAGCGATCATCGCCACCTGTCTCAGTTGGGGAATGGAGGTCGAAAAAGTCCTCGAACTTTATGTGCAACACGGCAAGACAATGTTCAAGCGCGTGCCCTGGTATCGCCCCGTAACGCGCATGTTTATTTCGCGGTTTGAGGCGAAACCGCTTTCGGATTTTCTACAACGCATATTTTCAGAGGACGGCAAGGGCGAAATTCCCGCCCTGCTTGGCACCAAGCGGTTGAAAACCCTCTTGCTCGTCGTGGTGCGCAATCACAGCACTGGCTCCGCGTGGCCAATTACGAATAATCCCCTAGCAAAATATAATGATCAAAGTCTCCCTGACTGCAATCTGAACATACCTCTTTGGAAGGTCGTCCGGGCCAGCACCGCTGCGCCTGTGTATTTTCCTCCCGAAGAAATTGTCCTCGGCGACCAAAAGTACGTATTTGTGGATGGCTCCATAACTCCTTACAACAATCCCGCTTTGATCGCGGCTCTTACCGCGATCCTTCCTTCCTATCGAATCGAATGGGAGCCGGGCCCCGAAAAAATCCGTCTGATCTCGGTTGGAACAATTCGAGTCACCTCTGCGGCATTTCAGAAGGAGGCGCGGGATATGGGGCTTCTATATCACCTTCCCCGAATCCCTGCTGCTTTGATTCAGGGAATCGCCCTGGAACAGGATTATATGTGCCGCTGCCTGGGCGATTGCATTTTCGGTGAACAGGTGGATTCTGAGATTGGCGATCTTATAGGCATGCAGGCCGCAAGCCGAAAATGGTTCAGCTATGTCCGGTACAACCAATCGTTTCTTGGAAAAGTAGCGGAAGAAATGCTGGCCGAAGGCTCCCAGTTGGCAAAACTCGATTCGGTTGAGGCAATCCCCCAGTTGCGCGAAGTGGGGCGCAAATATGCTCTAAAATATCTGAAGATCGAACATCTGATTTGAGATTTCGCACATCCAGACTTCTCCAATCGCGACGCGGGAAAGCCTCCGCTTAATTTAAACTGAAGCGTTCCCTTCGCTTCTCGGTTTCCCGTTGCGATTCTCCATAATCTTCAGGAACGAAGCAGATCTCAGTTCCTCGATCGTCAATCCGCCGCGCGCCTGTGCTTCCTTTTCCGTGATTGCTCCAGCGCGGCTGTTTCGCCAAGCTCATATCCAATCGCGAAAAAAGTTTCGCGACCGTTCCACAGCTGATTGTTGGTTTTTTCAAATCAGCCATCGCTTCTTTCCTGGCCCATTTGATAACCTACTGAAGGTGGCCGGAATTTCGCGGCGCCCTCGCAAATATTCAGCGCGCCAACACTAACATGCCAAAACGCCTCTTGAATCAGCATCGCAAAGGCAAGAAAGAAGACCCGCGCCTCACGCGCCTAACCAAGCTCGGTTTAGCGTTTCCCGATACCACACGCCGCGTCCACGGCGACCACGCCGCTTTTCTCGTCCGTAAGAAAACCTTTGCCTATTTTCTTGACAACCATCATGGCGACGGCATTGTCGCGGTCACTTGCAAAGTCATGCCTGCCGAAAACGCGGCGCTTGTCGCTGCTCAGAAAAACAGGTTCTACCTTCCAGCTTACATCGGCCCAAAAGGCTGGGTCGCGCTTCGCCTGGATATTGGCGAAATTGATTGGGGTGAAGTCTCGGACCTTCTCACCACCAGCTACATGCTTGTCGCGCCAAAGCGCCTCGCCGCCATAGTTTCACAAGAATCCTGAGACACCACACCGCGCAGGACGATGCTATAGTTTTCCCGCTTCACGCATACACTTTCGCCATGGATGCCAATCAACTCGGCGTACGCGGTGGCAAAAATTGATCTTTTGGAGAGAGCCAACCATGAAATCATTCGCGCGCTGTTCAATCGGAAGATTCGCGTTGCTCGCACTTTTGTTCGCGCCGCTCGTCGCTGCCGCGCAAACGCAATCCACGCCTGCCCCATCCACGGCTCAAGCCGCGCGCAAATCTCTCACGGCGCAGCAAGCCATAAACGCGCGCGCAATTTCCGACATCCATTTCTCTCCCGATGGCGCGCAAGTCGCTATGGTCGTCGCCGAGCCGCCCAAGGGGACGACTCGCCTCCGCCACATCTGGGTGTTTGATGTCGCTTCGCATGACTTGCGCCAATTCACAAATTCCGCCAAGTCCGAGGAATCGCCCCGCTGGTCGCCCGACGGTAAACGTCTCGCCTTCCTAACCGACCGCGAGGAGTTCCAGCAGATCTATCTCCTATCGATGGACGGCGGCGAAGCCCTCCCGATCACGAATGGCAAACGCAGTATTCAATCTTTTTCTTGGTCTCCCGATGGAAATCAGATCGCGTTTCTCGCGCCGGAGCCGCGCACGGACGCGGAGGTAAAGAAGGACGCCGATAAAGATGATGCACGCGTCGCGGACAAGGACGTTCATCTCACGCGCCTCTGGATCTACGATATGGCCACGCGCAAAGCACGCCAACTTACTTCCGGCCGATGGCGCGTCAACGAAGCTGTGTGGCTGCCCGATGGCTCCGCTCTCATCGTCTCCGGCACTCAAACTCCAGAATCCGATTCGAATACAAATCGCATCTATTCCCTTAACCTCGCTGACGGCAAATTGACAGAGATTGCCGCGCCAAAAGGCCCCTTCGGTCAGATTCGCATTTCGCTGGATGGAAAGATGATTGCGTATGTCGGCTCGCGCGTCGATGGCCCAAGCCCGCACGACCTCTTCGTTCTCCCAATCGCAGGCGGGCGATCACGCAATATTTCCGCCGACTCGATCGACCGCCATGTGCAAGCAATTCTTTGGCGTCCCGGTGAAACTCTTGTCGCGCATGTTCAAGACGGCTTCAAAGCTAAACTCGTCTCGGTGTCGTCAACGGGCGCGGCGAAACCATTTCAACCTTTCCCGGTGAATCCGCGCGCATTTGATATTTCTGCCTCCGGGACAATTGCTTTCGCGGGAGGTACTGCTACCGAGCCGGATGAACTCTGGCTGCAAACCGGTTCCGCGCCAGCGCAGCGTATCTCCAAATTCAACGAAAGCTGGAATGACTTCGCCCTCGAGAAGCCTGAAATCATCCGCTACAAAAGTTTCGACAATCTCGAAATCGAAGGCGCTCTACTCAAACCCGCCAATGCTCAGCCGGGCGTGAAACTTCCGCTCATTGTTCTGGTCCATGGCGGACCCACGGGCGCGTGGTCGGATTCCATCGAAACCTGGGGACAACTCCTTGTCGCTCACGGCTTCGCAATTTTCTATCCAAATATTCGCGGCTCGACAGGCTACGGCCATCGCTTCATCGAGATGAATAAGAACGATTGGGGCGGGGCCGATTTCCGCGATGTGATGGCAGGCGTGGATTATCTGATCGCACAGGGCATCGCAGATCCCGACAAACTCGGCATCGGCGGCTGGTCCTACGGCGGCTACATGTCCGAATGGGCGATCACGCAAACACAGCGCTTCAAAGCCGCAGTCAGCGGCGCCGGACTCTCCAATCTCGCGTCGGAATTCGGCACCGAGGCCGGCTCGTCCTACGACGAATGGTTCTTCAGCACTCCATACGAAAACCTTGATGGGTTCATGAAGAGTTCGCCGGTGAAATATCTGAAAAATGCTCACACGCCCACGCTGATTCTTCAAGGCGATGCCGACACCACCGATCCCATCGGCCAGAGCGAGGAACTTTATCGAGGCCTAAAACATTATGGGGTTGAAGCCGAAATGGTGATTTATCCGCGCGAGCCGCACGGTTTCCGCGAAGAAAAACATCTCGTGGATCGCCTCAACCGCATCGTTGCGTGGTATGAGGCGCATTTGAAGTAAATCGCGCGGCTAATTCGATTTAGTGGCAGTTTTACGCAGTCAGCAGACTCGCGTCCACGCAAAGTCCAGCGAGCCCTTCGAGGCAAGATGGTGGCCCCTGCACCACAAATCGCCGGTGATAAAGAAGCAGCGCTCGCAGCCCGGCAAGCTCTTCCCCGCCGCCCGCACGCCCCGGCCCGCCGTGCAAACAGCTCGGCACAACATTTCCGTGCCCCGTTTGCTGGCCGCCCACGGAGCTGTCCACAACCATAATTCGTCCGTGCAAATCGCCGATTCCGAGCACGATTTCCCGGACAAATGCAGCGTCATTCGAAAATATGGAGCCAACCAGCGATCCGAGGCCGCGCCGCACCAGCGCGATTAAGTCCTCCGTCGAGTCATACGCGACGATTGTCGCCGCCGGCCCAAACACCTCCACATCATGCACAAACTTTGCGTCGCGTCCGTTCTCGCACGCCAGCAGCGTGGGCGGCACAAACGAGCCTTTTTGCGGGTCCGCATCAATCGTCTGGAATTTGGTCCCTCCATCAAACACGACTTTGCATTCCTGCTTCAACTTTGCGATCCCTTCGAAGCACGATGCTTGCTGTGACTTGTTCACCACTGGTCCCATTTTGACTTCCGCATTCCGCGGGTTCCCTACTTTCACTCCGGCAAGCCGCGCGGAAATCGCATCCCCGAGCGCCGCAAACTGCGCGCGCGGCACAAACACGCGACGAATCGCCGTGCACTTCTGCCCCGCTTTGAGTGTCATCTCGCGCACAACTTCCTTCACAATCCCATCGAACATGTCCGTCCCGGGCGCCGTGTCTGGCCCAAGAATTGTGGAATTGATGCTGTCCGCTTCGATATTCACGCGCACCGCGCGCCGAAGCACATTCGCGTTTGAACGAATGCCAATCGCCGTCTGCGCCGACCCCGTAAAGGAAATCACATCTTCCTCACGCACGTGTTCCGGCAAATCGCGCGCCGATCCGCACAAAATTGAAATCGCGCCTACCGGCAGGATCGCCGCCTTCACGATGTCCTCCACCATCCGTTGCGTGAGCCATGACGTCGCCGTTGCGGGCTTCACCACAATCGGCACGCCCGAAAGCAGCGCCGGCCCGGCTTTCTCGCAGAATCCCCACGCCGGAAAATTGAATGCGTTTATGAACACCGCCGCACCCTTCGCCGGCATAAGGAAATGCTGCGCCGCGAAAACACCGGTCTTCGAAAGCGGCAGCACCGCGCCTTCCTTCAGCATCTTTCCATCCGCCAGCGCCTTCCCGATTTTGGCGTAATACTTCACCGTGTAAATCGCGCCATCCACGTCAAACGCCGCATCCGCCTGTGTCGCGCCCGAATTGAGTTGCGATATGCGGAAGTATTCGTCGCGGTTCGCGGTCAGCACGTCGCCAATCTTCGCCAGCATCTCGGCGCGTTCGCCATATGACCGTTGCCGCAAAGCAGGGCCGCCATTCGTTCGCGCAAATCTCAGCGCCGCACCCGAGTCAATCCCCTGCGAACTCGCACGCGCGAGTTCTTCTCCGGTCGTGGGGTCGACCAGTGCATCCCCAGCCCCCGCACCCTCAACCCATTCTCCCCCGACAAAGTTGTTCAGCTTCATATCCCCTCCCAGCTCAGTGCTCCGCATCGAGCGAGCCAATTCCTGCAACATTCTGCCGAATAAGTAGTAACGGCCCTGCGAAGATAAATCAAGTCTTCCTGCCCGAAACTCCGATATGCAGTGAAATGCATGTTTCCATTGACAACTCACAGCCTACCTGCATTATAATGCATTTATCGGATATTTGATCTCGTATGGCCGCTGCACACATTTCGCAGAACTCCGCATTCAGCGTCAATCGCGGCGCCGCGGCTGAAGACGCGTTTCTTTCCTGGGTCGGGACCCGCATTCGCGAGGCACGGGCACGACGCGGCATGACGCGAAAGCTGCTTGCCGGCGAAGCGGATGTTTCCGAGCGCCATCTCGCGCAACTGGAATCAGGCGAAGGAAACATTTCGATTGTATTGCTGCGGAGAATTACCGCAGCGCTGAACGTTTCCCTTTCAGATCTGTTCATGACCGCCGCCGAGCAATCGCAGGAGTCCGTGGGCAGAGCATTGGCAAATGATTCGGCCGGCAGGGCGATTGCTCAAGTGCTTGAGCGCATGCCTGCCGGTAAGCGCGAACACCTTGCCGCACGGCTACTGCGCGAATTTGCCGGTGAAATCTCCGCGCGCCGGGAGCGCATTGCGCTGATCGGGTTGCGCGGCGCTGGCAAATCAACGCTGGGTGCAAAGCTCGCAAAAGAAATGAAAGTTCCATTCATCGAACTGGATCGCCAAATTGAGAAAGACGCGCACATGCCCCTCGAAGAAATCTTCTCGCTCTACGGGCAATCCGGTTATCGCAGGATAGAAAAGCGCGCCCTCGACCGTGTGATTCGAGAAAAGGAACGCGCGGTAATTTCCGTCGGCGGCGGAGTCGTTTCAGAAAAAGAGACCTATGACGCGCTTCTCGCGAACTGTTTTGCCGTCTGGGTGAAAGCCCAGCCCGAAGAACACATGTCCCGCGTGGTTGCTCAGGGCGACCTCCGCGCGATGGCGGAAAATGACGAGGCGATGGATGACCTGCGGCGCATTCTCGAAGCGCGCGAACCTTTTTACCGCAAGGCGGATATGCACCTGGATACGTCCGGAAGAACTGTCGACCAAAGCTTTCGCGAATTGAAAAAATTGCTGCATCGGAAAAACAAGTAGGAGGACCAGTGGACGCAGGATTAGCTTCGGATGCTCCAGCAAAAATGGCGCCGGTGGACTATCAGACAAATCCATCGCAATACCGCCATTGGAAGCTTTCCTATGATGACCCAGTCGCCACCCTCACGATGGACGTGAACGAAGAAGGCGGAATCCGTCCCGGCTACAAACTGAAGCTCAACTCCTATGACCTGGGCGTCGATATCGAGCTGCACGACGCCTTGCAGCGGATCCGCTTCGAGCATCCGGAAATCCGCACCGTCATTCTCACAAGCGCGAAGAGCCGCATTTTCTGCTCCGGCGCGAATATTTACATGCTCGGTCTTTCCACTCACGCGTGGAAAGTGAACTTCTGCAAATTTACGAATGAAACGCGCAACGGGATCGAAGACTCGAGTGCATATTCCGGGCTGAAGTTTCTTGCAGCGCTGAATGGCACTACCGCGGGCGGCGGGTATGAGCTTGCGCTTGCCTGCGATGAAATTATTTTGGTTGATGACCGCAACTCTGCCGTGAGCCTTCCAGAGCTTCCCCTGCTTGGCGTTTTGCCGGGCACCGGTGGGCTCACTCGCGTCACCGATAAGCGGCGCGTTCGCCGCGATCACGCCGATATTTTCTGCACCAACCCTGATGGCGTCCGCGGCCAACGCGCGAAGGACTGGCGACTCGTAGACGATGTCGTGAAGTCTCAGCAATTTTCCGAACACATCAAGCAGCGCGCATTGAAACTGGCCGAGCAGAGCGATCGCCCCGCAAATGCAAAAGGCGTCGAGCTTACACCTCTAAAACGCACAATTGACGATGCCGGCATTCACTACGAATATTTGAACGTCCAACTCGATCGCGAAGCGCGCACTGCAACCTTCACAGTCCGCGGCCCGCGCGAAGACGCACCCAAAGCAGTGGATTCGGCTCTGGCAGCGGGCGTGAGATGGTGGCCGCTGCAAATGGCGCGCGAATTGGACGATGCGATTTTGAGCATGCGCACCAACGAACTCGAACTCGGTCTTTGGATTTTCAAAGCAACGGGTGATTCCGCGGCCGTTCTGGCGATGGACGAATTTATCCTGGCCCATCAGGAAAACTGGTTCGTCCGCGAAGTTCTTGGCATGATGCGGCGCACTTTCGCGCGTCTAGACGTTACTTCGCGCTCGATATTCGCTTTCATTGAGCCGGGCACTTGCTTTACAGGCACGCTCGCCGAACTCGCGTTTTCCGCTGATCGCGTTTACATGCTCGATTCGCAGGAAGCAGTCGCGCCCGCGACGGTCACACTTTCCGGAATGAATTTCGGTCCGCTGCCGATGGTAAACCACCTCTCGCGGCTCGCCGCCCGCTTTCAACGCGACCCCGAGCAAATGGAATCGCTTCGGAAGCTGATCGGCAAGCCGCTCCCGCCGCGCGAAGCGTTCGAAGCGGGCCTCGTCACAGCCGCGCCCGACGATCTCGATTGGAAAGATGAAGTGCGCCAGGCCATCGAATCCCGCGTTGCGCTCTCGCCAGACGGACTCACCGGCCTCGAATCAAATTTGCGCTTTGGTTTGCCAGAAACAAAGGAGTCTCGAATTTTTGGACGCCTTTCCGCGTGGCAGAACTGGATTTTCATCCGCCCGAATGCGGTTGGCCCAAGCGGCGCGCTGAAGGTCTACGGCACCGGAGCGCCCGTAAAATTTAATTGGGAGCGAGTTTAGCTTTTCGACTTAATTTCTGGAGAAAAAGATGATCGACTACATCGAAAAAATCCCGAATAACGTGGACCTCGGGCGCGACCGCGTCCTGCAGCGCGCCCTCGAGCACTGGCAGCCCGCCTATATGGGCTGGTGGTATGACATGGGCCCGAGCGAAAGCCACGCGCTCGAAGTCTATCTCCGCACGGCAATCAGCGTGGAGCCGGACGGCTGGGCGCAATTCGGCTATGTGAAAATGCCGGAGTATCGCTGGGGAATTTTCCTCCAGCCGCGCGACGAAACGCGCCTCGTGAATTTCGGCACGCACAAAGGCCAGCCTTCCTGGCAGGAAGTTCCGGGCGAATACCGCTCGACGCTGCGCCGCATCATCGTCACACAGGGCGACACGGAGCCGGCCTCCGTCGAACAGCAGCGCATGTTGGGCTTTTCCTGCCCTTCCCTTTACGACCTCCGAAATATTTTTCAGGTGAACGTCGAAGAAGGCCGCCATCTCTGGGCCATGGTCTATTTGCTGCACAGATATTTCGGACGCGATGGCCGCGAGGAGGCGGAAGCATTGCTCGCGCGCCGCTCCGGTGACGCCGATAACCCGCGCATCCTCGGCGCGTTCAATGAGCCGACCCCGGACTGGCTCGCATTTTTCATGTTCACATTCTTCACCGATCGCGACGGCAAGTATCAACTCTGCGCGCTTGCCGAATCCGGCTTCGATCCCCTCGCCCGCACCTGCCGTTTCATGCTCACTGAAGAAGCGCATCACATGTTCGTTGGCGAGACTGGCGTCAGCCGCATCGTCCAGCGCACCTGCGACGTAATGAAAGAAAACAAAATCGACGATCCCTCCGACGTTCGCGCGATGGGCGTGATCGATTTGCAGACCGTGCAGCGCTACATCAATTTCCATTTCAGCGTGACCATTGACCTTTACGGCTCCGACGTCTCCTCAAACGCCGCGAATTATTATTCCAATGGCTTGAAGGGCCGCTTTGAGGAAACAAAGATCGCGGACGATCACGTGCTCGCCGAAGCGGAATATCCCGTTTGGGAAGTTATCGGCGATAAGATCGTGAAGAAGACCGTTCCCGCGCTTACCGCGCTCAACGAACGCTTGCGCGACGATTACATTAAGGAAGTCGAAGGCGGCGTAGGCCGCTGGAACCGTATCATTGAGAAAGCCGGAATTCCCTTCCGCCTCCGTCTTCCGCACAAGGGTTTCCATCGAGCCATCGGCAATTTCGCCGGGCATCACATCTCGATTGACGGCGAAGTTTTGACCAAAGAGCGATGGAATAGAGCCGCCGCGGAATGGCTTCCAAGCCCCGCGGACCATGCCTATGTCCAATCCCTGATGGCAGGCCGCGTTGTCGAGCCGGGCAAATTCGCGAACTGGATTGCTCCGCCGCCACGCGGCATCAATAATCAGCCGCTCAATTTTGATTACGTCCGGTTCAATTAATACCGATTGCCTTAAGGGACGCGGCACACCGCGCCCCTCCGCGCCGCGAGCCGGAAATCTCCGCTTGCATCGCCGCAGAAAAAAGTACATACCGTCTCTCTGAAAAGGTGCCCTGTAAATGCCGAAGGTGATTTATGTGTCGCACAACGGTCAGTCGCGCGAAGTGGATGTCCCCGTGGGAATGACGGTGATGAACGCCGCTCTGAAAAACGGCATTGACGGCATCATCGCTGAATGCGGCGGCGTGTGCATGTGCTCCACCTGCCACGTCTATGTGGACGAAAAATTCTTCAGCAAGCTGCCGCCCGCGCAGGACACAGAAGAAGCCGTGCTCGATATCTCCGCCGAGGAACGCAAACCCACGAGCCGCTTGAGTTGCCAGATCAAAGTTACGGACGACCTGGACGGATTGATTGTCCGGCTTCCGGAGAAGCAGCGTTGAAGCACGCCGGAACAATCATTGTCGGCACCGGGCAGGCGGGTTTCCAGACCGCCGCGTCGCTTCGCGCCGAAGGCTATCTCGAACCGATCACTCTGATTGGCGAAGAGCCGCACATTCCCTACCAGCGCCCGCCGCTCTCAAAAGGTTTTCTTCTGGGCAAGCAGGATGCAGACAGTATCGAGCTTCGCCCCGCAGCGTTTTACAACGACCATCAGATCGTCCTTCTCGCCGGAGAGAGAGTCCGCGCGATCGCAAGAGGCAGGCGTCTGGTGGAAATCGAATCCGGCGGCCAACTCTCTTACGATTCCCTCGTTCTTGCCACTGGTGCGCGCAATCGAATTCTCCCCGTTGAAGGTTCGGAACTCGAGGGAGTCCTGTATCTGCGATCGCTCGCCGAGGCGATCCTCATCAAAAAGCATTTGGAGATTGCGCAAAGGGTGGTCGTTATCGGCGGCGGATTCATTGGCTTGGAGTTGGCCGCGGTCGCGTCGCAATTCGGCAAAAATGTGACGGTCGTTGAAGCGTTGCCGCGCCTGATGTCCCGTGTTGTCGCGCCAATCATTTCCGATTTCTTCCGCGAAGTTCACGCAGGCCATGGCGTCAAAATCCATTGCGGCAAGACGGCCACGCATATCCTCGGCGAAAAAGGCAAAGTACGTGGAGTCCGCCTGGCTGATGGCGAAGAAATACCCGCAGACTTGGTTTTAATTGGAATTGGCATCATCCCCAACACGGATTTGGCTGCCGGCGCCGGACTCCCCGTCTCAAATGGTATTTGTGTGAATGAATTTCTGTTGACGCCGGACCTGGGCATTTTCGCCATCGGCGATTGCGCTGAATATCCCAACGCGTTCGCCGGTTGCCGCGTCCGCCTCGAATCGGTTCAAAACGCCGCCGACCAGGCGCAATGTGTTGCCGCCGCAATTGCCGGGCGTCCCGCTTCTTATAATGCGCTCCCGTGGTTCTGGACGGATCAGTTCGACATCAAGCTTCAAATGGCGGGGATCTCAGCAGGACACGACCGCGTTGTAATCCGCGGCAGCCCGGAAGCACGCAAGTTTTCTGTTTTTTATTTCAAGGGTGAAAGGTTAATCGCGATCGATTCGATCAATCGCCCTGTGGATCACATGATGGGACGAAAACTCATTGCCGCGGGCGCTCCCGTAACCCCCGAATTGGCCGCCGACGAGAACGCCGACCTGAAGAAACTCGCGATCGCGTCCGAATTCGCGCCTCGCGGCGACCCAGCTTCTTAACTCCTGTAAGCCGCGGCGAAGGTATGCGGCTCCGGGCTCGCCCGGTCCAAAAGAAATTGCCGGCGGATCAGGCTTCCGTAAGTCACCAGGTCCCGCGCCATCATCTTGAACCGGTTTTCGACGCGCGGGTTCGTCACCATACCGAAATTATCGAAATCCGTGTCCCCATCGAATGAGACACCGTACGGCATGCTCCATCCATAGCACTGCCGCACCACCGTTCGCATCTGGTCCATCACGGTCAAGCCTTTTTCATGCGACGAACACACGTACCCAAATAGTTTTCCCGCGCACTCCGCCCAGTTGTAGTCCAGGAAGTTTTTCATCGCGCCGGACATCGAGCCGTGGTAATCGGGCGATGCAAGAATAATTGCGTCGGCCCACTCCATATCTTTCCCCAAAGATTTTTCCGCGGCGGACCCATCCTCACGGTCAGGGCTGTACAGCGGCAAGTTCAGTTCCCGCAAGTTGAGCAGACGCATTTCGGCGCCGCGCAGTTTCGCGGATTCAAGCACCAGCGTCACTGCCTGCAAACTTCGCGAATGTACGCGCAAACTCCCGCTCACTCCGAGCACGCGAAGACTTCGTTCTGTCATGACCATTCCCTTTCCCACATCCGATCTTCCAGGCCTCGCCGCCGAAAAGTGAATGTGAACCGGGAGACAGTTTAGCCCGACTCACGGGCGGGTGCTTCACCGGATCCATTCGCCAATTCATCCCTTTCCATCCATCAGCGTAACTTGCGGGAGCGGTTGCCCTCTTGTAAGGTATTCGAACCTTCCGGGGTTTCGTCAAACAGGAACAGGTCTGGCAACCGGCCAATGCGAATCAACAATTGAAATTCAGGCACTTCACAGGCCGCCAGTGGACTGTTCTCGTCATCCTCATGTTGATCAATTTCGTCAACTATGTGGACAGGCAAATTATTTTTTCGCTCTTCCCATCCATTCGCGCGGAATTTGGCCTCAGCTATAAGCAACTTGGGTCATTCGCTATGGCGTTTACGGTCGTGCTGGCAATCATGAGCCTGCCCTTGGGCATGTTGGCTGACCGCGTATCCCGCAGGCTCGTGATCAGTTTTGGCGTGATTTTTTGGAGTGTCGCTACCTTCTTCAGCGGGTTGGCAAGCTCATTCCGTACGCTCCTGGCTGCGCGCGCACTGGTTGGAGTTGGTGAGGCTGCCTACACGCCCGCGGGGACCGCGGTCATCAGCGCCACATTTCCGAAGGAAGTTCGCGCCCGTGTGCAAGGCGCATTTGACGCGGCAATGTTTGTCGGCGGTGCGGTGGGCATCGCGCTGGGAGGAATCGTTGCCCAGTGGCTTGGATGGCGCGCCGCATTTTTCATTGTTGGAGTTCCCGGGCTGCTCCTCGGTCTTTCCGGACTGAAACTTCCCGAGCCCCCTGAGGCCGAGCCTCATGACAAGCTCCCTCTTCGCGAACTTGCTCGTGTCCCTGCGTACATGATGATCCTTGCGAGCGGGTGGTTCAGCAGTTTCGCAGGCTACACCTATGTGACCTGGGGGCCTGATTTCGTCCAAGAGTATCGAGGGTTCTCGCCACGCGAGTCCGGCATCATCTTGGGGGTGACGGCCCTGATCGCTGGTGCCTCCGGAATTTTGGCGGGCGCCAGCCTTGCGGACTATCTCGCGCGAAAGGTGGCTTGGGGAAGAGCCATCATTATCCCATTCGCATTCGTCCTTGCGAGCCCATTCATCTATGGGGGATTGCACGCCCACACCAAGCTGGGTTTCGCGATCCTCTTCGGAACTGGCACATTCTTCCTGAGTTGGTATCACGGGCCGGTCACTGCCACCATCCACGACTTAATCCCGGCGAGAGGGCACGCAACCGCTTTGGGCCTCTACTATCTTTTTGTGAATCTTTTTGCGATGGCGCTTGCGCCCATTGTCATTGGGGCTATCGCGGATCGTGCTGGCCTGGTTTGGGCTTTGCACATGGCAATAGTTGCTCAGCTTATTGGCGGAGCCCTCTTCTTGGGTGTACCATATTTCATACGCAAGGACGGCTTACACCACCCCGCCTTGGCCAAATACTGGGAAACGGAGCCCGCGGGTGTGGTTAGCGTTTTTAAGGGGTAGTCCACGATTAAGGCTAAACACAGCACTCGCTTTGTGATATAAGTCACAGGACGGTATTTTCGACCCAAGGAATGGGTGTATCTCGCCGGGGGGCGGGACAGCAAAGATGTACTGCCTGAGAGGAGGCGGACCGTGGGGAATCTTCAGACGATCCAACCCGTTGGAAATATTCTACAGCCCAAGCCCGTGAAGCACTATATGGCTTACAAGCCCAAACCCTTTACGCGGGCACAGAGGGAAGAAACCACCATTCTCTTTGGCGGTCTGACTTGGAAGCACGAGCGCCTCATCCAGGGTGCGATGCACAATTTGAAATACAAGGCCGAACCGTTGCCGAATATCAATCGTGCCGACCTGGATGCCGGCAAGGAATTGATTGACGTCGGCGCCTGCTGCCCGACGATTTTCACCACCGGCAGCCTCGCCAGTTTTCTGAAGGAAAAGACCGCCCAAATGGGCAAGGAAGAAGTCGCCAACAAATATGTCTACCTCACTGCCGGTGCTTGCGGCCCTTGCCGCTTCGGCCAGTACCACGAGTCCTACTCGATGGCACTGGGCGGCCTTGGCCTGAATGACTTCCGCATGTTCCTCCTGGCGCAAGACCAGCTCGATCAGGGCGCGAGCGGCGGCGGCGGGCTTGAGATCAATCTCCCGCTAAGCCTTGGCCTGATCTGGAGCATCTTGATTGGCGACATCCTCACCGATTTGGAATATCAAATCCGCCCGTATGAAGTGAAACCGGGCCAGACCGACCAGGTCCTCAAGGACAGCGTTGAATATATTTACAAGACTTTCCTCAATCGCCCGATCCAGAAGAACAAGTGGAGCGTAATCGGTTGGCACCTTACAACCGGCTACTTTACGAAGGCTATCAAGCACGTTCGAAAGATGTTTGATGCCATCGAAGTGGATCGACTGCGCCCGCGCGCCAAGGTGAAGATCACCGGCGAATTCTGGCTGCAGACCCACGAAGGCGAAGGCAATTACAACATCAAGCGCTGGCTCGAAGCCGAAGGCGCGGAGGTAATTCCGCCTCCTGTGGCCGTCTGGCTGAATTACCTGATGCATCCGGACATCCGCAAGCTCGAACATCGCCAGGAAGTCAGCCGCAATCAGAAAATGAAGGAAGCCCTGCTGCGCACGATTGAAAAGGTCTTCCGCGGCACTTACAACCGCTTCCGCAAGGCCGCCGGCAACATTCCGTACGAGTTGCCCGACCAGGTCGAACTCCGCAAGCTCGCCGAGCCGTTCTATCACTACGAACTTCGCGGCGGCGAAGGCCACATGCTTGTCGGCAAGGCGCTCTACGCTTACCACCACAAGAAAGCGCACATGGTTTGCGAGTTGTCGCCGTATTCCTGCATGCCCAACACGATGTCCATCGGTTCGATGGCGGGCGTGCTCGGCAAATATCCCGACATGCTCTACGCCCCCATTGAAATCAAGGGCGACGCCGAAATTCACGCGCTCTCGCGCACGCAAATGATTCTCACGGAAGCCAAGCGCCGTTCCACGAATGAATTCGAGCAGGTGCTCGAAAAGCTCGGCGTCACCGTGGAGGACATTCGCGCCTACGAAGCCAAGCATCCCGAAGTGCGCCGGGCAACTTACAAAGTGCCGCACCTCGGTTATGCGGGCACTTCGGCGAACTACGTCACGCACCTCGTGCAAACGGGCAAAGTTAAGCCCGGCAAGCCGCAGCCGGTCCGCTCGGCCGCAATGGCTAACTAACCCGCGCTTTTTTTTCGCGTGTGCGCATGTGGACTGACTTGAAAAAGTCCCTGGAGATCCTGAATGGCTAGCAATGGCCTCGTAAGTATTAAGCCGCTGGCGGCTCCGCCTCCCGCGGAAGTCGTTGCGTCCATCCCGGTCGGCCCAACCGTCGAACCGGGAAGCGTAAAAATCTGCGCGATGGACGTGGGTAGCACCACCTGCAAGTACGTGCTCACGACTCCAACGGGCGAGATCATTTCCCAGTCTTACGAACGCCACAACACCAAGCAAGCCGAGAAGGTTCTCGATTTTCTTACCCGCCTGGAAACCCAATTCGGGTATGCACCTGGACAAGACCGCCTATTCTTCACCGGCTCCGGCGCTGGCATCATAGGCCCGCTCGTCGGTGCCAAATTTGTCCAGGAAGTCGTCGCTGTCGCCGCTTCGGTTGACAAATTCCATCCCAATGTCCGCTTCGTCAGCGAAATCGGTGGCGAAGATATGAAGACGATTTTCTTCACCGGCCAAGGCGACGCCAAAAGCAAGCAGGTCCTGATGCAAAGCGCCTGCTCCGGTGGCACCGGCACCTTCATCGAGAAGACGGCGCGCAAACTTGAAATCCCATCCGAGCAGCTTGCGCGCATGGGATACACCGGCTACACGCTCCATAAAGTCAGCAGCAAGTGCGGCATCTTCGCCGAGGCCGATTCAAATAGCTTGCTCAAGGCCGGCGTGCCAATCGAAGAAATCATCGCTTCCCTTTTCGAAGCGGTCGTCTATCAGAATCTCGGCACGCTTACTCGCGGCAACACGCCAATGCCGGAGATTCTCCTCCTCGGCGGCCCGAACCTTTTCTTCAAGGGACTGCAGGAAGCATGGCGCCACCATCTCGGAAAGCTTTGGAAGGAACGCAAGGTCGAATACGAAGGCAAGGACATCAATCAGGTCATCAAAGTCCCCGATGACGCGCTCTACTACGCCGCGCTCGGCTGCATCGAAGTCAGCCGCAGAGACGATCCTTCTGTCGGCGTTTATACAGGCTCGAAGAAGCTGATTGGTGGATCAACGAAGGCCAGTACGAAGAAAAGAAAAAGCAGGGCCGTGGCGGCCTCTGCAAGAGTGAAGCCGACCTCGAAGCCTCTCAAAGCCGAATATTCCGAACCGAGAAATCCGCTGGAAGATGCAAAGAAGGCCAAGGCAGCTGCAGCCGCGGCTGAGCTTGCCAATGGAAATGGCCGTTCAAACGGCAACGGCCACGTCAACGGCAATGGCCACTCGAACGGGAACGGCAATGGCCACGTTGCCCCCGCTCTCAGCAGTCAGGTAGCGCCCGTCGCGGAAAAAATCGCCGGCGTAGTCGTCGGCTGCGATTTCGGCTCCACCACCGCCAAGGCTGTCTGTCTTTCGCCCGACAAAGAAATTGTTTTTTCGTGCTACGCGCTCAGCAAGGGCAATCCAATTGAAGATGCGAAATCCCTCTTCGAGCAGGTCCGCAAAGCGCTTGAGGGCACCCCGATTCTCGCCACTGCAATCACCGGCTATGGCAAGGATCTTCTCAAGGGAATCATCGGCGCCGATTGCGCCATCGTCGAAACCATCGCCCACGCCAGCGCCGGCCTGCACTTCTTCCCCGATGCCGATTGCATCTGCGACGTCGGCGGCGTTGACGTCAAGATCATGCTCCTCAACAACGGCACGGTCTCCGACTTCCGCCTCAACTCGCAATGCTCTTCCGGCAATGGCGCCTTCCTGCAGGGCGTTGCCGAGCGCTTCAGCATCCCGCTCAGCGAAATGGCTGACGGCGCCTTCCGCGCCCAGGCCATGCCTCAGCTCTCGATGGGCTGCGGCGTTTTCCTGCAAAGTGACATCGTCAACCAGCAGCGCAAGGGCTGGCAGGCCGAGGAAATCCTCGCCGCGCTCTGCGCCATTCTCCCCCTCAACGTTTGGATTTACGCCGGCGGCCTCAACAACCTGAGCGTCGTCGGCAAGAAATTCATCCTCCAGGGTGGCACGCACAAAAATCTCGCTGTCGTGAAAACGCAGGTGGACTTCATCCGCTCGAAAGTTCCCGATGCCGATGTCGTCGTCCACCCTTATTCCGGCGAAGCCGGAGCCATCGGCGCCGCGCTTGTTGCCATTGACTGGGTCGAAGCCGGTGGCAAGACGAAATTCCGCGGCTTCAAAGCCATCGACGAATTGAAATATAAGACGCACCACCGCTGTGGACACCGTCTGCCACTGGTGCCCCGTGAATTGTCAGCGCAGCTTTATTGACGTTGAACTGCTCGGCGGCACCGGCCGCATGTGGAGCAAGATTCCGCTCGAGGCGAATTGGGAGCGCGTCATCGTCAACAACTCCTGCCCCAAGGGTTTGG
The DNA here is from genome assembly GCA_963737185.1 of uncultured Acidobacteriota bacterium. Classification (GTDB taxonomy): domain Bacteria; phylum Acidobacteriota; class Terriglobia; order Acidiferrales; family UBA7541; genus DASTCZ01. The sequence goes on along the minus strand of CAVTRS010000033.1, from coordinate 5,732 downwards.
TCGAAGACATCAACGAAATGAAAACCATCAAGGCCGAAATCGAGAAAACGAAGAATGCCTTTCCAAACGTTGCAGACCTGGTTCGGCAAGAAGCCTTCCGCCGGACCGGCGCCACAGCCTAAAGACCGTTCGCAGGTCCGTGTCGGGATCCCGAAGGTCCTCAATATCTGGAACACCCATCAGTTCTGGGTCGGTTTCCTGCGCGAACTCGGCATTCAATCCGAAAATATCGTCTTCAGTTCAGACACCAGTGAGGAGCAGGGCCGCGAATTCGGGAAAGGCCGCGGCACCGTGGACTGCTGCTATCCCGTGAAAGCCATGAGCGGCCATTACGGCGAGCTCGTCTTCGGCCAGAAGAATAAAGTCAACATCCTTCTTTCCCCGATGATCTATTCGCTCCCCTCGTTCCAGCGCGGCCACGTGCAGGACACGCTGACCTGCACCCGCGTGATGGCCGGCCCGGAAAATATCAAGGCCGGATTCCTCAAGGAACGCGACATCTTCACTGAAAATGGCATCGTCTACTCCTCGCCATTCGTCAGCTTAGGCGATCGCGAAGTCGTCTCCAGCCAACTTTTCGGCTCGCTCAAAGACGCATTTGACCTCAGGCCCGAAGAAACCGACCGCGCCGTCAAGGCCGGCTACCGCGCTCTAGACGGCTTCAACGACCGCGCGCGCAGGAAATCCCGCGACATCCTCGAATGGTGCGCCCGCGAAGGCAAGCCTTGCATCTTCGTCGTCGCCCGCCCCTATCACATGGATACCGGCATCGGCCACGAAATCGAGGGCGACCTCCAGGCCCAGGGCTTCCCTGTCGTCTGGATGCAGTATTTCCCCACGGACCCGGACATCCTCAACTGGCTCTTCGAGGAAGATCTACGCGTCGGCCGTATCAAAACCGTTTTCGACATCGCCGACGTCTGGACCTCCTCCTACAGCAGCAACACAAACGAAATCATGTGGGGCGCAAAAGTTGCCGCGCGCCTGCCTTACACCACTTGCGTCCTCCGCCTCTCCAGTTACGAATGCGGTATGGACCAGCCCACTTACACGCCTGCGCAGCGCATCGTCGAAGCCACCGGCACGCTCTTCTTCAAGTTCGGCGATCTCGATTCCACCAAGCCCGCGGGCAGCGTAAAGATTCGCGTCGAGACCATCACCCATTACATGCGCAAGTATTCATCGGACATCATCGCCCGCAAGCTCGCCATGCTCGGCCCAGTGAACCCGCTCCTGACCGCCGAGCCCAACCCAGCTTCCATAATCGGCGTCCCCACGCCCGAAGAAACCGCAGCTGTAGCAGCCTCGTCCGGCGACTAACTAAGTTTTGTCTTCGTAGGGCCCGTCCCGCGATGGCGGGACGGGCCTTCTTATTTTCTGCTTTGAGTCTTGTTTGTCATCCTGAGGGGCGTTTTATGCCCCGAAGGATCATCATGCGCCGCCGCAATCCTCTTTCATTTAGGCCATTCCCCGTTCCCACTGCGCCTGCCTGCCGCCTGCCTGCCGCCTGCCTGCCGGTAGGCAGGGTAGGCCGGGTAGGCAGGCCTCCGCGTCGCACACTCCCTTCAAATTATTTGCCGCTCCCTGCCTCACCCCGCTATCATTTCCTTTCGCCTAATGCCTCCCGCCTCCGCCAACGCCATCGAAACGACCTCCCTCACCCGCCGCTTCGGCGCCATCACCGCGGTTGACGCCATCAATCTCCGCGTACTCTACGGCCAGATCTTCGGACTCCTCGGCCCCAATGGCGCCGGCAAAAGCACCACCATAAAAATGCTCACCACGCTCCTCGCGCCAACTTCGGGCTCCGCGCTCGTCGCCGGCTGTGATATTCAGCACGCCTCCGCTGACGTCCGCCGCCGCATCGGTTACGTCCCCCAACTCGTCTCCGCCGATGGCGCGCTCACCGGCTACGAAAATCTCATGCTCAGCGCAAAGCTTTACGCCATGCCGCGCCCCGATCGCAACCCGCGCATCGCGGACGCCCTCCAGTTCATGGGCCTCACTGACGCCGGCGATCGCCTCGTCCGCACCTACTCCGGCGGAATGGTCCGCCGTCTCGAAGTCGCGCAAGCCATGCTCCATCGCCCTGCGATCCTCTTCCTCGATGAGCCGACCATCGGCCTCGACCCCGTCGCGCGCCGCACCGTGTGGGACCGCCTCCGCGACTTGCGCGGCGATTTCGGCATGACCGTCCTCCTCACCACTCACGATATGGAGGAAGCCGACGAGCTGTGCGATGAACTCGCCCTCATGCACATGGGAAAAATCGCGGTCACCGGTTCGCCCACGGATTTGAAAGCCGCCATCGGCCCTTCCGCCACTCTCAATGACGTCTTCATCCAACACAGCGGAGCCGCCATCGAGGAAGGAGGTTCCCTCCATGACGTCCACCAGACTCGAGGCACAGCCAGCCGCCTTGGCTAAGCCATCCCTGATTCCCGATTTTTTCCGCGAGAGCAGCGCCATCGCTCAAGTTGAATTGCGCAAACTCTTCCGCGACCCCGCCGAGCTTTTCAGCCGCGCCGTGCAGCCCGTCCTCTGGCTCGTCATCTTCGGCCAGGTCTTCAGCCGCGTCCGCGGCATCCCCACCGGCAATGTCACGTATCTCGCCTTCATGACGCCCGGCATCCTCGCCCAGAGCGTCCTCTTCACCGCAATCTTCTACGGCATCGCCGTCATCTGGGAGCGCGACCTCGGCATCGTCCACAAGCTTCTCGTCAGCCCGGCGCACCGCGTCTCGCTCGTCGTCGGCAAGGCCGCCTCCGCCGGGTTCCGCGGAGCCGTGCAGACCGCCATCATCTATTTCGTCGCGCTCATTCTGAAAATCGAAATCCGGTGGAACCCGCTCTCCATTGTCGGGGTGCTTCTGGGAGTGATGCTCGGCTCCGCGATCTTCTCCACCTTCTCGCTGGTGATCGCCTGCATTGTGAAATCGCGCGAGCGCTTTCTCGGCATCGGCCAGGTCCTCACCATGCCGCTCTTTTTCGCCAGCAACGCCATCTACCCGATCGCGCTCATGCCTGAATGGCTTCGCGGCGTCGCGCTCGCAAATCCCCTCACCTATCTTGTGGACGCCCTGCGCGGCCTGATGATCGCCGGCGGCCAGAGCATTCATCCTCTCTACATCGACTTCGGCATCATGGCCGCCATCTTCCTCGTCCTAACCGCCATCGCCGCCCGCATTTACCCCACCCTCATCCAATAATTTCGGCCGCTGACTGAATATATGGTGGGCTTTCGTGACAGGATAATGATTCGCTTCGTGCGATAAAAGAACCGGGTGTCATCCTGAGTGCATCCGGCCAGGATGCGCGAAGGATCTGTGTGCTAGCTCCGCCTTGAAGTCGCCACTGCGTTTCACATTCTGATTAAAGGCGCAGGCCCCCCCGTCCCCGCTGCATCTCCGCGTTAAGGACCCATTCCAATACCCCCATCGCCGCAACTATTGCCGGCGCGTCCCCCGCCCTAAAACCCCTGAATGCCTGATATCATGTGCACAGTTAAACTAGGCCAAATCGAATTCGTCAGGAGAAGATCTATGAGAAACATACTCGCAGTTTTCGCCGTCGCAATCCTGGCCTGTGTCGCATCCATCGCCCAGACTCCCGCCAGACCCAGGCCCGGCCAGAGAACACCTCCGCCCTCGTCGGAAAACGGGAAGGTCGTGAAAATTTTTGTCCAGGGCGAAACCAGCCGCACGCCCGATTTCATCGAGGAATGTCAGAAGGAATTCGCCACGCAGGGTCTCAAACTTCAGATCGTCAACTCCCTCACCGATGATTTCAAATATGATGTAATCCTCGCTCAGGAGACTTCCTACAGCGGCGCGGCTGCCAGCGTGATTGCTCTGGACAAGAAGGGAGCCTACGTCGCGTCAGTGGTTCGCTCCGGCAGGGTGTCGGGCAATAGCGCGCTGAAGTCAGCGTCCAAGGAACTCGCCAAGAAATTGGAAACTCTCACAACCACAGGTCAGTAGTTTGCTTCGAATCGAGCCGGGCATATGGCAAATCTCACAATCCGCACTTCCGAACAGGGCTGGCTGCCCCAACTCGTCAAGGCCTATCGCAATCGCGATCAAATCGTCATCGTCGACGATGCTCACGTCGGCATCGACCCCGTAAACCAATCCCTCCTGGATATGGGTTTGAAAAGCGGTCTTTCGCGCAACGATTGGACCGCCGTCGTCGTCGCCGCGGGCATGGGCGTTTTCGGCGCCGTCATCATCGTCCTCGCCATTCTCGATCCCGAGCCAACCAGCAAGCTCGGTCTCCTAATCGCCAGCGGCGCACTCCTCGCCTGGGGCGGCGGCCACAGCGCCATCCGCATCCTCACAAAACACAAGCCGCCAAAGGTCCGCGTCTCAACCAGCGGCATAGAAATCGATTGGGAGTGAGGACCCTTTAAACCTGACTTCGAGCCCCCAGGCTCCCGCCTGGGGGCCGTAGGCACTGCGCCATCCTCATGAGACACAGGCCGCCGGATGTTCGAGTTTCCACAAGCGGCTTAGAAATCGATTGGAATTGGATTAGAATTTGCATGGCTCATCCCGCCGATTGCGGGATTGGCTAGTTCTTTTGCTTTTTCGGGGGCAACGCACCGCCCCAGTAAATATGCCAGTAACCTTCTCCACTGTCCGCAAAATCGCCCTCTCCCTCGACAACGTCGAAGAAGTCAGCTCCTACGGCACGCCCGGCTTCAAAGTCCGCGGAGTCCTCTTCGCCCGCTTCCACCAAGACGGCAAATCTCTCGTCGTCCGCATGGCCATCGACAAGCGTGACGACATGATCTCCACCGACCCCACCACCTACTTCATCACCGACCATTACTTAAATTATCCGTGGATCCTGGTCCGCCCCGAACGCATCCAGCCTGAGGCCCTCCGCGACCTCCTCCGCGCTGCTCACCGGGCCGCTGCCGCAGAAAAGCCCAAGCGCTCCACCAAGCGCCCCGCAACGCCTTAACCGGGCCGCTAAACAGGCCTACGAAAAACTTGGCCCCAGCCTCATTTGCCGTGCATCCGCAAACACAACGAGCCCCCAGGCTCCCGCCTGGGGGCGGCTCGAATTAACTCTCAATCCACTCAACCTTCACAATGAATTCCATATTCCACGTGATCAGCTATTAAAATGACATTACGTCGAAATCAGGAGTCCCACCTCCTTTAATAATAGCGATCCACTTCTGCAGCTTGTCCGCTCCCATTTTCCAGAATTTTCCGCACGATTGAAGATAGGCGAGGACCGTATCTCGGTCGCCTTTCGCGAACAATTCCTTTGCGAGTGACATGTCCGGACCAAAAGAATCGAGTTGAGGCGAACCCGCCACATTGCCCGCGGCCAGCAAGTGTTCCCTGGCACCAGCCATATCGCCACGCTGTAGGGCGACGCGTCCGAGGATTACATTCCCGATGTTGAGCGCATTACCGTAGTTCCAATCATTCTGATTCTTCTCTGCACTCGCCAGAAGCTCTGTTGCGTATTGCTCCGCCTTCGCGTTTTCGCCCGCCTCGATTGCGTACTTTGTGGCTTCGTCGAGCATGTAAAATCTCTCCTGCGGATTGGCCTTATCGAGCAGCTTTTCTTGGAATGAAAGCGCCTTCTGCGCCGCAGCCTGCTTGCCCTCGCGCGACCGGGCGTAGATCCATTCGCCGCGTCAGCCACGCGGGCGGCAGCGTCACGCGAACCTCAAGCGGCTCACCGAACTTTTGCGGCGGTTCGATCAGGTTCAGA
>CAVTRS010000032.1:0-195258 GCA_963737185.1 uncultured Acidobacteriota bacterium | reverse complement strand
GTTGTTGTGTGCGAAGGACGAGCGCATCCGGATTTGTGACGGGCAATTTGCGCAGAAGAAGAGGATCGAGGACCGAAAGAAGATCGCGGCGTTTGCGCCGATGCCGAGCGCGAGTGTCAGAACGGTGACGGAATGCGAAGCCGGGATTCTTCGCAAGAGTGCGAATTCCAAATCGAATGTCCCGCCAAAGTTCACCCATCAATTCTCTCCTTCGACAAAACGCATCGCGCCATTTCTTTAAATTATAGACCCCGCCGGGGCCACCGGCGATTTTGCGGAAAGGATTGTTTCACGTGAAACAATTAAATGCTGTGCGCGCGAATTACCGACATTCGGGTAACCAATTGTGAAGTTGCGGAGGGCGGACGAATTGGTTAGTTGCGCGGACGAATTACGCACAATGACATTCGCGGGAAGAATCATCGAGGAGAATTCGCCGGGAGCGTGCGGGGGATGGGCAGCAGCGTGTATGGGACGTGGTGATTATCGGCGGCGGCCACAACGGGCTTGTTGCGGCGGCGTATCTTGCTCGCGGCGGCCTGAGCGTGCGCGTGCTCGAGCGGCGCGAAATATTGGGCGGCGCATGCGTGACGGAAGAAGTCTTGCTCGGCTACAAAATTTCAACTGCATCGTATTCTCTGCTCGTTGATGCAGGATCCGCATCATCCGCGAATTGGATTTGCCGCGATATGGCTATCGCGTCTATGCGGAAGATCTGGTGTTCTTCACTTCCTTCCCCGATGGACGCCACCTGACGATGTGGCAGGACCAGAAGCGCACGTGCGAGGAGATTGCAAAGTTTTCGCGGAATGATGCGGTAGGCGTACTCCGGCTACCAAGAATTCGTCGAGAAGCTCGCGCAATTCGCGGAGGGCATGCTGTTTCGCATGCCGCCGAACGTGGCCGGAACAGGATGGAGCTATCTTTTGATATGGGCAAGCTCGGGCTGGATTTGATGCACATGCCCGATGAAGAGCGCGTGGGAAACGTGCGCATCTTCACGCAGAGCGTCGCGGAATCTTCCGGAGCCGTGGTTTGAATCCGAGGAGATCAAGGCTCACGCTCGCGACCGACGGAGTGATCGGGGCAACGGCGGGCCGCGCTCGCCGGGAACAGCATATGTTCTGCTGCATCACGTGATGGGCGGCGTCGATGGGCACCGCGGTCTGTGGGGATTTGTCCGCGGCGGAATGGGCGCGATTTCGGAGGCGATTGCGGGCGCGGCGCGCTCGGCGGGCGCGGAAATCACGACCGGCGCGAGCGTGAGCCACGTGCTGATGAATGAAAGCGCCGCCGGGGCGCGCGCAATCGGCGTGGTGCTTGCGAATGGCGAAGACATTCGCGCGAACACAGTGGTTTCGTGCGCCGATCCGAAGCGCACATTTCTGGGATTGTTGTCCAGCCACTCTCAACTGGAATTGGCGCAGCGCGCGCGACATCGCCCACCAGGGCGTCTGATCAACAAATCCGGCTCGACGGCATGCTGAATTCACCTGCACCTGAGCAAATTGCAGCCGCATCAAAGCACGATGACATTGTCGAGCACGGATTACGTCCAGCACGCGCTGGACGATGCGAAAAATGGTCAGCCGCCAGCAGGCGTGATCCAGCATCAGGATCTCGATAAATGATGATGATCGATGCGCTGGCGGGCAACATCATGGCAATTCTGGAAGACCATGCGATACAAATTTACGCGATGCGAATTGCATCACCAGCAGGTTGATGACCACGCGCAGGATGGATTGATTGAGGAATACGCGCTGGCCTTCGTCAAGCTGGTGCAGCGCCAGGCGTTCTTCCTGGTGCCGATGAAGATCGACGCCCAGGTGCAGGTTTCCATGGCGAGGAGAGTCGGTGTAGTTCATTTTCACGCGCGCGTGGTGCGCGTCATCACCTGGTCGCGGGTTTACTGGTGTGCTGGCAACGCACCGGCGGTGCGCGATGGTGCGCGGGCAGACGCGTGCAGATATTGCGCGATTGGAAGCGGCAGCATCAGCAGCGGCGCAGGCGATCCATTGAACTGAATCCGTTATCGATGCGGGGTCGAAGTGATGAAGTTCGGCATCCAGACTCACCTTACCAGTATGTCCTTAACGTACGTTACGTACCAGCTGGATCCAGAACGGGAAGGGCCGTCTGCACCAGCAGAAGCCTTCTTTCAGGTCCGCCGTTACAAACTCTGCATCGGCAAAATCCGGCGCAGGGTTTCTCCAGCCGGTTCAGTTTTCCAGCACGCTGATTGATGCCGTAGACCATCGTTATCCAGCACCATCAAACGCGGTACGTTGTTGAAGGCGAAATCAGGAACGGATAACCCACTTCACCGATCAGCATAAAATTCGCAGTTCCCAGTTGATGGCGATCCTGATGACCGCCACGCCAACCTGATCGAAGAGGCCAGCCGCCAGTTTTTCGGTTGGATGCTCAAACCAACGCCAGGCGCGAAGGGATGAACTATTTTTTCGATGCGCCTGACCTTTCGCGGCGACCGCGTTGAGTCACCGCCACGGCGGTTTGTGCCCAGCCAGCGCGCGCCCAGTCGCCTCCTTGCGTCGACAAAACGAAATTGCCCTACCCGACATTTGCGGAGGAGATTCGTTCAGAAAACAGGGAGCACCCTGTCGCCAGTATTGTTTTGGGAGATTTACGGATCGAAGGCGATGTCCACGACCGCGACGCAGTGCGAAAGCGAATCTTGAGAGATCTTAGTGGGAAGGAATTCCTATACGAGAACGAGCTTATCGACAACGTGAATGAACTCGGCATCCGGGCGGATTTCCAACGGCGCGGCTATTTTCAAGTGACCGTAAATGCAGATGCACAGCCATTCGACATGAGGGATCGGAAGGAGCGGTACCTCGTAATTGCTCAAGTAAAGGAAGGCGAACGATTCCGACTGTGGGACATAGATATCATAAACGCGGACCCTGACCGTGGTTTGACATTTACAAGCGAAAAACTCCGGCAACTAATCCATCTTCAATCGGGTGACGTGTTCAATGTGGATGAGATTCGCCATGGTTTCGAAAGGCTATCAAGATTTTATGGTTCATTCGGGTACATGGATTTTACTGCCGAACCTAATTTCGAGTTCGACAACGTTCCCCACCGAATTACAATGGTGCTGAAATTGACGGAGCAAAATCCATATCACATTGAGAGAATCGACGTCACTGGACTTGATCCGGACCTGGAGAAAGCGCTGAGGGCGAAAATACAAATCCAAGATTTGTACAACGACAAAGCACTGAACGACTTTTATGCTAGATACAAGACGGCCCTTTCCCGTTACTGGAATCCCACTCATTCGGTAACAGTGGTTCGGAACATTGCTCAATCCACCGTGAGTCTGAATTTCAATTTCGTCACTTGCACCCCGCCGATCAATTAGTCCAATTTAATTGGAATGAAATCCGCGTACCGCCGGACTAACTAATGCTGCCCCGCTTCCAATCGCGCAATATCTCCCGCGCCGCGTTATACCCCGGCGCGCCCATCACGCCGCCGCCCGGATGCGTCCCCGAGCCGCACAGATAAAGCCCGCGAACAGGAGTGCGATAACGCGCCCAGCCCGGCACCGGCCGCATAAAATAAAGCTGCGCCAAACTCATCTCGCCATGAAAAATATTGCCGCCCGTGAGGCCGTAAATCTCTTCAAGATCGAGCGGCGAAAGCACCTGGCGGTGCAGCACGAGGCTCTTGAACCCCGGCGCGTATTCCTCGATCAAATCCATCACGCGGTCGGCGTAACCTTCCTTCAGGTCATGCCAATTCGCATCGCGTAATTTGTATGGCGTGTATTGCAGAAAAATTCCCATGATGTGTTTGCCCGGCGGCGCGATGGAATCGTCATACGTTGTGGGGATGGTCATCTCGATCAGCGGGCGCGTTGACGGTTGCCCGTATTTCGCGTCGTCCCACGCGTGCTCGACGTAATCCATGCTCGGGCAGATGTGCATCGTCGTTTTGTGATGCGGCTGCAAATTGCCGCCGGGAACCGCAGTGAAATTCGGCAGTCCATCGAGCGCGAGATTTATTTTCATCGAACAGCCCTGCATCGCGATGTTTCGCACCGCGCTCGCGAATTCCGGTTCGAGGTGCGCCTCGCCAACCAATCCCAGAAATGTGCGCTTCGGATCGGCGCACGAAACCACTGTGTTCGCGCGAATGTCTTCGCCATTCGCAAGCACCACGCCGATTGCGCGCGCCCCGGCGGCGCTTTCATTCATCAGCACGTGGCTCACGCTCGCGCCGGTCGTGATTTCCGCGCCCGCCGAGCGCGCCGCGCCCGCAATCGCCTCCGAAATCGCGCCCATTCCGCCGCGGACAAATCCCCACAGACCGCGGTGCCCATCGACGCCGCCCATCACGTGATGCAGCAGAACATATGCTGTTCCCGGCGAGCGCGGCCCGCCATTTGTCCCGATCACTCCGTCGGTCGCGAGCGTGACCTTGATCTCCTCGGATTCAAACCACGGCTCCAGAAATTCCGCGACGCTCTGCGTGAAGATGCGCACGTTTCCCACGCGCTCTTCATCGGGCATGTGCATCAAATCCAGCCCGAGCTTGCCCATATCAAAAAGATCGCTCCATCCTGTTCCGGCCACGTTCGGCGGCGTGCGAAACAGCATGCCCTCCGCGAATTGCGCGAGCTTCTCGACGAATTCTTCGTAGCGCGGATACGCCTCCGCATCATTCCGCGAAAACTTTGCAATCTCCTCGCACGTGCGCTTCTGGTCCTGCCACATCGTCAGGTGGCGTCCATCGGGGAAGGGAGTGAAGAACGCCGGATCTTTCGCATAGACGCGATAGCCATATCGCGGCAAATCCAATTCGCGGATGATGCGGTCCTGCATCAACGAGCAGAGATACGATGCAGTTGAAATTTTGTAGCCGGGCCAAAGCTCTTCCGTCACGCATGCGCCGCCCAATATTTCGCGCCGCTCGAGCACGCGCACGCTCAGGCCGCCGCGAGCAAGATACGCCGCCGCAACAAGCCCGTTGTGGCCGCCGCCGATAATCACCACGTCCCATACACGCTGCTGCCCCATCCCCCGCACGCTCCCGGCGAATTCTCGCTGCGATCATTCTTCCGCGAATGTCATTGTGCGTAATTCGTCCGCGCGAGACTAACCAATTCGTCCGCCCTCCGCAACTTCACAATTGGTTACCCGAATGTCGGTAATTCGCGCGCACAGCATTTAATTGTTTCACGTGAAACAATCCTTTCCGCAAAATCGCCGGTGGCCCCGGCGGGGTCTATAATTTAAAGAAATGGCGCGATGAGTTGTCGAAGGAGAGAATTGATGGGTGAACTTTGGCGGGACATTCGATTTGGAATTCGCACTCTTGCGAAGAATCCCGGCTTCACATCCGTCACCGTTCTGACACTCGCGCTCGGCATCGGCGCAAACGCCGCGATCTTCTCGGTCCTCGATCCTCTTCTTCTGCGCAAATTGCCCGTCACAAATCCGGATGCGCTCGTCCTTATTCACGCATCGGGCACAATCAATTCTGAAGATTATTCGGAGCCTTCCTCTTATTTCATTTATCGCGACAACAACTCTGTCTTCTCGGGAGTCGCCGCCACGGCCAACGGAAATGAAAGCCCCGCCACGCGCAGTGGGCAAACTACATTTTCTGTGACGCGGAACGGGCAGACCACAACCGTTGATGGGCGAATGGTCTCGGGAAATTATTTTACGGTGCTTGGAGTGCGTCCATTCCGCGGCCGCTTGTTAACCGAATCAGACGGGGATTCCGCAAGTGGCGATCCTGTTGCTGTTCTGAGTTTCGACTACTGGCGAAGTGCGTTCAACTCTGACGAGGCGGCCATCGGCAAAACAATTCTGATTCACGATTTGCCATTTACGATTGTGGGCGTCACTCCGCCTGACTTTTTTGGCGTCCAGGTTGGAAGCATTCCCGCCATCTACTTGCCATTCGGGACGGATCCCAAAAATTACACCTGGGTGCACATCATCGGAAGGTTGAAGCCCGGTGTTTCAATGGCGCAAGCGCGGGTAGCACTTGAACCTGTTTTCAAGCAAGCGATGGCTGCGTCCTCATTGCCGGAAATTGAAAAGCAACAAGACATGTCGCGCCTAATCCTGGTTCCGGCCGCGCGGGGCATTTCTGAATTAAGGGATCAATATTCCTTGCCGGGGAAAATATTGATGATCATTGTCGGTCTCTTGCTTTTGATTGCATGCTCGAATGTTGCCAGTCTCCTCTTCGCACGAGGCGCCGCGCGGCGCAAGGAGATCACGGTGCGACTCGCGCTTGGCGCGGGGCGATGGAGGTTGGTGCGGCAACTCCTCACGGAAAGCGCATTGCTTGCATTGATGGGCGCGGCTCTGGGGCTACTCGCGGCAAACTGGGCGAGCAGGCTTCTCATTGCTTCACTTACGACGGAGCATTCGACCGTTCTTCTTGTCGCGGGACTGAGCGGCCGGGTACTCGTGTTCACAGGAAGCGTTCTTATAATTACAGTATTGCTTTTTGGTCTAGCGCCCGCGTTCGCAGCGACGCGTGGCGGCCTCGCGCAGGGCCTCAAGGTTCAATCCCCTGGATCCGGCGGCGCCGCATCGCATTCATGGCTCACGAAATCGCCCGTGGTGATTCAAGTCGCGCTCTCGGTCACTGTCCTTTCCGGGGCCGGACTTCTTCTGCACAGTCTCTACAATCTCGAAACCGATGACATAGGATTTGATCGCAGCCATGTGATCGCAATTTCATTCAACTGCTGCGCAGCGGGCCGCACGCCGGTGCAGTCTCCGGCTCTCTACGATCAGATTGTCGCGAAGGCAAAAAGCCTGCCCGGCGTTCGATCCGCAGGATTCTCATCCTATTCGCAGACAAGCCGCGAATTGGGCATCAATGTTGCTGTTGAAGGCTTCGCTCCGCGTTCCGTGGACGAGCAGCACGCATTTTTCAACGCCATCACCCCCGGCTATTTTGAAACGCTGGGGATCCCAATTCTCGCCGGCCGCGATTTTACGGACCAAGATAATGCCAACGCGCCCTTCGCGGCGATCATCAATCGCACCATGGCGCGGCATTATTTTGGGGACTCCGACCCAATCGGGAAACGATTTAAATTTGTGGAAGGGAAGTGGCCGCCGATCGAAGTCGTGGGCGTAGCGGCGACTCCGTCTACAACGACGTGCGCGAACAGACGCCCGACTTCGTCTACGTCAACCGCCAACAGTTGAGGGCGCTGCACCCAACGCCCGGAGTTAGCGGGGTCCTCAACGTGCGCGCGAGCGGAAACGCAAGAACGCTTTCGGGGCCGCTGCGCGATCTGATTCGTTCTTTCGACAGCAGCGCGAACATTGAGAATATCAGGACGCTTCGCGAGCAAGTAGATATGTCCCTGCACCAGGATCGCTTGATTGCCGCACTTTGCAGCACCTTTAGTTTGCTGGCTCTGGTGCTGACGTGCATCGGGCTTTACGGCACACTTTCGTTCAACGTCGCGCGGCGCACGAATGAGATTGGGGTGAGGATGGCGCTCGGCGCAAGTCCGCGTGATATTTTCCGGCTGGTCGTTGGCGCGGGGATGCGGCTCACGGGCACGGGCTTGATCGTTGGCGCGGCCGGCTCAATTGCATCCGGATATTTCCTGGCGAGCCTGCTCTTCGGAGTGAAGCGTGCCGACCCGGTCACATTGGCGGGCGTCGCGTTGCTGCTTCTTGCAGCAGCGGTGCTCGCGTGTTACACGCCCGCGCGGCGCGCGATGCGCGTCGATCCAATTGTTGCGTTGCGCGACGAGTAAGAATACGCGCGGGAAGGAAACGAAGAAAAGATAGGCAACGCGATTTGGGATTTCGTGAGAAGGCGCTAGCCCCGCCACTACGCCCGGAAGCACGAGGCCCGGAAGGAAGACACCGCGAAGAAGGGCGCCGGCTCACATAAAAATTGGCTTGTCATTCAACCGCTTAACATACCAGCACGGGTCAAGCCCAACATGAGGAAAGATCGCACGAACGCATGGCCGGTCTTCCGGTGGGGCAGGCGAGAGGTCGTAGAGCCCGCTCTTTTTTTGAATCGCGATGATTCGCTCGAGATGCACCGAGTCAAAAGGATTGCCGGGTTTCTGGTTGAGCATGCGGATGCGAAGCCAGATGTAGTCGCCGACAAATGTGACCGCGGCCAGCGCCAACGCGAGAACAAGCAGCCGTCCAATCCTTCGCGCCAGTTGTCGAGGGGAAAGCAAGGTCGAGGTCTCTCGCAGGAAAACTGGGGTGGGCGATGGGATTTGAACCCACGACCCTCGGAGCCACAGTCCGATGTTCTACCGCTGAACTACGCCCACCGCAGAGTAAAATTCTAACACGCAGAGTAGGGATTCACCACAAAGGACGCGTAGAACGAGGGCCTCGAATTGATTCAGTCTAATTTGTCTTCAGCCAGATTCACTATTTGCTCGGCAATAGCCATCTCCGCTTCAATCGACGAAGGTGACAGGCCAATACTTTCCGTGACAACCTTATGTAAGTACTCCGCGATTTCTTTCGCTGCGGCTTTCTTGATGGCCAGAGAAAAAACCTGCGGAACATAGCCGCTATACTCATCCCTTGGCGCGGTTCCATCGCCGCCAAAAATGGGATCCCAATCCTTCCATAGAATTTCGTCTATCGCTTTGTATAGTTCGAGTTGTTTCGGCGTCAGCTTGCGACCCATTGGAATTCTCTAAAGGGGGTTGAGGTAACTAGACAAAACGTAAGGTTGATTACCCCCGCCTGCGGAAGGGCGTGACCTTTGTCCGGGATTGCGGGCGCGACGATGCGGGAGTTCCCGCTTCTTCCGGCATGCGCGAATGTGCGTAATTCGCCCAGCGGCCATTTGGCTCATAGTGCAAATATTCGCCGAGGTGTTCGCGCATTTTGGTTTTTTCGTTCGCGGCTTCGTAAAGCATCGCGAGATTCAAGTGCGCGTCCGCGAGCGCGGGAGCCAATTTCACGGCACGTTCGAGTTGCTCGATGGCTGCGCGGTGATTCCCCATTTTTTCAAACGCGCAGCCGAGATTGAAATGCGCCAGCGCGTTTTGCGGCTCGAGTTCGATTGCCGCATCAAAGCAGCGGCGCGATTCCGCGGCTTCGCCCAGGTGAAAGAGCGAAGTGCCGAGATTCAGATGCGCCTCGGCCCAGTCGGGCGCGAGCTCGACTGCATGACGATATGCATCCGCGGCGCGCTGCATCGTCGAAGAGTGCCGGTCACACGACAATCCCATTTCAAACCACTCTTCCGCGGTATGCGAAGGCAGTGCGCGGATTTTCGTGGCCAGCGGCTCAACGTCAAATTCCAGGAGAAGCTGCCCCGTGAGCGGCTCAATCGCTGGAGCGCCGGGCCAGGGCTGGCTGACGATCACTTTTCTACCATTGGTGGTGATGCGCAGACGCGAAATCGGCGCGTTTGCCTCGCCAAGCTGCTCACGCAGCGCCTCAAGAGCCCTGCGCAGCCGCCGTGCGGGCAGGCCGCGCGAGGTCAAGCGCTTCATGGTTTCAAGCGCGACAAGATCGGCGAAATTATAAAAGCGTTCGCCCCAACGCAGCTCCGGCGAAACGAGCCGCAGCCGCGCCCAATAGTCCAACTGGCGGCACGTTACGCCGAGAATGCGCACAACTTCATCTCGTGTGAATCGTCTCTGCACTCTGGAACTCTCCGGCGGGCGCCGGTTGATTGATCACACCCCGAAAATTTTCACGCGGCCTGCATGCTCGAGAGTTACCGCGCTCTTCCGTACCCGGAGGCGACATTATTCACATTGTGGGCGGAATGGGAAGCGAAAAATCCACAGGCAAGGGCTTGCGGCGGTGGAACGTCGGCTTGCGCCCGCGCTCCACGTCCGCGTCTTCAAATGTAAAGTAGAGTTCGGTCATCCGAATGCCACTCCACGAAATTGAACAGCGGTCGCTCGAGCGTCAAATAACATTGGCGCGTCCTCCGCTGATCGTTTTGGCGCTGGTGAGCCTGTTGCTGACGTCGCGCGCACCGGGCGCGGCCCTATTTTTGTGCGGATATTTGGCCGTTGGATTGGTTCTTGCGTTCCTGCGCACGCCTGAATGGGAAGGCAAGCTGCATTTCGCGCTCTTCGCAGACGTGATCGCTTTCGCTGTCTTTCTTTTTCTTACTCCATCGATCATTTCCGCGTGGTTTTTGCTCCTGCTCGTCGTGTATGAGGCCGGCGCGGGCTGGGGTGCGGGCCGCGCATACGCGATTGTGGTCGCCATGACGGCTGGAATCTTTGCGTGGAGCCTGCTGCACAACCATTTTATGTGGGATGACGAGCTTCGCGCCGCGGAAATCCTCGTCGGGACGCTGATCGCCGGATTCGGCATTGCCTTTCTCGGGAGCCGAAACCGCCAGCGCGCCGAGGAGCGCAATTTCATCGCGAGGTTGACCGCGATGCTCTCGGTGGGCCGGGGCCTGGGGGAATCGTTGCGGTTGGTGATGGCGGAACTCATCGCTTCGTTCGGTTGCGATCGCGCCTTTCTCGTTCACCGCGACTCGGAATTGGAGCGCATCTTTCTCTGGAATTTCGATGCGGAGACGCCGAAGCATCTTGCGGCAGAGAGTCTTCCCATTTCGGCGGGAGACGGGTTTCTTTTTGACGAGCCGGACGTAAACGTGGCGCTGAATGATCTGGCAGGGAAGGCCGATGGCTTCGCCTGGAATCGAGTGACCGGCGTTGAAGTTGAAGAATTGCCGCGGATCCCCGCGCCCGTCGGCGACATGCTCGGATTGCGTTCGGCGCTCGCCGTGGCGATGGAGATCGAGGGCCAGCCGAACACGCGCGTCATACTTGCGAACCGCCCGAGCAATTTCATGCCGCACGATCTCCAGCGGCTCGAGCGCATCGTCCGCCATCTCGGGCCGCCGCTCGAGAATCTTTTTCTGCTGCGCCATCTCCGCGCGCGCGCCATCGAAGCCGAGCGCAGCCGCATTTCCCGCGACCTTCACGACGGCATTCTGCAAACTTTACTCAGCGTCGAAATCCAGCTTGACGTTTTGCGCCGCAAGCTTCCGGAATCGCCGGAACAGGCGGCCTCCGGACTCGCCGGTTTGCAACAGACCGTGCGGAATGAGTCCTCCGAGCTTCGCCGCATGGTCACCGACCTGCGCCCGCTGCGCGTGCAGAGCGCGGACATGCTCGATTTGATGACGGGCTTCGCTGAGCGCTTCCGCAATGAGTCCTCGATACAAGTTGAGTTGATCGTGGACTCCCCAGAAATACAGGCTCCGGACCGTGTCTGCAGGGAAATCTTCCAGATATACAGGGAAGCACTCAACAACATAAAAAAGCATGCCCGCGCAAGCCACGTCGTGGTAAAACTTACTCAGTCAGACAGCCGTGTTACTCTGATGGTTGACGACGACGGGGAAGGATTCAGCTTCGCGGGCCGGTTTTCCGGCGAAGAGCTTGACCGCTTGAGATTGGGCCCGATTTCCATCAAAGAGCATACGAGGAGCGTCGGGGGCGTTTTGACCGTCGAGTCAAGCCCCGGGCATGGAGCGCGCCTGATTGTGGAAGTGCCGCTCGGATAAAATGGCGAAAAGTAAGCAACCAATCCGGGTTCTTGTGGCCGACGACCACGCGATTTTTCGCGATGGCCTGCGCAAACTTCTCGATTCCGATGACAACATCACCATCGTCGGCGAAGCCCAGAATGGCACGGAGTGCATCCGCCTCATCTCCAAGCTGAAGCCGGATATCCTGCTGCTCGATCTGCGCATGCCGGATAAAGACGGGCTGGCCGTCCTCGAGGAAGTAAATTTCGATTCGTTGCCCACGCGTGTGATTTGCGTGACGGCCGCAGAAGACGACCGCGACGTTGTCCGCGCCATGCGGCTTGGCGCGCGCGGCGTCGTGCTGAAACAGTCCGCCACCGATTTACTGGTCAAGAGCATCCATCGCGTTTACGCTGGCGAGATCTGGCTCGATAACCACATGACCGCGGAGGTCATGAAAGCGTTCTCGAAATCCTCCGAATCCGGCCCGCGGCGCGAAAAGCCTCTGCTCAGCGAGCGCGAAAAAGAGATCGTTCAACTCGTGGCGCAGGGTTTCCGCAACAAGGAGATCGGCGAAAAGCTTTTCATCAGCGAGCAGACAGTGAAAAATCACCTGCACAATATTTTCGACAAGCTTGGCGTTTCCGACCGCCTCGAACTCGCGCTCTACGCAATCCATCACCGGCTGATCGACAAGGCCTGACGTGCCACGAAATCCTGCCAACACTCCGCGCGGGCGCGGGAATCGAAGAAGTAAGTCTTTCTCATGGCCCATTGCATTCACCGCAGTGGCGATTTTGATTGCGGCCGCCGTCTGTGCGGCGCAAGGGCCTGCCACTCCCGCATTCCGCCCCGCGAGCGATGCGTTCCTGAAGTCCAAGGTGCTTCCCAACGGACTCGAAATTATCGTTTACGAAGACCATGCCGTCCCTCTGGTCACCGTCGCCTTTGTGGTGAAAGCCGGCTCTTGGGTCGAATCGTTGCAGGATAGCGGCCTCTCGCATCTTGACGAGCACATGTTTTTCAAATCCACCGTCGCATCAAAGAACCATGAGGAATATCTGGACAACATCGGCGACATGGGCATCACCTACAACGGTTCGACGGCCGAGGAGCATTGCGAAGAGCACTTCACTTCTCTCACGCAGTATTTTCCAACGGCGATTCATTTTCTGCGCGACGCCGCGCGCTACCCGCTCTTCGATCCCGAAGAAGTGCTCACGGAGCGCGCCGTCGTTCTCGATGAACTTGACCGCGACGATGCGAACCCGTATGACCAGATTACGCATGATATGACCACCCATTTGTTTTACGAGTATCCCAATCGCAAGCTGCCGGAAGGCTCCCGCGATATCACCGCGCACGCCACTCCCGAAAGTTTGCGCGCGTTTTACGACCGGTATTATGTGCCGAACAATTCGGCGCTTGTGATCGCGGGAGACATCACGCCGGAGGATGCGTTCAAGCAGGCGGAATTTTACTTTGGCGATTGGCCGCGCGCCGCGGACCCCTTCGTAAAGTATCCCGTTCCGGAAAATCCCCCGCTCCAGAAAAGTTACGCGGAAGTCCTTCAGGGGCCGGTGCAGAATGTCCTGATTGAATTGGGATGGCAGGGGCCATCCATCGGCAAGGACAACGCCGCTACCTATGCCGCCGATGTTTTTTCCTATATTGTGCGGCAACCCAACTCGCACTTTCAGAAGGCGCTGGTGGATTCGGGCCTGGCGCTGGCCGTGGACCTCGGCTATTACACCCAGCGAAACGTCGGCCCCATCAATATTTTCCTGCAGACCACGCCGGAAAAAGCCCGCGCCGCCCTCGTTGCTCTTCAAAATGAAATTTCCCACTTCGGCGACCCGGATTATTTTTCCGACCAGGAGTTGCGCAACGCGAAAGTCCTGCTCGGCGTAAACGATCTTTTCAGCCGTGAGAAGACCTCTGATTTTGCGATTGAGCTGGGTTTTTGGTGGGCCTCAACTGGCATTGATTATTTCCGGGGTTACCAGCAAACACTCGCAGGCGTCTCCCGCGCGGACATCTCCCGCTATTTGCATACTTACATTCTTGGGAAGCCGCGCGTCTCGCTCGTTCTCCTTTCACCCGCGGCGCAGCAGACCATTCAATTGAAAACCGATGAGGTGCTCGGCAAATGACGCGCAGGCGGCGAATCCTTCTTGCGGCTTGGATTTTTTTCGCGCCCATGCTCGCGTTGCCCGCTGTCGCGCAATCCTCCGGCGCTGCGCAGGCTGCGGGCGCTCCCCAGGCGGCTCCTGAATCCAGCCGCGTCACGGAACTCGACGTAAACGGATTCAAGGTGATCGTGAAGCGCCGGCCCGCCAGCGACACCGTTGCCGTGGGACTTTTTATCCGCGGCGGCGCGGCGAACATCACGGAGTCGAATGCGGGCATCGAAGCGCTGCTGCTCACTGTGGTTGCCGAAGGCAGCGCGCATTTTCCCCGCACGGAGATGAACGCTGTTCTCACCAGCATGGGCTCATCGATTTCATCGGGCACGAACAATGACTACTCCGTCCTTTCGCTCGCCTGCACGCGCGCCGCTTTCGATCGCTCCTGGGAGGTCTTCGCCGATGCGGCGCTGCATCCTCTTTTGCTTCCTGCGGATGTCGAGCGCGACCGCGCGCTGCTGATCGCATCGGCGCGCACCAGAATCGAAACGCCGGAGCCGTTTCTTGAGGAGCTCGTCCGTCGCGAAGTTTTCGCCGGCCAGCCCTACCGGAATGATCCGAATGGCACGCCGGAATCGCTCGCAAAAATCACCGTGGATGATTTGCGCGCCTACCACAAACAAATGATGCAGCGCTCGCGTCTTCTCCTCGTCATCGTCGGCGATCTCGACCCCGCCACGCTCCGCCAGCGAATTGAGGCGACCTTTGGCGCTCTTCCCGCGGGAGAAACAACTTCAGCCGCCACTCCTTTGCTGGCATTCGATAAGCCCTCCGTGCAAGTCACTGAGCGCTCCCTCCCCTCCACCTATTTCGAGGGGATATTTGCCGGCCCGCAATTCAAATCGCCGGACACCGATGCCCTGGCCATCGCCATGGCCATTTTGCAGGACAGGGTTTTCAATGTCGTGCGAGTGCGAAATGCTCTGGCCTATGACCCCGCCGCCACTCATTTCGAGACTGCCGCCTCATATGGAGATATTTCCGCGTCCTCGACGGATGCGACTCGCGCGGCGCAGCTGATGCTCGCGGAGGTTGCGCTCCTGAAAACCGATCTTGTGGCCTCGGACGATTTATCCGGCGCCGTCGCGCAATTCGCCACGCAGTATTACATTCAGAATCAGACGAACGCATCGCAGGCTGCCCGCATCGCTCTCTATGAACTAATCGGAGGCGGCTGGCGCAACGAGGAAACCCGTTTGGACAGGCTTCGCGCAGTCACTCCGGCCGATGTCCAGCGCGTCGCCAAACAATATATGCACGATTTCCAGTTCGTCGTCCTGGGCGACGCCTCCCGCGTCAATAAGGCCGTTTTCACCGTTCAGCCTTGAAGGGCGCCGGTTCAATCCTGCTCATTCACGCGGTTTTGGCCTCTTTTCTTTCACGGTAGAAATCCACAGGTACAAAGTGCGAAAACGCTGGATGGTACTCCGGTACCTCCGCGAGCCCCCTAAAAATGGGACGGTCGAGCTATTGGTGATTGCGATGGCTCCGCTTAATCTCATGTCTGACAAGATTCGCTATATGCGTTGATTGAGGAGACCCCTGTGACCGCGACGGAACGCCGTCTGAATCAAAGATTTCATATTCGCCTGCCTATGACCGTCCGATGGACAAGCGGTTCGGCAGTCGGAGAAGCAAAAACTGAATCTTTCAATGTTAGTTCTCGCGGAGTGTATTTCACGCTTCCCAAAGGCGTGAAGCCCGGTTCGCCCGTTGAGATCCTGCTGACTTTGCCCCACGAAATCACGCTGGCTGGCCCGGTCCGTGTTCGTTGCCTCGGCCGCGTGGCCCGCAACGAAGATCAGGACACGGGAAAATTCGGCATTGTGGCGGAAATCGAACGGTATGAATTTCTGCGCGGCGACGAATTCGCCGCGTAACACAAGCTTGCTCACACCCTGCGGAGGTGAGTGAGAAACACCGGGGCGTCAGGGACCCTCAGCCCGACGCCCCGGTCGATTTTTTTCAATGCAATCCGTTCTTGTGATCACTGCCCCGCGCGCCGCTGCTTTATTGCACGGTAAGGGTGACTGTGGTCGAGTGTGAAAGCGAACTGGAAGTCGCGGTCACGGTAATAGTGTATGTGCCTGCTGGCGTGCCGAAGTTTCCACCACTGCCCCCACCTCCTCCTCCGCCCCCGCCGCCACCGCAACCCACAAATCCCACCGCAACAAAAAGAAGCACTAAAGCCATTCCTCCCCAAGCCGGCCGCTGCCGACAATAATTCTTGCGCAAGACAATCATCAGGATCGCCGCGATCAGAGCCGGCACAACCGGCCATAGCAAAATGCGCCACGGGCTCGCAGGCAATTTGAGGTTCAGGGGCGACGTATTACCTGAGGTGTTCGCCGTCGTCAGTATGGACAGAGTGGTCGAAGCAATAGTGCTCCCCGGTGCAAACGCGGGCGGTTGGAAGGATGCCGAAGACTCAGATGGCAATCCCGACGCGGAAAAGCTGACGCTGCTCGGGAATCCGCCCGGTCCCGGTGAAATTGAGATTGAATACATTGCCGTTTGCCCTGCGGTGACTGTTACAGGGCTTGTCGGCCCGCCCATTGTGAAATCCTCTCCTGTACCCATGAGAGTGACTGTCTGCGTTGACGGTGAGGCCGAGTCCGTAACCGTCAATGTAGCCGGTCCGCGAGGGCCTGCGGCCCCCGGCGTGAACGCGACGTTGATCACGCAAGTCCCGCCGTTGCCGAAAACGGTCGCGTTCGGAATGCAGGTCGAGTCGCCTATGATCGCAAAATCGGTAGCGTCGGTTGATGTGATAGCGGGCGCCGCCGTGATCATGAGGGCAGCACCTCCGTTGTCCGTCACTGTCACTGTCATCGTAGGCGCGGAACTCCCAACCGGCGTACTTGGGAAGGTTAACGTGGCCGTCGAAAGGGTTGCAGTTGGCGGGGTCAGGGTTGGGATGCTGCCAAGAATCTGGTCGTTGGATGTGTTGCCCTCCCCGCCTCCGGAAACAACGGCCGTGAAATTCACACCGTTAGGGGCAATGCTTGCGATGTTCACCGTCAGCGTGATTGGTGGATAGCTGGCACCCCCGGCAAGGACGTCGCTGCGAGTACAGGTGCCGGACCCCAGATTGCAATTCCACCCGGATCCGGAGAGCCCAGTAGGTGTGACACCAGGCCCAGGCCCTAGAGTCTCCACTACGCTCACTGGCGCCGTGGTCGGCTCGTTGCCGCTGTTGGTCGCTGTAAAGGTGAGGGTCGCACCGACCTCGCCCAGCACAAAGTAATTCGCGCTCATTTCTGTGATCGTCATGTCCGGTTCGTTCACATTCGTTAAATCGCTTGAAGTCTTGTTGGCCCCATCTGGCGCTGAGTCATCCGTATCGAAAACACTTGCGATGTTCACGATCTGTGGCGCGGTTGGAGGGACATTAACTGTCAACAGGGCCGTGCTCGTGCCTCCAACCGGGATCTGGGTCGTGCTGGTCAATACGGCAGCAGGCCCGCCAACTGTAGATGTTGAACTCCAGCCGGCGCCTGCAACGGAAGCGAACGTCAACCCGTTAGGGAGACTATCACTGATTGTTATCGGCCCTGTTGTCGGTCCGACTCCGCTGTTCGTCACAGCCAGGTTATAGACTCCGGTCGAGCCCGCAACGAAATTGCCTGTATGGCTCTTCACCAAGCTCAAGTTCGCTGGCGGTGGCAGCACCGTGACAACTGCGGGGTCTGACACTGGACTTTGGGCGTAATTATTGTCGCCCAAGTATTGAACCGTTATGTTGTCTGTGCCGACCGGCAGAGTTGTCGTGACGAGTTGTGCTATCGCCTCGTTAAATCCGACAATCGTCCTACCCGACACCGCGACCGGCGAGCCGAGAGCATTCCCATTAAGAAAAAACTGAACGTTTCCTGTCGGCTCCAAAGAAGAACTGGAAATCGCTTGCGTGGTAATGGTAGCCATCAGAGTCTCTGTGAGGGTTGATGGAATGGTTAAATAATAAGCAATCAAACTGATTTCAGTTGGCGCCTGCGTTACCGTGAGGGTGTTAATGCCATTAGATGGAAAATAGCTGCTGTCTCCGAAATAATTTGCCTGTAATGGATGGACACCTGCTGGAAGCTGTATGGCCAAGTCTTCAAAGAAACCCTGTGAGTTTAAGGTGAAGCTATTTAACGCATTTCCTCCGTCAGAGATACCCACCGACCCCGTGGCACAACCCACACCGCTGGTACCGACGCCGCCATTTGAGTCCAGCGGATCCCATTGGCAGAATTGCCCCTGAGAATTGGCGACGTCTCCGCGTAAATAATACTGGGACCCATAAGGAATCGTCGAAGGATTCGGTGTATGGAAGAAACTGCGGCCGACGTTGGTTACAAGGTAAAGGTTGACCGAGGAGTTTTCCGGTGTCACCGTCAAATTAATCGCGGGGGATGAATTGCTTGCGCCAAAACTGCCATCCCCATTGTAGTGCGCCTGGACCGTATAATTTCCGCCAGGGAAAAGAGATGTGCTCCCTGAATAGGTCCCGCCGCTGAGCGCAAAATCAGTAATGCCAGAGCCCGAAGCGGCATTGCTGATGAGGGATACCTGACCTGTCGGAGTTCCCGTTCCAGTCACACTCCCACTTACGCTGACAGATTGTCCGTGCGTTATTGAAATGGGGGCAGTGCCACCATTCAAACTAAGCGAAATCGAACTGGCTGCCAAAGTGATCGATGACCAGTTTGTCGCCAGGTTGTAGGCGTTTACTGATCCGAGGCCCGTCGCGCGATCGTACCCCGCAGTCGTCGTCCATGCCTCTGTCGTGGGATTATTGGGATCAATTTCCACTCCCCAGCCCGATTGGCCACCGCTGATGCTGCAATCGGGCGAATTTGCACCACAGATCACCGAGTTGTTGCCCTTGGTTATGTCGTAGAAAACGCATGAAGTGTTTGTAATCGTCGCAGCTAGGCTCGAATTGCAGGATGCATTCGTTTGATTGGCCAGCGGGTAGAGCACGTAATTCGCGTTGCCCTGGCGCGGCGCGGGATTCGATAACGTAGCCCTGTAATGGTTTACCAGCGCCATAATGCCCGCGAAGGTGGGCGACGCGGCAGACGTCCCGCCGACTTCCAGGAAGTCAGTCAGGGTGCACGGACTACCCGTGGCCTCCGAGGCGCAGACAAAATAATATGAGTTGCCGTTTGTGAAGTCCGAGAAGAGCGATACATCCGGGATGTCGCGCACACCGTCCGCCGGAACGCCATTCCCCGTTTGCCATGCCGGCTTTGGATAGGCGCTCGTGCAGACACCTTGGGTATTCGCCGTGAGGCAACTGCTTGGGCCACCGCCTCCAGCGGTCAAATCAAGACTCGTACCATTTGGCGGGCCGTCGATGCAAGAGGTCAACCCATCCTGGGCGCAGGAGTCACTCCAGGTCGTTTCCGGAATGTAGGATTTCGCCGACGATTGCGTTGTGGGATTGTTGGTCGGATTCCAAAACGTGCTCGAATAATTTGCGACGCTTAAATCAAAGCTCGTCCCCCCAACGGCTATGTCGTATGGCGTTGCAGCTATGCCGCTGACGGCGGTTCCTAACGTAGCCACAATATCTCCGTCGTCCCCGTCGCATTCCGCGGAACCGCTGTCGCCTGCGGCCACCATCGGCGTGATGCCTTGCGCAACGGCTTGTTGCCACAAGTTCGCGTAAAACTGGTTGTTTGTCCCCAAGTAGAATTCACATTCTGAAAAGCTCTCGCTCATCACTTGCGCGATATTGTTGTCCACAATATAGAGGGCCGAAAGGTCCACGCCGTCGGTACTGGTGGTGCTCTCGGAAATTACGAATTTGATTGTCGCAGCTTTGGCGATTGCACCTGACCACTCGGCATCCAACTGTGCTTCCACATCCTCGTCGGGTCCCAGGTCTCCCGGATCGTTCCCGTCCAAAATGACCACGGGCGGATTCACAGGCAGGTTGAACAGTGAACGGAATGTATTCACGTCACCGACATTGAGGTCAGTTCGCCCAACAATGCCAATCGTCTGGCCCGTGCCGTCAATCCCCATTGCCCACAATGGCGCCACGTTGTAAATCGTCGCAAAGTCCCCCGGCACAAGACCATGGGTCCCTCCGATTTCATAGCTCGGTCCAATTTTTGAAGGTGGCCCCGACCTGATCGGACCCGATTGGGCTCCCGCAAACATTGCGCCGGAGGTATTTTGTCTGTGGCCTCCGGTTTCCAAGCCGGACATGATTGTCCGTCCAAGTTGGAAGGACGGGTTAGGGAGGCCCGCAATTCCGCCGATGTGGTGCGCCGGGTGCTTCACAAAGTTGTGCAGTGAGGCAAATCCCTGAATCACCGGCGCAAGCGCCGCGGGAATTTGTGGATCGGTCGCGTTCGCCCAGTGATCCTCTCCGTGCACAGTAAACTTGTGGATCTGCGTATGGAATGCTTCCTGCACCTGCGCTGCCGTCCCGGAAAATTCAATGATTGTCTTTCCATTCGTCACCCGGGCGACATTGAAGCCGTGCGAACCGAGCCAAGCGGTGACCGCTTGAATGTCCGAATCGGCGGGGCCGAAAAGCTGCCCGAATTGTTCTGGAGTCACCCACTTCTTGTAGTTCGAGGAGGTTTTTGTTTGCTGGTCAATGAGCAGTTGATCGAGCGCCGTTTCCTGCTCCGCACTTCGCTTTAGAACAAGCAGCATCCTGTTCATCGGCAAATCGGGGGGCGCAGGCCCCTGGTCAAATTCAGGGCGGGCGAGCGGGTGTACCGAATGAGCCAGAGTTACCAGGTTCGAGTCAGTCACTGCCGTTGTAACCAAGGGACGTGCAGGCGGAGCTTGCAGCGTGGTACTTGATGGAGAAGTCGCGCCCGTCGCTGACTGCGCGCGCAATCGGGTCGAACTTGCCGTTAGCAATATGAACGTGAGAAGGAAGACACGGAGAACTATTTGCCTATAAACATGGCGCTGGGGTGTCATGTTTCCCTCAATTCGCGAGAGGGAGATGCGGCCGTTGCTCGGACTCAGCGGCCCCTCCGCATCCTGCATGGGGCCGCGGGTGCCCGGTCAGGATTCAGCTCCAAAGCTGTTGGAGCCTTGGATTATCCCGGGCACAGTAAATCGCTTGGCAATTGATGTCAACGCAAATCTGGCTGCGGATAGTTACTCGGCGTTCCAGTACCCTAGGGATACCCTGAGAAGGTGATTTCGCAATTGCCGGCTCACGCTTTAGCGCCTAAAGCGGGGCTGACCTTCGTCTGCCGAATTACTCAAATTTTAATTTAAAAGCGCAAGACGCGCCTCTTATGCGTCCACCGTTCTCCCGCGCAGGAAATGCAACACCAGAAGAATCACGCCGACGATGAGTAAAATGTGGAACAGCCCCGCGGAAATGTGAAACGCGAAAATCCCCAACAGCCAGCAAATGATCAAAACCAATGCAATGAACCCCAACATTATGTTTCTCCTTTGCGTCCGCGCGCAAACCTGAGCCCTCTCTATAGTTGCGCGCTGCGCCCACTGCCAATTCGTTGTAGCCCCCAACGCATCAAATCCACTTGCAGGCTCAGATTGCGCCTCTCAAATCGAATCGTCTGTTCATTTCGGCACACTCCGTCCGCTCATTGATTGTTTTGGGAGCCGATCCATTTGAAGTGAGATGAGCCGCGCTGATGAGCCTACTCATACCGCAGCGCCTTCACAGGATCCAGCTTCGCCGCTCGCGCGGCAGGATAGAGTCCCGCAGCGAGGCTTACGACAATCGAGAACCCGATGGCCGCGCCCACGAGCCACAGCGGCACCGTCCAGAGTTTTTGCGGAGGAACGTTTTGCTGGGAGAGATACACATTCGCGGCAAAATTGATAACACGCCCGATAAACCAGCCGAGAAACACGCCCAGGATTCCGCCGGCGAGGCCCATCACTCCAGCTTCCGCAAAAAAGAGTTGCCGGACGTCCCGGTCCGCCGCGCCAAGCGCTTTCAAGACGCCGATTTCGCGACGCCGCTCGAGGATCGCCATCACCAGCGTGTTGATAATTCCGAGCGACGCAACCGCCAGCGCGAGGCTGCCGAAAAGTCCGAGGAATGTGTCCAGCACCGCGAAAAATTGCTGGAGCCTGTGCGCCGCATCGAACAGCGAAAAGGCGCCAAGCTCCATGGCCTTCACTTGATCTTCCACCGCGGTCACATATTTCGGGTCCTCAATCAGCATAGTCAGCGAAGAATAGGTGAGCTGACCCGGGCTGGTGACCACGCCGCGCACATCCGTGCCCTGCACGGTGTTCATCTGCTCGACAAATCCGAGCGGCAGCATCACGCGCACTCCACCCAATCCGCCGGGCCCGGCCTGTTCGCCGCTCACGATGCCGACTACTTTCACTTTGCGTTCGGCGGGGATGATTGTGAATCCGTAACCAAATTCTCCATTCGCCACCATGTCGGTTGCCGATTGGTTGCCCTGTACGGGCACTTCTTTGCGTTGCGGATAGCGCAGCGTCAGCTCCTTGCCGATCAAACTCTTCACGTCTGTTTTGTTTTCTTCGGCGAGTTGTTGCGCGAGGTCGGTGTGCAGAATGGCTTCAGCCGCATCATTGCTCGAGAAAAATGATCCCTGCACCGAATCGAAAATGCCGGTCCCCTTCGAGGATGGTGGGAAGCTTGCCGCCGCGGTCACATGCCCGGTGTTTCCGTTGCGGACGTCCACTTGAAACCGCAACTCGGGAAACACTTCCAAAACGTGCGGCATGGCCGCGAGCTTCGCGCGCGTATCCGGCGTCAGCGGCTTCAAATCTTCGGGGCCGGGGATTCCTTCGATGGGAGCCTGATCGCGCCCGCCACGGCCGCCGCCCAATCGTCCGCCGCGCCCTCCGCGACCGCCTCCGCCAAATTCGTTGCGCGGCGGTCGGGGAGTTACATACACGCGATTGAAAAGTCCGGTGCCCTGCAATTGTGTCATCGCCAGTCGCTGCAGTCCGATGCCGAGCGAAAGCATCGCAACGAGCGACGCCACGCCCACAGCGATGCCGAGCGTGGTCAGCGTGTTTCGCAGCAGCGCTTCGCGCAAGTTGCGCGAGGCAAGCTCCATCAGGTCGCGCGATTTCATTGTGCAGCTCCATTCGACGCGAGCTTGCCGTCTTTCATATATATCCGCCGCTGCGCGTATTTTTCCGCGATGCGCGCTTCGTGCGTCACCATCACGATGGTCATGCCCATCTCGCGATTAAATCCCTGGATGAAATTCATGATCTCTTCGCCGGTCTTGCTGTCAAGATTTCCTGTCGGTTCGTCCGCCAGCAGAATCGTGGGCCGGTTCACCAGCGCGCGTGCCAGCGATGCGCGCTGCTGCTCGCCGCCGCTCAATTCCGCGGGGCGGTGCGTGAATCTCGCGCCGAGCCCGACGTGTTCGAGCGCCTCGCGCACGCGCGCAGGCCGCTCCGCGCGCTCAACCTCCGCAAGGCGCAGCGGCAATTCAACGTTTTCTTCGAGCGTCATCTTCGGCATCAGGTTGAATGACTGGAATACCATGCCGACGGTGCGGCTGCGATGTTGCGCCAGCTCGTCGCCCGTCATTTCGGCGAGGTTGCGGCCATGCGCATAGATTGCGCCATTGGTCGGGCGGTCAAGCCCCGCAAGCAAATTCAGCAATGTGGATTTGCCGGAGCCGGAGCTGCCGAGCATCGCCACGAATTCGCCGCGCGCGATTTCAATAGACACGCCATCCACGGCGCGGATGGTCGCCTGTCCCATTGTGTAAAAACGCCCGACCCCGTCCGTGCGCAGCGCGGCCGTGGTTGAAGCGGGCTGAGAGCTTTCTGTCATCGTTTCACCTGTCGTAATCTAGCTGAGTTGGTTCACCTTTGTTGGATGCCCGGGAAGTTTCACCTGTCTCACTTAGTTTATACGCATGGAGGGCTTTGTGGGTTGCAGCCTTGCGAATAATTGCCCGCGCAAGTCGCGGCTTCGGCTCAAATTCGATTGTGAAACTCCGCGGCGCGAATGCGCGCGACGAGCCAGTGTCTCAACCATTCAGCATGCGAACATCATTTAGAAGCGCAAAAGCCGGAGAAATTGGTAGAATTGCAGCTGCGAACCACAGGGATCTAAGACTCCGGGGAGCGGCCTCTTATGTGATGCATCCTGGAGCGCGTCGGGGCAAATAAAAACCGGTGTTTTTAGAATCGCGCCAGGGAGTTCGGCGCGGCGGGATACGAGACCGCCTTCGGCTCGGCGAAAGCAGGAAACGTGCGGTCTAAAGCTGCCTTATAATGGGAACACAAAATGAAATTACCGGACAAGGGAAAAACGGAATGACAGGAAGAGACGGACAAGGATTCGGAAGATCAGCGAGTGGATGCAGGACGCGTGCTTACTTTGAAACGCACTGGTCGCAAAGACGATTGCAACGCCGCGAAGAATCAGTATACTGGCCCGCGCGATGACCTCTCGAGATGGGATAGCTATTGTCGGAATTGGATGCAGATTTCCAGGCGGCGCGAATAGTCCCGCGGAATTGTGGGCGCTGCTTCGCGACTCCGTAGACGCAATCGCCGAAGTCCCGGCGGATCGATGGAGCGTCGATTCGTTTTATCATCCGGACCCCAGCCGCCCCGGCAAGACCTACAGCCGATGGGGCGGCTTCATCAAACACATCGAAGAATTTGACGCGCAATTTTTCGGCATTTCGCCGCGCGAGGCGGCGCGCGCGGACCCGCAGCAGCGGTTGCTGCTCGAGGTGGCGTATGAGGCTCTGGAGGATGCCGGATTGCCCCCGGGAAGCATAGCCGGTTCCAACGCCGGCGTGTTTGTGGGAATTTCCTCCTGCGAATACTCGGCGATGCAAAGCAGCCAGTCGGACCGGCAGGCAATCGACGCTTACACGAATATCGGGTCGGCGCTTTCGATTGCCGCTAACCGCATTTCTTATTTTTTCGATTTGCACGGCCCGAGCCTCGCCGTTGATACGGCGTGTTCGTCGTCATTGGTGGCGATCCATGAGGCTTGCCAGAGAATTTGGAGTGGCGAGTGCGAACTGGCTTTGGCGGGCGGGGTGAACTCGCTGCTGCGCCCGGAAAGCACGATCGGATTTAGCAAGGCTTCGATGCTCGCTCACGACGGGCGTTGCAAGAGCTTCGACGCCGGCGCGGACGGATATTCACGCGCCGAAGGTTGCGGAGTGATTGTTCTGAAGCCGCTCTCCAAAGCGATCGCGGACGGCGACTCAATCTATGCCGTGATCCGCGGCACGGCGGTGAATCAGGACGGCCGTACGCCGGGAATCTCCGTGCCAAATGGAACGGCCCAGGAAGCCATTCTGCGGGCGGCTCTCCACCATTCGGGTATTGCCGCGAAAGATGTGCAGTATGTAGAAGCGCACGGGACCGGAACACCCGTGGGCGATCCGATTGAAGCGAAGGCAATCGGAAATGTTTTGGGACGCGGCGCGGCAGGCTCGCCTTGCTTGATTGGATCGGTCAAAACGAACATCGGCCATCTGGAAGCGGGATCGGGCGTCGCGGGTGTAATCAAGGTTGCGTTGAGTATTCAGCGAAGGGAAATCCCCGCCAGCCTCCACTTTCAAAAACCGAATCCGAAAATTCCATTCCAAAAGCTCGGGTTGCGCGTGGTTGACAAGCTTTCGCCCTGGCCCAATACGGGGAAGCGGCCGGCGGTCGCGTGCGTAAACTCTTTTGGATTTGGCGGAACGAATGCGCATGTAATTCTTGATTCGGCGCCCGCCGCTGCTTCGCGCCATGCCGCCAAGGCCCCAAAAGCCGCGGCCGGGAAGCGGCCTCATCTGCTGCCGCTTTCCGCTCGCAGCGCGGATGGCCTGAAGGAGACGGCGAAGGCCTATGTGAATTACCTTTCGGAGCAGGAAGCGGGAACGAGCGCGGCGCTTCCCGATATTTGCTGCACGGCGAGCCTGCGCCGGGGTCACCACGATCAAAGATTGGCAGTTGTTGCTGCGACCAAAGACGAACTGATTGAAAGCCTCCAGGCGTTTATCAGCGGGGAGACGCGGCTTTCGATGTCATCGGGCGCGAGAGTCCCCGGACGTTCTCACAAACTTGTGTTCGCGTATTCCGGCATGGGTTCCCAGTGGTTGGGAATGGGGCGGGAGCTTCTCCGGATGGAGCCGGTTTTCCGAAGTGTGATGGAACGGTGTGACGCGCAATTGCGCAGGCACGCATCTTGGCGATTGCTGGATGAGCTGGCCGCCGACGAGCCGCACTCCCGGATTCATGAAGCGGAAATCGCGCAACCCGCGCTATTTGCGTTTCAGGCCGGATTGACGGCCCTGATGGATTCGTGGGGCATCCGTCCGGATGCGATCGTGGGCCACAGCGTTGGCGAAATCGCCGCCGCTTATGCGGCAGGTGCGTTGAGTTTCGAGGACGCGGTGCAAGTGATTTTTCATCGGAGCCGCTTGCAGCAACGAACTACAGGCCAGGGCAAAATGTTGGCCGTCGGACTTTCCCCCGAACAAGCCGAAGTTATATTGGCGGAGCATCATTCCGGGAATAACGGTTCCAGACAAAATGGCCTCGTCGCCCTGGCAGCCGTCAACAGTCCTGTTTCCGTTACGCTTTCCGGCGACGCTGGAGCGCTGGCGCGGATTGCCGCGCCCCTCGAGGCGAAGGGAATTTTCTGCCGTCTGCTCCCGGTTGAGATTCCATATCACAGCGCGCACATGGATTCGCTCGAAGCGGAGCTGCGAAAGTCCCTGCGGAATATTCACCCGCGCGAGAGTGCGACACCGTTGTATTCGACGGTGACGGGAAAGAAAGCAACTGGCAGGGAACTGGACGCGGCTTACTGGTGGCGCAACGTGAGAGACGCCGTCATGTTTGGGCCTGCCGTGGAAGCTCTGGCCCAGTCGGGCCACAATTTATTCATTGAGATTGGGCCCCACCCGGTTTTGCAGGCGAACATTTCGGAATGCCTCAATGGAGCCGGAGCTGGAGCGGTATTCGGAACCACGCGCCGCGGTACATCGGAAAGCTCGATGGTTCTGGGATGCCTGGGCCGTCTGTATACTGCCGGCTACCCAATCGACTGGACGCGGCTGTATCCGAAGCCGGGGAAAGTCGTAAAGCTGCCGACCTATCAGTGGCAGCGCGAACGATATTGGCACGAGTTCAAACCGGTCGCGTGTGGACCGGTTGGGCGAACAATCGCACCCATTGCTTGGAACGAAGGGTGAAGCGGCGCAGCCAAGCTGGAATGTGGAAGTTGACAAACAGCAACTCCCTTATTTGAGCGACCATCGCGTGGAGGGAGTGGCGATTTATCCTGCCGCGGCGTACGTCGAAATGGCGCTGGCGGCGGCGGGCGAAACATTCGGGGCCGGACCGTGCGTGATCGAAGAGATGGAATTCCGGGCGCCCATGAATCTTCCCGACGATCAAGCTCTGATTGTGCAGACATCGGTCGATTCCCAGCGGTCTATTGATTTCTTTAGCAGGCGGACAACCGAGGAAACCTGGACGAGGAACGCGACGGGAAAACTTCGTCGCCTGAATTACTCTCCCGGCTTGCCGGAAAAGGCGCTCGAGGATATCCGGGAGCGGTGCACCAAGGAAATCAGCGCGGCCGATTGTTACCGGTCCTTTGAGGGAGTGGGTCTGCAATATGGCACGACGTTCCGTGGCATGGCTCATGTTTGGGGAGGGGACCGCGAATCCGTGGGCGAAGTTCGGGCCACCGGCGCCGTCCCCGCCAGCTATCACGCTCACCCCGCAACTCTCGACGCCTGTTTTCAAGTGTTGACGGCCGCGCGTTCGGCCTCCGGAACCGATAAGCATTTCGAGAAGACGATGTATTTGCCCGTGCGGATCGAGCGAGTCACTTATCTCGGCCCTCTTCCCGCGGTGGTTTGGAGCCACGCGCGCGTCGTCGATGTGGATGCTGGCCATATTACGGCGAACTTCCGGCTCTTTGACGCGGCAGGCGAACTGAAGATGGAAATTGAGGGCTTCTCTTGCAAGCGTGTGGAGCGCCACAAAGAGAATCTGGATTCGTATTTGTTTGCGTCGAAGTGGATTCTTAAACCGCTTTCCGGACCGGCGGACAAGCGTCCCAATCCTGATTATCTTCCGGCTCCGCGCCAGATCGTCGAGCGCCTGCGGCCCGATACGGAAGAGCTAATCACGCAACTTGATCGCAAGCGGTTCTATGAGACGACTGGACAGGGCGATTATCTGGCCCGAGTTTATGTTTACGAGGCTTTCCGAAAACTGGGCTGGAAGCCGCGGGTTGGCGATCGCATGACGGTCGAATCGTTCGCCAAGCGGTTTCACATAGCGCCGGCGCATTGGCGGCTCCTGGGCCACATCTTTGACATTCTCGCCGAAGACGGCGCCCTGAAAAAGATGGGACAGGAGTGGGAAGTCCTGACGCTCCCGGATGTCCCTGACTCACGAGTGCTCTGGAGAAAATTGTGGAATTCGGCGCCGGGCGCCATGGCGGAATACCTGTTGTTCCGGCGTTGTGCGCTGAAACTTGCCGAAGTCTTGCGCGGGGAAGTGGATCCATTGCAGCTCCTATTTCCGGAAGGCTCTCTCGCGGCGATCGAACAGGTTTATTCGGATTCGCCTCACTACCGAATTTACAATCTTCTGGTCCAAAGGGCGGTTGTGAAGGCGTTGCAGTCCTTGCCTGCTGACCGCATCGCCCGCGTGCTCGAAATTGGCGGTGGCACCGGAGGGCTGACGGTCAATGTGCTTCCCAAGTTGGATCCCGCGAGAACGGAATACGTATTCACCGACGTAACCTCGTTGCTGGTGTCGCGCGCGGAAGAAAGGTTCCACGAGTATCCTTTTGTTCAGTACAACACGCTGGACATCACCGCCGATTCGGCGGAGCAGGGCTACGCGGCGCATTCATTCGACCTGATTCTGGCATCGGACGTTTTGCATGCCACGCCCGATCTGCGGCACACCCTTGCGAATGTGAAAAAACTGCTCGCTCCCGGCGGACTGTTGGTTCTGCTGGAAGGAACAAAGGCATCGCTGTGGCTCGTGCTCGTCTTTGGAATGTTAAAGGGATGGTGGGCATTTACGGATTTGGATGTGCGCGAGTCCGGGCCCTGGGTTCCTCCCGCCACTTGGCTGAAATTGCTTCGGGGTGCGGGCTATAGTGGCGCCGAATTCGTCACGGATACGGCAAATCCCGATGAGGCCCTGCATTCAGTAATTATCGCGCAGGCGCCCAAAGCTTCCGCGGCTCCCGAACGCAAGCGGGTTACGCGTCCCGAAACGCAAGGAACATGGCTTATTTTTGCCGACGAAGGGAACACCGGTTCCGACGTTGCCGAGTTGCTCCGCGAGAAGGGTGAAATGCCTCTGGTCGTGCGGCATGGAGAGGCTTTCGAGCGCACCGGAGAAATGAGTTGGACCATTCGCCCGAACCGCGCGGAGGATATGGAGAACCTACTCACCGCGGCCATTGGTGAAGAGGCGCGCTTCCGGGGCATCGTCCATATGTGGAGCCTGGACGCTCCGCTTGCCGCCGACACAACCGCGGACTCCTTGATGTCCAGCCAATGGTTCGGATGCCTGAGTGTTCTGCACTTGATGCAGGTGGTGGTTAAGCGGGACGTGAATGAACTGCCGCGCGTTTGGCTGGTTACACGCGGGGCGCAACTGGTGGGTGATTCGAAAGCGCAAGATGCTTCCGTCGCTCAATCGCCCCTGTGGGGTTTCGCAAGAACGGTGATGAACGAATTCCCGGCGCTGCGCGCGAAGCTGGTTGACCTGGGCAGCGGATCGGGCGAAGAAGTGGAAACCCTTCACGCGGAGTTGTGGAACAACGACGATGAGACGGAGATCGCGCTGCGTGGAAAAGCGCGGTATGCCAATCGAATCGTGCACACCACGCTCGATCATTTGCAGCCGGTCGAGAAGCCGGCAACGTTTGTTCGGCAGCCGTACCGCGCCGAGATCAAGCAGCCGGGATTACTTGAATCGGTGGTGTTTGTCCCGCACACGCGCCGGGCGCTCGGCCCGGATGAAGTGGAAATCGAAGTAAACGCGGCCAGCCTCAACTTCAAGGACATCATGCTCGCGATGGGCCTGTTACCGCGCGAGCCCGTGCCCGGCGACCTGACCGGAGAGGTTCTTGGTTTTGAATGCGCCGGAAAGGTCACGGCACTCGGCAGAGGGGTGTCAGATTTCAAAGTGGGGGATGATGTAATCGCCTGCGGCCCCGGCGCCGTGGCCAGCCACTTTGTCGCGAAGGCCCGTAATGTATTGCGGAAGCCCGCCAATTTGAGCATGGAAGAAGGATCGTCCATCCTTGTGGCGTACCTGACCGCGCATTACGCCCTGACTCATCTCGCGGCACTTCAGAAGGGCGAGCGGATTCTGATTCACGCCGCTGCTGGAGGCGTGGGATTGGCCGCGATCCAAATCGCGCAAAACATCGGCGCTGAAGTATTTGCAACGGCGGGGAGCAATGCCAAGCGGGATCTGCTTACAGCCCTCGGTGTGCCGCATGTGATGGATTCGCGGACGCTCGCTTTTGCCGGCGAGATCATGGAATCCACAAATGGCTACGGCGTTGACGTCGTATTGAATTCGTTGGGCGGCGAAGCCATCCCGCGGAGTCTTGCCTTGCTTGCGGCTGGCGGCCGTTTCGTCGAGATCGGAAAACGTGACATCTACGAGAACAGCAAGTTGGGGTTGCAACCCTTCAGCCGCAGCCTGTCATTCTTTGCCGTGGATCTGGACAAGATTCGTGCCCTGCGCCCGGAATTCGCGCGGTCCATGTTGTTGGAGTTGATGGCCCAATTCGATAGCGGAGTTTTACCATCATTACCTTACCGCGTTTTCCCGGTTGACCGCGTGGGCACCGCGCTCCGCTACATGGCGACAGCCAAGCATATCGGCAAGGTGGTCCTATCTCTGCCGGAGGCGGAAATTGCGCCCGCCCCTGTCCCTCGCAAGAGTGCGCCGGTTTCGCCCGACGGAACCTACGTCATTACCGGAGGGTTCGGCGGTTTCGGGCTCGAAGTGATGCGCTGGCTGGTCGAACACGGCGCTCGTAATTTGATCGTACTCAGCCGTAGCGGGGCTTCCTCTGACGAAGCCCGCGCCGCATTGGAAAAATTGCGCGGCCAGGGTGTTACGGTAGCGGACCTTGTGGCGGATGTGTCCGACGAACATCAGCTCAAAGGCGCCCTCCGCACAGTCGCCGGAACCCTGCCTCCGATTCGCGGCGTCATGCACATGGCGATGGTGATGGAAGACGCTCCCATTCCGCAGATGACGCCGGAGCGGATGCGAAAAGTGATGGCGCCGAAGATTCAAGGAGCCTGGAACCTCCATGAACTCACCAAGAATCTGGAATTGGACTTCTTCGTGATGTTTTCGTCGGTGGCCACCCTCTTGGGCGGTCCGGGACAATCCAATTACGTCGCGGCGAACGCATTCATGGATAATTTTGCCGGCTACAGGCGGGCTTGTGGGTTGCCGGCTCTCACGGTTAGCTGGGGCGCGGTGGGCGACGCGGGTTACGTATTCGAGAATCCACTGCTTTTGCAGAAGCTCGCTCAGGCCGGCGCCAAGGCCGTGCCGATCAAGACGTTGCTCAAAGCGTTGGAAGAGTTGCTGCGCCGGGATGCGAATTATGCAACCGTCGCATCCATGGAATGGGCGAAGATGAGCAGCCGATGCCACATCATCACTCTGCCGCGGTTCTGCCACCTGTTCGATGCGACCGCAAGCGAGCCCGGTGCAGCCGATGAAGTCAGTATGGTCGATCGCGTAATGGCCGCGCCGCCGGAGGAACGCCATAAAGTTCTGCAGAACTGCGTGCGCGAAGAGCTCGCCAAGGTTCTTGGCGCGTCCCCGGCGAAGCTGGATTTCGACGCTCCCATGATTAGCCTGGGGATGGATTCGTTAATGGCCGTCGCGCTCGTCAACCGCATCCGCAGTGAAGTGGGTGTGGAAGTTTCCCCCACAAAATTTATGGAGGGGATCAGCATTTCCGGAATGGCCGCGCACGTCATCGAAGAGATGGGTGTGGCGAATAAGGTGTCGAATTAGTTTTGAATTGCTTGTAAAAAGTCCCGCCGATTTCGTTTACGCCGTCAGGCACGTCCGCACCGATTGACGCGTTCAATAAACCGTGGTTCCGCGGCCGCAACCTCCCGCGTCCAAGCACATCCCCCTTCCCGCTATAGGCTTCGGTAGGCCAGAGTCCGATTCGAGATTTCGATAAAAATTTGCTTTTTTGCACTCGTGCGATGTGAGACAATCCCGCGCTCTCAGGGCTCTGGCGCCGCGATTTGGTAATCCTCCCGCCGGTATGAAAGGGATTATCAATTCGTGGAATCCAGTTGACCTGTCCTTGTCTTACTTGGGCCCCGAAAACTCGCGTGGAGGGCTTGGATGGCTCGGATCCTCAAACGTCCCCAAATGTCCGTTGACGTCTATTGCCCGCTGCGTTTGGCACGCTGTATAGGCCGAGCTGCGGGACGCTCTTCCTTTGCGGCCGGTCAAGCTAAGGGATATCGCCCGGGTTCTAGTGCGGTTCGTGATTTGGGAGTTCCTGAGCCCGTGTGAAAGGCATGCGGTTTCCCGATGAAGCTCGAGTCCGGCGCGGACTAGGATTCGCGCCGAGGCGTCGCCGGCGACGATTGATTTTGTGGCCGTCTTCCTCGGTTGGCATTTGCGGGTCGACGTCAGGAATCTTGCGGCTTGCGCGATTCGATTGAAGG
Organism: uncultured Acidobacteriota bacterium; assembly: GCA_963737185.1. Lineage (GTDB taxonomy): Bacteria > Acidobacteriota > Terriglobia > Acidiferrales > UBA7541 > DASTCZ01. The sequence goes on along the minus strand of CAVTRS010000032.1, from coordinate 162,881 downwards.
AGAGATTCAGATGAGAAGCTCCGGTTCATTGCGAAATTGGATCGTGGCGATTGCGGTTCCAGCGCTCACATTGGGAGCCTGGTCGCAATTTGCCGCTGCGCATCGGAAGTCCATTACTGCGGGCGGATCCACCCCCGTTTTGCGGCCACAAAGACGCCGGGCCGGCGCGTCTCCACCGGCGCCGCACGAACGGTCGCGGGCATGCCGGCGACGGTTCTCGCGGCGAAACGCGGCGCTCCCGATCTTAGTTTGCGCGATGGTCAGTCCGTAACAACCAATTATGAGGGTGACACATCGGCCGCCGGCGCGCTTCAAAACAATCTCGCGATTCCCCTCGCGCTGGCGAGCGCGGATTTTGATGGCGATGGCGTGCCGGATTTGGTCAGCGGATATTCCACCGGCAGCAGCGGAATCATCACAATCCATCGCGGCAATGTGGACGCGCTTTGGCCATACGGCGCCGCCCTGCGCAATGGCGAGCCCCCGGCATTTCTTCCGGTTGCCCGCATCTTGACTGTGCCCGAGCCGCCGGATTTTATCGGCGTCGGCGATTTTGATGCCGATGGCCACTGGGACATTGTGACCGCGCATCTCGGCAGCAACGCCATGTATTTCCTGCGCGGTGACGGGCGCGGCGGTTTCGCCTCGCCCGTGCGCGTTGCGCTCGCGGGAAGCATCACTGCGTTCACAACCGGCGAAATGAATCGAGCCGATGGATTGATGGACATTGCGCTGGGTATTTCGACCGCAAACGGCGCTCGAGCGCTGGTGTTTGAATCGCCTCTCGGCGCCCTGAGTGGCACTCCGGAGGCTTTTGTTCTTCCATCGCCTGCGACATCAATGGTGCTCGGCTTGGTGGAGGGCGGCCCGATGCGCGATCTCGCGATTGGCGCCGGCAACCAATTGGTCGTAATCCATGGCCGGGATCGCAGGCTTTCTCTCGGGACAGCCGCGCAAGCCGGCGTTGCGCCGGCCAATATCACCCGGCAAGTTTTGCCGTTCAACGTTCGAGCCCTCGCGCTCGGCCATTTCTCAGATACGGCAAGCCTCGCGGCTCTGGGCGATGATGGAGCAATCCACCTGATCCAAAACGCGAACGCCATTGCGCAGAGGATAAAATTGGCCGGCGTCACTCAAAGGATGCAGGTTTCCGCGCGCGGCGCCGCCCGCAAACCCGCGCCGGTTCAGGCAACCACCAGCGCTTCTCGCGCCCAGAAAGCTGCCGTGTTGCAGAACCTGCGTCAGGCGCTTGCCGGCAACCACGCCGAATGGAAAATCGAAGCCGATGTTCAGCTTCCCTCATCCGCCGCCCATCAGGGCGCGGCGTCATTTGCAAAACTCATGGTGCCCGCGCACGTTTCCACTTCCCATTACGACGATTTGCTTTTGCTGGATAATCAAGCCAGGCAGGTGCACGTCATTTCCAGCCGAACCACCAGGATTTCGAACGCCTCCGTCGGCGTGACGGCGCAAACAGTTTCGCAGCCTATGGGCCTTACCGCTTCCCTGGACGCCTCGGGCGTTCCCGCGGCGGTTCTGCCGATGCGTTTGAATAAGTATGGATTGCAGAGCATGGTGGTTCTGCAGGGCGGCCAGGCCGGGCCAACTATTTTACCGCAAGCTCCCGCCAATATTTTCACCGTGACGAATACATCGGATATCGCAAGCTCTTCATTAAGCGCGACGATTCCACCGGGTTCCTTGCGCGCCGCGATCACAAACGCAACGAACTCCGATGGCCCTTCCGAGATCGACTTTGACATTCCGACCTCGGATCCAAATTACAACGCGGCCACCGGGACTTTTCTCATACAGCCTCTCTCTACAGTCCCGCCCGGAAACCTGGACGATTTTGCCCTGCCGCCAATCGGTGGCACAACAACTGTCGATGCCTATACGCAGCCGGGCGCCAGCCCGAACACGATGGTTACCGGCGATAACGCCAAAATCTTGATTCAGATCGACGGCAGCTTGGCCGTCACACCGGGTGGGGAAGGACTGACTCCGCTTAACACCTCAGAAACAGTTATACGTGGATTTTCCATCACCGGCTGGATAAGTGAGGATCTTTCAACTCCGGATATGCCCACAGGAGGGATTGGACTAGCGGAGGGCGGCGTTTCCGATTACATGGAGGGCAATTTCGTCGGAGTTGACCCTGACGGGAAAACCGCCAACCCAAATTCCGAGGGGGTCAACGAAGACGCTGGACCCGAGATCGGCGCGCCCAGTGCCGCATTCGGAGGCGACGTATTGGGCGGCACCACGCCTCAGGCGCGGAACGTCATATCTGGCAACGCGGGTGAAGGGGTCGTTGCGGAACCGGGTTCGTATTTTCTGCAAATCCAGGGAAATTACGTAGGGACCGATCTCACCGGCACGGTGGCGGTTCTCAATAATGGGGATGGCGTATTCATCCCCGGAGAAGAAATAACCATTGGCGGCACTTTGCCCGGGGCGGGGAACCTTATATCTGGAAACACGAATTATAACCTTGATATCGGCAACGCCTATCCGAACGGGAGTGCGGCAAATGATATCGCTCAGGGCAATTTCATCGGAACCGACGCCACCGGGACGGTATCCTTGACGACTTTGGGCGAAGGCGTTGGAATCGTAAATATTGCGTCGAACATTACACTTGGCGGGACCACTTCCGCGGCACGCAACGTCATTTCCGGGAACAATTTCCTCGGCGTGGATCTTTCCGATAATTCGTCAAACGCGATCATTCAGGGCAATTACATCGGTTTGGATGTAACCGGGACAGTCGCGGTTCCCAATGGCCTCGGCGGCGTGGGAGCGAATAATATCCCCTCCGGCGGAATCTCGATTAACACCCACACGTTTATTTCTGCGGGTGGAACTCCGTTCCTTTATCCTCCCTTCAACAATGCGATCGGCGGTGGTGTTCAGGGTGCGGGCAACGTCATCTCCGGCAATGGCGGCGATGGCGTCAGCATTATGGGCTGGGACAACAACGATCCCAATGAAGCGAATCCGAATAATCTTTCAAATTATGTCCTGGGGAATTTCATCGGCACGGATGTGACTGGCGCGAACTCAGTGCCGAATACGCAAAACGGCGTCTACCTGACCATAGACGCGGAAGCTGCTAGCCCCGCCGCGCACAATGCAATCGGGGGCACCGACCCCGGACTCGGGAACACTATTTCATTTAACGGCGGCGACGGTGTATTGATTGATGGCACGAGTTTCAGCAACCCAATTGTAGAAAATAAGATCCAGAACAATTCGGGCACGGGCGTCCGGGTTGCAAGCGGGGCCGGCAATACCATCAGCCGCAACTCAATATTCGGGAATGGCGCTCTGGGGATTGAACTCGGATCCGCGCAGAATGCGAATAGCTCCTGCCAATCAGTCACCAATGGCGCCAACAACCTCCAGAACACTCCGGTATTGACCGCCGGGTCCGGCGCGAACTTCATCACCGCAACGGCGACCGACCCGAATGGCAATACCTCCGAATTCTCAAATGCCGTGGCGGCCTCCATCAGCGGCAACATCCTTTCGCTGCTCGGAAATTTCAATAGCCTTCCGAACACAACCTACACGATCGAATTTTTCACCAGTCCCAGCGCGGATCCATCGGGTTTTGGCCAGGGGCAGACTTATTTGAATTCCACTTCAGTGACCACCAGCGCCAGCTGCACGGGCCCCATCAACATGCCCATCAACCTTACGGAGGCCGACGTCAGCGTCGCGCTCAGTTTCAGTGAGAATGGCAGTACAAGTGAATTTGCCCAGTTGGCTCCCGGCACGGATTTCGGTACGCAAGTCTATACCGGCGTCGTCACTAACAATGGGCCGGCAACAGCGCACAACGTTGTATTCACGGACGCTTTGCCGGCAGGTTTGGCTGTGAGCAGCATGTATTGCAACCTTCCTTCTTGTCAGTCCCCGTTGAGCACCGACCTTGGCAATTGCACGGTCAGCACGAACACCGTCACTTGTCCTCTCGGAACCATGGCGCCCGGCAGCTCCGCGACGATCAAGATCCCGGTTCAGGCGTTGGCCACGGGGACAATCACGAACACAGTTACCGCCTTTGCCACCGAGACGGATCCGAACACGGCCAATAACACTGCCAGCGATAATGTGACCAGTCAAAACCCGTTTACACAGGTCACTCAAGTCTCCCCGACTGGTTTGCTTACCACCAGTCCGGATACACCCGTAATCGTATATGGGACTGGATTTCTGCCCGGCGTCAGCACCGTCACCTTCACGGATCCCAATAATGTTTCTACGAATCTTCCCGTCACTGCCTTCTACGACAATCAGACCTGCGGCGTGAATTCAAACGTTTCCACCACGTCCTATTGCCAGGGATTCCAGGTCACGCTTCCCAGCTCGCTGATCGGCACAGCGGGCGCCGCGAGTTTCACAGTAACGAATCCGGGCGGACCTTTCGCCCTTTCAGGCCCATTCACTCTTGCATCCTCCTGCGATTTCGGATCTCCTTTTGCGTTTTATACGCCGCCTTATGATTTTTCGAACGCGGGGACGGGCATAATTCCATTTGAGTTGGACGTTTCCCCCAACGTTCCTTCGTGCACATTTACTGCCAGCTCGAATGTTCCCTGGGCTGTGCTGCTCAACAACAGTCCCGAGCCCTTTGTCGGAGTTCCCGGAACTTTTGTTGTGGATTTTGCCATCGCTCCGAATCCGGGTGCCGGGCGCGCGGGCACTCTTACAGTTGCCGGACAGAATCTCGCGATCACGCAGGATGCGGATGATGGCTCGGTCTGCTCCATTTTAACCAATCCGACATCCGCGACGCTCCCCGCCACTGCTGGAACTTATTCGGTTCAGGTCACTCCGTCGAATTCGAGCTGTGGTTACTTCAACCAGTCGTCTTCGCCATGGATCACCGTTGCCAGTGCTGATGGTCTGCTCGTCGGCTCCGGCACCGTCAGTTATACGGTCACCGCGAATACCGGAGGGCCGCAAACCGGCGACATCGTCATCGGTGGACAGGCGTTTGTAATCACCCAGAATCCGGCGACCAGTTGCTATTTCACTCTGAGTTCAAATTCGGCGACATTCCCGACCATCGCCGGCACAGGTTCCGTAAATGTGATTGCATCTCAGCCTTCTTGTTCATGGACCGCCACCACCGACTCGCCTTCCTACGTATCGTTTACCTCCGGAGCATCCGGCACGGGAAATGGCACGATTCAATATTCCGTCGGCGCGAATACCGGGGGCGGGCGCAACGCAATAATTACAGTCGCAAATACTTCCGGCGCGAGCGTGATGTTCAACATCAACCAGGCCTCGACGTACGCTTGCTCCGTCACTCTTATCCCCACGTCCATCGAACTGCCCGCCGAAGGCGCCTCGAACGAGTTCACGGTTTCCCCGGCTTTCAACACCTGCAGTTGGACGGCTGTCTCAAATAATCCGTCCGCTCTCACAATTACGTCGGGGAATTCCGGCTCCGGCAATTCGGCGGAAATCATTTTTGCTGTAGGGCAGAATACAACTGGCGCTCCGCGGACTTTAACCATCACCGCCGGTTGCCAAACTTTCACCGTATTTCAGGACGGCCCTGGCACGACGAACCCGGTCCCGGTGATAGTGCCGCCGCTGGTTCCCGCCAGTGTGGTTGCGGGCTCGGGAGCTTTCACACTCACGGTGAACGGTTCAAGTTTTGTAAATGGCGCCACGGCCACATTCGGTGGTGTGAGCCGAGCCGTGACGTTCGTGAACTCCGGTCAAGTGACCATCGCCGTTCAAGCGAGTGATGTCGCATCGGTGGGCACGCCTGCCGTTGTCGTAACCAATCCCGCGCCCGGTGGAGGAGCGTCGAACACCGTCGATTTCAGCGTCACTGCGGTCGCTCTGGTGCCAACCACCACGGCGGTGATGTCGAACAATAATCCCTCGGTGCTCGGGCAATCGGTGATGTTCACCGCGGGCGTTACGCCTTCGGAAGACCCGTTGCCCTTGCCGTCTGGCACAGTCACTTTCAAGGACGGTACGACCACGCTGGGAACTGGCACGCTTAGCTCGGGCTCGACGACATTCTCGACGTCGTCGCTCGCCGCGGGGTCGCACTCGATCACCGCGGTTTACGGTGGAGATTCCAATTATTCCGGGAGCACGTCTCTTGCGATCTCGCAAGTGGTAAATAATCCGGTGCCTGTGATCACGCCGCCGCTTGTGCCCGCCAGTGCATTTGCGGGTTCAGCCGGTTTCACTCTTACGGTAAACGGCTCGAATTTCGTGAGCGGCGCGACGGCCACATTCGGCGGCACGAGCCGAGCAGTGACATTCGTCAGCTCGACTCAAGTGACCATCGCCGTTCTCGCAACGGACATCGCCACGGCGGGCACACCTGCGGTCATCGTATCGAACCCCGGCCCGGGTGGAGGAGCATCGAACTCGGTCAACTTCGCGGTGAATAATCCTGTTCCGGTGATCATTCCGCCGCTGGTTCCCGCGGGCGTAGTTGCGGGTTCAGGCGCATTCACGCTCACGGTGAATGGCTCGAGTTTTGTGAATGGCGCAACGGCCACTTTCGGTGGCATCAGCAGAGCGGTGACATTTGTGAATTCGGGGCAAGTGACCATCGCAGTCCAGGCGAGCGATGTCGCCTCGGTGGGCACTCCTGCGGTGGTGGTGACAAATCCGGCTCCGGTTGGCGGTGCGTCGAATTCGGTCGCCTTCAACGTCACCGCGGCGAATAATCCGGTTCCGGCGCTTACTTCGCTCGTGCCGAATTCTGCGAGCGCGGGTTCTGGAGCCTTCACGCTCATGGTAAATGGCAGCGGCTTCGTCAATGGTTCGGTGGTGCAGTGGAACGGAAGCAACCGTACCACCACGTTTGTGAATTCGGGGCAGGTCACCGCGTCGATCACCGCGGCGGATGTGCAGACCGCAACGATTGCTGATGTCACCGTGTTTAACCCCACGCCGGGTGGCGGCAGTTCCAACTCCCTGAATTTCGACGTCACCACGCCGGTCCCGGCGCTCGCTTCGCTGGTGCCGAACTCGGCGATCGCGGGGAGTCCTGCATTTACGCTGACGGTGAACGGCAGCAATTTCATCAGCACGTCCGAGGTGCAGTGGAACGGGAGCACACGCGCGACCACGTTTGTGAACGCGGGGCAACTCACGGCCTCGATCACCGCCGCGGATATTCAGACGGCGGGCACGGCAACGGTGACGGTGTTCACGCCGACCGTGGACATTGGCGTGGTGCGCGGGGTGCGTCCAGCGGGCGCGCCGTCGGGCACAACGTCGAATCCGCTGACGTTTACGATCAACGCGGCGAATCCCGCGCCGACGCTCACGTCGCTCGTGCCGAATTCAGCGACGGCGGGCGGGGCAGCCTTCACGCTGACGCTCAACGGAACGAACTTCATCAGTAGTTCCGTGGCGCAGTGGAACGGCAGCGCGCGCACCACAACATTCGTAAGCGCGACGCAGGTGACCGCGGCGATCACCGCCGCGGACATCGCCAGCGCGGGGACAGCTTCCGTGACGGTGATGAATCCCACTCCGGGCGGAGGCACGTCGAACGCGCTCACGTTCACGATCACGGACTTCTCTGTGGCGAACGCTTCAGGCGCGCAGACCGAACCCGCGGGCACGCCGGCGAAGTACACGATCAACGCAGCAGGCGTGGACGGGAATTTCCCGGGGACGGTGACGTTCTCGGCGTCGAACCTGCCACCGGCGACGACGGCCTCGTTTAGCCCGATGTCGGTAGCGCCGGGCGCGGGGACAGCGCCGACGACGCTGACGCTCACCACGACGGCGCGCGGAACCACGACGCACGTAATTCCCTCCGCGCCGAACGGAACTCCGAAGTTGCCGCAGCTAGCGCTGTGGCTCGGCGTGATGAGTTTGCTGGGGATGACGCTGCTCGTGTTGCGGCGCAGCGGACGGCTCGCGCCGCGCGCGGCGACAACGGCGTTCCTCGTGCTCGACAATAATTTGCGTCGCGGGATTCGCGAGCGGATGCAACGGTGGTTTCCCTCCGGACACGACGGTGGTGACGGGCACGCCCGCGGGCGCCTACACAATCACCGTGACCGGCGCGTCGGGGTCGGTGCAGCACTCGACGACGGTCATGCTGACGGTGCAGTGATGGGAATCGCGGAAGCGATGATGACTCACGCGGAAGAAATGACGAGTCGCACGGAAGCGATGAAATGATTTTTGCTCGAAATTAGTTTTTCAGTTTCCCAAACCCCTTGGGGTTTGGGAAACTGAAAAACTAATTTCGAGTGGGCCTGACGCGCCTTTACTGGGCAAGGATGTATTAGGAGTGGCTGATTTCACCACAGTGGCGAAACGGCGCACTGGTGCAGGAGAGAGCGAATGAAACGCATCCCGAGATTGCTGGCTGAATTCATATTGCACAGCCGAGTTGACCTGCGTGGCAAAGTTGTCTTGCGTGTTGGAGTCGTGATGCTTCGCCGCGCTCGGTGCATCGTCCGTGCGCGCGCAGGAAGCGCCCGCGAAGGTGGATGTCTCGGCCGGCTACTCCTACATGTACGGCAACGTGGTGGTCACCGGGCAGGGAATCAATCTGAATGGCGCGAGCGGGTCGGTGACTTACAACTTCAATCGCTGGGTTGGCGCGGTGTTCGATCTCGGCACGGAATACAACGGGAGCGTCGGAGGAAATGGGCGTTCACTCGGTGTGACAACGTATCTGTTTGGCCCGCGATTCTCGTGGAGAAAAAATGCGAAGGTGACTCCGTTCGGACAAGTGCTATTCGGCGGAGGACACGCGGGAGGCACGCTCTACACGGGTGGAGCGAGTCCGCTCGGCGCGCAGAACTCATTCGCGATGACGGCGGGCGGCGGCGTGGACTGGAAGGTGCGCCCGATGATCGCGGTGCGAGTCTTCCAGGTCGAGTACTTGCGCACGCAATTCAACAACGGCGTGAATTTCAATCAGAACAACTTCCGCTTCACAGCCGGCGTCGTCTTCCATTTTGGAAAACACTGAAAACCACCTTAAAAATATTCCAGCGAATCAGAGGCAGTTTGTTGTTGGTCGTATGGGGCGTGTCCAGCCAGGCGGGGCTGAACGATAAACCAATTGACGATAGTCGTTACAACGTGTATCGTCACGCACCATGGCTGGAACAATTGCACGAGAGTTAAAGCAGAAGAAGGCCTTTTCATCCGCGGAACAGGAAGTCGTGCTCGGTCTGCAGATGGCCGCGGCAAGAGTTGTGGAGCCCTGGGCGAAATTTCTAAGAACGGCGGCTCAACTGACAACGAACCAATACAACGTTCTCCGCATCCTTCGCGGTTCCCACCCAGCGAAGCTTGCTTGCAGTGACGTCGCCCAGCGAATGATTGACCGGGACCCGGACATCACGCGATTGATCGACCGCCTGGAAAAACGCGGTCTGGTGAAGCGGTTCCGCACGCACCAGGACCGGCGAGTCATCGAAGTGGGTATTACGACGGCAGGACTCGACCTTCTACGGGGACTGGATTCCCAGGCGCAACGAATGCCGAAAGCGCTGCTCGGGAATTTAGGCGCGGCGAAATTGAGACAACTTGGAAACCTGCTGGAGACAGTGATCTCGAATCTGGGTAAATTTGCCTGATCGAATCGGTGTCGTTGACTTCACTGTGTCTGCATCGTAACATTCGCCGGTCTTAGAACTGGCCGCTATGATCGGAAAGACTGTCTCGCATTATCGCATCGTAGATAAATTGGGCGGGGGAGGAATGGGCGTTGTGTATCGCGCCAGCGACACCCGCCTGGGCCGCGATGTGGCGTTGAAATTCCTGCCGGAAGAAATCGCCAATGACAAACTGGCCGTCGAACGATTCCAGCGTGAAGCGCGCGCTGCTTCCGGGTTGAATCATCCGAATATTTGCACTATTTATGACGTGGACGAATTCGAAGGCCAGCCATTCATAGTGATGGAGCTGCTCGAGGGGGAAACGCTCAAGCACCAAATTTCCGGGAAGCCGATGAGCGTGGAAGCGGCGATTGGATATGCCACGCAGATTGCCGACGCGCTCGAAGCTACACACGCGCAGGGAATCATCCACAGGGACATCAAGCCGGCAAATCTTTTTATTACCCGCCGCGGGCAAGCCAAAATCCTTGATTTTGGCCTGGCGAAACTTGCGCCGCAGAAGCAGAGGGTCGGCGAGACAGTCGGCGCGACGGTCGCCGTGGGCGGGATGGCCGACCACCTGACGACTTCGGGGTCTTCAATCGGGACTGTGGCGTACATGTCGCCGGAGCAGGCTCGCGGGGAAGAGGTGGACTCGCGCACCGATTTATTTTCACTGGGCGTGGTGCTCTACGAAATGGTGACCGGCCGTGAAGCGTTCGGCGGGACGACGACGGCGGTGGTTTTCGATTCCATATTAAATCGTCCGCCGATGCCGATTGCGCGCTTGAACCCCGCGGTGCCGGCGGAATTGGACAAGCTGATCGGCCAGTTGATGGAAAAGGATCGCGAGAAGCGCATGCCGACCGCGACGAAGCTGCATTCGGAATTGCTGCGATTGAAACGCGATTCGGATTCCGGACGCGGCAAGTCAGCGGGAGCCGCATCGGCGCCGGCGGAGAAATCGCTGGCGGTTCTTTATTTTGAGAACTTGAGCGCGCAGAAGGAAGACGAATATTTCCGCGACGGCATGACCGAAGACGTGATCACGGAACTCCTCAAAGTAAAAGGGATGAAAGTGTTCCCGCGGGCGGCCGTGCTCGCATTCCGCGATAAGGCCGTAACCGCGCCGCAAATCGGGCAGGAATTGGGCGCGATGTATGTGTTGACCGGTTCGATCCGCCGCGCGGGCAACCGGCTCCGGGTGACGGCGCAATTGGTGGAAGCCGCCACGGGCCACGGCGTATGGGCCGACCGGTTCGACCGCACGCTTGAAGATGTTTTCGAGGTGCAGGACGAGATCGCGCGCAGCATAACGCAGGCGCTGCGAATCACACTTTCGCCGCAGGAGGAGCGGGCGATCGCGCGCAAGCCCACGGAAAACGCCGAGGCATATGATTATTTCCTTCGCGGGCGCGGTTACGCGAGGCGGTTGACGCGCACAGACCTGGAATTCGCACTCCAAATGTACGACCACGCCATCGAGCGGGACCCAAACTTCGCGCTGGCGCACGCGGAAATGGCGATCGCGTGCTCGGAGATTTTTTATTTTCACGATAGCGATCAGAAGTGGGTGGATCGCGGGCGCAAGGCTTGCGAGCGGTCATTGGAGCTGGATCCGCAACTTGGAGAAGCTTACGCGGCGCGAGCCACGATCCAGGAAGCCAGCAAGGAATTTGACGACGCCATCCGTTCGGCGCGCCGGGCGCTCGAACTCAATCCAAATTACGGCGAGGCTTACTTCGCGCTTGGCCGCGCGCTTTTCCGCGGCGATCGGCCCGCGGAGGCCGCCGATCTCGCGCAGCGCGCGATTGAAGTAGGCGGCGATGATTACAACGTCTTTGTGCCGTACATCATGGCGCTCGATCGTGTCGGCCGCATTGCCGAGGCGGATGGATTGCGCGAAGGGCGCGTGATTGCTCTGGAGCGCCAGCTTGAGATGGTGCCCGAAGATGCGCGCGCACGCATTTTACTGGCAACAAATTACGCTCACTTCAAGAAGGATGACGCCGCGATGCGCGAGGTGAAAAAGGCGCTGACGCTGCGCCCGAACGACGCCAACATTCTTTACAACGCCGCCTGCACCTACGGGCTGATGGGGAAGAAGAGCGAAGCGCTCGATTTACTGCGGAAGATGAAGGAGAACGGTTTTTCTCAATTGGATTGGGCGCGCCGCGACCCCGATCTTGCCTGCCTGCACAATGACCCGGAGTTCCTCGCACTTCTGGCGGAAGAAGACGCCAAGTAAATTGCGCCCGATGAGAAAGGCCGGATTATTCCTGCTGATCTCCATTGGGGCCGCGCAGGTTGCGCAGGCTGACCCGGTTCACCTGCGGACAAACTCCCTTGAAAGCCCGCTAGGCATTGACACTCCGCACCCGACATTTTCCTGGCAGAGCGATGCGAAGACGCCGAACTGGATACAGTCCGCTTACGAAATCCTTGTGGCCACCAATGCAAAGAATCTTCTGCCCGGAAAGGCGGATGCATGGGATTCGGGTCGGATTAGCTCTTCGGAATCCGTCAACGTTGGATATGCGGGCGCGGCGATACGACCTCAACAACGATATGTCTGGGAAGTCCGCACTTGGGATGACAGAGGCAAGCTGACGATTTCCGCGCCTGCATGGTTTGAGACGGGGCTATTGAGCGCCGCAGATTGGAAGGCGCAATGGATCGCACGGAAAGACCCTGCCGCCGAAGAGGAACTTAGGGCGATACGCTGGATTTGGCTCGCGAATTCGGATGCGATGCACGTGCCATCGGCCACCCCGGCGCAATTCCTCTATCGGCTACATCTTGATGCCAGGCCAAACGCCGCGAGCCTTCACGTGCTTGCGCGCGGAAAATTTATTGCCCGCGTCAATGGCCAGATTACGGGGCATCACGACGAATGGGGCGCATTTGATCGCGAAGAGATCGGCTACCTGCTTCACGCCGGCGATAACGAGATTGAGGTGGAAGTAATTTCGCATCGCGCGGGCGGGCCCAACAGCACTTCGCCATCGGCCATTGCCGCTTCGATTCACATTACTCACGCGGACGGCAGGGAAGAGCGCATCGTGACGGATGAGAAGTGGCAGGCGCGGCGAAACTCCGATGTTGCGTGGCAAGGGGCGCAGACGGTTGGGCCGCTCTCACTCAACTTTGGAATCGGCACGGACCGCCAGCAGGCCATTCCGGGGCCGGATCGCATCGCGACAGACGCCTCGCTGCTGCGCAAAGATTTTAGCGTCGAGTCCACGATTCGCACGGCACGGCTTCATATCACCGCGCTTGGCGCCTACCAGGCTTTTATCAACGGCAAATCCGTCGCGCCCAACACGCTGCTGGCACCCGGTTGGACAGACTTTCACAAGCGCGTGCTGTACCAGACTTACGACGTGACGTCGCTTCTCGCCGACGGCGCCAACACAATCGGGGTATTGCTTGGCGGGGGATGGTACAGCTCGCCAATGACCTGGACGGGTTTTCGTTATACGCCGGGACCGAATCTCTTGCGCGCACAACTCGACATTACATTTGAGAACGGGGCTCACCAGACGATTGCGACAGATCCGAGCTGGGTGACGTCGGCCTCACCCATTACTTTCTCCGAGATTTATGGCGGTGAGTCCTACGATGCGCGTCTCGAACAGCGCGGCTGGAGCTTGCCCAATTTTGACGCGACGCACTGGACGGCAGCCGTCGCCGCAACGCCCCCCGATAGCGGCGTGGTCATGACCGCGCAGCCGGATCTGCCCATCAGCACGACGATCACGCTGCATCCGATAAAGGTTGATCCTTCGAATGAGGCTCATCCAACTATTTATGACATGGGGCAAAACATGGTCGGCAATGTTCGAATCCGTGTGCGCGGCGCGCGCGGCGCCGTTGTGCGTCTGCGCTACGCGGAGCGGGTCAACGCTGACGGGAGCATCTACACTGAAAATTTGCGCAACGCCGATGCTACTGACACTTACGTTCTATCGGGAGATGGCGACGAAACTTGGACGCCGGCCTTTACCTTCCACGGATTTCGATATGTCGAGTTCTCTTACTTGGGCAAGGTCCCGCCAAATCCGCTAACACTCACTAGCATTGACGGGCTTGTATTCAATAGCCTGCCGGCTGCGCCCTCTATTCGATTGACAAGCTCCAGCGAACTACTTAGCAAGATGAATGAACTTGGGGCGTGGGGACAGCGGGGAAATTTCGTTTCAATCCCTACGGATTGCCCGCAGCGCGATGAGCGCCTGGGCTGGATGGGAGACGCCGAAGCATTCTGGCGTACGGGGTCATTTAATTTTGATATTAATGCGTTCACGCGCAAGTTCATGCTGGATGTTACGGACGCGCAAACGGCTGCCGGCGCGTTCACCGATGTTTCGCCAAATATCCTCGGGCCGAATCCCGGCGCGCCCGGCTGGGGCGACGCGGGTGTTTTCATTCCTTATGCCGCATGGCTGCAGTATGGCGACGCCACAATCGTGGAGCGCTCGTGGCCGGCGATGGAGCGCTGGATGGATTTCATTCTGGCCAATAATCCTGACTACATCCGGCGCCATGCCCTTGGCAATAATTATGCAGACTGGCTCGCTCCAGACCAAAACACTCCCAAGATTCTCATCGACACCGCTTACTGGGCGCTTATCGCGCGCGACATGGCGGAGATGGCGACAGCGCTCCATCGCGCCGCGGACGCAGAAAAGTATCAAAAGCAATACGACCGCGTCGCCGCCGCCTACCGCGCGGCCTTCATAAAGGAAGATGGAAGCGTGGCGGGTGATACGCAGACGGCATACCTCGCCACTCTCTTCACCGGGATCGCGCAGCAATCGCTTCGCGCGAACATGGTCGATCGCCTTGTGAAAAATATTGAGGCGCACGGCAACCACCTCACCACCGGGTTTCTCGGAACTCCTTTCCTGCTTTTTGTGCTCGATGAGAATAACCACTCCGATCTCGCGTTCAAGCTTCTCCTTTCGGATACGTATCCCTCATGGGGATACATGGTGAAGATGGGCGCGACCACGTGGTGGGAACGCTGGAATGGGGATACGGGTGACCCCTCGATGAATTCCTATAACCATTATGCGTTCGGCTCCGTGATGGCGTGGGTTTATCGGCGCGCCGCCGGCATTGACACCGACGCGACCGGTCCGGGCTATCATCACCTCGACATTCACCCTCATTTCGATCCAGCGCTTCCACAGCTTCACACCGAATACGATTCCGTTTACGGCACAATCATCTCTGATTGGAAGCAGAGCGAACGCCGCTTCACCATTACGATTCCGGCGAACACGACGGCGACCATCACTCTGCCGAACAACAAGACCGAAGAGATCGGCAGTGGCACGCACTCGTACGTGATCGAATAATGAGAGATAGACGCGGCCATTTATTTATTTTGCCGGATACATCTCGCACGACTATAATCCGCCGTGCCGAGGCTCGTAACAGAGGGAAGCAAATTTGGTCCCTTTGAAATCGTCGCGTGGCTCGTGTGGCGGCAACTCGGTGTACTATTGGCAGTCGTGGATCGGCCCAAATGGGGCTGCAATCTTTGGGAGGAAATGAAATGGTTCGAATCAACCGGCGCTTTACCCGCCTTTGGATATTGTCTCTGGCAGTTGTTGTCTGCTTCGCGCTCGGCGCGGCAGCACAGATCAGCTCCGATCTGTTTTCCGGCTTGCAATGGCGCATGATCGGTCCGTATCACGGCGGTCGCATCGCGTCCGTCACCGGCGTCATCGGCGAGCCCGGGACTTTTTATGTGGGCTTGCCGCAAGGCGGTATCTGGAAAACCACCAGCGGCGGTATGGCCTGGTATCCGATATTTGACCAGGTGACCGAGGTTGACAGCATTGGCGCCATTCAGGTCGCTCCCTCTGATCGCAACATTATTTACGCCGGAAGCGGCGATGCGGTGGGGAATGCCAGCACCGGCACGAACGGTGACGGGATGTATAAGTCGACGGATGCGGGCAAAACCTGGACGCATATCGGCCTCGAGGGCACCACCCGAATCCCGAAGCTTATCGTGGATCCCAAAAATCCAAACATCGTGATTGTCGCCGCCCTGGGCGGCACCACCGGCACGCAACGCGGAATTTTTCGAACCGACGACGGCGGCCAGACGTGGACGAACGTGTTGCACCCGGACAACGAGACCGGCGCCCGCGATCTATCTTCCCCCTTTGATATGCCCAGCGTGATATTTGCAACCACGATAGCGGACGGGGCCGCAGCTGCGGCCGGCGGTGGCGGAGGCGGAGGTCGAGGCGCCGCGGCTGGGGGCGGGCCCACCCACACCAAGCTTTACAAGTCTATCGACGAAGGGAAAACCTGGACGGAAGTCACTTCGAACCCGTCAACTACCGGGCGCATTGCCGTGGCGGTGGCAATGCACACAAACGGACAGCGAATTTTTGTTGTCGGCGCCGCACAGCAGGGTAGCTCCGGTCTCTTCCGGTCGGACGATCAGGGCGCGACGTGGAAGCATATGGCTGTGGAAGATACGCGCATCAGCGGCAGCGGCTACATCTGCGGCGTCTGGGTGGATACGCAAAATCCAGACGTACTCTACACGTTGAGCACCGCCGCCTATAAATCGACCGACGGCGGCGAGACCTTCTTCGCCTTCAAAGGCGCTCCGGGCGGCGAAGACATGCACGACATCTGGATCGATCCCTTCGACGGCAAGCGAATGCTCTTCGGCGTTGATCAGGGCGCGGCAATTACGTTTGACGGCGGGCTTACGTGGAGCAGCTATTATGCTTTGCCGGTCGCACAGGTCTATCACATATCCACTGACAACCGGTATCCCTACTGGGTGATGGCTTCGCAACAGGACACGGGCGCGGTTTCGACGCGCACGCGCGGCGATGTGGGCGACGTCTCAGAGGTCGATTGGATGCCGGTGCCTTCATCCGAATTTGGCACGCTTACGGCCGATCCGCTCGATCCCAATATTATTTATGGAGTTGGTTATGGCGCTGCCGGCGGCGGCAGCGGATTGGTGAAGATTAACCTGACCACCGGCCAATGGGAAAACGTTGCGCCGAATTTTGGTGCGGATGCGGCCAAGTACCGTTCCGGCCGGGATGCCTGGCGGAGAGTCGATCCCTTCGATGCACATGCGATTTATACGGACATGCAGTGCCTGCTCGTATCGCGCGATATGGGACACTCATGGAAATCATTCAGTCCGGACCTAACCACGGAGAAGGGCAAGCCTGTGGTTCCGTGCGGCACGCCTTTGCCCGCAGTTGCGGGCGGTGGACGAGGCGGGGGACGCGGCCGTGGCGCAGCTGCCGCGCCTGCCCCTGCAGCGGGTGGAGCTGCTGCGACGGGAGCTGCTGCTGCGGGGCCTGCCGGTGGGAGGGGGGGCTTCGCGCCCGCACCCTCCATAAATGACTTTGCAATCTCAACGATTCGGAAGGGCGTGTTCTGGACTGTCAGCAGCAATGGGCAGATTTACAACTCGATGGATAACGGCGCGCACTGGAATAATGTGAGCAACATCACCGATGGCGCGGGCGATACTTTCAACACGATTGAGGCGGGACACACGGACGTCAATACCGCCTACCTTTCCGGCCGAGCCACGGGCGCCGGGCGCGGCGCCGCCGCTCCCGACATCCCGCTGATATGGCGGACGCACGACGGCGGCAAGACCTGGACCAAGATTGTCAATGGACTGCCCAGCGACCAGCCGACAGGAAGCTGGGTGAACGTGGTGCGCGAAGATCCGAAACAAAAGGGATTGATCTTTGCCGGAACCGAGACGACGGTCTATGTGTCATTTGATGATGGAGACCATTGGCAATCGCTGCGGCAGAATTTGCCCAGCACCTCGATTCGCGACATGGTGTTTCACACCAACGATCACATGAGCGACCTCGTGATCGGAACCTACGGCCGCAGTTTCTATGTTCTCGATGACACCACCCCGCTGCGCGAAATTGCGACGAAGGCGCAGGCGATCGAAGCAGCTCCGGTATATTTCTTCAAGCCCGGAGACGCTATCCGCGCACGCGTAAGCGATAACTGGGATCAGCCGCTCAATCCTGAGTTGCCTCATGCGCCCAACCCGCCATACGGCGCAATCCTTTACTACCACCTGAGCCGACCGCCCTCCGGCGAAATAAAATTGCAGGTGTATGATTCGGAGGGAAAACTCGTCCGCACGATGTCGAGCATTCCGCCGGTGCTTCCCGAGCGATGGCCGTACCCGGAATACTGGGTAGCCAAAGGGGCGGATCTCGCGTTGCCAACCAAAGTGGGCACCAACCGGGCCAATTGGGATCTGCGTTACGACGATCCGCCGGCTTTCAATCTGGACCTCGAAAACCAGATGAATGTGGCGCCCGGCGGGTTTGTCACTCCCGGTCCGCACGGGCCGCAAGTGATTCCCGGCGTTTACACATTGAAGCTCATCGTTGATGGTCAGACTTACACACAGACGGTAACCGTTCACAACGATCCGCGTGTGGGCGAAAGCGCGAAGGTGATGGGCGATCTGCGGGCCAAGAACAAGCTCATGATCTTGGCGTATCAAGGTTCAAAGGATAGCAACGCCGGGAACTCCGAAGTGTTGGCCATCCGCCAGCAAATGGCGCAATTGGACGCAAACCAGCTTCCCGCTGATTTGGCGAAGGCCAGAACGGATATTGAGACCAAGCTTGCTACATTTGGCGGCGTCGTCGCAGGTCGTGGCGGCCGCGGTGGAGGAGGCGGTGGTGGAGGCCGTGGACGCGGCGGCGCGCCGGTTCCGGGCGCGATCACGCCCTTCAATGCCTTGAACGGCAGTTTCGACGCCATTGTCAGCTTGTCTCAGGTCGGGTTGGATGAAGCGCCGACGCAGGCTGAGATCGACACCTGGCTAGCGGACTGCAAGCAATACAGCACCACCGTGGCGGCTTGGAAAACTATGCAGTCGAAGGATCTGGCTGACTTCAACGCGCTGCTTAGCAAGAACAATCAGAGGCCGCTGCAGGTTTCTCCGACGGCGCTGACTGTTCCACCGTGCACGTTTGTGGCGTCAACCGCGCCGGCAAAGGCGCCAGTTAAGAAATAGCGGAGGCCTTCAAGTTCGCGCCGCGACCCTTGCCCTTTACGGGGCAAGGGCCGCGGTTTTTTTGGACGCGCGAGCGGCTGCCTGCCGGTCAGAGGCCCACCATTTTTTGCAACTCTTCGGGGTATCGAGCGCCTTGCACAGCGATTGTTGAGGCTGCGGATTCCAGTTCGCGGATATCGCCGGGGGATAGTTCCACGCTTGCGGCTCCGATATTTTCTTCGAGGCGATGCAGTTTGGTTGTGCCCGGGATGGGCACAATCCACGGTTTCCGCGCAAGCAGCCAGGCGAGCGCGATCTGCGCAGGCGTCACTTTCTTCTGTTTCGCAACTGTGCCAAGCAGATCCACAAACGCTTGATTCGCCTTTCGATTCTCCGCCGTAAAGCGCGGGACGATGTTTCGGAAATCGTTTTTTTCAAACTTCGTATCTTCGCTGATCGTTCCCGTAAGGAAGCCTCTGCCGAGCGGGCTGAATGGTACGAATCCGATTCCGAGTTCTTCCAGTGTGGGGATAACCTCTTTTTCAGGCTCTCTCCACCAAAGCGAATACTCATTCTGCAGCGCGGTGACGCGCTGGACGGCGTGCGCGCGGCGAATGGTCTTCACGCCTGCCTCAGACATTCCGAAGTGTTCCACCTTGCCTTCCCGAATCAGATCCTTCACGGCGCCGGCGACATCTTCGATCGGAACATTGGGATCGACACGGTGCTGATAGAAGAGATCGATGCGATCCGTCCTGAGTCGCTTTAGCGAAGCTTCGGCGACCTGCTTGATGCGCTCCGGGCGGCTGTCCACGCCAATTTGCTTGTTGGTGCTGGCGTCAAATTTAAATCCGAACTTCGTGGCGATCACCACCTGATCGCGAAAAGGCGCGAGGGCTTCACCTACGAGTTCTTCGTTTTTGAATGGACCGTATGCCTCGGCCGTATCGAAAAATGTGACGCCGCGTTCGACGGCGGCTTGAATCAGCGAGATCCCTTCCTTCTTGTCCACGGGGACCCCGTAACCGGAACTCAGTCCCATGCAGCCGAGGCCGAGGGCCGAGACTTCCAGATTGTCTTTTCCAAGTTTGCGTTTCTTCATGATTTCTCCTTCGAGGTGAGCTCACTTGTTCATGTAACCGCCGCGCGGCTGCAATATGGTCTCGTACCACAGTATAACGCCGTCGGGCGTTCGTGGAGAGACGTTGAGCCGCGGCCGAATTCCGACGAGTGGTTGTTATTCTGGTTAAATAGAATTTAATTGGAAGCGGGAGGAGTCAAACTTTGTGTTCGTTTTGAAAACAAACAACTTAGGGAGACCATTAGCCGTACAAAACGCGGAAACATTAGCTTCAGCGGTTCGGCCACACACTGTACGCACGCAACTGAACAGTGATACGTGGCTGGCATGTGAGGCTGCCACCGCTGTTTAATTGCTGTGAAGGGATGACTTCAGCAAAGGCGCCAATTATTTTTGTTTATTCCGCTTCTGGTTCGTATGACGACGCGTGTTGGCTCGTTTGTTCGTGAACTGCAACAGCTCTATTGGCGCTCCCGCCTCTTCGATAAACGCAACGAGAACTCCTCGGGAGGGCGAGTTCGGTTTGATAATTACCTTCCTGCCCTTCAGGGCTGCCCTGAGGTCATCGACTTCAAAGGCCGCGTGTGGCATCTTCCGCACCAGATCGGGCACCTTACAGCCTTTCCCATAGAGCATCCACTGGATACCAAATGGATTCGATTCGTGGTCCGTCGCGTGAATCTTCAGACGCCGAACTTCGACCATGCCCGAAACTTTTTTCTGTGCAGGAATGCCTAAATGGTGGTACCGAAAAATGGGCTTCATTTGGCTGCGGCTCCTTCTGGTTTACCTTTAGCAGCTGCATCAGGTTCTGGTAAGGATCATTTCCGAGTAGGCCTTCGTTTGGGCGCTACGCGTGGAACAGGGTGGATCTGTGGGGCCGCACGATTTCGTCGCAGCGAGCTCACACGTCGGCGAAGCTCTAAGCTACCGCTTCTTCTTTGCTGCCGATTGCCATCGTAACCCACAGGACGTCAATCAAGAACATCACAATCACCCCGGTGAGCGGAAACCAGTAGGAAACCAGAGTCGTGATGGTTGAAATGACGAGGCCAATGAACATTTGAATGGTAACTTTCCTTGCTTCTGATTTCGGGAAGGATAGCGACAACAGTTGAGTGGGCCAAAGCGCGCTTTGCCACCAAACGAAAAAAGCCACGCTCAGAAGCACGTAAGCTGCATTGTAGAAGACCACGGCAATATTTGCCTGTGGTGTGAGCAGATATTGGGCAAGCACGGCGGTCGGAAATGGAAGGAAGGTGACCATGAGCAGCAGAAAACCGTTCGCGAAAAGAAAGGTCTTCGATGAACGGACAAGCGCTGATATTCCCCGGTGATGCCCCGCCCACGCTACGAGCAGAGTCACAAAGCTAATCACAAACGCCATAAATGACGGCCACTCGGCCCTCAGTGCTGTCCATAGCGCCCCCGGCGAATTCATATCCTGCAGATGGGGGACTTTGATTTCCAGAATCAGCAGTGTGGCAGCAATGGCGAATACGCCATCACTGAACGCTGTGATGCGATGCAATTCTTTATTCGAATCCATTATGGGGATTTGGCCACGCTGGCCTGTGTCCTGAGACTGCCTCTTCGTATGAACCATTTCTCCGGCCTGCCTTCCGGACCGCTCAACCTCGGGAGGATCAAACTTTCGGGTCGAAAGTTTCTCATGGCGGCGCCTCTAATGACAAACCAATCAAGCGAAGTGCCAACAAGTTTGCTTCAAGGAATGTAGGCCTGGAAGCCTAAGAGCAGGACGGTTCTGGGGCAGGCGAGAAACTGGCCAGTGAGCCGTTTATAACAAATTGATTCTAAACCAAGATTGTGGAGGCGGGGGGAGTCGGAATATCACTGCCCCCTTTAGAATCTGTAACTTACAGAAAACACTAGACGCACAAAACGCAGAAACATCACGTTCCGCGGTTCGGACACACACATAGCACACATCGCTTTTCCTTCGCTCTTCTCTACCGCCGCTCTCTCAGTGCTCGCCGTGAGCAGCTATTCTTTCTTGTATTTCCTCCAGTGTATCTGCAGTAGACTTGGCCCGATTCGATCGCTCTTTTTCTTCTATCTGTCAGATTTTCGCAAAATGGACGACGACCGCAACATACTCTTCGCGGTTCTTGCGCTTCAGGCCGACTTGCTCGACCAGCGCAAGTTCGCCGAAGCCTGCACTATTTGGTCAACCCAAAAACAAAAGCCCATGCCTGATCTTCTGGTTGAACGTGGGTGGTTGACCGCCGACGGCCGCGCCGAAGTGCAGAAACTTCTCGAGCGCAAGTTAGCCAAACACAATGGAGACGCGAAGGCTGCATTCGCCGGAATCACGACGGATGAGATCCGCCAGACGCTCGATCAGATTGGCGATCCAGGCATCCGGCGGACATTTTCCGGCACGACGCTGATGCCCAAAGGCCACGTGCTTATTTCCAATATCGACCATGCCCCCGATGCCAAAGACAAATACACCCTGAACCGTCTGCACGCCACCGGAGGAATAGGCCGGGTGTGGCTGGCGCGAGATGCAAGCCTTGGCCGCGAAGTAGCGCTAAAGGAGTTGCGGCCCGAGCGGGCAGACCAGCCTGTTGTGTGGGCGCGCTTCCTCAAGGAAGCGAAGATCACTGGGCAATTGGAGCATCCCGGCATTGTCCCCGTTTACGAAGTCGGCCGGCGACAGGATGATAAGTCTCCTTTTTACACGATGCGTTTTGTCCGGGGCCGAACTCTTGATGACGCCGCACGCACGTACCATGAACGGAAAGCGCGAGGTGAAGCTGGGCCGCTAGAGTTGCGCGAACTGCTCACGGCATTTGTGGGCGTGTGCAACGCCGTCGCGTACGCGCACAGTCGCGGAGTCATCCACCGTGACCTGAAGCCACAGAACATAGTCCTCGGCGACTATGGCGAAGTGATCGTCTTGGATTGGGGCCTGGCAAAAGTAATGGATGAGGCCGAAGGTGATTCAGCAGCCGCGGCAGTGGAGTTGGACGAGAACGTAAGCGCCGACAGCCGCACCATTGCCGGTCAGGTGATGGGAACACCAGCGTTCATGGCGCCGGAACAAGCTGAAGGAAGATTGGATCTGCTCGACGCGCGGACGGACGTTTACGGACTGGGGGCTGTTTTGTATGCGGTGCTCTCCGGACATCCTCCATTCGAAGGGCCGGACGTGCCGACTGTTTTGCGGCGAGTAATCGAAGACCCGCTGAAGCCGCTTCATGACATTGTCCCGGGATTACCTTTGGCGCTAGAGGCGGTTTGTCTAAAGGCACTCGCGAAGCGGCCAGGGGATCGGTACGCATCTGCGAAAGACCTCGTCGCGGAAATCAATCATTTTCTGGCTGATGAGCCGGTGACGGCTTATCGCGAGCCGCTGGCAGCTCGCGCAGGCCGCTGGGCTCGGCAGCATCGAACTCTTGTTGCGGCCGCGGCAGTGGCGCTGCTCGCCATTCTCGGAGGGCTAGGCGCGGTGTTGGGCGTGCAGTCCCGCGCCAACAAGAATTTGGCAGTGAAGAATGCGGAGCTTGCAGCGTCAAACGAACGCGAACGACAACGATTCGATTTGGCAATGGATGCCGTGGGAGCTTTCCATACCGGGGCGAGCGAAGATGTCCTCCTAAAGCAACAGGAATTCGAGCCACTGAGAAAGAAATTGCTCGCGAATGCTGCGGATTTCTATCGCAAGCTCCAAGCGCAACTTGGAAGCGGTGCGGACCCTCACACGCGGTCAGCTCTCGCTCGTTCCTACTCGGCGCTTGGCGACATGGATCAAGATGTCGGGGCGACGGATCAAGCACTGCGTGATTATGAACAAGGCCGCGCGTTGTACGAGAAACTCGCTGCTGATGGACAGGGCGATACAGCACCGCAAAAGGAATTGGTCAAGTTGTTGATCAATGAGTCTGCAGTTTATCAATCTCGGAAGGAAATGGATTCAGCGAAAAAGGCGGCAAGCCAGGCTGTGACTATGGGTGAGCAGTTGGTTGCGTCAGCACCTGGTGATCCGGAAGACTTGGGGCTATTGGCGCGCTCCTTGAACACACTTGCTTCCGCGAATCCGAATTCGCCAGATGAGAAGGAACGCTTGGTTCGGCGGGCAGCAGGGCTTATGGAGCGCGTAGTAGCGGACCATCCCGATGTCCCCGAATACCGGCGCTACCTCGGCTCGGTCCTCGGCGGTCTCGCAAACGTAGCATATGCCAAGGGCCAATCCGAGGAGAGCGTCAAACTGAACGCCCAAGCAGCAGAAATCTTGGAGAAGCTCCGCATTACCAACCCTTCGGACCTAAAGGTCCGAAGGAGCTTAGCTATTACGTACGGCAACAAGGGTCTCGCCGATGGCCAGTGGGGAAAGTTTGAGGATGCGTTGGCAGACTTCCGCCGGTCTTCTCAAGTACTTGAAGAAATGACGAACGAGCAGCCCGCCGTTATCGAATATCAGCAAATGCTCAGCGGACAATATCAGAATACCGCGTGGGCACTGTGGCAGCTTGGCCGGCATGACGAGTCCATACAGATGACTCAAAAGCAGAACGCTCTACTTGCCACCCTCGCTTCCCGCCACCCGGACCGTCCTGACCTGAGATCCATGCAGGCTCTAGCGCTTATGAATACTGGAATTACTTTGTTGCCCGAGGGCCGGGTGGACGAGGCGCTGCGCTATTACAAGCAAAGTGAGGCGCTGTTCGAGGCCCTCGTAAAAGCTCACCCAGCTGAGCCTGATTACCGAAAGCTTTTGGCCAATATCTACGGAGCGATCGGATACCTGTATGTCACAACAGGACGACCCGGCGATGCGATCGTGGATAGTGAACATGCGCGGGATGTGCTCGGCGCTCTTGTGAAGGATCAGCCAACCAATCTAACGTACCGCGCTTCGCAGGCGAGTAGCTGGATGGCATTGGGAAGCAATCTTGCTGAAGCCGGAAGATATGTGGACGCGATTGCGGTCCTCAATCGGGCGCTGCAATTGGCCGAGAAACTTGCTGCAGATCAGCCCAACGATCCATCGCAGCGGGGTCTGATTGCGAGCATTCTTTACCATATTAGCGTGGCACTTCGTGATTCAGGAGACGAGACGGGGTCCTTGGCAGCCATCCAGCGAGCGTTGTCCATGGACGAAAAGCTCGCTTCCGACTTTCCTAAGGTGGTCAGTTACAGAGGGGGTGTAGCTGACACTCTCAATATAATGGGCCTTTCGTACCAACGGGCGGGGCGATTTAGCGAGGCAAGAACGGCGCTCGAGCGATCTCGGGAGAAATGGGAACAAGTGGCGGCGGAGGTTCCCAAGCAGCTCGACGTTCGGGACAACCTTGGGCGGGCCTTAGGGAACCTTGGCTACCTCGAGGGGTTGGCAGGCAATCAGACGGTGGCTCTACAACTCCATCAAAGAGCTGTGGCAATCCGAGAAAAGGTTCTTGCCGAGGAGCCAAGAAACACAGATTACCAAAGGGGATTGGCTTACAGCCTCACGTACCTTGGCCAGACGTATCGCCGGTTGGGACAGCGCGAGCCTGCTGGTGCGGCGCTTGAACGGTCTCTGAAACTCGTTGACCCGCTCGTCAAACTTGGAATTGAAGTTTCGCTTGTGCAGGAGTTGCAGCTTGAGACGCGTCTGGAGCTGGGAATGTTGCGAATCGCAGAGGATCGGCAGGAAGTTGCGGCCGATTGCTTCGCTCAGGCGATCAAAGCATCTGCAAATCGCACCGATCCAAGCGTAGATGAATTGGTTTTCCTGGTTGGGATCCACGCCCAGCTTAGCCGGCTTCCGGAATCGGTTGTAATGTCTGCGTTGGCAAAAGGGCCGGATGCCGGGTTCGGATCCAAGGCGCAGGCTGACAAGGCGATGGTTCTCCTGAACCGCGCAGTGGAAAAAAGCTTTGGAGACGTGGCTCTGCTCACGCGGTCCGATGCCTACGATCCGTTGAGAGACCGCGACGACTTCCGCGCGCTCTTGAAAAAGCTACAGGACAAATCGAACGAGCATTGAAGTGACTCTTCCTGTCTGAATCGCGCCCCACCATGGCAGCGCGTCTAAAAGTAGACCACAGAAGAGCAGTCGAATATAATTGTAGAGCAATAATATTTATTAGTAATATATTGGAGGCGGGGGGAGTCGAACCCCCGTCCGAAAAGCGCTACGGCCAGAAGCCTACATGCTTAGCTCAGTTCGGTGTGCGGCCTGACCCTTGCGAGCCCTACCGCGCGTTCGCCATCCGCGCTCAGAACGAGCAAGAAACGCGGCCGGCTAGTCCGATGTGTCTCGCCTTGCGTTACGGACCGAAACGCTTTGGCCAGCCCGCAGTGTGACGCCTCGATCCAAGCCCACGGGCGAAGCTTGGGGAGACGGGCTACTTATTTAATTAAGCAGCCAAAGCCAGGTTTGAATTGGCATTTCTAGTTTTCCACCCTGTTTTACGGGTAGGTGGTACCCGGCATGCCTTCGGGTCGCGACAGCTTCCGTCGAAACCGTGTCGCCCCCATTGACTCGTCTATTCTACCATTTTAGATGCGCCCAAATGGCCTGACGCTGCCGGGCATTTTCGCGGGAAAACTGACGTATCACAGTAGCAAACCTCGAACTTAGGATTCATTGACAACGCTGGCCACGGCTCCGAGAATCACTTATGGCTCTCCGCGCATCCTACTTACGTGGCCGGAGAAGGGAAGGCTGATGCCTGAATCGTCAAGCATGGAACAGGCAATTTCGCGGGCGCTGCGGGCGAACCTTGAAGGTTTGCAGCGCCAGGCGGAAGAGCTGCATCAAGCCATCGCTGACCTTGTATCCGCGTGCGCTTCGAGCCGGCCTGCCAACGCGTTGCCTCCAACTTTGCGCGCGCAGGCTGCCGCGGCGTCGCTCGCGGCTACGCTTGAAGTTTTCGCGCGATTCATTTCCTCGACGGGTGAAACCGCGCGGCGCGATTCGCGGCAGGAAGAAACCGTGCGTGCCGTCGCGTTGACCGCGCCGGTTGCTCCGGCTGAACCGGAACGGCCCGCGCCTTCCGTTCCGGTGCCCGTGAATGCTGCCGCAAGTATTGAGGAGCCCGAACCAATTTCCGAGGTACTGTCTGCGCCGATTCCGGAGGCGCCTGAAATATCAGCAGCGGAAGAATCGCAACCAACAGACGCCGGCAAGTTGCCGGAGCTTGAAGTCTCTCCTCTGGAAACCGGCGGCGCTGAAGAGGCTTCTGACGCACCATCGCCATATTCGAGCGAGCCGCCCGCTGGTATTATCAGCGCTCCATCGGCTGCGGTCCCGGTTCCGACGGAAGGCGAAAGCGCCGCTCCGGTCGAATCAGGTGTAATCTTTGACCTGAATTCGCTGCCGGCTGAACAGCAGGAGATGCACCGGCGCGCGAATCGCGTTGCAAAAGTTTCGATGCAAGACATCCAGATGCTCAAGCCCGACCAAGTGAAAATCGGGCGCGAGCATCACGATCTATGCATCCGCCTGAAAGGCGAAATTGAAAAGGCACGGAAAGAATATGAACGCAGGTTCGGGCCGATCCTCGGCCACGGAGTGGACTACTTTTATCACTGGATGGTGGAAGTGCTCGCAGGGGGCGATCCCGAAGCCCTCGGCGAATATCCTTACTCCTCCCCAGCTTTGCAGCGTTAAGGACAAATCGCACGGTTTTCCCATCGAGCATACATGGCGAACCGCGCGGATTGTCGCGCTGCCCCTTGTGGCATTTCTTTGCGCTACGGTGCTCGCCCCATTCGGGGCCGCGCAGAACCAGCCGCCGAAGGCTCCTGCGAAAGCTCCCTCTACAGCAAAGAAAGCGCCGGCAAAAACCGCCCCGGCTCAATCTGCTGCTTCCGCGCAAAAGGTCGAGCAACAACTTTCCGACTTGTCTCACTCGCTGGAGGATAAATCGTCTTCGGCGAATGAACAAAAGCTGGCATCATTCACCGAGCTTCATGCCAAAGACGAGTACGGCACGATGGCTGCGCTGGCGCTGGGACATCACTTCCTCGACAAAGGTCGCCCAGCGGATGCAATTAAATGGTTAGACACCGCTGTCCATTCTCATTCGCGCGTCGACGAGTACGCTATGTTCTGGCACGCGCAAGCGCTGCGCCAATTGGGTCGCAATGCGGATGCAATTGATGAATTTGACTCCTTCCGTCAGAAATATCCCGATAGCGTCATGAACGATCTCGCGGTTCAGTCATTCGCGGAGGCGCTGCTCACGCAGGGAGAAGCGCAGGGGGCGGCGACTCTTCTGAACACATATCCCAAGACACCCCAGAAACCGGTCCTTTTGCTTCTCCGCGCGCAGGCGCGTGAAAAATCCGGCAGCGCCATCGCCGCCGCGAAGGACTACCTCACGATTTACTATGACTTTCCGCTGAGTGATGAGGCGCGGACCGCGGGGACCCGAATTCCGCAGTTGTCGCGGGAACTCGGCGCATCATTCCCGGCAACTGCCGTCTCGCAGCAAGTCGTCCGCGCTGAAGCGCTCTATGGCGCCCACCGCTGGCGCGAGACGATTCAGGAATATGAGGCATTGCTGCCGCAGACAAGCGGCGCGGATCACTCTCACGCGGAACTCCGAATTGCACAATCCCGCTCTTCAGAAGGCGGCGGCGCCGCGCCACTCACGGCGGTGAGCTTTACGGACGCTGACGCCGAGGCCGAGCGCCTCTATTCACTTTCGCAGGCTTACCGCAATGAAAAGCGCGAAGCCGAGATGATGGATGCGGTCAATCAACTCCTCACGCGCTTTCCTCAAAACACCTGGGCCGGGGAAGTCCTTTTTTCGACTGGCAATTATTATTGGGTTGCGCTCGATCGCGCGAAGGCCGCGGATTTCTATCGCCGTGGCGCGGATGGATTCCCCGCGAGCAAAAATGCGCCACTTTCCGCATGGCGCGCCGCATGGGAAACGTATTTGGATGGCAAGCCTGACTCGGTTGCGTCACTTGAGGCATTCATTCAAAAATTCCCCACCGCGAATATGGTGCCCGACGCACTTTACTGGCTTGGCCGTTCCGCGGAACGCGACGGCGATGTTCCGCACGCGCGCAGCTACTATGTAAAGGATGCGCAACGCTTTCCGCAGACATTTTTCGGAATGCGGTCTTCCGATCGGCTCGCGCAAATTGGAACCGAACCGTTGAGCCCAACCGGAATCGTTTCCGCGATTCCCGATGCGCCCACGCCCGGACAGATTGACGCACCGGTGCCGCCGGAAGCACAGGAGCGCTGGCAGCGTGCCGGCGCGCTCCGGTTAATTGGATTTGACGCGAGCGCGGAACTCGAATTGCGCGCGGCCTATGCAACCACGCAGGCGCCGCGGCTTCTGCTGGATGCGGCGCAAGCTGCGATTGGCGCGGATCATTACGCCGAGGCAATCGGGCTCGCGCGTCAGGCGTATCCGCAGCCGGAATCGCACCGCATTGCGGATTTGCCTCCTGCCGTGGCGCATGTCCTGTACCCGCTTCCTTACTATCCGGCAGTTTCGCGTTTCTCCGGCAAGAACAATGTTGATCCGATGCTGGTCACCGGCATCATGCGCCAGGAATCCGCGTTTCAATCCGATGCGGTTTCGCGCGCGGGCGCGGTTGGCCTGATGCAGGTGCTTCCCAAGACGGCGCCGCAGCTCGCGCGACGCCTTCGCATCAGTTACACACGCGCGCGGCTCTTTGATCCAGATTTCAATCTGCAGTTGGGCACACTTTATGTGTCCGATTTACTGGCGCAATTCGGCACGCCGGAAGCGGCGCTGGCGGCATACAATGCAGGTGAGGATCGCGTGAAATTGTGGCAGGCCGAGCGGACCTACGCGGACCCGCTCGAATTTGCCGAGTCGATTCCATTCGCGGAGACGCGCGATTATGTCCAGATTGTGATGCGCAACGCTGAAATCTACCGGATCCTCAACCCGGTTCCTCCTCCTGCGGCAAATGCGCCCGCGCGAAAATCCGCATCTTCGAAATCCACGCGCGCGCAATCGAGCCCCGCGAAACAGAAGTCCACGCGGGGCGAACAGTGAATCCCGCTGCACCCGGCAAGGCTAGTGCCGCGCCCCACGTGCAAGCCGGATCGCATAGCCTGCTGAGCGAAAAAGCCTCACGCTTCACGGAATCCGTCATCCGCGAAATGACGCGCCTTGCCACGAAGCATGGCGCCGTCAATCTCGCGCAGGGCTTCCCGGATTTTCCGGCGCCCGCCGAAATCAAGCAGGCCGCGCAGGACGCCATCTCCCGCGATATCAATCAATATGCGATTACCTGGGGCGCAAAGAGCTTGCGTGACGCGATCGCGCGGAAATTCGCGGCTGCGCAGGGGGTAGAGATTGATCCGGAGCGGGAAATTACAGTTTGCTGTGGGTCCACTGAAGCGATGATGTCGGCGATGATGGCCATCATCAATCCCGGCGATGAAGTGATTGTATTTGAGCCGTTCTATGAGAATTATGGACCCGATGCGATCCTCTCGGGGGCTTCGCCGCGCTTCGTGAAGCTTCAACCTCCCGAGTGGACATTCGATCGCGACGCCCTGGCCAACGCGTTCACGCCGCGCACAAAAGCGCTCATCCTCAATACGCCGAATAACCCGACGGGCAAGGTGTTTACCCGCGGAGAGCTGGAATTCATCCGCGATCTATGCGTGCGGGCGAATGCTTACGTAATCACCGACGAAATTTATGAGCATATCCTCTACGACGGAACACGGCACATCTCGATGGCCTCGCTCGAAGGCATGCGCGACCGCACCATCACAATTAACGGGATGTCGAAAACCTACAGCGTGACGGGGTGGCGCGTGGGTTGGGCGATTGCCTCGCCGCAGGTAACGAGCGCGATTCGCAAGGTGCACGATTTCCTGACGGTCGGCGCGGCTGCACCGTTGCAGGAGGCGGGCGCCATCGCGCTTTCGCTGCCGGATTCCTATTACGAGAGGCTGGCCGATACGTATCGTGTGAAACGCGATTTCACTGTAGAGATGCTCACTCGCGCCGGATTTCGGTGCTTCGTTCCGCGCGGCGCCTATTATGTAATGACGGACATCTCCGCGTTCGGCTCGCCGGATGATGTGACTTTCTCGCGTTACCTCGTGGAGGAAATCGGAGTCGCGGTTGTGCCCGGCTCAAGCTTTTTCAATGACCCCGCGGACGGCAAGTCGCTCGTTCGTTTCACGTTCTGCAAGACGGAGGCGACTCTCCGCGCCGCCGCCGACCGCCTTGCAAAGCTCCGCCCCCGCTAATTTTGCGGCAACCCTTTCTTGAATTTTCAACCGCTCAGTCTGTGTGCGGTGCAAGGAGTGTCTTGTAAATCTGTAGATTTCTTACTTTTACGCAAGTTGTGCCGCAAGCTTTTCCAACTGCCCCAGATGATTGATGTCATGCCCCGCCATCGTTTCGATCACGTTTCGAAACACCATTTCCCCACGTTCAGGGTGAGTCAATCGCTTCTCCAAAGTCTGTGGCGAAGCATTCTTGATGAACAAGATGTTCCATTGCCGCACGGATGAAAACACGGCCAACGCCGCCGAGCCGTCGTATGCCGAATAAGATCCCGCCCACTTATCCTGATCGAATGGCTGGATCACATGATGTTCTTCGGCCACCGCCTGTCGAAGGCGAAAAGCGAAGACAATTTCACAATCCGCCAGATGGCAAAGAATCTCCCGCGCGCTCCATTTTCCGGGCGCCGGGGTTTGCCCCAGCCTCCTCGAACCAAATAGATCCGCGTAGTGCCGCAACTGCTTCGCCGTTCCTGCAATTACTTCAAGTGGATTTCGTTCACCCAAATAAGATGCGTATGGATTTGCCATACTGCTGATTTTATTACATCGGCGGATAAATGGCGCTCGTAATCAGCGCTCGGCGTTTAACCGCAAATGATTCTCGAATTGGAGGGAAGCGTGGTCATCTCTAATGGCGGGTATGCTAAAATCCTGGCGACTTTCGGGAGGCTTGATTCATGGCGATGGAATTAACCCTGGTCCCGCCCGGCACGCGCGTGGAAGCGAACGGTGAGGGCAACTCTTACGATATTTCCGGTTCCGCGACAAGGACATTCCTTTGCTTCCTTGAGATTACGGGACAGATCGAACAGGAATCGCTGGACGTTTCCGTCTGGGGTTCCGCTGACGGGCAGAATTGGGGGACAAAGCCCATCATCAAGCTTCCGCAAAGCTTTTATCGCGGTGAAGCCCGGATGGTCCTCGACCTAGGCTTGCGACACGAGATAAAGTACATCCGGCCGCGATGGGATTTGAATCGCTGGGGCCGTGTGGCCCCCGACCCAATGTTTGTTTTCGGTCTGCGAGCGGTAGAAATCCCAGCCATGCCGCATTCCAAGGCCGCAATGGCGGCAACTTCATTACCCTGAACCGGCAACATGGCGTAATTCGTTCCCTAAAATATGTGGTAGAGTCCCCCGAAGAAGAGGGGGGTAGGAAGCTGACGGTCGGTTGCCCTATGGAGGTAGCTTCCTACCCCGCGAGTGGTCTTACCTATATAGACGTAATTGCCCGCATAAAAGTTTCTGTCTAATGACAAAAAACCTGGGGGCGGGCGCGGATGTAAGTGGCTGCTTTCAAACCAACGACAACGGACTAACGGCCGGAGGGTGGCGCAGAGGGGGAGCGCCCGAGCAGCTTTTCTGTCTTTTCCTTAAGCTGTTTCGCCTGGCTGCTATAGTTGCCGTCTGGTTCGAGTTTAAGGTAGGTGTCCAAATCCTCGATGACAGCTTCATTTTTTCCCAGCCTCAGCTGGATATTTGCCAGGATAATGTAAAGTCTCGGAAATTTGGGCTCAAGCCGCCGGGCTTCCAGAGCGCTTTGTTCCGCGTCAACCGGTAAGCCTTCGTTGAACAAAATGCGCGCGAGTTCGTAATGCGCGCGCCAGGATTGCGGCTGAATCCCCAGTCCCTTGCGTGCCATGGTTTCGGCTTCGGGAAGCTTCCCCTGATCGGTATAAATCGAAGCCATCTCGATGTAAGGCTCGGCAAATTGGTTCTTGCCAAGATCGATGGCCTTGCGAAATGCCGTCTGTGCTTCCTCGATCTTGTTCATCTTCAAATATGCGACGCCCTCGTCGTAATACGCCTCGTAATAATCCGGAGACGTTTGTAGCACTTGCTCGAAAAACGGAATGCTCTTTGCCGGATCGCGACTCTCGAATAGCGTGTCCAGCCCCTTGTGCAGCGCGTCCTGCGCTTTTTGGGGAAGCGCAAGCTCTCGCGCGGATACCGCGTTTCCAGGAGCAGATGGCCTCGCATCCTTGGCGGCAGGCCGGAGCCGTACAAATAGACTGGCGCCGGGTCTCCCATAGATGGTGACCATTTCCCGATAGGGTTCATACCTCTCGTCATTAATTGTGACCGTGTAGGTGCCAAGGGGAAGATTGCCAAACTCAA
Organism: uncultured Acidobacteriota bacterium; assembly: GCA_963737185.1. Lineage (GTDB taxonomy): Bacteria > Acidobacteriota > Terriglobia > Acidiferrales > UBA7541 > DASTCZ01. The sequence continues at coordinate 129,754 of CAVTRS010000032.1, read as the reverse complement.
AGATTCCCCTTGAATCTGTATAGCCTGAATCGATCGGTTCTCCACTTGGCGCATAGAGAGTCACCTCGACTCCGCGCAACTCCACATTCGTCGACTCAAACTGGACTTTGCCGGTTATGGTGTATTTTACCGTTGTCGAATCGGTATTCTGATTCTGTTGCATGCCTCCTTGTGCAAAAGCTGATCCAGTGAGCAACAACGCGGACACCATGAACAACCCAATTCGGCCCAAACCGAAGAACCGGACAATCAATTTCTGTTCACGCGAGCGATTAAGCCCTGAAAACGACAACATGAGGCCCCCTCAATTTGGGTGGGGCGCTGTCGGGGCGCCCTTATTGCTCAGCAATTTCTCCGTCTTGGCTTTCAAATCTTTGGCTTGCGGGGCAAATGGCCCGTTCGGATCAATCCTGAGATAAGCGGCCAGATCCTCAACCAAAGCATTGTCATTGTGCAATTGCAGGTGAATATTGGCCAGAACAATGTAAAGCCCGGGGAAGCTTGGATTTCTCTTTCGCGCCTCCAATGCAAATGGCTCCGCCTCGGCGCTGCGCCCCATTCCGTCCAACGCCCGGGCCAGCTCAAGATCCCCTCGCCACGCATCCGGCCGCAGCACGAGACCATGGCGCGATAGCACTTCTGATTCTTTGAATCGATTCTGATCGGACAACACGGCGGCCAATCCAAAATCCGCGTCCGGATAAGAATCCTTGCTCAACTCAATTGCTTTTTGAAATGCTCTCTCCGCGTCGGCGGGCTTGCTCTCAATCGTATATGCCATCCCTTCGTGGTAGTAAGCCTCGTAATAGCCCGGCGCGACCGCAAGCACTTTTTGGAAGTAAGGCATGCTCCCGGAAGGGTCATTTTTCTTGTAAAGCTTATCCATCCCCTTGCGCAGGTCCTCCTGAGTCTTCTGAGGCAACATAAGCTCCCGGTTCGAAACGGAGTCTTCGGGGGGATGCGCATTCTCACCGGGATTGGCGGACTTTCGCAAAACCATCCTCACCTCGGGCATGTTGGTCCCGAAGAGAAGCACCTTTTGGTTTGCGGAATCGTATCCTTGCGCCGTTACAGTGACCAAATACTCGCCGCTGGCCAAACTCATAAAAGTGAATCGGCCGTCTTCACCCGTATATGCGGAACTCATGAATTCACCGGACCCGGTTGCCAGGTCGACTTTTGCATTGAGAATGGGACGGTTATCTCCATCGCTTGTGATCATGCCTCCAATTTCCGATACGTTAGTCGGCGACGGCCTGGCAATCATTTGTGCTTGAGAAACAGTTGTACCCAGGAGACTGAAGAATGCGAGAAGCAGCGACCAGCGGAGACGGGGCATTTACTCCTCCCCTCGATTTCCCGGATTCTAACACAACAGCCATGCCGGAGGGCTAGATTTGGCTAAGGTCAATGGTCTGCAGGTATTGAGCAACGGTTGCCCGCCAGCCCGGCCTTGCCGAAAGAGCCTTTTGAAATGCTGCCGCAGCGGGGGGTTCGCCGTGCACAAGGAATGTCTGCCGTGGGGGCGTCGCAAATCCGGAAAGCCACCGCAACAATTCGCTTTGCCCGGCGTGCGCGGAGAATTGCTTCAGGTCCACGATCTCCGCGCCCACCGCCACGGGCTGCCCATATATTCGCACGCTCTTTACACCTTCGAGAAGCGCGCGGCCAAGAGTACCCTCCGCCTGGAATCCGGCGAGTAGAATTGCGTTTTTAGGGTCCGGGAGTCTCTGCGTCAGATGATGAAGCACGCGTCCGCCAGTGGCCATTCCGCTCGCCGAAATAATGATGCAGGGAGTGTGCACGTCATTGATCTTCTTTGATTCTTCCGGCGTCCTTGTCATGTGCACCGTCCGCATGTTGAGCGGATCGCCGGTCTCCGTTTCTTTAATGAACTCGGCGTCGTAGTCCTCGTGGTGGTTCAGATAGAGGGAAGTAACGTTGATCGCCATCGGGCTATCCACGTACACGGGGAGGTGCGGGATTCGGTTCGCATCCGCGAGCTGCCGCAGGACGTACATGAGTTGCTGCGTGCGCCCCACGGCAAACGCCGGGAGCACCATCACTCCGCCGCGCTTCACTACGCGGTTGACCACGTCCACCAATTCCTGATTTTTTGGATCGCTCGGGTGGTCACGATCGCCGTACGTCGTTTCGCATAGCAAAACGTCGGCGGGCGGCGGAGGTTCCGGGTCCTTAAGGATCGGCTGGTCATACCGCCCGACGTCGCCCGAAAACAGCACGATTATCTTTCGCGCACCCTCGGTGATCGTCAGCTCAAGGCTCGCCGAGCCGAGGATGTGTCCTGCGTCATGTGGCCGGACGGAAAACTCAGGGCTGATTGCGAAGACGCCGGTGCGCGGGATTTCCTTGAAGCGCGTCAGCACATTACGGGCATCCTGCTCGGTGTAGAGTGGGAGCGCGGGTTTGTGCCTGCTATACCCCTTGCGCTGCGCATAGTCCGCGTCCTCCTCCTGAATATGGCCCGAATCCGGAAGGAGGATTTCGCATAGCTCGCGCGTCGCCGCGTTGGAATAAATGGGCCCCTCAAAACCCTGCTGCACCAGCCGCGGCAGCCAGCCCGTGTGGTCAAGATGCGCGTGCGTCAAAACCACCCAATCAATCGTCGCGGCGTTTACAGGGAGTGCTGCCCAATTCCGCTCCCTCAGTTCCTTCGCTCCCTGAAATAGACCGCAATCCACCAGGAGCCGCTTGCCATTCGCTTCAACCAGATACTTCGACCCCGTAACTGTGCCTGCCGCACCCAGAAATGTCAGTTTAGCCATAAGCGCTGCATTGTATTGCATATCGGCGCCTGAGCGCAGGACTTTTCCAGCCGACTTGTAGCCGGCGTGAAATCGCGGGGCTGAGATTTCGAATGAAGGGAATCTACTGTTTTTCCGGCCCTGCGTGGCGGATTTGAATATCCGAGCCGAACTTTTTGTAATTGGTGAAGCGATCGATCACATCGCCCTTAAAATGCACAAAAAGCAACGCCCGCGCGGAAAGATGGATTTCCGCGTAGGAGGGCAGCCAGACTTCGTCGTGGACGTATTCCTGCTCAAACGCCAGGTACATTCCTTTTTGCAACGAAACCGCGAGACCACCGCCAATCTTGAAATTGTCATTCGTTCGCGCTTCCAGTCGCACGACTTCCTTGGCGTTCTCGTCGATCCAAATAACGCCGGAGAGGGTCTGCACCAGCCTCTCATTCAGATTGTGCGGCTTAAAGTCGGGTCTGGGCTGGAAGTCGAAAACAATCATTTCTTGACCGTCAAATCTTTCACGCCGCGCATTCACGAATTCGGAAGCGCGCAGGAAGTCTTTGATTTCGACGTCACCGTCTTCTTCGTCCTTCTTTGGGGTCTCGGCGCCATTCGCCTCTTTTTTCTTTTTCTCCTCATACTTCTTGTAGATTTTATCTATCCGCTCGTCTTCCTTTTTTTTCTCCTCGTCGGTGAGCGGCTTGCCCTGCTTGGCAACGAGCCGGTCCACTTCTTCGCTGCCAAGGTAAAAGACCTCGTATCTCCTCGCTTCCTTTTCGCGGGTCTTGCCTTTGTCATCTGTTACGAGTTCGCTCTCATCGGCAGTGTAGGTGTAATTCTTGCGGAGCAGGTCGAGCTGCTTCTGATTTTTGTCCACCTCGCGAAACAATTCCGTGGGGTCCGGCAGGGGCGCGGAGGTCTCTTCAGGGAAGGCGAAGATCCGCCCATCCATCTGGACGTTGTGCCGCGCCTCTCGCATCGTCACTTCAAATGTTCGCCCGCTCATTTGAATCACTAAATGGAATGGCTCCAGAACGCCGTCTACCGGGCGGTAGTCGGAGAAAAGCGTCTCTTCTTCAGCGCCGTCCCCTTCCTCTATTTCCTTTACGAGCACTCCGCTCTTCGCATCAAACAAAAATTTGCGGTGGACTCCCGCCCGGGTCGTTATCTCCAGCGCGTTCAATGTGTTTCTATCGATCATTTCCTGTCCGGCCAGCGCAGCCTGCGCTCCTATTTTAGAAAGGTTCTGGAAATGATCGCTCCAGTAGAACGCGGTCGCTCTCAGTTGCGCGCTTCGCCAACCCGTCAGAGTCGAGGGGCTTCCCCCGGCCTTCTGCTCCCAGCCCGAATTGCCGTTAAACCCTTCGCTCCATGCCAATCCCTCGCCGGTCATCTCAAGATAAAAACTGTCCGGCGTGCGCGTCTCCAACATAAAAGAGCCGGTCTGTCCGTTTGCTGTGTCACGTACTTCGCCAACTGCTGTCAGGTTTTTGATTGCTTTCAGCTTTTTCTCGCCGCCGACTGCTTTGACGTAATCTTTCAAAATCTTGTCCGCGGACTGCGCCCGTACGCTTCCCGGGCAGACCGGCGCCAGTAAAATGAAGGCGCAAGCGAGAATCTTCCATTGAAAATTGCGGGGCAAGAACACACCTAAACTATACGCTGGAAATAGATTCGATGGAGCGGGCCAAATGTTGTCTCTCGAGCCCGGGGACCCGGAAGGCTTGTTTCGCTCGGCAAAAAGAGCGGGGCCACTCACTGGGAGCGCCCCCGCCCCCGAGACGCCAAGAATCTTAGCGGTCGTACTGCATGCAGATTTTAAGTTGGTTGATCGCTTCGTCAATCTTTATAAGCGCTTCCGCTTTGTGTCCGTTGAAATCGTGCCTTGCCTCATGGATATGCACGCGCGCCGCTTGAAGCGCGTCCAGAGCCCTCCTGATTTCCGGATGGTCCGGTGCGGGGGTTGGGGCTGCTGCCGCCGCGGTTACGGGCGTATTCGCCGTTGCACGCGTCGAAGTTGGAGTCACCATGATCAAAGCTAGGCCCAGGATTAGCATGCTCACGCCAATCCATGTCGTCATTTTCTTCATCTGGAATTCCTCCTCGAGTGTTCGATCGACGGCCCGGATTACTGCATCTGTGCGATAGCCCCATTGTGGAGCGCGATTTGGTCCACCGCTAACAAAATTCAGGGTTCCCCGGGCTCTGACCGTCTGCCAAAGCTTATAGCCTTTCCCCTGGCCAAAGACAATCGTCTTATCTTTCCAGCGATTCAAAGAACTAACAGTAGAAGGAGAAGGGGACCGAATAAAGAGAAGCGCGCTGAGGTATTAGAGAACGTCCCGGTCGGTGAAATTGATAAATTGGTGGAGCCGATGGGATTCGAACCCACGGCCTCCTCGATGCCATCGAGGCGCGCTCCCAACTGCGCCACGGCCCCACCGTACAGGAAATACGACCTAATTTAAAATTCTACTTTACCGCGATGTAGGGGGTCAATCAGTTAGGTCGCGCCCGATTCGCCGCTACCGTTCTTCTCCGACTCTTCCTTTTTGTTAGGCTTAGCTTCTTCGACAAATCCAGCCTGCTGCAATGTTCGGAAATAACCCGGCCGTGCATGGCGGAAGTGATCGGCGGACGTCTTGCCGGTCAGCCAGGCGGGATCCATCGGGTACACCACAGGGTCGAAAATTACGATATAGAAGTGCCAGAGCAAGATCGAGAAAGTAGCGAGCAGGGCCTCATAATAATGCACGGCAGTCGCCGCGTCCGCGACCCACTTCGGAAAGTGCCGCAACGTGAAATTATTGAACCAAAGCAGAAAACCGGAGACCGCCATTATGATGCTGCCCCAGATGAACGCCAGGTACTCGAGCTTCTCCGCGTAGTTGAATTTTCCGAATTGTGGATTATCTTTCGTGAAGCCCAGATTGAACGCAAAGACGTTGACCATGTCCGTGACATCTTTCCATTGGGGCAGCATAGCCTTCAAAAACACACGATCCCTGCGATTCACGCTGAGGTGAATCGCGTGATAAAGCACGGACGCGAGGAGCACAATAGCGGCGACCCGGTGCAGGTCCCCGCGCAAATCAAAGTGGCCCCCCCAGTGGGAAAGAGGCTTTGACCACCAGGAATCAGGGAACTTCAACGCAAATCCGGTTAACACAAGCGTCGGAAAGCTGAACATCACGCCCCAATGTGCGATCCGAAATTGCAAGTTCATGCGCGTGATTTGCTGGCCCGATTCGTGGCGTGCGCGCCGTCTGATAAGCTTCGAAAGAAAGTCGATCAAGTTGTGCAAAATCATGAAGCCCAACGTCAATGGAATCAGTATCCAATAAACGCGGCGAATCCACTGGACGACCGGATGAGCAGTTCCGTTCGACGCCTGGACGTGAACGGGGCCAATCGCAAAGTTTTCGCCGGCCCCCGCATGACACGCGCCACATGTATTACGAAGATTGGCGGGATTTACAGTGGACCGTGGGTCGCTCGAAGGGAAGATATTGTGCACGCCGTGGCATGACGCGCAATTGGCCACAGTCTGCGATCCTTCCCGGAGGGCAAGACCATGATAGCTGTCGGCATAACTGGGGACGCGGTCCGATGGCATATTGAACCGGACCGCAAGGCGCTCATCCCCGTGGCAGCGGCCGCAGGTGGCTGACGAAACCCGCGAAGCGTTCACGGTTGATGCAGCCTCTTTGGGGCCCAGGATCAGGTGCTCGCCGTGACAGTCGGTACACACTGGCGCGTCCGCGGCACCCGCCATCATCGCCTGGCCGTGGATGCTTTCGAGGTAGGTCTTCGTTATCTCCGCGTGGCACTTCCCACAGGTGGTTGCGACGTTCCAGTGATTGATTTTCGAAAGAGGGTCACGCGCGGGAACGATTTCATGGCTTCCGTGACAATCCGAACAGGTTGCCGCCGCATTATTACCCGCCGCCACTGCGCGTCCATGGACGCTTAGTTTATAAAGCTCAACTGGATGCGCAAATGGGATGTTATGCCGCGACAAAAATTGAACGTTGGCATGGCAAGTGGCGCAGGTGTCAGGAAGATTTTTCTTCGCTACTGTTGAAGATGGATCGCTTGATGTCCGAATCTGGTGCACCGGCCCGTGGCAGGATACGCATTTTGGGGCATCGGGGTCTCGCGACGCCGCCGCATGGCCGTGAATGCTGATAGCAAAATCCTTCACCTCCTGCGTATGACATTCCGCGCATTTCGCCGGAGCGAGGCCCGCGCCGTTTTCACATCATGTGGATCCCCGTGGCAGGATTGGCAGGCGCCGGCGCCAAGTACAGCGTGGATGCTGTTGGGGACGTTTGATGCTTCGTCCGGATGGCAGGTCGCGCACTGGACTTTTTCAACCTTGGCAGGGTGTGGGTACTCTTTTATGGTTGTGTGGCAATCCTGACAGGCAAGGACTCCGTGGACTCCAGCCGCATGTTTGGTTGGATCGACGGTCACACTCTTTCCACTGGGGGATTTCATGTCCGGCTGTCCATGACATGTGAGGCACGCCTCGTCGCCATTCGGGAGGTCGGGCAGTTTTGTTTGTGCTGCAACACGCGGGGAGATCGCGATCACCGAAAACATCGAAAAGAAGAACACCCAACGCGCGAAGGTCAAATTGCGGGGGGGAGCTATCTTGAACAACTGCAAACCTCACTCGGAGTTATTTCATGCCCATTTCGGTCAGAATTTTTGGCTTCTCTTCGCCAATTGCCAGAAGTTGATGGCAGGCAGAGCAATCATTTGTAATCGTTTGGCCATCGGAACTGGTGTGGCTTCCGTCATGGCATCGAAAGCACCCGGGGAAATCACTATGGCCGAGGTTGTTGGGATGGACGCCCCATGTGAGTTTCATATCCGGGAACACATTCCGGAGGTAAATGGCCGCGATTTCTTCAGCCGATTGCTGGACGAGCGTCCGATGTGCTCCATAAATCGTTGGGTAGCTCACACGGTAAAAATCGCTTATTCCTGAAACGATGCGGAGACGTGCTGTATCACGATCCGAATAATCCGTTTTCAGCAGCTCCACAGCCTTTTTCTTGATGAAGGGAAGGTCGGGGCTAATCTGGCCGGCGGCCATCTGCCGATCCACCGCCGTTTCGGGCAAATCAAAAGCGTGCGTGGGCCTGTTATGGCAATCAATACAATCCATTTCGCGGTGTTCACCCTGATCCAGTTGTTGCTGCGTGGCCTTCGCATCGGTAGACACAAAGTGAATCGTCTTGCCGTCGGCGCCCGTATAGTCCACGACAGGTATCACCTGCCGCTCTGCATCGATGGAAATGTAGTGAATCGAGGTATGTTCCGCCAGATGGTGTCCGTGAATTCCCACGGACCCATCCCATGCGTTGCCGCCAATCTTTAGAAGCAAAACGTCGGTCTGAGGGGTATTTTTCTCGTCGTCCTTGTAGCTTGTGTGAATCAGGACCTTGTCACCTGTAAATCTCTGTGGCCAGTGACAGTGTTCGCAGGTTTCCCGAGCCGGCCGCAGGTACTTCACAGGCGAAGGGATTGGTGTGGAATAGGTGTGAAACGTCACCGCAAAAACCTGCCGCACTCCGGAAAGCTTGGATCGCACGAACCAGGATGCGCCGGAGCCTATATGGCATTCCACGCAGCCGACTCGCGAATGCGGGGAATTCTGATAAGCCGTGTATTCCGGCTCCATCACCGTGTGGCAGGTTGTTCCGCAGAACTGGGTGGAGTCCATATACGCCACCCCGCGGTAGGACGCCGTCCCCACAATGATGAGATTAATGACGGTTGCAAAGGAAACCTGCCAGAAGGCGCGCCGAACCATAGGCACTTGCAAGTCAATCTTCGGGAACTCACTGGGCAATTCGCCTTTGCGGTGAAGCCCGCGGCGCCGTATCCAGATGCCTACTGGAATCAGAAGAAGTCCCAGTACAAAAACGGCGGGCAGGATAAGAAAAATTAGGACGCCGATGTAAGGGTGAGGCGGACCGGGAATCAGGACATCGTAAAACCAGAACGCCAACATGGTGAGGGCGGCGGTCGTGGTAAGGACCGCGCCGATCATGGTCACGGCGTTTTGCCCGAAGAAATATATTACGCGAGACCAGTCGCGAATTCGTTCTGATAGGCTCATTAATTGACGTTTTTACATATCTTCCCGTCCGCCATGAAATCGTGCAGGCACAAAGACGCGATTCCACGTAATCTCGGACTAACCACCACCGCTACAACGGGATGGACGAAGCTGGATTCTGGAATACAATCCAGTTCCCGGCACTTACTACTTCTGCATTGCCCGGATAAACGCTACCAGCGCCTTTATCTCGTCGGGCTTTAGATCCTTCGAGAAGCCTTTCATCTTGTTTTTCCCATTGGCGATGATGGCCGTCATATCCGCGTCGGACATTTTTTGGACGTCTGGACTCTTAAAATCATGAGCCCCCATCACCTTCCCGGCTGCCGTCGGAGACCCATCCAGTGCGTGGCATGGTGCGCACTTTGCCTTGTAAGTGGCCGCGGTATCCGCGTGGGCTGCCGGAAGCGCAAAGACAAACAATATGACGGCCAGGGCAATGATCGCTCCGCCCACGATTAGTTCGCGCAGAATTTTCATAGTTGTTTTTCTCCATTCAAAGGGTTTTCATCAATTCGTGAAGCGCTGTCTTGTCCGCGTGCCAGTCGCCGTCACGCTTCGATGCAAATTAATTTTTGGCAAAGCCACGAATGTACTTCACCAAGTCAGCAATCTCATTTGGTTTCAATGTCTTCCCAAACGACGGCATATTATTCTTGCCCTTCGTGATAACCCCCGCCAAAGTCTCGTCGGATTCCTTTTGCACGTCCGGTGAGTGGAAATCCCTCGCTTTTAACTGTTTTCCCGCCGGAGTGCTTGCGTGGCCATCCACTCCATGGCAGGGCGTGCAGTTCTTTGCGTAAGTTTTCGCCCCCGGCGCCTGCGCCGCCGTTGCGAATCCAAAAATTCCACTCAGGGTCATGATTACTGGAAGCCTTGCGATTCGGATTCGCCAATTCCACGTCGTCATTGTTTCCCGGGAAGTAGAATCTGATGCTGGAATCCCTTCCGGACCGCGCTTGGCACGACCCCGAGGAGTATCTCACGGAAAGAGTGAGGAAACGATCCCGAAAATCTCGTTTCGTTTTATCCCTCGCAAGCAGATTGCACCAAGTCCTGCGAATCCCGTAATAGGCGCCCGTCTTTTCCTCAAATTGACTCAAAACACATACTTGATGGAAAACGTGAGATTGCTTCCATCAAAGTCTTGCGAGGGCAGTGGCGCAAGCAAAACCGGATTCGCAACGCCGTGATCGTTGTATCCGTAATAATTCCACGCCGTCTTGTAGCTCAGACCCTTGTAAAGATCAATCTGCAAACTCGCGAATGGCTTCAGGTAGTTGAAATCCAGCGTGCCGGTCGGTTGCAACAAATTCACGAATGTCGTGTTCCCTCGAACGATGCTGCCCGCATATCCCATGACTGCTGTCAGGCGTTTGACGGGCTTCCACATTACGTTCCCATACGCGTAGTAATCCTTGCTCGCGTACATGGAAAGCGTTGAGAGTGTGCCTCCGGTGTTCCCCGGAACTGCGCAAGCGGTTGTGAATACGATTGCCGTCGCGCCCGAGTCGGCGAAGCATATGTCTGTCTGCGTGAAGATGTCCATATAGTGGAAGCCAAAATCAACCCATAAACTGGGGGACGGCTGGAGAGTCGTCACAAAGCTGTAAGTCCGCCCATGCTCAAGATTATTCACATACGTTACGTTGTCGCGGTTTTCGTGGATGTCCACCGCACCGTCTATGTGCGCCCAAGACGTCGGAGAATAAACAGCGTGAATTTTATAACTCTGTACTTGCCGGGGACTGATCCGCGTAAAGGAGTTATCGTTGTAACCGAATGCGACGTCACCCATGACTCTCAGTTTATTGGTTGGCCGCGCCGCAATCCCCACAATCCCCAAACTCTCGTGAATTAGGTAAATGTTACGTGTGGTGTCGTTACCCGCTTCAGGGACGAGAGTCGTGGCCGTGCCTTCCTGAATGGACCCGTCTGCGTTCAGCACGCAGCCAGATGGCAACACTCCTGCAACCAATGCACAGTCGCCGCGCGCGGCGAGATAATCATTCGCAGCAGTGGCTCCCGAAGCTCCGCCCGGCAGGTAAATTTCCCCCGTGTCCCAGGTCGCGCTGAAATCAGCGATTGTGCGGTCCGTGTACTCGTAGCCGACATGCGCGGTCATCCACGAGGTAAAGTCGTATTTCAGTTCAATCGTATTCGTGATCATCCTTTGACCCAGGTATTGTTCAACCAACTCGTTGGTAAAATCGGCGCCGGAACTCGACGTATGAACCGGACAAAGGGGACCATTCACCGTTGTCAGTGGTGCCTTATAAACACTGCTTGGGCAGTCAGTGTCAAATTCCGCCTGAGTCAGCGACGCAATCGGGATCAACATACCTGTCTGGCCGGCAGCCGCGGGCACATCGAAGAGGTTTGTGTCATCGGTGTTCCACATCGAAGGGAGGCGCCAATCCAAGAACGAGAACTCATCAACAAGGTGCAGCTTGTTCGTGAAGCGGTAGTCGCCCGACCAATCCGCGTTCATCGAAACGTGCTTGGTCACCGCAGGTCCGCCTAATGTGCTCCCGATTGTGCTGTATCCGGTGATCCGTTGATTCATATCCGAAACTGTGTTGTTCCCGCCGCTGTAACCAACTGACCCTGTCATTGAAAAGTTCTTGATGTACGTTGACTGAAACCGGAAATGCTCTGTTGGGAAGTACGACCTTGGATTCTGAACCTCGCTAAACGACGTGAGCGCGGTGCAAGTTGGAGAAACTGTTGGAAATGGTGCGCTGGTTGCGTTCGTAATGGCGCAAGTCGATTTCCAAGGACCAGAAGCGGTGTACACCAGCCCGAGGTCAATAGGAGTTCCGTTCGAGAGCTGATAATTCATAATGTTGTCAGTCTCGTCCTCGTCGATCTTGGAATAGGTCAGAAACTCATCGAATGACAAGGTTGTCTTTGGAATCCCCTTGTAATCCACACCCATCCGGTACGCGCTGGTCCGGTAGAGAAGCACTTGAGATAACAGAGGTTCGTTAAACCCTTCCCAAGTGTTCGACGCGAGACCCTGATTGCTGTTTCGCGAATATCCTAGGCGGAAGGTGAGCCGCGATTGCGGTAGCAGCGTAAGATCGTAGTCTTGCATGTGGCGCGACAAATTCAGACCCTGTGGCGAGTTCGCAACAGCAAGTGTGGGGTTTGTCCCAGTCGTCACCGCCGTGTTCAAGGGGTTGGCCAGCAAATCGTAATTCCAGTAGTTCAAATCGCGCCGAAACAATACGCGAAAGTCGTACCATTTGATCTTATCAATATGTAGGCGCGAGACGTCGTTTGGATCTCCGCCGTAGCCAAAGTTCGTGAAGGTAAGATCATCGAAGAATATTCCGCGGTGGTCGATCGAATGCATGCTCACCGTGTAATCAAGTAGCCGCATGCCGGACTGGAGATTTTCGAACGTATCGTAATTGTTCATGTTCCCGCCGATTCGGCTGTCACGGTACCCGAATTCAATCGACTGCTGAATCAGGTAATTCCCGGCGGTTTTCCCTCCGGTCTCATCGGTCGGGGTTGGAGTCGGCGTCGTAGTTTGGGTCGCCGTCGTCGCAGTCTGGGTTGGCGGCGTCTGAGTTTGTTGTGTCTGACCCGGCTGCACCGTGGGTGGGTCCTGCTGTCGGGCTTGAGCCACTCCCCACGCCATGACCGCAAATGCCAACGCGACAACCAGCACACGCATCGAAAGGACTTGCCAATACCATTTCTTCGATTTCGGACTCAAACCGAATCTGTTTCCTGCCGCTCTGATTGCCTTGCCGTTCCGCGAATTGCCCATGATCATGGCAGGCTCCTCTACTTGAAGAAAGTGTGGTCGAAATTCGACCCGTGAATCTGCGAATGGCAAAGCGTGCACGCCTGATATTGCGCCGCTTGATTGTGGAATGACGGCGCGCCTGGCGCGTTCGCGAAAGATGTCGTGTGGCACGAGAGGCACAACAAATTTACATTGCTCACCTTCAGCAGATGCATATTGGGCGATCCGTGTGGCGTGTGGCAGGACTGGCAACCTTCGACCTTCACTACCTCATGCTCAAAAACGAACGGACCTCGCTTATCGGCGTGGCAATTGAAGCAGACTGCGTCTCCCACCGCTGAGGTCCGCACTTGGTTCGCCCCAACCGTCCCATGCGGATTGTGACAATCGCTGCATTTCACCAGCCCCTCGTTCACTCGATGATGGAAGGGCATCGCAAATTGTGGTTTTTGTTGCGCGTGGCACGAATAACAGAGTTCAGGCTGTTTTGCCACGAGGCAAAAATTCCGGGTCCTTCGAGTGGTGCGGGGAATGGCAATCTATGCAGCTCACCCCGTTCTTGAAATGTTCCGCGCGTTCAAAATTCATCTGCTCCTTGCCCGAAACATGGCAAGTCAAGCACCTCTTGCTGATTTCGTCGGCTGGCACATTCTTGAACGTAAAGATTTTTGTCTTGTCACCTGATTCCGCATGCGCCTTGCCCGGTCCATGGCACCCCTCGCATCCTTGCTTCGCGGGACCGCCTTGAGTGTTGTACATCGTCTTCCAGTGTGGAGTTTTCTCGTATCCGTTGTAGATATCCTCATGGCAGACCTTGCACGCTTCCGCGCCCACGTAGTCAGACGCTTGTGGGGGCGGCGGCACAGTGGCTGGGGGCGACTTCTTCTGCTTTTGATTTGATTGGGCAGGAGCAGCAGCGCCATTGTTGTTCTGCGCGTGCATTACAATTGAAAAAATGAGGATTGGTAAAACTGGAAGGAGAATCCTTAGAATTTTCCTGGTTCTCTTCTGGCCCATCATCCCCTCGATTCCCCGTCAATTGCCCGGCGCTTGGGACTTTCGCCTGCGCCATATTCGCGCAGGCTTTCAATCACAATCTGTGACTGGAATCACTTCGTGCTGTGATTGCAGCCAATCCATGTTTCTTTTGACTCCCGCACTTCATCTCTCTTTGTCGCTTGATTCGGCACACCTTTGGGTAGGCACGGTAACTGAACCGGTTTCTGGACCCTGTTCAATATTGAACATCTGCGGATATACGCTGCCTGCCGGAAAAGTTCAACATGTTTATTAAAATTTAAATTCATTCTTGCTTTCTGGGTTGTGAATTACACTCACTCAACCCTTGCGGCATGTAAGCAATCAGCCAGATTCTCGCCGATGAATCCTTCTTCGGCAGCGTTCACAAAAGGAATGTTGGTTGGAGGGGGGGGGGTTAAACCTCAAAAACTTTTTCGAGACCGGCTTTATTCGTAATAACCAGCGCCGAGCCATGTACCTCAATCAGCTTTTTGCGCTTGAAATTCGCGAAAAGTCGGCTGACTGTCTCGCGCGAAAGGCCGATCATCTCCGCGATTTCCTCGTGCGTGAGCGTCAGAGTAGCGCGCAACGTGCCCTTGTCCGCGCCCTCCACCGCCGTCAAGTCAAGCAGGAAGCGCGCAAGCTTCTCCGTCGCCGACCCGGATAGTCCCAGGTACCGCACTTCCTGGTAAGTCGCGTGATAAATATCGCTTAGAATTTCCGCCACGCGGACCGCTGCCTCGCCGTGTTCACGTAGGAATTTCAGGAACGGCTCTCGAGGAATGAAATTCGCCTGGATGGGCTCGAGCGCCTCCGCCGTCACCTCATAGGGTTTTCCCGATATGCTCCCCGGCAGTCCCACCACTTCGCCTGACTCGGCGATTCGCAAGATCACGGATTTGCCGTCCGCCGAGCTGGCCGAAAGCTTCACCCGGCCGTTGCAAATCACAAAAATCCCGCGCGGGTCCTGCCCCTCCACGAACAATAAGGCTCCCTTGGGATAGGTGGCCGAGGACGAAATGGAGTCCAGTCCTGCCAGCGCCGGCTTTGAGAGGTCGCAAAAAAGCTCATCCCTCTGCATCGGGCAAGTCAGGCAACTCTCGATAACCTGCAATCCGTAGGGCGTTTTCATGGCTTTATTTGTCCGCATTATATGCCACTTCTTTCCGGGTGTAACGGCCATTGCGCTCATCGTCCCCCCTCACCGAATCTCAGATGTTCATCCGTCACATCCAGTGTGATTTCAATCCTCCGAGGGCGACGTGACACACGTCACAGACTCGTGTGACCTCCGTCACACGCTGCTGCATTCTGCGCTTTAGTGGAAAGCGGGCCCCGCCGGACCAATTCTGACATTCACAGGTAACGTGTTCGGTCCTTCACACGCTCAAAACGGGAACCGGCGCTAAGCGAATAATTGCGTAACAGTGCGTTCTCATCTGATTACCATACGGGTGGCAACCGGTAACGAGCAAGTCCGCCTCGAATCGCTTCGTGGCTTCGCTCATCACCTTGGGTAGGTCTCCGCTGCCGATAAATACTTCAGCATTCAGGCCCATATTTTTCTGGAGCGCCGTCATATGCCGCTCCGCGTCGCTCAAAAGCTCCTCTTTCCATCGTGGATTGACGTAGCTTCCGCCCGGGCCCCACAACTCCACGCCGGGCGTGACGTGCGCGAGCGTCAGTTGGGCGCCGAATTCAGCGGCTATCCGGCTGGCCCACGAAACAGCCCTATGGCCATGGGGCCTGAAATCCACTGCGCATAGCACTCTGCGGATCGCAAATTTCCGTAAATGCTCCACTTGGGTGTGCGCGCCCGTCCAAACCGGGCAACCGGTCCCATGCAGCACTTTCGCTGACACGGAACCCAGAAGAAACTTGTTAAATGTAAACCCATGCGACGGGATCATGATGAGGTCAACTTTTTCTTGCTCAGCCACTTGAATAATCGCCTGGGCCGCGTCGCCATCCGCCAACATACTCCGAATTTGAAGTCCTTCAATTTCCGCCCCAAGCGTTTGGTCTGATTTATCCCGCGCTTCCCGCAGGATTTCCCCGGTCAGATCCCAGGCAGCTAGCTTCGGGCCATCCACCGGCACGCCGGCGGCACGACTTGCTGCCGTCACAACATGGAGCAATAAAATCTCGGAATGGAATTGGTGTGCCAGAGTCGCGGCCTGATGCACCACTGGCAGCAACGGATTTGGAAAATCCATCGGCAAGAGAATTTTCTTAATATTCAGCATGTCACACCCGCCGGACACTCAAATTATCCCTGACTATCCCCCCGTGCGCGCCTCCGAGTCAATTTTGAAGGGGTGCACAGTTTCCCTCGAACTGCGATTGCAGGGGGACCCTTGTACCGGGCTCATGCGCCGAAATCGGCTTCTACGGCGATGGAGACCGGACCTGGTTCGTGGAGGGCATGTGCGACAGATCCCAGCCGCCTCCAAGCGCTTTGATCAGTTGAACGCTGGCCACCATTTGTTGCATTCGGAAATTCACTGCGGTTTGTTGGTCGTTCAGAAGAATGGTTTCCGCCGTAATCACATTTAGATATGGGTCCACTCCCGCCTTATATCGGACTGTAGCTTCCCGCAAGCTTCTGGCTGACGCTTCCACAGCCGCGTCCTGTTCCTCAATCGCCTGCGACAAGATTCGCAGCGATGCCAGATTGTCCTCCACTTGCTGAAAGGAGACCAGCACGGTCTCCCGATAGTTCGCCACCGTCATGTCATAGCTCGCCTGGAACTGCTGGACGGTCGCCTTGCGCAATCCTGCGTCGAAAATCGTTTCCGCCAGGCTCGGCCCCACCGACCAAAAGCGGCTCGGCCACGTAAACCACGTAGCGATCGCGGAGGTTCCGAGACCGCCGGATGCGCTCAATGTGACGTTGGGATAATACGCGGCCTTCGCAATGCCAATTTGAGCATTCGCTTCGGCCATCCCTCGTTCTGCGGCAGCGATATCCGGGCGCCGCTCGAGAAGTTCGGAGGGTATGCCAACGGGCGTCATCGGGGGCTTTGCCGCAAGTGCTTGCACGGGAAGCGAAAATGTTGATGCCGGCTGACCCGTCAACGTGGCAATCGCGTGTTCGTACTGCGCGCGCAAAATCCCGAGATTTATGTCTTCAGCCTCTGCCGCATTCAATTGAGCTTCGGCTTGTGCCACAGCCTCATCATTGCTGATGCCCGCACGATACTGGCTTCGCGTCAGGTCCAAAGCTTCCTGGTACGCGGTTACCGTCGAATCCAGTAATTGTTTCATCGAATCCTGCGCGCGCAATTCGTAATAATCCACCGCAAGTTCCGCCTGTTCGCTAAGGCGCACATTTTCGAGGTCTGCTGCACTCGCTTGGGCGGCAAAGGCATTTGCACGGACTTGATTCCGAACGCGTCCCCAGAGGTCCGGCTCCCATGACGCATCAAAAGGCAGCGAATAATCCGTAAAGGATTTGATGGAAATACCTGAAGTGGATGAACTTCCGGTTTGCAACCCGCCGAATTGGGCCGCGGAGGGCCGCTCATTCATGATGCTTGGATTGGTAGCGACCGTCGGGAAGTACTGCGACCACGCCTGTCTCACCAGGGACCGCGCCAGAACGAAATTCGCCACCGCGGCGGCAATATTTTGGTTGGATGAACTCGCTTTCTCCTCAAGCCCATTCAGTTGAGAATCGTTGAACGCTTCCCACCATTTCCCGCGGATCGCCGCATCGTTGGGATGGGCAACCTTCCAATCGCTTTCAGCCCGCGCGCCCTGCTGCGGTAGCTCTTTATAAGCGGTTGGAGCTTGAACGGTTGGCTGCGTATACTTCGGCCCCACGATGCACGCGGTCATGAATAAGGCGCAGGTGAGAGGCGCGACAACCGCAAGATGCGCGGCCATTCGCCCGAACTCTCGAGAAATGTTCCAATTCGAAGGCGATTTTCGCGCCCCCATGTTTCCATCGTCTTTGATCTTCAGGTTCAGAGTTTTCTTCCGCATCTCAGTCACCGATGTAAACATCCACGAGTTCACCCGGATAAAGATTCACATCTTTGGGTATTTGGAATTTGAATATGATCGGCAAGACTCGAACATCCACGCGCTCCTGCCGTTCGTCGGAAAGCTCAATCTTGGGCGACACCAACGGTTGCACCCTCACGAATTCAAGCGGAATTTTCACGTTTGACCCGCGAATCGACAGTTGAGCCTTGATCTTTGCGGGGGATGGCAGACGCGGCACCAGGATTTCATCGATATAGCATCGGACGCTCAGCGTCGCCTGCGGTGCGCCCAGAACCAGGATGGGGTCCATTCCCTGTGTGTAGCTGTCGTAGGCTCCTTGCGCCGATGCGTAATTCCCCGCGATTGTGTTAATCGTGAGTACGATTCCGTCGTTCGGCGCTTTTAGCGTGTATTTGGATAGCAGGGCAGTGGACGCCAAGTAGGATTTTTCAAGCGCGTTATATTGTCTCTCCTGATTCTGGATATCGTAGACCCAGGCCCCGGCTTTGGTCAGGTCATACTGCTTTCTTGCCACTTCCAGGTTGGCTTTTGCCACTGCCTCGCCGTTAATGTCATTGTCCAGCGCGTCCTTGCTGATTGATCTCGGATCTATTTCGTAAGCCGCCATGTTTTTGCTCAACGTATCCTGCGCGGTCTTCAAACTCGCTTGCGCTGCAGCGACTTGCGCTTCGCTTACCCGCAGGGTTTCTGCCCTCGGCTCTGCCCTTAACTCTTCGAGGAGCGCATGCGCGGCTTGAGCGGCCGATTCCAGTTGTTCGGTTGTGGCTCTTTGAATGGAATCATCAATCAGGAGGAGGGGCTGTCCCTTCTTCACTTCCTGTCCCTCCGCCACGAGGATCTGTTTCACCGTGCCCGCAACCTCGGGATACATGTTGATGTTCTCCCCGCTGGTCTGCATGCTCTCGACGATTCCCTCCGCGTAGATACCGCTGGGATAGGGGTTCGATGCCGGATTGAACACCGGCGGCGGCGGAGCCTGTTGGATACTGAAAAAATACGCCGCCGCTGTCCCTGCCAGGATCCCGGCGAGCGAAAGTACAATTAGAATTTTGTTTTTCATGCCGCGCTCTTTTCTGTTCCTGTCAGACGTCCGTCTTCCATCTGCAAAATCCGCGTCGCGAATTCGTAAATTCTGCTGTCATGTGTCACAACCACGATGCAACGATTCGGATTTAGAATATTCTTGTGAACAAAACTCAGAATCGCGTTGCCCGTATCGCCATCCAGCGAAGCCGTGGGCTCGTCCATGATCAGAATATCCGGCTCGCTGACCATGGCTCGGGCGATCGCCACGCGCTGCTGTTCGCCGCCGCTCAGTTTCACAGGAGGAAGGTCGGCTCGTCCTTTCAATCCCACAATTTCGAGATAGCCTACCGCTTCGCGGATGGATTCATCCCAATCCCTCTTCCTCAGTATCAGCGGGATGGCCACGTTCTCCGCCGTGTTCAGCCGCGGAAACAAATGAAAATCCTGGAACACAAATCCGATTTTGTTCAAGCGGAAATCGGCCAGCGCATCGGCGCTCAAGTTCCAAATATCTGTGCCCTCCACCAGGACGTTTCCTGAATTTGGCTTCAGGATCCCCGATAGCACGCTGAGGAGCGTCGTTTTCCCGCTCCCGGAAGGCCCCACGATGTAAACCATTTCGCCGAAATAGGCTTCGAGCCCGACCTCTCTCAAGGCGGTGGTTTTGGCTTCTCCTTCGCCAAACCACTTCACGATGTCTTTCGCTTGAATGGCCACCTTTGGCATCTCATCCTCTGAAAATATCGAAGGGTTCAATCTGCAATACTCTGCGGATTCCTACGTAGCTCGATACGGCGGCAATGATCGCGACCATCACAAATCCGAGCACGAGATTTGTGTACGTGAACATCGCCGCGTAACTCGGCACCCGCCGTCGGGCAATCCAGATCAAGAGTGCGCAAAGCCCGACTCCAAGCCCGTACCCGATGAATGCCGTCAATGTGGCCTGGAACAGAATCATTCCGATCAAATTGCGCTTCCGCGCCCCGATGGCCTTCAGCGCGCCAAACCTCTCGATATTTTCCAGAATGAACGAATAGAATGTCTGCCCCGAGATCGAAAGCCCGATGATCAGGCTGACCGCCGTCATGATCAGAATGTTGGTTCCCCCGCCTGTCTGGTACATAAAGAAGTCCGCGGTTCTCTTCATGAATTCTTGTTTTGTCAGTGCCAGATACCCGAGCGCCGCCACTTGCTTCTCGATGTTCTGCACGTCCGCGGCGGTCTTCGGTTCTACAAGGACGAACGAAATCGTGTATCGGGGATTGGGAAGGTATTGCGAAGCTCTCTCGTACGTGGTGTACAACGTGGGTATTCCATAGAGCCCGGAGGTCGACACAGTCGCAATCCCAACAATAACCCCCCGGTTGTCGTTCAGCTCGAATTCCGTCCCTATTTTTGGATTCTCAAGCTTCTCGAACTCGGCGTC
Organism: uncultured Acidobacteriota bacterium; assembly: GCA_963737185.1. Classification (GTDB taxonomy): domain Bacteria; phylum Acidobacteriota; class Terriglobia; order Acidiferrales; family UBA7541; genus DASTCZ01. The sequence goes on along the minus strand of CAVTRS010000032.1, from coordinate 109,610 downwards.
TTTCACCGCGATGAATCCATTTTCCGCGTAGATGTCCTCAATATTTCCTTCGAGCAATTCAGGCCTGCCAAGCAGGCTCGTATCGTCCAACCCAACCACGTTCACGGACTGGTACGACCCGTCGGTCAGCTTGATCAGCCCCCCTCCCGAATACAGCGGGACCGCGTATTTCACTCCTTGCATGCTCCGCACCGCGTCCAGCACGTAATCCGGCATCCCCACCGTGTTTGACACCGTCTGCACCGCGGGGTCCATCACCCAAATCGGGGCCCCCACGTTGATGATCGTCGCGGAGGCATGGTCCAACACCCCGATTAGCATCGACGTCACAAACATCATCAGATAAACCGCAAACGTGATGCCGATGATCAGCGCCGTAAACTTCGCCTTGTCATTCACCAGCAGCTTGTATGCGAGTTTGAAAATGCCTCTCACGGCCCAACCCTTCTGTATACGAATTCATTATTCGACGAGCAGACGAAGACCTATGTGTCGGCCATCACTTTTGCGCGTGACAAAAATCACAGGAGTTCGCGCGCAGTTTTTGACGCATTCGCAGAAACGGATTTGATCCTCGAGGTCAGGAAAACGGCGCGATCGACGACCAATTGTCCGATCATCCATCGCCTCTGGAGTGAACCCGTGTAATTCGAGAGTCCATTTGAGGAAGGAAATTGATAAATTACTGCCTGCCCTCATTTTGCGCCTCGAAGAGTGGTTGTGACGTCCGTCACATCCTCAGGTGACTCTTCTCACTGCCTGCTCCCGGACGGGTATTGATAATGGCTGTGTAATCAGGAGGGTGCCATGGCAACAGACGACAGGAACCTTTTGGATGTTCTCAAGTTTGAGTTGGATTTCCTGGAAAAGGGAGGCTACGGCAGTTCTCCTCGTGAGCCATGGCGCTGCCCGCTGATTTTTGAGGATTCGCCGAGCTGCATGAACTATGACACCAAAGACCACCCGGCTCCGTGCGAGGAATGCGTTCTGATGCAGATGGTACCCGCGGAAGATCGCGAGAAGAAAATTCCTTGCCGGCACATTCCATTGAGTCCCAATGGTGAAACCCTTGCATCGCTCTACCGTTACGCCTCACAACGCGAAATCGAAGACGTAATGCGCAACTGGTTGCGCACGACAATCGAAAAATTGGAATCCACGCCGATACAGGACGCGCAGACTTTCCGACTGGAAAGCGCCCCGATCGAGGGCGTAGGCAAGGCCGCTTCGGAAAAAGCTGGCGTATCGAGACCTGTGCACGACAGCGCGGCGGCGCGGAAGGGGACGGCGCTCTTCGAGCTGCTTTATCCCAAGTGCGCAAATCCTTCCTGCCCGGCGGCGTTTCACTGGCTGGCCGGCGGAAAGTTTTTCCGCTTCCGCTTTCCCGGAGCGGCGCCCGCCAAGGATATCTTGGTTGAAGCTGTAGAAAACTCGCACCACGTGAAGCATTACTGGCTTTGCGACCATTGCGCGCAAATCTACTTTTTGAGCTATGAAGAGCCGCAGGGCGTTGTCGTTCGGCCGCTCTGGGCTGAATTACCCACAGTGGAAGTCCTGAAGAAGATGTCTGCCGCCTAAACCTTCAAGGGCCCGCCGGCCAGCATCAAAGCTCCGAACGACGGCTGGCGGGCCTCTCCTCCCTCAAAATGTTTTGTGAAAAAATTTCCCGTGAGAAATTTTTTCAGCGGGCGGCGGCAGGTTTTTCGCGGTTGTCGATTGGCGAATCCTGGAGATTCAATACTGTGGTAACAAGCGATGGTTCCCAACCCGGCTTCGGCACGAACCCGAACCGCGCAGCCAGCGCGCGCATCGCTGTATTTTCCGGCAGGATATTCGCCACGATGCGCGTGTACCGTTCCTGCCGTGCCACTTGGATGAGGCAGCGCACCAATTCCGTGCCGAGCCCGCCGTGCTGGCTCTTGTCGGTCACCAGCACGCTGAGCTCTCCTTCGGAGGACTCGCGCTCCCGCGTGAGCCGCCCCACTGCGAGGATCTCGTTTTGCCCGGGCGCGGCGTCCGCCCTTTCCACAACGAGCGCCATTTCGCGGTCATAGTCGATGAAACACTTTCGCAGCAGACGTTCGTGCGCGACCCGCGTGCTGAGATTTTCCATATGAAAATAGCGGAGAAAAACGGTCTGCTCCGAAAGCGATTCGTGGAATTTCACCATCGCCGGTTCATCTTCCGGGCGAATCGGACGAATCCGTAATTCCGCGCCATCCCTCGCCCTCCACTGCCACACATATTTCGATGGATACGGCCGAATCGCGGGGCGCGGAAGCGAGTCGTCCGCGATGGATGCGTCGTGCAAAACGATTCTCGCGTCCAGCGCGAGCAATTTATCCGGCGCGGCCAGCAACGGATTGATGTCGATCTCCTTGATTCGCGGGAGCTCGACGGTCAGATAGCTGAATCGCACAAGAAGGCTTTCCAGCGCGGCGACGTCAACCCCCGCCCGTCCGCGAACGCCCTTCAGCGCTTTGTAAATTCGCGTTAGCTCGATCAATCGCTGCGCGAGCGTGGTGTTCAGCGGCGGCAAGCCGAGAGCACGATCGCCGTAGACTTCGACGAGTTGTCCGCCGGAACCGAAAAGAATAACGGGACCGAATTGCGGGTCCACGCTGCTGCCAAGAATTAATTCGTAGCCGTCGCGCTCGATCATCGGCTGCACGGTCACGCCTTGAAAGCTCGACGCGCCCGCCTTGGCCGTCACGCTCGCGCGAATTTCCTCGAATGCGCGGCGGACATCCGCTTCGTGTGAAATGCCCAGCTTCACACCGCCGACATCCGTTTTATGCGTGACCGTTTCGGAATGCAGCTTCAGCACAACAGGGAAGCCGAGTTCCCGCGCGCGGGCCGCGGCTTCATCCGGCGTGCCCGCGACCAATGTCGAAACTGTAGGAATTCCGTAGAGCGCCAGAATTTGTTTGGATTCCGCCTCGGTGAGCAGCGTGCGGCCCTTCGCGAGAATCGAACCAAGCAGGACTTGAGATTTGCTCTGGCGTTGCAGCGCCTCGCTTGGATCCACGGCAACCATCGGAGTTTCGTACAGGGAGCGAATATTCACGCTATAGCGCCACATGTAATCGAACGCGCGCGCCGCTGTATCCGGATAATTGAAAGTGGGAATCCCCGCATCATTCAGAATTCGCTCGCCGGGTCCAACTTTTTGCGCGCCCATCCAACTTGCGAGCAGCGGTTTTCCGTGTCCCTTCGCAAAGGGACGGAGGCGATCCGCGACGGCGGCGGGATCCGTCATGCCTTGCGGCGCGAGGATCACGAGCAGACCGTCGCTTGCGGGATCTTGGATGGCGATTTCGAGCGCCTTCGCGTAGCGTTCCGGCTCGGCATCGCCAAGAATGTCGATCGGATTCGCGTGGCTCCATGCCGCAGGAAGCAGCGCATCCAGCGCCCGGCGAGATTCGTCCGAAAGCGGGGCAAGCTCGCCGCCATTTCCGATCAGTGCATCCGTGGCAAGGACGGCGGGGCCGCCTGCGTTCGTGAGGATGGTCAGTTTCGGCCCGCGCGGACGCGGCTGGCGGCTCAGGACTTCCGCCATATAAAACACGTCGGAAATTGTTTGCACGCGCAGGACGCCGCAGCGCCGCAGCGCCGCATCGAACACTTCATCGCTGCCAGTGAGCGCGCCGGTGTGCGACGAAGCCGCTTTGGACGCTTGCTCCGTCCGCCCGGCCTTGATAATGATGATCGGTTTTTTCATGGCGACTTCGCGCGCGGCGGAAAGAAAAGCGCGCGCATCGCCCACCGATTCCATGTAGATCAAAATGCTCTGCGTATCCGAGTCGTAGCCGAAATGATCAATCAAATCGCCCCAGCCCACATCCAGCATCGATCCAGTCGAAACAAACGCGCTGAATCCCACCTGCTCCTGCAGGCTCCAATCGAGGATCGCAGTCAGCAGCGCGCCGCTCTGGCTGAGGAAAGCGACATTTCCCGGTCGCGCGATTGTTTGGGCAAACGTCGCGTTCAATCCCAGGTTTGGATTCATGATCCCGAGGCAGTTCGGGCCGATCAGGCGCATGTCTCCGCGCTTGAGCTGCGCCGCGATTTTTTTCTCGAGCGCCACGCCATCGGCGCCCAGTTCGCGAAATCCAGCGGAAATCACGACAGCGGTGCGAACGCCCGCGTCCACGCATTCCCCGATGACGCCCGGCACGGTAGCCGCGGGAGTTACAACCACGGCCAGGTCCACTCTTTCCGAAATTTTTGCAACGGATGGATAGGTGGGGATGCCAAGGATGGATGAGTGCCGCGGATTCACGGGATAAATGTTTCCGCCGAACGCGGCGGCGGCGAGATTGGCAACGACCGTGCGGCCCACGCTCCCTTCGCGCTCCGTCGCGCCAATCACGGCCACGCTTTTCGGGTGGAAGGCTGCGTCCAAGGGCTGCCCGGTCCGCCAAGGGCCGGGCGGCAAATTGGATTCGCCTGCTTTCGGGGGGCCTGCCGGATTCACGCTACCACTATCAACGGAACCTATTTACGATGCAAGGATTTTGCGGCGTTTGCGTGGTTCAATATCCCCGCAAGAATCACCCGCGCACGGTAAGCACTGGGCACATCGCGTGCGCGACCACCTGATGCGCCGTTGCGCGCTGCACGTGAGTTGCGGCGCCGAGATGGCCCGTCGCGTCACGCACGCCCATCACAATTAGATCCGAGCCGCGATCCCTCGCAGTGTCCAGAATCATGTCGGCCGGGCTTCCATACTGCACGCAGGCTTCAGGACGGCACCAGAGTTCCGCGTCCGCGGGAACAATTTCCAGCAGCCGGTGCATTGCGTGCGCGATGGTTTGCTCTGCGCGTTTTTCGTCGCCCCGCGCCTGGCCGCCGCGAATCACATGCACCAAGATCAACCGCGCCTGATTTTCCTGCGCCATGGAAATTGCGTAAGGCGCGGCGGCAAGCGACTCCTTCGTGAAATCAGTGGCAAACAGGATCCGGTGGAACTTTGCCGCGTTGTGCACCGCATGGGCGGCCCACGGCCCAATCGTGAGCACCGGAACGCTTGACCGCCGGAAAATCTCTTCGGCAACGGAACCCAGCAGCAGCCTTTCCACGCCGCTGCGGCCATGCGTCCCCACAACGATCATGTCAATCCCGAGCTGCTTTGTCGCCCGCTCGACCGCCGGCCAGACTCCGATGTCATTCTCAACGAGTATTTCGTGCGCGACTCCGGTCAGTTGAGCGTCGGCCCGCTGCATCTCCGCGCGCGCAACTTCCTCTTGCGATTCCATCGTCGCCACGGTTGACTCCGGCGTTGTGTACATCAGCGGGCTCGGCGTCATCACATGAAGCGCGTAGACCTTCGCGCCATACTCGCGCGCGACGGCCACTGCGAAGGGAAGCGCGGCCTCGGAAGGCTCGGAGAAATCCGTCAAGTACAACACCTTTTTCAGGTGAATTCGCGTGATAGCAGTCGCCGTCTTCGCCGGAGCGGTTTTCATGGCTCACCTCTTGAATAGAGGATTGCGCATCTTCGGTTCGGAGGCTGTGATTCCCGTCACGCACGCCGGTGCGTTTTATCACACGCCACAGGGCATCCTTTCCAATGAATGGGCGCCTGCTGCGAATGAAGAACTCGGGCTTTGGATTCATCTCAACTTCCCTGTCTCACGGTTTCGTACTGTACAAAATTGAACAGACGCCTTTTTTCCCGTCGTCCAAAATCCCACTCGTCAACCAAGGCGTCCCCTCAAGAGGAGTACCTGAACCGCGGCATATCCGGGGCGAGAATTGACGGAGGGGATCGGTAGAGGGTTTTAACTTGCAGAATTTCCTCAATCCATCGAAGCGAGCGTGCCCAGCCTGTGGTGGCAAAGACTTCCATAGGTCGCGGCGGCATGGACCCCTGGAACGATTTATGTTGGTAATCTTGCGGTTGCACCCATATCGTTGCGACAGATGCTCTTCGCGCTTTTATGCGCGCACCACCTCATCTATTCCATTTCGTGGCGAGCAAGAATCCGCCGGATAACACCGCTTTTTGCGCGGCCCCGACGATACATCGCGCGTGAGATCCTGCCTCTACGAGGCTTCCTTCAACTGAAGTTGTGAGGCACGGGCGATGCATTACCCTTGCCGCCTTCCCAATCGGTGCTAGAATCCGCCCGGTAAACCCTTTCGTCTCCTGCGAAGGCGGCGAACAATTTTGTGGCGCACGGGAGATTCCCCGGAGAAACTCTTCCAGATTGCGAGCAACCCGATGAAACGAAAACCCTTTTTCATTCTTGCCTTGCTGTGCATCTCCGGCGTCGCGCTCGCCCGATCCTTTGCGCTGCGGGCGGCTCCAGCAGGACCTTTATCAAGCGTTTCAATCAACCAAGCCGCTCAACAAAATGACGTCGAGGCCAGGGTTGAGGGTCTGCTCCAGAAAATGACGCTCGAAGAGAAAATTGACCTCCTCAGCGGACGCCGCGGTTTTTACACATTTCCGATTGACCGCCTCGGCATCCCCGCCCTCAAAATGTCCGACGGCCCGATGGGCGTGCGGAATTACGGCCCCTCCACAGTATTTCCCGCAGGCATCGGACTCGCCGCCACCTGGGATACCGCGATGGCCAAACGCGTTGGCGCGGGAATGGCTCAGGATGCCCGCGCCCGCGGCGTAAACATTCTCCTCGGCCCGGCAATAAACATTTATCGCGTGCCGGTGAATGGCCGCAACTTTGAATATTACGGAGAAGATCCATTTCTGGCCGGTGAGACGGCTGCTTCCTTCATTCAGGGCGTGCAATCGCATGGTGTGATCGCCACCGTGAAGCATTTCGCGCTGAATAATCAGGAATATCAGCGCAACTCCATCAGTGCCGAAGTGGACGAGCGCACCATGCACGAAATTTATTTGCCCGCTTTCAAGGCGGCGGTTCAAAAGGGAAAAGTTTGGGCGGTCATGGCGTCCTACAACAGAATCAACGGCACTTACTCCACCGCAAATGAAATCCTCGAAACGGAAATCCTGAAAAAAGATTGGGGCTTCCGCGGAATCGTCATGTCGGATTGGGGCGCAGCGCACGACGGAGTCGCAGACGCTCTCGCCGGCCTCGACCTCGAGATGCCCTCCGGCCGTTACATGACTCGCCAGATTCTTTTGCCCGCCGTAAAAAGCGGCCAGGTTCCCGAATCCGTGATTGACGACAAAGTCCGCCGCATCCTTCGCGCAGCAATTTCCATGGGATTTCTCGACACGCCCGCCGACGCACCGACGCAGCCCATCTATTCCGGGGAATCCAACCAGGTTGCCCTCGCGGGCGCGCGCGAAAGCATCGTCCTCCTGAAAAATAGCAATCACACGCTCCCGCTCAACAGCAAAGCAATCCACTCCATCGCCGTCTTCGGCCCAAACGCGTATCCAGCCGTGGACGTGGGCGGCGGCAGCGCCCGCGTCGTGGCATTCCGCGACACGAGCGTGCTGGAAGCGCTGGCTGCAACCGGATTGCGTGTGGACTACATTCCCTTCGAAGCGCGCGACACCCGGTCTGTCGCCGCGCGTTCTCAATTTGAAGTGGATGAAGCAGGCGGCGCCGGATTGAATGGCGAGTATTTTGAAAACGCGGATCTTTCAGGCGCTCCAATGCGAACTCGACGCGACCGCCAGATCACATTTACGCAATTTAATGACGTCTTCACTCAAGCCTCGCCGGCAGGCCATTCCATTCGCTGGACAGGTTTCGTCGCGCCGGAGGAATCCGGCGACCATCTCTTCCTGATCCGTACGGGCCAGGGCGTCCGCCTCATCGTTGACGGGAAAACTGTCGTGGACGCCTGGGACAATAAAGCCCAGTCGGATTTCAGCGCAACTGTTCACCTTGAAAAGAATCACGCCGTTCCCATCCGGCTTGAATTTCACAACACGGCTGCAGGCGCCGGAGCTGGCCGCGGCGCAGGCGGAGGGGGACGCGGCGGAGGCGGTGGTGGCGGAAGCATTCAATTCGGTTGGCAGTTGAAGCCTGACGATGCATTCCCCGCGGAAAGTGCTCTCGCTGCAAAAGAGGATGCCGCTGTCGTCTGCGTAGGATTTAGCCCGGACACCGAATCCGAAGGCTTCGATCGCACATTTGATTTGCCTCCCGGACAAAAAGAATTAGTCCAGGCCATCGCGCGCGCCAATAAGAAGACAATCGTGGTAATAAATTCCGGCGGCGCGGCGGACATGACCGGATGGGTGGATCACGCCGGCGCGATTCTCGAAGCGTGGTACACCGGCCAGGAAAGCGGCCAGGCGGTGTCCGATATTATTTTCGGCGCCGCAAATCCCTCCGGCAAATTGCCCGCGTCATTTGAACGCCAGTGGGGAGATTCTTCCGCAGACGCGAACTATCCCGGCGCCGATGGCAAAGTTCTCTACAAGGAAGGAATCTTCACCGGATATCGCCAATTCGATCGCCCCGGCGTCAAACCTCTTTTTCCATTCGGGTTCGGACTCTCTTACACGACTTTTGCCTACAGCGGCATTCACGCCGAAAAACTGGGCGCAAACGTCCGCGTGAATTTCACCATCAAGAATACTGGCGCGCGCTCCGGCGCTGAAGTCGCCGAAGTTTACGTCCAGGAAGTAAATCCCAAAGTTGAGCGCCCGCTAAAGGAATTAAAGGGATTCGCCCGCGTCTCTTTATCGCCCGGCGCAGTACAAAGCGTTCACGTTGATTTGGACCGCTCGGCCTTCGCCTATTATGACGTCACCACACACTCCTGGCAGGTCAGCCCCGGTGAATTCCGTATCCTGGTCGGCTCCTCCTCAGCCGACATTCGGCTAACCGCGCCCGTCACCATCCAGTGAGCCTGTCACGTAATGGCCTTTATCCTTCTCTCACGCTCCGAATTGCGGCGAGCAGGCCCTCCACGTCGCCTTTCGAAAGATGCCCGATGGTCCCGATCCGAAAGCACTCCTCGCGGGACAATTTCCCCGGATAGATTACGTATCCGAGCGCACTCAATCGCGAGTAGAAATCCTCAAACCGGAATGCGCCGTCCTTCGGGTATCGGAATGATGTGATGATGTAGCTCTGATCCTCCGGAGCAAGATAAGTTTCAAATCCGAGTTCGCGCATCCCATTGCACAAAATCTCATGGTTCCGTCGATACCGCTCCGCGCGCGCCGCAACCCCGCCTTCTTTCTCCAGCTCTCTTAGCGCCTGGCGAAATGCGAGCAGCGCGTGCGTCGGTGGAGTGAACCGGAACTGTCCGTCGCCTTCGAGGCCGGCCCACTGGGCGTGCAGGTCGAGGCTTACCGTCCTCGCGCGTCCCTTCGCCGCTTCGAGGGCCTCTCGCCGCGCCAGAACAAATCCAAATCCGGGCACGCCCTCGATGCATTTATTCGCCGACGAAATTAGAAAATCGATGCGTGCCCCCGGCATATCCACGGGAATCGCGCCCAAGCTGCTCATCGCGTCAACAATGTAGGTCGCTCCGGAGCGCGAAACCGCCGCGCCAATTTCTGCGATGGAATTCAGAATGCCCGTCGTCGTCTCGCAATGCACCACGGCGACGTGCGTGACCCCTCCCCCCACGGAAAAATCCGCCGCGCGGATCCTTCGATTCTCCGGCGCCTCGAATGTTTCGACGGCAATCCCGTGGACGCGCGCGATTTGCGCGATTCGCCGGCCGTAAGCGCCATTAATCAGCACCAGAAGTTTGCCGTCGCGCGGAATCACCGAAGAAATCACCGCTTCGATCGCAAAAGTCCCGCTCCCCTGCATCAGAACGCAGTCATACGCGGGCCGCGCGCAATTTCCGAGCGTCACCAGCCCCGTGCGAATCTGGCGCACAATTTCGATGAACTCGGCGTCGCGCGACCCGAGGTCGCGCAGCATCGCTTCTTTGACGGTGGCGCTGGTCGTGAGCGGTCCTGGCGTAAAAAGCAGCTTATTTGTTGTGGTTCGCATGTTTGTGGCGTCCATTCAGCTAAAGGTTGGTCGTATATTGTTTATTTTGGCCGCTCGCCCGCGGAAAGTTTCCGGTCAATCTCCAGGAGAAGCGGGCCGCATTCCGCCAGAGATCCGGCCACATACTGCGCACCAGCCGCGCGAAGCTTCGCACCTGCCTGTTGTTCGAGAGATTTCTGCTCAGAAGCGGGCAGCGCATCGAACTGCGATTTCGATAGCCCGATCTCATTTCCCGTGCGCGCGATTGCGATGTTCCACATGCCGGCGTTCCGGCCCTCGCCGATATCGCTCGGCGTATCTCCGATCTTCACGCAAGCCCACAGCGGATAAACGCCAAGCTTGATCGCGTTCCGGTAGCACATAAACGGCGCAGGACGCCCGGCGCCGACTTCATCCGGCGTGACGCTCGCGTCGGGAGCATATCCACTCTCCGCGGCGACCGCGCTCACGATGTCAAGCAACTCTCGCGTGTATCCCGTGGTCGAACCGATCATCAGCCCTGCGGCTTTCCATGCCGTCACGGTCTCGCAGACGCCGTCAATGGGCTCACTGTACGCCGCCAGAATTTCCGCCTGTTTTGGAAGAAAATCGTGGAACAATCTTTCGACATCTTTTTCCGTGGGCGCCTCGCCGTGCAATCGGGTCCACTCCTTTTTCACGCGATCACCGGCGAGGATGAAGCGGATCTGGTCCTTCTTCAGAACCCCCATGTCCTTGCGCGCCTCCGCGGCCGTAATCGCAAGACCATTTTCCGAAAATAATCGCTGCAGCGCGGCAACCGGTGCCAGGCTCCCGTGATCCACCGTGGTTCCCGCCCAATCGACGATCACCGCTTTCACATGCTCGAATTTCATTTCGCCCCCTTATTCCACCGTAGCGTCAGCAATCCGCCGCCGGCCAGCGAGCACAACACAAAGAATACAAATAGCTGATCCCATCCGAACCGGCTCACGATCACCGCGACCACGTATGCCGAAATCACCTGCCCCAGTGACCCGACTCCATTCACGATTCCCGCGGCCCGCGCCATCTGCTCCGCGCTCACCGCATCAATCGACGCCGTGGCCGACATCAACAGGTCCGGCCCGTAAACAAGAATTCCCATCAGGGAGATGCTCGCGGCCATCGGGATTGGTCCCAGGCGTCCAATCAACGGATGTATCAAAAGCACGCCGGCCAAACCGAAGAGCATCGTCGCGCCCACCGGATAGCGCCGTCCGTTGAGCAACTTGTCGGAAACATATCCGGCGATCAGCGCTCCCGAAAATCCGACCAATTCAAAAAGCGACGATGTGTACCCGGCCCACGCTTCGCTGTACCGCATCTTTTGCACCAGGTACAGCGGAAGCCAGAATAGCAGCGAGTACCGCGTGATCTTCAGAAAAAAGTACATGCCCGAAAGGATCAGGACCTCGGGATTTTTCGCAACCGTCCACCAATTCGCGTCGCGGGCGCGCGGCGCATCGGCATCCTCGATTGCCAGTAGCCCTTCATCCCCGGGGCGATTCCGCGTTCTCCACGCAAATACGAGCGTGCCGCAGGCCAGAACCATCGCCGGAAACAGGAACCCCCTCCGCCATCCGAGCCCCGGCATAAGGAAAGCCTGCGTCGCTACAAACGTCGCGAACACGGTTGCCAGAAATCCGCCCAGCACGTACGAGGTTCCCCACCACGCAGTTACGGTCCCGCGATGTTTTCGCGGAAACCACGCTCCCAACATCTTCAGACAGGAGGACCACCCGCAGCCCTGCCCCAATCCATTTCCGATCTGCAAAATCAGCAGACCCGCATGCGTGCCCGTAACGGCCATCGCCGCCGTGCAGCCTGCCGACACCAGCCCGCCGCATGTCCCCACCAGCCTGGGCCCAAACCGGTCGCCCAGCATTCCCGCCACAAACTGCGCGGCCGCATACGCCAGGCTGAAAACGAAAACCAGATTGGCCAGATCGAATGTCTGGTATCCGCCGACTCGCGCCATCATAGGCATGACGACGCTGAAATTTTTCCGGCAGAAATAGTAGGACGCGTACAAAATCCACGCGCCGATGAAAACGCGAAGTCGCCAATGCGCCCAGCGCGCGGGCTCCCCCGCGGGGTCTCCCGCGATTGGGCCGGCTAAACCTTCAGATCCCAGCTTAAATAATTTGCTCAAGTGCCACGATTTTCCGCAAGCCTGGCGAGGCGCCCCAAATCGCGCGCATCCTACCACACCGATATCGCAGGCAACATTACACCTGCCGCACCCAGTACCCCCACCCCCGTACCAATTCGCGACTTGGCTCGGTACCATTGCGCCCGACCCCCCTCCGGCGCACAATAGTTAAGGGAACCTTTTCCCCGAAGCAGGTGTCTAAGTATTTAGAAGGCGCGACACCCCGCACGGCATTGCAATCCGGCGGGGGTTGGCGCGGAGACATCGGCCTGAGTGCCCCTTCGATCGAGGGGCGGAAAGGCGGCGAGCGTGGCGGACGTAGCACGCGTGCTCCCGTGGGGCCGGGACGAAGGCGAACTTATCGCGGAGCTGCAAAGCGGCTCTGACGCCGCGTTCGACTGGCTCGTCACCCATTATAACGGGCCCGTATTCAGCCTCCTTTACGGGATGCTCGGGTCCTCGCCAGACGCCGCCGATTGCACCCAGGAAGTTTTTCTCAAGGCCTTTCGCGGCATCCGCGGTTTTCACCGGGGAAGTTCGCTGAAGACCTGGCTCTACCGCATCGCAATTCGCGAAGCGCTGAACCACAAGCGCTGGCACTGGCGCCATTCGCGGCAGCAGGTATCCCTCGAAGGCGAGCGCGAAGGGGACAAGGGATTCATCGAGCCGCGCGACCACGGCGAATCGCCCTTTGAATGGCTGGCCTCGCGGGAATTGAGGGATGTTGTGCAGAACGCATTACATCAAATTCCGGTTGTTTACCGCGCCGCCGTGATTTTGCGCGATCTCGATGGACTTTCTTATGAGGAAGTCGGCGAAGTGCTCGACGTTTCCGTCGGCACGGTGAAGTCGCGCATGATCCGCGGTCGCCGTTTATTGCGCGAAATTCTCGAGCCCGTGATTCATGGCCGCGCGGAGCACAAGGCGCGGCAAGCAGGAGAAACAACCGGGCCGTCCCATCTGGTTGGGCGCGAAGATGCCTCTGGTCTACGCAGATTTTCAGGCTGGACGCCTCAAGTCCGCGGCATCGCGGGCTTTTCGGCGGGAGGTGAGAAATGAATTGTTCTCGTGTGCGTGATTTTTTGCCGGGCTATCTTGATGGAGCGCTGCCCGAAAATCGCGGCCGTGTTTCGCGCGCCGATGTTCAGGAGCATCTCGCGAATTGCGCGCCGTGCCGCGAGGAGCTTGACGCCTATCAGCGCGTCCAACATCTGTTGGCGCAGACCCAGGCCGCCGAGCCGCCGCAGAATCTTAGTCTGGAAATCCGCATGGCTCTTGCGCACGCGCGCGAAGTGTCCGATCCGCGCCACTGGCTGCGCCGCTTCCGCGATCGCGCCGAACTGATGCGCGCAAACTTCCTCGGGCCTCTGACCATCCCAGCTCTTGGTGGATTGGCCGCCGCGCTTCTGATTTTCGCGATGGTCGCGCCGGTTTATGCGCGCGTCGCTCATCTCGATAGCATGAATGGCGTTCCAGACACTCTTCCGGTAGCGCTTCTTGAGCCGGCGCGCGTCGAATCTCTTTCCAGTTTTCCGGTTTCCGGCCAGGATGATCCGGCCCCTGGCGTCGTGATGGTGGAAGCCACGGTCGGCGTGGCGGGCGACGTTGTGGATTATCACATCGTCTCCGGGCGTGATGACGCCGGAATGCGCCACACGCTCGATCAGGTTTTGCTCTTCTCGCACTTCCATCCGGCCACCAGCTTTGGCCGGCCCTTCGGCGGCGGCCGCATCCTTCTCAGCTTCGGCTCCGTCACCGTCAATTCTAAGAGTTGACAATCGGTTGTCCGTTATACGCGGTCTAAATTCGTCATTGCGAAATTTCCGTTCCTCGAATATCGGGACTGCTTCGCTCTCAGTCCGCCAATTGCGTGCTTGTTTCCAGGTCGCACCGCAGATACACTTCCGCGCGGCACCGGGTCCGGGATTGTCGTTCCTCGCTGAGTTGACATGACGGGCGGCGATTCAGCCGATCCCATGCAATCCAAAAGCTCAAAGGTTTTTGCGGGAGCACACATGAAACGCGCAAATCATTTCGTCGTCAGCCGCGTCTTTGCGGCTCTGGTTTTTTCGTCGTTTGCTTTTTGCATCCCCGCCGCGCACGCGCAGGGCACGCTCGCGGATTATCAGCGGGCGCAGGGGCTTCGCGAAAAATTTCAAGGATTGGCGGTTGATGTGCCCGGCCAGAGCAATTGGATTGCCGGCACGAACCACTTTTGGTACAGGAAATCTGTCCATGGCGGATATGAATTTATGATGGTTGACGCCGATGCGCTCACCAAGCAGCCCGCCTTCGATCACGAGAAACTCGCTGTCGCCTTCTCTGCCGCCTCCGGCGCAAAATTTACAGCCGTCACGCTGCCTTTCGCCGAAGCTCCTGCGGGACGCGGTGGCGGCGGCCGCGGCGGCCCGGGCGGCGGCGCCAGCGCGCCCACGTTCGCTGAATCACTTCATCTCATTAATTTCACAATGGCCGGCTTCAATTGGGAATGCGACCTCACCGCGTATGTTTGCACCAAGGGCTCCGCGGTTCCTCAACTGGGTATTGGCGGCCGGGCGGCCGCGGTCCCCAGGCCGATTCACCCTACGACGCACTCGATAACTCCCCCTCGCCGGACGACGACATTCTCGCCAGCCCCGCCATGCTCGATGAAAATCCGCAGGACGGCATCGATAATCTCGAGCCGCAAGCCTCGCCACAGCAGGGCCAGGGCGGCCGTGGAGGATTCGGCGCGCTGCCTGTCGAAACTGAGAAAGCTTCTCCGGACGGAAATTGGTTCGCGCTCATCGAAAATTTCAACGTTTTCCTCCGCCGCAAAGGCCAGATCGAAGCCACTCCGCTAAGCCTCGATGGCTCGGAAGGGAATTACTACACCTTGCGCTCCATCGTCTGGTCGCCGGACTCGAAGCATCTCGTCGCCTATCGCACCCGCCCCGGTTATCAGCGCGAAGTGTATTACGTCGAATCCTCGCCATCCGATCAGATCCAGCCGAAGCATTTCTCGCTTGTTTACGCCAAGCCCGGTGACACGCTCGACGTCGCGCATCCCACGCTCTTTGAAATTGAGACGAAAAAAGAAATCCAAATTGACGACGCGCTTTTCCCGAATGCATTCGACATCACTCCCGCCGTTTGGTGGAAAGACAGCCGCGCCTTCACCTTCGAGTACAACCAGCGCGGCCATCAAGTCTATCGCGTCATCGAAGTGGACGCCCAAACCGGCGGAGCCCGCGCTCTAATCACAGAGGAAAGCAAGACTTTCATCGACTATCGTCCGCTCGCGGAAAACCGCACGGACACCGGCAAGAAATTCCGCGCGAATCTCGCCGACGGCAAGGAAATCATCTGGGCCTCCGAGCGCGACGGCTGGGAGCATCTCTATCTCTACGACGGCGTGACCGGCAAAGTGAAAAATCAAATCACCAGAGGAAATTGGATCGTCAGCTACGTGGATTTTGTCGACGAAGACAAACGCCAGATCTGGTTCCGCGCCAGGGGCATGGTCTCCGGCCAGGATCCGTATTTCACCCAATATTACCGCATCAATTTCGATGGCACCGGGCTCGTCGCACTCACCGACGCCGATGGCGATCACACCGTCCGTTTCTCGAATCCTCGCAGGATTGCCGACAGCAAGTATTACGTGGACACCTGGTCGCGCGTGGATCTCGCTCCCGTCTCGCAACTTCGCCGCACCGAGGATCGCAAGGTCGTGCTCGATCTCGATCGCGGCGACATCTCTGCTCTTCTCGCCGCCGGTTGGAAGCCGCCCGAAGTTTTCGTCGCCAAGGGGCGCGACGGCGTGACGGACATCTGGGGCGTCATTTTCAAGCCCACCAATTTCGATCCCACCAAGAAATATCCGGTGATCGAAAATATTTATGCCGGCCCGCAGGGCTCCTTCGTCCCCAAAACATTCAACGGCACCGCGCAGCCGCTTGTCGAACTCGGCTTCATCGTCGTGCAGATGGACGGCATGGGCACAAACAACCGCTCGCGCGCATTCCACGATGTCGCGTTCCAGAATTTGGGCGACGCCGGTTTCCCAGACCGTATCCTCTGGCACAAGGCCGCGGCCGCGAAATATCCGTGGTATGACATTTCGCGCGTCGGAATTTACGGCACTTCCGCCGGCGGGCAAAACTCGCTCGGCGGAATGTTGTTTCATCCGGAGTTTTACAAAGTGGCCGTCAGCAACAGCGGCTGCCACGATAATCGCATGGACAAAATCTGGTGGAATGAGCAGTGGATGGGCTGGCCGATCGGCCCGCAATACGCCGCGTCTTCAAACGTGGATAACGCTTATCGCTTGCAGGGCAAGCTGATGCTCGTCCTCGGCGAGCTCGATAACAACGTGGATCCTTCCTCCACGCTCCAAGTTGTGAATCAGCTCATCAAACACGATAAAAAATTTAATTTGCTTTATGTTCCCGGCGGCGGACATGGCGCGGGCGGCGCCTACGGCCAGCATCTATTGCAGGACTTCTTTGTTCACAACTTGATGGGAGTCGAGCCGCCGGATTGGAAATTACTCGAGGCGCCCGCAGCGGCAGCACCCGCGGGAAATTAATTTTCGCGCAGTGCGGACTTAATTTGGAATATTGACCGGGTTGCCGCGGTCATCGTTCCACTTGCGCGTGGCCGCCACGTCGAGGTCGGCGATCATCACTTTCCGGAACACGCCATTGTCATCGATGTAGGTCATTTGCCCGTTGCGGATAACGTAACCGCTTGCAAAGAGCAAGCCGCCATCCTTCCGGACCAGCACGAAATCGTCGGAGCCGTTGCCCATGCGCGTGGGTGACGTGTTGTCAATCGCTCCGCCTTGCCCGTACGCAGGCGCCCCATTCGGCGGCGCTGCATAGAGGTCCTGATCGCCCTGCTGCTGGTCGGGCTGATCCGGATACTGCGCCTGGGGAGCATATCCCGGATCGTAGTAGTCATCGTAGTCGTAGCAATAGTTCGGATCGTAGTAGCAATCGTTATAGGAATCGAAGTAGTAGGGCGAGCCCCAGAAAAGTACCGGGCCGTACCCGGGGTAGCCATAGCCATAACCGCCGTATCCATAACCGCCGTAGCCATAGCCGCGGAATCTTCGGTCGCCGAAGCCGCGGTCGCGCTGATTGACGGGGCCACTGCCGCGTAGCGCGCTGGTGTTCGCGCCGACTCTTCCAGCAGCGTTGTAAGTCGGGCGCGTGGGAGTCGCAAAGCGATTTGGTGCGCTTGAATATCCGGGCCTCGCTGCCGTTGCAGTTCTCGGCGCTAGCGCGGTTCTCGGAGCGTAGTTTGATCTTGGCGCGACGGAAGGCCGGGCCGCCATGTAGGAAGAGCGCGGAGCAGTGGCTCGCGAATACGGACTCGGAGCCGAACGCGCGCCGCCATATGAACCGGAGCTGCGCATCCCGCCGCCGTATGAACCACCGCCCATCGAGGCATGCCCGCCACCACCGCCAGCGTGCCCGCCCCCGCCTCCTCCTCCGTGACCTCCTCCGCCGTGTTGCGCAAAAGCGCCCGGAGAAGTGAACATCGCCGCGGAAATAAAAAGGGCTACTGCTGGAATGTAGCGTTTCATAGCCACCACCCTATCTACCTATTAGACTCCAATTCACCGGAAAGAGTTGCGTTTATCTTTTCAGAATCGGCCGCGCGCCGCCCCATCCGCGATCGCGTCAATCCAAACCTGCTTAAAACAAAATTCTTCATCCCGAGGCGTTTTGCAGCCGAGGGATATCCCGGCGCGGTGTCGTCTTTGCCGACGGTTTTGACGTTGCCGACGGGGTCCAGTGTGCTGGAGCCCCGCGGCACTTGAAAAAAGCCTCTCCCTGCTCGTTGTGCTGCAGCCCCGCGGTGCTTCTAATTAGTCACCGGGCTAGGGGCTCTCTCTTCATCTTTTAATCTGTCATCCTCGAGGGCCGATTTCGTCTTTTGGCCCGAAGGATCTGTGTGAACGCTTCACCTTGAGCCAGCCAACTCGCACCACTCACACGCGCCGCTCCGTCTTTTCACTTTGCGCATCCCCGGACTCGCCGCCCTCGCCTCTATGTAGCCCGCCCGCCCCACACGTCGTATTTACGCGTGAGGCCTTTGACTTCGAATATGAAAGTCGAATCCCAATGTTTCCCTCATTTCTTCTTTTCCATTCGAATACTCTTTTCAGTTTTCCACCCCCATTCGAAATTTCTTCCACAGTTTTTTCACATTTTTCTGTAATTATCTATTGATAAACTATTCCAATCCACGCTAACTTTATGTGTAACTTAGTTCTCATCAGATCGGTCCTGGCGTTCGTACGACCATGAGTCTCGCGGTACCCATAATGAGGAGCTCCAGCACAACTGCGCTTAACCCTACGAAGCTTCGGCAAGCCCGCCATAGCTTTAGCGAAGGAGGGCATAGGAGCCTGCACCCTCCGAAGCCTTGGCGTAGGGGGGCTTTACCTCCATCGCACCCCAATGTTTTCTGTCACTTACGGACTACCCAGCAAAAAGCGGCAAAAACACCCCTTTGTTTTCTATCACTTGCAAGCCGTGTCACACCTAACTACCAATGTTTTCTATCACTTACTAAAAAGCCGGGTAATTATCCCTACACGTCAAGTAGGGGGAAAGATAGGGTATAATGGCCCCAGAAGTAATTTCGGTGCGCGACATGGCTGAGATAGTTTTCCCGCCAGACGCGCAGAGAGGATTGCTACTCGTGATTCGCGGCTACTTTGACGAAAGCTGCAAGGATAAGCGCGTGTACGCCATCGGGGGCTACGTCGGCAGGGATAGGGATTGGAAGCCCGTTTCCCGACTTTGGAAGAACAGGCGCTTACAAGATGGCGTCCAATGTTTTCACGCCACTGACTGTGAGTCCGGATTCGGGGAATACAAGGACTTATCCAAAGACGACCGCAACAAACAAAAGGCTGACCTGATTCAAATAGTGCATGAACATGAAAATATCGGCGGGTTTGGAGCAGCGGTGATCATTGAAGATTTTGAGAGAGTGCGTGATTCATCCGAAAGAGCAAGGAAAGTATTGGGGCCTGACCCTTATTTCTTGTGCTTTCAGGTTCTGCTAATGGCCGTCTGCGAGGAATTTGAGCGACATAATGCAAGCCCAGACATGAGCGTTGCTTGTATCTTCGAGGAGCAAGAAGAATTCAGCGGTCGCGCCAAAGTCCTTTACGATAAGTTCAAAGCGATTAATAAACTCTATGCGCCTAGACTTGGGAGTTTGGCGTATGCGGAAAAAACTAAATTTGTTCCTTTGGAATTGGCCGACAATTTGGCTTACGAAACTATGAAAGAAATTCTGAATAAGAAGTATGACCCAACTAGGCCGCGAAGAATTGCGATGGCGAAAATGATTCCTAGAATTCGGAACATAAAATTACTAACCGAAGATACCCTTAGACTGATAGCAGAGAGGGCGAGAATTGGTGAGGATTTTCTAAAGCAAAAGAGCAACGTAGCGGGAGCGTAGAAAAAACAAAACCCCGATTCGCGGTCGGGGTCTCTAGGCACTTCGCCTGTGCTTGAAAAACTAGCACAGGAGTCTGCCTCATGGCAAACATCTATGAACTGTTGGAGAATAAAGACAATCAAGCCTCAGTTATCGCAATCCTTCATCAGAAACGCCCGGAACGTCCAGGGAACCCAATATATAAGCGATGGATTGAAAGGGTAAAAAGAAAATTGCGGTCTTGGGGGACATAGACACTTTCGCCGACTTTAGCAAAGTGTTTGTGAATGCTTGATTTTCAACCCATATTCCTGCCGTTTCGACGCCATGTAATTTTAGTTTTTGCCATTCTGACATGTGAAAAGTTGGGACGTAAGCAACGATGATTTGGCCGACCATATCTTCTAGTGAAGGTCTCATATTTCCTCCCCTGTATTCCGTGCTATGCTTGCTTACGGTATGACGCGACAATCTAAAAAGGTCAAGCCGCGACCAGAAACAAAAAAGAAAATGCGCCCCATAACACGGAGCGCATTCCTTGACCTGTTGAAAAAAGCTGCTACGCCACTCTCCGGCAAGCTCTCGCCAAAACACTCTTGAACTGCATGTTCCCGTCGAATCTCCGGTTGTACCGGAAAGTGTATTCGTCCAGATAGCTTTGCAGATACTTTGGCGAAACGCTGTGATAGACGCCGCCGATACCGCGCTTGATTAGGCTCCAGAATCCTTCCACGCTCTGCGTGTGAATGTGTCCATCCTTGACGTACCATCCGCTCTTGTGCCGGATGCGGAAGTGTTTGTAATTCGCTGGCCTGCCATCCCTGCCGCGCAGTTTCGAGATGCCGTGATAGATGCCGTAATCACCGGTGTAAATCACGCTGCCCGGAGTGACATGCTTTTGGATGTTGCCTAGCAATTCTTCCCGGCCAGCATTCTTGATAACTTTCGCCACAACCATGCCGCCACGCTGGACGATCCCGATAATTGGAGTCTTTTTCTTGTCGCCGCGCATTGGCCGCCCGCGATTGTACTTTCGCACGCCGCCGTAATAGCTTTCGTCAACCTCGACTGTTGGCCCCTCCAATTGCATGTCGCCAGCCGATAGCAAGCTACGAATCTGCTTGAAGATTCGCCATGCGGTTTTGTAGGTGACGCCAGTCTCACGTTGAATCTGCTTCGCCGAAATGCCGCAGCGAGTCGAACCCATGAGGTACATCGCGTAGAACCAAGTCTTTAGCGGAGTGCTGGACTTCTCAAAGATAGTGCCAGCCATCGGGCTAATCATGCTCCCGCAGTAGTCACACGCATACGCTGGACGGCCAAACACTTTATGGTGCTTGCGCTCTACGCCGCTGCACTTCTCACACTTCGCTACGCCGCCCGGAAACCGCTGTTCTTTCAGGTGTTCTAGGCACGCATCGTCATTCGGGAAGTCTCGGTTGAAATCCCGCACGGTGTAGCGTAGGTCTTTCGGTATGCTTTGTTTCACTCTCATTGGTTTGGCTCCGTTCCGCTAACAGAACAAAGCGTACCAGAAACCGTACTTGATGTCAAGGGATAATTACCAAAAGCCGGGGGGGGTACCCCATCAATAACGCAAGCCACCGATCTCGTCGGGCTCACCCCGCTTGGGTCAACGCGGGCCACACCTGCCCGGTGAGGCCGGAATGTGGGAGGATTGGATGAGTGGGGGCGCTATGAAACTGCTGATGCTGGGAGCGACGGGAGGAACCGGGCTTGAAACCGTGAGGCAGGCGATTGAACGCGGGCATCAGGTGACCGCGTTTGTGCGCTCGCCGGAGAGGCTCGCGGAATATGGCGGACGCGCGGCGGTGGTTCGCGGAGATTTGATGAACACCGCCGAGCTGGCGCGGGTGATGGAAGGGCAGGACGCCGTCTTATCAAATTTCGGCCGGCGGGATCCGAAGTCGGAAGCCGAGGGCGATCTGTTGCAGAGCTTTGCTGTGGTGCTGACGGATGCAATGCAGCAGGCGAAGATTCGGCGCTTGATCGTCGTATCAATGGCGTTCCTTTTTCGGGACGCGATTATTCCGCCCGCGTACCTTTTCGGACGATTGTTCTTCGGGAACCTGGTGAAGGATGCCGCTCGAATGGAGGAAGTGATTCAGAAGAGCGGGCTGGACTGGACAATTGTGCGCCCGCCACGGCTGGTTGACACGGCGCGCACGGGGAAGTATCGCGTGCGGGAAGGTCATCTGCCGCGGTTCGGATTTAAGATTTCGCGCGCGGATGTGGCGGATTACATAATTCGAGCGGCTGAGGATGGCAGCATGGTCCGGAAAATTGTGGGGATTAGTGATTGACGGGGAACTTGTGAGATGCGGAAGCGAGCATCCCGGGCAAGTCATTTTGGAGGTACAATTTGGAGTATGAGTGGAGAAACTAAAGATCTGCTGAACAAAGCGCTGACTCTTCCAGTGGCCGAGCGGGCGGAACTCGCGGGCCAGCTGATTGAGAGCCTGGACAAGGCCGACGACGGGCCGGTGCGGGCGGCGTGGGAAGCGGAGATCGCGCGCCGGATGAGCGAGTTTGATTCGGAGAAGGTCAGACCAGTCCCCCTTGAAGAAGCACGGCGAAAACTTTCCTCCGCCATCGAATGACCACGCGACAGGCCGTTTTTCATCCGGAAGCGATTGAAGAGGCTGAAGCCGCGGCGCGTTGGTATCGCGAGCGCAGTCCGCAAGCCGCGGCGCGGTTTGTGGAGGAAATTTATCTGGTGATTGACAGGATTCTCGCTGCGCCGGATCGCTGGCCGCGCGGATCGCACGGCACCCGCAAGCTGAAGCTCCCCTGTTTTCCATTCTTGATCAGCTTCCGGAAAGTGGACGATGTGATTCAGAGTCTGGCCGTGGCGCATGGGAGTCGCCTGCCGGGATATTGGAAAAAGCGGACGTAGTCGGACTGTGGAGGAGTCGAATTGGAAAACGATTTGAAAAAGTTGAAGGAGAAATGGCTGGCGTCGGGATCGTTCCATGATGAGTACGAATATCTGCGCGCCAAGGTTGAAGCGGGTGAAGCCGATTACGTATTTCTCGATCCGGATGGGACGATGGCGCCGTGGGTCGCGGTGGTGGTGCGGCGCGAAACGGGCGTTATTTATGGAACTCAGTGCGCGGGAGTGTCGTGCCTGGAATGGCGCGTCGAGGGATACCTTGTGCCGCTGAGCGGATGGAAACGCGAAGAGGGTGGGATGATCGATCTCGATCTCCTGAATGCTGTTTTTCACGAGGGAGATGCCTGCCGGTACGATTGGACCGGACGGAAATTGCCTGTAGAGCGCTTGGAGAGGTTGAACAGATTGATCGGAGAGCTTTCCTATTGGCGCTCGAGCTCGAGAAATCCCGATAAGTACGCGCTTCAGGTGGACATGGATCGAATTGATGAAATCGCCGAGGCGTGGATACCGGTGGATACTCCAGACGGGCCGGGGGTGCTGCTGTACATGAATTGTGATTAGGGGAAGCGAGTGATTAAGCGAAAAAATCGCACAGACAGGAAAGTCTGGGCATTCGAGAGGCGCAAGGCAAAAGAAACCGGCCGCGAAAGACGCGGCCGGATGTCGTTCGCTCCGCCCGAAGAGGGCGAGTGCGGCGCGAACCGTTTAAGCGGAGGCAGCTTTTCCGTGATCTTTGACCGCAGCCTCGATGCCGGGGCCGGCGTTCGCCAGGTCCGCCGCGTTCATCGCCGGATAGAAGGACACGCGGGCGTTGAAGGCCAGGAAGAACGGCTCGGCGATGGCCGGGATCTGCGAGGTGTCTTTCATGTCGAAGACGATAAATCCGCCGCGCTCGCCGCCTGAAAAAGCGCCGAAATACGCGGCTTCGGGCTTCACCGCCTCGATGATCTTCTGAAAAGTACGTCCGAAAGCTCCGGTGGCTGCCGCTTCATTTCCCTTCTCGACGGGAATCGTAAACTGCATCATCATTCGCATAAAGTGTTCTCCTTTTTGTTCTCGAAAGAATCTATGAGGGATTGGGGACAGAGCCCAAATTCAATGTGTTCCGTCGCGCTTATACACCGCTTCAGAAAAGAACGTCAAGTGCGAAGGGCGCAGGTGAGGGACGACGGTTTCGGGCGCGCGGCGAAAGAGAACGGCGAGGAATGACTGTCCTACTCAGACACAGGGGGCCGCGCGAGGCGTCGGGCGCGCGAGGGGCGTGCTAACATTTCATGGATTGCATTTAGAATTTCGCGCCACCGGATTGTGGCGTACGCAAAGGAGCCCGCTCGCCCGGACGGCAACGCATGGAAATCTCCTCAGAACTGCGTTACCCGACGAAGTGGTACTCAAAACTGGTGGTGGCGGCAATCGCCATCATTTTCTTCACGTTCCTTTCGACCACCGCGGTTTCGGTATTTCTGCTGTACCGCATCCTTTCGCCAACGCGCTCGGAAATGGAATTGAGCGCGACGGATTTTCCGGGACGGCCGGAGGAGTCCAAGTTCAGCGTGCCCGGCGGCGGCGAGCGCTCGGGCTGGTTTTTCCCGGGGCTTCGCGGCGCGCCGACGATTATTTTGTGCCACGGATACGGCTCGAGCCGCGGAGAAATCCTGACGCTCGCCACTTCACTGCAGGACCGGCAGTACAACGTCTTCATGTTTGATTTCATCGGGCACGGCGAAAACAAAGGCTATTCGACGATGGGATATGAGGAGGCGGGGGAGTTGAAGGCCGCGCTGAACACCCTGGAGAAACGCGACGATGTGGATCCAACGCGGTTCGGCGTGTGGGGAATGAACGTCGGCGCGTATGCGGCGCTATCGGTGGCGGAGCAGACGCCGGTAATCCGCGCGGTTGTGCTGGAGTCCGTGTACGACGATCCCACGGAATTCATGAAAATCCAGATTGACCGTTCCGGCCTTTCGGGAATCCCGTTCCTGAAGGATATGACGGTGCGCGCATTTGGCTGGAAGGAGCGGGAGTTCAGGTATGTTCCGCCGCTTTCCCAGCAAATTGCGCGGACGCAGGGCGTCTTCAAATTATTCCTGGAGGCGCCGGAAGAGCCGCGGCTGGCGAAGGACACGCGGGATCTTTTTTTGCGCGCGCCGGATCCAAAGCAGGACGCGGTGCTCGGTCAGGGGAATTACGCGGGGATGCAGGACGATGGGAAAAAAACCTATGAGAACCGCGTTCTAAGTTTTTTTCTGGTGTATCTGCCCGCGAGTTCCGCGCGCTGAGATTCAGCGCGCGGCGCGCAACGCCGCGCCGCTTGCCGGGGCATCCGGCGGTGCTTGCAACTTAGCGTGGGTCATTGGAGCAGGAGCGGCTGATCCTGGCACGGGACGGACCGAAACGCGCACGAGCCAGGCCGCCGGCGCAGTTTTTTGCAATGCATCACATTTCAATCCCCGCCGCTGAATATCCTTGCATCCCCCTTCATTTGTGAATACGAGGATCGGCGTGCTTTCCGCGGGAGTCCATTCGGGAATCGCGCCGCGGCCGAGATAATACTCGAGGCCGTATTGCCAGGAGCGGTCCAGCTTGTAGACGTCAACCGCATTTGCGGTGGCTGCGGCGCCAACAACCGGCAATGCGGCGTTCGCGGTCGCACGCGAGGATATGGTCACATCAAACGTGGGAAGCAGCGTCCAGTTCGTCCACGCGAGGAGCGCCGCGACGAGCGCGGCGTTGGCGAGCAGTGTAGCGGCGATGCGTCCACGCGAGCCGAGCACGGCAATCACAGCGCCGACGACGCCCGCCGCGATGAGGGCGTATTGAAGCGCGGCGATGCCCGCAAATGCCGCGCCTGATGGCTCGCGCAGCCAGACCTCCGCGGCGGCAACGAGCGCGACCCACGTCGCGCCGAGTCCCATGGCGACGCCACGAGCGGACTCGTCTGCGCGCTGGATGAGGCGCGTGGCCGCGTGCGCGAGAAGCAGCAGCAGCGGCGGAACAGCGGGCAGAACGTAACCGGGAAGCTTGGAGCGCGAGACGCTGAAGAAGAATACGGTGAAGAAGGACCAGCAGCCGAAGTAAAGGCCGGGACGCGCGGCCCAATCGTGCGCGCGCCATGCGGCAACTGCGTTACTGCCGAGCGCGAAGAGTAGCGCGCTCCAGGGAAGAATCCAGAGAATCATGATGGGCAGAAAGAACCAGAACGGCGCAGGGTGATGAAAGACGGGCGTAATGAAGCGCGCGATGTTGTGCTGCAAGATGAAGACGTTGAGGAAATCGGGATTGCGCGCAGCGCAGAGCCAGTACCACGGAAGCGCGACGAGCAGAAATGCGGCGACGCTGAGCGGATGGGCGAGACGGAATGCGCGGCGCCAGTGTCGCGAGAGAAGAGCCCAGAGTGCGACGCCGCCTCCTGCGATTACGACGGCTGCAGGACCTTTGGCGAGAGTGGCCGCGCCAAGGAAGAGTCCGAAGCCGAGGCGATGGAGAAGATCCGGTTTCTGGGCGACGACGATGTCGGCGCCGAGCGCCATCGCGGCGGCGAGCGTCGCGGTGAGCAGCATATCCGGCGTGGCAGCGCGCGCGAAGACGAACATCGCCGCGGACGTTGGCACGAGAAGGAGAACGATTGCGGCGGTCGCGGGGCCGTAACATCGCCACGCGGCCCAGGCCATTGCGAGTGCGGCGAGGAGAGCGGCGAGCGCATTGGGAAAGCGCGCGGCGGAATCGCTTGCGCCGCCCCCAATGAGGAATGAGGATGCCGCAGCCCAGTAATAGAGGATGGGCTTCTCAAACCACGGCTGGCCGTTGAGGCGCGGCGTGACCCAGTCGTGAGATTGTGACATGGAGCGGGAGATAGAGACGTAGCGCGGCTCGTCGGGGCCGACGAGACCCAGCGCGCCGAGTCCGCTAAAGTAGCCGAAGTAGCTTACGAGAATTACGACGGCGAGAAGCAGGACGGAGATTCGGATCGGGCGGCTCGGAGAAAGTGGAGAGCTGGATGTGGAATCGGGGGCCAAGGGCGGAAGTCTAGCATCGGGAGGGAGCGGAGTCAGCCACGGATTAGTGAGATTAGAAACGCAAGGGTTTCTTCGTGGGGCGCATGGACGGAGTTAGCGGGGCGGCGCGATTTAGAGTGGCGGCCTGGCGGATTAGCTTTGTCAGGGCGGCGGCTGGGAGCGGGGCGGCGCCGGTTAATTTTACATGGCGGAGATTTTTGCCGGTGCCTTCGAGGAGATTGGCGGCGTCGCTGAGCGAAGTGCCGCGCGAAAAGCCGAGCGTGATGTGATGCTTGCCGATCATCATGAAGCAGATCGGGCCATGGAAATCGAAAGTGGGGATGCCCCAGGGATTGATTGCCTCGGTGGATTCGGGAATGGTGGCTTTCACAAGGCGCCGGATTTCTTCGGCGACAGGCGCTAATGTTGGGCTGGCGTGAACAATGATGCCGTCAATTAGTTTTGAGGCAGCTGTGCCGACGGCTTTGTTGCTTGCGGCCATGGATTTGACGGCGGGCTTGGTGGCGGGCGGGTCTTCGTTGGCTTTCTTCGCCGTGCGCGCCCGTGGTTTTGCGGCCATTTTGAGCCCTCAGTCCAATAAACTTGAATATTGATTTGGAGCGATTGTGCTTGCGGAGGGGATTGTACATCGTCCTAATGCCGCTGACACTGGTCAAATTCTAACGCGTGCTGTGTTTGTGCCTGCTATAAGGCCGGAACACGCTTGTAACGCGGGCGTGGGTTCGCTACGATTATCAAAGGGGACCGTTAAAGTGCTTGATTGGCGGCAATGTCCGGCGGTGGAAAGCGTACCCGGCAAGGTAAGCGGCGCTTGGGTTTTCCGGGGAACACGAATACCAGTGTCAGCGGTGTTTGAAAATCTTGAAGACGGTCTGACAATTGATCAAATCGTGCAGATGTTTGATGGGCTTATGCTTGCCCAAGTAAAGGCTGTACTCGATTTTGCAGCACACAGTTTGGAAGCTCCCGCTACAACCCGCTAATGCGCATTCTCTTCGACCAGGGCACCCCGGTCGGGATTAAGGAATTCCTGCAAGGTCATTTCGTCAAAACCGCTTATCAACAAGGTTGGAACACACTTCTGAACGGGGAATTATTGAAAGCAGCGGAGGAAGCCGGGTTCGATATTCTTCTAACGACTGACAAGAATCTTTCATTTCAACTGAATCCGGCAGGCCGAAAGATTGCGATTGTTGTCCTCAGCAGAAACAAATGGAGTCTTATCCATCCAGTTCTACCGCGGATTGCCGAAGCGCTGAATGTTGCGAAACCTGGAAGCTATACACTGATTGAGATTCCTGACCGCAAGTAATTTCATTTAGGTTGCGATCCCCCCACTATAGCCAAGGCAGTTTGATGGCTACCTACGCTCTTCATTCTCCGACGGTTGTTCAATTATTCCCTCGACTCCAGGGACGATCGATTTCATTGTGAATTGCGCTCATTTACGTGAGGCAAGGGAATTCTGTCGGAATCCTATATGGGTGAAATGATACGCTATGAAACGTGAAAGCGGCAAAACAATGGGTGGAATTTGCGGCGCTCTGGGTGCTGCTTAAGGGGTGCGGCGTGCTGCCGCGGGGGATGGCGCGCTCGCTGGGAGCTGGCGTGGCAGCGTCTCTGTTTGCGTTGATGCCGCGGCTTCGGCGGGTGGCTGAGATTAATTTGAAGATTGCGTTTCCGGAGTGGGATGAGAGGAAGCGAAGGCAAGTGATCCGCGGAATGGTTAGGCAACTTGGTTGGATGGGCGGGGAGTTTTCGCAATTTCCGAAATATAGCGCGGAAAAAATCGGAGAAGTTGTGGAGATCTCTGGGCTGGAGAATTTTCTGGCGGCGGAGAGCCGCGGAAAGGGCGTGCTTTTTTTGACCGGGCATTTTGGGGCTTGGGAGCTGGCTCCCTTTGCGCAGGCGCGGTATGGACATCCGCTCTATTTTCTCGCGCGGGCGGTGGAGAATCCTCGCGTGGATGGGCTGGTGAATTCTTACCGGACGATGTGCGGGAATAAGTCGATTGAGAAGAACCAGTCGGCGCGGGCGGTGCTGCGGGCGCTGGGCGAGGGAGGGACGGTCGGAATACTGGCGGACCAGAACACGTTGCCGGAGGAGGGGACGTTCGTGGGTTTCTTTGGCGTGCAGGCTTGCACGACTACGGGAATTGCTCGGATGGCGCTGCACACGGATGCGGCGGTGGTTCCGGGGTATATTTTGTGGGACGCGGGGATGAGGAAGTACCGGCTTAGACTGGAGCCCGCGGTGGAGCTGGTGCGGAGCGGGGATTTGGAGAAGGACGTGAGAGAGAATACTCAGCGGTTTACGAAGGTGATTGAGAGAGTGGTGAGGGAGAATCCGGAGCAGTGGGTTTGGGTGCATAAGAGGTGGAAGACTCGTCAGGAGGGGGAGAAGGGGATTTATTAGGGGCCGAAAAAAGTGGAGATGATGGTTAGCTCAAGGTGATGCTGGCAAACAGATCCTTCGCACATCCTGGCCGGATGCGCTCAGGATGACAACAATTTTTTCTCGGGAGCAAGAATTTGGATATTGAACAGAGAATGCGAAATCAAAACCCGCACCCTTAACACCGAGGGGTGCCGTACCCGACTTGGAATGATCACGAGATCATTTTAGCTGCTCTGGAAAGAGGGAAACTATATGGAATGCACGGCGAAGGAACTGGCGGAATACGTTGGGGCGCAGATTGAGGGAGATGGAGGATTGCGGATCACTGGATGCGCGTCGCCTGGGAGCGCTAAGGCTGGCGAGGTGATCTTTGTCGAGGCGGGAGGGCACGCGGAGGCTACGGCGAGGATGATGGAGGCGGGGGCGACGTCGGCGGCACGCTGTGTGATTTTGGCGCCAGGCGTGGCGATGGCAGGGAAGACGCTGCTGCGCGCGGCGAATCCGCGGCTCGCGTTTGCGAAGGCGCTGGCTTGGCTGCATCCCGTGGCGCGGATTGCGCAAGGGGTTCACGCGACGGCGATTGTGGCGCGGTCGGCGCGGCTGGCGGAGGGAGTGGGAGTCGGGCCGTACGCGGTGATTGAGGAGGAAGCGGAGATTGGGCCGGGGAGCCAGATTGGGGCGCACGCGTTTGTGGGACGCGGCGTGCGCGTGGGGGCTGATTGCAGGATTTATCCGCGAGCGACTTTGTATGCCGGAGTGCATCTTGGGGCGCGCGTGGCGGTTCACTCGGGGGCGGTGGTTGGCGCGGATGGTTTCGGATACGTGCCAACCGATGAGGGGTATGTGAAATTTCAGCAGATTGGGACGGTGGAGATTGAAGATGACGTTGAGATTGGGGCGAACACTGCGATTGATCGCGGGGCGCTGGACGCCACGCGAATTGCGCGCGGCGTGAAGATCGATAATTTGGTGCAGATCGGGCACAACGTCGAGGTGGGGGAGCACTCGGTGGTGGCGGCGCAGGCGGGGATTGCCGGGTCATGCAAGGTGGGGCGGAAGGTGATCCTGACAGGACAGACGGGGCTTTCGGGGCACTGCACGCTCGAGGACGGGGTGATATTGGCGCCGCAGTCGGGCGTGCCGGAGGGAAAAACCTGGCATGCGGGGGCGGTGTTGTTTGGGAGTCCCGCGAGACCGCTGGAGAAAGCGAAGAAGATACTGGCGGTGTATGGGCATTTGCCGGAGCTTTGGGACCGGGTTAGGAAGCTGGAGGCGGCTGGGGGCGGCAAGGGCGAATGAAAAAGAAAAGAAATTTCAGATTTGAAATGGCTATGTTTACATCCTCGACCTAAATCCACAAAACGAAATCGAGGTGTCCGCGGTACCGGCGCAGAGATTCCTTGTCGTTCGCCACTGCGCCCGATTTCCGCGCGATTTCTCGAGCCAAGCGCGGAAATCGGGCCGCTCGCTCCTCGGAATGACACGCGGCGTGCAGGGGCGAATTCGAGGGATGCCAAAAGAGCCATTTGAAATTTGAAATTTCAAACAAATGAAGAGCCAAACAAAAAACCTAATCTGCCGGAGGTGCGCGGAGAACGAATAGGAAGGGCAAACCGTGGCGAGGCGAAGGTTCGTCCGGGGACAGTTTTCGGATTCAAAATGGGTCATTTTGGGTTGAGATTTGGCTAAATCTTCGGGTAATTGGCTGTTGACCGGGCTTGAAAACCCAATGATAATGTAGGCATAACGGGCAGGGCGCCCAATCGCAGGGGAAACTCAATTTGCAGTGGATACCTGATGATAGGTGTAGGCAAAGCATTTTCTGAGTGCGAATAGGGCTAAATACAGCGAATTGAACGAGTTATTGGCGGGCGTCAACTTGGAACAGGTTTGGCGCATCTGAATCATAGTGGGATGCGCATTTAGGTAGAGTACTGGGTAGACGGGCAAAAAGGCAAAAAGGCAAAAAGGCGAAATGGCAACTGGAACCAGCGTGGGAATGGATAGCTTCGACGGGACGGCGGCGCGGAGAGCGCCGTCGGTTGAGACGCTTGAGGCGCGGTTGTCGCAGGCGATCGAGAGCGGCGCTGAGCATTTGCTCTCATTGCAGAAACAAGAGGGATACTGGCTGGGCGAGCTGGAAGCAGACACTACGCTCGAGTCGGACTACATTTTCTACCTGCACATTCTCGGAAAAGCGGAACCGGGGCGGATTGCAAAGCTGGCGAATTATGTGAGGACGCGTCAATTGCCCGACGGCGGCTGGAATATTTATTTTGGCGGGCCATCAGAGCTGAACGCGACGATCAAGGCGTACGTTGCGCTGAAGCTGGCCGGAGATTCGGCGGATGCGCCGCATATGAAGCAGGCGCGCGAGCGAGCGCGGGAGTTGGGCGGGCTGGAAGCGTCGAATTCTTACGTTAGATTTTATCTGGCGCTGGTGGGCGCGGTGGATTGGAAGATGACAACGGCGGTGCCACCGGAGCTGATGCTCTTGCCGACCTGGTTCGCGTTCAATGTTTACGAGATGTCGTCATGGACGCGCGGGATTGTAATTCCGCTATCGATTTTGTATGCGATGAAGCCCCGGTTGAAGCTGGGCGCGGAATTGAATGTGGATGAGCTTTACCAGACGCCGGGACGGCGGGCGACGGCATTTGATTGGGACCGCGAATTTTTCACGTGGAAGAATGTTTTTCTGCTGGCGGACCGCACGTACAAAGTTTATGACCGGATGATTCCCGCGAGGCTGAAGCCGCTGCACGGGCGGGCGGTGCGGCAGGCGCAGAAGTGGTTGCTGGATCACTTGCAGAATTCGGAAGGATTGGGCGCGATCTATCCTGCGATGATGAACGCGATTTTCGCGCTGGTGGCGATGGGGCACGGGCCCGAGGACCCGTTGACCGCGCGGGAGATTGCAGAGCTTGGGAAATTTGAGATTGAAGAGGCCGACTCGATCCGCGTGCAGCCGTGCGTATCGCCAGTGTGGGACACGGCGATTGTGATTGTGGCGCTGGCGGAGGCGGGAGTGCCGGCGGATCACCCGTCAATGGTGAAGGCGGCGGAGTGGCTGCTGGACATGCAGATATTCAAGGCGGGTGATTGGCAGCACAAAGTGCGTGGCGTGGAGCCCGCCGGGTGGGCGTTTGAGTTCAGCAACGACTGGAACCCCGATGTGGACGACACGGCGTTTGTATTGATGGCGCTGCAGCGAGTGGATTTCCCGGATAAAGCGCGAATGGAGACCGCAGTGCGCAAGGGAATCGCGTGGCTGGTGGCAATGCAGAACCGCGACGGCGGGTGGGGCGCATTCGACCGTGATAATGACAAGTGGCTGCTGACGAAGGTGCCATTTGCGGACCACAACGCGATGATTGATCCGGCGACGGCGGATGTGACGGCGCGAGTGATGGAGTGCCTGGGAAGGTTTGGCTGGAAGAGCGAGGATCCGGTGATGAGGCGCGCGGAGGAATTTTTGAAGCGCGACCAGAAAGCGGATGGATCGTGGTTCGGGCGCTGGGGGGTGAATTACGTTTATGGCACGGGCGGGGTGCTGCGGGCGCTTGAAGCGGCGGGGTTGGCGGCGCGGGATTATGTGAAGCGCGGGGTGGAGTGGCTGAAGCGAGTGCAGAATGCGGATGGCGGATACGGCGAGTCAATTGCGTCGTATGATGATGAGCGGCTGAAAGCCAAGGGTGTGAGTACGGCTTCGCAAACGGCGTGGGGATTGATTGGATTGCTGGCCGCGGGCGAGTTGAGGAGCGAAAGCACGAGCCGCGCGGTGGAATATTTGCTGAATCACCAGAATGAGGATGGGTCGTGGGATGAGCCGGAGTTTACAGGGACCGGGTTCCCGCGCGTGTTTTACTTGAAATACCATTTGTACCGGAATTCGTTTCCGGTGTATGCGCTGGGGCGCATGCGGAATATTTTGGAAGAGAAACAGGAATATCATGGAGTGGAATTGAACTCCGCGGAGTTTCGCGGCCGCGGCAACTGAAATTCGAGGGAATCATGCGCTATCCGTTGAAGATGACCGTGAACCTGTCGCGCTACGTGGTGTCAAACAAAGTGCGCGGGATGAAGAAATTCCCCATGGTGCTGATGCTCGAGCCGTTGCACGCGTGCAACCTGACGTGCACGGGGTGCGGGCGAATCCGGGAATACAAGTCAACGATCAATGAAATGCTGTCGGTGGATGAGTGCCTGGCGGCGGTGGACGATTGCGGGTCGCCGATCGTGTCGATTTGCGGCGGAGAGCCACTGATCTATCCGGAGATTGGGAAGCTGACGCAGGAGATTCTGGCGCGCGGGCGTCACATTATTTTGTGCACGAATGGGATGTTCATCAAGAAGAAGCTGCATGAGTTTAGGCCGAGTTCGAGCTTCTTCTGGAACGTCCACCTGGACGGGATGGAGCGGACGCACGATTTGTGCGTGGAGAAGGATGGGGTGTTCCGCGACGCGATCGAGGGGATCAAGGCGGCAAAGGCGGCGGGATTCCTGGTCTGCTCGAATACGACGATTTATAAAGAGACGGACCTGAACGAGATCGCGGAGCTGTATGCGTATTGCGACGAGCTGGGCGTGGACGGGTACATGCTTTCGCCCGCGTACAATTACGCGGCGGTGATGACGAAAGAGATTTTCATGTCAAAGGCGGACGTGCGTGATAAGTTCCGCGCCGCGTACGAGATGCTGGGGAAGTACAACCTGATGGTTTCGCCGATTTACATGGACTTCCTGCGCGGCGAGCGGGATTTGGATTGCACGGCGTGGGGAACTCCGACGTATAACCCGCGCGGATGGAAGGGGCCCTGCTATTTGATTACGGACGCGCATCACAAGACGTACGGCGGACTGGTGGCGAATACGGATTGGAGCAAGTACGGGCCGGGAAATGATCCTCGTTGCGCGGACTGCATGGTGCACGTGGGATTTGAGACGACGCCGATCCTGGGCGCGCATCCGCGTCTGGGCGACACCTGGACGATGTTCAAGTGGCAGATGAGCGGAAAGATGGGCGGGAAGCGATTTGTGGGACAGAACGCGGGAAGCGGACGCGGCACGGGCAACGGCGATTCGGGGATGCCGTCGCTGCAGCGGCCTTCGGGCGGATTTATTCCGGCGGATTCGCTGGGGGCGAAATCGCAGGACCGTTCGATTGGCGCGGATTGATTCCGTTAGATTAAATGCAAGAATCATGCAGGCGGATTGAAAGCGTTTCGCATGCGCATCGCAGGATAATCCATACATGACATCGCTGGTTACGGGCGCGACCGGGTTCCTCGGGAGCCACATTGCACGGCAATTGGCCGCGCGCGGGGAGAGCGTGCGCGTGCTGGCGCGTCCTACGAGCGACCGGCGGGCGCTGGCGGATTTGCGGGCGGAGATTGTGGAAGGGGATTTGCGCGACGCGGATTCGCTGGACCGGGCGATGCGGGGCGCGACGCGCGTGTTTCATGTGGCCGCGGATTACCGATTGTGGGCGCGGGACACGCGGGAAATTTACGAGTCGAATGTGACCGGGACTCGGAATTTGTTGGCGGCGGCGCGGAAGGCGCGCGTCGAAAAATTTATTTACACAAGCACGGTGGCGACGGTGGCGGTGGACCGCGATGGGCTGCCGAATGAAGCGACGGAATCCACGGTTGATGAGATGGTGGGGCATTACAAACGGTCGAAGTGGATGGCGGAGCAGGAGGCGCGGCGGGCGGCGCATGAAGGCGTTCCGGTGGTGATTGCGATGCCGACGACTCCGGTGGGGCCGGGCGACTGGAAGCCTACTCCGACGGGGAAGATTATTGTGGATTTCATGAACGGGCGGATGCCCGGGTATGTGCAAACCGGATTGAACTTTGTGGGCGTAGAAGATGCAGCGGCGGGGCATTTGCTGGTGGCGGAACGCGGCAAGGTTGGCGAGCGATATTTGCTCGGCGCGGAGAATTTGACGCTGAAGCAATTTCTCGACGAGCTGGCGCGGATTACGGGGCGTCCGGCGCCGCGATTGAAGATGCCGCACGCGGTTGCGCTGCTTGCCGCTTACGCGGACACGGCGTATTCGCGGCTGCGCGGGCGGGCGCCGGAGATACCGATTGAGAGCGTGAAGATTGCGCGGCACATGATGTTTGTGGACTGCTCGAGGGCGCAGCGGGAATTGGGATTCGCCCCGGGGCCGGTGGCGGCGGCACTTGAGCGTGCGGTGCGGTGGTACGAAACAAACGGGTATGTGGGGGCGCGGAAGGCCGGGCAGGTTGCGGCGGCGCGGGCGGCGTAACTGGTGCAGGGGAGAAGCATCTAAGGTGAAGATACTGGTCACATTTGCGGTGGATGCGGAATTTGCGCCGTGGCGGAAACGGCATGAGTTTCGACGGATGCAGAGTTTGCGCGGATTCTACGCAGCGAGCGTGAAAGATCTCGAGGTTTGCGTTTTGCTTACGGGAATGGGATGGGGCGGGGCGAACAGCAACCTTGCAATTACAGAGGCGCTGAAAGAAAAGCCGGATATTTGCATCTCGTCCGGTCTTGCTGGGGCGCTGAAGCCTGCCTATCGGCTTGGGAAGGTGCTGGTTGCGCGAAAAATTATTCTGCCGGGCGAGGGGCAGGGCGTGACGTCAACCGCGTCTCTGGTTTCATCGGCGGCGGAAAACGGCGCAATTGCTGTGGAAGCGTTTGTGACGACTGACAAGATTGTTCGCACGGCGCAAGAGAAAAATGGATTGGCCGCGAGCGGGGAGGCCGTTGAGATGGAGAGTTATCACGTGCTGCGGGCGGCGGCGAAGGCTGGAGTTACGTGCGTCGCGATCCGCGCGGTGAGCGATACGTCCGAAGAGGACATGCCAGTGGACTTCGAGCAGGTGGTTGACCGCGCGGGCCATGTACGTTGGCCGCGAATGATAAGCGAATTAGGGCGGCATCCGGGACGCGTTGGTGCACTAATTCGATTTGGCGGGCGCAGCAAGACGGCGGCTGCGCGTCTTGCGGACTTTCTTGATGATTACGTGGACTCCTTTTCCGGCTCTTCGCTGCCGCCAGCGATGGAAGCGGCAGGTGCGGCGCGATGAAAAGCGGAACACAACTTGAAGCAGGCGCCACATCTTCAGTAGGGAAGAAATTGATGCGGGCGGCGGTGTATCGCGGCAAGGACACCGTGATTGTGGAAGATGTGCCGGTGCCGGAGATCGGCGAAGGCGAAGTGCTGATCCGCGTGGCGGCTTGCGGGATTTGCGGGACGGACATCAAGAAGATTCATCATGGATTTGTGAAGCCGCCGCAGATACTGGGGCATGAAGTCACGGGGACGGTGGTCGCGGTGGGGCCGGGGGTGGCGAATTGGAAGGCGGGCGACCGCGTGGTGAGCTTTCATCACGTTCCGTGCGGCGCGTGCTATTATTGCGCTCAGAAGCTTTTTTCACAGTGTCGGAGTTACAAAAAGACAGGGTTGACGGCGGGATTCGATCCCAATGGCGGAGGGTTCGCGGAGTTCGTGCGGGCGATGCCGTGGATTGCCGAGCGCGGGATGGTGGCGATACCGGACGGCGTGAGCTTTGAGGAAGCCACATTCGTCGAGCCGGTGAATACTTGCTTGAAGGCGGTGCGGAAAGCGCGCATTATGCCCGGTGAGCAGGTGCTGGTCATCGGCGCGGGGCCGATTGGGCTGCTATTATTGATGCTGGCGAAAGTGGCCGGCGCGACGATGTACGCGAGCGATCCGATGGCGGAGCGGCGCGCAAAGGCAGTGGAATTGGGCGCGCGCGAGGTGGTTGATCCATCGAGCGGGAATGCCGCGGAATGGATGCGGGAGCGCAGCGAGGGGCGCGGGGCGGATGCCGTCCTGCTGGCGGTGCCGTTTCCGAAACTGGTTGAGGAGGCACTGGCTGCGGCGAGGCCGGGCGGGCGTGTGCTACTCTTTGCACAGAACGATCCGGAGATGCGAATCGAGTTTGGGGCAGCGTCCATCGGGGTTGAAGAAAAGGAAATTCTCGGAAGCTATAGCGCTGATGTGGAGTTGCAGGGGGAATCGGCGCGGCTGGTATTCAGCCGGGAACTGCCGGTGGCAAAGCTGATTACGCACCGTTTCACGCTGGAACAATTTCCCGAGGGGCTTGCGCTGGCAGCGCATCCCACGCGAGAATCATTGAAAGTGATGATTTTGCCTTCATGACGATTACGATCGTACAAGCGACCGGGGTAATGACTGCGGCTGTGCTCTACGGCAGCGAAGATTTGCGGGTGGAGCAGATCGAAGTGCCGCGGATCGCGCCGGACGAAGTCTTACTGAAAGTGAAGGTCGCGCTGACGTGCGGGACGGACTTGAAGGTATGGAAGCGCGGGTATCACGCGAAGATGATTACGCCGCCGGCGGTGTTCGGGCATGAGCTGGCGGGCGAGATTGCCGCGATGGGAAGCGAAGTGAACGGCGGGCTGCACGTTGGAATGCGCGTGGTGCCGGCAAATTCGGCTCCGTGCGGCGCGTGCTTTTACTGCAAAAAGGGGCAAGAAAACCTATGCGAGGATCTTCTTTTTAACAACGGCGCGTACGCGGAATATGTGGGGATTCCCGGGCGGATTGTCCGCAAGAACATGTACGAAATTCCGGCGCACGTTCCATACATTGACGCGGCGATGGTCGAGCCGCTAGCGTGCGTGCTGCGCGGAATTGATGAGACCGGTATTCATCCGGGCGACACCGTCGCGGTGATCGGGTGCGGACCGATCGGATTGCAATTCGTGCGCATGCTTACAGTGCGGGGCGCAAATGTGATCGCGGTGGGGAAGCGGCAAAGCCAGTTGCAGGCGGCGCAGCGGGTGGGAGCGCGGGCAGCGCTGGATGTGAGCAGGCTGGCGGATCCGATTGCGGAAGTGCGGGAGTTGACGGCTGGAAGGCGCGGCGCGGACGCTGTGATTGAAGCGGCGGGAGTTCCGCAGGCGTGCGAGTGGGCTTTGAAGATGGTCCGACCGGGCGGGACGGTGAATTTATTTGCTGGTTGTGCGCGCGGGACGAAGATGGAGATCGAGCCCGCGGCGCTGCACTATTCGGACATCACCGTGAAATCGAGTTTTCACCACACCCCGCAGTACATACGCGAAGCGCTGAGCGCGGTGGCGCGGGGAGACGTTCGGGCAAGCGATTTTGTGACGAGCGAGGCGCCGTTGCGTGAGCTTCCACATGTGTTCGAGCAAATGAAAAAGCGGCGCGGCGGAATCAAAACAGCAATCCTTCCATAAGAGCGCCATGCCAGCGCCGATTTATTCCGACCTTGAAGTAGCGCGCGGAATTCCACGGGATGGTTGCGCGCCCGCGGAAGCCGAGCTGTACACGCGACGTCTTGCAACCTCCCACTACGAAAACTTCAACGTAGTTTCCTGGCTGCTGCCAAAGCGGCTGCACCAACATTTCTACAATCTTTACGCGTACTGCCGGTGGGCGGATGACTTAGGCGATGAGGTCGCCGACTCGAAGCGCGCGCTCGAATTGCTTGATTGGTGGGAGCAGGAGTTGCGGGAGTGCTATGCGGGGCGGCCATCGCATCCTGTTTTTATTGCCCTGGAGGGAACGATTCGCGCGTGCGACATCCCAATGCAGCCGTTCGCGGATTTGCTGGTGGCGTTCCGGCAAGATCAAACGGTGCATCGGTATGCGACGTGGGAGGAGATGATCGGGTATTGCCGTTACTCGGCGAATCCGGTGGGGCGGCTGGTGCTTTATTTGTGCGGCTACCGGGATGAAGAGCGGCAGCGGCTTTCGGATGCTGCATGCACGGCGCTGCAACTGGCAAATTTCTGGCAGGATGTGCGGCGCGATTTGGAGAAGGGACGAATTTACATTCCACTGGATGCGCTCCGCGCGCACGGGCTGGGATTTGAGGACATCGAGGCGAGGCGTTTCAGCGATAAATATGCGGCATTGATGCGCGACATCATCGCGCGAACTCGGAAGCTATTTGCGGAGGGGATGCCACTGGCGGAGAAAGTTGACGGCACGATTCGGGTGGACATTGAAATGTTCAGCCGGGGCGGGCTTGCGGTGCTCGACGCGATTGAGCGGATGGGCTACAACACGCTCGAGCAACGGCCTGCGATTGGGAAGGCGACGCAGGCGAAGCTGCTCGGGCGCGCGCTGGTGGGGCGATTGTTTTCGGGGCGGGTGGAGGATGGAGAAAAAGAGCAGGGGCGCGCTGGAGAGGGCGGCGTGGCGCGGCAACAACTTGTGGGAGCGGCGGCGACGAAGATGAATCGCGAAGCAGTTGTTGCCGCGTCGTATGAAGAATGCAGGCGCGTGGCGCGCGCTGCAGCCAGCAATTTCTACTATGCGTTTCACATGTTGCCGGAGCCGAAGCGACGTGGGCTTTGCGCGCTTTATGCGTTCAGCCGCTTGGTGGATGACGTCAGCGATGATTCCGGCAAAACGCGGGAGGAAAGCGCCGCGGCGAAGCGGCGCGGGCTGGCGCGATGGCGTGGGCTGGTGGACGCGGCGTTCGCGGGAGACGTAGCTGGGCACGCGATCCTTCCTGCGTTTGCGGACACTTGTGCTCGCTACTCGATTTCGGCGCGCTATTTCCACGATTTGATTGCCGGCGCGGAGATGGATTTGACGGAGCCGTCGTACGCGACGTTTGACCGGTTGCGCGAATACTGTTATCGGGTGGCGGGGACCGTTGGGCTGACGTGCATTCATGTGTTCGGCTTCCGCGATCCGCGCGCGCCGGACGTGGCTGAGCGGCTGGGGATTGCGTTTCAATTGACGAACATCCTGCGCGATTTGCCGGAGGATTTGAAGAAGGGGCGCGTTTATTTGCCACAGGAGGATCTTGAGCGATTCGGCGTCAGTGGTACCGAAATGGCGGGACCGCTCTCGTCGAAGCTTGCGGAGCTGATGGCGTTTGAGGCGGACCGCGCGTGGCGCTACTACGAAGAAGGCGCGGAAATCGTTGGGTTGGTTGAGAAGGACAGCCGCGCGGCATTGTGGATGCTGGCGCGGACATACAGCAGTCTGCTGGCGCGAATCGAGACGCGCGGATACGATGTATTCAGCGCGCGGGTTCGGCTGAGCGCGCCGGAAAAATTTGGCATTCTGGTCCGCGCGCAGTTGGGCGCCTGGTCGGAGAGAAATGTCCTCGAAACGAGTGATCGTGATCGGCGGCGGGCTGGCGGGGTTGTCCGCGGGCGCCGCGCTGGCTGAGGCGGGCTACCAAATCACAATTCTGGAAAAGCGTCCATTTCTCGGGGGGCGCGCGACATCCTACGTGCTGCCGAACGGCGAGCACGTGGACAACTGCCAGCACATCACTCTCGGATGCTGCACAAATCTGGCGGACTTTTACAAGCGCGTCGGGGCGGCCGGGAAAATCCGATTTTTTGACCGATACGAGTTCTGCTTCCCCGAATTGCGGCGAGGAAACCTGCACAGTTCATTTCTACCGGCGCCGCTCCATCTTGCGCCATCGTTCCTGCTATTCCCGCTTCTCGATTGGGCGGACAAGCGTGGAATTGGCCGGTTGCTGTGGCAGATTGCGCGCGCCGCAGGGCGTCCCTCGGACATTGATTCAAGCGCAGGGGCGGTGCGGCCCAACATGCTCGACTGGCTGCGCCGCCACGGGCAGACGGAAGCGGCGCTCGCACGCTTCTGGGGGCCGGTGATTGCGAGCGCGCTCGACGAACAGCTCGACCGCACGGACACGCAATATGGCGTGGATGT
The DNA here is from genome assembly GCA_963737185.1 of uncultured Acidobacteriota bacterium. Taxonomy (GTDB): domain Bacteria; phylum Acidobacteriota; class Terriglobia; order Acidiferrales; family UBA7541; genus DASTCZ01. Next base: position 69,073 of record CAVTRS010000032.1, on the reverse strand, counting down.
TTTCTGGAAAGGGTTCCTCGCCAACCGCAAGGGCTACCAGTATGGGATTCCCACCGTCGCGCTTGGGGAATTGTATGAAGGGTGTCGTGGGGCGCTGGAGAATCGGGGCGGAGAAGTGAAATTTCGCGCAGCGGTGAGGAGGGTGGAAATCAGGGACGGCGCGGTGAGCGGGGTGAGCTTGGAAGAGGGTGAGCCGATCGTTGCAGACCATTACATTTCCACGGTGCCGCAGAGTGTGCTGCCGCAATTGTTGCCGGCCGAAATCGCGTCGGGAGAGCCGGTGTTCGCGAATCTTTCGCGGCTGCGCACTTCGCCGATTACCGGAGTCCATTTCTGGTTTGACCGACAGGTGATGAAGGAGCCGTATCTTGCGTTGCTGGAAATGACGACGCAGTGGATTTTCAACAAGACGCTGTTGTATGCCAACGCAGGCGCGACGGATGTGAGCGGCGGCCAATATTTACAGCTTGTTGTGAGCGCAAGTTATTCGCTGGTGCAGAAATCGCGGCAGGAGATCGTGGATGAATGTCTGGAGGAAGTTAGGCTCGTGCTGCCCACAGCGCGTGATGCGAAGCTCGTGAAATTCACGGTAATCAAGGAGCCGCTCGCGACTTTTTCACCGGAGCCGGGGTGTGACCGCTGGCGGCCAGGTGCGGTTAGCCCGATTCGTCAGCTGTTCCTTGCGGGAGACTGGACAGCTACGGGCTGGCCAGCAACGATGGAGGGCGCTGTGCGCAGCGGATATCTGGCCGCCGAGGCAATCACGGCCGCGGATGGCGCGCCAAGAAAATTCCTGCGGCCTGATTTGCCGGTGGAAGGGCTTTCGCGAATCTACGCGAAGCGCGCTGGAAAGAGGAATGCACCGTAATCGCCTGTGGCGCACAAGAATCCATCGTGAGATAGCGAGGGGAATGAGCGGAATCACGCAGGAGGCGCGTGCCACGATAGGCGGGAGAGGTTCGAAAAAGGGCTGCCCAGGCGCCCTTGGGCCCATATGCCTTTTCAAACTCTTATTCGAGTCCGCGCTTGACTTGGAACCGCCAAAGGATTACAAACATAACTTACCTGTCTCCACCGATTTGTTCTCCCTGGCACGATATTCTGCTGAAACATAACAAGCTTGGGCGAAGAATTGTAGTTCTACTGGTAAAGCAATAATCCCTTCCACTACGGTGCCGCGCGCGCCAGTATTAGTGCGCACAACCGCAGCGGAAAACAAGGCCCTGGCGAGCACTGAAAGCTGCGACCCCGCCCGGGAGGTCTGGTTGGACAGAAAATACAAACAGCACGGTTATCAGGATTCCGGCAAACCGGAGAAGCGCGAGAAGCAGCAGAAGGATCATCCGCGTCCGGCGCGCCAGGAACAGATCGGGCCGCGCACGCCTCGCATGGTCGGGACAGTCCTTCATGCGCGGTGTTCGAGTTGCGGGAGCATTCTGGCCCCCGGCTTTAATGTGAACGGACCTTGCCCCAAGTGCGGGTTTGAGCTGCATTGCTGTAAACAGTGCGTACACTTCGATTCGGGCGCTCAATGGGAGTGCACACAGCCCATCACCGAACCGGTGTTGAAGAAGAGTGCGAAGAACAATTGCAGGCTCTTTGAAATCCGAATGACAGTCGAAAAGGACACGGCGCCGATTGCTCCCGCTGCGCCGACAGCGGCGCAGAAAGAGCATGCCTATTCGACGCCACGTCCGAATGACGCCCGCTCGGCGTTTGAAAACCTCTTTAAGAAATAATCAGTCCGTCGCGCTTCGGTGAATTTATTCCGCCTGGAACTCCACTTCCCGAAGCCTGTGCGATAATCCCGCTAAGTATGAATCACTTATGCCAGAAACTCCGGCCAGACGCGCCGTTCCGAAAGGTGACTAAATATGGCGTATGGATTTTCGCGCTATTCTTTGCGCTGCAAGTTTGGCCGCGCGATTTTGCGCCACGCCCACGACAGGACGATAAGAACAAGGACCTGGTGGCAAAGGGGAAGAAGGCTTTTGATGATTACAGGTGTTTCGACTGCCATGGAGCAAAGGGCGAGGGAACGGATGATGGGCCGGACCTGACGGCCTCGAAATTGACGGCGGAACAGATATCGAAGACTCTCCAGAAACCCAGCGCTGATGCGGATGCGAAAGGGATGCCGGCGATTCCCGCGGACAGTCCTGATTTGCAACCACTCGTCGCGTTCGTCCTGAGTTTGAGGCCGCCGCCCCCCAAACAAGAAACCAGAACGCATTAAGCGCAATTTCAGGTTACTGGCGGCATTGTTAGGCGCGCAATTGAGGTCAGGCATGAGAGTGAGGGTGTATACTGCATCGCGTCGTTTGGCTTGCGGTATTCGAGCTGCTTAATGAAAATCTCAGGAGAATCCTTGATGCGACGATTTAGCCTTGTAATTGTAGTGGCAATCGCGATGGCGGCGGCAGTGGGATTGGCCGCGCAGGCTCCAACGGCAGGGCCGTACAAGATCATCAAGACCGCGAAGGTCGGCGGCGAGGGCAATTGGGACTATGTCTATGCCGATTCCGATGGCCGGCGTCTTTACATTCCGCGTACAGGCCAGACCGGGTCGCGCATAACTGTCTACAATCTCGATACACTCGAGGCAGCCGGCGAAATTCCCAACATTAGTGCGCATGGCGTTGCCGTCGATCCGAAGTCCGGGCATGGGTTCGCCAGCAGCAACCCTGTCGCGATGTTTGACACGAAAACGCTCACGCTCATCAAGACGATTGATGTTGGTCCTACGGCTCGCCCCGACGGCATCCTCTTCGATCCCTTCAATCAACGTGTTTGGATCTTGAGCCACCAGGCTCCGAATGCCACTGTGATTGACACGAAGGACGGCTCCATTGTCGGCACGGTGGATCTTGGCGGCATGCCCGAGCAGGCGCAATCCGATGGCAACGGCCATCTGTATGTGGATATTGAAAACAAAAATCAGATTGCCGCCGTGGACACAAAAACTTTGGCGGTGACGGCCCACTTTGACATCACGGGCTGCGAGGGCCCGGGAGGCCTAGGTTATGACGCCAAGAACCACATTCTTTTTGCCTCCTGCCACAACAACGTCATGGCAATCGCGAGTTCGGTTGACGGCAAGGTTCTCACCACGCTCCCTATCGGACCGGGCACCGACGGCGGTCTTTTCAACCCGGCAACCATGGAGGCCTTCAGCTCGAACGGTGGCGACGGGACTCTCAGCATAATCAAGGAAACTAGCCCGACGAGTTTCATGGTCGAGCAAAATCTCGCGACGCAGTCAGGGGCAAGGACTTCAACGCTCGACTCCAAGACGGGTCGCGTATTTCTTATTACTGCTGAATTCGGCCCGCCGCCAGCCCCGACAACACCTTCGGCGACGCCTCCTGCAGGCGAAGGTGGCCGTGGTGGCCGAGGCGGCCGAGGTGGTCGGCGTCCGATGTTGCCGGATTCCTTTACGATCCTTGTAGCCGGCAAGTAGACGCAGACAAACGTTTAAGGAGAGAAATGACGGCGGGCGCGACGAAGCTCCCGCCGTTTCTTTTTGCTTCGAGTGAATGCGGGATATATCGTTTCAATGGCCGCCGCAGGCGTCGCGCTTCAAATCTCTCTCACTTTGAGATAACGTCCAGACTACTTATTGTTTTCTGCGAAAGGTTCGGGGAAAAGGGTAGGCTCGCGCTGCGGTTCGCTGGCGATGGCTTCGAGCTGTGGATAGTGATGGCGCAACGGCTCGGGCACCTTCACTTTGTTGCCGGTGAGAAGGTGAATGAGTTGGAGCGCGTTGACGATGGCTTTACCCTGGTAATGATTATTGGTGATGACAAAGGTTGACGCGGAATGTTGTGCAACGTGCCGGATTCGCTCGGCCCAGGGTTCCAGCTCATCCTCTTTGTATAGATAGTTGTAGCGCTCTTCGGGAGGGACAAGGGGATCGTCGCTGAACCAGGTATCGTAGCGCCGTCCATGGAGGCGCACATATCCGACGCGCGCAGTGGAACGTTCGGTGGGCTTCATAGAACGGCCGATCACAGGTTGGTCGATGTTGCAGAAGCCGACGCCACTCTCGTGGAGCAAAGCGAAGAATTCCTTATCGTTCCACGTTGCATGGCGGACCTCGACGGCGAGCGGATAATCGCCAAATGTTTTGAGGAGTTTTTTCAAATATGCAATGTTCTCAGGAGTGCGATGGAAGGAAAAAGGGAATTGCAGAAGCACGGCGCCGAGCTTGCCAGCGCGGGCAAGCGGATCGAAGCCTTCATGCACGGCGCGCTCATCTTCCGCAGTCGCGCCAGTTTCGTGTGTGAATTTCTGCCAGAGTTTGGCGGTAAACATGAATCGCGAATTTGCCGCGACACGCTCGAGCCATTGCACGGCAAAAGCTGGCCGCAGCGGCTGGTAAAATGAAGTGTTGATTTCGATGGTGTCGAAGAACTCTGCGAGATATGCGGCCTCATGAAACCCTTTTGGTTTTCTGGTGGGATAAACGATTCCCGCCCAGTCATCGTAGGACCATCCGGCCGGGCCAACGCGGATTTCAGCGGAAGCTCGCGGGGTTGGGCGTTTGTTGGTAGATTTGCTTTGAGGCATAGGTGCGCGAACCTATGACAGCGGCGTTTTCGACAGCGCGAGCCTATGCTGCTCACCGAATGGTTGTCAATCTTGGTTGCCTCAATGGAAGAATAGGGCAATCGTGTGGGAATTGCGGATGCCCGGTGGAGTTGTTATTCTGGCCTCTCCAGATGAACAGCCGCGACGAGAACAATCGTGGCATACGGTGGCAAAACCCAATGCATCTCTTAGCGAAAAGGGACCCGGATGAAACTGTCCATAACCTACAAGAACGTTGATGCGCACAGCACTGTGGAAAAAATGGTTGCACCGCACATTATCAAGTTGCAGAGACTGCTTAAGAGCTATGCCCCGGACTTAGTCCAGTTTCACGGGTCGATTGCCAAGCAGGCGAGGAAGGAAGAGTATAGTTTCTCGATCAATCTTGGCCTTCCCACTGGAACGTTACATTGCGTTGGCGAGGGCTACGATGTAGGCGCATGCGTAAAGATGGCCTTCGCGGAAATCGAAAGCCAATTAAAGAAGCACAAGGCCCTCGTTCGGCATGATTACGAGTGGAAAAGGAAGCGACCGCGCGGGGAGAGAAGTGATTGATGCGCCACGTAGGCCCTCCGGCCAGTGAATGGGTGGTTTGTCTCTAGATTGAGCGGAAAAGGCAAATTAAATGGTTCAAAGCCGACCAATGACCGGCCTGAAAACAATTACAACATCTGGATAGCGAGGTTCATCCGGTTGCCCGAAAGTCCAACACTTTTTCCATGCCCCCAGCAGATCAAAGATAGCTAACTCCTTTAGAATCAGGCATATCCCAAAAACCATAGGCTCTAAGGGAACGAGATCAAAGAGCATTTTCATGGCATGTAATGTGCTCCCATTGAAGTAGTTTTGATACGTGTAGAGCGAGAAAAGTGGATGGAGAAGGTGTGGCCGTTGTGGCGGTAGCCTGTCGGGAGCAGATTTGATTGAGAAGAATTTCCGCAGTCCTTCCAGGAGCTTTGAGATGAGTTCATCCAGCGGGCAATCAGAATGGTACGCCCTGCAAGTGAGAACGAAACACGAGAGAAACGTTGCTGAGTTTCTGCGGGGCAAAGGATACGAGTGGTTCCTCCCGCTCTACAAGACTCGAAAGTTCTGGTCGGACCGAATCAAAGAAATCGAAATGCCCTTGTTCCCTGGATATTTGTTTTGCAGGTTTGACGCACTGAAGCGGCTGCCGATCCTCACAACACCGGGCGTAATTCAAGTGGTTGGTTACAGCCGTCAGCCAGCGCCGGTGGAGGAAAGCGAAATAAAAGCGATTCAAACACTAGTGGCTTCCGGTCTATCGAACCAGCCGTGGCCCTACATACGCGTGGGAGACATGGTTGAAATTCATTCGGGTCCGCTTCGTGGGTTGACCGGGATCCTCACAGAGTTCAAAGGAAAGCACAAACTCATTGTTTCGGTGACGCTCCTGCAGCGGTCCGTGGCAGTGGAAATAGATTCGGCGTATGTCGCGGCAGAGCGGCAGGCCCGAGTTTTCGGCAGACCGCGGCCGGCAGAGATCGTAATCTGAAGTATCTGCCGAGAAACAAAGAATATGGCGCCGTTCGAGACGCTCTGGGAGTTGTGAGAGTGCGCGATCCGATGGCAAAAATGAAACTGTTAAGTGGCGCAGTGAAAACCAACCGCACCGGAGTGACCGCGAATGCGAATGGGAAGGGCGTTCTATCGGAATCTGAATTCCGGCAAATGTTGTGCCGTGAGCGAAAAAGGTCCGAGCGCTCACGCAAATATCTGCTTCTAGCACTGGTTGATGGCAAGGACATCAATCATCTGAATGGCGATGAAGGGCTGTTGCACAGAATCGCCGCGTCTCTGGGAGAGATCGTCCGGGAAACAGATTTTGCGGGCTGGCAGCAGGAAGGGGCCGTATTCGGGATCATCTTCACCGAACTTGGTGAGACGGACATCAAGTCCGCGATCAATGTGATTCAGGCAAAAATCACCACGCATCTGCAAAAGGCATTCCGGCCGGCCGAACTCGTCAAGATCCTCGTTTCTTTTTACGCGTTTCCCGAGGGACTGGACACGAACAGCAGCAATGGCAACGGAACGAAGACACATGTGAGTCCCGCTTTATACCCGGATGTTTTTGAAGTGGGAAAGAAGAAGAGGTTTTCGTTGTTAACCAAGCGAACGACGGATATCGTCGGGAGCTCCATTGCTCTGGTATTTCTATCGCCAGTAATGGCCGTGCTTGCGGCAGCAGTGAAACTTACATCAAAAGGCCCCGTGTTTTTTCAGCAAGAACGCATCGGTCAATATGGCGTGCCATTTCGGTTTCTTAAGTTCCGCTCGATGCGAGAGTCTAACGAATCCGGAATCCACGAAGAGTACGTGAAAGGGTTCATTTCGGGCAAAGCCGGACCGACCTTGCACGATGGAAAAGAGACAGGCGTATACAAGATCACGAACGATCCTCGAGTTACGTGGCTCGGAAGAATCATGCGGCGCTCAAGCCTCGACGAATTACCTCAATTCTGGAATGTATTGATGGGCGAAATGTCTTTGGTGGGGCCGCGGCCACCGATTCGTTATGAGATGGAAGCTTATGACGTGTGGCATCGCCGACGCCTGGTGGAAGTGAAGCCCGGAATTACCGGATTGTGGCAAATTGGCGGACGTAGCAAAACGACGTTTGACGAAATGGTTCGATTGGACCTGCAGTACTCCAGGACATGGTCACCCTTGCTAGATGCGAAGATTCTTCTTCGGACTCCGCGTGCGGTTATATCGCGCGACGGAGCCTATTGAGAAGCGCGGCGAAGCCGCGGAGCCGTCTGGCGCACCACGGATTATTCAGTACGATGCGCCGCAATTCATTCTAGTTCTTCAAAGAGTTTTGCCACTGGACGCTGGAAGCAACGCGCGGTGGCCATCGTGACTCCCCGCACGATGAACCTGAAAGAAGGGCCGTAAAAATGGCGACTGATGTAGTCATAAAAGCTACAAGAAAACCTTCACATCGGAACGGCACGGGTGAGAGCACGCTCCGAATTGGTGTGATCGGGTATGGATACTGGGGCCCGAACATTGTCCGGAATTTCCACGGGGGTGAGCACTCGCGAGTGGTGGCGGTGTGCGACAAGAGCATCAAGTCGCTGAAGCGGGTGCGGCAAACGTACCCGGAAATGCGCGTTACGGAAGACTGCCAGGAGATGACGCAGGCAAGGGATATCGACGCCGTGGCGATTGTGACTCCGGTGTGGACACATTACGAGCTCGCAAAAGCAGCTCTTGAAAACGGGAAGCATGTTTTCGTCGAGAAGCCTTTTACATGTACAACGGCGCAGGGGGAAGAACTTATCGAATTGGCCTGCCGGAAGAATTTGAAGATCATGGTGGACCACACTTTCCTTTTTACAGGCGCCGTGAAGCGCATTCGCCAATTAATTGACGAAGGAGAACTCGGAAAGCTCTATTACTATGATTCGACGCGTGTGAACCTTGGACTCTTCCAGCATGACGTAAACGTGATCTGGGACCTGGCTCCCCACGACCTATCGATCATGAATTTCCTGATCAAAGAAAAGCCACAAGCAGTGGTTGCCACGGGCGAACGCCACTTGAATGGCGTCGCCGATGTCGCATTTCTCAATATTTTTTACCCGAATAACATGATCGGGCATATCAATGTGAATTGGCTTTCGCCGGTGAAGGTTCGCACAACGTTAATCGGCGGCGAGAAAAAAATGGTGGTCTGGAATGATCTGGAAGCGGACGAAAAAATCAAGGTTTACGACAAAGGCGTGGAGATGTCGAATGGCGATGGGGTTTACCAACTCCTGGTGAGCTACCGGTCGGGGGACATGTGGGCTCCACGTGTGGAACAAATCGAGGCATTGCGCGCCGAGGCGGCCTATTTCACGGATTGTGTGATGAACAACAAGAAGCCCTTCAATGACGGCGAGGCCGGACTTCACGTGGTGAAGATGCTGGAAGCCGCTGACCGCTCATTGGAACAGAAGGGAAGAATCATCGAATTATGAATGAGTACGTCTGCATCGATCCAAACGTAAAGCTCGGCGCGAACGTGAAACTTTCGAAATTCATCAATCTCTATGGTTGCGAGATTGGCGATGACACGAAGATTGGCGCGTTCGTTGAAATACAGAAGAATGCGAGCATCGGCAAGAACTGCAAGATCTCCAGCCACACGTTTGTGTGTGAAGGCGTGACGATTGAAGACGGCGTATTCATCGGTCACAGCGTGACGTTTATCAACGACTCTTACCCGCGGGCGACGGCCGAAAGCGGCCAGCTGCAGACGGAAAGCGATTGGAAAGTCGAGAAGACCGTCGTGAAGAAGGGCGCATCCATTGGGTCAGGATCGACAATCCTTTCAAATGTTGTAATTGGAGAGAATGCGATTATCGGGGCTGGGAGTGTCGTGACGAAAGCCGTTCCGCCTAACGCGATTGTCGCGGGGAACCCAGCGAAGATTTTGCGGTACCTCAATAAGGAGTCAAAGATCGCATGAATTCTTTTGACGGACATATCCCATTTCTGGATCTAGTTGGCCTTCATAAAGAGTTAGAGCCGGAGTTGACTCCGGTATTCCAGCAGGCGCTGCGGACCGCCGGGTTTATTGGCGGACCGATGTTGACGGGGTTTGAGGAAGAATTCGCGCGATTCTGCGATACCACTCACTGCATTGGGCTTGCGAGCGGCACAGACGCGGTCCGGTTTGCACTAATGGCGGCGGGCGTTCAATACGGAGACATCGTTGTAACCGTCCCGCACACATTCATCGCAACGACGGAAGCAATTTCGCAGGCGGGTGCGCGCCCTGACTTTGTGGACATTGAAGAGCAAACGATGAGCATGGATCCGGTGAAACTAAGGGAGTACCTGGAGAAGGAATGCGTGCTGGACCGGGAGACCGGGAGACCATTCCACCGAAAGTTCAAGGCTCCGGTGACGGCCGTAGTCCCAGTCCACATTTACGGGCAGACGGCGGACATGGACCCGATACTTGATCTGGCGCGCCGATACAAACTGATTGTCGTGGAAGATGCCTGCCAGGCCCACGGAGCTGAGTATTTCTCGCAGAGAGACAACAAGTGGAAAAAAGCCGGGACGATGGGGCGAGCCGGCGCATTCAGCTTTTACCCCGGCAAGAACCTGGGCGCCTGCGGTGAAGCCGGCGCAGTTACGACGAATGATGAAGAGATGGCGCGGAAGATCAGGATGTTGCGCGACCATGGACAATCGAAGAAGTATTATCACGACATGGAAGGGTACAACGGCCGGCTGGACTCGATTCAGGCGGGGATTCTGAGCGTTAAGCTGCGCCGCCTGGCGGAATGGAATCGAAAACGGCAGGAAGCGGCAGCGCGTTATCACGAAATGCTGTCATCCATAGAAGGGGTGATTGCCCCGCATCAGCCCGATTGGTCGAAGTCCGTGTATCACTTGTACGTGATTCGCGTTCAAGATCGCGATGAATTTCAAAAGCATCTGGCAGCGGCGAAAATTGATACGGGAATCCATTACCCAATTCCATTGCATCTTCAGAAGGCCTATGAAAACTTCGGCTATAAGAAAGGCGATTTCCCCGTGACGGAGAAAGTCGCTCTTGAAATTGTGTCCCTTCCGATGTATCCGGGTTTGACACCGGAACAGCAACGCCGAGTCGTGGAGAAGGTACAAGAGTTCACGATGGCAGGTCTGCGCCAAGTCTAAGAAACTCCCACCCGATCTACAAACGGAACCTAGGGCTCATCAATTGCATTTATGACGGTGGGTCTTGAGTTCGCCTGCCAGGCCACTCCGAGGATTCGAGAATGTCCCTTTTACGTCTAGATCGATTCGCAGCAGTTCATTGCGTACGTCCTGTGCGACGAGTCTTTTCGCGTCCCAACCGAATGCGAATTCCGATCGTGATGTACCACAGTATTTCAAACGATTCCTGCAAAAGCGTCCATGCGGATTTTCCCTTGGAAACCTCGACACCGGTTTTCGAAGCACAGATTCGTTATTTGTACGAGAACGGGTACGCGACACTTTCGACTGCAGACGCGGTGGGACTCTTGAATTGCGGGCAATCCGCTAGCAAGAAATATGTTGTCCTGACATTCGACGATGGATTTCACGATTTCTATACGAACGCGTTCCCAATTCTCAATAAATATGGTTTCAATGCGACGGTCTATTTGCCTACTGCGTATATCAACTCCCGCTCGCGTCCATTGCTAGGAAAAGATTGCCTCACATGGACCGAAGTAAAGGAGCTGGGCAAGTCCGGAGTCTCTTTCGGATCCCACACAATCAGTCACTCGAAACTCGAAAACATGTCGGATGCAGTGCTTGAACGAGAAATCCGCGGCTCCAAAGAAATCATTGAGGAGAACTTAGGTACACCCGTCCGTTCGTTCGCTTATCCCTATGCTTTTCCAGAACAGGATCGGGGTTTCGCGCACCGGCTTCGGGATTTGCTGCGGGCGGCGGGCTACCATGACGGCGTGTCAAAAGTAGTCGGGACGGTACAATCACTCGAAGAGCGATTCTTTCTGCGGCGAATGCCGGTGAATACGAGAGATGGTATTGCCCTGTTCGAGGCGAAGCTTGAAGGAGATTACGACTGGTTTCACACTGTACAGCGCGCTTTATCGTCGATGGAAAGGATGCGGTCGATCCGTATCTGGCGCCGGGCGAAGACCGGCACAGTCGCGGCACTTTCAGAATCCTTGCCTGACCAAACTCTAGGTTATTCGGAGCAGGACCTTCCATGTAAGACGACCACAAGGACGGAAAGTCGATGAGAATTGTTCGGATTGCGGATGCAGACGGGCATCCAAATCTTTGCGCTGCAAGTGTGGAGCGCGCTCGAAATATGGTCGCACTCTTTCGGAAGACGAAACAATCACGCCGCTCAAGAGTCGCCGAGGGACGCGTGAATGAACACCATCAAAATGCAAAAACCATTAAGGAGGCCAAACGGTGAAGAAAGGAAACTGCGTGGTTGTTGCCGGACTTGGAGAGGTGGGCCGGCCCCTCTTTGAAGTATTGTCCGAGCACTACAATGTCGTTGGGGTGGACATCCAGCCGCCCACCGACCCTCTCGGAAAGGTCGACGTTTTGCACGTCTGTTACCCGTTCGAGATCAGGGATTTTGTTGGAGAGACTGCCCGATACATCGATCTTTTCAAGCCAAAAGTGACGGTGATTAATAGTACAGTGGCAGTCGGGACCACGCGAACCATTGCGCGACAAACTGGCGCCGCCCTGGCGAATAGCCCCGTGCGCGGCAAGCACGTTCGCATGCGGGAGGAGCTCCGCGCCTATACGAAATTCATAGGTGCAATGGATCCCGCGAGCGGCAAATTCGCCGCCGAACATTTCGAGGGTGCAGAACTTAAGACAAGAGTTCTATCAGCTCCGGAAGCCACTGAGCTCGCCAAGCTGACTGAGACCACCTATTTCGGCCTGATGATCGCGTGGGCGCAGGAAGTCGAGAGATACTGCGATCAAGCAGGCCAGCCATATGAGGAAATCGCCGCCTTCTATGACGAGATTTCATTTTTTCCAAAGACAAAGTATTTTCCGGGGGTCATCGGCGGGCATTGTGTCATGCCCAACATCGAGATTCTGCGCAGGTTTGATGACTCGTCACTTCTGAGAGCCATTCAGACCTCAAACAGTGCGAAAATCGAGCGTGATTCACGGAAGAAAATGGACGATCACATTAGCAAAGAAACTGTCGCAAAGACCTGAAGCTCCTTTCGCACGTCCAGATTTAAGTGAAAAATTAGATTTCCTTGCTGAAGAGTCACCGAAAATGACTTATTCCCAGACCGCACATCCAATTGACCCCGTATCGAGTGTTCACCCCCGGATTCCCGCGAAAAGCAAGAGGTTTGCAGGAAAACGGGTTGCGATGGTTACATATTCGGCCTATCCACACGATCCGAGACCACGCCGTGCTATCGATGCGCTCATATCAGAGGGAGCGAGCATAGATCTGATTTGCCTCGCAAGCGATAATGATCCCAAGTACGAGGTTCTGAATGGTGTCAACGTCCGCCGAGTTTCACTTAAACATCAACGCGGCGGGAAATTCGAATACGCGTGGCGGTATGCTGCCTTTATTCTGACCTCATCCATGATCTTTGCAATGCGTTCTTTAGCGCGACGCTATGATTTGGTTTACGTGCACAATATGCCTGATGTACTTATCGTGAGTGCTCTGCTTCCCAGGGCGCTCGGATCAAAGGCAGTCCTCGACTTACACGATCCGATGCCCGAACTCATGATGACGATTTTTAACGTCACCCCGGGTAGCAAGAGCGTTCGCCTTCTGAAACGTCTTGAGAAGTGGAGCATTGCACGGACGGATTTGGCGATCACGGTGAATCTTGCCTGCAAGAGAATTTTCTCAACCCGCAGCTGTCCAGTGGACAAGATTGCGGTTGTCATGAATTCCCCTGACGATCAGATTTTTCCGTTCCGGAGGCCAAAGTTACTGCCATCGGTGGATCAATATGGAAACAAGAAGTTTGTGATTATGTATCACGGATCCCTGGTTGAACGGAACGGGTTGGATGTCGCTATTGACGCGTTTGCGAGAGTGCGCGGGGTAGTTCCCGATGCGGAACTCCGGATATTCGGCAAGAGCACCCCATTTCTTGAGCGTGTGATGGAGAAAGTCAGGACCAAGGACCTGCACGATTCCATCAGATACCTTGGTCCTAGATCGCTAGAGACGCTTGTGACGGAAATCGACAACTGTGATTTGGGCGTCATACCGAGCCACCGGAACGCATTTACGGAAATCAATACGCCGACCCGCATATTCGAGTATCTAGCTTTGGGGAAGCCGGTGATCGCGCCGTTCACGCCGGGTATTCTTGACTACTTCAGCAAGGAATCTCTCTTATTCTTCGAGCCGGGGGACCCGAGCGACCTGGCTCAGAAAATCGAATTTGCGTTCTCCCATCCTTGCGAAGTTCATGAAATTGTGCACAAAGCGCAGCAGGTTTACCTTGAGCATACTTGGGAGCACGAGCGAGAGACGCTGCTCAATGGGCTGAGTGAAGTCCTCAATGGGGCATGAAGGGCGTCCGATGTTGACATTCCGACAGTACAGATCGGCGCCATTCGTTTCATTTCTCTGAATTGCTCTCTTGTTCGGAAGTATCGGCAATAAATACCTGCAAAATTGAAATGAAAAGGACCGCGCTAGTAACGGGGGCAGAAGGATTCATTGGGTCGCGGATGGTCAAGTTCCTGCAAGCCAGAGGCTGGAACGTGATCGGGACATATAGCCTTAGCGGTTCCAGTTCGTTGCGGAACTTGCCGAATCTAAAATTCACGCAATGCGATCTACGGGATGGGCAGCGTGTCACATTGGTATTGGCCCAACATCAGCCGACGCACATTTTTCATTTCGCGGCTCAGAGCCTTCCCACTCTTTCATGGGCCAATCCGGTCGAGACCTTCGAGTCCAACATCATGGGCTCATTGTATCTGTTCGAGGCAATTCGTCATCTGAAGCGGCCTCCTGTAATAGTGTCGGCTTGCTCGAGCGCCGAATACGGACGCGTTCCAGCATCGGCCATCCCGGTTACTGAAGAGCAGCCGCTTCGGCCGCTGCATCCGTACGGCATCAGCAAAGTGTGCCTGGATCTTTTGGCTCGCGAATATTTTTTGGACTACAACATTCCAGCGGTTAACGTACGACTCTTCAACACTACTGGCCCTGGGAAAACGAATGATGCGCCCTCAGATTTTGTGAGGCAGTTGGTTGGCATCCGGAAAGGCCTGCAACCCCCGGTAATTGAAGTCGGGAACCTAGAACCACGAAGGGCGTTCCTCGACGTAAGTGACACGGTGCGCGGATTTTATCTCGCGGCAATGAAGGGGAAACGAGGCGAGGTGTACAATATGTGCGCGACTCGGACCTATCCGATGCACGAAGTATTACGCAAGGCGATCCGATTGTCCGGAGTGAAGGCAAAGGTTCGGGCAGTCCCGCGATTGATGCGCCCGTCCGACGAGAGAATCATATTCGGAAGCACCCACAAAATCCGTAGAGATACAGGCTGGAGACCATTGAAGTCGATAGAACAGACACTAAAGTCGATGTTGGAATACTGGAACGCGGCCATGTGAATTTGGAAGCGGGTGACGCCGCTTTCGATAACTTTAGAATGAATTGTGCGTCCGCAGTGAGCCCTAAGGCAAATATTTCTTCGCAATTGAACATAAATCGAGAAGAACTTCCTGCAGTTCTGCTTGTCGGCGGGATGGGGACGCGTTTGCAATCAGTGTTGCCGTCCACTCCCAAACCGCTTGCGCGGATTGGAGATGCTTCCTTTCTTCAATTGCTTGTTTTACACCTGCGGTCGCATGGTATCCGCCGTATGGTGATGTGTACGGGGCATCTCGCGGACCAAGTGGAGGGAGAATTCGGCGACGGTCATAAATGGGGCGTCGCGATTGATTATTCAACGGAGTTGTCCCCGTTGGGCACAGCAGGAGCCGTGAAATTCGCGGAACGCTATCTCCTGCGCGATCCCGATTTTTTGGTGATGAACGGCGATTCGTTCCTGCAACTCGACGTCCCTCGGTTCATCCGCTTTCATCGAGAACATGGCGGACTGATTAGTATGGCCGTTCGCGGGGTTCCGGATGCGGCGCGATACGGAACCGTTCAATTGGGGACGCAAAATCGAATCGTCGGATTCGAAGAGAAGACGGGGGTGCATGCTCCCGGCATCGTAAACGGCGGCGTATACATATTCAATCGTGCGATATTCGAGGTAATTCCGAATGGCCCGGCGAGCCTTGAATCGGATGTGTTCCCTCGCTTACTCAGTAAAGGCGTGTATGCGCTTGAGCAGCATGGAATGTTCATCGATATAGGGACACCCGAAGACTATGCACGTGCGCAAGCACTCAGCCACGATCTACACCATGCGGTCCTCCCTGATTCGTAATTTTGCGTTCCGAATGCAGATCACCGGTATTGATGGACCCCCATGAAAAGAGCGGTATTTTTGGATCGTGACGGCGTAATTAATCGAAAGCCCCCAGAGGGCCAGTATGTTACACGTTGGGAAGATTTTCATTTTCTTCCTGGGGTGGTCGAAAGTATCGCCCTGCTAAATCAAGCAGGGTTTTCCGTTATCGTTGTTACGAACCAGCGCTGCGTTGCAAAAGGGTTCATAACAATTGCTGACATCGAGAAAATGCACAAACTAATGTCCGATTCTCTTGCGAGGGCAGGAGCTGCCCTTGATGGAGTTTATTATTGTCCCCACGAAAAGGAGCCTCTCTGCAATTGCAGAAAGCCCGCCCCCGGAATGCTTATAGAAGCAGCTCGCGCTCACGAAATAAGTTTAATTAATTCTTGGATGATCGGCGATTCCGATATCGATATCGAAGCCGGTAAGAACGCAGGATGCAAGACAGCCCGTCTGGTGACTGCAATGGAGACTGTTGGAGATTCCCGTAGCAATTCTACCCCGCCGAATTCCGGTGATATTGTCGCGCCATCACTTCTTGATGCGATTCACCAAATACTGCATTGGAAGCAGGTAGCAAGCGGTACGTTTGAAAGTGATGTCGCGGCCACGTAGAGAGGAAGCCTAGCACATGATCATCACACGCACCCCGCTCCGTATTTCATTTTTCGGCGGCGGCACTGATTACCCGATTTGGTTCCGTGAATTCGGTGGTTCAGTACTTTCCACTGCAATCGATAAATGCTGCTATATCACTTGTCGACGATTGCCCCCTTTCTTCGAATACCACAGCCGCATTTCGTATTCGAAAATTGAAAACGTCAACGAGAATAGTGCGATCGACCACCCATCCGTCCGGGGGTGTTTGCAATACATGGGGGTCGACGAGGGAGTTGAGATCCATCACGTCGCTGACCTGCCTGCCCGGACAGGTTTGGGTACAAGCTCGGCCTTTACAGTAGGTTTTTTGCTGAGTCTGTACGCCCTTAAAGACCAGATGCGCAATAAACGCGCACTTGCCGCGGATGCGATCCATGTTGAGCAAGATTTGCTCAAGGAGGCCGTTGGGTCACAGGATCAGATCAGCGCCGCCTATGGTGGCTTCAATCGAATAAACTTCAACACCGACGGCAGTTTTGAAGTCAAGCAGATGCTAACCTCGCCGGAGAGACTGGCTGCACTCCAGCAACACTGCGCGCTCTTCTTTACCGGGTTTTCAAGGACGGCATCTGAGATTGCCAAAGAGCAGATAAGGGTGACGCCGCACCGGAAAAATGAGCTCGAAATGATGTTTCAGATGGTGAACGAAGCCGAGGCAATCGTAACGGATCCGAATCGTTCCTTGAATGAATTTGGGCAATTGCTGCACGAATCCTGGCAAGTGAAGAGAACCCTGACGCAAAACATCACGAACACTACGCTTGATGAGATCTACGAAGCAGGGCGCAGCGCCGGTGCTCTTGGAGGCAAGCTTCTCGGAGCAGGTGGTGGCGGATTTATGCTGTTCTTCGTGCCGCCGGAGCGTAGAAAAGAGCTACGAATGCGGCTTAAGAACCTATTGTGCGTTCCGTTCTCATTCTCGAATCGAGGCAGCCATGTCGTCGTATATGAACCAGAAGAAGTGTACGACAAGTCGCTTACTTCTGAGCGGTGCGAGGTGTACGCGCAACAGTCGTCCCGCGAGGCTTCCTAGCCGAGTGATCTAATTACAACGTAAAGCCATTTTCCGGCTTCCCGTTGAACAAGCAGCCCGCTTACAAGTCACAAACTCCATGTCTGGTCGATCAACTTTGCAAGAGAATCCAACGATGATCAAGGACCAACGGTCAGATCGTACGCAGTATGTCCTCGTCACCCCTGCTCGTAATGAGGAGGCATTCATCGAGAAGACGATCGAATCGATGATTCATCAAACGTGTCTACCCCTGAAATGGGTAATCGTGGACGACGGATCAACTGACAAAACTCCTGAAATCATAAACCGCTACCTTCCGCAATATCCTTGGATAGAAATGGTACAGATGCCGCAACGTCGGGATCGGAGTTTTGCTGCCAAAGTGCACTCATTCAATGCCGGCTATGAAAAAGTCAAAGACCTTCCTTATGAGGTTATCGGCAACCTCGATGCCGATACGTCGTTTGAGGAGGACTTTTTCGCATTTCTTGTTGAGAGATTTTCAGAGGATTCAACTTTGGGCGTAGCCGGAACGATCTTCAAGGAAGAAGGCGGATACAGTTCGGAAACAGACAGCTTTGAAGGTCAGAAGCATGTTTCCGGGCAAGTACAAATGTTTCGCAAGACCTGTTTTGAGGAAGTCGGTGGCTACATTCCGCATCGGGCGGGCGGAATTGACTGGATGGCCGTGACCACGGCGCGAATGATTGGCTGGAAGACGCAATCATTTCGTGAGAAGTCATTCTTCCATTACCGGCATTTGGGAACGGCTGAAAGGTCCGTGTTCGCTTCCATGTTTTCCTACGGTGAGAAAGATTACTACCTCGGGGGCCATCCCGTTTGGGAATTATTTCGAGTGACTTACCGGATCATCAAGCCTCCTTACGTCCTTGGGGGTTTGGCACTGGGACTGGGATACTGCTGGGCATTTCTGCGCCGGACGCCGCGTCCAGTGTCTCGTGAACTGATGACCTTTCACCGCAAAGAACAGATGGTGAAGCTCAAGGCCATCTTAAAGTCCATGGTGAAGTTGAAGAAACTGGATAATTTCAATGTCATGCAGAGCTAAGGCGTCCCCCCGTCGGACCCCATGAAAAAACCTTTGACCGAACAAGTTGTCAGCGCTACGACACGATTTGTCGAATGGCTCGACCGCCATGGAGAGACTTCCTACGATCATCAGAGCTACTTTGCAAGTGACTTTGGCCGGAATGCGAAGGCACTTTACTATCGAAAGCCGCTGCTGGGAACAATGGCTGTCGCTCCAATGATATTTAGCGAGGCGTTCGTGCCATCAGCCCGCGCACTGTTTTGGAAGCCGCAGAGATTTCCGATCGCGGATGCTCACTACGCCATGGGTTTTGCCTTCTTAGCGACCGCCCTCGGGCGAGACCAATACTATCGACGGGCAGTCCATTTTCTTGAGGTCCTTAAGAAGACCCGATGCCCTGGGTACGATCATTATTGTTGGGGATATCCATTCAATTGGGAAACGCGACGCGGGACGATCAAAGAAGCGACTCCCCTCATAACGACCGTGCCGTATGTTTATGAGGCCTTTCAACAGGTCTATGAGATCGATGGAGATCGTCAATGGCGCGAAGTGATGCAATCGATCGCTGAGCATGCCATGCAGGATTATCGGGATAGCGAAACTTCACCTACTGCGTCGTCATGTTCCTATTATCCTGGACCTGATAACTCAAGTGGCGTGATAAATGCAAGCGCGTACCGAGCGTTCCTCTTGACGAAGGCGTCGGTGGATTTTTCAGAGGAACGGTACCGCGAGGTCGCTGATAGAAATCTGAATTTTGTCCTTGAATCTCAAAATGTGAACGGTTCCTGGTTCTATTCAATGGATGGAGAAAGAGAGTTTGTAGACCATTTTCATACCTGTTTTGTACTAAAAGCCCTTGCGAAAATTCAGCGGCTTACAGGAAGTTCTGACTGCAGGAGTGCCATTGAGCGCGGCGTAAGTTATTACTTGAAAAACTTGTTCGACTCAAAGGGTCTGCCGGCCCCCTTCTCCAAGGCGCCGCGACTCACAGTGTATCGCAGCGAGCTGTATGACTACGCGGAATGCCTGAACCTGGCAGTCCTTTTGAACGGGCTCTCTCAAGAGTTAGACAAGATCTTTGAGGATGTCGTATTGGATCTGCTTGCGCATTGGCAGAAGCCGGATGGATCATTTCGGGCCCGTAAGCTCTTAATTGGCTGGGACAATGTCCCGATGCATCGCTGGGCGCAATCGCAAGTCTTTCGGAGCCTCTCTTTTTTCCTATCTCATAACCTCAGCAGGTCTCAAGAAAAGGTAGCCCTTGGCGCGGTTCAACTACAGGAGGCAAAGGCTACAAGATAGCGAAATCAAATGTGCGGCATTTGCGGACAATTTAATTTTAAGAATCAGGCGCCTGTGCGGCGTCGCGACATTGAAGCGATGGCGAATAGCATCGCGCATAGAGGCCCGGATGACGAGGGGTACCATATCGAGGGCCCGCTTGGATTCGGCTTTCGAAGGCTTTCAATTATCGATCTAGCGGGCGGTCACCAGCCCATGTCGGATCAGGAGGAGTCCGTTTGGTTAGTTTTCAATGGTGAGATCTACAATTTTCCCGAGCTGAAGCGTGAACTGGAGGGGTACGGCCACGTTTTCCGCACGAAATCAGACACAGAAGTAATAATCCACGGGTACAAGCAATGGGGCGATGAGGTTCTCAACCGCCTCAATGGGATGTTTGGTCTGGCAATCTGGGATGCGCGGCGGAAACGCTTGGTTCTCGCCCGCGATGCATTCGGAATCAAACTACTCTATTACAGAATTGGAAGAGATGGCTTGTACTTCGGTTCAGAGATGCGTGCTATTCGCGCAACGATGCCGGAGAAACCCGAAGTAGATCCTGCCGCTTTGTATCTTTTCTTGCGGTACCGCTTTACTCCATCGCCCCACACAATTTTGAAGGATGTCAGAAAACTCGCGCCTGGGACCAAACTCGTGGTCCAAAATGGTGCATATGAGTTGAGCCGATGGTACAAATTCAAGCCAATCCCTTTCGCGCCGCCAAAGTCTATCGGCGAAGCCACGGAAGAATTACTAGCACTCTATAAGCAAGCCGTGCGGAGACAGCTGATCAGCGACGTGCCGGTTGGCTTACTTTTGAGTGGCGGCCTCGATTCCGGATTATTGCTTGCGTTGATGAATCTGAATGGAAAATCCTGGCCTACTTATACCGTAGGGTACGGCGAGAGCTACGCTGATGACGAATTGCCGGAAGCCGCGGAAACTGCCCGTATTTTGGGATCGAAACACGCAACCGTCACAATTTCGAAATCGATCTTCGAAGAGTCGCTTTCAAAGATTGTTGCATGCCTGGAGGAGCCAATCGCGTCTTCCTCGATCGTTCCTATGTATTTCGTGAGCCAGCGAGCTCGCCAGGACGTTAAAGTCGCATTGGTTGGACAGGGCCCGGATGAGTTATTTGGCGGTTATCGCCGCCATCTAGGTGTCCGCTATGGCGCTCTGTGGTCACAATTGCCCAGTTGGATGCGCGGGACTCTCTCTTCGACAGTCGCGGCGCTTCCGCGAAATGAAACTCTGAAGCGTGGAGTCTATTCGCTGGCAATCCCAGACCGGATGCGACGGTATCAACATGTCTTGTCAATCTTGCCAGGCGACCAAATCGATGAGTTATTCCCTGAGGGCCATCTTGAACCTAATGCAGGCGACGCCATATTGGACACCTGGTCCAACATGGTTGATCTGATGTCGGAGACGGACGAGCTTGGTGGACTCCAGTTCCTGGAAGTGCGTTCCACTCTGCCGGACGAACTCCTCATGTACGCAGATAAGCTTTCCATGGCCCACGGTCTCGAACTTCGGGTACCTTTCCTAGATAAAGACATTGTCGAGTACGTGGAGCGATTGCCAGCGAAGTTCAAAGTGAGGAACGGCTCCCAGAAGTGGCTTCACCGCCAGGTTTGCAGGGCATATCTCCCCGATTCGATTATGAAACGGCCGAAACGAGGATTTGCGGTTAATGTGGTAGATAGTTGGTTCAACGGCGCGATCGATAACAGGATGGCCGATACTTTTCTTTACGGCGGTTCCAGGATCTTTCAATACCTTCGCCCTGCTTCCGTGCGCGAACTCTTCGACAAACATGCCTCCGGTCGACAGGATAACCATAAGATTTTGTTCAGCCTTGTCGTTCTTGAGGAATGGCTTCGCGCCCAAGAGGAACCCGTAGCAGTGTTGAGTTAAGAGCAATCGAAATGATTGGAGTAATAGCAAATCCTGAAGAACACGGAACTGTGCGCGAGTTCTTCGAGTTGTTCAAAACTCCTTGGGAGTTTTATCGAGCGAACCGCCGATATGACGTTTTGCTCTGTGCCGGAGATGGGGAGTTCGCCAGGACCGCAAGGCTTGTGATTTTCTATGCGGGGAAAAAGACTCAATTTGATGATGAGCAAGCAATCCGAACTGGCGGCCATCTTCGCCACGCCTGTACCCTCTCCTATCATGAGAATAGGATCCCGATTTATGGAAACAGCATTACGTTTCCGGAGAAAGGGAGCGGTCTGCTGACGGACGGAGACTCCCAGGTTTGCGCGGCATATCTTGAGGAATCAGGAGAAGGTGCACTCGCGCGGGTAGGTTATGACTTATTTGGTGAGGTACGGGCACTCCTGACGGACGGTCAACCTACGCCAAATGCCGAGATACCGACACTGGAGCTGCACATTGAATTTCTGAGGGATCTAATCGTGGGGTCCGGACTATCGCTGGTTGAAATTCCACCTATTCCAGACGGTTATCGATTCACGGCTTGCCTTACGCACGACGTTGACCATCCCTCGATCCGTCAACATAGATGGGATTACACCGCGTTTGGCTTCTTAATTCGCGCCGTCTTTGGATCTTTGCGAAAATTCCTTCGCGGACGGATGCCCCTTCAAGATCTGCTTACGAACTGGGCGGCAGCTGCGAAGCTTCCGTTCATTCAGCTGGGCTTGGCGAATGACTTCTGGAGTGGATTTGATGATAGATACCTGGAATTGGAGGAGGGACTTCGCTCAACCTTTTTTGTGATTCCTTACAGTGGCCGCCGGGGACGGAATTCTCGAGGTCAGGCGCCTAAGCTCCGTGCTGCTCACTATGGAGCAAAGGATATTGCCGAGACGGTTAGGAAGCTTAACACACGGGGCTGTGAAGTCGGGTTGCATGGGATTGATGCGTGGATTGACAGCTCTCGAGGGCGCGAGGAATTCGAAGAGATCCGGCAATTAACTGGAGCCTCCCAAATTGGCGTACGAATGCATTGGCTCTACTATAACCACCAATCGCCATCGAACTTGGAGGAAGTGGGATCACCGTACGACTCAACAATCGGCTACAACGAAACAGTCGGATATCGTGCCGGAACGACGCAAGTGTACAAACCGCTCAATGCAAGCCATTTGCTTGAATTGCCGCTGCATGTGATGGACACAGCCTTGTTCTATCCCAGTTATCTTGATCTTTCCACACGCGAGGCGAAAGCAATTCTCGGCAGGATGGTGGACAATGCGATCCAGTTTGGCGGCACTCTGACGATCAACTGGCATGATCGGAGCGTCGCTCCCGAGAGATTGTGGGGTGCATGTTATCGGGATTTGATTGAAGATTTAAAGAGTCGAGGAGCGTGGTTTGCGACGGCAGGAGAGGCAACATCCTGGTTTCGGAAACGTCGATCGGCAGCATTCGAATCGGACAGTACTGAATTGGGCGAGGTCCGCGCCAGAGTCGCCGTTGGCCGAGGTGATGATCTTCCTGGCTTGCGTTTGAGAGTGCGTAAAGCGCGGAAGCCACGCGCGATCGACGCCCACAATTGTGAAGACTTCGTCGACATAGCCATCGATGAGCAAGCCGATACGCCAGTCGCCAATGATGCGGGTAGATGACCTCGAGTGGGCGAGTATTGCGGTGACACAGTCGAACAACCTAACTAGCAGATGAAGTAATTCGATGCCACCTTATTTAGCGCTATTTATCTGGTTTATCCTTCTTCTAGGGTTACTGTGCTTCGACCCCGCGAAGGAGTCCGAGACCTCTATTGCATTGTGGGTACCTTTGATCTGGATGTTTATCGCCGGCTCACGGCTACCTTCGCAATGGCTTGGGAATAGATACGGATCCGCGGTCCAAACCCTTGAGGAAGGGAACCCGTTGGACCGCACGATCTTTTCCGTCCTTATCCTGCTTGCGATCGGCATCTTGATCTCGCGATCGTTTAAGTGGGGCGACTTCTTTGGGCGAAATATTTTCCTGATTGCATTCATTTCTTTTGCTCTGCTGAGCGTATTTTGGTCCGACTTTCCCTATATCGCTTTCAAGCGATGGTTTCGAGACCTCGGCAATTACCTCGTGATTCTTGTAGTTCTGAGTGATCCTCGCCCAGTGGCAGCAGTTCGCACGCTGCTTCGACGTCTTTGTTATCTTTTGATCCCGCTTTCCTTCGTCCTTATCAAATATTTCCCCGATTTGGGCAGACAATACCAATACTGGACCGGCGGTGGATCGTCCATTGGAGTAACAACGGGCAAGAATTTGCTGGGCGCATTATGTTTGATCGGCGGGATCTTCTTTTTTTGGGATACGGTCACGCGCTGGGCCGATCGCAAAGCAAGACGGACGAAACGGATCATCGCCCTGAACATTGTATTCATATCAATGGCACTTTGGGTGCTGCACCTCGCAAACACCGCGACTTCCGACGTCTGCTTGCTTATTGGATTTCTGGTGATCATCGCAGTGCACAGCAAGATGTTTCGGCGCCATCCCGGCTTTCTCAAAGTGCTCATTCCCGCGTCTTTCTGTCTGTATCTGATTGTGGCATTCGGATTCGGCGGGATGGGGGAAATGGCCGCCGCGGTCGGCAAGGACCCAACTCTTACGGACAGAACCAAAATATGGAGTCTCCTTCTCAGCATGCACACCAACCCGATCATCGGCACCGGTTACGAGAGTTTCTGGCTTGGCCCCAGGCTAGATAGGATTTGGGGTCTTTACGGAGGGGTGATCAATGAAGCCCACAATGGTTATATCGAATTGTATTTGAATTTGGGTCTGGTTGGGTTTTTCCTCCTTGGCGGATTGCTGGTCGCCAGCTACCGGAATATCTGCAAAATGCTCAAGCCCAATACCAACATTGCATCGCTCTATTTGGCCTTGTGGACGATTATGCTTTTCTACGATATGACCGAGGCAGGCTTCAGAAGTGGTTTGATGTGGGGGTTGTTCCTGCTTACAGCGATTTCCGTTTCGAACCGTGCCGAGGATCGTGTGGCCACCGCAGCCGAGTTTGGAAACGCCGGTGCTACGAGTCGATTCGTCGGGCTTCCCCTAGGAATCGTCAATCAGAAGCGGTAATTAAGCGCCCGGGCATGCAAGCGCGGAGATCGGCTCTCAGAATCCCCGCGAACGAAGAAAGGTTGGTGGTCGTTGGAGATTGGCGGCAAGGAAATACGAATCGATGGTAGATTGATCCGAATCGCATATCTTGATGGAGAAGGATATCAATTCCTGCAGGACCCGGAATCCGCACTGGATATTCTCCGAGGATCAGGAACTCGAATTGATCTTTTCACATTCATCCAAAGGCTGTCTGAAACTGCGCCGAAATATGATTACCCAATGGAGATGGACAATATGGCCGTCCTTCCCGTGACCACTTTCGATGAATGGATGGCGAAGCAGATCGACTTTAAGGTCAGGAATAAGGTTCGCAAAGCCACGAAAAATGGGGTCGTCGTCAGGGAGGTGCCCTACGACGATGCATACGTCCGCGGAATACAGGCCATATACAACGAGTCCCCATTCCGTCAGGGGAAGCCATTCTGGCACTATGGGAAAGACCTTGAGGCAGTGCGCAGGATGAATGGGACTTTCATGGATCAAAGCATCTTTATCGGTGCGTTTCTCGGTGGCGACCTCATCGGCTTTGCGAAACTCGTGACCGACGAAGACCGGAAACAGGCGGGGCTGATGCAGATTGTTTCAATGATTCGACATCAGGATAAGGCTCCGACAAATGCTCTGATCGCCCAAGCGGTTCGGTCCTGCGCCGAGCGTGGGATCCCACGCCTTTGGTACGCGAATATGTCTTACGGCAAAAAGCAGAGTGACACTCTGGCTGATTTCAAGCGCCATAATGGATTTCAGAAAATTGAGGTGCCAAGATACTACGCCCCGCTCACCTCAATTGGCCGATTGGCATTCCGGGTGGGCCTTCACCGCGGCATCTCCGACTGGATTCCGGAGCCAATCGGAGCCACGTATCGAAAAATTCGTAGACAATGGTACGGAAGAAAAATATCCAGCCCAAAAAACGGTGAGCACAAAACCTTGGCGGAGTCGTTGCCGCGATCCTAAGATTTGTCAATCCACCCAAGGTCTGAGTTCTCGCCTCCTGACGATGTGGATTTGAGAGCCGATGTGCGTTTTTCATCCATTACGATTTCACTCGAAGCGGCGTTAAGGCGCTCGCGAAGGATCAATCGCTAGGTCAGAATCCATGCCTGGAATAGTTGGCCTAATAGGCCGTATGCCACGCGAGCGAGCGGAGCGAGAGCTTCGCATGATGGTCGAGGCTCTTCGTCACGAGAGCTTTTACGTGACGGGCACTTGGATGGATGAATCCCTAGGGGTGTACGTCGGTTGGATCGCCCGGAAGGGCTCATTCTCCGATGGAATGCCTCTTCGGAATGAGACGGGAAAGATCGCACTTACCTTTGCGGGCGAGGAGTTCCCGGAGACTGGCACACGGGAACGATTGAGGGGCAGGGGACATGAGTTCAACTTCGAAGGACCCTCGTATCTGATTCATCTCTACGAAGATGACCCATCATTTCCAGCGGGATTGAATGGAAGATTTCACGGGCTTGTCATTGATAGCAACCGCGGAACTGCGATGCTATTCAACGACAGGTACGGGATGCAACGCATCTACTTCCATGAGTCGAAAGACTCTTTCTATTTCGCCGCTGAGGCCAAGGCAATTCTTGCTGTTCGCCCTGAGCTAAGAAGAATTGATCCACAAGGCCTTGGAGAATTCATCGCCTGTGGCGCGGTGATGGAGAATCGAACATTGTTTGACGGCATTCAGGTCTTGCCGCCGGGTTCGGCATGGACTTTTCAAGGCGGATCACTGAAGAGCAAGAGCAACTACTTCCATCCACGAGAATGGGAGAATCAGGAAAGACTTGACCCGGAATCCTATTTTCGGGCGTTTGAGGATGTTTTCACTCGAAACCTTCCACGGTATTTTGAGGGCCATCAACGGATCGCAATGTCCCTGACGGGCGGCCTGGACACCCGGATGATAATGGCCTGGCAGAATTCTCAACCGGGATCTCTTCCTTGCTATACCTTCGGAGGAATGTTTCGCGATTGCCAGGACGTCACCTTAAGCCGGCAGGTGGCAAGCATGTGCGGGCAGCCCCACCAGGTTATCCAGGCTGGACAAGAGTTTCTTTCGCGATTCCCGCACTATGCTGAACGCTCGGTGTACCTCACCGATGGATGCGCGGACGTGAGCCGTTCGCCCGATGTTTATCTGAACGAAAGAGCACGTGAAATTGCCCCCGTCCGAATGACGGGAAACTATGGTGGCGAGGTCCTTCGCCGGGTCCGCACGTTCAAGCCCGTGGAACCCCTGGTGGGTTTGTTTCCCCCTGAAATTCTCTCTTGCGTCCACAGGGCCGGGGAAACGTATGCAAGGCACCTGGATGGAAACCTGCTTTCATTTGCCGTTTTCAAGCAGTGTCCGTGGAATCATTACGGCATACTCACGCTGGAGCAAACGCAACTCGCCTTGAGATCCCCCTTCCTCGACAATGAATTGATTCGAACCATATTTCGTGCGCCCGAATCTGCGTTTGCGAGCAGCGCGGACTCCCTCCGGTTGGTCGCTGACGGAAAGCGGGGGCTCCTGCAAATCCCAACGGATCGTGGATTAGCAGGGAAACGCGGGCGCATTGTGGGAGCAGCCAATCGAGGAGTGCTCGAATTCCTGTTTAAAGCGGAATATGCGTATGATATGGGAATGCCCCAGAGCGTGGCGCGGATCGACCATGCTCTTTCCGGTCTTCACCTCGAGCGACTCTTTCTCGGGAGACACAAAGTCTTCCACTTCAGGATTTGGTACCGGGATGCCCTGGCAAATTATGTAAAAGAGATGTTGCTGGATTCGCGAAGCCTTTCGCGGCCATATATAGAACGAAAGAGGCTGGAAGAAGTAGTTCAAGGGCACGTCAATGGCAATCGCAACTACACGACCGAGATACACAAGTTGTTGACACTAGAAATTGTTCATCGCATTTTTGTGGATTCCGATATATACGAAGACCTCGATCCAGCTAAACATCACGGTCATTTTGCGATTTCGACGAGCGATCGCAAGTTGCTAGCAGAGAAATAGTGAATGATTGCGAACGACATGACGCGACAATCCAAGAAGAAAGGTTTAATTCGGGGGTTTTTCAATAGATTTGGTGTTTACGAACGCGCGAAGGATTCATTCATTTACGATTTCTATTGGAGTCTAGCAGATAAGCGGATCATCCAAGACAGGCAAATGGAAATTGAATTTTATCGGAGTCTCCTTAAGGGATTTCGAGAAGACGATTTGATTTTTGATATCGGCGCCAATCAAGGCTATAAGGTAGGCATATTTCTCAAATTAGGCGCTCGGGTGGTAGCCGTTGAGCCCGACGGAGTGTGCCAAGAAATTTTGGACCGGAAATTCCTGAAGTATAGATTAAGGAGCAAGAGTTTAGTCATCGTACCTAAAGCTGCTAGTGAGAAAAGTTCCACCGAAACAATGTGGATTGACACTCCTGGATCCGCAATGAATACACTTAGCAAGAAATGGGCCGAAGCCTTGAAGGAGGATGACCAGCGATTTGGGCACAGCCTCAATTTTGGAGATTGGAAAGAGGTTGAGACTACCACGGTCGAGCAACTGGTCGCAAAGCACGGCTCGCCCTTCTTTATCAAGATTGACGTTGAGGGTCACGAACTAAATGTTTTGAGGGGTATGCGGCGGCCGGTTCCCTACCTTTCATTTGAGGTCAATCTACCCGAATTCAAGCTAGAAGGATTGGAGTGTATCGAGCTTCTTGGTCGCCTGGATCGGGATGGAAGATTCAACTACGCCTCGGACTGTCGGCAGGGTTTGATTCTGGAAGAATGGATTGTAAAAGAGGAGATGTCGGCAGTACTCGAGTCCTGCGGGGAAAAGAGTATAGAAGTCTTTTGGAAGACTCCGGCGCGGAACGGGTAATTGAGATGAGCCTTCAATTCGGGGCCCGGTTCGGGCATAAACGTCGGTCAGTTTACAATAGCCGCAAGATTTGTCGCGGGAGCTGGAGGCGTTGCCGACGTGTCCAGAGGGTGTGGGTAGGTAAAAGGAGTGTAATAGGCTGTCCACGTGTTTGTCGCAGTGCAGACATAAAGCGTGGTGGTATCCGTCGCCCAGTAGCCGACCGCTGGCGCACAGGTCGCGGGCCGCGCTGCGAGGAGACCTTGACCCACCCCCGCAGTGGCGTTGAACGTGGCTGGCTCATTGTAATTGGGCAGTTGCAGGTAGTAGTCGCGGTTCTCGACGGTGGCCGAATCGAAATTCGTCCAAAAATAATCGGACTCTTGGGGAACGGGGTTATAAGTATTGCCCCACACATAAACGGGGTCTGGGGCCTGATTCGGCCAAGTGATTGCGTTTGCGACGACGTCAACCTTGCTCGGAAATGCACCGGTAAGCATGTCGCCCTTCCCACGGCCCACTTGGTCAAGACATGGATATCCTGTGGAATTTGTGTTGCCGTCCCAATTGCTCGGCCCAATAGTAGTACCGCATCCGCCCCAGCCACCAGGAGTTGGCACAATTGGGTAGGTTGCAGTGTTGGTCCTCGGAACATCCTCGTGGATAAACTGATTGAACCCTGTTACCGTGTTTCCCCACCACAGCGAAGTTCCACTTTCCAACATCACCAGGAAGGCGAATTGGTCGGCAGTAGGGTTGCTGCTGAATGCAAAAGTGTTATTGTAAACCTCGTATGCTCGGCACCCTCTATTGTCAATGTTTGAGACTTCGCCGTGGATTTGTAACGCCACGTGGTAGCCAGTCGTGTTGTTCCGGAATACGAATCTACCTCCTCCTTCACAATCAAAAGCCTCAGATCCGAGTTGTCCTGGGCCTAATGTACCGTTCACCCACTGGAAGTTGTTGTTCTCTGAGAACATGAAGCCGCTTGAACCAAAATTGGATGCCTGCGCCCATGAACCATTGCCAAATCCCAAGGGATCTCCATTGCAGGTCACGCCTTGGAACCTTTCCTGATTTTCGGAACCAAAACCAGCATCAAACTGATTGTGATCAATGACGCCCTGTAAACACCCCGTAAAGTTCAAATCTACGTTATCGATTTGGTTGAAGTGATTGTGATCAATTCGCACCGATGCGGAAGTACCTCCGAATCGGACAGAGCCATTATAAGTAACCGAGGAATTACCGGAGTTGTAAGTGAAAGCGATGCCCGTCATCCGAAAGGTTTTCCCGGGAATGAGCGTGATTCCGAGAAGAGGTGGGTCGCTGCTGCTGTGATTAACATTGTCTTGAATGATTGTGGTATCCGAGCCCGTGCCGCTAATTGAGGCCGGGCTATAGAAAATCGCGCCGGCGCCTTGCAGAGTAAATGAATTGGTCTGTGTGTAGCTCAGAGAGACCGTCCATATGCAATTTCCAGCGGGAATCACAACTATCATGCCATCCGTATTTACACTTGAAAGAGCCTTCGCTACGTCACTTTCATTGCAGGAGGCGGCGGTGATGGTCTGAGCGTGCGACTTCGCGCTGAAAAGAGCACTCAAGATTAGAACGAATAACATGGGTTTAATCATTCTGCTCATTAGCGACACACCTTTCAAGTGAAACCGCGTATTTACATCCTTATCTTGCTAACAAACAGCAACAGCGTCCACTGTACTTCCGGACAGTACTGGGACAGCCGTCGCCTTTGCATTCCCGACCGGGGCGCATAGACTTTTCAATCGTTTACCTGCCAATAGCCTTATGAGGTAGCTGAAGGAACGTCGGGCAGAGCTGCTGAACTTTTTCGCGTCTATTGATGCCAGTATATAGTCTTTAAAACCGCCGCGAATTTTGCAATTAGCCCGCAATGAAGCCATGAGGACCACGACCGCAGCTTACTTGAGGCGTTCGCAATTTATTGCCGGTCTGGCGAAGGCTTGCCGGGGACTGCGACGGGACATACGGGTGCTTGTTTGGCTTGTGAAACGAAAAGGCCAAATCGCCGACTACTTGAAGGCGAACCGCGTGAGGAAACTCCAGATAGGGACCAGCAATAATGTTCTAGACGGATGGCTTAATACGGATATC
Source organism: uncultured Acidobacteriota bacterium (assembly GCA_963737185.1). Lineage (GTDB taxonomy): Bacteria > Acidobacteriota > Terriglobia > Acidiferrales > UBA7541 > DASTCZ01. Next base: position 38,405 of record CAVTRS010000032.1, on the reverse strand, counting down.
TTTCCTCTTCACGGCTCCGTTGTATACCTAGACGCGTCAGGGCGATTTCCATTCGAGGACGATACATTCGACTTCATAATTTCCGAGCATATGATTGAGCATATTGATTACCAAGCGGCACTCGCCATGCTGCGGGAGTGTTTTCGTGTTCTGAAGCCGGGAGGACGCGCGCGATTTGCAACGCCAGATCTAGATGTTCTGTTAGCGTTACACTCTGATGAACAAACGGGCCCTCAATTAAATTATATTGACTGGGCTATCGCAAAGTTCGCACCTGATGTCCGGGAGTGCAGGGAAGTATTTGTGATCAACAACTTTTTCCGTGCCTGGGGGCACACCTTTCTGTATGACGCGGATGCGCTACGTCTCGTCTTATCCACGGCGGGATTCCGTGGGATTAAGTTTTTCAAGCCTGGTGTAAGTGAGGATCCAACTCTTGAGAAGATAGAATCGCACGGAAGGGAGTTGGGGAACGAAGATGTTAACCAATTCGAGACAATAGTGGCGGAAGGTTTCAAGGGGAACTAGCCCGGCTGTGCATTCGGAGCGACAATTCCCACCGGGATCCTGAGGATTTTTACTCATCGCTCGCCGAGACGCTAGCTCTCCAATAAGTGGCAACAGACACGCGGTTCAATTCATTAAGGATGTGTGACTGAGAATGATGTTGGTCTCAATATTAATCCCCGCATACAACGCTGAGGAGTGGATTGCCTACACGATCCAATCGGCGATCTCCCAAACCTGGCAACGCAAGGAAATCATCGTGGTGGATGATGGGTCCACGGATCGAACGGCCGAAATTGCGCGGCGGTATAGCTCTAAAGAAGTCAAGGTTGTGTCAACGGCGAACCAGGGCCTTTCCGGGGCTGTAAACTATGCATACCGGTTGTGCCAGGGCGATTACATCCAAGAGCTGGATGCGGATGACCTTCTGGCGCCTGACAAAATCGAGAGACAATTTGCGGCGCTGCGGGAAGGTGAAAGCAAGCGGATACTCCTGGCCTCGCCATGGGCCTCCTTCTACTATCGGACCCGCCATGCCCGGTTTATCAGAAACTCCTTGTGGAATGACCTTTCGCCTGTCGAGTGGCTCTTGAGGAAGATGGGAGAAAACCTTCACATGCAAAACGCAACCTGGCTTGTGAGCCGGGAACTAGCTGAGGCAGCAGGGCCCTGGGACACTCGCCTCCGCTATGACCAAGATGGCGAATATTTTTCGCGTGTGCTGCTGGCCTCAGAAGGAACACGTTTTGTGCCTGAAGCAAAAGTATTCTACAGAGTATCCGGATCCAACCGGATCAGCTACATAGGGAACTCGAATGCAAAGAAAAACTCCTTGCTCCTTTCGATGATGCTGCACATCCAGTATCTCCGCTCGCTTGAAGATAGCGAACGAGTCCGAAAAGCCTGTTTGACTTACCTGCAAAATTGGTACGGAGTTTTCTATCCTGATCGCCCTGATATTATGGCTTGGGTTCAGAGCCTGGCCGTAGAACTTGAGGGTCGACTCGAACCACCCCGCCTGCGGGGGAAATATGCTTGGATGAAACCCTTATTCGGGCTGAAAGTTGCCAAATCGGCTCAAATTAAACTTCCGGAGCTAATGACCAATTTGCTCAGGCTATGCGATAAAGCGATGTTCAAGATAGAAAGTCCCGAAACGCCGTCAGCAAAGCCACAAGCAGTCAATGTTGTTCGAGAAAGCTAAGGCAGGAGTGCGCAATCGTGTCAAACCATAACAATCAACTAGATAAAATCAAGGCAATCTGGGGCGAACACCGAGAGGTTGCCGAGGCTCTTCCCAGCCTGGCCCCAGCCGTGTCCAGTGCCGTTGACTTGATCTATTCTTCTCTAGCTGCCGGTGGACAATTGCTGATTGCGGGGAATGGTGGATCCGCGGCCGACGCGCAGCACATTGCGGCAGAACTAACGGGCCGGTTCTTGCGCGACCGGAAACCCTTCCGCGCCCTTGCGCTACATGCCAACACGTCGAGTCTCACCGCGATTGGGAATGATTATGGATACGAGCACGTATTTGCACGCGAACTCACTGCCCACGCCCGGCCGGGCGACGTGTTGCTTGCAATTTCCACCAGCGGCAACAGCCTGAATATTTTGCGCGCTATTGAGGCGGCGCGCCACTGCAAGGTTGGTGTGATCGGCTTGACGGGAGAATCCGGTGGCAAAATGCGAGCGGCATGCGATCTTTGTTTGTGCGTCCCTACTAAATCGACACCCCGGATGCAGGAAATGCATATCACCATCGGCCACACGATCTGCGAGATTTTGGAAGAAAGGTTAGCCAGGGCATGAAGCAGGGTTTTGAAATCAGTGGTAAAGAGATTGATTTCTAGGATACCAATGGAAGGCATAGCTTGAAGATGTCTGAAAGAACTCCGGAGACCGCGGTGGCCTTGTTTACCGGTGGTATAGACAGGTCCTACACCTTTGGTCTGGTAATGGAACTTCTCGCGAAAGGAGCAGTTTTGGATGTGATCGGAAGCGACTTTGTGGATTTCGAGGAATTTCACGGTAAGCAAGGATTAAACTTTCTTAATTTGCAGGGCAGTCGACGCCCCGACGTAAGCTTGACAAAGAAGGTGTTCAGACTTTCGATTTACTACGCCAGGCTATTTCGCTATGCCACCACAGCAAAGCCGCGAATCTTTCACATTTTGTGGAATAACAAATTCGAATTGTTCGATCGAACGCTGCTAATGGTTTTCTATAAGGCGCTGCGCAAAAGTATCGTCCTCACGGTGCACAACGTAAACGCAAATAGGCGGGACTCTAAAGATTCATATCTCAATCGAATCACATTGCGAATCCAATATCGGCTGGCCGACCATATTTTCGTTCACGCGGAAAAGTCAAAGCTTGAACTTGAGGATGAGTTTGGAGTGGATGGGAGGCGAGTCACTGTCATTCCGTTCGGGATCAACAATGCTGTTCGGAACACGTCGCTTACTTCAGCCGAGGCAAAGCAACGTTTGGGGATCCCGGATGACAAGAAAGCAATTTTGTTTTTCGGGAGAATCACTCCATACAAGGGGCTTGAATACCTGATTAGCGCATATCAGCAGCGCCAAAGTCAGCGCGACGATTGCCGCTTGATTATCGTTGGCAGGCCGGAAAATGACTGTCAAGCATATTGGAGCGCACTGCAAGAAAGGATTCGGGAGGACGAGAGCGAGGGGAGAGTACTGCTCAGGGCGTACCACATCCCGGACGACGAGACAGAGCTATATTTTAAGGCTGCTGACGTTCTCGTTTTGCCCTACAGACAAATTTATCAAAGCGGAGTCCTATATTTGGGGTACAGTTTCGGTCTGCCTATTCTCGCCGCCAATGTCGGTTCTTTGAAAGATGAGATTGTCGAAGGCAAGACCGGATTTGCGTTTGAATCTGAGGATTCCGATGACTTGGCATCGACCATCGAAAAGTACTTCGCGAGCGATCTTTTCACAAACTTGAAGGACCGGCGACAAGAGATTCGAGAATTCGCGCGGGCAAAGCATTCTTGGGACGTCGTCGGCCAAATGACGATGGACGTTTATGCCGGTCTGCTTCGGATACCCTCATCGAGGAATTTGTCGGATCCCGACGCGACGAGGGCTTCTATTGGCATGAATGCTCGCTTATGAAGCGGTAAAAGTCAGCGCTATGCGATCATTCAGAACTCCTTTGGATTCGAGGAATTGGAATTGTCCATCACTCAAAAAGATAGCGCATGACATCGCATCGGCAAGGGCCCCAGGTGGAAGTGCCAATCCCTGCAATTGACCGAAGCCAGATACATCAAGGATGACCTCCGAACAACAGGCGGTGAACGCACTTAGCACCGACCACTTGCAATCAGATTTGAGGGGTCGGTCTGTTCGCGGAGGAATGCTGACCCTCACCTCACAGGGCACACAGTTCCTCATTCAGGCGATCGCGACGGTCGTGCTGGCGCGCCTGCTAGTCCCCGCCGACTTCGGACTTGTGGCGATGGTTTCCACTGTTACAGGGCTTGCATCCGCCTTTGCGGATCTCGGTCTTTCAGAGGCTACAATTCAGCGAAGGGAGATCACACATAATCAGGTCAGTGTCTTGTTTTGGATCAATGTAGCTATCGGCTTGGGACTCATGATTGTCACTGTGGCCCTGGCCCCAGTTTTGGCTTGGTTCTATAGAGAACCACGGCTTGTGGCCATCACTATTGTCGTGTCGGTCGCATTTCTTATCGGTGGCTTGAAGGTGCAACCTGATGCCATTCTCAGGCGTCAAATGCGATTTTCCTCGCTAGCGATTCGTGATGTGGTTTCGATAGCGATTGCCGTCCCAGTTGCGATCTTCATCGCTTTGCGAGGAGGTACTTATTGGGCGATCGTGGCACTCCCTTTGACGCTGAACTTCACCGTAATGGTGATTACATGGTTTATGGTGAAGTGGACCCCGAGCCTTCCCCGTCGCGACGCGCACGTAGGTTCCATGATCTCGTTTGGAGGGAAGGTCGCCGCTTCCTACCTCATAGTTACCGTAAATCGAAGCGCTGACAACGTTCTAATCGGGTGGCACTTTGGTGCCGGGCCCTTGGGTCTCTATTCGAGGGCGTACAATCTCTTGATGCTACCTGTCCGCCAGCTCAGCGCGCCAGCCGGAAGCGTTGCTATCCCTGCCTTCAGCAGGGTCCAAGGCGATCCAGAGCGATTTTCCAGGTTTTATCTGCGCGCCGCTAACCTGATCATGTGGATCAGTGCTCCAATCTTTGCATTTCTCTTCGTTGCTGCGAAGCCGATCATTCTCCTGACGCTCGGAGGCAAGTGGATCGAGGCTGCACCCGTCTTCCAGATACTCGTTATCTCTGCGCTGGGTCAGCTTCTTCTCGACTCAACAGTTTGGTTGTTTGTGAGTCGGGGGCAATCATCGCAGCTTCTCAGGCTCTTAGTTTTCATCTCTCCACTCATTGTCGGAAGCTTTATAATCGGCTTGCCTTTCGGCATCAAGGGTGTGGCCCTGTCCGGCTCCTTGGTTTTGATAGCCCTTCTCCCATGGATACTCAAATTCGCTTTTAGCGGAACCAACCTGACTTTGCTAAGTCTTGGAAAGGCTCTTTTGTGCCCGATTTCACTGAGCATCGTAGGCGGTCTATTTGCAGAATTTACCATCCATTTGATTGCTCCACAGCGAATGATCCCTCAGCTCCTAATCGCTGCACTTGGATTCGCTGTGGCCTATTCGCTCTCGGCGCTCGTCCCTGCTATACGCAAAGAGATGATGTCTCTGAGGACGTTAATGAGCGAATTCCGTCCCCCCAAACAACCCATCGAATCCACTTAGCAGCAGCAGGTTGCTAACAGGCCTGTGACTGTGTGCTGATGGTGCTCGGGTTGCATTCCGGTGGATTTTTTCATCAAGAGTTGATCCTTGACTGATGAACGAGCCGCCTCCGCTTGGGCTCGCCGCACCCCGCACAATGGAGACCGTCGATGGCAGCCGGACGATATATCCAGATAAGACAATGTTGTCCCACTTTTCGGGTCAGCATTTGATGCTTGCAGGATAATCTGATGTAAATCAGTTTGGTCGACAGGCAGATCCCTGGAAACTCAGAGGAAGAGAGAAAAGAGAATGTCAAAAAGTGCGCAGATTAACGACAAATTCTTCGAGGAATATGTCTCCGAGGACGCAGTTCGCAAATACACAACTGAGACCGCAGGTTTCGGAATCAATTATTTATTGCGCCACGATTATGCAAAGGTGTATCTCAGCGTGGTTGAGTCTTACTTAACGACGACACCCCCTCGTCCACTCCGGATCATAGAGTTCGGCTGTGGCGGGGGGATGAACATCATAAGCTTGGTTTCGCTTCTGGAGCAGAAGGGCGTCCCCATTGAATGCGCTTGCGGGACCGACTTCTCTCCACGTTTGGTGCAATCGGCTCTGCAAGAGGCCAAGGCGGCACTCCCACCTAGTCTTGCAAAGAAATTGAACTTCTATGTGGCATGTAACGAGCGACTGGCTGAAGATCTTGCCGTGGCCCGCGGCGGCCCAGTCAATGACGTAATTGGTTTCTTTGACCTCATAATCGGCGTCAACACATTCCGATATTGCCACCGCCTGGGTAAGGAACGTGAATGTGCTGCAGACATTTTCCGATTGTTGCGACCCGGAGGGGTATGCATCAACATTGACATGAACAATCGGTTCCCCGCATTTCGAAGCAACCTAAAGCGATCTGTGAAGGACGATACCGAGTGCTATATACCAACGCTTGAGGAATATGCCTCACCATTCCAGACCGCTGGATTTGAGATCACTAGGAAGAAAAACTTCTGTTGGATTCCCCATTCGGCAGGGCGTGGGCTAACGCTCGTCTGCCGGATCTTGAGCCCGATGCTTAATCTTGTGGTTCCAAGCCGGGCAATGCGGTCGCTCGTTGTAGCGCGAAAGACCACTTAGGGCAAATTCGAATTTAGCCATCATTAAACGAAACAATTATGGCGAGACTCGCGATCATTTTGTGTGCAGGCAGCCCCGAATTAAGGGATCTGCGGCTCGGCCGCATTCTCGATTTCTTCGGCGTGCCGTGGAAGTTGGTGGAGGTCTCCAAGCTACGTGGGATGGACTGCAGTTCCTTGGAATATGCGGTATTCGGAACGATTCGTGCAGTTGAGGCAGCAACCAGAGAGTGGAGTGTAGCCAACTCTCGTGGTTTTCAGCCGGTTGCGTTCTACACATTTTTAGACGATAACCGAAGTCTTTGCGAGAGTGCACTCCAATCTTTATCCGGAGATGCAAACCTACGGCTTCGGGGGGCGCCTTCAGGGAATATCTCGATTAGCGTCTCCAATGAGTTCGGAGAGATGGCCGGACCCATGTCCGGTCTCAAAGTCTCAGTGCAGTTGGGTAAAGAAGATGGCGTGTTGACGGGGGCCTTGGCAGGTGGAGAATCGAAGTGTGCGACTGTATTCTCGGCCGAAGACGATTCCGTATTTGTTCGATTCGAGCGCAGTGGCACTCCCATTTTCTTCATTGCAAGTTCGCAAATGGTTGACATTGGCCAACCGGTCGGACGGGGATTTTACGACGTGAAGGATCATTTCTGCTCCGTCGTTCCCCTGGTAATGTTTATCAGATTCGTGTTTCCAGACGTGGTATGGAGACCACAGGAACTTGGCGCTTGCCTAATCATTGACGATCCTTTGTTGAACTCCAAGTATGGGTTCTGCGATTTTGAAAGGCTACGCAATCTCATGCAAGGACACGGATTCACTACAAACATCGCTTTTATTCCCTGGAACTGGCGACGTACGTCTTCTGCTGCCAGCAAGTTCTTCCGAAATGAATCAGGACTCTTCTCGGTATCGATTCATGGGTGTGACCATACTGCAGGGGAGTTTGGAGCGAGTTCGATTGAGGTCCTTGAAAATAGGGCCCAGCTGGCTCTATCCAGAATGCGAAATCATGAAGCGCGGACCGGCATCCAACACGATGCCATCATGGTCTTTCCACAGGGCACATTCTCGTCTGCAAGCCCTGAAGTTCTTAAACACAATGGTTTTCTTGCGGCAGTCAATACTGAATTGGACCCTGTCGACTCTAAAGACTTTCGGACGCGGATCAGGGACGTTTGGGATGTGGCCATAATGGCGTATGGCGCCTTTCCGATTTTCACCCGGAGGTACGCTTTCCATGGACTCGAAAATTTCGCATTCGACCTTCTCCTCGGGAAGTCATGCTTGATTGTAGCCCACCATGACTCATTCAAAGATGGCGGCGCTGCGATTGTCGACTTGATCGAGAGAATCAAGTCCCTCAACTGCCGCCTTCGGTGGTGTCCGCTTGGGCAGGTTATCCGATCGGCATGCCGCCGCCGCGGGAGCGGTACCGGCGTGGAGCTGGTTGAGATGTATGGTAATGAGTTGGTAATTGAGAATCCGACGGACCAGGCGATTGAACTAAGAATTCGTAAGACGAGGAATCAAAAGGACAACGTTTCTGAGGTCTTGTGCGATTTAAAGCCGATCCAATGGGGGACCGAGAACGATTACTTTGTATTTGGTGGAACGATATGCCCCCGAAGCGAAAAGCGCTACCGAGTGGTTTACCGAGAGCAGCCCCATATCGTGAATGTCCGCAGGTCGTTGCGCTTCGAAATGGCTGTCGCCATTAGGCGAATACTCTCCGAATTTAGAGACAACTATATCTCCAAAAGCTCCTACCTGAATGCGCCTGCAGAAAAAATAAGAAAAGCGTTCCGAAAGAGCATGAAGAACGGAGAGGGAACCGAGACAATAGTTCAATGAGATCGAGTTATTGCGTTTGCTCAATCATTTAACGATGTCGTGTGATTCGATCTTTCATTGATAGAGTTGCAGAATTTCAGTGGTTCAAACACGCAGTGAGCAGCTAGCCTGAGAAGTAAAGACCGGCAGTCGATGCGCGGAGTCATTGAAAGACCCATCGGGTGAGGGTGTTGTATGGCAACGATCCACGGGCGATTTGTATCTTGCCGATTTGGGAATTCTTAGCGCATTTGAGAGATTCTGTGCCAATGAACCGTGGTAGGGTAATTCTTGTTAGACAACAAAAGTCTCGCTTGCTACACCGGCATGGTTTTTTTCAGAAGGATCCTATTCGATCCGTGCCGTCTCCGCTTAAGAACCGCGCTAATTATTAAGTCTTATGAATCTAAAAAAGGCATGGCAAGGTGACAAGACAATGACAAGAGTCCGGAATTCTGGAGCAGACGGAGTCAATATTGCAATCATCGGCGCCGGTCCATATGGATTGTCAATCGCGGCTCACTTGAAGGCATGCGGTCTCGAATTTCGAATTTTTGGCAGCCCGATGCATACGTGGCAGACGCAAATGCCAAAGGGCATGCTCTTGAAATCTGAAGGGTTCGCGTCATCCATAGATGATCCGGATTCAGTATTTACACTCGAGAAGTACTGCAAGGAGGGGGGGATTTCGTATGCTGACATCGGACTTCCTGTCCCACTAGAAATATTTACGTCATACGGCCTGGAATTCCAGAAGAGGTTTGTACCAGAACTCGAAGACAAACAGGTTGTTTCGGTTTGTCAATCGTCTACGGGGTTCGAAATCCGCCTGGAGGGCGGAGAGCTGGTCATTGCTCGAAAAGTAGTTGTCGCGGTCGGTATAAGCCACTACTCCCACGTCCCACCTGTTCTATCAGCTCTTCCTGAAGAATACGTCACGCATAGTTCACAACACACGAATCTTGATCGTTTCAAGGGGTGTGAAGTAATCGTTGTAGGGGCAGGGGCATCGGCTTTGGATCTGGCTGCCTTGCTCCATCAGGTCGGTGTCTCGGTCCAACTTGTCGCCCGAAAGCCCGTACTTCGATTCCTTGACCCGCCGAGGGAAACTCCTCGTTCACCTTTGAAGCGGGTTCTCCAGCCATTGACTGGGATAGGATCAGGTTGGCGGTCCTTTTTCTATGCCAACGCACCTTATGCGTTTCACCACATGCCGGAACGGTTTCGACTAAACGCCGTCCGACAAACTCTTGGTCCGGCCGCCGGCTGGTTCATAAAGGATCAAGTTGTCGGCAAGGTTCCATTTAACCTCGGGTTTAACATCACGGAGGCGAATGTTCAGAGTGGCCGGGCGAAGCTTGAATTGAATGGTATCGGAGGCAATCGACGGACTCTAGTGACGGACCACGTTATTGCAGCAACTGGCTACAAAGTTGATCTCGGGCGTCTCACTTTCTTAAATTCGGATATTCAATCAAGAATTAAATCAGTTGAGCGGACACCTAAGTTGTCGTCCAATTTCGAGAGTTCTGTTCCAGGTCTCTATTTTGTCGGCCCCTCCTCGGCAAATGCTTTCGGGCCTTTGATGCGATTCGCGTATGGAGCCCGGTTCACGGCCCGGTGCCTTTCAAAACATCTGGCAAAATTGGCTTCTCGTAAGTTAGCAAAGAGGAACATTCCCTCCCCGGCACATGCGTTCGATCGTGGCGATACTTGACGGTATTCTACGTGAGACCCGATGGCGCAGGCGGATGGGTTACGGCCACAAGAATTTAGTTGAGTAAAGACGCCTTTACCGAGACGAAACACAACGACCGAGTGTGAAAATCATCTGGCAATGGTGTTATAGAAGCGAAACCATGCGATCTGAACAAAGATGCGACAAGTTCGTTGGAGCCGTAGGACGAGTTGCTGAACGCGAATTTACTCACTCTAAGTTCAGGATAGGTTTTCCCAGTCAATAGTTCGCCTGCGAGCCTGCAGATTTATAATTAGCAAGCCATTTCTTGAGGTAGTGCCCCTCGTCAGAGTCATTGAGAAGCCCATCGCGTTCTGCGCACGCCGATTGGAAGCAACTCATTCGTCGGTTTATTCGTCATTATATAAATAATTTTCATAAGCCATAGCCATGACAATAAAGGTGTTGTTAACAAATACAGATAGGTGGTCGACTCCCGCGAGACTCGCCATCGGTCTCTCAAGTGCCGGTTGCAATATTTCAGCTGTTTGCCCCACCCGCGGTCACCCACTACTGAAGACTCGCGCCGTTCGGCAAACTTTTCGTTATAGCGGTCTTCACCCATTGGAGTCGTTGAAGGCTGCGATTGAGGCGACGAACCCACAAATCATTATTCCGTGCGATGACCGTGGAGTCGAGCATTTACACGAATTGCATGCGCGCGCCCGCACCTTGGGAACGGCCGGAAATGCAATCGCGGACCTGATCGAATTCTCATTGGGCTCGCCTGAAAATTATTCCATAGTTTCTTCGCGCTTCGATCTTCTCAAGGTTGCTGGTGAGGAGGGAATTCGTGTGCCGAATACCAGACCCATCAATACGGTGGACGAGCTTAAATCTTGCCAATTAACAGAACCATTTCCGTGGGTGCTAAAAGTAGATGGAACTTTTGGGGGTCGCGGCGTGAGGTTGGCGTACACGCCGGAACAGGCTAAACTTTTCTTCCTTGAGATAAAACGCCAATTTGTCGCCAAGCGGGTCCTGAAACGTTTAATCGTGAATCGCGACTCATTTTGGTTGAGACCGTGGTGGAAACGAACTAACCCCGCGGTAACTTATCAGGCTTATATCAAGGGACGCCCGGCGAACTGCGCTGTCGCGTGTTGGAAAGGAAAGGTACTTTCTGGCATTGGGGTTGAGGTGGTTAGCTCACAGGGGTTAACAGGGCCGGCCAATGTCGTGCGGGTGGTGGAAAATGCCGAGATGATGCTTGCCGCGGTAAAAATCGCGCGGCGTCTGCAATTGTCGGGTTTTTTTGGGCTGGATTTCATCATCGAAGATGAAACTAGAAATCCTTATCTGATTGAAATGAATCCCCGCTGTACGATTCTTTGCCAACTGCGACTCGGGAAGGGGCGTGACATGATTGGGGCTTTATGCACACAACTTTCTGGCGAGCCATACGAAGAGACGCCGCCAGTGACTCAGAACGACTTGATTGCCTATTTCCCGCAAGCCTGGACCTGTAAGAGCGAGTTTCTCCAGTCGAGCTTTCAGGACATTCCTCAGGGGGAAAATGAGTTAATCAAAGAACTTCTCAGACCCTGGCCAGAACGAAGTCTTCTTTTTCGTATGGTCGCTAGGATCACGAGAAATGAAGCCTAATCTTTGCTCCGTTTCGTCGGGCCCGTCTACGGAATTTCGGAAACAACCGCCGGACTAATCTCCGTACAGATTAAGTATGTGTTAAATCTAATGCGGCCTGAGCCATTCAATGTTTCCGGATCAGTAGTGAAAGATCGAACCATATGTCGCGCACGATCAACTATTCTCAGCTAGACCCGGAACAAGACGCTCGATGGGCGGCGTTTGTCGAAAAACATCCGAAGGCGTCGATATTCCACACAGCAGGCTGGCTCAAGGCACTTCGAATCACGTATGGATACGAGCCATTAGCTATTGCTACGGCATCGAATACCGATGAGTTGGAAAGTGCGCTGCTGTTTTGTCGCGTGAGGAGCTGGCTTACCGGAAATCGATTGGTGTCGTTGCCTTTTTCAGATCACTGTGAACCTCTTTGCGACTCCGAAGAAGAAGCTAAGGACTTGATCAACGGTTTGCATTCAGATCTCCTTCGGCTGAAATGTGAATTTATGGAGATTCGTTCCTCCAGCTTGACTTCACTGTGGACGGCCGAAAAAGTAAATGTTCAGCCCTCAGCCAGGTATTTTCTTCACCGGCTTAATCTGACTCCGAATATCGACGAAGTGTTGTTTAGTCTGGACAAGGACTCTGTCCAGCGCCGAATTAAGCGAGCCCAGAATGCGAGGCTTGTCGAACGATGCGGGACCTCTGAGCGTCTGCTAAGCGATTTCTACGCCCTGTTTACAAAAACGCGGAGCCGGCACCACATCCCCCCCTCTCCGTACGCTTGGTTTCGGAATCTCATTCAATTCCTACGTGAAGCTCTAGAAATCCGTGTAGCTTACCAGGATGAACAACCCATCGCTGCAATTCTGACTCTCCGGTTTCGGGACGTCGTTTATTATAAATATGGATGTTCCGATCCGAATTTCAACCGATTTGGGGCGACATCATGGCTCTTGTGGCGGGCCATCACGGCGGGGAAATCAAATGGTGCGATCGAATTCGATATGGGGCGAACAGCGGAAAGCAATGCGGGACTCCTTGCGTTCAAGAATCACTGGGTTCCTCAACCAGAACGAATGTTCTATGTGAGAATTCCCAATTCCACTAATGGTTTGGGTTCATCTGACGGATGGAAAATGCAGCTCGCAAGATGGTTGTTTTCATGCATGCCAGACAGATTACTAACAATTACCGGAAAAATGATTTACCGCCACATTGGATAAATCTCAGTCCGGGCCAACCTGAGGCGTACACGGGCCGATGATGGCTGAGACTGCAGATAGTAAAATGGTGCGAGACCACTCACTGTTTGGGATTCGAGCCTGCAGAGTGGAGCAATGTGAGTCCAAAGCGCCTCTATTCTTCGAAGGAATATCTTCCTACTTCTCACCTTCTGCGGTCCAGAAATTGAAAATAAGGCCATTTGACCTGTGATCCAAAGTCTCTCTGATTACTACCGTGTTCCGGAAGGATTGCTCGGCGACAATTTCAAAACCGAATCGTCCGGTGACGCCGGATTCTTTCAATTCGGCCGCCACATTATTTGCTATGGACAATGTGCTTCGGGGGTTTCAAAAAACGTCGAGGACGCCCGGCTTTACGATGCATCCGAGAATGCTGTCTTGGGAGACTCGGAGATCCGTTTGCCGTTCGATCCTGTCCAGGTAGTCAATAATCTGCGTTTGGAGCGCTACCAAAAATACTTGGCACCGGGGCGGGAGCGGTTCGGAACTCATGAATGGATTCTAAAAACGTACTACTGCCTCAGGTCTTTTCTCCCCTTCTCGATTAGGAAGCGCTTACAGAGAGTTTATTTCAGCGATTGGCGAAACCTGCCTTTCCCGGATTGGCCCGTAGATTTTACGGTAGACACACTCCATGAAAAATTCTTACGGTTCTCAATGAATGCGGAGGGCCTGGAGAGAGTGCCATTTATTTGGTTTTGGCCTGATGGTGCCCCTAGTTGTCTGATCATGACTCACGATGTTGAAACTATAGCCGGTCGAGATTTCACGCCTCAGCTAATGGATATCGATGACCGTTATGGGATCAAGGCCTCGTTTCAGGTCATTCCAGAACAACGATACAAAGTTTCGAACGAATACATCAGTGAAATCCGCGATCGGGGCTTTGAATTCAACATTCATGATTTGAACCATGATGGGCACCTTTACCAGAAACGCGAGGAATTTCTCCGAAGAGCAAAAAGAATTAATGAGTATGTGCATCGATATAACTCAAAGGGCTTTCGCGCTGGCGCCATGTATCGCGTCGTTGATTGGTATGACGCATTCGAATTCTCCTACGATATGTCGCTTTCGAATGTTGCACATCTCGAGCCGAAACGCGGAGGGTGCTGCACTGTCTTCCCATTCTTTATCGGCAACGTGTTGGAACTCCCCCTGACCACGGCGCAGGATTATTCCGTGCTGAACATTTTAGACGAGTATTCAATTGATCTCTGGATGATTCAAACGAATATGATTCGGCGCAGAAATGGTCTTATGAGCTTCATTGTACATCCGGATTACATGATTGATCTTAGAGCCCGGCGAGTGTACGAGTTACTTCTGGACTACCTTCAAAAGATTATTTTCAGCGATAATGTGTGGGCGGTTTTGCCGGGAGAAGTCGATAAGTGGTGGCGTGCGCGAAGCCAAATGAACTTAGTCCAAAAGGGGGAGGATTGGGAAATTGTGGGCCCGGAAAAAGAGAGAGCGAGGATTGCGTATGCCGTGTCTCAGGATAATCACATAGTATACGAAATTTCTGGCTGCCCAATCCGGCCGCGCGAAAGCCACTGATATCTCATGGCCCTTCGAAGTCGTGTTGTGAAACACATTTGACCTGTCCCAAGCTATTGTCCAGCCAAAAGTTAGACGCCGGGGTTCCTAACTGGAAACTTTGAGGGAAGCCGTTTCAGCCGAACTTGCCAGATCCGGCTTTCTGTTGAGACAGGTCAGTTTGACGTCTCGCTCCAGTACGCTACGGCAAATAGTGGAAGAAATCTTCCACTTTGCGGTTCTATCAATTCAATGAAATCAAGTCTTCAGTCAAAACTTCCCTTTGGCACCCTAAGTTCTTTATTTACAGCCATTTAAGCGGTCGTGGGCGGTCGGACAACTGCCCGTATTTGAGCGCTTTGGAATTTTGATTGCATACCAATGTAAGGGTATCTCCAGAGATTTGTGACCCGAATGGCGGTAGCACATCCGGGCAACACTCGAGGGAACTGCGGTCGAGACCCCTAATCGCTCCCCGTCGACAACAATTTGTCCGTCGCATTGATGAAAAGCGCGTGGTCCGCTCCCGGGATGAGATCGTCTCGTGAAGTATCAAATTTACCGGTTAGATTTGTGCACACCCAATTTTTTGAATCAATGCAAAGTCAAATCAAAACTACTTATGCCTAAACGTTTCGCTCGAAACAGAAGACTTCCCAGTTAAGCTCATGACCCTGTCCAACTCATTCAGAACATCATCTGCGGGGGAATTGCTAATCGAAGCGGGAGGCACGGAGAGGCAATATTGGCGGGATCTGTGGCGCTATCGAGAATTGTTTTATTTCCTTGCCTGGCGTGATCTGCTCGTTCGCTACAAGCAGACATTTGTCGGTGTGAGCTGGTCGATCATCCGGCCACTTTTGACACTGGTTGTGTTGACGGTTGTTTTCGGAAAGCTTGGCAAAATGCCGTCCGGCGGCGTGCCGTATCCGTTGTTGGTCTTTTGTGGCATGTTGCCCTGGCAATTCTTTTCCACGGCGATCACCGAGAGCGGGAACAGTCTTGTAACGAATTCCACCTTGATTTCCAAGGTTTATTTCCCACGGCTAATCATAATTGTCAGCAGTGTTATCACAAGTTTTGTGGATTTTCTGATCTCCGCAGCATTTCTTGTCGCGTTAATGGTCTGGTACCACTACACGCCTCCCGCAGCGGCGTTACTGCTGCCATTATTTGTGCTATTGGTGTTCGGTGCTTCGCTTGGAGTTAGCTTGTGGATCGCCGCGCTCATGGTTGAGTATCGGGATTTCCGTTTCATTGTGCCGTTCATCACCCAGTTTGGCCTCTATATTTCGCCCGTCGGCTTTCAGAGCAACGTTGTTCCAGGGCGCTTTCGCTTCCTGTATTCGCTCAATCCGATGGTAGGAATCATAGACGGCTGCCGTTGGTGTCTCCTCGGGTCGCGGAATGGAATCTATGTGCCCGGAATTATGATCGCTTTGATCGAGGTCATCCTTTTGGTTGCAACGGGAATCTGGTATTTCAGAAAAACAGAGCAAAGTTTTGCTGACGTGATATGAAAGCTACCGAAGCGCTCTCGACTCCTGCAATGTCGAATACCGCAATCGCAATCGAGAACATCAGTAAGCGGTACACCATCGACCATCGACGGGCCAACCGTGAAGGCCTGCGCCATGCAATTGAGGGTGCGATTCGCGCCCCGCTCCAGTGGCTTCGATCCGTGCGGCAAGAAAAAATTCGGCATGAGGATTTTTGGGCATTGAAGAATTTCTCTCTTGAGATAAAACAAGGTGAAGTGGTGGGCATCATCGGCAGCAACGGAGCGGGGAAGAGCACCCTCTTCAAGATCCTGAGCCGTATCACCGCTCCCACGGAGGGAAGGGTCCGCATCAATGGCCGGACCGCGAGTCTTCTCGAGATTGGCACTGGATTTCATCAGGAATTGACGGGACGGGAAAACATCTTCCTTAACGGGGCTATCCTGGGCATGACTCGGGCCGAGATTATTCGCAAATTTGACGAGATTGTGGAGTTTTCGGGAGTCGAAGAGTTTCTCGACACGCCCGTAAAGCGCTACTCCTCAGGCATGTATGTTCGCCTGGCTTTTGCAGTGGCAGCTCACCTCGACCCGGAAATCCTAATTGTTGACGAGGTGCTCGCAGTCGGCGACGCCGCTTTCCAAAAGAAGTGCCTCGGAAAAATGGGGAGCTTTGCGCAGAGTGGGAGAACGGTGCTGTTTGTCAGTCACAATATGGAAGCAATACGCACCTTGTGTCAGAGGTGTGTCTGGATCAAGGATGGGCGCTTGCACAAAGACGGAAAGTCGGATGAAGTTGTCGAGGCCTATTTCAACAGCGTATCCAACGACCAATCCTTCTCCTGTTCGAATCCGGATTACGGATTGACTATTCAGAACGTCGCGTTAAGAAACGACCATGGTGAAGAAAGCTGTCAGTTTAGCCCTGGTGAGGACTTGATCGTTGAAATCAACTACAACGCAGAAAAGCGCCTTGAACATCCCTTCATAGTGCTTGCGATTCAGGGGATGAACGGCACCTGTTTTACCGCCAATATGCTGCTTGACGGGCACCAGCCTGAAGCGCTGATAGGTTCCGGAAAAATTGTGTGTCGCTTTAGATCGGTGCCCCTGTTCCCACAAAGATATTCTGTCAAAATGTCCATCAGAGCAAGAAACGGGAACGATTCAATTGTGAATTACCAAGATGTCGCATATTTCAACGTAGTGGGTGATCTGGCGGATTTCGGGTTCACGGGAGAATTTGTGTCGCGGGCCACTACCTCCACCCCCGTAGTCGTGCCTTACGAATGGTGCTTGCCAGATGGAACCGTTGCCGCCGTGTCCTTGGCGCATGCCCGCATGAACAAAGCTGGTTCAGCGGCGAATGATTCGACTCAAACCCGACCTACGTTGGCTCACACCGTTCAGGACTGAAGAATTTCGATTATGGCCAGTAAAATCATCGCAATAATTCCAGCTCGTGGAGGTTCAAAGAGAATCCCAGGAAAGAATGTAAAGCACCTGGCAGGCGAGCCTATCATTGCTTACACCATTGCTGCGGCCCGCGAGAGTGGCCTTTTTGAACGTGTGGTGGTCAGCACCGACAATCAGGAAATCGCGCAAGTGGCTCTAAAATGCGGCGCTGAAGTCCCTTTTCTCCGGGACGAAGAACTTGCCAACGATGTAACCCCGGTCTCCTCGGCCACAGTCGATGCGCTGCTTCGGCTCGATCCTAGTGGCGATGAATTTGCATCGGTTGCCCAACTCATGGCGAATTGTCCGTTGCGGACAGCGGCTGATGTAAGCGATAGCTATAGGCAGTTTCAAACAACGGGCGCTGGATCACAGATTTCAGTGGTGCGCTATGGATGGCAGAATCCATGGTGGGCGATGCGGCAAAATGAACGTCATGAATTGGAACCGATATTCAAAGACCAAATCAAAATGAACAGTCAGGATCTGCCGAACCTTTTTTGCCCCACAGGGGCGATATGGTGGGCTCGGACAGAGGTTTTGCGCCGAACCAAAACATTTCATGTGGACCAAAGAACAGGGTGGGAAATTCCCTGGCAGCGTGGCATTGATATTGACACTTATGAAGACTGGGCTATGGCCGAAGTCCTATTCGGGTTTCCGTCATCCGGAGCGAGCAACGTCGAAGGGCCGGCATAAGCGAAAGCGTGAGGCATGGAAAATTGCCACCTCTGGCACACTCTCGAGGGAATCTCGCTGTATACACGACAATCTATCCCGGCATGGAGGCTTACTTAGTTGATTGGTACCGCTCCCTCCGAGAGCAGACAGATCAGGACTTCCAGCTCTGGATAGGCCTGGACAAGATCACAAGCGAATTCGTAGAGGACGCGCTCGGATCTGATTTGAAGGCGAATTGGATGAAAGCTCCAGTCGGAGCAACCCCCGCACAAATCAGGCAGCAGGCCTTAAGCAAGATCGTTGAAACGTGCTCTGCGGTGGTGCTTGTAGACAGCGATGATGTACTCCATCCCACACGAGTGGCTGCAGCGAAGCGGCTTTACTCGATAGCGAACTCGTAGGGTGTGCGCTTTGCCTCGTCGATCAACGGGGCAGAAGTCTCGACTTGACATTTGATCTGCCTCCGAAGCTTGAACCCGAGGATGTTTTTCCCGGGAACAATGTTTTTGGCTTCTCCAATTCGGCCTATCGCTCAGACCTATTAAAGCGTTGTTTGCCGATACCGTCCGAAGCGGTTCTGGTGGATTGGTTCCTAGCGACGCGCGCGTGGCTCTTTGGCGCTAGGCTGACTTTCGATCACGTGCCTCGAATGGATTATCGACAGCATCCGTTCAATACAGCGAAGGTCCGGACGCCGTTCAGCAGGGAACAAGTTATTTCGGATACAGCGTTGGTGCGTCGGCATTTTCAGATCTTGCTCGGCGAACCGAATTTGGGTTATGCAGCGGAGCGTTTTGCGGCTCTCGGAGGGCAGACAAGAGAAGTTGAGAGATTTCATAAGAACGTCGTTGTTGATTCCGTGAAGTTGGGAAATTACGTAAAAGCTCTCAATGCGCTGGAGCCTGTACCGATCTGGTGGTCTTGTGTTGCTTATCCAGCCCTAAAGCAGATGTGGAATTAGTGAAAGACCCAAAGATGAAAACCATTAAGCTTGGAAATGTGGAAATTGGATTTGGACATCCGCCTTACATTATTGCGGAGGCTGGATCCAACCACAACGGCGATATGGACCTTTGCCGTCGGCTGATTGATGCGGCCGCGGATGCAGGCGCGCACGCGGTGAAATTTCAA
The DNA here is from genome assembly GCA_963737185.1 of uncultured Acidobacteriota bacterium. Lineage (GTDB taxonomy): Bacteria > Acidobacteriota > Terriglobia > Acidiferrales > UBA7541 > DASTCZ01. The sequence continues at coordinate 19,256 of CAVTRS010000032.1, read as the reverse complement.
TCGTGGACCGATACGTCACTTATTGCCAACGAAGAATATGCTCGCAATACTGAGTATTCGGACAAGAAAAGGCATTTCGGATCTTTGCGCGAAATGGTGACCGCTTACCAGTTAACTGCGGACCAACATCGTGAGGCACAAGCCCACTGCCGGGTCCGAGGTATCGCCTTCTGCTCAACGCCCTTCTCACCAGAAGAGGTGAATCTCCTTGAAGAACTCGATGTGCCATTTTTCAAGATCGCTTCAATGGACGTGGTTCATCTGCCCTTGCTGAAATTCGTGGCTCGCAAGCAACGGCCTCTAGTTATTTCGACAGGTATGGCGACTCTGGCGGAAATTGAGCAGGCCGTTGAAACTGTCCGTGCCGAAGGTAATGAACAAATTGTGCTGATGCATTGTGTCTCCATCTACCCTCCCGAATACGATACGATTCATTTGCGGAACATGGCGACAATGCAGGAAGCATTTGATGTGCCCGTGGGATTTAGCGACCACACATTGGGTACAGCTATCCCGCTGGCAGCAATTGCAATGGGTGCCTGCGTCATTGAAAAACACTTTACGCTGGATCAAGAAATGCCCGGCTGGGATCACGCCATCTCTGCAAATCCAAAGCAGTTGCGGACCATCGTCGAGGACGGAAGAAATATTTTTGCCGCGCTTGGGGAGAGCAAGCGGACTGTGAGCGCGGCTGAGATGGAGAAGAGGAAGAAATTCCGCCGGAGTCTGGTCGCGCGTCGCAAATTAGATCGCGGCCACATGCTTACAGAGGCCGATCTCGATGCCAAACGTCCAGGGACCGGAATCGCCCCCAACGAATTACCATACGTCATCGGTCGTCGGCTTACCTCTGACGTTGCCGCAGACCAGGTGCTCCGGTGGGAACACCTGCAGTGATCGACGAGGAACGCACCTTGAGCGTGCCCGTGATTGTGATTGGCGGGGGTGGCCATGCCAAGGTGCTAGTCAGCACGCTACTCCTGAAAAACCGAAAAGTTCTCGGTTTTGTTGATCTGAAGCGTGCGATGTCTCCATTGCTGGGGATTGCCTACTTGGGTGATGACAGCGCTGTTTTCCTTCATCGGCCCGACCAGGTGCGGCTGGTGAATGGCGTGGGCTCCGTCGAATCCCCCGAGTCGCGCAGAGTGGTATATGAAAAGTTCCGGCAGAAACAATATATTTTTGAGACAGTGATCCATCCGTCTGCAGTCATAGCTCCCGACGTACAAATTGAGGATGCAGCTCAAGTCATGGCGGGTTGTGTAGTGCAACCAGGAAGTCGATTAGGAGCGAATGTAATCATCAACACGGGAGCTCGCGTCGATCACGACTGTTCGATCGGTGCTCACGCGCATATCGCGCCGGGAGTCACGTTGTCCGGTGGCGTCAAAATCGGACAGGGGGCCCACGTCGGAACCGGAGCCAGCATCATCCAAGGCATTATGATCGGCGCGGACAGCATTGTTGGAGCCGGGGCAGTTGTTGTTGAGGATGTGCCACCGGGGATTACCGTCGTTGGCGTCCCGGCCAGACCCGTGAGAAGGGCGACGCCGGCACCATCAAACTGAATCAAATGACGAAAAATCCGGTTTACATCGTTCATTGCATTGACACCGAGGGACCGCTCTACGAGCCTGTTGACGTGACGTTTGAGCGTTTGCGCTCGATCTTCCATCTTGATTTGGAACCAAGCGTTGAACTGTTGCGCCGTCTGCAAGCCGGGCAGGAGGATTTGGGCGGACTGGAGGCTGCCGTTCAAAAGGTAGTGGACCCTCATCTCCTCGCCTACAACGACACTTGGGACAAAGTTGATTCAATGCTGCTCGAATTGATGGCCGGATCATTTCGCGCACAGGTCTGCGATTCAGCCGGAGCAGGCTGGATTTATAACTGGTTTTGCGTCGATCACGTCGATTACGATATGAATCCCCGGCGAAGGGATATGGGGTATCACAATATCTTTGACCATTACCGCCGACGGATTCGCGAAACTGGGTCAGCGCAGGATGGACTGCATTTTCACTATCACCCGCATTCGTTTCGCCGTGAAGCCCACCGTTGCGCCACTCACTGGTGGGCATCGTCCGACAGCCTGCATCAAATATTGTCTCGGCGGATCATTGATCGTCATTGGTTTCCTGCTGCACATCGCCCAGGGTTTCACGTTATTCGGCCAGACAGCCATTGGTTTCTGGAACAGCATATCCCGTTCGATTTCTCTAGTCAGGCTATGGTCGACAACGAAGTGGATGGCGCCCAATTCGGTCTTCTCGGGGGTCGCTTCGGCGACTGGCGACGCGCGCCGGCCACATGGCAGCCGTATCATCCGGCGGTCGACGACTATCAGGTTCCGGGCGAGTGCCGCCGATGGATCGCCCGCTGCTTGAATGTTGGAACGCGGTATCGGCTGCTCGACGAGATGGATGTTCGGCGGGCATTCGAAGAGGCAGGCGCGGGCAAACCGGTTGTTCTGGCAATAACCAATCACGATTTCCGGAACATGGGTCCGGACATCAACTCATTCCGCAAGCTGATTCAGCGTGTTGCCACCGATTTTCCCGACGTACCTTTTCTCTTTTCTGAGGCTGTAACGGCCATGAGGTCTGCGCTGAAGCTTCCGTCTACTCCTCCCTGCGAACTTGAATTGAAGATGCATAAGCTCAGCGAATCCGCGCATGTCTTGAGGGTTCATTCCTCGACACCAACCTTCGGCCCGCAACCTTGGCTTGCATTAAAGACGCTTGAAGGAACCTATCATTTCGACAACTTTGATATCGATACGCCATTCCACCAATGGACGTATGTCTTCGATGAGGAGACCTATCCCCTATCCGCTCTGGATGCCATTGGAGTAGCAGCGAATAACACAATCGGAGTGACGACTGTGACTGTGATGAACCCGTCATCAGGGAAGACGTCAAAGCAGCACTGGAATTTGCCTCAAGCCGATGTGGGTCGAACGGCCTCAACGGTAGAATTTGAAGGGTCTGCCACCTGGTAGACCTTTGTCCAGCCTCCCGCGTGCCTCAAGATAGTGAGGCATACGGAGCGTGAATTTGTCTTCCTCACTCAATCTCGCGCTTAACTAATTATGAGTCGCAAAACCACAGAAACACGCCTCGAAAGCGTTGTCATCGGCCCCTCCGCATCCATTGGTGAAGCGATTGCTCGCTTGGATAAGGCTGGAACGGGCGCATTGGCGGTTTGCTCCGAAGATCGGAAGCTTGTTGGTCTTCTGACGGACGGAGACATTCGGCGCGCAATTCTTAAGTCCCGCAAGATGGACGATCCATGCGGCTCTATCTGCACTTTGCAGCCAACGACGGCGCTTGGACCAATCGAATCAAGCGAAGCGCAGCGATTGATGAACCTGCACGACGTTAATCAATTGCCGATCCTGAATGTGGATGGCGTGCTTCTGGAACTAATACTACGCCAAGATCTGGGAGCTGATGTCGAAGTCGAAGCCAAGATGGAGCAGCGTCTTGGAAGTGTCGTTGTTCCTCCAACTGCTTCCATTGGCGATGCCGTCGCATTATTAGACAAGGCGGGTACCGGTGCCTTGGTCGTATGTACGGACGATCGGACTGTCTGCGGAATGTTGACGGACGGAGATGTCCGCCGCGCCGTGCTGCATGGCGAATCGATGGATGCCCCCTGCATCACGATAGCCAGCCGGAGGCCTGTAGTCGCACGGCGGTCTATCTCCACGCGGGAAGCGCTGCACATGATGAATGAGCATGACATTCATCATCTGCCTGTAGTGGATGAAGAGAATCGCGTTGTGGAGTTCTTGTTGCGCAAAGATCTCGTACCAAATGCCCCCCTTGATCTTTCGGCTGTAATCATGGCGGGGGGATTTGGGAAGCGTCTTCTGCCTCTCACGGAAAGTGTGCCGAAACCCATGCTTCCCGTAGGCGACCGCCCCCTACTTGAACATACAATTGAACAGCTTCGCCGCGCTGGCATTCGCGATGTAAGTTTGACCACCCACTATCTCCCGGAATGCATCGAGAATCATTTTGGGGATGGCGAAGGCTTCGGAGTCAACTTGAATTACTTGAAAGAAGATCACCCGATGGGCACCGCAGGCGGATTGAAACAGATGAATAGACCTGACGGCACATTTCTTGTCATAAATGGCGATATTCTCACAGGGGTGCCATTCCAGGAAATGCTGGTGTATCACCGAAAACATGGCGCAGTGCTCACCGTGGGACTTCGCAAATACGAGGCCCAGGTTCCATTCGGCGTCGTCGAATGCGAGGGCGTGCGAATTACGAAGCTTCAAGAAAAACCCTCGTTCAGTTTCTTTATCAATGCGGGGACTTATTTGCTTGAGCCGTCGGCCTGTGACTACATTCCGGAAGGACGTTCGTTTGACATGACTGACTTGATTCAGAAATTGATTGAAGCCGGACGGCCAGTGGTGGGTTTCCCTATCATAGAATACTGGCTCGATGTCGGCCGGCACGAGGATTATCAGAAGGCACAGAGTGAGGTTTTGAAGGGAAGGATTTGACACGAAAATACTAATTACAGGCGGAGCAGGTTATTTGGGTTCCACGCTCACTCCATTATTGGTTGGCGCGGGGCATCAAGTTCGGGTATTAGACCATCTGGAGCATGGAGGTGAATCACTGCTCGGGGTCTGGTCTCATCCGGGCTTTGAATTTGTTCGCGGAGACGTCCGTGATCGCAGGACTGTTCGAACCGCAGTATCGGGAATGCAAGCTGTGGTTCATCTTGCGGCCGTTGTCGGCGATCCCGCTTGTGCACGCCAACCGGAGCTGGCCCGTGCCACAAACCTCGACGCATCTCTAATGCTGGTGGAGGAAAGCCAGCGGGTAGGCGTCGGAAGATTCATTTTCGCTTCCACTTGCAGTAATTACGGGAAGATGAAAGATATCAATCGATTCGTGGATGAGGAATCCGAGCTGCGCCCGGTTTCCCTCTATGCCGAAACCAAAGTGGCCGTAGAAAAGGCATTGTTAGACAGTCCTCTCTTGAATGACTGGTGCCCGACACCGTTGCGGTTCTCTACACTTTATGGAGTATCGGCTCGCATGCGTTTCGACCTCACCGTGAACGAGTTCACGATGGAAATGCTGACCAAGAAACGCCTAAAAGTATTTGGTGAGCAATTTTGGCGGCCTTATATACATGTGTGGGACGCCGCCCGGGCAATTCAACTGGTCCTCGGATCGCCTCTTGCAGATGTCAGCGGCCGCGTCTTTAATGTCGGAAATACAGACCAGAATTTCCAAAAACTGCAACTCGTTGACCTGATTCGTCCCTACGCGCCGGATGCATTGGTCGAGTTTGTCCACAAAAGTGAAGACCCGCGTGACTATCGGGTTTCCTTTGCCCGGATCACAAATCATTTGGGATTCAAGACCACCCGCACGGTACCACAGGGCATCGGAGAGGTCGCTCGATTGGTGGGGGAGAATGTCGTCGGGAATTTCGACGACGGGAAATTTCGCAATTAACTTCTTCCAATCAGCCAGATCAGTCGGTGGAAATCCTTTTAGTTGTGTTTGTGGCGTTGTCGTGAGTCACCGTTTTCTTTTTCAATCCACACCGCGATTCTTCGTATGAAACCGACTGAAAAACTTGCTCCGGGAGCCCCGTTGACTGACGGCTTCATTCCCCTCGTCGTACCGGAAATCAGCGGCAATGAGTGGCGTTATGTGAAGGAATGCCTCGATACCAATTGGGTTTCCTCAGTGGGCTCCTACGTGGACCGGTTCGAACAGATGATGGCGCAACAGGCTGAAACGAAACATGCCGTAGCCACGGTGAACGGCACTGCGGCGTTGCACGTCGCGCTGCTAGTAGCCGGAGTGCGGCCTGAGGACGAGGTGCTCGTCTCCACTCTAACGTTCATCGCGCCCGTAAATGCCATCCGGTATGTGGGAGCCTGGCCGGTCTTCATTGATGCCGAGCCCACATATTGGCAGATGGATCCCGCGCGGGTCGCGGAATTCCTGGAGCGGGAATGCCGTTGGAGCGAAGGAACGCTTTACAACCGGCGCTCCGGACGCCGCGTAAGCGCCGTAATTCCCGTTCACATACTCGGTCATCCCGTTGACTTGGATCCAATTCTGGCGGTCGCGAGAAAGTTCGATTTGAAAGTAATTGAAGATGCCACCGAGGGTTTGGGTGCGACTTACAAGGGGCGTAGCTTAGGTTGTATCGGGGACATCGCCTGTTTCAGTTTCAACGGAAATAAAATCATCACAACCGGCGGCGGCGGGATGATCGTTACGAACAACGAGGAGTGGGCCCGGAAGGCCAAGTATCTGACGACGCAGGCCAAGGACGATCCGATCGAATACGTCCACGGGCAGATTGGATACAACTATCGGCTGACAAATCTGCTGGCGGCCGTCGGCTGCGCGCAAATGGAGCAGTTGGACGATTATGTCGCGGCAAAGCGGAAGATCGCTGCTCGTTATGCCGATGAACTCCAAGGCTTGTCGGGTATCGTGCCCATGCGCAGTGCGCCGTGGGCTGCGAGTACTTTCTGGATGTATACCGTCCTCATTGAACAGGATAAGTTCGGGATGGATTCCAGGAGATTGATGCGAAAATTGGATTCAAGGAAAATCCAATGTCGCCCGCTCTGGCAGCCGATTCATAGGTCTCCTGCCCATGCCTCGACAAAGATTGTGGCGATGCCGGTAGCTGAGCAATTGGCTCGGGACGGCTTAAGTCTTCCTTGTTCGGTTGGCCTCACCGAGTCTGAGCAGGACAGGGTTATTGCAGCTCTGATGGAATTGGAAAAATAAGCTTTCCCTGAACAACCCATCGGATCCTCGCGTGCAAATCCAATCAGGCCGCCAAATCGGTTTGCTTCATGACTGCGATGGAAGTTCTTCAGTCTCCACATCTGTAATAAACGCAGCAGATTTGGTCGACCCCGGCGCAGAGCAGGAAAACAAAATCCACGTGTCACCAAGCAAAACAAATTACAGCCGGACTATCCTAGTCAATGGTTTGAAACTGGCCGGTCTTCTCCTATTGCTAGCTTGGATGGTTCACGGCGGGAAGTTAAACCTCCACCAGGTTCTTGGCAGCCTTTCGCATTGGCCTGCAATGTTGGCCATGCTGACCTTCCTACTCATTCAGCCCTTCATAACGGCGTGGCGATGGAACTTTTTGTTGAGGGCCAATGAAATCCATCTTCACTACCGGCATGCGTTTGGGCTGACGATGATCGGGCTCTTATTCAATGTCGCGATCCCAGGACCGATCGGGGGGGATCTGGTAAAGGGGTACTACATTACACGTGGGATCGAGGGGCGAAAATCTTCGGCTGCCACAACAATTCTCATGGACCGGCTGGTGGGTATACTGGGGCTCCTTCTGCTGGCCGTTCTTATGGTCGCGGTCAATTTTCGTGAACTCGCCCAAAATACGGCCACACGCAGCATAGGAGTCATTGTAATCGCGGGATTGATCATCGGTATCAGTTTGTTGTGCACCGGCGTACTGGCGGGTTCACACCTGTCGGAGTGGAACCTTTTGCCAGGAGTTCTTCGCAAAGGATTTCGCTCGCTTTCTGAATACCGCAAAAACGCCACTATCATTCCGATTGCAATCGCTGTCAGCATTTTGTCGAACTTACTACCTTGCATGGCGTATTATGTCGCTCTTCGGTCCGTGGGCGGGGCTGGGAGTGTGCCGGCGGCATACTTTTTCCTGCTGGTACCACTTGGGTTCGTAGCGATTGCGGTTCCAATTTCGCCTGCTGGGATTGGCGTGGGTCAGGCGGCATTCTTTGCATTGTTTCGGATTTTGTCCGCCTCGCACGCGACAGCCGCAGCCGACGCCTTCACTGTTTATCAGCTCGGCGTGATCTTGGTGTCTCTCAGCGGGTTCTACTGGTATCTATCATATAAAGTCGTCAAAGCTAGAATTGGCACGCAGGCCGCTTACTGAATCTTTCGGCGTCGATCTTAATTCAGTGGTCTTCATCATCATTTCAACCATGCCCGCTATGAAGATCTATTAAACAAGGTGCTAACTGAATTGAGCTCAGTTAATCGTGTTGCGGGACCTACATTCGCTAGGCTACAGCGCTCATTGCGTTTGTGCAAGGAGCACATGCTGAAGGGCCCGGGGCTCAATTGGCAGGCTGATGAGGAGAGCACCGTAAATGTCTGAATTACTGAGCCCCACCGGCACAGAACCAGATAAACCGCCGAGAGTTCCATCGCGGTTGTCCTTCTTTCTAGTGACTGCGTTGTTTCTGCTCGCGATCGGTACTGCGTTGCGTGTTTATCATCTGGGTGACCGAAGCTTGTGGTATGACGAGGCGGTCACTGCGAATATTTCGCGGGGCACATTTAGCGAAGTGCTTGAGAAGACCCGGCGGGTCAGCGCACCCGTCGTGCATCCCTTCATTCTCTACCTCGTTGAAAAAGTCGGAAGAAGCGCCGTGGCAGTACGTTTGCCCTCAGCGTTAGCGAGCCTTTTGGCAGTTTTCATGATGTTGGCGATGGTTCGCGCCAAGGTGAGCCAGAATGCCGGGCTGTTTGCGGCGGCGATTCTTGCTATCTCGGCATCCCAGATCCGCTATGCGCAGGAAGTGCGCGAATATTCTCTCAGTGTTCTGTTTGCGGCAATATTGATTTATTGCCTTCTCAGGTGGGAGGGTGCCGGGTCTCGAGGCCGTCACCCTGTTTCTCTGTATGTGGCCCTGTTCTTTGCGCCCCTTGTGCAATACGGGCTAGTTTTCCTCGCCTTTGCAGTTCTTAGTACGATCGTCCTTCGGCTGTGGTTCTCCCGCGATACTTGTTTCAGACTAATTCATGTCGTTTTTGCATCCGCTTTTCTTGCGGCTGGAGGGCTGCTATCTTTCTTTCTGACTCTTCGTTACCAGCTTCGGCTAGGAACTAGCCCATGGTATTTGCAACAGTACTACTTTGACCCCAGGGCGATGAGTTTGCTGCGCTTCCTGGGTCTAAACTCCAAGGGGCTCTTGAATTACTTCATGCCTGGGCGGGTGGTTACCGCATGTTTTGTAATTGCTGCCGTCATTTTTTGCGTTACACAGGCCTGGAAGCGGAGGCTTGAGCTTATTACATTGTTGGTGATCACTTCCGTTGCGATTACTGCCTGCGCTTCCTTGGCGAGGCTCTATCCGTTCGGGGGAATTCGTCAATGTTTATTCCTCGCCCCAGGGATAATTCTGTTCGCGGGAGTTGCTTTCGCGGACTTATTGCAACGGTTCAAAGGATCTTGGCAACCGATTGTGGCTGTTGGCTTTGTGGCCGTCATTCTGTTTTCAGGTTATCGAGGGTTGTTAAGACAGTGGCCGTACGGGGAGTACGAAGACACCTTAAGCATCCTGTGGGAGCTGGCTAAGTCGAGCGCACCGAACGACCAGGTTTGGGTCAATCACGATGCCGTTGATGCTTTTAGTTTTTATATGCCGCAGAAGGATCCTCGCTTCATTTATGGTAGATTTCACGCAGATCCAAAGGAATATATCGCGGATTTGTTCGGGTCGATTGACCGGCACTGTAATCGGATCTGGCTCGTCTTTTCGCATCTCCAACAACCGAGTGATTATGTCGAAGAGCAATTGATCGTCAATTCTTTGCGCTCGGGATGGTACGTGCAGAGCGTGATCGCGCCAACCAACACCGAGCTTTTCGTCGCATATCGGAAGACGTCTCCTTAAGCAGGATGGCTCTCCAATCATGGATGACTTTGTTGGCTCATCTCCCGCATGTTTTATGAATTACCATGTTTCAATCTCCCAGTAAAACAAATTACAAGCGGTCCGATCTGATCAACGCCCTGAAACTGGCTGGTCTCTGCCCCGGTGAAATTGTTTTTTTTCAGATTTCTCACCTAACATTGGGTCAGGCGGAGATTGGATCCTCGGGAAACGATGTCAACGAATTGCTCTATTCAGCGATTCGCGACGTAATCGGCACTGAAGGGACGATGCTGGCGCCGGCGTTTTCTTTCTCTTTTTGTAGGAGCGAGGATTTTGACTCCCAAACTACGCCGAGCATTCAAGGGGAATGGAGTTCTTCTTGGGAGTTCCTCGAGTACTTCCGGCAACTGCCGGGGGCTGTGCGATCAGGTGATCCGATTCTATCGGTTGTAGGATTGGGGCCCATGGCAGGGGAACTCCTTACCGGACTGCCAAATACTAGCTATGGGAGAGATTGCTTCTACGAGCGCCTTCTCAAGATCGGTGGGAAGATTTGCGGCGTCGGTATCGGCCTCGCCGACGCAATCTTTCTCCACTATATTGAGGAAGTCGTCGAGGTACCCTTTCGGTACAAGAAGCTATTCACAGGGCGAATTCGACAGAACGGCATACTGAGAAAACAAGGATGGATTGCGACCGTCCCCATTAGCGCCGGAAATGGTCTTCCGGATGGAAGCCGAGTGGAAAAATTGGCACGATCCGAAGGCCGGTGCCACGTCGCGCAGGTCGGTCTGGGTGAAGTAGTATCCATTGATTGCAAGAGTTTCTTTGAACTGGCCGGTCGAGAACTTGCCCGAGATCCCTGGTTTACGTCTCGGGGACCGGCCGGTGACCCCATCGAACTCGACCATGCCCGGACAGGCGCCAAAGGTGACGCCACCAAACTTCCGCAGAACGCATCCATGGAGCAGTTGATTTCGGCGATATGGAGGCTGCCGCGGGATATCGTTTCTGATGGATATGATACAGCGCTGCGAGCCCTTTCCACGCAGGTCCCAATGACCGTCCACGAATACCCCACAGGGACCGAATGTTGGACGTGGCTCGTACCAGAGAAATGGGCCTGCCGGGAAGCGTCGCTCGAAACTCTCGACGGACGACGGCTCTTTTCATATGAAGACAATCCATTGCACGTCGTTTCTTATTCCCTTCCAATAGACCGTGAGGTCTCTCGAGAAGAACTTTTCGACCATCTCCACGTCCATCCCGGATTACCCGACGCGATTCCCTTTGTTTTTAAATACTACGAGCGAGACTGGGGCTTGTGTTGCAGCAGGCAATTCAGGGACTCGCTACGTGATGAGCGTTACCGGGTCACGATCAAATCAGAATTCACCTATGGGACCCTAAAGGTGGGAGAAGTGGTCGTTCCAGGGAAGTCGTCCAATACCTTTGTTCTTTGTGCGCACCTCTGCCACCCAGCAATGGTCAATGATGATCTGTCGGGAGTTGTGGTTGGTTTAAAAGTCGTTCAAGAACTGCTGAAACGAAAAGATCTGCGCTATACCTACCGTTTTCTTGTCCTTCCTGAAACTATCGGGTCGGCAGCGTTTCTGAGTCACAACGCTGAACTCATCCCGAAAATGAATGGCGGGCTTTTCCTGGAGATGCTTGGGTTGAATTACCCCCACGCTTTACAACTTTCCTTTTCAGGTGATACCGAAATGGATCGATGCCTGAGTCAGGTACTCACGGAATCTGACCCTGACGGCTGGATAGGACGGTTTCGAACAGTGGTGGGAAACGACGAGCGCCAATTCAATGCCCCTGGTGTACGGGTTCCAATGCTTTCTCTGTCTCGAGTCGTCCAAGGAAACAAGGGTTGCTGGCACTACTTTCCTGAATATCACTCCAGCAAGGACACCCCGGAAATTACTTCGTCCGCACGTCTCGTCGAATCTAGGAATCTGGTTCTGAAGATGATCGATGCCATCGAGGGAAACCAGGTGCCGGTAAACCGTTTCAAAGGCGAAGTGTTCTGCTCACGATATGGCTTAAATATCGATGTCTACGCAAATCCTGAAGGAAACCGCGCTCTTATGGATATCATTTTTCTGATCGATGGAACCAGGTCGGTGGCGGAAATTGCCCGTCTCTGCGGCATTTCAGTCGAATCCGTCCGGCGCGTGGTGCAAGAATTGCGTCAGTTGAATCTCGCCGAGTTTGCCGACACCTCAGTCTGACCCTGTTCCCAAGCGTGCTCATATACGGGCAATGTTTGGCACGTCGATTAGTTTTGGGGATAGTTTCCGAAAATGGCAACTGACATAAAAAAGTCGCAAAGGGGTTTGATTCATCCCCGAGATTGGAGTTGGACTGTTTGGCTTTGGGTCATTGCACTGGTCTTGGGCCTCGTACAGGCCTGGGCTAATCGCTTCTACATGGGAAACGACGGGGTGCCCTACCTCGACATGGCGAATGCTTACTTGCGAGGGGACTGGCATACTGCGCTCAATGGTTATTGGAATCCCTTGTATTCGTGGCTGATTAGCCTTGATTTCCTGATCTTGCGACCCTCTCCGTATTGGGAGTATCCCGCGGTTCAGTTGCTCAATTTTGGCGTCTATGTTGCAACGCTGGCAAGCTTCGAGTACTTCGTGCGTGGACTGCTGGCATGGAAACGCGAGGATGAGGTTGCAATTCGCGTGATCGCTTACGGGCTGTTCCTGTGGTCCTCTCTGATCCTGATCCATGTGTGGACGGCGAATGCTGACATGCTGGTCGCTGCATCTCTTTATGCCGCTCTTGGGCTTTTGCTACGCGCACATAAAACGAAGACTGCAACTATTCTGGCGTCAGTCATCTTAGGCGTGACACTGGCCGCCGGTTACTACAGCAAGGCAGTAATGTTTCCGCTCAGCTTGGCGGTGTTGCTGATTGCATGGATCATCCTCCCGTGGCGTCGCGCGCTGATCGCGGCGTTCGTGTTCGGCTTGCTTTCGGCGCCATTGATTGTGGGGCTCTCAAAAGCCAGAGGGCATCTGACATTTGGTGATACAGGCCGGTTGAATTACGCGTGGTACGTGAACAGAGTCGCATCTAGATGGTGGCAGGGAGGGCCGGCCAACGCTGGTCAGCCCCTACATCCGCCACGGGTAGTGCTCGATTCTCCGCGGGTCTATGAATTTGGCGGAGTCTATCCGAATGTCACTTATCCCATTTGGTATGACTCGGCTTATTGGTATGAGGGGCTTCGGGTCCGGGTGCAACTGCGTCTTTTGGCGAACGCGATGCGAAGCAATTTCAAAGGGATTCTGCAACTCGTTGCGCTGCAGGGGGGAGGTTTCCTGCTGGGATGGGGAATCTGCTTCTCACTGTACAAGAATAAGGCACGAATCCTCAAGAATCTCGAGAACACATGGCCTGCGTGGGGACTGAGCATGGCCGCTATTCTGCTCTACGGTGCAGTCCATATGGAACCGAGACACATAGGCGCTTTCGCGGCAGTGTTGGTGCTGACTGCATATGCCGCAGCACACATCCCCGGGAAACGATTGGCGCTGGTATTGTGATCGTGGGGTTGCTGTGGTCGATTTGTTTCTCATCGACCACCACCGAGGCGGGGGCGCGCTACCTGCCATGGGAAAGCACCCCGACAAACATTTGGTGGCAGGCGGCAACTGGTTTGCAAGAGCTGGGCCTGCATGCGAACGATAAAGTGGCATCGGTTTGCTATTCGAACCGGTCCAATGTCCTTTGGGCGCGCTTGGCGAGAGCGCACATCGTGGCCGAAACAGACTGGAGTGTGGATTTCTGGCAACTCAGCGAGGTGGACCAGCGGCGAGTGCTTTTGGCACTCGCGCGGAGCGGAGCCTTGATGGCGGTTTCGGATCAAGCACCTCCTGATCCTGCGCGCGCAGTGGGCTGGAGACAAGCGGGAAGCACGAGATACTACGCGTACTCACTTCCGCAATTGTTGGAGCCGGTTCAGAACGGTGCCAACCTGCCGCAACTACAATAATCCGTGATCCGGACGCCACAAACCGTAGCAAAGTTTGTCTCGTAGTCGCACTCATGCGCTGAAGACGGGCACGATGCGAGTGGAGAGGGCCACGGACCGGTGCAAATCAGAAGACGATCGTGATGGCTTTGTTTATGCGGCTGGCATGCACAGTGCATTTCGACTTAGCTAGTCAGATCCCTGAGCTTCAAAGCTACATCCACATGAAATCAAACGGAGTAAATCATGACGTTGATCGATAGCCCCGGCGCTGCGATCAGGCGCGCAGCGGTCAGCAAGTACAGGTATATTTGTGCTCTTGGAATCGCTGCGGTTGTTCTCGCGCTTCCGATGCTGATGTACGGCCCGATGCCATCCGGTCATGATACCTTCGAGCACCTCACTTTTTTTCGGCACTTCTCGCTACAATTCTGGAGTGGCGAGCTATATCCGCGTTGGCTATTGATGATAAATCACGGCCTGGGAAGTCCGACGTTTTTTGTGTATCCTCCCCTCCCGTCCTATGTTTCCACCTTGTTGGTGCCCGTGGGAAGCGTGCTCCACTTTAATGCGTTCAACGCGGCAGAATTCTTGGCCCTGTTGGGGTCGGGAATCTGTGCATTTCTATGGATTCGTACCATGGCCAGCGGAGGAGTCGCACTCGCGGCCGCGGTACTTTACATGCTGTTGCCCTACCATCTTCAGGTGGATTTTTATCTCCGGGATGCGTTGTCTGAATGCTGGGCTTTGGTCTGGATGCCGTTGGTCCTCTATTTCACGATGCAAGTGCTGACTCGGCAGCGCGGCGCAGTTGCGGGCCTCGCTATCGCATATGCACTTTTAATCGTGAGTCATCTAGTCAGTCTATTGATGTTTTCTGCCATCCCACTCCTGGTTGCCGTGACCATTTCTCCTCGGGGCCGGAAGATCCGATCCGGTCTCTCCATCGCTGCGGGGATGTTATTAGGTACGGGGGTGTCTTGTTTTTATCTTCTTCCGGCGCTATTTCATTCGAGATATTTTCCGAGTTCCAGGTTCAACATCAACTTGGCGTCTTACCTCGTACATTTTGGAGGGCGGCTGTTTAAGTCCGGATATTTTATGCAAGCGGTTACATGGGCGCTTATTGGGACGGCGGCCTTCATTGCCTTTGGTGGCGCCATGGCTCTTAAAGATGGTTGCTCGAACCGCAACAAGCAAATTAAATTGTGGATGGCCGTGTGCGTCGTTCCGATTGTCCTCATGTGGCATTTCAGTGCTCCGCTATGGACGAGGTTTCCTTTTCTTTTTCACTCCATACAGGAGCCGTTCCGTTTCAACATCGTACTTTGTCTCGCTGCGCTTCCCATCGCTGCCGCCCTTCTGTCGGACTTCTCCGAGCAGCTCTCTTTCCGGCGGGCTACCTCACTCGCCTTCGTAGTTTTGCTCGCTCTTATTTCGCTCGTAAATTACGGTGAGGTTTGGAAGCGTTATGACCTAAGCCCCTTTCTGCGCACTGACGCGGTTAACACAGGCGACGGTCAGTTTATGGCATGGGAGCCCTTGGGAACGGACCAGAGGAGCGCGCTCGAAGCAAGCCTCGGGCCTCGCGTGAGGTTTTTGACGGGGAACGGCACGGCGAATGTGCTGCTGTGGAAGCCGCGGCACATTGAGTTTGAAACAGATGGTCCGACAGGCGGGTTGGTAATGATCAATCAATTCTATTATCCCGAATGGAAAGCGGAGGACGTCAGCGAAGTCCGCCATCTTGAGATCAATGCCGCGCTTCCGGAGGGACTATTGGAAGTGCGGGTCCCATCTGGGCATCAGCAGGTTCGCATGGAAATTCCTTCTGGGTTTGCCGAGCGTTTGGGAGATTGGGTCAGCATCTTAAGTGTGCCGCTTTGCATCTTTTTGGCGTGGAAGCCGAAGCACCCACAACCCGTCTCGGTGGTGACCTGACCCCGGCCTTAGGCCACGGCGACATTATGAAATCATGGCTTCTTGCGGCGACGTTGCTTGCGGTGCTCTTCCAAAATTTGTAGTGGTGTAAACTAGTCACATCACAAGCCGTTCCGGGTTTCGCCTTCAGCGGCCGAGAGTATCGATCAAGTCTAAAATGCGGATTATTGTCGCCACAGGTTTGAATGCCGGTGCAGGGGAATACAAGAACATGGGCGACGTCGCCATGTTGCAGGTGGCCGTTGACCGGCTGTTGGACATGTGGCCGAATGCTCGAATCGAAATTCTGACCGAGTCACCCTCCAACCTTGCCCGTTATTGTCCGGGCGCGAATCCATTGCCCCGCGCAGGTTGCGAGTGTTGGGTGGGGGATCGGACCTTGCTGGGACGGTTTCATCAATTCCTGCCGAACTGGGCTTCACTTCAGCTGGTCGCCTTGAAAAGGTCGATCGGACTGCACTGGCCCGGACTCCTTGAGCTAATGATTCGTTTGAGGCTCGGTTTACGCGATGCAAATGGCCGTCGCAAGGACTTCAAAGTCTTCATGACGTCGCTAAAGGATGCTGACGCAGTGGTCGTTTGCGGTTCTGGTGGGTTTGCCGATAGCTGCCGAGATTGGAACTTCTCAATTTTGGGCATGATGGAGTCGGCCATTCGACGCGGCATACCAGTCGTCATGTTCGGGCAGGGAATGGGGCCGCTGAACGATTCGATTGTACTATCCAGAGCGAAGGCCATATTCCCTGCAATCAGCCTGATCACCTTGCGTGGCAACAGGGGGGGGCTGCAGCTCCTTGAATCGATCGGAGTAAATACAGCGAAGGTTCTGACAACCGGCGACGAAGCGATTGAACTTTCCTACGCGGCTCGGGCCAAGGAACCTGGGGATGCGGTTGGAATCAACCTGCGGGTCGCTGCGTATGCAGATGTGAAGTCAGCTGCTATTGTTCAGGTCGCATCGGTCTTGCAAGAATTTGCACGGCGGCACAACACCGCTCTCCTACCAATCCCCATTGCTTTTCACGAATTTGCGAGGGATCACGAGACGATCCGGCAACTTCTAGCCGGATTTGACAATGAGTCGGACGGCGGATTGTCTTTGGACACGCCCCTGATGCTTGTGAACCAGACAGCGCGGTGCAGGATTGTCGTCACGGGCGCGTATCATGTCGCTGTTTTTGCGCTTGCCCAGGGGATACCCGTCGTATGTTTATCGAACTCTTCCTACTACCTGTCCAAATTCCAAGGGCTGCAAGATCTTTTCCGTCTTGGATGTGAAATTGTCGTGTTAAGCGATCCCGATTGGCCTGACAGGTTGGCGAATGCGATTGAAGCAGCGTGGGATTCCGCGGAAACTGTGCGGCTTCCCCTGTTGCAATCCGCGGCGCGCCAGATTGAAGAGGGCCGAGGCGCCTACCGGCGACTCAAGAATCTGGTGAGTTCGACTCAAATCCAAGCAACGGCATCTAAGGCGCCACGAGCCGATAGCACTGAGCTAAACGTATGACACGAGTCCTAATATTTTCGCCATATCAGATTTGGACGGTACATACGATCTATGAGGAGACAATTGCGAAAGCGTGTCAGGTTCGGGGAGCGACGGTTGAGTATCTCCTGTGTGATGGCCAATTGCCAGAATGTGACCAGCACTGGGATTCCAAAACGAATTTCCCGCGTCCTTTTGACCTTTGCCAGCGGTGCCAGACCAAGGCGAAAGCCAGTATGCATGGTCTTGGTTTTCCATTCCGTTGGCTGGGCGACTTTATAAGTCCCACGGAAAAAGCGGCTGCATTTGCATGGGCGCAGGGCGTGAAGACTTCTGAATTACCCGAGGCCTCATATCAAGAAATCCCTCTCGGACAATGGGTACTTTCTTCTGTAATTTCCTATTTTCGGCAGTACCCTCCCAACTTGAACGACTGGCATGTAGTCAGTGTGTATAGAGGTTTTCTTTTCGGCGCGGCGGTCGTGGCAATAGGCCTACAGAACCATTTAGAGGCAAATGCGATTGACGCGGCAATCTTGTTCAACGGGCGTCAGTCCATTCTCCGCGTCGCCCTGGAAATCTTTCAGAAGCGAGGCATCCGAGTGCTGACGCATGAACGCGCCGAATACCAACGCGGCCATATCAACGCAAGAGCCAATGCGCATTGCATGAGTCCGGAGCCATTTAAAGCTTTCTGGAATATGTGGGGACGGGTACCCTTGACCCGCAAGTCTCTGGATGCTGCATTTCAGTGGCTGATTCAACGCCGCTATGGTGCCAACCTTGCTTGGATTCCATTCAACAAGACGTCTCTGACCAAATCATCTTTGAAGGCAAGTTTAAACCTTAATCGGTCCAAGCGACTTT
The DNA here is from genome assembly GCA_963737185.1 of uncultured Acidobacteriota bacterium. Lineage (GTDB taxonomy): Bacteria > Acidobacteriota > Terriglobia > Acidiferrales > UBA7541 > DASTCZ01. The sequence continues at coordinate 1,286 of CAVTRS010000032.1, read as the reverse complement.
GGGCTTTGTTCACTTCTTCCACCGATGAGATAGCCGGTGATCCACTGATGCAGGGTCCTTTTGAATCACAGGTTGCCTGGGTGCAGGCAGTGGTGCGGTGGGTCGGGCTGCGGGATGACGTTGAGCTGGTAATCAAAGTGCATCCCAATCTTGGCGGAAATGAATACATCGGCAAGTCAGCCGACGAGTTGCAAGTTTATCAGGAAATGAAATCCTCCATACCTGCCAATGTCCGAATCGTAATGCCGGAAGAATCTGTGAGCGCCTATTCTCTTGCGGAGGAAGCTGATGTTGGACTGACCTTTGGGTCGACCATAGGCCTCGAGATGGCAATGCTGGGCAAGCCAGTGCTTGTTGCATCAAGAGCGCTGTATGAGCATGGATCAGAAATCATAACTGTACGGTCCAAAGAATCATTGGCGGGAATACTTGAGAGATGCCTCCTCGCTCACTGTGACAGAGAGATTCAACGTCAAGCATTTCGAATGGCATACTACTACATCTTCCGATTCGAACTCCCATTTCCAGCCGTAAAGGTATTGGGCGTTTTCCAGGCCGAAGCGAATTATAAAGACTCGCAGGATCTAGCTCGTGGAAAAGATGATTCTCTGGACCATATCTGTGATTTTCTGATAGAAGGTTGCCCCCTCTTGGATTCTCCGACGGCGGAAGAACTCGCTCGTACTAAGGGTGACGAGGATGCCTTCTTCGAAGTATTGGCACACTCCCCAGATTACTTGAAAAGTGATCGCCTTGAGCGCTGGTTGAAGGTGACGCGGGGTCGGCCTGCCGGACTGCATTCATAGTGGGGAGCGTGCGGCGGAGAGATCCTGGGGAGAAAATTTCCGCACCACCCTTGCAGCATCTCCGGGCCGTGCGTCATAATAACGGCTCGGGTTTCTGGGTGCCGGCACTAAAAGTCCAACGCGACCTTGGGAGAGCTTTCCATGCAACTGGCCAACTGGCTTTTATCGACTACGCAATTCTTGCCATCTACGTCATCTTCGTCGTTGGGAATCGGATTCGCGCTGAAGCGCTCGATGAAGAACAGCGCCGATTTCTTCATGTCCGGCCGGTCCATCCCCGCCTGGATCACCGGCCTGGCGTTCATCTCGGCCAACCTGGGGGCCCTGGAGCTGGTCGGCATGGCGGCCAGCGGGGCCAAATACGGCATCGCCACCTGCCATTTCTACTGGGTCGGGGCCATTCCCGCCATGGTCTTCCTGGCCGTCTTCATGATGCCGTTCTACTACGGCTCCAAGGCCCGCAGCGTGCCCGAGTATCTC
>CAVTRS010000031.1:0-116909 GCA_963737185.1 uncultured Acidobacteriota bacterium | reverse complement strand
ATGTGCGCCCGTCAAATGCAGCCGAAATCTTGGTTCGCCTCACGCCGATCCTGACGCCCAGCTTGAGGAGCGCGCAACCGTGTCGTATGATTCCCACCAGTAGTTTTCTCGGGGCGAATGTCTCGCGGTCTTGACGGACAATGATAACGAAAGCAATTGGCACTGGCAGCCGCTGGCTGCTCGACAAAATCGTGGGCGCGATCGCCGCCACTGGAATCAATCCCAATCTTCTGACTCTGATTGGCCTCGTAGTGAATTTCTGGGCCGCCGTGCTCTTTGCAACCGGAATCTTCAGCCCGCCGCCATCGTGATTTTCTTCGCGGGATTTCTCGACATGCTGGATGGGCAGGTGGCGCGCCGCGCAGAAGCGCGTAACTGCGTTCGGCGCGTTCTACGATTCCACGCTCGACCGCTATTCCGACATGGCCCTCTACATGGGCCTGCTCGTCTATTACGCCGTGAACGGACGGACCTCTTACGTGATCCTCGGCGGCCGTCGCGACGGCCGGTTCGGTGATGGTCAGCTATGCTCGCGCGCGCGCCGAGTCCCTGATTCCGCTCTGCAAGGTCGGCTTCATGGAGCGCCCCGAGCGCATGGTGCTGCTCATTCTCGGAGGATTATTTGACCGCATGGCGCCGGCGCTGTGGGTCATCGCCATCGTTTCCACTATCACCGTGATTCACCGCATCGTTTACACCTGGCAGGAAATGCGCGCGGGCCGCACTTTGCCCGGCATTCGCATGAATCTCTAGTTATTTTGATGGGCTTCTCTCCTCTTTGTAATACGCATCCACCGGCGCGCACATAATTGCGCGAACGCGATCGCGCAATGCCGGCACGTCTTCCTTCCGCAATCCCTTTGTTTCAATCGTCTCGTGAATGTGCACGACGATTTTCGAGGGGTGCAGCCACCAGCGGTCTTTCCGGTTGAATTCAAATGATCCAACGATGCTTACGGGCACAATCGGACAGCCAAATTGAATTGCCATTCGGAAGCCACCGTCCTCGAATGCGTTGATTCGTCCGGTGAGCGTTCGCTTTCCTTCAGGAAAAACAATCAGGCTCGTCCCGCCGTCGAGGGCTTTTTTCGTCCGCAACAACATTCGCTTCAGTTCCGATGGGCTTCGTACGTCCGGCACGGGCACGTTTCCGAACCGTTTCATCAGAATCCCGTAGAGCGGGATGCGAAAATGCGATTCCAGCTCCAGCCCGCGCACATATTGCGGGATGACGCTGTAGAGAACGAACGGATCAAAAAGATTGGTGTGGTTGACAGCAAAGAAGCAGACCCGCTTGGGATCAAAGCCGGACGCGAATTTTACTTTCAGGCGGGCTCCCGCGAGCCGGACGACGTTGCGGTTAAATATACGCACAAAAAAATCGATTCTTCGCGGCCCGGCAATCATTCCGCAGGGAATCAGGAGGACGACTCCGACAAAAAAGTGAACTCCGCTGACTGCCCATAGCAACGCGCTGCGAACGGCCAGCCACGCACTCCTCATGCCATGACGTCCAGCGCGCCGGGAAGCACTTCGATGGTTCGCAGGTCGAGCGAAAGAACTTCCCCATCCACCATCACGTCCACGGGGCCTTCAAGTTGAAACTCGATTCGGCGCGCGCCCTTGCGTGAAGCGAGCGGATGTTTCACATGCGTCCCGTCAAAAAGCGCGGGGAAATTGCGCAACAATCCAAGCCGCCCGATCGGCCCCCAGCGGACGAATTCCACCAAGGCGTCATCCGTTTCCGCATTCGGCGCGATCATCATTTTGCCGCCGGTAAATTTGCTGTTGTTAAACGTCAGGAACAGGCAGCGTCCCCCCTCGAGTTCAGCCCCACCGTCAACACGCAATGGGAACGCGCGCCGCCGCAGAAGCGCCAGGCAGCCCAGCACACCGAAAATGTAGCCCAGCTCACCCAGACGCTTAAAGCGGCGATTTGCCATAGCCGTCACATCCGCCGTGAACCCCACGCTCAACAAATTGATGTAATGCAATTCGCCTTCCGCGTGCGTCACTCGGATCACATCGCACGAGCGCCGCTTTCCGCTCAGAATTGCCTCCGTCGCGTGCTTTAGCCCATCCTTACTGAAATCGCGGAGAAACGAATTCCCTGTGCCGAGGGGAAGAAAACCCAGTGAGACGCGTTCGTGAAACGCACCGTGAGGAAATAATCCGTTTATGATTTCGTAGGCGGTGCCGTCGCCACCCACAGCGATGAATTGGCGATAGCCCTGCTCATAGCCCTCGCGTGCCAGCCGCGTCGCGTCGCCTGGAGCGGCGGTGTTCACCGCATCCACCTTCAACCCCGCGCTCTCCAGACGTGCGAGCGCCTTCTCCGCAAGCTTTCCGCACTTCCCTCCGCCCGCCGCGCGATTCACAATCGCCAGGAATGCGTCTTTTTTCACAGCGCTTTCACCGATTTTCGGTCGAGAGCTTCGCGGATCTGCTCCGCCAATTCGATGCGCTTTATTTTCATCGAAGCCGTCCGCGGAAATTCTCTTCCCCATACAACGTAACCGCTGATGCGCTTGTAATTGAGCAGACGCTGATTTCTTGCCGCCATCTCCGCCTGCAACGCTTCGTCCACCGGATGATTCGTCTCCGGCTGCAACACCATGATTAGCTGCTCGCCCACCATGCTGTGTTCCGGCCAGATGTAGTTTGCCGCAAATACGCAGAATTCTTTCACCGGCAGCCCCTCGAATGCGGACTCGATGTCCTCGGGATAGATATTCTTTCCTTCGACGGTGACAATCATGTTTTTCTTCCGGCCGAAAAGCTGCAAATGCCCCGACTTTTCCACGCGTCCGAGGTCCCCCGTCATCAGCCAGCCGTCCACAATTGTTTCAGCTGTCAATTCAGGATCGTCCAGATATTGCGACATCACCGTCCGGCTGCGCACCGTCACCTCTCCAATTCCATCGTCACCCGGATTCACAATGCGCAATTCGATGCGCGGAAATACTTTTCCAACAGTGTCCGCGCGGAAGGGCTTTAAGTCGTTCACGCTGATTCCCATGCACGCTTCCGTAAGCCCGTAAGCATTTGCGACAGGAATACCGAGGTCGTAAAAAAACTGCAAGGTCTTCGGTTCCGTGAAGGCACCGCCGACGATCATCGCGCGAAGGTTACCGCCAAATGCTTCGTGAACTTGCGGCAGCAATCGCCGGCTGAGCCCGAGCCGCGCGCGCCCGCGCGTGAAGCGCTTGTTGACGCCGATCAAGAAATTCAAGACTCTTCGCTTCCCGGGCGGCAGCGCGTCAAAGCGCGCCTCAAATCCTTTTTGCAGATTCTTCAGTATCAACGGGACAAGCGTGACGTGCGAAACTCTATACTTTGCGAACGCCTCGCGAACATATTCGGGCCGGAGCGTTCGCAGATGCACCACCGTCCCTCCACTGACAAACAGGTAAAAGAACCCCAGCATGAAATCAATCGCGTGATTCGTCGGAAGGATGCTCAGGTAGACGTCACCGGGCCCCACGGGATAGAGCGTGGGGAACATTGCGCATTGCTCCAGATAATTTTCGTGCGTCATCACACAACCCTTGGGCCGCCCACCCGTTCCCGAGGAATAAACAATGCACGCCCAGTCGCTTCGTTTCCGCGGCACAAACTCCGGGTCCCGGTCCGCACGAAAATCTTCCCAGCGCATCGCGCCGCCGAGCTCCGCGGCTGGGGGCGCCTCCGTGACAAGCGCAAAATCCACGCGCCGCTTGTCAAAGCCTTCGGTCTGCGTTAACGCGCGCCAGATCGGATATTCCGTAATCAGCACGCGCGCCCGCGAGTGCGCCAGCAGCGCCATCTGCTCCTTGGGCGTCAGTTTGTAATCGAGCGGCACCAGCACGCCGCCCAAGTAAAATACCGCGTACGCCGAAATCAGCCACTTCGACTGATTCGTCATGATGATTGCCGCGCGGTCGCCCGCTTTGAAACCGCGTGCTTGCAGAGCCGAGGCCAGCGGATTGGCCGCCTCGCCGAATTGCCGGTAAGTCAGCCGCGCTTTTTCACGGTCGCGGTCGGCCTCAATCAGGCACACTTCATCCGGCCATTGTTTCAGCGCATCGCGCAGCGCTGCTCCCAACGATTCGTATTTTGCCAAGTCAAGCATTCGATCAATCAAGTTGAATTTGGGAAGTCATTAGAATAGCAGGAATTCAGCGCGTAGTTTCTACGTGCGGCAACCTCGTGGCGAGCCTATAGCCTTGCTTGGATTCTGCTTGCCAGAGTGCGGAAATCGCTCACACCCTGCATTTCGTAATCGGGCAGCTCGATACCGAAATGATTTTCCAGCCGCGTCAGCATCTCCAGAGCCTGCAGGCTGTCAATCCCCAGCTTCTTGAAGAAATCGTCCTGCGGACTGAGCGACGCCCGCGGCACTTTAAAGTGCTGCGCCGCCAAGTCCAGAATCTCACCGGTTGTCTGATCGAGGGTGCGCATCCAATCTCCGAACAAATAGTCTAGCACGCAGCTCTAGGGCAAGTACGGCAGCGCGTCCGTGCTCTCCACAAACTTCTTCAAACCCTCCATCACCGCAGGCCGCGTAAACAATTCGCAGAACAAGTCAATCTCCCGCCGCAATTCGTCGTGAGGGATCGGCTTCGCAAATCGTTTCGCAGCCGCGCTCGTTGCGCGGTCAAATTTCGTCACCTGCGCTGCCGTCGCTCGCGCCACGTGCAGCGCCTCACCTTCCCCCGCCACCTGGCTCACGAGGCCGACAGCGGCCGATTTTTGCGCGTTGATGCTGCGTCCCGTCAACAACAGGTCGCGCACAATTGCGTTGCCCAAATCGCGCTTCAATCGCGGAATTCCGCCGAATCCGGGGATAAGCCCCAGCCGCAACTCGGGAAAGCAAAACCGCGCCATCTTGTCCGCGATGATCAAATCGCACGCCAAAGCCAGCTCGAATCCCCCTCCGAAGCACACTCCCTGCACCGCCGCGATTGTCGTTAGCGGCGAATCATCCAGCGTGTTCAGCACCGCATGGATTCGGTGCAGGAATTCGCGCACGCCCGCCACGCGTGCCTCCACATCCAACGGCGCCGCGCCCTGATACAACTCGCGCAAATCCGCCCCAGCGCAAAATCCGGCGGGTCGCGTGCTGTAAATGATTACCGCGCTCGCCTCGCGCGAAAAAGAGTCCAGCGCCTTGGCGAATTCTTCCAAGTCACTCAGCATTTCTGTGCCGATTTCGTTGCACGGCGCGCGGTGAAGCTCAAGCTCGACCACGCCCTCGCGCACCTCCCACGAAAGTGATTTCCCTTTGTATGAGTTCATGCGCTTTTCTCGCGATAAATCATCTCGATTTCCGACGCGTAACGCGTGTTAATCGCGTCGCGTTTCAGCTTTCCCAGTGCGGTCAGCAGACCGCTATCAATCGTGAACGCCTGCGGCTCCACATGAAAGCCATGGATGCGCTTGTAGTGCGGCAATTCTTGATTCACTCTTTCGATCGCCGCAGCCGCACGCTCTCGCGCAACGTCCCCCGTCACGATTGCCACCAGATAACTTCGTCCGTGCCCCGCCAGCACCACTTGCTGAGCTCCTGCGATCATCACCAGCAGCTTCTCCTCAATCGGCTCCGGCGCAACATTGTGCCCCGAATTCAGAATCAGCAAGTTCTTTATTCTTCCTACGATACGCCAGTTGCCTTTGGCATTCACCTCGCCCTGATCGCCACTGTGGAACCATCCATCGCGTAGCGCCTTCGCGGTTTCCTCCGGCCGGTTCCAGTAACCCGGAAAAACATTTGGCCCCCGCACCAGAATTTCCTGATTGTCACCAACTTTCATTTCCACGCCCGCCACCGCCGGCCCCACCCAGCCCGGTTCCACATTTCCAGGCACATCCATCGTGCAGATCCCCGTCGTCTCCGTGAGCCCGTACACTTGCAGCACCGGAATTCCAAGCATAATGAAAAATAGCTGAGTCTCTCGCACGAGCGGCGCCGACCCGCAAATCAGCGCCTTCAGATTCGGGCCGATGCGTTTCCGGATCGCGGGAAACACAGCAACACGAGCCAGCACAAGCCAAAACGCCCCGCCCGCCGCCTCGCCATTCTGCTTTGCCAGCCACGCCGCCCACGCCCGCGCGAATATTTTCGCGACCGGCCCGCCGCGCTTCGCGAGACCCTCCTCAATGCCCCGCCGCACGCGCTCGAGCAGCGTCGGCACATTCTGAAAATAATGCGGCGCGGCAACCTGCATCTCAATCTGCAGCCGGCTCAAATCCATCGAAAGAGTCAGCAAACTATTGCGCGAAAGGCATGAGAGCATCAGGATCCATGATCCTGCAAAGCAGAACGGCGCATAGTGAAACACGCGCTCGGTGCCGGCATGTCCGCGCATCAACTGGTTCAACCGCTCGGTCGTCCTTTCGACCATGAAACTCAGGTTCCCCGCGGTGAGCATTACTCCCTTCGGCTCGCCCGATGTCCCCGAAGTATAGATAATCGCCACAACGTCGCTGTCCGCCGCCGAAGCAAACTGGATTTCACCTGTCTTCTCACCGGAGCTCGGTTCAAATATCTCGTCGAAGAGCACAATCCGCGGCGCATCCTTCCACTCCGCGCGCACTGCATCCGCCAGCGCCGCGTCCCCTGCGCAAATCATCTTCGCCCCTGCATCGCGCATCATTCCAACAAGCTCGCGAATGGCCTGCCGCGCGTAGAGCGGCACGACGATCACGCCCTCCGCCACCAATGCCAGGTTCATCGCCGTCCAGCGAATGCTGTTGTGCGCCAGCAGCGCGCATCGATCGCCTTTTTGTAAGCCCGCGCCGCGCAAGAATTTCCGCGCCACATCAATTTCAGCGCATAGTTCGCCGCCGGTCGCCGCGACAACGCCGCTCGCGCGCGCCTCTTGCAATACCGCGCGCCCGGCGCTGCGCCCCAGGTTCGTAAAAATGTTTTCGAGGAAATTCACCGCAAAGACCTACGCCCCCGCTCCCGCCGTCACCGCCGCGCTATCGTACCGTTCCACGAGTTTCTGCAGCGTCGGATCGAGCGGCGGCAGATACTCCTCCCACGAATGCACGCCGCTCCGAACGCTGAATTCCGGATAAATTTCGTGGACATACCGCTCCAAATAGGTCCCCATTTTTGCCATCAACTTCAAATTCCTCACCACGCTGCGCCCGATCCCTTCGCGCAAATCGTCCACGTCGCGCCAAAGCGTCTCCAACGCCTCTGTGATTTTCCCGGCCAGCCCTTCTTCATCCACTTTAAAGACCAGGTGATCGTGTCCGCGCTCGTGCATCAGATTGTGGATGCGTTCGTCCATCGTCACGCCCGCCGAAGGAACCAATCCCGGCATTGATGTGACGATCGCATGGAATCTCGACGATAACATCAGGCTGCAACACCGCAGCACGCTCACCATCTGATACATGTTGTGCTCGTCGGACGTAAACACCGGCACTCCGGGCAACCGCTCCGCAATCGCATGGCACGCCCTCGCGTCCAGCCGCTCCATGCCCACGAGTATCGGGAACACTTTGTGACGCTTGCGGAACGCATCCACTCCGTCCGACATCTCCGCGATATATTTGTTGTATTCGGCATCCACATCGCGACCTGACTTATGAAAATAAATCGTGCGATAGTAGCTCTGCTTGTACGCGCCAGCGACCTTCCGAGCCAGGAATTTCGGCACAGATGGTTTTACCGGCCACCAGAACGGATTGATCGGGCACACGGCCAGCACCGGCGTCGCCCCGTCCCACCCCGCGCGCTGCAGCGCCGCGCGGCCGTATTCCGGGCCGAGCGGTTCAAATGTCCAAGCCGCGTCCGTCCCCAATTCGGTTGGCACCCCAAATTGGCCCAGCACTGTCTGCGACTCCGGGTTCCGCGTGATAACCAGCGATGATTTGCAATATCTGCGCGTGAGTTTCTGCAGCATCGGGTTCATATCGCCCGCCTCAACGCCGTAACCCAGCGAAACTTTATTCTCCGCCGTTGCCAGCCCCAGCGCGCCGATGAACATCGTCGTCAACGCGTCGGCGAATTTGCTCTTGAACGTCGAACCTTCGCACGCCACCACGCCATGATGCTTCGGCACCTCGCGAATCAGGAATGGAGGGAAAACATCCGGCAGGTGCACCTGTTTACATCCTTTGAAATAATCGCGCGTCCATTCGAGATTCTGCGACATCAATGTCACCTGAACGCGTTCCGCCCCGAGAACGTGCCGCACCTGCCGCGCGATCTCTTCCACGCGCACATCCGATCCGGTGTTTCTCGCCCCGCTGTAAGTTGCAAAAAGCAGCTTCAGCGGCTCGCCCGGTTTCCATTTCACTCCGCCACCCAGCATCCAACGCAGTTTCATCTCTTCAATCAGCGCGCTCGTCCACGCCTCGAGCACAAAATCCATCATCGCCCCACCTCCTGCGCTCGGCTTTGCGCCGCCGCCGGCCACGCTTGATAGGGATACTGGAAACGGTTCTCGCGGCTGAACTTCAGCAGCGGGAAACAATATTTCGTAAATGGCGCAGGTGCGCCGCCCATTTCATTCACCACGCGCGAATTATCGAATACGGTGTTCCAATAAATATATGGCAGAAAAACTTTCATCAGCGCCGCGCCATGCCCGATATTTCCGCGGCGGTTCGAAAGTGAATTCACGATCGAACCAAATGGCCCAGCCAGCCACGGCGTATAAATCGGCTTCATCTTTCCCGATGAGCGCGCCAGCGCATTCGTAATGTCCCGGCACGACTCCGAACTCGTCCCCGAGGAAAGATGGTAGATGTCGTGCTCCGGCTTGTCTTTCTGGTGCAGCGTCGCAATCGCTTTCGCGACGTAATCCACCGGCACAATATCAATCCGGTCCCCGGGCCGCAACGGCAGCACGGGCAATCCCGCCAGAAATACAAATGCGCGCACCATCTCAAATTGTGTTGTCGCGCCATATCGAGTGTCGCCCAGCACAATGCTCGGACGAAATATCGTCTTCGGCGTATCCGGCAGAAGCTCGCGCACCATGTGCTCGCAGAATTTCTTGGTTCGCGCGTAAGGGTCGTAATCGGAGCGCTCCCAGTCAATCGCGGCGTCTTCCGTGACGGTTTCGTTCTGCCTCTTCCCCGCAACCGCCACTGTGCTCACAAAACTGAATCGCCGCAGCCCGCCGATGCCGCCAGCGCGCTTCGCAAGCTGGATCACCTCCAGCGTCCCGCGCAAGTTCACGTTCAGACAGCTTTTTTCTGATTTTCGATTCAGAGAAGCGGCGCAGTGGATGATCGAATCCGTCGTCCCCGCAACGCGCCCGTAATCCGCGGCATCGAGACCAAGCTTCGCGTCCGTCAAATCCCCGCGAAAAATCACGATTCGCGAACCGAGCGCTTCGCGGAAGCTCGCGAAATTCATGTGCAGTTGCAGCGCGCGCCACAGCCGCTCTTCCGCCTCGTGCGTATCCTTCGCGCGCACCAGCACGTTGATACGGTCCGCGTGCCCGCCGAGAAGTTCCGCAAGGATGTGCGCGCCGATGTACCCGGTTGCGCCGGTCAGGAAAATTGCCATGGGGTCAGGTTTGCGGCGCCGCTTCGCCGGAAGAATCCCCGCCGTTCTCGCCCGCCGCCACTGCGGCAAATTGCACGGACCGCTTCGGCTGTGGTTCAAGCGAGCGCCCCTCAATCAGCGGGTAGCACCACTTCCGCAGTGCCGGGACATGGATGTTGATCCAGTAGTCCCACCAGTCCACCGATGCCGGATCGAACCCAAACGCCGCGCGTTCATCGGCGGGCAGCGCTTCGGAGAGCGCCAACACGTTGTCGCATTCAAACACCTGCTCGTTGTGCAGAATGAACGGTTCGTAAAGTTCGATCAGGTTTTCAATCCGCCCCAGGTCGCGCTCCGCTTTCACCAGCGGCTTTTTGAACTGCATCTTTTCCGCCGCCAGGTTGATTCCCTTAATCACTGCCTTCTGCGCAGGCACGCTCAACTTTTGATAGCGGCTCTTCGAAACCGGAATCGTGTCGAATCTCAATCGCAGCCAATGTTCCAGCCCCTGCTGCGCGCGGTAATGCTTCCGGTGCGCCAGCCCCGTCAACTCAATCGAGCGGCCCATGTTGCACGGGTTCACCGCCGAAGTCGCCAGTTGATAAACTTTTTCGTGCCGCCGCTGAATCAGCGCCGCTGAGATCAGACTCATCCCGCGGCACACCATGTCCACCGGAATCACGTCCAGGCATTTCCGCGCATTCGTCGGCAACTGACGGAAATAGGTCCCCAGCAAATATGAAAGCGGCGCGGACGTGTTGATACCCTCATTCCATCCTTGAAACGGCGTCTCCGTGGAAGTCTCTACAATCGACGGCCGCACGATCGCAATCGGCAATCCCACCCCGCGCGAAATCAGCAGCGATTCCGCCAGGCTTTTCGTCAGCGTATAAGTGTTCGGCCAGCCGAGCCGTTGCGCGCGCTTCGTTCCCACCCGCGTCAACCGGTTCCGCTGCCAGCGCTGCCGGTTGCGCCGCAGTACATTCGCGACTTCATTCGACGCAAACGCCGAAGGATCGCTGCGTCGTCCCAGCGCCTGCCTCCGCAGCGCCGCCGTCATCTCCGGCCCTTCCGACCGCGCCTCCAGGTTGCGAATGGTCTCATCCAGCGAACGCCACTCGTGCTCCGCGTTGAAATCCGCGACTCCGTTCGGCGTGTAATTCGGCTTCAACTCTTCGCGCACGCGCCCGTCGCGCCGCCCCACCACATAGCAAGTCGAAAGGTGCAGCAGCGCTGCGTGGTCGCACGTGCGCAGAAATTCCAGCAAGTTCATTGGCGCGGCCACATTCCCCGTCAGCGCCTCGCGCAAATCGGGATTGAAATCCGTCAACCCGGAGCTGTTCACCACCAGATCCAGCCGCGCCGCCAGCCTCTTCCATGTTGCCGCATCCATCCCGAGGTCCGGCCGCGACACATCGCCTTCAACCACCTCAACACGCTCCGCTAGAAATCGCCCGACGCCCTCTCCATGTCGTTGATGCAACGGCACGAACACCGGCGATTCCTCCGCGATTTTTTCAAACCGCCGCGCCGCCGTCGTGCTCTTCTGCCGTCGGATCAGCAAATAAATTCTGCCAATGTCCGGCACTTCGCTCAGGATTTGCTCCAGCCACACCTTTCCGATAAAGCCGGTCACCCCAACGAGCATCACGTGCTTGCCGCGCAAAGTTTCGCGGACCGAAAGCGGCGCGGCCGGTCCCTTCGCATCCGTAAGCACCACTGGAGTCAGATCCGTGCGATGCGTCCGCGCCGCGGGTATTGCCGCCGCTTCCAGTGCCCCCGGCCCACCTTTTATTTTCAGCTTCTGCATCAATTTTTCGGGCGAGACGCGCCCATCCGCCGCGCCGCCAAACACCAGCGCAAACGCACCGCGCGGCGGGATCACCGGGTCCTGCACTCGCCCCGTAGCCAGCCCGTCGCGGAATTCCAGCCGGTTCGTGATCACTCGCTCCACGCCCAGATATCGCGCCAGCGGACATATCACGTGGTCGAGCCCGTGGCTCACCAGAATCACGCGGTCATTCTCCGCCAGGCATTCGCGCAACTTCTGCACACCTTTTGCCTTGAGCTGCGGCTTGATTACGTAATCGAAATATTCCTCGCCCAACAGATCCAGCCGGTCGCGCGTCACCCCGCGCAGCAGCGCGTCAAGCGTCCGTGTCGCAACCCGCTTGTTCGTGAAATATAGCGCCGGACGCGTAATCGCCGTCGCCGCCAGCGCCCCGCGACGTGCCCATCGCCCGATGAATGTATGCGCATTCCAGGTGAAATAGGCCACCTGACGCACTGCCGTCATATCCACCAAGCTGCCCTCAACCCGCCAGTAGACCACCCCGCCGGAGCCCGCCTTCGTACCCAGACCGCCTCCCGCAGGCCCCTGTTGGGCCGCGACGCCCGGGCGCACCCCTCCCCCCTGCGTTTCCGCCCCGTTTGGACGGCTCGCCTGCACACGCCCATTAGGGCTGTCCGGCTCGGGTTGTAGTCTAGGTGCGCTCAATTTGGTGTGCCCCGAAACGCTGCAACCAGCCTGTTTTCAGGCGTCCGGGGACTCGTAAGTTATACGGAATTATAGAAATTAGCACTCTCTGGGGCCTACGGCAAGCCCGCCCTCCAAGCCGCATATGCCAATTTTCAATGCTCGCTTAATTCGTGTCATTTTAGGATATTACAATCTGATTTTCCCCTTTTATCACCTCATCCGCACCGGCTTCCTATTCTGGTAAAGTTGCGGCGCGCACCTAGGCTATGGACACGCCCGGCACACCCTTCGATGCAACCTCTCCACAACCCCAGCCGCCAGGCGGCTCATCGCCTTCTCCTGATGACTCCGCGCGCCCAACCGGCGAACAAATCCGCGGTTTCTTCGCGGCCTGGGGCGGGTGGGCGCTCGATGGAATGGACTCCTTCATCTACGCGCTCGTGATGGTTCCGGCGCTACGCGAACTTCTGCCGCGCTCGGGACACCCGGCGACAACGGGCCAGGTGGGTTTCTACGGCGGTCTTCTCTTCGCGCTCTTTCTCGTTGGATGGGGACTCGCTTTCCTCTGGGGCCCCGTCGCCGATAAGCATGGTCGCGTCTTCACCCTGATGATCACCATCATCTGGTATTCGGTCTTCACGCTGGCGGGTGCTGCGGCGACGCGCGTGTGGCAGCTCGGATTGTTCCGTCTGCTCGCGGGCATCGGCATCGGCGGCGAATGGGCGATGGGCGGAACGTATGTCGCAGAGGCGTGGCCCGAAAAACTCCGCGCGCGCGCCGGAGCGTGGATGCACACCGGCTACTACTTCGGAATTCTGCTCGCCGGAGTGTTGAATTCCGTCGTCGGCGCGCGCTACGGATGGCGCGCGATGTTCGTCGCAGGCGGCGCGCCCGCGTTGCTCGTCGCCCTAGTTCGTTATGGTGTTGCCGAACCCGCGCGCTGGCGCGAAAAGGCGCGAACAGTGCAGCGCTGGAGTTTGTGGAAACCGTTCGCCGCGCTTTTCACTCCGGAATATCGGCGGCGCACATTGCTCAACAGTTTCTACATGATAGTAAGCATCACCGGCTTGTGGGCAGGTTCGGTGTACGTACCCGCGGCAATCACGGCGCTAGCGGAAGCCGACCACTTCCCCTCGGAAATGGTCTCGAGTTTTGTCACTGACGCAACGATCCTCCTTTCCGCCGCCACGATTCTCGGATGCATCGCCGTGCCGTGGATTTCGTCATTCCTCGGGCGGCGCGGCACACTCGCGCTCTATTTCTTCCTCATGCTAAATTCGATCTGGTTCACGTTTGGCTATGCATTTCATCGCTCCGCAGGCGATGGACTCGTCTGGTTCGGCTACGGACTCTTCACCCTCGGCTTCGGCGGCGCAAATTTCGCGGTGTACACAATCTGGTTGCCGGAGCAATACCCAACGGAATTCCGCGCGAGCGCGTTCGCATTCGCCACTTCATTCGCGCGCTTTGGGGGAGCGGGCATCACGTTCCTGGTTGGCGCGGGTGTCGCCTGGTACGGCAGCGTCGGGTATCCTGTAGCGCTTACGGCGCTGGCGTTTATTCCAGGCATGTTGCTGCTGCCCTTCGGCCACGAAACTAGTGGGACAGGTTTACCGGAATAACTGCAGCCGCATGAACGCGGCGCATTGCGAGTCCGGAGACCCCGATGTAAACTTCGCGCCTTCGGTGAATTTAGCGGATGGAGATGACTCGTGAAAGTCGGAAATTTTAGAAGGATCTCCTTCTTGATTTTGGTGGCTGCCATGGTGACGGTGGTTGGCGCCGCGGTAGTGTCCGGCGCCGGCAGATCGCACCCTCAGGCAACTCAGACCACCCAGCCCGCTCAGACGACCGCGCCCGCTCAGCCTTCTGTGGACCTGCCGACATTTTTCAAGAATACCGTTGGACTGAACGCGAGCCAGATTTCCTCCATCCAAGGCGGAAAACCGGTTGCGGTGGCCTTGAATACGCCCACGCCCGCGGAGGTCTACCTCTTCGGCGCGATTTACATCAACGCCACGCCGGAAAGCTATCTCGCGTTTTCGCGTGATCTGAATCAGTTGCGCCAATCGCCCGATTACCTGGCCATCGTTGAGTTCAGCAATCCGCCGCAACTTTCCGACCTGAATAATTTCGGTTTCGCCGACGACGAAGTCCAGGACCTGAAGAAGTGCAAGCCCGGGAATTGTGAGATCCAGATTCCCGCGGAATCGCTCGAAGCGCTGCAGCAATCCGTAAATTGGTCCGCATCAAACGTGGATGATCAGGTAAACCAGCTCGTGCGCGCGTCAATTCTGAAGCATTTGCTCGCGTACCAGGGCGGCGGCGACCCATTCCTCCTGACGTACAATGACAAATCAACTCCTACAAATGTTTCCGCGGATTTCCAGTACGTTTTGAATTTCAGCAAGGCCCTGCCGCAATACCTGCCGGATTTTTACGATTACCTCCTCAGCTACCCGAAGGGCCAGCCCGCGAACGTCGATAACTGGTTCTACTGGTCCAACGTGAAATTCGGATTGAAGTCCACCCTGCGCGTTGTGCAAGTTGTCACGTCCACGGGCGCGCCAAGCGACAATATTGCCTACGCCATCGCCGAAAAGCAGCTTTACTCCAGCCACTACTTTGAAACGGCCCTGGATATGACCTTTTGCGTCCGCGCGACACCGCCGCAGACTGGATTTTATCTGGTGATGGCGGAAGGTTCGGAGCAGGCCGGCCTCACAGGCTTGACAGGATCAATTGTGCGAAAGGTCGCGGTGGATAAGTCGGTGACCGCCCTGCAACAGGCCCTGACCGGGATTAAGCAGACACTGGAGAAAACTCAGAAATAGTTGCCGGCCGGGAGAAAAAAGGCAATGCGCGTGGCGGATTTTCGGAAGATGGCGCTGAGCATGCCGGAGGCGACCGAAGGCTCGCATTTCGGCCACGCCGATTTCCGCGTGGGCGGAAAAATCTTCGCGACGCTCTCGCTCGCGGACGAAGGCTACGGCGTGCTTCTGCTTTCGCCGGAGCAGCAAAAAGGAATGGTAGAAGATGCGCCGGAGATTTTTTCACCGGTACCCGGCGGATGGGGAAAAAAGGGATCGACTCGCGTGAGTCTCGCAAGAGTGAAGCCGGATATTCTCGAGGGCGCGCTGCGACTGGCATGGAAGAAAAGGGCGCCGGCGAACAGGTGCAACGGTGGGCGCCGAAGGCGCGTGTGGTGAAAGCATTCAATATCGTCGGACATGCACATATGGTTGACCCGCAGTTTCCCGGCGGCCCGCCGGACATGTTCATTTGCGGAAATGATGCGGCCGCGAAAGCCACCGTGACGGAAATCCTGAAATCGTTTGGATGGCCCACGATCAATATTGGCGGGATCGAAGGAGCGCGCCTGCTGGAACCGATGTGCGTTCTCTGGGTGCTTTACGCCACTCTCACAAAATCGACGAACCACGCGTTCAAGCTCCTGCGGAAGTAGACCGGCGCACCTCCTCTTGGAGTTGGTGTGAGGCCGATTTGGGGTTGCCGTAAAACCATCAGAATTTTCTCCTGAAGTTCGTCTCTTCGCCTCTAGATGCGCACATCGAGCGCCTAGTTGAATTCGCGTCGCAGCGGATAGTCAACGATGATTGCCCGGCCGTCCGTCAGCGCCTTCGCCGAATGACGGGCATTGGCCGGCACAATCGCGACCAGGCCCCGGCCGGGCGACTTGTGTTACGCCGTCGATGGTCAACTCGAGCTCGCCCTCGATCACCTCATAGACTTCTTCCTGTGGATGAAAGTGCTCGTGAATGGAAGAACCGCGTGCGAATTCATAATGCGCGAACGTCATATTCGATGTGTGGAAATACCGTCCGCGCCAGCCCGGCAATCGTTCGGTAACATTAAGAGTGGTGGTATCAATAAATGGCATGGTGCTCCTCCTGGGGAAATGCTATCACGGACATTCTGCCTCGCAGCAGGTGAGGGCGGCCACTGGCCCGTGAAAAATTGGTTTACTCGGAGGAATAGGCGTTATATAACACTGCCACAACAAGGTCGGGAGCAAAATTTAGCAGGGGAGATGACATGAAGAAGAGGGCATTTGTGTTCACAGTCTGCGCGCTGTTCGCCGCCGTGGCGGTGTGCTATGCATACGGTGAAGCATTCTTAGGCACATGGAAGTTGAATGAGGCCAAGTCCAACATCGCACCAGGAAGTCCAAAGAATACGATGGTTGTTTATACGGCCTCGGGGGACACCATCATGGTTACGGTTGACGGAACTGGCGCCGACGGCAAGCCCGTTCACTCCACATGGACGGGAAAGTACGACAGCAAAGAATATCCGGTCACAGGCGATTCGACCGTCGATACGCGAGCGTATTCGCTGTTGAACGGTCACACACTCATGATCACCAGCAGGAAGAGCGGAAAGGTGGTCAACACGATAGAAGTCGTGCTTTCCGATTACGGCAAGACGCGCACGGTGACCACGAACAGTACGGACGCCAAAGGGGCTAAGACCACCAGCGTTTCGGTTTACGACAAACAGTAGCCGCTGAATTCGGGAATTGCCAGGGGGCCGCGCATTTCCGCGGCCCTTTTTGTTTTGCGAAATACGGAAGCCTCCTCGATTTGGCTATTTTGTGGCTGGCTTGGACGCGGCGGATTTTACGCGCGTCTCCTTGGCGTCCATTACGACTTGCATCGAATTTGCGTCGGGGCCCATCTCAAATTTCATTGTGCAGGCGTCCTTTGAAGTGTACGTGACGGTGAACTTCGAGTGTGTCGGTTTGCCCATCATTGGTGTATCGGTTTCAAAGACCCAGGTGTCGCCATTGACGGTCCCGCGTGAAACGAAGGTTTCCCCATCGCTGGAAACTTCTGAATGGACATAATTTTTTGCTTCCGAATCGTAAAACATCAGGCTGAAGCTGGTGACCTTGCCCATGGCGCCCATGTCCAACCTTTCCGTACAAGAAACTCCAAAGCCACCAGAGGTCCAAGAACAAGTGCTGGTCGAGGTGCCTTTCCCGCCGGGAGACATTCCGGGAACGGGCCTCATGTCATAGGTTGTTGACCAGGCGCCGATCATGGCCGCCATTTTTTTCACTTCCGGGCCGGGCTTCGGCGGAGCAGTGGGAGCCTGCGTAAAGCCAGTGGCGGCGCAAAGAAGCAGCGCGAGCGCTGCGGCGATCATTGGGAAGCGGTAACGCATGGAGTCCTCCGAGAGAGATTGAATTGGGAAACTTTGCGAATGCTAGCAGGATTTTGGGGAGGGGGGAAGACGTGGAAAAATTCAACACCCGAAAAGTCAAAAAACCATGCGTAAAAACGACACCTGGGGCGCCCCGCGAAGGTGTACGCTCGAAAGACTACATCCAGCATCTTGGAGACAAGAATGAAAATCGAAATCGTTCACTGCCCGACGTGACAGAACAATAAGGCTAACGTCACGAGTCTCGTGGCCCTCATCAAGAAGCGCTTGGGAATTGATCCCGTCCTTACGCCTGGCAAGACCGGTCAGTTTGAGGTGATCGCCGACGGCGAAAAGATTGCTCAGCGTGGGGGGAACTGGCTCTCGCAGAAGTTTGGCGCAGGGTATCCCGATCCCGACGTAGTGGTCGAACAGCTTGAGAAGCACCGCACGAGTGGCGCGCCCTGATTTGCAGTTTCGCTTTGGAGAAAAGTGCAGCCTTCGTAGAAATTAGGGCGGGCATCCGCGGCCTGCGAAGTCAAAATCCCCACACGTAACTTTATTGGAAGCGCCTGGGGGCTCCAGGGCTTGCGTTTAGCGCGTCCGGGCTGCAGCCCCGCGGCGCTCCAAAAAAGTCGGGCGAACGTAGAGCTTTTGACTTTGCTTTGCTTTGCTTTTCTCTCTCCCATAAAAATTGTCATCCTCGAGCCCGTCTGCCGCAGTGCGGCGGGCGAAGGATATCCGGCCCAGCTCCCCACGGGCCGGGGTTTTCTACCTTGCCGTTCAGTTCTCGTCCCCCCTCTTCCTTGACTTCCAGTACCACTCGATCAACGATCCGATCCACTTTGACAAGTGATCAATCCAACGCTTCGCGCGCAGTCCGCAAATCCCCCGGTTCTCGCACTCCGGGCGGCCGCCCCCGCCATTCCCTCATCGCCACAGATCCCTTCTTCGAAGACCCAAAGCACCACCTCTCCCTCTACCACGGCGACTGCCTCCAAATCCTCGCCGCCATGCCCCCCGACTCCGTCGACCTAATCTTCGCCGACCCGCCCTATTTCCTCTCGAATGGCGGCATCACCTGCCACGCCGGAAAAATGGTCAGCGTCAATAAGGGCGCGTGGGACCGCTCCCGCGGCGCCGCCGAAAATCACGAATTCAATCTCTCCTGGCTTCGCGCCGCCCAGCGCGTCCTCAAGCCCAATGGCGGGATCTGGGTCAGCGGCACCGCCCATGTGATTCACAGCGTTGGCTTCGCCATGCAGCAACTCGAATTCAAGCTCCTCAACGACATTTCCTGGGTCAAGCCCAACCCGCCGCCCAATCTTTCCTGCCGTTATTTCACCCACGCCACCGAAACAATTATCTGGGCCTCCAAAAATAAAAATTCGCGCCACACCTTCAATTACAAGCTCATGCGCGAATTAAACGCCGGCAAGCAGATGAAGTCCGTCTGGACCATCCCTCCGCCCGAGTCCTGGGAGAAGCGCTTCGGCAAGCACCCCACGCAAAAGCCCGTCGCCCTTCTCGACCGCATCCTCCGCGCCTCCTCCAACGAAGGCGATCTCGTCCTCGACCCCTTCGCCGGCAGCGGCACAACGATTCTCGCGGCCCTGCGCCTCCGCCGCTACACAATCGGCATCGAGTTTGAAGATTCCTCACTGAATCTCGCGCTTTGGCGACTTGTCGCGGTACTCGCAGTGGTTCAGATCGGTACAGTCATCGTGAAAAATGATCGGAATGATCTTGATCCGCAGCCGTGTTTCGTGGATCGATCAATGCAGCGCCCGCACACCCAATTGACCGAAGCACTCCCAACTCGCCTAGTCCACAAAGAAAGAAATTTCTTTTTCGTAGGCTCCGAAAAACGCGAAGTAGTTTTCTCCACCGCCGCCCAATCCATGGAAGAAGCCTGGCACCTCTTCCACTCCAGCAACTGTTCCAAATTTTCCATCCTCTTCGTAATCAAAACAGAAACCGAAATCTACCTCGCCACCTAAGTGGCACAGCCACTCCTGGCTGTGCGCTTTTGACTTGTCCCTGTAGCCCAGGGCGCTTCGTCGTCCTGGGGCCTTTCGCTTTTCCGTTTTTGGGTGCCCCATGTTCGTCCCGCATCTCGGGCGAACGTGGGGCTTTTGACTTGGCTGGTGCCTTAAGACTTCCACCTATGATCTAATCCCCGCGTGCAACTCGCCCTCCCACGCGAATCCGCCGCGAAATATCACAGCGCCAGCCAGCGCGCTCGCGTAGCCACCGAAGAGTGGGCAGAAGAAAATCTGTACTGCCTAAAATGTTCAGTCAACTCCCTCGACCCAACTCCTACAGGAACTCCCGCGATCGACTTCCTTTGCTCAAATTGCGAATCTCCCTACCAATTAAAGAGCCTCTCCCGCCCAATCTCCGACCGCATTCCCGACGCCGCGTATTCCGCCATGCGCCGCGCAATCGTCACCGGCAACACGCCTAACCTCTTTGTTCTTTCTTACGGAATGGACTCCTGGCGGGTAAACGAACTGATTCTAGTTCCAAGTTTCGTCTTCACGATGTCAGCCGTGGAAAAGCGCCGCCCGCTCGCGGCAACGGCGCGCCGCGCAGGTTGGATCGGATGTGACATCATTCTCGGCCGCATCCCCACCGACGCAAAAATTCCGGTGATTTCAGCGGGCAAGCCTGAAAGTGCCGCAGCAGCGCGCCGCCATTACAAGAGCCTCGCGCCACTCTCCAGGCTCGCCCTAAACCGCCGTGGCTGGACTCTCGACGTTCTCAATGTCGTCCGCTCCCTCGGCAAGAAATCCTTCACGCTTGACGAGGTCTATGCCCACTCGGACGAACTCGCCGCTCTCCATCCCGACAACCGGCACGTCCGCGAAAAAATCCGCCAGCAGCTCCAAGTTCTACGCGACATTGGTCTGGTTCTCTTTCTCGGTCACGGAAACTACCGCAGCCCAACTCCCTAGCCGCAGACCAGAATGGCATTGCACTGACCGGCGATAGCTCTCGATTCGAAACAAACTTAGTTGATTCATAAGTTTAACAGTGATCTAATCCGGCTGTTTCTAACGCTGTATCCCTTACGTCTGAAATCTTAAGCCGTGCCCACAATTTGGAGCGTATTTGATGATCAAGTATCGCCTGGCGGACGAGATTCAACAGATAAGAAAGGAATTGCCTGCACTTAAAGATGACAGCGCATTCGTACTCTGGTTCCTGCGCGCATTTCTTGCTGGTTCTGACGAATCCGCGAAATTTGCATTAACCGGCCAGTCTGGCGAAAAGAATTTGGACGCCGTATTGATCGATGAAAACGCCAAACAAGTTCACTTGGTCCAAGGTAAGTACCACCAATCATCGAAACCAGAGAAACGAAACGACATCATGGCGTTCGCAGACTGGGCGACCGTTCCTTGGGAGGAACGGAAGATTCGAGCAGCTTTCTATTCCAAACTCGCTCCTCTCGCCCAAGGCAAGATGGACATCGCGATAAACAGAATCAAGCAGCGTGGGTACGAGCTCCGACTGTATTTCGTTACCACAGGAACTGCGAGCGCGACAATAAGAGAGGATGCGGAATACAAAGTAGTTCAGGCTCCGACGCACCCCCAAATGCAGATCTTGGACGGGAAACGTATCGACCAGATTTTCCACGACTACGTCTATGGGGTCGCCCCAGCCGTGCCCACGTTGTTCCTTCGCATCTCGGAAAGTGGGGTCGTCACGACGGAGGGGGTCCACCACAGATTTGATCCAAGTACCGAGATCGAATCTTGGGTCTTTTCAATGGCTGCCGAAGATGTCGGCGCGCTATTCAAGAAGTCAGGCATTCGACTTTTCGCGAGGAATATCCGTGGCTACCTTGGTGAATCTCCGGACATAAATGAAGCCATGGCTGGGACGGTTAAGTCTGAGCCCGAAAATTTCTGGTACTACAATAATGGGGTCACAATTGTTTGTGATGAGGCGAAGCGAGAGGTTGAAAGTGGTCTGGACGTTTTACGAGTCGAACGAGCTCAGATCATCAATGGTCAGCAGACCACTAGAACACTGGAAAAGAAACCATCCAGGAAAGCTAGTGTCTTGGTAAAGGTAATTCGCATACCGAGGGTCGCCGGAGACCACGCACGTTACGAAGATTTAGTGAGCTCAATAGTTCGAGCTACCAACTGGCAGAATCCAATTGCCCCTTCCGATCTCATTTCTAACGATTACATCCAGGTTTACTTAGAGCGCGAGCTCCGCAAACGGGGATATCAATACTTAAGAAAGCGTGAAAGCAAGTCAGAGGCCAGACGTAGAGCAGACGCCCAGTTCTACTTTCAGATAAGCAAATTTGAATTGGCTCAATCAGTAGCCGCCTCAAATTTTGACCCAGCGATTGTCCGACAAGGGAAAGAAACACTATTCGACGAACGATCCTACCGGTCAATCTTTAAGACCGAGTCCGTCGAGTTTTATTTGAAGCGTTTCTGGCTTCTCAGAATTGTCAGGTCTGTGGCTTACGGAAAGTCGAGGGAATTTAGCTACGCAAAATGGCTAACGTACAACCGAGTATTTGATCTCGTGTCTCAGGCTATATCCTCGAAGGATTCGTCTCTAAAATTTCGGACTGCATGTGAGTGGGGCGACGTTCGCACGCTTACTCCATTGAAGAAGCTCATCTTTACCGTTTTTAGAGCCGTCATAAGTTTCTATAGAAAGAGCAGTGGGACCGGAAAGGACCGGATTGATTGGCCTACATTCGTGAAGGCAGCCGACCAGGACACGGCATTCGCAGCTCACTGGCGATCTTCGGAGAAGTCGAGAGCCAAAACCGTACAACGCAGGCTTCGCAGTTTTGAAGCGACCCTCTCTTTAATCGATTTGCCATCCTAAGGGTCGCTAGGCCCGGGTGGCACATCCAACCCGACTGTATTGCGCCAAGTTTTTCCGCATCCCCCTCATCAAGAAAGCTAACAGGCCATGATCACCAAACACCCGCTCGCCGATTCTGACTTCATCCAAAAAACGCGTGGCAGTTTCGCGCAGCAGGGACTCATGCACCGCCTCGGCGCAAGAATCACTGTCCTTGAGCCGGGTTTTGACTTTGCGGTGTGCCGCCTAGATCCAAATTGACGAGCCCCCAGGCAGGAGCCTGGGGGCGTGCTTGAATGCGCCCGTGTCCGTCGGGTGGCAGCGCCTTCGCAACAAATAGATCACCCAATACTCAAATGTAAGGAATTGTGTGCTAAAGTAAGGAATCGGAGATCCCCATGAAGAGACTGGCGAAAATAACAAGCAAGGGGCAAATCACCGTGCCTCGCGACGTCCGCCGCGCCCTTGGCGTGCGTCCCGGCGATAGGCTGCTTTTCGAGAAAGTTGGAACCACTGTCCGCGTCCGCCCTGTAAAGAAGAAGGAAAGTCCGTTCGAGAAATATCGCGGCATCGGGAATCCGGGAATACCCTCCGGACGGAAGGGAATGCTCCGCTACATTCGGGAAATGCGCGGCCGATGACCACGGCGCTGGACACCAATATTCTGGTCGCGCTCTGGGACGCCGACGATGCGTTGAGTTCCATCGCGAAACCCGCGCTCGAATCCGCGCGCGCCGCGGGAGATTTGGTTGTTGCCGCTCCTGTTTATGCAGAGCTGCTGGCATTTCCCGGGCGAACGGAGGAATTCCTTAACTCTTTTTTCGACGATACGGAAATCACAATCGATTGGCAACTGGATGAGTCCGTCTGGCGGTCCGCCGGTCTCGCATTTCAATCCTATGCCTCGCGTCGGAGAAAACATGAGGACGCCATCCCTCGCCGCATTCTCGCCGATTTTCTGATTGGCGCCCACGCGTTGGAGAACGGATATCGCCTGCTCACGCTCGATGATCGTCTCTATCGCGCCGCCTTCCCCCGCCTTCCGATAACTGCGATCTGAAATCCGGGGGTGGCCGGGCGCCCTCCACCCATTCGAATACTCATTCGAAAAGTCATTCGAATTAGCATGGGAAAGTATTTTCCTATAATTTCTATATAATTCTCTTGACATTAGTTTACCCTTATTGTAATATGCCCTGTGAACTACCGGCCCGATGAACGCGATCCGCACTGCTTCCCGCTAAGTCCTTCATTCCCAGCACTTACGGGGTCCGCAGCTGTAAGTCTTTTAGAATCAGCACTTACGGAAAAAAGGCGGGGGGTGGGGGGCGTGCAGTATGCGTCCCGATGGTTTCAATCGGGAAGGGGGAGCCGCCTGATCCCGGCTAACTACCAGTCTTTTCTATCACTTACGAAAATTCTAGATAAGGCTACAAAAAGGCCCCAATGTTTTCTATCACTTACGAATAATCGTCGTACAGGCCGCAAAAAAAGCCCCAATGTTTTCTATTAGAGACCGTCTCCCACGTAAGTACTTGTGTTTTCTATCACTTACAAAAAAGGGGGGTGGGGGTGAATCTTCTCTGAGGTTGGGAGTGCGCGGCCGGCGAAAACCCCCGGCGGAAACTGCTCGCCGGAATGTTCCTCGCCTGCGAGTCGGCTCGGAATGACGTGATTGGTGAAGGCAATGACGGAAATCAACCATGGGGAAAAACAAAACGGCCCCGCTTTTATGCGGAGCCGTTTCAAATTAAATGAGAATGGGCGATGAATGCCAGCCCGAAGGCCAGCGCTACGAATTAATTAGCGGTGGCCACCGCGGAAGCCTCCGCGGAAACCGCCGTAATAGCCGCCACGAAAGCCGAACCCGAGTCCGACGAACGGATACGGGCCCCAGTAACCATACGGGCCGTAGTAATAAGCGTAAGGACCGTAGTAGGGATAGCCGCCGTAACCCACAGAATACGGGCCGTAAGGATACGCGGGACGATTTACCGTCGGGCGCTGGCCGCCACCATAGGCGTCCTGATCCGTCGAGTAATCCGTCTGATAGACCGGCTGGAATGCGACCGAGCCATTACCGGTGGAAATTGTGAGCGGATTTCCGATGCGGAAGGTCAACATCGCTTCCGCGGGAAGGATCGTGGGGCGTCCGCGCGTGACGAGCACTCCGATAATTCCGGCTGCCGCGCCGATCCCCGCGCCGACGGCCGCGCCGCCGCCGCCTTCCGCAGCGCCGCCGATAAGGGCGCCGAGTCCGGTGGGAACGATCATGGTTGCGGCGTCGCGTCCATAAGAATTGCCGCCGCTCCATTGAATGAGCGAAGTGTTGATGGGAAGAATCTGGCCATCAACCAGAGTGAGTTCGGAAACCTGGACGGCGAGTTCGGATTGTCCGCTGAAGTGGCCGGCTTTCTTGGCGGAGGTAACGTGTCCGGTAAGAAGCTGCCCGGGGCGCGCAACAACCCAGCCATTGGCGATGAGCGGCTGCACGAGCGTCGCGGTGAAAGTATCCCCGGCTTTATTTTGTTCGCTCGAAAGAGTGTTGTTGATTTGAACTCGAATGAGCGTGCCCGCGGGAACGTTGAGCGCCGGCGGGACGGGAATTTGCTGCTGGTCCGGCGGAGGCGCCATCTGCTGCTGGCCTGGAGGCGGAGCCATTTGCTGGCCGCCCATTTGCTGGGGCGGCGGTGCCTGCTGGTCCTGCTGCGGAGGCGGCGTCTGTTGCTGATCAGGCGGTGGAGCTTGCTGCTGACCAGGAGGAGGCGCCTGCTGTTGGTCAGGCGGTGGCGCCTGCTGGCCGGGCGGTGGGGTCTGCTGTTGCTGGCCCAACGCGGAGGCAGGCAGGGCGCCGAGACATAGTCCGGCGGAAATGGTGATAGCGGCGGCTGTTAACACCAGCCGACGGAAATTAAGCCTTGAGAGGCCGGTATTCATGGTGATTACTCCCATTCTCTCTAACCCACAATTACGGAATTATACTCGGACGAAAGGATGATTCGAAGCGCCCTTCTGCCAAGGGTGTCGTCCTAGGGCATTAGATGGGGTGAGGGACGAGGCAGGTTGCTTGAAGGGCGGGTGCTGGAGTCCTGAAGTGAACGTGCAGTGAAGCTATCACACAGATCCTTCGCTCTGCTCAGGATGACAACATTTTAGCTGGGTAAAATTTGAAGGTGGAAATTAAAAAGGCCCGGCGATTAGGCCGGGCCTTTGCCGAAATCATAGCTCTTTGACGTTCCGCTGCGAACCTTCGCAGCGGAGAACGCGCATGGGAAGCACGCCGAATAAGACCTGCCAGAACCCGATGAAGTGAGTGAGCTTTGCGACTCCTGGTCCGTGAGAACCAGTGGCCAATATCAATCCCGCGAAAAATAACGGGAATCTTTGGCACGTTTATTTAGAAAGGAGGTGATCCAGCCGCAGGTTCTCCTACGGCTACCTTGTTACGACTTCACCCCAATCATGAATCATACCTTGGGCGCCTGCCTCCTTGCGGTTGGCACAGCGACTTCTAGTACAACCCACTTTCGTGATGTGACGGGCGGTGTGTACAAGGCCCGGGAACGTATTCACGGCGTCGTTCTGATACGCCATTACTAGCGATTCCGGCTTCATGCAGTCGAGTTGCAGACTGCAATCCGAACTGAGCATGGTTTTTTCCGGTTAGCTCCCCCTCGCGGGTTTGCGACGGTCTGTACCATGCATTGTAACACGTGTGTAGCCCTGGACATAAAGGCCATGCTGACTTGACCTCATCCCCACCTTCCTCTCCGTTATCCGGAGCAGTCCTCTTAGAGTTCCCCCTTGCGGGTGGCAACTAAGAGTAGGGGTTGCGCTCGTTGCGGGACTTAACCCAACACCTCACGGCACGAGCTGACGACAGCCATGCAGCACCTCTACACCGGCTCTTGCGAGAGACGTATTTCTACGTTTGTCCAGTGCAGTTCAAGCCCAGGTAAGGTTCTTCGCGTTGCGTCGAATTGAACCACATGTTCCACCGCTTGTGCGGGCCCCCGTCAATTCCTTTGAGTTTCAGTCTTGCGACCGTACTCCCCAGGCGCAGGACTTAACGCGTTAGCTACGGGACGCACCCCCAACGGGATGCACCCCAAGTCCTGATGGTTTAGGGCTAGGACTACCAGGGTATCTAATCCTGTTTGCTCCCCTAGCTTTCGTCTCTCAGCGTCAGTTGCGATCCAGTGAGCCGCCTTCGCCACGGGTGTTCCTGCAGATATCTACGCATTTCACCGCTACACCTGCAATTCCACTCACCTCTCTCGCACTCGAGCACGGCAGTTTCGGAAGCAGTCCCTGGGTTAAGCCCAGAAATTTCACTCCCGACTTGCCGCACCGCCTACAGACCCTTTACGCCCAGTTATTCCGAGCAACGCTGGCCCCCTACGTCTTACCGCGGCTGCTGGCACGTAGTTAGCCGGGGCTTCTTATACCGGTACCGTCACTCCTCTTGCGAGGCATTCGTCCCGGTCGAAAGGGGTTTACACTCCGAAAAGCTTCATCCCCCACGCGGCGTCGCTGCGTCAGGCTTTCGCCCATTGCGCAAGATTCCCCACTGCTGCCTCCCGTAGGAGTCTGGACCGTGTCTCAGTTCCAGTGTGGCCGGCCATCCTCTCAGACCGGCTACCGATCAAAGCCTTGGTGAGCCGTTACCTCGCCAACAAGCTAATCGGGCGCGGGCTCCACCTCGGACGCCTTACGGCTTTGATTTCCGAAACCACGGTTCCAGAAATGTTATGCGGTATTAGCCCGCCTTTCGGCGGGT
Organism: uncultured Acidobacteriota bacterium; assembly: GCA_963737185.1. Lineage (GTDB taxonomy): Bacteria > Acidobacteriota > Terriglobia > Acidiferrales > UBA7541 > DASTCZ01. The sequence continues at coordinate 90,143 of CAVTRS010000031.1, read as the reverse complement.
TATTCCCCATCCAAGGGCAGATTGCCCACGTGTTACGCACCCGTGCGCCGTGCGCCCATTCCCTGTATTGCTACAGAAAACTACGCACTCGACTTGCATGTGTTAAGCACGCCGCCAGCGTTCGCTCTGAGCCAGGATCAAACTCTCATTTGAAACTGGTGTCTTGAAATCGAAAATCCCGGCGAGCTGCCGGGATCCAGACCTCAAAACGAACTGTTTAAATCGCTCGATTCACTCAAATCCGCAAGCGTCGAAACGTCTGCGGAGTAAATCAAACGGGTTCTGGCATGTCTTATTCGGTTGTCAAAGAGCAAAACCCCCTGTCACGCAGGAAGGTGATACGGCAATCGGAGATGATACAGGGATAGTGATGCAGAGTCAAGGAGAACTTGGCAACCTTGAAAGCGCGCCGGGGTTCCTACTTTGTGGAATAATGTAGGGAAGCGGAGGAACGGGCACGAAGGATGGAGTTACAAATGAAGATCCTCGGTGAACACGGAAAAAATATTCGGCGATTGGCAATCGCTGGCGCGTGCGCTGCCATGAGCCTGATGCTTATTATGGGCGCGGAAGGACAGCAGACCGGGCCACTACATCCGCCACCACCACCTCCGACCCCCCTTCAACAGCCGACGACCCCCAAGGACACAGTGCCATCCCAAGGGACGCCGACATCCGCATCCACGCCTGGTCCGACGAGCGGGCCGACCAGTTCAACCGGAAAGACAACGACACCGGCAACACTCGGGCCGCCACCGATGCCGATACCGGAATTGATTCAGAAATTTGCGGCGCGGGAGAGCGCGCTGAAAGAGGCGCGCGGAAATTATACGTACACGCAAAAAGTCATGCTGAAGGATTACGGACCGGGAGGCGAGGAGGGCGGTACATTCCAGCAAACCAGCGACATTGTGTTTACACCGGAAGGCAAGCGATATGAAAAAGTGACTTACGCTCCGGTTGGTCAGATGGTCTATATTCAAATGACGGCGGAGGATTTCAAGGATATTGAGGATGTCCAACCATTCGTGCTGACGGCGGAAGAACTTCCAAAGTACAACGTCACTTATCTGAAGCACGAGCCAGTGGACGAATTGACCTGTTATGTATTTGAAGTTACGCCGAAGGTAGTTGAAAAGAACCAGGCCTATTTCAGCGGGAAAATCTGGGTGGAAGACCAGGGATTCAACATCGTGAAGTCATACGGGCGGGCGATGCACGGCATCAAGGCGAAGAAGGGCAGCGATGGACAGCTTTTCCCCCAATTTGAAACGATCCGCGAAAACATTACGGCCGACCTGTGGTTTCCAACTTATACGCACGCGGATGATGTCCTGCATTTTAAGACCGAGGATCTTCGGATCGTGATGACCATCCGATACTCGAATTACAAGTACTTCGGGTCAACGATCAAAATCAGTCCATCGAAAACCGACCACGAAGAGTTGCGCGAGCCACCGAAGCCATAGACGATGGCCTCGCCAACCTCCAACCATTTAAGCCCAGCGGCGCACCGCGTTCTGACGGCGGGGCTGCTCGGTCTATTTGGGGCAGCGTCGCTGCTGCCCGCCGCAGCCCAGAATCAGGGTTCTGGCCAGATCACCGTCGGCGTCCAGCTTGTGCTTCTGGAAGTAACGGTGAAGGACCGGAGCGGGCAAGTGATGGATGGGCTGGCCATGAATGATTTCATCGTCAGAGAAGACGGAGCGGAACAAAAAGTGGCGACTTTCAGCCGGGACGAACTGCCGCTGGATGTTGCGCTGGTCGTGGACACGAGCGCGTCGATCCGTCCATTCTTCAGCCAACTGCAAAGCGCGACAGCGACGGCGCTGCGCGCGCTGAAGCCGGATGATTCGGTGAGTCTCGTCACTTTTTCCAGCCATGTGGAACAGCGAACGGCGCTCACGAAAGACAGGAAAGCCATATCCGCGCAGCTTGAAGATCTGACCATGGGGGGGAGCACAAATATCAATGGGGCGATGGCCGACGCGGCGACGGCGTTGACGAGGGAATCGCCGGACGGGCGGCATGTGATTATTCTGGTGAGCGACAATGTGGCAACGGACAACGGAGGAATCGGTCCGATCGATGTGACCGACCGCGTGGTGGCGAGCGGCGCGACGGTTTACAGCTTGAAAGTGCCGGGCGAGAACCCGCTTTCGGATCGAGTGATCGCGAAGACCATCAAGGGGCTGATCAACATTCCAAAGCTGGTGGAGCTGACGGGCGGAGAAATATTTGACGTGGAAAAAATGGGGTCGCTGGAAACGGCGTTTGGGGCGCTGATCCAGCGGATCAAGACGCGATACACGCTTGGATACTATGCGGCGCATGGCAACGGGAACCAATTGCTTCACAAGGTGGATGTGCAACTTGCTGCCTCGTTTGGAAAGAAGGGACAGAATTACGAAATTCTGTCGCGGAGCCAGTATTTCGCGGCGCCTTCGGCGCATTAATTTGTAAGTTCAGGCGCCAGCGGCGGCGAGGCGGCGCAGAGATTCCGTGTAAGGGGCGCGAGCAAGGCCGCGCTCGGTGATGATGGCGGCGATGAAGCGCGCAGGTGTTACGTCAAAAGCGGGATGCGCGGCTTCGACATCGGGTGCGACGCGCATGCCGCGGAAGTGGGTGACTTCTTCGGAGGAGCGCTGCTCGATGGGGATAGCGTCGCCGGAAGGGATGCTGAGGTCCAGAGTCGAAATCGGCGCGGCGATATAGAACGGGACGTTGTGTTCGCGCGCGAGGACGGCGATCTGGTAGGTGCCGATTTTATTTGCTGTATCGCCATTGGCGGCGATGCGATCCGCTCCGGTAACGATTGCTCCGACATCTCCTTGCTTCAAAAAATGCCCCACCATGTTGTCCGTGATTAGCGTGAGAGGAATCCCCGCTTCGTGCAATTCCCATGCGGTAAGGCGAGAGCCTTGCAGATACGGGCGCGTTTCGGGGACGAGGACGCGGAGCTTGTGGCCCTGCTCAATGGCAACGCGGATTACGCCGAGAGCTGTGCCGATCCCGGCGGTGGCCAGCGCGCCGGCGTTGCACTGTGTCATGACTCGGCCATCCCTGGGCATGAGGTCCGCGCCGAAGCGGCCGATGGCTTCGTCATTGGCGCGCCTTTCTTCGTGGACGAGGTTTGCTTCGGCGACCATGGCTTGCTTGATGGCATCAAGGCTTTGATTGGCGGAGGTAAGTTCGGCGAAGCGGCGCTTCATGCGCTCGATGGCCCAGAAAAGATCTACGGCGGTGGGACGCGTGCGGGCGAGGGTGTCGCAGATCGTTGGAAATTCCGCGCTGAGTTCTTTCACCGATTTCGCGTGCGAATGAAGAACACCGAGGGCTACGCCCATTGCGGCGGCAACTCCGATGGCGGGCGCGCCACGAATGATCATGTCTGAAATTGCGCGAGCGACTTCGCGATAGTCGGTGTAGGTGTGATGGATGACTTCGCCGGGCAGGCGGAGTTGATCGAGGATGACGACGCCCGCGTTGGTCCATTCAATGGGTTGTGCGGCGCGCATCATTCTTTTGGTCCGGTCCCCCGCACGATAGAGACTCCGTTCACCGAATATGCGAAAGATCCGTGAGCCATTTCGTTTGAATCAATAAACCCACGAAGAGAGTGGTGTTGTAGGCGATGTGGACGAGAGTGCTTGCAAAGATGGAACCCGTGCGCGCGCGAACCGTGGTGAGCGCGATGCCAACGCCGACCAGGAGTGCGATCTGCCCCCAGGCACCCCACAATTGCAGGGCGTGAAAAATGCCGAAAAGGGTTCCTGTGAAAAGGACACCGGCGACAACGCCAAAACTGCGCGCCACGACCGGATAGAGGAATCCGCGAAACATCATCTCTTCCACGAGGGGCGCAACGAGAATACCGAAAAACATGAGCATGATGATCGCCGGCTTCGATTGAAAGAGGTCTTCGATGGGGGTGGGGGGCTGCTTCCCGAGCATGTCCGAACCTTTGGCGACGACAAATGACATTGCAACGCCACCCAGCAGGCAATACATAACGCGGGAGAGAGTGGTCTTGCCGGTTTGCCCCAGCGGGCGCCAGCCCATTGTGCGCCAGAAGCCATCCTGAGGTTGCATGGATGGATGTGCGTGGCGGATGCGGACGAGGATCCAGAAATAGAGAATCGTTGCGGCGGAAATCAGGACTTGCGTGACGACCGCAATCAAAGGAAAGGCAACAGGATCTTTCTGAAGCGTCTGGAACGGCTTATGAAGTATTGCCGCTCCTCCGATGAAGGCGACAATGCCGATGACAAAGTTGATGCCCAGATAGATGAGAAGGAAGATGCCGAGGTCGGCTCCGGTCCATGGGACGCGGAGATCGGGCGCGAAGGAGGCATATGGGTCCGGCGGAGGCGTCGTGGGAATTGGGGCAAGCGCGGGGCTGACGTCCTGCGCGGGCTGCGCTTCCGGCGTTTCTTGCGGCGGCTGGTCAAAGTCATTCATGGCGAGAAGGCAGTTTGAGATGTTCCGGGCGGGGTGTCAAATGGCCAATCGAGAACGTGGCTCAATTATTGTCCGGAAAAAAACAGGGTAGGTCTGAAGACCCGGACCTACGCGGATTTGCCATTCAATGAGAGGACTCGGGCGAGGGCTTGCCCTGTGTAGGATTTTTTTACGCGGGCGACCTGCTCGGGAGTGCCCTGGGCGACTACGCGCCCGCCGGCGTCGCCGCCTTCGGGGCCGAGGTCAATGATCCAATCGGCTTGTTTGATCACGTCAAGATGGTGCTCAATGATGAGGACGGTGTTGCCGAGCGCGGCGAGGCGGTTGAGGACGTCGAGAAGCTTGCGGACGTCGTCAAAGTGCAGGCCGGTCGTGGGCTCGTCGAGAATGTAAATGGTGCGGCCGGTCTGGCGCTTGGCGAGTTCGCGAGAAAGTTTGATGCGCTGGGCTTCGCCGCCGGAAAGCGTGGTGGCGGACTGGCCGAGCTGGACGTAGCCGAGCCCGACGGCGGAAAGTGTTTCGAGACGCTGGCGAATTTGCGGAATGTTTTCGAGGACTTTGAAAGCGTCGTCAATCTGCATTTCGAGAATGTCGGCGATTGAGTAGCCTTTGTAGCGGACGGCGAGCGTTTCGGCGTTGTAGCGGCGTCCGCGGCAGACTTCGCAAGTGACGTAAACATCCGGCAGAAAATTCATTTCGATGCGGCGGAGGCCATCGCCCTGGCAGGCTTCGCAGCGTCCGCCCTTCACATTGAAACTGAAGCGGCCGGGGCGGTAGCCGCGTTCGCGCGATTCGGGAAGCATGGAAAAAAGATCGCGGATGGGAGAGAAGACGCCGGTGTACGTGGCGGGGTTCGAGCGCGGGGTGCGGCCGATGGGCGCCTGGTCGATCTCAATGACCTTATCAATGTGCTCGATGCCGAGGATGGCGCGGTGCGCGCCGGGGCGCTCGGCGGAGCGGTAGAGTTTTTGAGCGAGCGCGCGATAGAGAATGTCATTTACGAGCGTGGATTTGCCGGAGCCGGAGACGCCGGTGATTACGGTGATGAGGCCGAGCGGAATCGTGACGTCAATGCTCTTGAGGTTGTTGGCCTGTGCGCGAAGGATTTGGATTACTTTGCCGTTTGGCGAGCGGCGATTTTCGGGCACATGGATTTGCAAAGCGCCGGCGAGATATTGGCCGGTGAGAGACGCGGCGTTCGCGGAAATTTGCGCCGGAGTGCCGGTGCCAACGAGATGGCCGCCGGCGTTGCCCGCGCCGGGGCCGAGGTCCACAACATAATCGGCGCGGCGGATGGTTTCTTCATCGTGCTCGACGACGAGGACGGTGTTGCCAAGGTCGCGAAGCTGCTCGAGCGCGGAGATGAGGCGGCCGTTGTCACGGGCGTGGAGGCCGATGCTGGGCTCATCGAGAACGTAAAGGACTCCGCGAAGGCGCGAGCCGATTTGCGTGGCGAGTCGGATGCGCTGGGCTTCGCCGCCGGAAAGAGTTGTGGCGGTGCGGTCAAGGCTGAGGTAGCCGAGGCCGACGGCGAGGAGGAAGTCGAGGCGCTCGGAGATTTCGTGGAGGACGCGCTCGGCGATTTCGCGCTGGCGCGGCGTGAGTTGCTTGAGCATGGCGTCAATGGCGGGGCGCGCGCCGCTGATGCTGAACGCGGCGAATTCCGCAATGCTGAACCCGGCGATTTTTACGGCGAGGCTTTCGGGGCGGAGGCGGCGCTCGCCGCAGACGGTGCAGGGGGCTGGTGACAAGTATTGGGTCATCCATTCGCGATAGGTGTCGGAGGTGGATGAGTCAAAAATAGATTCGAGGAGTTGCAGGATGCCTTGAAAATGCAGGCCGCGATGTTTCTTCGACGCGGGCGCGGATTTTTCAGGCGCGCCGTTTGTCCCATTCTTTTTCGGCGGATAACCATAGAGGATCAGGTTCTGCGCGCGGGGCGGCAATGCGTCGAATGGAACGCTGAGATCGAATTTGTGCGCGTAGGCGGCGAGCTCGAGCGTGCGCTTGATGAACGCGGAACCCGAGCCGGGGCCGAGGCCGCCTTCAAAAAGCGGGCGCGACCAATCCACGATTACCTTTGCAGGATCCACTTCATATTTTGAGCCGAGTCCGTTGCAGGCGGGACATGCGCCGTAGGGTGAATTGAAACTGAAGGAGCGCGGCTCGAGTTGCGGGACGGAGATGCCGCAATCGTGGCAGGCCAATTTTTCGGAATAAGTGCGTTCGGCGCCACCGACAACGGATATGGTGACGAGGCCCTGCGCGAGCTTCAGCGCTGTGTTCACAGAGCGCTCGAGGCGACTGGCGATGCCGGACTTGATGTGCAGGCGGTCGACGACGATTTCGATGGTGTGATTCTTGCGGCGGTCGAGACGGATGGGTTCATCGAGCGGGCGGAGTTCGCCATCGATGCGCGCCTTCAAGTAACCATCGCGCGCGAACTTCTCGAGTTCCTTGCGGTATTCGCCCTTGCGTCCGCGGACGACGGGCGCGAGGACCATGACGCGGTCATCGGTTTTGCAGAAATCGCCGACGAGAGTGGATTGGACAATCTGCTCGGTGGACTGGCGATGGATGGGCTTGCCGCAATTGGGGCAATGCGGCGTGCCGATGGAGCTGTAAAGGACGCGGAGGTAATCGTAAATTTCAGTGATGGTGCCAACGGTCGAGCGCGGCGAACGCGAAGTGGTTTTCTGCTCGATGGCGATAGAGGGAGAAAGGCCCTCGATGGAGTCCACATCAGGGCGCTCCATCTGATCGAGGAATTGGCGGGCGTAGGCGGAGAGGGATTCGACGTAGCGGCGCTGGCCTTCCGCGTAAATGGTGTCGAAAGCGAGCGAGGATTTGCCAGAACCGGAAAGCCCGGTGATCACGGAAAAAGTGTTCCGCGGGATTTCCAGGTCGATATTCTTCAGGTTGTGCTGGCGTGCGCCCCGGATGACGATGCTCTTCAGGCCCATGGAACTTGGAGACCCTTTCCCTGTGCGGGCCGCCGCCCAGTGGGCAGAATACGGCCAGCTTAATCTTTCAGCTTAAACAATTGGTGGGAGTGCGGTCAAGGCGCTCATTGGGGGTGAAAGAAAGGCAAAGTGGTGTTCTCGAGTGGATTTTGAGGCGTGCGTGTAAGACCTCGAAGCGATTGCGGACGAGAGATAGCCCCCACTCGTAGCAAAATTTCTATGGGGAGGGAGGTTTTTACGCGGCGCGAGGGGCCGGTACCCTTTTATTTTCAGCGAGTTACGTTTGGCTTATGGCGTGCGTTCTAGATGGGCCGATGGGGAAAGGCGAGCCGAGGATCCCTTTAGGGGATTGAGGGCTGGGCCGGTCCGTCTTTCCCCCTCTAGTACTTCCGCCGCCTACCTTCCACCACACCCAAACGACCGTACCGATTAACGGCGGAAGTACGTCCGGGCGCCCCCGAACCGATCGAACCCACAAAGTCAAATGCTGTCTCCGTTGATTCATTTGAGGGCACACACCTCCCAATGCTCCATTCTCAAGTGCGTGGCAGTGTGGTGCAATCGCGCTAGGTGGAAGATTGGTGCCAACGCAAAGCGTGAATCCGTCGGTAATCCCGCAGGAACAAAGATCCGCGGCTTCTGAGGGGTGCGAAATTTCCGTTGTCATTCCTTGCCTGAATGAAGCGAATTCCGTGGGGATTTGCATTGACAAAGCGTTCGCAGCATTTGCAAAGGACAATTTGCGGGGAGAAGTGGTCGTGGCGGACAACGGGTCAACGGACGGGTCCATTGAAATCGCTGAATCGCGAGGAGCGCGAGTCGTCAGGGTAGCCAGGCAGGGATATGGCTCCGCACTCCAGGCCGGAATCTCCGCCGCCCGAGGGCGCTTCATCATTATGGGCGACGCCGACGAGAGCTACGACTTTTCCATCGTTTCGCAATTTGTGCAGAAATGGCGTGAGGGATTCAGCGTGGTAATGGGGAACCGGTTCCTGGGAGGAATCCGTCCGGGCGCAATGCCGTGGCACCACAAGTACATCGGCAACCCAGGCTTAACAGCTCTCCTGAACATGCTTTTCGGCACAAAAGTGGGAGACAGCCACTGCGGGATGCGAGGCTTCTCACGCGAAGTATTTGACCGGCTGGACCTGCGCAGCACCGGGATGGAATTCGCCTCGGAATTCATAATCAAGGCAAGCCAGTTGGGCGTGCCGATCACGGAAATCCCTGTCACATTGTGGCCGGACAAGCGCGGCCGGCCGCCTCATCTGCGGAGCTTTCGTGATGGCTGGAGACATTTGCGGTTCATGCTTCTTTACGCGCCGAATTGGTTGTTCCTGTTGCCGGGCGGGATGTTGTTCCTCGTCGGGCTCGGACTCGTTTTCTGGCTCTTGCCGGGACCGCGCCACTTAACGCCACGCGTCGTGATTGATATTCACACCATGATTTTTGGAATGATCTTTACGCTGCTGGGCGCGCAGATCATCTCTGTTGGATTCTTCGCAAAAGTGTTCAGTTACTCCGAGCGGTTTGACCGAAGGTCCGTATCGCTCAGGCGCCTATTGAACCGGGTCGAACTTGAAGACGGTTTGGTGGTGGGCGCCGTTTTATTCCTGGCGGGATTTGCAGGATGCCTGTGGGTGGTATGGCACTGGGCTTCGGGCGGATTCGGGCCGCTCTTCGACGTCCGGCAAGTAATTTTTTGGTCCATGTGGCTCTTTCTGGGCGTGCAGGTAATCTTTTCTTCCTTTTTCTTGAGCATGCTGGGCATCAGCCGAGGCACTTACATTGGCGACTACGACCGACCACATAAATCCTAATTCGGGCATACGCCTGATGGGCAAAGCACACGGACGGCTGGTACACGCGAGGCGTGTGAACGTGATCGCCGAGCGCGTGGCAGGCGTTCTCGAACCCGATCTCAAACTTCTCGATGTGGGATGCGGCGACGGGGAGCTCGCCGCCGCTCTCGGTTCAAGAGTGCCGGGGCTGGAGGTAAGTGGTATCGAGATCCAGCCGCGTCCGGACTGCGCCATTGATTGCACGCAATTCGACGGGGTGCACATCCCGTACCCGTCGAATTCGTTTGACGTCTGCATGTTTGTGGATGTCCTTCATCACACAACAGATCCCTTGGTTATACTGAGAGAAGGATGCCGGGTCAGCCGGAAATTCGTGCTGATCAAGGATCACTTTTCGGAGAACGCGCTTGACGACTATACGTTGCAGTTTATGGACTGGGTGGGAAACCGGCCCCACGGCGTAGTCCTACCCTACAACTTTCTTTCGTCCGCGCAATGGAACGCCCTTTACGAACAGCTCGGCCTCCGGGAAGTCCGCACGGAGAGGCATTTGCCGATTTATCCCCCACCTTTCTCGCTCATTTTTGGCCGGAAACTGCAGTTCATTTCGCTGCTGGAAAAGTAGATCCAAAATAAACGGGTGAATTGCCGGGGCGAAAATATGACGGCTGAGTGGCTGAATTCTGTCAGGACTTCTTCGCGACTGGGGATTGATGTGAACGAGGGCGGAAGGCGTGCAGGTACCATCGCAAGTAAAGAGGCAGCCAGTGCCACAAGCGGAAACGTGATTCTCCGTGGGCGCGGTCCCGCCAAGTGGTGGGAAGCTCCGCGATCCGGTAACCTGCAAGGAAAGCCTTTACGGTGATTTCGAGGCTTAATTCAAATCCGCCTCTGCTTTGGAGAGTCAAAGTTTTAAGCATTCCAGCATCGTAAAGTTTAAACGCGTTTGTTGCATCGCTCGTTGGCACGCCCCTAAGCCAGTGCAGAGTCAGGCCAGCCCATTTGGAAAGATTTCGCTTTAGAAATGGTCCGCCCAATACGCGGCCGCCCCGCATGTACCGGCTGGCTGAAACCAGTTGAAACCCCTGATGATATAAATCAACCATTTGATCGACTTGTTCGAGATCGTCGGAAAGATCCCCCATCACAACTAGAACCGGGCCTCGTTCGACAGCCTGAAATCCGGTCAACATTGCGCCAACTACGCCAGGGCGGACGGAATTTTTCACCAAATGAAACCGTGAATCGCCTTCGCGAATCACATCGCGGACCGCGGGAATTGTGTTGTCTTCGTCGAAGTCATAGATGACGAAGACCTCAAAAGGAGAACGGATCGCACCGATGAGTGCGGATCGGAGAGCCGGGAAATTCGCGCCTTCGTTGTATACGGGGATCACAATTTGTAGGGGAGGCGGCATCAGAAATTTTGTTTGTCGGGTGCCAAGATCACCTGTGCGCGGTCAAGTGGCTGCACGAATTGCCGAAGAACGCCCGCAAATGGAAGTGAGGGTGGGTCAAATCTGTTCATGGCGAATTTGTTCCGCGATCCAGGGAATCACTTCATCAAGAATTTCATTCAAGGGTGTTTGCGCGCGAAACCCGAGGATTCGTTCGGCCTTCGATACGTCGGGTGATCGCATTTGCACGTCGTATTCATAAGGAGAATCCGAGACGAAGCGGAACGGCTTTGAGCCTTTATGAATCTTTTCCCATATCACCCGGCTGAGGTCGACCACGGAAGTGGCGACGGGGGTTGAGAGATTAAAATCCTCATTCAGCGCCGCCGGATGCTCGATGCACATCCGAATGCCATGGGCCAAATCACCTCCATAGGTGTAATGGCGAACCTGCTTTCCGGAGCCAAGGATGTGGAGGGGGTCCTGACCCTTGAGGATTTTTTGGACGAGGTCCGGAACGACATGCGACATCGCCAGGCGGACGTTGCCACTTGTAACGTTGCTGTCACGAAGAGCTCTCCGTTCGCCGATCCCGACGCAATTAAATGGTCGCGCAATCGTGTACGGCAGGCCATATTGCTCGAGCGCGCCCTTTGCGAAATACTCCGTCGCAAGTTTTTGAAATCCATATGTGGAAAGAGGCGGCGGAGAGCGGCGCTCCGCGCCTTCCGGTGTCGGGAATTCCGCGGCGCTCTCAAAAACCATGCTGGATGAAAGAACCGTGATTTTCTTCAGGCGGCCGTTCCGATGGGCATCGATGGCGGCGTCAAAGCTTGCCGCAGTGATCCGCTCGTTTTCCGCGAGCAGGTCATAGGCGAAAGCATGAAAATAAGAGATGCCGCCGATCATGGCTGCCGCAGCGACAAAGTGGTCGCAATCCTTGAGAAGCGCCTTCAACAGTCCGGTGTCTTTTGCATCTCCTTCGGCAAGCCTATAGTGGGGGTGGGATTCGTAGGACTTTTCAACCCGGCCATACTTGCTGAAATTATCCAGACCCGTAACTTTATACCCGGCATCGAGGAGTTCAGAAATCAAATATCCAGCGATAAAACCGGCGGCTCCTGTCACAAGTATCTTCATCGGCTTAGTTACGCAACAGGGGCCGGTGTTGCATGCAGGGATTCCAGTTTGCGCGCCTCCGAGGCGTTCCAAAAATTCCAGATATCTATGACGACTTTCTCATTCGGAATCTTTATTTCACGATATACGGAGTGGGGGGCGCCCAGAATGACCACATCGGAATCCTGGATAGCCTCAAGAAGCGGCACCAGCGTTGGATCCTGCACATAAGGGTCGGTGCAAAGAACCTGGGAAGCCTCAAGCTTCAGGAGGTTTCGGAGTTTATAAGAAAGGCTCTCGCGAAAATCATCGGAATCGGCTTTAAATGCCATCCCAAGAATCGCGATGCGCCGCGTAGACAGGCCCGAGCGCCTAAGTTGATCGACCATAAAGTTCGGGAGCCCTTCGTTGATCAACATTGCCGCGTGGCCCAGAAAGAAATTATTTTTTGCGAATGCCCCGAGGTGAAGTGTGTCCTTTAACAGACAAGGTCCGGCAGCAAAACCCGGCCGGGCAAAGCTTTTCATCCGGGGATAATCGCGAGTAACAGCGTCATGAATGCGGTAAAAGTCCAGGTCATAATTCTGCGCCAGAGTATAGAACTGATTTGAGATTGCAAAATTCAAATACCGCCAACTGTTTGAAAACAGCTTCGCCAGCTCGGCCTCAATCGGTTGGAGCTCAATTACGGTGGGCGCCAGAATCAGAAATAGATCACGTACACGCTCCATGGCCCGGGAATCAAACGCGGAAATGAGTTGCGGCAAGATCGCCAATTCCTCAATCGCGTGACCCTCTGCGATTCTCTCCGGGCAAAAAGCAAGTAGAATATTCCGGCCCAGCGTGCGAATGCGGTCGTGAACCAGCTTCGTCATCCCCGGATAAACAGTGCTGCGCAGGATCAATAAAGCATCTTCCTTCATCCGGCAAATCACGTCATCCATGATCCGGTACACTTCATTCAAATTTGGACTCAGGTGCCTATCCACGGGTGTGCCCACAACCGCGATCACGACATCAGCATGACGAAGGCAATCGGGATCCATGGTTGCAAAAAGGGATTGGTGAATCAGGCGGCCAAGCAACACTCCTGCCCCGTCTTCCATGAAGGGCATTTCCCCCGCGTTGACCTGATCTACTCTTTGCTGATCCAGATCCAACAACGTGACTTGCATGCCGCGGTCCGCCAGCATAATCCCGAGTGGCAATCCGACATGTCCGCATCCGCCAACGATTGCGATTTGTTGTCCAGCTTTCATTCTCAGTTACTCCAAACGTAGAACCGTCTTGCCCGCGTCCTCTAGAACGCGGTAACCCAAGATCATTGATTTCGCCACTGACAACGTTGCGGACAGACTAAACATGCTCAGGCAATTCTGGCACGCTGGTAAATTCGCGTCTATGCAATCCGGATTTGCTTGTTTCAGATTGGTACCTTTGAATTGCAACGGCCTCAATTCAAAACCCGCGGATGGGGCATCGAATCGCCTCCAACGGATTGTAGGTAGGCTCGCCAAACGTCGGAATTTTAATGAGCGCTCTTATTCTTGGTAACAAGCAAAACCCTGTGGAAGAAATCCGTCATGGCAACCATTTTCAGTGTGTATCCACTTCGAAAAAGCTTGACGCCCCACCAATCGAGACCAAACCCCGCGTTGCTTGAATACAAAAGAAAAGTGGGGTGCTCCTTGGCAAATTCATTGAAGTCGTAAACCTGAAGTGGTGTGTAGTTCCGCATGACTTGCAATTCCTTGTCGGCCGAATCGCTACCCGAGTAAACAATCGCTTCCGCAGGGTCAACAACCGACACAAATCGCTTGTTCCATTCCGGTGAGGCGTAGTGCGCGAGCTGCAAGAAATCGTGAGGGTGCGAAATAACAACTGGAAGATCCGGAAAGCCGGCGGAAGCCACCAATTTTTCAACTGAATCCGCGGGGGAAATAAAATGAATGTTGTAGGATGACCAAAATTTCCCTTCCTGCAGTGCGAAAGCAAGCAGAAGAGCGAGGGTCGCGATTAAACCGACACTCCTCCGCGTGATCCGCGGAAGAACGTAAGCGGCAGCCAGTGAAAAACCCAGCACCGAGGAAAGCACGTATCTTGGTGTCATGCCTCCGTGGCAAAGCTCCGCGACCGCGAAACCCACGAAGGGCAGAGCGAGAAATCCCAACGTGAGCATCTGCTCGTGGACCAAATCCACAGCCGGGCGGTCTGCGCCCGTTGTTCGGCGAATCTCGATCAACAACTTGCCAAGCACCGCGATTGCCGCGACGGCTGTGAGAATCACACCCCAAGCCAAGTTCGTTTTGAAGAACCATCCGTAACTGGACTCAGTGCCACTCAAGCTGGGCACCGCCCAGAAATGCGAGCCATAGAAGGCTCTAAAGCGGGAGAGCAATGGCCAGAAACCCGCCAGGGGCAACAAACCACAAGAGAATGCGACCCATACGCGCCAGCGAAGTTGCCGAGTCCTGAGCAGATATACCAATTCAGCGGCGATAAAGGGGACAAATGAAATTACAGAGTAATAATGGAACGCCTGAGCGAGCGCCAAACTTAATCCCATTAGAATCATCCATGGAACCGCCGGCGCGCGTTGATACGACACGAGGGCGAGTGCAATACACGCGACAACCAGGCTGTATGGCCGGGCCTCCACCGCAAAGAGATCAAAGAGCAAGGTAAACAACGGAATCGCGGCGCAGATAAGCGCGTTCACATTGTTGCTTCGTCTTCTGACAAACACGAACAAGCAGATCGTAATAACGGAAAATCCAAGAATAGAGGGAATGCGGAAAGATATTTGTTCGTTGCCTGCAAAAACCGTTGCCAGCCGGACAATCAAGTAATAACCCGGAGGCTGTCCATCCACGGAATGCTTAAGCGCGTCCCACATGCCGGAAAGTCCGCGCTGGTGAACGATGACCCACGTACAAATCTCGTCGTACCAGAATGGCCGCGTTAAAGCTTCGAAAAAATTTCTTACTGCGGCGTAGGCAATCAAGGCCAGCAGGATCCAGGGCGCGAGTTTTTCCGGATCCAAACCCAAAAATGGAGGGGAGGAGGGTGGTGTCGCCGGACGGTCCGAGATCTGATTTGACATCGCTCTAGTAGCCCAATTCCAATCGAAGGCAGAAGCGCGGCTGGGCGAGCCACACTTCGTCCGCGACACCCCACGTCCAAAGGCCCTCAGGGTAACAGGGTTCAGACGCCGCCATTCAAAAGCAGTCGCACAAGTGCTTAAATGGCAACGAGAGTGCGAAATTTAAATTTTAATTCGTCGTGGGAAGAGGACACCTTTCATGGCGGCGACTGTCTGTTTTCTCCTCGTGGCGGTATTGCCGCAACAGGATCAAATGGCGACAGCACCGGAGGAAAAGTGTCGGGCTCAACAATCCATATTTTTCTTCCTTTGAAATAATCGAGGAGGGGCTTGAGGTCGATACCCGGAATTTCCCGCGCCCAAACCACTTTTGCGTGGTCAATGTCAGCCGCATTGTAGACCCACTCTTGATGGATGACGTGCTTTGTTTGGGAATAACGAACGATGACGAGGTGTTGCCCCGGCATCGCCTGAAGCTGCGCGGCAATCTCGGCTCGTTGCCAGTTCGGCTCGCCTGTCTCCAATCCGTAGGAAGTTCTCGGATCCATTACGACGTTATAGACGCCCATCGGAATCGCCGCGGCAGCAAACAGGACTGCGGCACGCGTGAGACCAATTCCTACGGGACGGCCGAAAACCCTCCAGCGGCGCAGATGGCGAAACATCTGAACCAAAAGACAAAGAAATACTGACAGAGCCGGGGCCGCGTAATGCGGATTGAACCAGACGATGGCCAACATCCCGAGCGAACAAAGAGTGCATTGCACGATGATCAGCCGCATGCGTCGGTCGAACAACACCCACGGCAATGTAATAAAGGGGACGACCAGCGCCACTCCGAGGAAGGCCCTCTGAAAGATAATCACCTTGTTCCATGAGATGCGCTTGAAATCCTCCCACGTATGAGCGTATTGATTGCGAACCCAGTGGTTGTAAAAGACGTCGAACTGATGATTCAGGTATTGCATTGGAGGTTTCAGCGCGGGCCAGACAAAAGCCGAAACGCTCAAGTGGAGTTGATCATCCAGCGTGTGAGGAAAGAGAAAGGGGTTTTGGGTGACACGCCAATTGTAATAAAGCATGAAGGCCAAGGTGAAAAGCAGAACGGAACCAAGCGGCGCAACAACGCGCGGAATCGTTATCCGCCAGCCGGGACTGCGGCGACTGAACAACCACCACACAATCACGACAGCGACAGGAATAAATAAGACAAGGCCTTCAAATGGCCGGCTGTTGGCCAGGACGCCTGTTCCGAGGCCGAGCAGGAGCGCGTCACGAAGCCGGTGCATGCGAAGGATGCGGGGCAGAGCACCGATGACCAGCGCGCCACCAATAGCTGGGACGGCGCCACCCCAATAGGAATTCATCCAATACCCAAAAATACCAAACTTGAGCAGAGGTAAAGTCGCGCCCAGGAGCGCCCACTTTGGGGGAAACCAACCTTGCAGCATCCATAAGAGAGCACCGAACATTGCGCCCATGCTCAGCAGCACCCCGATCCATGGGTTTCCCAACAATTGCCCCAGAGCCAGAACAGCCCCTTGCGCGGGCGGGTACATCGAGGCATAGGTCGGGTGCTGAAGGACGTGGATCGTGTCAAAGAAAATCCACATCGGGTGAGGCGGATTTGAAAGGCGGCCATGTATGAAAGTATCGGCGGCTAGCAGATAACTGAATTCGTCATGGACGCCCGGCGGTCGCACGGGATAAGTCCACAACAGGCTGACTCTGATAAGAATCACGACCAGAGAGATTGCGAGAATGGCTAGTCCGCGGCGCGCCGCAAAACGGGCGCACAACTGTTCGAAAGAATTGAAGAGACTGTTTCCCAGCAATGGCCAGCCCCAAGCTATGACCAGAACGAACGCCAAGATCAGCCAGTCTCCATAAGCCCCGTAGACAGCCTGCAAGTAAGCAATCATCGTCGGGAGGGAAACGTCGGCAAGTGAAATAATCTCCGCCGGATTCAATTTGGCGCGCAGGACGATTTTCTGTCCACTGGAAAGTACCCCGGGTGTTTCAAACCGCAAATACACTGGAAGATCTGAAGATGCATGGGCGTCGCTTGCGTGGCGAAAGATTCGGAGCTATTCTCGCGCTTGCATTTTTTCCAATTCGCGCCGGGAAATTCACCGGCGAACCGGTCACAACGGCATCGAATCCTTGGGTGGGCGGCTTAATTTCAGCGCGGAATGCCGCGCAGATGCGGCAATGCCGGTGAAGGCGGCCGCACCGAAGCAGAGATGATGTAAGGAGGGGGAGTAAGTCAGAGGTTTTCGGTGATGTCCAAAAGAAGAAGTCCCTGAATCATGGGATCCGCGCAAAACCCGCCCGTCATCGAACCAGGCTATACCTACGCCTCGGTTACCGACAAAATCAGCGCGATTGTGCTTCGCAAGGGTACGCCCCGCGGCTGGTATTTCGGCTTCGCCATCGCATTTGCACTGTTGATGCTGCTCACCTACGCAATCTTTTGGCTATTTGCAATCGGCGTGGGGATCTGGGGCATCAACATCCCGGTCGGATGGGGCTTCGCGATTGTTAATTTCGTATGGTGGATTGGGATCGGGCACGCCGGGACGCTGATCTCCGCGATCCTGTTGCTACTGCGACAGCGTTGGCGGACATCCATCAACCGTTTTGCTGAAGCGATGACCCTTTTTGCCGTTGCATGTGCCGGCACATTCCCGCTGCTGCATATGGGCCGTCCGTGGCTCGCCTATTGGTTGGCCCCGTATCCAAACACGATGTGGCTTTGGCCGCAGTTTCGCAGCCCGCTGGTGTGGGACATGTTCGCGGTGTCGACATACGCAACGGTCTCGCTGATGTTTTGGTTTGTGGGAATGATCCCGGACCTTGCGACGCTGCGCGACCGCGCAAAAAAGCGTGCGGCAAAAGTTATATACGGATTTCTGGCGATGGGTTGGCGCGGCTCAGCGGTTCACTGGCACCGATACGAGCTGGCGTGCCTGCTGCTTGCGGGCCTGGCGACGCCGCTGGTTGTCTCCGTACACACGGTGGTGAGCTTCGATTTTGCCGTGGCGATTGTGCCGGGCTGGCATTCCACGATTTTCCCGCCTTACTTTGTGGCTGGGGCGATTTACTCCGGCTTTGCCATGGTGATGACGCTGGCGATTCCCATCCGGAAATTTTATGGACTGGAAGACTTCATCACCATGCGGCATCTGGGAAATATGGCAAAGGTGATGCTGGCGACAGGATTGATCGTCGCATACGGATACATGATGGAGACCTTCGGCGCGTTTTACAGCGGTGGATTCGATAAATTCATGATCAAAAACAGGATGATGGGGCCCTATGCGCCGTGGTATTGGACGTTGATCGCTTGCAATATCGTAATTCCGCAATGCATGTGGTTCAAGAAAGTGCGCATGAGCGTCCTCACGCTATTTGTGATTTCACTCGTCGTGAATACCGGGATGTGGCTGGAGCGATTCATTATCGTGGTCACGAGCCTGCACCGCGATTTCCTGCCGTCATCGTGGGGAATGTATTATCCCACGCGATGGGACTGGGCGACATTTGTCGGATCGATTGGGCTTTTTCTTACGCTATTGTTCCTGTTCGTCCGGTTCCTGCCGATCATTTCGATTTCCGAGATGCGCGGGCTGGTGCCGTCAACGCCTGGGGAGAAAACGAAGTAACGCGCCGCGCGTCTGTGGGCGCGTGGAAGGCGGCGGCTGAAATTAATGGGGCAAATTTTCCATCGCAGCACGAACACTATTGCTCGCGTGAGCATCTACGGCGCGGCGTTTTTGATTGCCGCACTCGGTTGGGCCGTGTATGAGCTTTCAGCGTCACCTTATGTGACGGATGTGAATATTGCTAAAGATCAGCCGGTGCCATTCAGTCATGAACATCACGCGGGAGAGTTGGGTCTCGATTGCCGCTACTGCCACACGGCGGTGGAGACATCGTCGTCCGCAGGCATGCCGCCGACACAGACCTGTATGACGTGCCATTCGCAGATCTGGGTGAAGAGCCCGATGCTCGATCCGGTGCGGGCGAGCTACCGGGACGATAAGTCAATCCAATGGGTGCGCGTGAACGCCGTGCCGGACTTCGTTTATTTCAACCACAGCATTCACGTGAACAAGGGAATTGGGTGCACCACCTGCCACGGGCCGGTGGCGGATATGCCGCTCACATGGCGCGCAAACACAATGCAAATGAGCTGGTGTCTCGAATGTCACCGCAACCCGGAGAAATATGTGCGTCCGCGGAGCGAGGTTTTCAACGCCCATTACTCGGCGCCGGCGAATCAGACGGAGTTGGGGCTGATGCTGGTGAAGAAATACAAGATTCAGAGTTTGACGAATTGCAGCACGTGCCATCGATAGAAGAGACCAACGGGAAGCGATGACGAGCGACGACAACTTGAAGCAGCGCATCGACCTTGAGGCTTTGCGCGGGCGCGCAAACGGCGCGGCCCCGAAGGTTCGGGGGCAACGCATGTGGCGGAGTCTGGAAGAACTGGCGGATACGGAGAAGTACCGCGCGTTCCTTCACAATGAATTCCCGAATGACCCGGAAAAAGAGGCGGGGGGGATGCAGCGCCGCGACGTGCTGAAGTGGATGGCGGCTTCGGCGGCGCTCGCGGGGCTTTCCGGCTGCACAAAAATGCCGGAGCAAAAGATCGTCCCTTACGTACGCGCGCCCGAAGAAATTATCCCGGGTAAGCCGCTCTTTTATGCGACGACATTTGTGCAGGGCGGCGTTGGAATGGGCGTCCTGGTGGAAAGCAACATGGGACGGCCCACAAAAATTGAAGGGAATCCGCTGCATCCGGGAAGCCTTGGCGCGACGGATATTTTCGCGCAGGCGTCCATTCTGGATTTGTATGATCCTGATCGATCCCAGGTGGTGGTGCACGAAGGGCGCATCAGCAGTTGGCCGGCATTTCTTTCCGCGGTGGGGGATCTCCGGACGAATTTCGTCACAACAAAGGGCGCGGGGCTGCGGATACTGACCGAGACGATAACTTCGCCGACGCTCAAATGGCAAATTCAGGAGCTGCTGAAGGAGTTTCCGGAGGCAAAGTGGATTCAGTGGGAACCACTATTGCGAGCAGAGTCGGGTAAGGATGACGCGGCAACTCTTTGCGGTGGAATATGCCCGTCGAGTCCTGTCTACGAACTCAAGAAGGCTGACGTTGTCCTCTCACTCGATTCCGATTTCCTCTATTCCGGTCCGGGCGCCGTGCGTTACGCGCGTGATTTCGCCTCGCGGCGAAATGCAGAAGCATCCGCGGCAAAAATGAACCGTCTCTACGTGATAGAGCAAGGCGCGACGACAACCGGCGCAATGGCCGACCATCGTTTGGCGATTCGCGCTTCTGACATTGGCCAATTTGCCAGCCATCTTGCTTCTGCACTTGGCGTGCCTTCGGCCTCAGCGAACAGCACGAATTCAATATCCGGCGTCCCCGCAGGTTGGATTGAAGCGCTCGCCAAAGATTTACGGAACCATGATGGGTCCAGCTTGGTTGTGGCCGGTGAGCGCCAGCCGGAATACATTCAAGAACTTGTGCGCGCGATGAATGCAGCCTTGCACAACACAGGGAATACCGTGATCTTTACCGACATGCTTGATGCATCGCCAGCTACCGGCTCGCTAGGTGAGCTTGTCGATGACATGGATGAAGGCCGAGTTCAATCGCTTTTCATCTTGGGCGGAAATCCAGCCTACTCAGCGCCTGGCGACCTTCAATTCACAGAAAAACTGCTGAAAGTTCCGTTCCGGGCTCACCTTGGGCCATACGAGGATGAAACTGCGGAGCTTTGCCATTGGCATATCCCTGCAGCGCACTACCTTGAATCCTGGGGTGACGCGCGGGCTTACGACGGTACGCTGAGTTTCATCCAGCCACTGATTGCGCCGCTCTACGACGGCAAAACGCAGAATGACATCCTGTCCGCTTTGCAGGGACACACCGACAAGACTACTTACGATCTCGTTCGAGAATATTGGAAAGGCCAGCGAGGAGAGAAGGACTTTGACGTGTTTTGGCAAAAGGCGCTTCATGACGGTTTGATTGAAGGGACAGCGCTAGCGGCGCGCGATGTGGGCTCAAGTCTGACCGGCGTGCGGCAAAGTAGCACGCCTCCTCCTGCTTCACAGTCGAGCACCGGACTCGAGATTGTTTTCCGGCCCGACCCAACAATCGGCGACGGCCGCTGGGCGAACAACGGATGGCTACAGGAAAACCCGAAGCCGATTACGAAACTCACTTGGGACAATACAGCGCAGATGAGCCCTGCGACGGCCCAGAAGCTCGGCATTGCAAACGGGGACGTCATTCACATTGTCCTCAATGGCCGCTGGGTGGAAGGCCCGGCGTGGATAGTTCCAGGCCATTCCAATGATTCGATCACTCTCCATCTCGGGTACGGGCGCCGCCGCTCAGGGCGCGTGGGAACAGGCGTCGGTTTCAACGCTTATGAGATTCAAAGCGCCGGTGAATTCCCTGGAGCGCTGACGCCGTGGATTGCGTTGGGAGCAGAGGTTCACAAGACCGGCAAACATTACGATCTCGCGCCCACGCAGCACCACAGCTTGATCGACATAAATGGCCACGAAAAAGAGCTGGAAAGCGTGAACGCATTCGAACGCAATCTGGTACAGGTCGGCACGCTCGATGAATTCCGCCACAATCCGAAATTTGCGCAAGCAAAAACCGAAGCGCCTCCTAAAGAACTCTCGCTCTACCCCGCCTACGAATATAAGGGCTACGCCTGGGGCATGGCCATTGACCTGAACAAATGCGTGGGCTGCAACGCGTGCGTTGTGGCGTGCCAAGCGGAAAATAATATTCCCGTCGTCGGCAAAGAAGAGGTGATGCGAGGGCGCGAGATGCACTGGCTGCGTGTGGACACTTATTTCCGCGGCGATGTGGAAGCGCCGGAAACTTATTTCGAGCCGGTGCCATGCATGCACTGCGAGAACGCGCCGTGCGAACTCGTTTGCCCTGTCGGCGCGACCGTTCACAGCCCCGAAGGGCTGAACGAAATGGTTTACAACCGCTGCGTCGGCACGCGGTATTGCTCAAACAATTGCCCCTACAAGGTGCGTCGCTTCAATTTCAAGCTTTATTCCGATTTCACGACGCAATCGCTGATGCCCCTGCGGAATCCGAACGTGAGCGTGCGAAGCCGCGGCGTGATGGAGAAGTGCACTTACTGCGTGCAGCGCATCCAGGCGGCGAAGATCGATGCGGAAAAGCAGGACCGCGAAGTGCGCGACGGCGAAATCGTGACGGCCTGCGAGGCGGTGTGCCCGGCGCAGGCGATTTCGTTCGGCAATATCAATGACAAATCGAGCCAAGTGGCGAATTGGAAAGCGAGTCCGCGCGACTACACGCTGCTCGCGGAACTGAACACGCGCCCGCGGACAAGTTATCTCGCGCGGTTGCGGAATCCGAATCCGGAAATGCCGGGAAGTGAAAAGGTCTGAGCGATGCGGAGACAACCTCTCTACGGATTGCTGGCGGAATTTGAGACGCCCGAGGCGCTTCTTGAAGCCGCGCGCAAGACACACGAGGCGGGGTACAAAAGTGTGGATGCGTTCACACCGTTGCCCGTAGAAGGATTGGCGGAGGCGGTGGGATTCCATCGTACAAGGCTTCCCCTCGTTGTGCTGATCGGAGGAGTGCTCGGCGGACTGACCGGATTTTTCATGCAGTATTACGCGAATGTTTTCAGCTATCCGCTCAACGTCGCGGGGAAGCCCTTCAATTCCTGGCCCTCGTTCATTCCAATTACGTTTGAGTTGACGATCCTAGGCGCGGCGATTTTCTGCGTGTTCGGATTGCTGGCAATGAATGGGCTGCCCGCGCCTTACCACCCGGTGTTTAACGTGGAGCGGTTCGCGCTCGCGACCCGCGACAGATTCTTTCTGCTGGTGAAGGCGCGCGACAAACAATTCGATTTGGCGAAAACGAAAGCATTTATGCAGGGTTTGCAGGCAAGAGAGGTTTCCGAAGTTGATGTGTAAGCGGAACATTTCACGGAAAACTGCGAGGCGCGCGGCAATCGCGGCCGCATTTGCGTGCGTGGCGCTTGCAGCCGGTTGCCGTCAGGACATGCAAGTGCAGCCGCGGTACAACCCTTACGATGCCTCTGCATTTTTTGATAACGGGCTCTCGGCGCGCCAACCTGTGCCGGGTACGGTTGCGCGGGGCCAGCTCCATCTTGATTCACTCTTATACACAGGCAAAGTGGACGGCAAGGACGCTGAAGTTTTCCCATTCCGCATCACCAGTGCGGATCTCGCTCGCGGGCGCGAGCGATTCAACATTTATTGCGCGCCGTGCCATGACGCGACCGGCAGCGGGCGCGGGATGATCGTGTTGCGCGGCTTCCCGCAGCCGCCGTCATTTCATATTGACCGGTTGCGCCAGGCGCCTCCCGGGCATTTTTTCGACGTGATGACGAACGGCCTTGGCGTGATGTACAGCTACGCTTCGCGCGTGAGTCCTGAAGATCGCTGGCGCATCGCGGCCTACATTCGCGCCCTGCAATTGAGCCAGCAGGCAAGTCTTACTGATGCACCCCCGGCGGAACGCGAAAAACTTCAGGCGGTGCAGCCGAAATGAGCGCGCCGGGCAACATCGACCTCCGTCTGCCGCAATTCGATCGCTTGCGGCGCGGGATGCTGATCTCGGGCGTTATGGGAATTCTTGTTTCAGTGCCGGGATTACTTCGTGGGCCGGACCAATTTTACCGGTCGTATCTGCTGGCTTACGTTTTCTGGATTGGAATCCCGGTTGGCTCGATGGCAATTCTAATGCTGCATCACCTGACGGGCGGCGGCTGGGGATTTGTGATTCGCCGCATCCTGGAGGCCGCTACGCGGACGCTCTGGTTGATGGCGCTGCTTTACATTCCACTTTTATTTGGAATGTCCCGCCTTTACGGTTGGGCGCAGCCGCAAGCTGCGTCAAATCCGGTCTACCAGCAGAAGCATTTTTTTCTGAACACGCCATTTTTCATTGTGCGCATCGTCATCTATTTCGCGCTTTGGATGGGGCTCGCATGTCTGTTGAATCGCTGGTCGTTTGAGCAGGACCGCACGGGCGATGCGCGCCTTTCAAAAAAATTGGAGGGGCTGAGCGGGCCCGGGCTGATTCTATGGGGACTGGTGGTGACGTTTTCATCGGTGGACTGGATCATGTCACTCGAACCGAAATGGTTCTCCACAATCTACGGAATGATCATCATGGTCGTGATGGTGCTTTCGGCGCTGGCGTTTTCGATCCTGATATCGCGGGACCTGGCGAACCATGAGCCGCTTTCGAAGATCGCGACGCCGATGTATTTCAATGACCTCGGAAATTTGCTGCTCACCTTCGTAATGCTGTGGGCGTACCTTTCGTTCTCGCAATTCCTGATTATTTGGTCGGGAAATATGCCCGAAGAAACGAGCTGGTACATGAGCCGCGGTCGAGGAAGCTGGGCCGCGCTTGCGGTCGTGCTGATCATCTTCCACTTTGCTGTCCCATTTGTGCTTTTGCTTTCGAGGGATATCAAGCGCACGCCCAAGGCGCTTTCGCGCGTGGCGGCGCTTCTCGTCGCACTCACTTTGGTGGATATGTTCTGGCTCATCGTGCCGGCATTCGAACCTGACGGGCCGGCCGTGCATTGGACGAATCTCTCATTGACCGCGGGAATCGGCGGATTGTGGCTTTGGGAATTTTTCAGACAGTTAGACGGGAAGCCGACCCTGCCGTTGCATGATCCGCGGCTGGCTGAGCTGATGGAAAGCGTGGAAGGACATTGAATTGAATTCGCCGGAAACGAATCCGGGCTACGAGAAGCGCGACGTCAATACGCGGGCGATTTCCTATTCACTCCTCGTGCTTCTTGCCGTCGTCGTGGTGTCTCTCGTGACCATGCACTGGCTGTTTGGTTATTTTTCCGCGACGCAGCAGCTCGGGCCCACTGCTTCGCCGTTTACGGACGTGCGTCAATTGCCACCCGAACCGCGGCTGCAGGTGCATCCTGTGGAGGATTTGAATCGCGCGCGGATGGAACAGGAAGACCTGCTGAATTCATACGGATGGACGGACCGCGCGACGGGAAAAGTCCGCATCCCGATTGACCGTGCGATGGACCTGATAATCGAACGGGGGCTGCCTACGCGCCCGAATGCGCCACACGCAGAAAATGTACCCAAGGAGCAAGAAAAATGAAAATCCGCGGGATTTCCGTTAAGTACTTTTTCGTGTGTTCAGCGATTGCGGCGATACTGCCGATGATTTCGGGCGGCGCAAGCGCTCAGGATCTTCTAGAGCAGAATCCTTCCGGCAAGCCGAAAATTCTTGAGAGCGTCGGGCTGGACCAGAAGTTGAACTCGCAGATCCCTCTCGATCTCACTTTCCGCGACGAGCACGGCCAGACTGTCTCGCTTCGGCAGCTCATGGACGGCAAGCCGGCCATCCTTGAATTGGTCTATTACATGTGCCCGATGCTTTGTACGGAAGTCTTGAACGGAACATTGAACAGTTTGAAAGAAGTTCCGCTTGATTTGGGAAAAGACTTCGACGTGATTACGGTGAGCATTGACCCAACGGAAAAGCCGGACCTCGCCTATGCGAAGCAAACAATGTACGTGGGGCTTTACGGGCGCCCCGGCGCCTCGCAAGGCTGGCATTTTCTCACTGGCGATGAAGAGCAAATCAAGCAGCTCGCGGCAGCAGTCGGCTACCGCTACGTGCGCGATCCTGTTACGCAGCAATTCGCGCATGCCGCGGGGATTATGGTCCTCACTCCCGAGGGCAAAATTTCCCATTACTTGTATGGGATTGCGTACCGGCCTCGGGACGTCAGGCTGGCGTTGATTGAAGCGTCTTCCGGAAAAATCGGATCGCCAGTGCAGGACGCCGTGCTGCTGTATTGCTTTCACTATGATCCCGCAATAGGGAAATACGGGCTTGTGATTGGAAATGTCCTGCACATCGCGGGCGCGCTCACAGTCTTGTTGATCCTTGCAGGAATCATTGTTATGGCGCGGCGCGAGAAGCGCAGCGGCACCGGGCCGCTCGGGCAAGAAAAACCGGCGCAGCAGCGCGCGTCCTAACGGGAAGCGATACGTGGAAAACGCTGAATCATGAAATCGATCATTCAACTTCCGGCGGCAATGTTTCTCGCGCAGGCGTTCCCATTGCGCCCAAAGCCCGGCTCGACAATTGCGGCGGATGTAGACAGGCTCCATTTTTTCCTCACAGGCGTAACTCTTTTTTTTACATTCATTATTTTCGCGGCCATTTTCTATTTTGCGATCAAGTACCGGCGGCGGACGCCCGATGAACTCCCTCCGCAAACAAAGACGTACATGCCGCTGGAATTGACCTGGACGCTGGTGCCCACAGCTTTGGTGGCCGTAATTTTCGTGTGGGGTTCGAGCCTTTTCTTCCAGAACTCGCGCGCCCCGAATGCTTCGATGGAGATATTCGTGGTGGGAAAGCAGTGGATGTGGCACTTGCAGCATCCCGAGGGGCCGCGGGAAATTAATGAGCTGCACGTCCCCGTGGGCGTTCCCGTTAAGCTGACAATGACGTCCGAGGATGTCATCCACGGCTTTTACATTCCGGCCTTCCGAATCCAGAAGGACGTTTTGCCCGGTCGCTACACCTCAATCTGGTTTCAAGCGACAGAGACCGGAAAGTACCACCTGTTCTGCAATCAATACTGCGGCGCTGAACATTCCGGAATGATCGGGTGGATCTATGTGATGACGCCGGATGACTACTCCCTCTGGCTTTCCGGCGGGTCAAAAGGCGAATCGATGGCGCAGGCCGGCGAACGATTATTCAGCCAGTATGGATGCGATACCTGCCACAAGCCGGATGGCTCGGGCAAAGGACCGTCTCTCGTCGGTCAATTCGGCAAGCCGCAGCCGCTTAAAGACGGCCGCACGCTGATCGTTGACGAAACATTTATTCGCCAGGCGATTACAAATCCGAATTCAATGCCGCTTGCGAATTACGCGCCTGTGATGCCGAGTTTCCAGGGCCAGATGACCGAGGAACAGATTTTGCAATTGATGGCTTACGTGAAGTCTCTGGCAGCGCAGGAAAGGAAGGGCAAATGAGCACCGCGGCCCCTGAGATGCAGCCGATGCCACCCGTGAACTATTTGAATGCCAAATACGGCATTCGGTCGTGGCTGCTTACAACCGACCACAAACGAATTGCGCTGCTCTACCTCGTTTCCATCTCCGTGATGTTCTTGATTGGCGGAATCGCGGCCACACTGATGCGGTTGCATTTGATTACGCCTCAGGGAACGCTGGTGCAACCGGAGGCCTACAACAAGCTCTTTACTCTTCACGGTGTTGTGATGGTGTTTTTTTTCATGATCCCCGCAATTCCCGCCGTGCTGGGCAACTTTCTGATTCCGATGATGATCGGAGCGAAAGACCTCGCCTTTCCGAGATTGAACCTCCTAAGCTGGTACCTCTACCTCGCGGGCGCAAGCCTCACTCTATACGCCATTCTGGCGGGCGGCGTGGACACCGGCTGGACTTTTTACACGCCCTACAGCACCACCTATTCAAATACTCAAGTGATGGCGACCGCGCTGGGCGCCTTTATCGCGGGGTTCAGCTCAATCCTTACCGGGCTGAATTTTATCGTGACCATCCATAAAATGCGGGCGCCAGGAATGACATGGTTCCGGATGCCTCTTTTTCTCTGGGCCATGTATGCCACGAGCGTTATTCAGGTACTCGGCACTCCTGTCGTTGCCATCGCGATTATTTTGGTTGGCCTCGAACGGCTTTTTCACGCCGGTATTTTTGACCCGCGCTTGGGCGGCGACCCGCTGCTCTTTCAGCATCTTTTCTGGTTCTATTCGCATCCCGCCGTTTACATCATGGTGCTCCCGGCCATGGGGGTTGTGAATGAGCTGATTGCCTGCTTCGCACGCAAGCGGATCTTTGGCTATAAATTTGTCGCCTTTTCAAGCATCGGCATCGCGGTCATCGGCTTCCTCGTTTGGGGCCACCACATGTACGTCTCGGGACAGTCGGTATACGCCAGTTTGATTTTCTCTCTCTTGAGTTTTCTGGTGGCGATCCCTTCAGCCATTAAAGTTTTCAATTGGACCGCGACGCTTTACAAAGGTTCGATTTCCTATCAAGCGCCGATGCTTTATGCGCTCGGCTTTCTCGGTCTTTTCACGATGGGCGGATTGACAGGGCTGTTCCTGGCTTCTCTTGCGACGGATGTCCATCTCCACGGAACTTATTTCATCGTCGCGCATTTTCACTACATCATGGTTGGCGGGACGGTGATGGGTTATATGGGGGGCTTGCACTATTGGTGGCCGAAGATCACAGGCCGCCTTTACCCCGACGGGTGGGCGCGGTTTGCTGCTCTCATGATTTTTGCCGGGTTTAATCTCACATTTTTTCCGCAATTTGTCCTTGGCTATCTTGGAATGCCGCGCCGGTACGCGGTCTACCCTTCGGAGTTTCAAGTGCTCAATGTGATGTCGTCCGCGGGCGCCTCCATTCTGGCGATCGGCTATTTGATTCCGCTCGTCTATTTCATTTGGTCCATGCGCTATGGACCCGTGGCGGGCCCGAATCCCTGGCACGCGAAAGGGTTGGAATGGCAGACGTCTTCCCCGCCGCCGACTGAAAATTTTGAAGTAACTCCGATCGTGACCGAAGAAGCCTATGCATATAACGATCCTCCGGCGCCGGGGATCGCCGTGACAGGAACCGAAGAGGAAGCCCATGCCTGAAGCCAATGTGCATGTAAATTCGCCGGGGCTCGCGCACCATTTCACCGACGCGGAGCAGCAGCGCGAGGCCGGCTCATTTGGCATGTGGGTATTCCTGGTTACGGAGATCATGTTTTTCGGCGGCGCCTTTTGTTGTTATGCGGCATATCGCTTGAAGTATTTGCCGGCGTTTGAAGCTGGCAGCCGCATTCTGGACGTCAAAATGGGCGCGACAAATACTGCTGTGTTGATTGCGAGCAGTCTAACGATGGCGCTCGCCGTTCACGCCGCTCAGACGGGCAGGCGCAAAGCGCTTGTCGCTTTCCTGTTGATCACAATGGTTCTGGGCGCCACATTTCTCGGCATCAAATACACGGAATATGCCCAAAAGTGGGGGGATTTTCTTGTGCCGGGAATTCGGTTTGCGCCGAAGCTTGTCCTGCCTTCGGGCGTGACACTGCCCAATCTTGAGTTGTTTTTCTGCTTCTATTTCATTCTGACGGGCCTCCACGCCCTGCACATGATAATTGGGCTCGGCCTTCTTGGTTTTCTGGTAGGCAAGGCTCTCCGCGGCCGGTTTTCCGCGGAGTACTTCACTCCCGTCGAAGTCAGCGGGCTCTATTGGCACTTTGTGGATATCGTCTGGATTTTCCTGTTTCCATTGCTCTACCTCATCGGAGGGCGCTACTAATGGCGTCGCACGTTGTTTCGGTGAAAACCTATGTCGCGATCTTTATCGCTCTGCTGGGATTAACGGCATTGACGACTTACGTTTCATTTATCGATCTCGGTTCGATGAACACGGTTGTCGCGCTCGCAATTGCCGTGACGAAAATGCTGCTCGTCATCCTGTTTTTCATGCATGTGAAATATAGTCCACGGTTGACGAAACTCGTTATCGTGGCGGCGTTTTTTTGGTTTGGTTTGCTGATTACCTTTACACTTTCAGACGTTCTCACGAGGCAATGGACTTCCCCACCCACCGGTTGGGGGCCTTCCATGTCCGCACCCGCTCCCCGCGAAAAATGATTTCGCCCCGCTCCCTGATTTTTACCACCCACAACGGTGCGGGTCCGTTCCTACTAGGCGTAGAATTAAAGTGCTTATGAATGGGGCGTGGTCCAATTGGTAGGACGCTGCACTGTTAATGCAGACGGTGGAGGTTCGAATCCTCCCGCCCCAGCCAAAATTCCCAATGAAACTGGAAATTCTTACCCTTGTGCGACAGGGTGGCCGGCCTCAACCCACCCACGCCAGCCTCCATCCATCGAGCTGAGCCTCGTATATCCCATTTTTTGCAGATTATCGGCGGAAAGCGCCGAGCGGAATCCGCCGCCGCAATAAAGCACGATCTCAATACTCTTGTCGGGGAAGCGCAATTCAACGTCGCGCTCGATGATCCCTTTGCCAAGGTGGACGGCGTTTGGTAGATGACCTCGCGCCCATTCACTTTCCTCGCGGACGTCCACGAGCGCAAACTTCTCTCCCGCGTCCATTCGTTTCTTTACTTCTGCAACGTTGGTCTCGTGAATTCGAGAACGCGCTTCATTGACAAGCCGGAGAAAACCCTCGGAATGTTTCATTTGAATCCCTCAGGAAGCAGGTGCTTTTGCAAAGCCTAGCATAACTCGGGGCCCGCGCCCTAGCTCTCAACTGCGCTCATATCCCGCCAGTTCGGCCCCGCTTTCAAATCCACTTTGAGCGGAACTCGCAAAGGGTGCGCTTGTTCCATGCACTCGCGCACGAGCGTGCTGAGCCGGCTAAGCTCCGCCGGCGGCGCTTCGAACAGGAGTTCGTCATGTACCTGAAGGATCATTCGCCCGCGGAATCCCTCTGCCTTCAGCCGCCGCGAAACCTCAATCATCGCGAGCTTGATCAAATCGGCAGCCGCGCCTTGCAATGGAGTATTCATTGCCGTCCGCTCTGCAAAATTTCGCAGACCCACCATCGGCGAGTTGATTTCCGGAATAGGACGCACGCGGCCAAACATCGTGCGTGTGAATCCGCTCTTGCGCACTTCTTCGAGCGTGCCATCCAGGAATTCCTTCACTCCGCTATATCGCTCAAAATAGGCCGCGATGAACTTTGCCGCCTCTTTCGTGTCAATTCCGAGCTGCTGCGCCAGCCCAAAAGCCGAAAGCCCGTAAATAATTCCAAAATTAATCACCTTTGCGGCGCGGCGGTGCTCGGCGCTCTGCCCCATCGGGCCGACGCCGAATACCTCCTGCGCCGTTCGCGCGTGGATGTCCTCGTTCTTGCGGAACGCCTCCACCAATACCGGGTCTTCAGAGAGATGCGCAAGAATCCGCAGCTCGATTTGAGAATAATCAGCGGAAAGTAGCGTCATCCCTGCTTCCGCCGCAAAAGCCGCACGGATGCGCCGCCCTGCTTCTGTTCGCACCGGAATATTCTGCAAGTTCGGCTCCGAAGAACTGAGCCGCCCCGTCGCCGTACCGGTCTGGCTGAAACGTGTGTGCAAGCGTCCGGTTTCCATGTTGATTAGGCGCGGGAGAGCGTCCACGTAAGTGGACTTCAGCTTGGTGACTTCGCGGTACTCGAGAACTTTCCGCGGCAGCTCGTGCATCGGGGCCAATGCTTCCAGCACCTCGGCTGCGGTTGAACGCGCCTTGCCCATCCGTGGCGGCGGCTGCAAATTCATTTTGTCGAAAAGAATTTCGCCGAGTTGCTTCGGTGAATTGATATTGAACTCCGTGCCGGCCACGCCCCAGATGCGCGATTCGAGAACGCGAATCTCCATTTGGAGCCCTGCCGACATTAATGCGAGCGCAGCGGGGTCCACGCGCACGCCCGCGCGCTCCATTTCCGCAAGGACCGGCGCAAGCGGCAGATCAATCGTTTCGTAGACCTTTGTCAGCCCCTGCTCATCCACCTGGCGCCGCAACTCGGGAGCAAGTTGTTGAAGCGCATCGGCGCGCTCGCCAGCTTGGGTGCCAAGGTTGATATTGAGATAGCGAAGCACGGCGTCGGCAAAATCATGTTTAGCCGTCGTCGGGCGCAGCAGGTACGAATAAAGAATCGTCGCGTGGCGAATCCCGGCGGTGTCTCCAAGAAGGAGCGGGACCAATTTCGGGTCGTGCACAATTTTCGGCCGCGTGACATCGCCAAGCCAGGGCTGAAGCGCACCGATTAATTTTGTGTCGTCGCTCCCCTTTTCAAGCAACGTCTCCTTTTCATTCAAAATAAATCCACGGGCCACTCCCGCCTTGGGAGAAAGCTCAATCGTCGCGACGCGGCTGCCAAAGCCCGCGTCTTCATGCTGCTCATCCGGCGCAACCGTAAAGAAAACCGCAATTTCCTGCTTGTGTGGCGTCTTATCGAGAAACGCACTGACGTCTTTCGGTGATTTCAGTTCACCATAATCCCTGTCGCCGGCCGCGGCCGAGACGCTTTCGGCGCTCGGACCAAGTTCCTTCAACAGCGACGTAAATCCCAGCTCGCTATAGAGCGTACGAAGCGCTTCCGCGTCCGGCACACGATAAGTTAGAAGGTCGAGATCGAGTTTGATCGGCGCGTCCAAAGCAATCGTTGCAAGCTTTTTCGACATCATCACCTGCTCGCGCTGCGTCTGCAGCGCCTCCCGGTACCGCTTGCCTTCCACCTTGTCCGCGTTATCCAGCGCCTTCTCCACGGAACCAAACCTCTGAATTAACTCGCGCGCGCCTTTTTCGCCGATTCCCTTTGCGCCGGGGATGTTATCAATCGAATCGCCCATCAACGCCATCACATCAACCACTTTGTTCGGCGGCACACCGAGCAGTTCCTCCACTTTCGCTGCGTCCACCATCAGATCCTGCTTCGTCGGGATCAGCACGCGCACCGGGCCACCCACAAGTTGAAGCATGTCTTTGTCGCTTGTGATCACAAGGATGTCGAGCTTGCGCTTTGACGCCTGCAACGCCAGGGTGCCGATGATGTCGTCCGCCTCATAGCCCTGCTCGGCGAGGATCGGCAGGCGCAGCGCTTCGCAAAGTTTGCGCACATAGGGCAATTGCTGCGCCAGCTCTTCGGGCATGGGGGGCCGCTGGGCTTTGTATTCTGCGAAAAGTTTGTCGCGGAAGGTTGGCCCGGCCAGGTCGAATGCCACGCCCATGTAGTCCGGCTGATAATCGCGCACCAGCCGCCGCACCATCTGCGTGAAAAGGTACGGGACCTTCGTCGGCATGCCTGATGGGCTTCGCAGCCGCTCCATCGGCGCGAAAAACGCGCGAAAGATAAAGCCCATCGCGTCAATCAGGAAGAGTTTCTTTAGCGGTTTGGGTGCGGCCATCGGCGAAGTATAACCTGCTGAGCCGGGCATTGCGCCCCGCTGTCCGTAAGTGAAGCTTGCTTCAGGGAACCCTATGATTCCGGGACTGAATTGTTTCCCTGATACGGGAAACGGTGGATCTCCACGATGCAATCGGCCAGCGCCGTCAAAAGAGTTTCGCCCCATCCGGAAGGCGTATAGGGGACCGTTCCCTGATTTGTTTGTTTATCGGCCTGCGCGAAAAACTTCAGCCTGCCATCGGGAGGCGTCGCGAACTCCTTCACCGTAATTACAAACTCGATCTCCTTCCCGTCCTGTTGCTTGTTCACAGAGAAGAAATGCAGTCGGGTAAGTTTTTGCGCTTTTTTTGCCTGTGCGTAGGCCCATTCTTCCATGCGCTCATCTCTCCTTGTTGCAAAGCACCCGGCGCAGTATACCCCGCCATTGTGGAGGTTGCGCATTGAACTTCCGCCGCCGTTATGAAGATCTTCGGATACACTGTCGTGCGCCTTTCCAATATTTTGCGGGCCGCTATTGACACGTCTATAATCCTCCCACCGATTCCACTTTTGTAATCAATTGGACTGCGAAGCCGAATAAAAAATGGCGGGTGATTTAAACGGAGGAAGCTCATGGACCAGCAACCCAAACTTCAAGATCCTCTGGTGCTTTCTTATCTCGACCTCCGAAAGGCCGTTGGGATTATCGGATGCGCCCTTCCTTTTGTCCTGGCCATCGGAAAAATTCTCCTGCAGGGCCCCGGACTGCAAAGCTCGATCAGTGGCTACTACTACACGGACATGCGGGATGTATTTGTGGGAAGCCTATGCGCGATTGGAGTCTTCCTCATGTCCACCCGCGGATACGCGCGGGATGACGAAATCGCAGGGCGCCTTGCATGTGTCTTCGCAATCGGCGTCGCGCTATTTCCAACAACTCCCTCCGCGGATGCAACGCGCCTGGAGAGCATCATCGGTGATGTACATTTGACGTTTGCGGCGCTACTCTTTCTTACGCTGGCCTACTTCTCCCTCGCGCTCTTCACAATGACCGGCCCGGAAAATAATCCCACGCCGCGGAAACTTCAAAGAAATAAGGTCTATCGCGTCTGCGGGTACACCATCCTTGCTTGCATCGTTTTCATGTTTGTAGCTGCGCTGCCGCCAGTCAAACCCTTTGTTGATTCGCTTTCCCCTCGCTTTTGGCTCGAGTCCGTCGCGGTGTTCGTGTTCGGCGTCTCCTGGCTCACCAAGGGTGGTTCGATCTTAAAGGACCAGCAACCCTAGAACCTCCGTCCGTCTCAGGACCGGGGCCAATCCATAGGTCGTCGATTGACCCTCAGAAAGGCCCTCCAGCTCCCTAAGCGCGAATCGTTTCCCCCTGGGGGCGCTCAATTCTCTGAACCGCTTCTACGCCTGCTGGTGGTAGAATCCCACCACTTTTGAGTTTTCAGAATTAGGAGCACGGCCTTCATGGCACACGACGTATTCATAAGCCATTCGGCGAAGAATAAGACGACCGCCGACGCTGTCTGCGCCATCCTCGAATCGAATGGCATCCGCTGCTGGATCGCTCCCCGGGACGTCACTGCCGGAATGGAATGGGGCGAATGCATTATTGAAGCCATTGAGCAGTCCCGGATTATGGTCCTCGTCTTCACGGCCGAAGCGAACGCATCCTCGCAAATTCGCCGCGAAATCGAACGGGCCGTCAACCGGGGTGTGGCGATTCTCCCTTTGCGGGTTGAAAACGTTATTCCGAGCAGGGGATTGGAATATTTTATCGGCAATCTTCACTGGCTCGATGCGCTGACGCCCCCGCTGGAGGCCCACCTCCTAAACCTCGCGGACACTGTAAAGAGGCTTTTGAATCGAACTGATCTTCGCGATTTGTCGCGCACGCAGCCGGCGGCGGACGCATCTTCAAAATCGGAACGGGTAGATCCGGCTCATGCAGTCGCCGACAAAGCGCCCCATGCCGCGGGGATTTCAACTTCCGCGTCTTCTTCTCTCAAGACGCCGTCCACGGTTCACTCGGATGTTTCCCCTGCGGGGGCGAAGAAAACCGCGTCCACACGCAAGTCGTCGCGAATTATCTTTGCCGGCGCCGGGTTGATTGCGCTGCTGGTCGCGCTCTATTTTCTAATGCCCACACTCAGAAAGATCTTCAGCAGATCCTGGGTTCAGGACGACAGCGGGACTCAGGTCCAGTTTGAATCGATGTTCGGCACATCGGACGGCAAGCATCTATGGGTCGTCGGCGACAAGGGCACCATTCTTTATTCGGAAGACGGCACGCACTGGGTCGAGCAAGACAGCGGCACTCAGAGCCGCCTCAATTCCATTATCGGGACGAGCGACGCCAAGAAGTTGTGGGCCGTCGGCGACCAGGGAACGATTGTCGAATCAGTGGACGGCCAGCACTGGACGAAGCCCACCAGCCCCACTGCAAACGAGCTTTGGTGTATCTTCGGGTCGGGTGACGGCTCGCACCTTTGGGCCGTCGGCAAATACGGCACAATTGTCCGGTCGATTGACGGTGAGAATTGGACCCAGTCCACCAGTGGCACTCAAATCGAACTTTATTCAGTCTTCGGAACCACTGACGGCAAGCGCCTGTGGGCCGTTGGCTTGGGCGGCACAATCCTCGAGTCGGATGACGGCACTCACTGGAATCCCCGCACCAGCGGCACCTCGGACGGTCTCTATTCGATCTTCGGCAAAAGTGACGGCAGCCACCTTTGGGTCGTCGGGCTCGGCGGCACGATCCTTGGTTCGGCGAATGGTGGCCTCTGGACTCCGCTTCACAGTGACACTCAGGATCGCCTTTTCAAAATCTCAGGGAGCAGCGACGCGAAGCGTTTGTGGGTGGTCGGCGACCAGGGAACCATACTCGAATCGACGGACGGCGAACACTGGCTCGAGCACAAGAGCGGCACTTCGACCGCTCTCTATTCCATCTTCGAAACGAACGACGGCTCGCGGGCCTGGGCCGCGGGCGCCGGCGGCATAATCCTCGAATCAGACACCACCGGACACTAGTCTGCCGGTCCCCGCTCTATCGTGAATGGCGGAAAGATGGCCGCCATCCAAAAATAACGATGCACAATAAAATCACAACTCCTGTTCCACTCATTGCGCAACCGGCGGTGCGATCCCGTGTCCACCCATAGCGTATTTCGATGCGGCTCGCGCCGCTCGGGAGCCGTATGAACATTTGACCGGAATCATGATCCGTCTCGCTCGTGGCCGGCTGGCCGTTGATGCGAATTTGCCAGGCGGGATAGTTCAACAAATGGATGGCGGCGACAGACGGCAACGCCGAGACGACTGTGAAGACCTTCTCCTGATCCTGCCACCTTTCCATCGATATATCTTCATTCATTGGTTTCTGTGAGGCCCGGGAGACCTGCGCAGTCCCCTCCGGCAGCAAATAAACCGGCGGAGCATTGCTCGGCAGGTTGTTTGGACGGCCAAAACGAGACCCATACTCTTCCGCGCCTTCGTAGCCCGCGCCGGTTTGAATCGCCGCAATCGTTTCAGGCACGTCCCCTGAATCCCACCACGCATAACGGGTGCAAAGCAGAGTGACCGTTGCCGCCAGCAATATTAGATAACCCAAACTGAACGCGAGCCGGCGGCGTGATGCGGCAAGCACGCCGCCAAGAAACAACGAGTAGCTGACGCCGAGCACGGTCAACCAGCGCCAGGGAAATTGAATAAACCGCATCTTGGGAAGGTATTGAAGCAGTGAGGCGCTGAAAGGAAGCATCATGAGTGCCGATAAAACTGCCAGCGCGGTTAGAACGACCCAGGTTGTCCCGGTTTTTCCTGTGCGGCGGCGCAGGACTATGGCCGCGATGATGGCAACCACGATTTCAAATGTCGCAACGCTGGAGATCATCAGGTTGAAGAAGCTGTGCCATGGATTCAGCATCCATTTAAAAATAATGCTGTCAGCGAAAATCAGCCCAGGGGAGATGGCCTTTTCAATGCTCACCCATCGCTGCTCAAAAGTTGCGGGAACGATGTAGACGGATGCGAGCATCAATCCGAGCGCGAGTCCAGCACCTCCCGTGAGAAGGGGGGTGAATGAGCGCCGGCGAATTGCCAGGATCATCAGCAGGAAGGCGAGCGCGTAGCTGGCAACCACAGACATGGGAGCATTTGTAAACCAGATGGCGGCATACGCGATCGAAAGTAGCCCAATATTGCGCCAGCGGGCGCGGTCCGGCTCGCGCGCGTCCGTGTGTTCGCCGGGCGCGCAATTTAGAACGCACAGAATGGCCAAAGGCAGGATGGCGACGGCCAGAAGTTCCGCGGAAGGGCTTCGGACATAGACATCCACCAATTGGTATGGGCTCGTCATGTAAATCAGTGCGGCGGCAAGCGATGCTTCTGCGGACATCCAGGAACGTGCCAGCCGGTGCATAAAGATGCCGGCCAATCCAAGCGTGAGGAAAAGAAATACGTCGGGGACGATCTTCCACGGCAACACCAGGCCAAGGCTCGCTCCAAAAAGCCAGGAGAGGGGAGGATAAAAAATGAATCGAGGCTCGCCGAACCCGTTGTATGCGCCCGCCGCCCAACTCGGAAACAAGACGCCTTGATGCCATTGATGGACGACTTCCATCCAGGAAGCGATGTGGAAATTGAAATCGTTGCCCGAGATTTGGCCGAAAATGAATGTGGGCGAGATAAGAACAAACGCGGTCAGGGCAATCGCAGCAAGTCCCCGAACGGAAAGATTCTTATTTGGTGGGAGGCCCTGGTCGGGGATTTTCATTTCCCGGCGGCTTTTCACGCGCAGAGTATAGCATCCGTTAAAATACTCACTGGTTTCCCGCGCCATCGCGATCCGCCCGTCGGCGAGGTAAACATCTCAATTTTTCCCCCAGACACCCGACAGCTCAAGCGCCTCGATGTTCATTTCCACGTAGCTTTCGCTGTGCTAAGGTAGCGCTGCGAACTACTACCGCCTCCGTATTTGGAGATAGACCAGCGTGCCCCAGGAATCATCAATCATTTTACGTTTTAGTCCGGAGCCAGCTCGGCTTTCCATGCAGCGGGTAACGATGTCTCGGGGGCCTTGGTGAACATTACCGGAAGCGACGTCATACTTTTGGCGCATTCGACATTTGGAGTCTTGGGTACCATGTCAGCGCTGTGGGTCTTCGTCGAAGCGCTGAATGCGCGGGAGGGAAACGCTGGACGCATACAAAAAGCCGCAATCATTTCAGCCCTGTGCATGCTTGTAACTTGGATCCTCGGTGGCTATTGGTACGTTCACTTCTATCCGTTCGATAGAGCCTTGATACTTAAAGGCCCGTGGCCATTCGCTCACACGGTGTTCATGGAAACAAAGGAACACCTCTTTTTCATAACACTGATCCTTTCGCTTTATCTTTCGATCGCCGCAAGAGACAAACTTTACGCCAACGCGTTCGCGCGCAAAATGGTGCTATGTGTCGCGATGCTCATCGTTCTAAGTGGCTTGGCAATTGAAGGCTCGGGAGCAATTATCAATCACGGCGCCAAAATCGCGCTTTTGCACTCTGCACCGGGGAGTGGACGATGAATATGGACAACGCAAAACTGGGGCCCTCCAGCGCCGGGTTCGCCATGTCCGCCGCCATCACAGTTCTTTTCAGCACTGCTCTGGCCTGGATGAAGGATGTTTATAAGCCCCTGAATAGTTTTATGAATGCTTTGGCGTGGCACAATTGGATAACACATGGTTTGGCCGATGTTATTCTTTTCTTCGGATTGGGCCTGATTTTCTCAAAAACAGGCTGGATTGACAGGATCGCCCCGAATCGCCTGATTTCTTTCTTGGCTGCATCAGTCGTAGTGGCTGGCGCCGGACTCTTCTTTTGGTATTTATTTTTCTAAAATGAATCCGCGTGAACTCAATACACTCCAATTCAATGAATTCCGTTCATCCCTAGGCGCTGCGAAATGAATGCGTCTCCGGCACCGGGCTTGCTGTCGTCTTTCCCCCACGTATAGTAGAGGCCAAGATAACCGTAGTTCTCCGTCTGCCCGGCCACGGAATGCCCGTAAGCAAAAAGGAACTGGAAATTTGGATTCTTAAAGTGGTAGTAACCGCCTGCGTCAATTAGCGTTGAGGCTTGCGTTTGAGGAGCAGCCAGCCCCTCATGCGCGTGGGCAAAAACTTCAACTCCCAATTCCAGCTTCTTGTTGATCTCCCGCTTAACCAGAAATCCGCCATAAAAGAAACTGCGATATTGAACCTGCGTGACTACGGTGTATCCGGCGCCGCCATCAAAGGTCCATGGCCCCTCGTCTTTTTCCACCCATAGGGGAAGTTTGTACCAGACCTTTCCGATGCCGAGCCCTTTGGGGTAGCTTCCGGTCGGAATCTCAAACATCGTGAAAGTTCCAATTTGAGGGCGGCGCTTCGTTTGCTTGATGAAGCCGAACTTCACTCCCAGTTCCATGTCCGTCAGGCCGAATGCGCGAGGGCCTATCCCGCTCGGAGCATAGATAGGATTGTTCGTTGGGAAGACGGCGCCGAAGGGCAAAATAGCGTGGAGCTGGATTCTGGGAATCGCTCCCCAGTTGAATTCAAATGCCGGCCCCAGCGTGTCGTATTCCACTGGGGTGCCATCCACGCCACCGAAAATATAAGCCTCATAGTGCTTATAGTCCACTGGCGTCGGATCGTCGGTCTGGTAGGGAGGTCCTTGCGCCCATGCTCTCGGAGCATTCAGGGCGAAAAGTAGAAACACAGCGATTTTTAAGCAATTGCGGATGACGGTCATTAATGTTCCCGCTTTCTCGCGAGGTTCGCGATTCAGCTCATGACTCGCTCCATCGTTGAGACGAGGCGTCAGGCTTCGCTCAAGCTCTGGTGATCATCGATTTCTTCTTTGGAATCGAGCGCAACGTGCTCCTCAATCAATTGGCTCTGAGATGTTGTCTCGCGCGGCTCGCATACGCATGATTGAAATTCTTTTTCCCATTCGAACCTGAGACGAATGCTATCGGGAAGCTCCGCGCGGAACAACCCCTGTGCCGGTTGCCGCACTCTTTATTTTTCGTCGCTGGACCCGCAGATTTTTTGCCTCCTGGCTGAACAACTGTATGCCCTCCAAAAATAATATACTCCATTCGTCTTCTACCTATTTCCGGGACTGTGGTAAGGTAGCGCTTCGTCCTCCACGGAGAGACAGCTTCAGGATTAAACCAGCGTGACCCGAATACCATCAGATTCCTTGTCACCTCGCCAGGGAAGCGATTCTCCGCTTCCGTCAAGCCGTGCCCGAGCTCAACACCGCGGCCGGCGATTCCTATTTGCGTGGGC
Source organism: uncultured Acidobacteriota bacterium (assembly GCA_963737185.1). Lineage (GTDB taxonomy): Bacteria > Acidobacteriota > Terriglobia > Acidiferrales > UBA7541 > DASTCZ01. The sequence continues at coordinate 49,957 of CAVTRS010000031.1, read as the reverse complement.
GCTGGGAACTTATATCGCTCTGTTGCTGCTCGGCTGGCCGCTCCGTGGCTATTCGCAAACCACCGCGACCGTGGCGACCGGAAGTGGGCCGATTGCAGTGGCCGTGAACTCCGTTACGAATAAGATCTACGTGGCAAATAACGGCAGCGACAACGTGACGGTCATCGACGGCGTCACCAACCGGACCACCGCCACTATCCCGGTCGGGTCGAGCCCCAATGCCCTCGCGGTGAACCCGGTCACGAACAAGATCTATGTCGTCAACCTGGATAGCTCCAATGTGACAGTTATTGACGGCGCCACCAACAGCACTTCCTCCATCGCTACGGGCACGCGGCCCTACGCCGTGGCCGTGAATTCCGTGACGAATAAAATTTATGTGGCAAATATTGGCGGCGCCAGCGTGACCGTGATTGATGGCGCCACCAATCAAACCACAACTGTGGCGGCTGGCTCGGAACCCGGCGCCGTAGCCATAAATTCGGTCACAAACAGGATTTACATCACCAATTTCAGCGGCAACAACGTCACGGTAATTGACGGCGCTACCAACGAAACCTCCGCCGTGGCGGCAGGTAGGTATCCTGTTTCCGCGGCGGTGAACTCGGTGACGAACAAAATTTACGTCGTCAATATGACGGGCGGAAACTTGACCGTGATTGACGGCGCTACCAACGAGACCACCACTGTGCCGGCCGGGAGAGCTCCCGATGAAGCTGCCGTGAATCCGGTAACCAATAAGATTTATGTCGTAAATACTTGCGGAAATGACCCGACGTGCGGCGACGCCCCCGGTACTGTCGGCACCATAACGGTGATCAATGGTGCCACAAGCTCTGCCGCAGCAACCGTGGCCTTCACGTTCAACGTCGCGCGGCGTCCCGAGGCAATCGTAGTCAACTCCGCGACGAACCAGTTTTTCGTGCCGCACAACGCCGACAAGATCGTTACAGTGATCAGCGCGGCAACGAATAAAGCCACCACGGCGGCGGTCGGCATCGGACCCCATGCCGTGGCCGTCAATCCGGTCACGAACAAAGTTTATGTTGCCAACGGCGGCAGCGACAATGTGACGGTCATTTCCCCTCAGTAATTCGTCGCCGCAATTCCGCCGTTAATCTTGCCTTAATCTGGCGCCGGATATAAGCGCATGCACGCTACCCGCTAATTCCGGAGGAGGTTCCCATGAAGATTTCTGCTTCACGCGCTCTCGCTATTTTCTCTGCCCTGCTTCTGCTCGGCAGTCTAGCCTTCGCGCGTCCCGACGGCCGATACCGTCTCCTGAATACCTATAAGTTTGCAGCCGCACCCGGCAGCACCTCGGAATATTTCGACTACATCACCGTCGATCCCGTCGCTCGACGCGTCTACTTGTCCCGGGGTACCGCCGTTCAGGTGATGGACGCTGATACAGGCGCGCTCATCGGTTACATTCCCGGATTTAAGCGCCAGCATGGCGTCGCTCTCGCTCCTGAATTTAACCGCGGCTTCATCAGTGACGGAACCGCAGCTCAGGTCACAATCTTCGATTTGACTACTCTGAATACGCTGGGCGTGGCCAAAGCAGATCCTGATACCGATTGCATCGTTTACGATTCTGTTTCAAAACGCGTCTTTACCATGAACGGTGATAGCCATAGCTCCACCGTGATCGATGCAAAATCTGGCGCCGTAATCAACACCATTGAACTGGGTGGCGCCCCCGAATTCGCCGTCGCCGACGGAAAAGGAATGATCTACGCGAATCTTGCCGATAAGAACCAAATCGCCGCGATCGACTCCCGAACACTGGAAGTCAAATCGCACTGGCCCACTGCTCCTTCGGGAGGATCAACCGCTCTAGCGATGGATCGCGAACACCGCCGCTTATTCAGCGCGGGCCGCAATCCGCAAATGCTCGTTGTCATGGACGCCGACAATGGAAAAATCATTCAGTCATTTCCGATCACCTCAGGCACTGATGCCACCGCATTCGATCCCGATAGCAAATTGATCTTCGTTTCTACTCGCGAGGGAAACATCCACATCTTTCATGAAGACTCATCTGACCAGTACAGCGTGGTTGACACTGTCAAAACCCAGTTCGGTGCTAAGACCATGGGCCTCGACACCAAAACGCACAATCTCTTTTTGGACACGGCGGATTTTGGCCCGGCTCCGGCGCCAACAGCGGGCCGCCAAAATCCTCAGCCTGCCCCCGTCGTTGGCACATTCCGTGTCCTGGTCTACGGCCGATAGGGATTCCAGATTGCCGAAGACTCGTCTCCTCGCCGATGCCCAACGATGATTCGCCTTCTTCATATCCATAGCAGCTCGGAGGGCTCGGAATATGCTACGCTGGCGCGCGACGCTCGTCGCTTCTGACATTTTCACTTTTATGGTGGAGGACTCATGAAGAGGTTGATTCTGATCCTCGCGGCTTCTTCGGCCGCATTCGCATTTCAGACAGATCGAAATCCCGATGTCGCGCGTTGGGAGAAGGAAGCCCAAAACGTCACCATCATCCGTGATGATTGGGGTATCGCCCACGTTTACGGAAAAACCGACGCCGACGCCGTCTTTGGCATGGAGTACGCGCAGGCCGAGGACGACTTCAATCGCGTCGAAACAAATTACATCAACGCGATGGGCCGTCTGGCCGAGACCGAGGGCGAATCCAGAATTTATCAGGACCTACGTATGAAACTCTTCATCAATCCCGAAGATATGAAAACTCAATATGCCGCGAGCCCCGCGTGGTTGAAATCTCTGATGAATGCCTTCGCCGATGGATTGAATTTCTATCTCTACAAGCATCCCGAAGTAAAGCCGCGCGTCATCAAGCATTTCGAGCCGTGGATGGCGCTCTCTTTCACCGAGGGCAGCATCGGCGGCGACATCGAAAAGGTGAACCTCAACCAATTGCAGGCGTTTTACAGCAAGCCGGCGGCGATCTCGACGCCCGCCGCCGATGCGTCCCGGAATTTTTCCTCGATTGCGGACGCGTCCTCTCAGGCCGGCGGCCTCGACGACGATGACCAGCCCGCGGAACCCACAGGCTCGAATGGCGCGGCCATTGCGCCTTCCAACACGATCGCACATCATGCGCTGCTGCTGATCAATCCACACACATCATTTTATTTCCGCTCCGAACTTCAAATGGCCAGTGACGAAGGCCTGGACGCTTACGGCGCCGCAACCTGGGGGCAGTTTTTCATCTATCAGGGATTCAACGACCGCGCCGGTTGGATGCACACCTCAAGCGGCGTCGACGCTGTGGACGAATATCTCGAGAAGGTCCAGAAGAAAGGCGATCACTTCGTCTACAAATATGGCAGCGAGGAGCGCCCGGTCACGGAATCCGTGGTCACCGTGCCATACATCACTGATCACGGCATGGCCGAAAAGAAATTTACCGTTTACCGCACACATCACGGCCCCATCGTCCGCGAAGTGAACGGCGACTGGGTCGCCATCCGCCTGATGCAGGAGCCGGTAAAAGCTCTCACGCAGTCCTACACTCGCACCAAAGCGAAAGATTACAAATCGTTCCGCCAAACCATGGAGCTGCAGGCGGATTCATCCAACAACACCATCTTCGCCGACGCGGATGGCGACATCGCCTATTTCCACGGAAATTTTATTCCCCGCCGCGACACCAGTTTCGATTTTACGAAGCCCGTCGACGGCAGCAACCCCGCCACCGAATGGCACGGGCTTCTTTCCATCGACGAGACGCCGCACCTCCTCAATCCCAAAAGCGGCTGGCTTTACAATTCCAATAACGCGCCGTGGTCCGCTGCCGGCCCGAGCAGCCCGAAAAAGGAAGACTATCCCGTGTACGTCGACAAGGGCGGCGAATCTGCGCGCGGCCTCCACGCCGTTCGAGTTCTGCAAAACAAAACGGATTTCACGCCCGCTTCTCTCATCGGCGCGGCCTTCGATAGTTACCTCACCTGGTTTGATAAGCCGCTGCCCGCGCTCCTGAAAGCCTGGGACGCGACGCCCGCCGATAATCCGCTGAAAGCGAAGACCGCCGATCAAATCGCGCTCCTTCGCGCGTGGGATCAGCGCTGGGGAGTCGCTTCCGTCCCCACATCGCTCGCGGTCTTTTGGGGCGAGGATGTTCTGCGCCGCGTCCGCGCTGACGCCAGAGCCGCGGGTATGTCCGCCGAGGATTACATCGCCTCCAAAGCGCCGCCCGATCAGCTCCTCCAATCGCTCGCGGCCGCGTCCGATAAATTGGCCGCGGATTTCGGCGCCTGGAAAACTCCGTGGGGTGACATCAACCGCTTCCAGCGCATCAACGACAATATCGCTCCGTCTTTCAACGACTCGGACCCCAGCATTCCCGTCGGCTTCACTTCCGCGCAGTGGGGTTCGCTCGCATCCTTTGGCGCGCGCGCGTATCCCGGAACAAAGAAGTGGTACGGCACCAGCGGGAACAGCTTCGTCGCCGTAGTTGAATTCGGCGACACGGTCCACGCCCGTGCCGTCACCGCCGGCGGCGAAAGCGGCAATCCCGCCTCTCCTCACTTCGACGATGAAGCCAGGCGTTACAGCACCGGCGATCTGCGCGAAGTTTATTATTACCGCGCCCAACTCAAGGGACACACCGAGCGCGAATATCATCCTGGAAATTAATTCGCTCCGCCAAACGCACAGCGCACATGGTCTACAGAGTCCTGATCGACGATAATTACCATTACATGGACGAGAGCGAGCGAATCACGCACGGCGAGTTCGAAACATTGGAAGCCGCTATCGATGCCTGCAAAAAAATCGTCAACGATTGCCTCGATCACTCATACGAGCCCGGCATGACTGCTGAGAAGTTGTACCAGTCCTACACATTTTTTGGCGAGGACCCGTGGATCTTGACCGTCGCGGATCCTTCAGCCTCAGTCAGCGCGAAGGAATCGGCGACAGCCGGCGCGAATCCCACGGCTTCAATCGCCTACGCCGTCCCGTTTTCCGCATGGACCTACGCCAGGCAACGCTGCATCGAAATGTGTCGGGGCACCCACACGTCGTAGCTACGTGCGGGCCTGCTTGCCGCCTGCCTGCCGCCTGCCTGCCGGTAGGCAGGGTAGGCAGGGTTTTTGACTTGCACCGGTGCCGCACCCGAGTACTTCGTCAATCGCCCCCTAAAGATTTGTCATCCTGAACGGAGTCCCGATGTTTTATATCGGGACGGAGTGAAGGATCCGCTCACACCCTCCGCAAAACTAGCCCACGGGCACAGCGGGTTTCGTCTCATGTCGCCGGGTTTTGGCCAGCCGGGTGCGGGTTTTGAATTTTCTTTTTTCTTCTTTACCCCGCCGCCCCGCTAGCCCCACCCGCGCACGCCGCAATCAATTTCCTCATCTGTGTCCGATGGTCCAGCAGATGCAGCCGCTGCAGCAGCGCATATTCCTTCCAGTTCAGTTCTGCAAACCAAAGCTGCGCCACAAGTTCATCATCCGGCATCTTAGTATTCGCCACCATCAGAGTGAGCACTGTCGGCGCAGTGCCCTCCACTCCTTCAGCTGAATTTTTCCCGCTCGTCCGCAGCCTTTCATCGCGCGCCGCTCCCTCAAGAATCGAAATCATCTCCACGTTCGCATCATGCAGCCCGCCAACGAGTGTCGCCCACGGCGCCCATTCGCTCGCTCCAGACTTCAGCGCCTCATACACCGGCGGCCCCGGCGGACGCCGCCCGGCCAGCAAATGCCGCAATTCCTCGGCTCCTCGGATTTGCGTCTGCGAAATATGGTCCACCACGTCAGCCATGTGCCATTTCCCGGCAAACGGCCGCCGCCGCACCAAACTTTCATCCGCCGACGCAGCCACTTTCTCCAATTCGCCGGCTGCCGCGCGCGTGCGCTCACAGATCTCCGCCGCGCCGAGCGTCCGCGCGCGCATATGCAGGTACTCCATCATCTTCTCCGACTCAGCCGTGAGTGCCCGCCCATCCACGGCAATATAGGATCCAGTGTTCGGCATAGGTTCCCCTCGATTCTATACGCCCAAAATTCAAGAAACGTTCCGCAGGATGCGGTACTGTCCTAATTTGCGTGAACGGCCTACGTATAATAGCATGGTTTGGCATCCTAGTTGCTGTCCTTTTCGATTTTCTTCGACATGGCGAGCACCCGTATCCAACACATAAACGACGACAACGCGGCAACTACCAGAAGCGCGTCGTTAAAACCTCCTACCCAATCTGTTGACCCAAACCTGCACATAAGAAAGAGCACTCCAAACAAACTCACACCTTGAATCAGTTCTTTCCGAGTCACCATTATTCGTCCTTTCTCACATTGGAATTGACTTTCGCCGCATTTTCGCTCGACAATGAGACTTGCTTTTCTAGGAGCGAAGCATGACGGCGGTTGAACAGGATGCCATTATTGGGCGCGTGATAAGAGAAGAAAAGGAAAACTCGCTTTTGCTTGCAACACTGGAAAGCAAGATGCGCCAGCTTGCGGACGAATATGGGCAGTTGAGACACGCGCTTCACAACGACCCAGAATCCATTTCGTTCAGCGGCGAAAGTTGTAACCCTCAGACTCAGAGAATCTTTGCAGACGAATTGTTCGACTCCAAACAATTGAGGCTCCTGCTGACCGACTACAAAACTGCCGTCCAGCAACATGCAACGCTAGACAAGGAACTCAAGCGGCTTGGCGTTCGCCCCGAGCCAATTGCAATAATTCGTCCATAGTCCAAAGATGGCCAGAAATTCCAGCCGCCATCGCGGGTGTGACTCTCAACGTCGAATGAATCCGGCAGAAATTATAGTGCGCGAAGTGCAAAGCGATAGATGCTTTTATGTCAAGGGAAATCTTTGGAAATCTTCGCTTGACTACGTAAGCAGACTTCGCATAGACTTTGGGTATGGCGAAGGTTCCGCAGGAACTACGGGAGTACCTCTCCAAGCTAGGCAAGAAGGGCGGGCGTAAAGGCGGATTGGCGCGAGCAGCCGCGATGACAAAAGAGGAACGAAGCGAGTCTGCGCGTAAAGCTGTCATAGCAAGGTGGAAGAAGTCCCGTCCCAAATCAAATAGCTCCGCATAAGGCTTTCCTCGCTCTCTAGCTTCTTTGCGATGGCCTCAACATTCCAAGACTTCATTAAATCGAACTTTGCCGCGTTCCCCACGGTTACTACGTCAGTCGGCCCGCCACAATGGTCTACATAGAGCTTCGCCTTCTCTATGAGATAGACTCCGAATGTAGCCCCAAAATTAATGTCATGCTTGGGGGAGTACAGAACGCGGTGCAAGTATCTAATCAGAGATGTATCTCCCACGCCTAAGCAGTTGAAATCATCCGCAACGTGCAACCCCTTACCATCGAACTTCAATAGCTCTGGAGTGTCTGTCATGGACGACGTAGCAATCAGGAGTTGCAATTCCAATTCGACATACTGACGGCCCATGCCCGTGAGAACCTCGTCTGCAATATCAAGGACGGCTTGCGCCGAAACATCAGGGGGTGGAAGCTGGTGCAGAGCCTTTGCTATCTTCTCTCTCGCCTCTTTTGCGAGGCTAGGCGACCCGGAATATCCCATCGCTACAACCCATCCGGCACCCTCTTCAATGAATATCTTGCGCTCGTAATACTTGTGGTGGTGCTCTAAGGAAATCTGCTGGTCGGCACAGATCACCAACCCATCCTTACACCGAAATCCGGCAACGATGGTCATGGCATTCACCCTCTTTTGAGCTATCTCAGGAGCAGGGCGAATATACGGTTTCCGCTGCCAATTGGGAAGAAACGGCCTTAGCGTAAGTGGCTGCCTATTCATGGTCATACCTTACTGACTGTAACCGCGTGAATCCCACAGGAAATCCAAATTAGGACAGCACCCAGGATGCCCAAACCATGCATGCGTGGTATCGTACGCGTTATACTTGTATCTGGCGCGTGCGGCCAAATCTCAGCGCAAAGAGGAGCAAATCATGGGCAACCGGGACAAGCGCGGTCGGGAAAAGAAAAAGCCGAAGAAGTCAGCAATTCAAAAGATCGCTCCAAGATATACGCCGCCCGTAAATAAGCCGGCGCCACCGCCTCCTCCGCCGCAGCCGCCGCCGGCGCAACAACCGCCGCCGGCGCAGCAACCGCCACCCAATCCCGGCTCCACGGAGAGTGCTTAGCAGCCTCCGCGCTCCCACATTCCTCTTATCGAATCTTGCAATTTCTTGGGCTCTTTGGATAAGGTACACGGCATAAATGGCGCCCGACGCTCCTCCAACTTCGCCATCTCCCGCGTTTCCTCCTGGAGGTCCCGCGCCGCAGCCGCGAAAATCTGTAACGTGGCCGATATGGTTGGCTGTCACTTTCGGCTTGGGACTTTTGATCGCTGTCCCGCTCGCGTGGCTTTATTTCAGTCCCGCGCCGGCCCAGTTCGGGGATAGCCGACCCGCCAAACACCTCGCCCTGGCGCTGGTCGCCGATGATCCGGCGCACGCATCCGGCCCGCCGCTGCACGACTTCACCGACCCAGCCAAAACCTATCTGATCGAGCGGAACCTGACATTGCCGGGTGATGTCGAATATGTGCAAGCGTTGAAAAACGATATGGGCAGGCCGGAAATGAAGATTCACATTTCGGATGCGGGGGTCAATCGGATGAATAGCGGCCCAAGTTTCTTGGGACGCAAAATGGCGGTCGTGCTGAATGGCCGAACCGTACTGGCAGCCGCACAAGTTCACGCCCCTCTTCAGAACGATCTGTTGCTAATGGGCGCCTTAACCCCCGGCGACATCCTGCGCATGATGGACGCGATCTCCTCAACAAAACTCACAATTCATTAAACGATCTGCCGCCCCTCCCTTCGTTGCGCCCCGCTCGCTCCGCCCCGCACTTATCGCCCAGGCCACACCCCGCCTGGATGGCGTTGACACTCTAGTGCCGCGGACATATGGTTCGCGCGGGACTCAAATTGCAATCGGAAAATCCAGCCGGGAGGATCATACCCTTATGAGCATTCTGGGATCGGGCAATCTCGGCATGGACTCGCCGGATCCAACTAATCCGGGCCAGCCGCCTTCATCGAATCAACCGGCACAACTGAAGCGCTCTCGCAAGGCAGGTTTGTTGTGGAAAACGTTCGGCATCCTCGTGATGATTTGTGGATTTCTGGGCCCATCCGCGTTCAACCTCGTTATGCGGAAAGATTATTCTTTCACTGTTTATATCGGGATTCTTGTTTTTGCTTTTGGAGTGAAGTTCTATCTCCGCGGCAGGCGTCACCTCGCTCTCTCGATGCAGGATTCGCTTGCGGCTGACCCTCGTCCGCCAGTCCTCTACTTGAGATCTTTTGGCGCCGATAAGTCGGCGGGGAGAATCCCCACCGGAGGACTCTTGAGGCACATCGGCCTCTCCGCATCCTTATTCGATTTAAAGACGGAAGAGGAGCTGATTGCGCAGGCCTTCAACGAGATCGGCCCGGTCGTCTGCATCGGCAAGCCGGGCGAAAAGCTGCCTGAACTCGGAGCCGCCCGCGTTTACGTGAGCCACGAGGAATGGCAGCAAAAAGTCCATGACTTCATGACCAAAGCGAAACTCGTTGTCATGCGCCTGGGTGACACTCCCGGTTTTTGGTGGGAGGTTGAGCGCTCCGTGAAGGCAATCGAGCCCACTCGCCTCTTGCTGCTCGTTCCATTCGGCCGCCGCAAGTACCGTGAGTTTGTTGGGAAAGCCGCGCAACATTTCCCGCGCCCGCTCCCGGACTACAGTGCCCGAGGAAATTTCCTCGGTATTCGTTACACCCGCTCCCTGGGGACCTTGCGCGGTTTTGTTTATTTCGAAAATGACTGGACCGCGCACTACGTCGACCTCGTCCGCGTGAGATGGCCCTGGAAAATGACGCCGCGCTTCATCGGCCGCAGAAGAATCATCCAAAAATTTAAGTGGGGGTTGCAGCCCGTTTTCGGTCAGCTCAGCGTTCAATGGAATCCCCCGCGGGTTCGCCCAATCCTGACCACGCTCGCCACGCTGGCGTTCATCATCTTCGTGGGAGGTCCTCTCGTACTCGCTGCCCTATTCGGCCGCGGTGCATATCTCCAATTGAAAGCACAAATTCAATCCGAACAGGCGGAAGAGGAGAGCCACGCTCCGCGCGACATCAATTCGATCTTCGGCGCCAGCGACGGCAAGCGCCTTTGGGCCGTCGGCGAAAGCGGCACGATCCTGCGTTCGGACGATGGCGAACATTGGACTGGGCTTCGCAGCGGCACTCAGGATTATCTCAGTTCGATCTTCGGGACGAGCGACGGTAAACGCCTTTGGGCCGTTGGCTTCAACAATGAGGATGAAGGAACAATTATGCAGTCGGATGACGCCGGCGAACACTGGAGGATACGCCACCGCGGCGCGAAGATTCTTCTCCGCTCTGTTTTCGGGACCGGCGACGCCAACCGCCTTTGGATCGTTGGCGACCACGGCACAATTCTGAAATCGGACGATGGCGAACATTGGACCGTGATGAACAGCGGCACTCAGAATGATCTCAATTCGATCTTTGGAACCAGCGACGGCATGCACTTTTGGACCGTCGGTTCCAATGGGCCGATTCTCGCTTCGGATGACGGCGGTGAACACTGGAACGCCCCTGAGCCCGGCAATTCGTATGAGCTTTTCTCGATCTTCGGGACCAGCGACGGCAAGCGCCTTTTGGCCGCCGGCTGGGACGACACGATTCTGGGATCGGATGACGGCGGCATGCACTGGACATCGCGCAACAATGAAAGTTTCGCTTCAAGTGGGTTTCGTTCGATTTTCACCACCACGGATGGCAAGCGGCTCTGGATCGTCGGCGACAGGGGAAGGATTCTCGAGTCGAAAGACGGCAAAAATTGGATTGCGCATGCCAGCGGCACTCAAAACACTCTTCGTTCGATCTTCGGAACCAGCGATGGCAAATCGCTGTGGGTCGTCGGCGACAAGGGCACGATTCTCGAGTCGAACGACAGCGGCAAGCACTGGAATCCAGGCGCCATCAATCACTGAGAACGCTTCACCCTGAAACCACCAGGCGAATGCCTCGCACGCGCACCCGCCCACCCCATCCCCCACTATGTTAATGTACCTCTTCGTCCTCCAAGGACATCCGTACCCAGGACCAAACCGACGTGCCCCGAAAATTGCCACAACCCGCACCGCCTCGCGCGGACTCCGCTTCTCCATCCGCGCCTGCCGCGGCAACCGCGCGTGAGCGAACGTACGCTCCGCTTGACGACGAAGGCCTCACCAAGCGCGATTCAATCGCCGCGAGCGATTCATATAGCGCCGCCATCTCGCAGGATTTTCAGGGCAATCCCCCGCCGGATATTCCGGAAGATGACTCCGACGCCGGCCCCACCATCCACCAAATTTTTGGCCCCGGCGGAATGCTCGCGAAGTGCATGCCGCAGGGCTATGAGCACCGCCCCTCGCAACTTGAAATGGCGGAAATTCTTGAGCAGGCATTCCGCCAAAAAAAGCACGCCATCGTCGAGGCGGGAACCGGCACGGGAAAAACTCTCGCTTACCTCATCCCCGCAATCCGCAGCGGGCGCTGCGTCGTAATTTCTACCGCCACGAAATCCTTGCAGGAGCAGCTCTACTCAAAAGATATTCCATTCCTGCAAAAACATTTTGCGCGGAAATTAAAAGTCGCTGTGATGAAGGGCCGCGGGAATTTCCTTTGCCGCCAGAAGGTTCACTGGATGGAAGGCCAGCCCTCGCTCAAGGGACTCGACGAAGTGGATTGGTTCGCGCAAATCGCCGATTGGGAAAAGCTCACCGAAACCGGCGACCGCGCCGAGCTGAATTTCCTGCCCGATGACGCCGAGCTGTGGCACCGCCTCGACGCGCGCCGCGAGGCCTGCACCGGCCAGAAGTGCCCGGAATATGGCGAATGTTTCGTCACAAAAATGCACCAGCGCGCCGCCGACGCGGACATCATCATCGTCAATCACCATCTTTTTTTCGCCGATCTCGCGCTGAAGCAGGACGATTTCGGCAGCATCCTCCCGGAATATGCCGCCGTGATTTTTGATGAGGCCCATGAAATTGAAGATATCGCCGGCGATTATTTTGGCCGCTCGATTTCCAATTATCGCTTCGAGGAATTAGCGCGCGACGCCGAGCAAGCACTGCGCGCAACGCGCGATGGCGCGGCCAGCCTCCTCAAGCGCGTCATACGCATCCGCGAACGCTCGCGCTCATTCTTCGAGCTCTTTCCGGGGCGCGAGGGCCGCTCCCCCTTTGATCGCGCCGAGCGCGAGCAATTCATCGAGCGCAATCGCGAAGCCTATGATTCACTCTTGCAATCGCTCAAAGCTCTCGAAACCGAAATCGCCGCCCTCCCCGGAAAGCCCGAAGAGCTGGTCAACATCGCGCGCCGCAGTTTTGAGTTGCGCGGCGAAACCGAGTTCCTGATGGAAACCTCCGAGCACAATTATGTCTATTGGATGGAACGCCGCGGCGTTGGCCGGCGCAATGCGGGCGTTTTCCTCGCCGCCACTCCGATTGACGTCAGCGGAATTTTGCGCGAGCAGCTTTTCGATCGCTTCGAGACGGTCGTCCTCACCTCGGCCACGCTCGCCGTCGCCGGCCGCTTCAATTTTCTGAAGCAGCGCCTCGGCATCACCTCCGCGCTCGAGCGGGTGCTGCCCACAGAATTCGATTACAAAAAGCAGGCGCTGCTCTACGTGCCGCCGAAAATTCCCGATGTGCGCGACGCCGGCTTTCCCGCCAAGGCCGCCGAAGAAATCGCCGCTCTCCTGGAAATCACGGAGGGCCGCGCCTTCTGCCTTTTCACCAGTTATAGCCAGATGAATGAAGTCTATGGACGCGTTGGCCAGCTCGTGGATTTTCCGATGCTCTTGCAGGGCTCCGCCCCGCGCCCCGCGCTGCTCGAAAAATTCCGCAACACTCCCAACGCCGTTCTTTTCGCGACTGCCAGTTTCTGGCAGGGCGTTGATGTGCCGGGTGAACAACTCTCGTGCGTCATCGTTGATAAGTTGCCCTTCGCCGTCCCGAGCGATCCGGTGATCGCCGCGCGCGTCCGCGCCTTGCAGGAAGAGGGGCGCAACCCCTTCGCCGAATATCAGGTCCCCGAAGCTGTGCTCGCCCTGAAGCAGGGCTTTGGCCGCCTCATCCGCTCGCGCAGTGACCGCGGCATCCTCGCCATCCTCGATAGCCGCATCGAGCGCATGTCGTATGGTAAGATTTTCATTGCTTCGCTGCCGGATTACTCTTCCACGCGCGACATCGCGGAAGTCGCCCGGTTCATGCGGAAGAAAGCCTAGAAGGTCTCTCCATGTTTGAAGTCAGCGTTGACGAAATGTTTTCCGCGGGCCACGCCCTGCGCGGCTACAAGGGCAAGTGCGAAAACCCGCATGGACACAATTACAAGATCCGCGTCGTCCTCGAAGGCCCCGATCTCGATTCCATCGGCCTTCTTTACGATTTCATTGATCTAAAAAAGGTAATGCGCGGCATCATCGAAGGCCTCGACCACAAATTTCTGAACGATCAGGCTCCATTCGACAAAATAAATCCTTCCGCCGAAAACCTCGCGAAGTATTTTTACGAAGAAACCTCGCGAGGTATGAATCAAATCGGAGCCTCCCGGGGAATAAGTGAAAAATCCACCAATTCGAATGCACAGCCCCGAATTGCGTCCGTAACGGTCTGGGAGACCGATTTTTCATATGCTGTTTTTCGACCTTCTAATTGAGTGGAATGACTCATCCAATTAGTATCGCGGTGTTTGAGTGGGCCCGAGAAAATGAATAAGTCCTTTATAATCATAGGGATACCGGCAGTCCTGGTCGCCGCCGGCTACATCATCGTGGCCACCTATTCCGGCGCCCACCTCACCTACTACCGGGTCGCCATCGCCGCTGCCGCATTTGTTCTGGCTGTCTATTTCGTGAAAAAATATCACAAGAAAAAATCGCATTCCAAATCTGTTTGAAAAGGCCGGTTGAAAAAAGTGGTCGTCACGGAAATTTTTCGCTCGATTCAAGGGGAAGGGACCCGCGCCGGATTGCCGTGCATTTTTGTGCGGCTCACCGGATGCAATTTGCGCTGCGTTTGGTGTGACACCGCCTACGCATTTCACGGCGGCAAGCAAATGACGGTCGATGACGTAATCAAGAAAGTAAGCGTGCTTTCCCGAAATGCGCGGGGCGCAAACCAAATTCGTCTTGTGGAATTAACCGGCGGTGAGCCGCTGTTGCAGCCGGATTGCGATGCGCTGGCGAAATCACTTCTCGCGGATGGCTACACCGTCATGATTGAAACGAGCGGCGAGCGGCCCATCGGAAGAGTGCCGCGCGAGGTAATCAAGATTGTGGATGTGAAATGCCCCGATTCGCGCGAAGCGGGGACGTTTGATATGAAGAACCTCAGCGCGCTCGATGCGAAGGACGAAATCAAATTTGTGATCGCTTCACGGCGCGATTACGATTTTGCCCGCGATTTCACCGCGCAAAACAATCTCGCGGACCGCGTCCGGCAGGTAATTTTCTCGCCGGTTGCGCCGGATCCGACCGGCAGTTGGCCGGGTTTGGAAGCGCGAGAGCTGGCGGAGTGGATCCTTGGGGATGCGCTGCCGGTGCGGCTCGGGTTGCAATTGCACAAGTTCATCTGGGATCCGGCGGCGCGCGGCGTCTAATAATTTCGGCGCGTGGAAAGTTTTCTGCATCAGTGTGTCCCTCGAAAAGAAAATGAAAGAAAAAGCGGTAGTTCTCATCAGTGGGGGAATGGATTCCTGCGTGACGGCGGCGATTGCGAAGCAATCGTACGACCCTGTTTTTCTGCACGCCAGCTACGGCCAGCGAACGGAGCGCCGCGAGCGCCGCGCATTTGAAGAGATTGCCGATTTTTATGAAGTCAGTGAGCGCCTGGTCGTCCGCCTGGATTACTTCAATCAGATTGGCGGCTCGGCGCTCACGGATTCCAGAATTGCGGTTCCCGAGCGTGATTCCGCCGCCACTGTCGAGAAACAAAAAGAAATCCCAATTACTTACGTCCCATTCCGCAACGCCCATTTTCTGTCTGTTGCAGTCAGTTGGGCCGAAGTAATTGGCGCTCGCGCACTATTCATCGGCGCGGTTGCTGAAGATAGTTCGGGTTATCCCGATTGCCGGCCGGAGTATTATCATGCGTTCCAGGATTTGGTGCGCGTGGGGACGCGGCCGGAAACACAGATCGAGATTGTCACTCCAGTGATCGGGATGCGGAAAAGTGAGATCATTCGCCGCGGCATGGAGCTTCGGGCTCCGCTGCATTTGACGTATTCGTGTTACCAGTCGGAAGATGTAGCATGTGGCGCATGCGATAGTTGCCTTTTGCGGCTGCGTGCATTCGCGGAGGCGGGAACGACCGACCCTATCCCCTATCGGGCCATCTTGAGAGATAATAGATAAGGGTTTTCGGGCCACAGGTATGCGGCAAGCCCGGCCGGGAGGAACCAACGTGAAGAAGGAAATGATTCGATTCGGAGTGGCTGCGATTGCCCTCTCCTTTTGCATCGCGATTGCGTGGACGTGTTTCGCGCCGCCGGCGGCTGCGCTGCAGAACACCTCAACGCAAGGAACGCTCTTGGGTACGGTGACAGACGAACTCGGCAAACCCATCGAAGGCGCCGTCATATTGATCAAATCCGAGGCAACAGGAGTCGAGGTTCAAACGAAGACCAACGCTGCCGGCCACTATTCGCAGAGTGGGTTGAAGGACGGCGTGTATGACCTCACGTTTATGGTGAAGGATGAGATCGTTTACCGGGCGGCGACAAAAGTTGTGGCGAGCCACGACATGGGAGTGGACATCAGTCTTGCCGACGCGACCGTGAAGAGCTTCCGTGAGAAAGCAAAGGCAACAATTGAGGCCAACAAGAAAGCGACTTCGATGAAGGAGCATTACGACGCCGGAACGGCGGCGCTAACCCAGGCGGCGGATCTTCATAAGATGCTTCCTCAAACGCCCGCGGATCAGAAGGAAGCCCTGCAGGCGAAGATTGAAACTTTTGCGACGCAAGCGATCCAGGAATTCCAACTAACGCTCAAGGTCCTCGGCGACGATGCGTCCGACAGCGATAAGAGAGCCATTTACGCCCAGATCGGAAACGCTTACGACGCTCAGGAAAAATATGATGATGAAGCGGCGATTCTCAGGAAGGCCGCGGAAATAAATCCGCCCGTAGCGGCTTACTATAACAATTTGGGAAACGCACTGGCGAAAGGCGGAAAGATCGAAGAGGCAACAGCCGCGTACGATAAGAGCGCAACCATCGATCCAAAAGGCGCGGCGCAAGCTTACCGAAATCTGGGCATCGTTCTTTACAATGCGGGCCAGATGGCGAACCCCGGAGTTGTCGACGAATTGAAGAAGGCGACGAGTCTGGATCCGAACAATCCGCAGGGATGGTTCCTGCTCGGAGCGGCGCTGGCAGCCAACATGCAATCCAAACAGGTAGGCGACAAGATTGTATTCACGCTCTTACCCGGAACAGCCGAGGCCTACCAAAAGTGCATTGACCTGAATCCGAACGGGCCGCTTGCGCAGCAGGCGCGCGATGCGCTCGAAGGATTGAAGGCGATGGGGCTGGGCGTGGATACGAAAGTGACGACTCCAAAAGTGAAGCACTAGGATTCGGCGCGCCCTTCGCGGGATTCAGATTCGCGAGAACTATCCGAATATTTTTTCCGACCCAAGTTTGTCTGCCTGTTTCAGTCTGATGGAGTCGGTGGCTAAATATCCGGTCCTTCACCAGCAACCCCTCGACTTGAATCGCAAATATCTGAAGCGAGACCTCCAGAGTCACCATGTGCGCACGGATTACACTCGCACACCTCCCGTAAAAGCTACCCGATCTTTTGCGTTCTTACTTAATCGATTGGCGGACGCATACGCACACGGCTTCATGGCATCTTGATCGGGGAGGAGTAGAACATGTCCCATGAACTGATGGGACTTTCAGATGCGCCGGCCGAATCCACGGAGCGTGTTGTCGCAAGTGTGGTGGTGGTTCACACGGAGCCGCGCGGCTCGGTCGGCGGAATTGTGTGGCGTCCGGGCGTGATTGTGACGGCCAATCACGCTCTTCGCCGCGATGAGGAGATTCAAGTTACGTTGCCGGGCGCAGGCGGTTTCCATTGGTATTCGCCCCGGCCTGATTCTCCAGTGACGGGCTTGCGGGCGCAAGCTTCATGACGAAACAAGGACCATGCGGAAGCGGAAGTTGTCCTTGCTCCCGGTGGAATGGTATAAGCCCAAGAAACGCCGGATAAAAGGAAGGCCATGAAACGCGCCTTGATCTTCGTGTGTATTTTTGCCGGGCCTGCGTTCGCTATTCCCACACCATCGAACCTGATCGCAAACATCCCCGGGCGAACAACCATCAGCCTTGATGGGGAATGGAGAGTGATTGTTGACCCGTATGAAATCGGAACAAGCGGCCACTTTTACGAAAATGCGAAGCCCAAGGACAAGCGTGATCTTGTGGAGTATGACTTTGACTCATCCCCGGTGATGAATGTGCCGGGCGACTGGAATACGCAAAGAGCGGATCTATTTTTTTATGAAGGTTCGGTCTGGTACAAGAAATCGTTTTCTTACCGGAAGCGGGAGCACACGCGAGTCTTTGTGTATTTCGGCGCAGCGAACTACAAGGCGGCCGCTTACCTGAACGGCAAAAAAATCGGCGAGCACCAAGGTGGTTTTACGCCATTCAATTTTGAGGTAACCGACACAATTCGAGACGGTGAAAACTTCATCATCGTGGAAGTTAACAACCGGCGATTGAAAGAGGGTGTTCCGGGGCCCTCAACCGATTTTTGGAATTATGGCGGCTTGACCCGCGATGTTTCGCTTGTGGAAGTGCCGGAAACTTTTATTCAAGATTATTTCGTGCAATTGACAAAGGGCTCGCTGAATGAAATTTCAGGCTGGGTGCAAATGAACGGGGCGTCGCGGCCCCTTCAAATCACGCTCGAAATACCCGAGGCCGGAATCAAGAAGACGGTTTCGACAGGCATCAACGGCCACGGAGAATTTCGATTTGAGGCCAACATCGAGCTTTGGTCTCCGGAGAGGCCAAAACTTTACAAGGTGACTCTTTCCGGCGGCGGAGACACCGTCACCGATGAAATCGGTTTCCGCAGCATCGAGACTCGCGGCGCGAGTCTCCTCCTGAACGGCAAACCCATATTGTTGCGCGGTGTATCCATGCATGAGGAGGCCCCTTTTCGAGGCGGAAGAGCCTTTTCAATGGAGGATGATCAGATTTTGTTGGGATGGGCGAAGGAACTCCATTGCAACTATGTGAGGCTGGCTCATTATCCTTATAACGAGTCCATGACTCGATTGGCCGATCGGCTCGGCTTGCTTGTGTGGTCGGAAATTCCCGTCTATTGGGAAACTGCCTGGGAAAATCCAGCCACCCTTCAAAATGCCGAAGGGCAGTTGCGGGATATGATCGACCGCGATCAAAACCGCGCAGCCGTCATATTCTGGTCCGTGGGGAATGAAACTCCCATTGATCCAGCCAGATTGGCGTTTCTGAAAGTGCTAATCGATGACGCAAGAAGGCTCGATTCGACGCGCTTGATCACCGCGGCCATGGCCCATGTGGTGACTCCGGCGCCCCACACAAAAACGCTGGTGGATCCGCTTGCGGAATTATTGGACGTAGTTGGATTGAATGAGTATATGGGTTGGTATAGCCCGGAAAGCTTTGAAGATATTGACCGCACGAATTGGAATATTTCTTATGAGAAACCGCTAATCGTCAGTGAGTTCGGAGGGGGAGCTCCGTTTGGCAACCATGGTGACGGGGATGCCCTGTGGACCGAGGAATATCAGGCCAATCTTTACGAGCACCAGGTCAATATGTTGAAGCGTATCCCCAATTTTGCTGGGATGTCACCCTGGTTGCTGATGGATTTTCATTCTCCGCGCCGCCTTCTTCCCGGAATCCAGGATTATTTCAATCGAAAGGGCCTTGTGTCCGATCGCGGGGAGCGGAAGAAAGCGTTTTACACCTTGCAGGAGTTTTACCGCCAAATGGCCGGGGCTTCCAATCAGTGAGAGAGTGAAAGCGCCAGCCCTCTGTTTCATTCTTAATTCTGGGGGCAGGCCAAATTTAAAACGTCTTCAGGTACGCTATCAAAGCTCTCCGATCCGCATCGGTCAAGCCTGATTTTCCGGCGCCAGACATGTCCGTCCCGAAATAATGGCCGCGGTTGACAACCAGGTCCGGGCACTTGCTCAGCGAAAGCATTTGCTCCACCACGTTCGCGAGAACCTTCTTCGCATCTTCGTCGGTGGCTCCCGTGGGGAGTTTCTCCAGATCTCCACTGATCTTGACGACGAGATCCAAAAGCTGCTTGTCATGCTCCAATCGCTCGGATGGATCCGCGCTTGGCGAGAGCAGGTTGATGTTTGACAGGAGTCCAACGGGAGTGCCTTTAGGTATCGGCCCAATTTGAATCATCTTGTCCGTGTCATCGATGAGCCAGGGGAAAAAGCGAGCGATCCCGCGGAGTTGCTCGAGCGCGTCAGGAAGGTAACCGAATGAGACGCGGAGATAACTTGTTTCGGTTGTGCGGTCAATTTTGCCGGGGATTTTGTCTCCGAGCAGGTCGTCTTTATCGCGCTTTTCCGGCCACAGCAACTGCTCGATGGAATTCTGAAACGACTGCAAGCGTCCTTGTACGGAGGGATCCGGATTAAATTCGCCCACGCTGTTATTCAAGAGAAAGGGCGCGGTGGACCACAAACTGACGAGGGATGGCACGCGCGTATAGCCACGGCCACCGGCGGGCATGGCGTAGGTCCGGGGTTCGCCAGTGTATGGCTGGTACCAGGTGATCGAGCCCACCGAAGGAAGATCTTTGTAGGATTGGGATGAAAAGTTGTCCCAAATGCTGCCGCCGATCGCGTTGGTTGCCAGAGGGCTGCACGCGTTGGTTTGCAGGAGCGTGACGGGAATGCGAAGGTCGCTGGAGAGAAAATTGTGATCCAAAAAATCCGGCGCCTCGACCATGGCACGCATTTGCTTCTTAAAATCGGCGGTCTTTGTCCAATCCCAGTACTTTTTCCAGCAATCGAGGTAGTTTGATCCGGCGCAACCCTCGCCTTGATTCATGGATATGGCGGCGACATCCGGCGGCGGAGCGGGCAATTTGCTGGAGTGGCAACGCGCGCACTGCTCGGCAAAGACGACTTTCCCGCGCGGCAAGAGCGGCTCATCCTTCTTCAGGACTTCCGCGCCGCCGGGAGCGTCTTTAAGATGATGCGGCGCCGTGGATTTCAGGAAGAAGAGCGCCAGATTGGGAGTTTGGTTTTCCGTGGCCGCAAAGTACGCCGAGTTTTTGCGCGCAACGGCTACTTCAATTGGTGTGATGGTCTTGCCGCCGACCAGAGGATTAAAGTGCAGCAACCACTCTTCACTGAAGGTGCCGATATTCAGATATACGCGATTGAGAGCGCCGAGAACGCCGACTGAATCGGCTCCATCCTTCAGAATGCGGGGAACCCATGCGGTATCCGGGGCCTTGTAAAATTGGGTCAGCGGGCCTTGCGAGACGAAGTCGTTCAATTGCTTGTTGTTCTGTTGATTGCCCGCGAGAGTTTCTTTTCCCCATCGAGTGGACTGGAGCAGGCGATCTTCCACAAGATACAACGCATTCATGGCCCTTGGATTGTTGATGCTATCCGTGGCGACGAACGAGGTGTCCAGCGATCCGGGCCTGGATGCGTGGAAGAGTTGCCATATGAAATTCGATTTGTCCGCTTCCCAGTAAAAGATCCTGTCAATCCGAAAATACTGTGCGCCCACGTTGGAGCTGAGGTTTTCCCATTTGGGATTATCGGGGTCCGCAGGCGGCTTCACGGGGTTCGGTCCGACATGACAAAAGGCGCATGACATTCCTACCCTGTACGGGCGCACCAAATCTTTATTGTTATAGTATTTTGGATTGGTGTAGTACTCGTCGGGCTTCCAATTCTTGGCGGCTGCTTCATCAAAATCGGGATTGGGGTAGAGCCGCAATCCCACGATGCCGGTCTCATACCCATAGAAAGAGCCAACCGGGAAATTCTTCCCGTTGATTGTCGTCCCGCGAGAGCCAATTTTGACGCCCGGATATTTCTGTTCATTTTCAAACGGGTCGGGCTTGCAGTCCGCACGGCGCTTATCGAGCCACAGCCCCCATCGCTCGGGATCAGGGCCAGTAGCTTTTTCAAAGCAGGGATCATTTACGAGGCCGAAGTACTCCCACCGTTTATCCCGGCTGAATCGCGGATCAATTTTCAAAAGCTCGGGATGGGAGGAAAGAACTTTTAAGAAGTCGAGTGCGCCAGCGCTCTTGTTGATCAACGTGTTCCAAAGACGGTCATTGCCGCCAGACCAGACGAGCCAAGTGTTGCGTCCTTTTATTTCTGCCGGCTCCAGATGGATGCCGCCATCCATGTCATGGAAGTAGTCCTCGTCCGCTGCGGTGAAGCTGGAGGCGTCACGGCCGGCTAGGAGAGCCTCATCTTTCACGTGTCCCGGCGTGGGTTGGTTGAACCACCAAATGGAATAAATGACTGCGCAACCACCAATCAAAACAAGCAGAACAGACAGGAAGATTGCAGATGTGCGCCTCAATATCTTAGTCACAGTGCTTCACCTCTCGAGGGCGGCAAGAGTTCAATCGCGTGCAACATGGTTGCGTGTTATCACGAGTCCCCTGTGAATGGCAACGGCACCTGTGGTTATGTTCGAGCGCGGGAAAAACGGTCTGCGAATTGGATTAATCCGGGGCGCGTCATCATCCCGGATTGGTTCCGAACCTACCTGAGATATACTCCGTTGGCTATGAGGCGAAAATTCATTTTCCTCCTCGCGTTTGTGTTTTGCGGGCAGGTATACGCCACCGCGCCCGATGGAATTCCCCGGCAACTAGCCCGTGAACGTGCGTCGCGCGTATCAAATGTGCGATACCAGATTTCCTTCGATCTCGCGCCGCATGCGACGACGACGAAAGGTAATGAGCTGATTCAATTTGTTCTGCGGGATGCCGGCCCGCTTCTGCTGGATTTCCGCGACGGGAAGCTTGAGAAAATTTCGGCGAATGGGGTGCAAATCGCGCCGACGCTGGATAATGGCCATATCGAATTGCCCGCCAGCGCGCTGCACATTGGCGAAAATACCGTACAAATCGAATTCATCTCGAATATCGCTCCGGCGGGAAAACCGCTGACCCACTTCGAGGATCGCGATGACGGGTCCGAGTACATCTACACGCTGTTCGTTCCGATGGATGCCAGTATGGCGTTTCCGTGCTTCGACCAGCCGGATATCAAGGGCCGGTTCCAACTTGCAGTCGTGGCGCCCAGGGAATGGACCGTCATCTCGAATTCAACAGTGAAGCAATCTTCCGACGCGGACGAAGCGCGGCGGCGAACAGCATTCGATGAAACGCGGCCAATCAGCACCTATCTTTTTGCGTTCGCCGCCGGGCCATTTCAAAGGGTTCACGACACCGCCGGCCTTCCGGGTCTCTACGTCCGCAAGTCCCAGATTCAACGCGCGCAATCAGAAGCGCCGGAAGTGCAACAGATTGCCGCTCAGGGAATCGCATACCTTTCCAGCTACTTCGCGCAGCCTTTTCCGTTTCCCAAGTACGACATGGTCCTGATCC
Source organism: uncultured Acidobacteriota bacterium (assembly GCA_963737185.1). GTDB lineage: Bacteria > Acidobacteriota > Terriglobia > Acidiferrales > UBA7541 > DASTCZ01. The sequence continues at coordinate 27,307 of CAVTRS010000031.1, read as the reverse complement.
CGGGCTTTGCGTACGGAGGAATGGAGCACGCGGGCGCCACTTTTCTGCGCGAAGAATCGGTGCTCTTCCGCACGGCTCCGACGCACCTCGACCATCTGGGGCGAGACATCCTTGTCCTGCACGAATTGACCCACCAGTGGTTCGGTGATCTCGTCACGATGCGTTGGTTCGATGACCTGTGGCTCAAAGAAGGATTCGCGCAGTACATGGCTTATCAGGCGCTCGCAACGCTAAAGCCGGACGACAACATTTGGAAACGCTTCTACGAAACGATTAAGCCGGGGGCATACGAGATCGATTCGACGCAGGGAACGACGCCCATATACCAGGACATTCCGAATTTGAAGGATGCAAAGTCCGCTTACGGCGCGATCGTCTATTCGAAAGCCCCCGGAGTGTTGAAGCAGCTCGCCTTCCTCCTGGGCGCCGAACATTTTCGAGATGGTCTCCGCGTCTACTTAAAAGATCATGCTTATTCAAACGCAGAGTGGAGTGACCTGGTGCACGCGTTCGAGCAAGTTTCCGCAAAGCCGCTGAATAAATGGGCGGACATGTGGATTCGCACCCGCGGGATGCCGGAGGTCGATGTGTCCTGGTCGTGCAATTCGGATCGCCTCGACCAGATTTCACTTGCCCAGCATGACGTGCTGGGCACGAGCGCTGTCTGGCCCATCGCCACGCAGCTTTTGCTGGTTTTTCCTGACGGGCAGAGCTCACGAATGCGAGTTGACCTTGGAACGGCCAGCGCCGCTGTTCCGCTGCATGGTGATGCGCACTGCCCCTCGTTCATCTTCGCCAACGATCAGGATTTCGCTTACGGCCGATTTCTTCTGGATGCGCGGAGCCAAAGTTACGTTCTCGAAAATCTTGGCGGCGTTCACGACATTTTTACGCGCACCTTGCTCCTGGGCGCGCTGTGGGAGTCGGTGCGCGAGGCCAAACTTGAGCCGCGGGCCTACATCGATCTTTCGTCCGGGCTTCTTCCGAACGAAAACGATCCAGCGCTTCTGCAAACCCTCCTCTCGACTTCGACGGCTGCATTGCACCGCTACGTCTCTGACAAGAACCGGATGGAACTCGCTCCCCGGTTCGAAACAATGGCAGCAAGCCGAATGCTCGATGCAAAGGACCAGGATCTACGGATCCTTTGGTATCGCGGCCTGCGCACTGTCGCGGAAACGCCGGAGGGTCTTGGGAAGCTAAAATCTCTGCTCAATGGCCAGCTCTCAATTCCGGGCGTCATGTTGCGTCCGCTGGATCGCTGGACGATGGTGACAACGCTAATCGCCCTCAATGATCCCGATGCCGCGTCTATTTTCGAAGCTGAAAAAAAACGAGATCCAAGCGGCGATGGCCAGAAGTATGCCTACGTCGCGGAGGCGGCCCGACCCGATGCGCAGGAGAAGCAGAAATATTTCGATGAATACCTGCACGACCGCTTGCGCGAGGAAGACTGGATTCAATTGAGTCTGAGGTCTTTCAATTATTGGAACCAGTCGAGTCTCACGCAGCCTTATTTGAAGCCGGCGCTCGATGCTTTGCCTCAGATAAAACGCGACCGCAAAATATTTTTCCTGGTTGACTGGCTCGATGCATTCATCGAAGGCCAACAATCGGCTGCCGCGCAAGCGGAGGTCCACGATTATTTGCGCACGGTCTCTCTTGAACCGGATTTGCGGCTCAAGATTCTGCAAGCGGTGGATGAATTGGACCGGACCGTAAAAATTCGCGAGAGATTCCCTGATTAGGGCACGCAGTATCCGAAGTTGTGGTTCCTGGACGCAGCCTTAATAAATGCGGAATCAGACATTTGCCGCCTTCTGTGAAATGGGATGGAGAAGGACATCAAACAATTAATCTTTGCCGCCATCAAAACTGGAGCCGTGAGCAACGATTACATTTTCGGCTTGGCCTCGCAGGCCGGGCATTAACCATCGGAACAAAAAGGTTGCGGCCAGCGCACCGGCAATCTGAGCAAGAACAAAGAAGGGCGCATCCGCGGGCCGAATGCCGGAAAATGTGTTGCTGATTGTGCGGGCAATCGTGACAGCAGGATTTGCGAATGACGTGGATGCCGTGAACCAGTAGGCCGCCACAATGTAGCTGCCGACGGCGATTGCGACCGCATTGGAGCGCAGCCGAGAGCAGCCCCAGATTACGCAGAGCAGGCCGAACGTCGCTACGAACTCACTGAAAACCTGGGAAGTGCCGCTGCGCATGTGATGCGAAATCGAAATGAGCGGCAGACCGAACATCAGATGCGCGGTCAACGCGCCCGCAACTCCGCCGAAAACCTGCGCAACAATATAACTGAGTGCGTCCCCTGGAGGGATACAACCTTCGATTGCATCCGCGAGCGTGACAGCGGGATTAAAGTGCGCGCCGGAGATTGGGCCGAACGCGAGGATCAATGCGACCAGAGCAGCGCCGGTCGCAATCGTGTTGGCGAGAAGCGCCAGCGCCGAATTGCCGCCGGCGAGGCGTTCGGCCATGATGCCCGAGCCGACCACGGCGGCGACGAGAAATAAAGTCCCAAGAAATTCAGCGGCGAGCCTGCGAGTGAGGGAAAATTTCATTGCAAGCCGATGCGGTCAACTTCCTTCTTGATGGCCAATGAATCGAGGCTGCTCATCGGCAAGGAGAGAAACAAATTGATTCTGCGGTCAAGAATCATGAATGCGTCGCGAAAGGCGCGTTCGATCTCTTCGGGCGTGCCGGCAACCGCCGCGGGATCGGAAACGCCCCAGTGAGCGGTGATGGGCTGGCCGGGCCAGACCGGACACACTTCGCGCGCGGCGTTGTCGCAGACGGTAAATACAAAGTCGAGTTTTGGCGCGCCGGGCCGGGCGAATTCGTCCCAGCCCTTGCAGCGCAGCCCCGCGATGGAAAGATGGGATCGCTCCAATTGTTTCAATGCCAGGGGATGAACCGCGCCTTTGGGAAAACTGCCCGCGCTGTAGGCGGTAAAATTCGGGCGGCCTTTGAAATTCAGAATGGCTTCCGCAAGGATCGAGCGGGCGGAATTACCCGTGCAAAGAAAGAGCACGTTATAGTGCGGCGGCATTATTCTCACTCTTCACTTTGGTGACGGACTACAACACTCCGGACCGCAGCAAGCTTCCTTCGCGGGGACGGTGGGTTTCACCGCGCGCACGAAAGCGCTCATGAATTTTCCATCCACTTGTGGCGCAATCGCGTCCACATCAATACCCGCCGCGGTAAGAAATTCGCGGGCCTGCTCCGCTCGATAGACTCGCGTCGGCTCGATACTAATTTCCTCGAAACCTGCCGCGGCGAGCTTGGTCCTGTAATCGCCCTCGTCAAGGGCGCCAGCGACGCATCCGATCCACAAAAGCACGTTCGTTCGGATTTCCGGAGAAACTTGGCCGCGAGTGACAACGTCCGAGACCGCGAATCGTCCGCCGGGCCTAAGGACGCGGAATGCTTCGCGCAAGACCTGATCCTTATCCACTGAAAGATTGATGACGCAGTTGGAGATGATGACGTCCACGGAGTTATCGGGCAGAGGAATGTGCTCAATTTCACCCTTCAGGAACTCGATATTTTCCACACCCGCCTTTTTCTTGTTTTCATTTGCAAGCGAAAGCATTTCGCCGGTCATGTCCAAACCGTAGGCTTTCCCGGCCGGGCCTACGCGTTTGGCGGAAAGCAATACGTCAATGCCGCCGCCCGAGCCGAGGTCAAGCACCGTTTCGCCCGGATTCAATTGGGCCAGCGCCGTTGGATTTCCGCAGCCGAGCGAAGCGAGGAGCGCTGATTCCGGAATTCCCTCTACTTGAACCGCTTCATAAAGATTCGAGGTGATCGGATCATCGCAGCATGAAGACGCCGAGGCGCCGCAACAGGAGCTGCCGCCGGAACCGGCCCGAAGCGCAGCCTGCCCGTATTTCTCTTTTACGAAATCTCTTATGTTTTCAGCGGCCACGGATCGCTCCTCTATTTGCAGACTTGAATGATTTCGCGGGGCTTCAGCGCTTTGTTTCGAGTGCAACATTCGGAATAAAGGAACCGGAGAAGTTCCTGCAACGCGTCGGTATTTGCGGTGTAACGAAGAAAAGTGCTTTCCCGTTGAACATTCACGAGGCCTTCGTGCTTGAGTTTGTCCAGATGGTGAGAAAGCGTCGAATCGGGGATGTCTAGTTCATCCTGAATATCGCCAACAACGAGCCCCTCCGGGTGCGCGGACAAGAGAAGCTGCATGACGCGGAGCCGCGGCTCGGTGCCCATGGCTGAGAACATGTCCGCATATCGCGCGATCTGGCCGAGGTTCGGTCTGGTGGAATCGGTCCTCATATTTCCATGATTGCGGAAATAACGAAATATGTCAATGGCGGCGAAATGGCCACAGACATCCAAAGTCACTCACGAACCGGCAAGGCAAACCGCGACAGGGCGAATACCGCTTGCAATGGGAAATGCGCGCGTTATCATACGGTTCCCACGAGAGAAAATATTCCACGCAGAGAGGTTCTGAAGATACTCAGCGCCAGCGCTGCTGCCGCTTGGGTTGGGGAACCATTCCTGTCCGCGACGGACCATGAGGTTCGCATCGCAGGCAAAGTTGCAAACATTTCCACAAAGGCATTCAGCCAGCGCACTATCCGGATCACAATCTCCGAGCAAATAAAGGGCGCGGCCGCCCCGGCGGCAAATGATGGAGCGCTCGTGGCGCAAGGAAGCTCCTCCGAAGGCGGATTGATTGCGGCGAGCACCGCGGGCCACGCGACACTGGCGCATGGCGGATTGCAAGCGCGAATTAAACAAGATCCACTGGAGATTCACGTGGAAGCAGGCGACGGACGTGTGATCCAAGTACTGAAGATTGATGAAGCGACCGGGTCTGTTACGTTTCAGTTAGGCGACGGGCCATTGCTCGGCTTGGGCGAGGGCGGGCCACAATTCGACCGCCGCGGCGATGTGGATCGAATGCGGAGCGGGCAAGGGGGATATCGCCTGCGGACAAATGGCGGCCGGGTGCCCATACAGTGGCTAATCGGCACTTCGGGTTGGGCGATGTTCATTCATCATCCGCTGGGGACGTTTGATTTGAGCGGCGCGGAAGGGATTTTCCATCCGCCCGCAGCCGAGGCGGCGCTGCCGCTGGATATTTTCGTGGTGGACGCAAGCGATCCCGCGCAGGCCATGAGCGAGTACGCGCGGATCACGGGACATCCGGAAATGCCTCCGCTATGGGCGCTGGGATTTCAGCAGTCTCATCGAACGCTCGCAGGCCCAGATGAGATCATCGGAATTGCGAAGACGTATCGCGAAAAGAAACTGCCGTGCGACACGCTGATCTATCTCGGAACGGGATTCACACCCTCCGGTTGGAACACCGAGAACGGATCGTTTCAGTTCAATCCGCAGGTGTTCGCAGATCCAAAGCGCATGATTGATGATTTTCACGCGCTGCATTTCCACATCGTGCTGCACGTTGTGATTTTGACCCGCTCGCTGCAGGGCGCGGTTGCGGATGGGTGCGCGCTTCCGCGGTTCGATGAAGAGCAGGCCGGATGCTACTGGGATGCGCATCGAAAGGATTTTGCGCTGGGGGTTGACGGATGGTGGCCGGACGAGGGCGACCCGCTGGATGCGGCATCACGTCTGACGCGCATTCGGATGTACTGGGAAGGTCCGCAGATTGACAGGCCCAATCAGCGGCCGTTTGCTTTGCATCGCAACGGCTATGCCGGGATGCAGCGTTACGCGCCATTTCTTTGGTCCGGCGATGTCTATTCGACGTGGGAAACTTTGAAAACGCACGTGCCAATCGGAATCAATACAGGGCTTTCCGGAATTCCACTTTGGGGAACGGATACGGGCGGATTTGTTCCGACCAAGGAGTTTACCGGCGAACTATTTGTCCGGTGGTTCCAGTTCAGCGCTTTTTGCCCTCTTTTCCGGTCGCACGGAAGGGATTGGAAATTGCGGCTTCCGTGGGGATGGAACACGGGAGAACTGGGGCCGAATGAAGTGAGCACATACGGCGATGCGGCGAACCCTGATCCTTCTGAATTGCATAACCCGGATGTGGAACCGATTTGCCGGAAATATCTCGAGTTACGGTATCGCTTGCTTCCGTATCTTTATAACGCGGTGCGCGAGGGACATGACACGGGGTTGCCCATCATGCGCGCGCTGTGGCTGCATTATGCGGACGATCCGACAGCGGCCGCCCGCGGAGACGAATACCTGTGGGGTCGCGATATTCTTGTAGCGCCCGTGACTGAAAAAGGGGCGACAGCGAAAAGCGTTTACCTGCCGCGCGGCTCCTGGTACGACTTCTGGACCGAGCAGGCGATTGATGGAGGACGGGAGATCTCGCGCAATGTGGATCTTGCGACCTTGCCCCTTTACGTTCGAGCCGGGAGCATCGTGCCATTCGGCCCTTTGAAGCAATACACGTCTGAGGCAGTGGACGGACCCACTACACTCGTGATTTATCCCGGCCTCGATGGCACGTGCAGTCTTTATGAAGACGACGGCGCGAGTTTCAATTATCGCCGGGGCGAATGGACCAAGACCGAAACAAAGTGGAATGATGCGACTCGGAAACTTGCACTGCACGCGAGCGGCGGATCGAAGGCAGTCTACAAGCGAAGGAAATTTGAGGTTCGGATCGCGGGGGAACAAGGCACAAAATTGGTGGAGTTCAGCGGCCGGCCGATCGAAATTCAGTTGTAGAAGAGTGGCGCGAGGTTCGCGCGGTGGAATTCGCACCGTTCAGAAATGTGAGAGCGTTCCTGTAATTTTTGTCCGGCGCAACGCCCAGGAAAAAACCACGCAGGAGATCGGCAGAAGCACTGCCGCGAACAGCAGGAGCACGCGAATCGATTGCCAGAGTTCGCCAAAGCCCGCTCCATCGAGAAGCGCCGCGCGCAACCCTTCGAGCGAATAGGTAATCGGCAACAACCGCGCCACATGTTGAAGCCAGTGCGGAAGTATGGAAACGGGATACATCGTGCCGCCTACCACGCCGGAAAGCCCGAGAAGGAGCCACTTCGCCGGGTTGCCACGCATGAACATCAGCAAGTAGCTTGCTGAGAGAATGCCCAGTCCCGCGAAAGCCAATATGGAGGCAGCGAGGACCAAGATAGCTCCCGGCCAATTCGCGTTTCCGGTGGGAAATCGGAACAAAAGCAGGCCCCAGCCCAGATAGATGCCGGTCCGCAATGAAGACAAGACAAAGGGAAAAAGAGATGATCCGGCAAGAATAACCGGCACGGAAGATTCCGTGACCAGCAGGGCTTCCATTGTGCCGTTCCGCCGGGCTTCCTCAATGGTTTGGTCAAACGTGTTCAGGGCGACATACATGTAATCGAGGAAAGCAACACCGACAAGTGCGAATGAGAAATATGAATTGCCAGCGGGCAGAGCGCGAGTCAATTCCGGGCTTTCCACAAAATGCGAGAGGTAATAAAAACTGGCCACTGCGAAGAGGGTTTCGAAAACCTGAAAAACGAAGGCGATCCGGTAGCTGCTCTCAATCGCGAAGTCGCGCTTAAAAAACGCAAGAAGATTGCGGAGGAAATTCATGGCCGTGAATCCCCCGACCGCGGGGCTCCGGCCGTTGTGAGCCGGGCCATGGCCTCCTCAAGGGATTCCGCCGAAGCCGCGCGGCGCATCTCCTGGGGCGTTCCACAAAAAAGCAGGCGGCTATTGTCAAGGAGGGCGACCCGGTCGGCGAGCGCTTCCACCTCGGCAAGCGAATGCGAGGCGATGAGGAGCGTAGTGCCCTGGCGCCCGATCACTTCAGAGCGGAGAAAGCGGCGGAATTCCGCGGCAGCGAGCGGGTCAAGACTGCGAGTGGGCTCGTCAAGGAAGAGCACGCGGGGAGAATGAATGAGAGCTCTGGCCAGACTGAGGCGCTGAACATTGCCCGCGGAAAGAGTGCGGACCTGATTGTTGAGCTGATTTTCCAGGCCCAGCCGTCCGGACATTTCAGCAATCCGGCGTTTTGCTTCGCGCGGACTCATGCGCCGGAGATCCGCAAAAAACTTGAGATTTTGGAGCGCGGTAAGCCGGCCATAGAAACCCACTTCCGCGCCGCTGTGGAAACCGATGGAGCGGCGCGCGCGCGACGGTTCGCGCACAACATCGCAACCGGCGACCGCCGCAAGCCCCTTCGTAGGCAGCAACAACGTTGTGAGGATTCGGAGGAGCGTGGACTTACCCGCTCCGTTGGCGCCCACGACGGCAAGCGATTCACCAGCGGCTACGCGAAAACTTACTCCGGAGAGAGCCGGGCGGATCGGCCGGGAAAAAGGCGCCAAGTAGGCCCTCCATCCGGATTGGACCAGAGGGAAGAGTTTCTCAACATCCTGGACGAGAATTGCGTCGGTGGACACGAAGATTTGTTATACAGGAACTCGGAGGACGGAACAATTTCCCGAAGTTGTGGTTTTAAACGCTGAGACGGTTATGCGTGTGGGGCTAGCTTTCGACGGCAGTGTGGCGGAGGACTTGTTTGGCGAGGGCAAGATGAGGAAGCAGGCCCGGATGGAAATATTTTTCGTAGCTCTCGATCGCGCCTGCGATGAGGCGCAGGCGAGTATTCAGCGAGGGAAGAGGGGCTTCAGGATGCGCATCCAGTAGAGAAGATTCGGCTCCGAAGAATCGGATGGCCGGCCGGCAAATTCAACTGAAATACTGATTCGAGAGGGCGCCAGAGGATCGGACGTGGATCCCCAGTGGATAAGATGTGGTCCCCAGCCAAGATATGAACCCGCCGCGGCGGGCGACACTGGAAGGGTCCAAACCAGGATTCTCGATTGCCTGGCTCGGTTCGCTTCCGCATACCGCCATCGTGGGATTCAGTTCCCGCCAGTACTGCGCGTCGAGAGCGTTCTTTAACCGGGAATGAAGCTCAGGAGTGTCAGGAAGCGCGCGCACACGAAGCTCTTGGACTGCTTTCATGAACTCGGGCGATTTGGCATCCATGCGGCACCTCGCGCGGAATAGATCATGCGCCAATGTATCAGCGATTGAAAAAATTCATGTCCAGCGGAGGATGATACGACGAATTCATGCGCAAGGATATTGCTTGAACAGGGCCCGGCATTTGCAAAAATAGATTAACGGAGGAAGACGCAACGATTTCGATCAGGCGTGGATCTGAACGAGCGTTTGCGCGGGCGACCTCTGCAAGTTTTGATTGCGGGATTTCAACTTGAGATTCTCGGATGGGATACCCGTTCTGGCGAATGACTTTTCACAATCGGCGGTGGAGGGGCCGAGCATGTTGCCTTCCATGAAGGCAAGGCCCGGGCAGCGGGTGCAAGTGCCGCCGTGGACGCACACCGAGCAATTCGTCAGGTCTCTCACGGTGATGGAGCGAACTTCGTTCATCTGCGGTGAATGATTCCAAATGTCCAGGAATTTTGTTTTCCTGACGTTTCCGGTGGGGAATGGAAACTGGACGCACGGATAAACATCGCCGTAGGGAGAGACGTAACAGGCGGTGTGGCCCGCGCTGCAGGGCGTTGAATCAAGATCATCTTCGCTTGGACCTGCAGGGATCGCACAAGATTCCTGGGTTTGGAGGAGCAAGGCTGGATCGCGGAATACCTCGTCCAAAGATTCCCGGCCAATGCCCAAATTCAGGATGGAGCGGTTGCCGTCCATCATCGGCGTGATTGTGGGGTCGATGGTGCATTGCACTCCCAGCTCAGCGGCGAGGGCTCTTACGCCGGGGTAGTCGCCAAAATTCTGAACCATCAAGACATTCGCGATGATGACATTCAAACCCTGTTCACGGAGGAAGCGGATCGCATTGATAGACCGGGCGAGCGAGCCCGGGACTTTCGTGACGGCGTCATGGACGGCGGGCCGGTGGGAATAGATGCTGACCTGGATGGATTCCACGTCCAGGGAGCGAAGACGGTTGGCTTCCTTTTCGCCGATCAGGAGGGCATTGGTTTTTAGCTTTACGCAAAAACTTTTTGCGCGAGCGTATTCGAGGATCTCAAAGAAGTCATTGCGAACAAGAATCTCACCACCGCTGATGGTGAGAAAAAACACGCCGGCTTCCGCAAGCTGATCGAGGAGACCCTTGATTTCAGAGGTGGTCATCTCGCCGTGGTCATCGTGGTCGAGATAACAATGAACGCAGCGCTCGTTGCAGCGGTAGGTCACGTCAAGCTGCACGGCGAGCGGAATGCCGAGCCGCAGAGCTCTGGTAGACATTTCCTGCATCAGGGCGCTCACTTCGGGCTCTCCAGTGCCGCTGCCGGGGAAACAATCGCTTCGGGAGAGACGATCAGGATGCCGTGGCCGGCAAGCTGGTTGACAAGTGTTTCGGCGTCTTTCATGGCGATCTCCGGCGAGACGTCAAATTCCCCGCAGATGCGGTTGGCGACGATTTCATCGAGCGGCGTAACGCCGTCAGCGGCCTCCCAGATGGCGGTGGCGACGCTGTTCAAGGTAAAGAGGGTCGAGTCCCGCGTGGACATGATCATCATTTCGCCGCCCATGAGACGGGATGCGACGTGGGTATCGCGCGCGACATATTTTTTCCCCGGCATGCCACTCTCCGTCATCGGATCAACTCCCAAACCCGGGCGTCCGGCAAAAACGTGAGGCGGCGAACAGGGACTTTGCCGACAAACTCGCATACGGACTGGAAAACCGTCTTGACAAGGCAGGGATCTTCCGCGAAGAAGAGGGTGTTCCTGAGAAGGCAGTTGGCCGCGACGGCGGAATCCATCGGTTCAATCTTATTCTCATTGCCTTGAGCGAGGAGATAAACCTCCGCGATGGGTGCGCGAACATTCTCTCCAATGCGGGCAAGCTCTCCGGCGAAGGGAGTGCCGAAAGCAAAGTATTGGCCGGATTTCTTGACGACGTAAGAGATTTCGTCGGTGAGAAGTGCCGCATCCGCCGGGGCCAAACCTGCGATAGTGGTTTTTCCGGCGCCGGAGACGCCACTGAATAAGAAAGCTTTGCCGTTGCGCACGACACCAGCCGCATGAAGAAGAAAGCCGCCTTCGTTTGCCAGGAGGAGCGTGTGAACGATGCGCAAAACGCAGTCAATGGAATAGGGATTGGCGGTCTGGCGGACTTTGCCGCGTCCTGAGAAGGGATCCCACTCGGCATGGAAATCGCCGCGATCGAAGAACCACTTGGCGGAATCCCGGCGCACGCGGACGTCCTCGTCATCAGAAATAAGGCCGGGAGGTGTGAGGTCAATCTGGAATTCAAAACGAGGCCGGCTGGAATTGGCAATAAATCCGGTGTAGCGCCGGTTGAGCAAATCGATAAAGCAGGGGTCGTCCGCAGACAAACGGATCGGCAATCCACCGATCTCGATGACCACCTCGGAACATTCGATAGCGGCGATTGTGTCCGGCAACTCATCCCCCTGACAAATTAGACTCGTTAAAGAGAGGAAACCCGAAGATACAGAGCCGTGGCGCGGTCGGATACGCGGAGCACCCATGTAAAGGCCCGCGTTGCCGCGCTGAGCCGAGCGCGGGCGCCGAGCTGTACACGGTGGCCGCCACGCTCGATTTGCGTGACCCTGCCGAGTAATTCGGAACTGTAAACAATGGGATCAGGCCGCCTTGCGCGGTCACCGCGAGTACGGAGTAGCGGCTCGCGAGAATTGCCAGGCGCGCGCGCGATCCCGGACTTGGTGGGGGCATGCACAGTGGTTAAGACGCGATGAACGACCAGCCGCCCCGAGCGCGCGAAGACCACGATTTCTCCCTGAGCAATATCTTTCAGGCTGGCGCGTTCGACGGTGATCAAATCGCCCGGCCTCATTGCCGGGACCATGCTGGAGCCGGAAACGCGAAGGCGGACGCGTCCGGCTTTTTGCACGACTTCACTTACGAGATTGCATGCACATTCGTTTGAGACGCCAGCTGAATAGGTCTTCGTCATATCGTCCGGCTATTTGCCAAAAGAAACGCACGGAACGGGTGCATCAGGATAGCTTCCGGTTCTGGTGACACCCCGACTGGGTAGTTTGGACCTTGCCGCAAGAGAGCGCGGAGACTTCAAACACGCGCTCAAAGCGGAAGGACGGGGTCTCATACGGCTTTTTCTTGAGGGTCGGCGCCTGCGTTCTTGAATCCGATGAATCTTTAATCGCCACGTCCCCCCCCAGGCCGCTATTGTAAAGCAGGTCGCGTGGGATGCGCGGAAGTCGTCCCCGTAAGCGTCAAAAGATAAACCTGTGCGGAGTCTTACAAATGAGGGCCGCACATGACGTAAGAGGGGCAAATCTCAGAACCGAGTGGAGGTTAGACACACAAGAATTCCTGGACTGTGAAGTGGCGGCAAGGTGTCGCAGACGCCCACCCAGTTCTTACGACACAAATCATTCCGGCATCTTTTGTGCAGTTGGCAGTTCAAATCCTTTGGATACCCAATGAATGTCCAAAGCTGCTTTCGCGTCAGGAGACTTCTCGATTCCCTCAACAATGGAGGGGAGTTGTTGCAAGAGGTCGGTCAAGTACGCCCTGAAATTCGCACGATTGAAAAAGTTGTAGTTCACAGTGATGGATTTCTCAATTGCGACAACGTGGTGCCACCACTCGGACGGGATAAAAAGCATCTCGCCCGGTTCCAAAATGCATTCAAATGCGGTCGCATGCCGAAACAAGGGAAATCTTTCAAGGTCCGGCCGATCCAGGTCAACTTCTCCATCGTAGAGTGCTCTGGAATCATCCGGGGAGAATAACGTGCATTTCTTCCTGCCTCTTATCTGGGCCAAATAAGCATGCGAATGAAGATAGTCACGATGAAGAATTGCCTGCGAACCAGCGGGACCGATGAGGAGACCAGCGGAATAATATCTGGTCGCATGATCCAGGGCGTCGCGAAAAGCCTTTGGGAGCAGCGGGAACCAATCCTCAATGCACCGTGGGCTCAGTTCAACGTCTTTCAGCAATTCGGGGTGATGTTGAAGGGCTCGCCAAGAGGTGAGATACAAAGGTTTGCCGACCAATTCGGGCGGTTCTTCAGAAGGAAATTTGGTTATCGCATCGATCCAGAACCCCGGTAAACGCCCGCCGGGCGAATCCAAATAGTCAAGATAGTCCCCAAGCTTCACCACTTTCCTGTGTTTTTCGTCCGACCAAAGAGAGACAACGACATTCTCGGACGCGTAGCGGGACTTGAACATTTCAAAGTCCCATTTCGTGAGAGCACTCCAGGAGGTCAACGCGTCTGTGAGAATTGCGGGCTTACCGGCGCCGGAGAGATAACGCTCGTAGAACAACTCCGGATTCAGGCCGTGCGCTCGCTCGATGGAAACTCTTTGGCAGTATTCGACCATTTCGCCTTTCATCACGAAACCGATCGCTCTCTTTCACTTCCCCGAATTGCAACCCAAGATTACGACCAAAGCAGCCAAATGAATAGGGAGGAAGGTCCCAGTTCGTTATAATCAACGCAGCATTCCGCAAGCATGCGGATTGAACCGGGGCGGTATTAGAATATTTGGTTGCCATGGATTTTCAAGATCAAGGAACAGGCGTACTGACGGACTCTCCGGGCCTCGCGCACCGGTACGGAGTCTATGGAATTACGTTACGGAGCCAGATTGAGCTGACGCTCCCGGAATATCCGTGCGCGGGCCTCGCTGAAATCGAGCTTCGGATGCAGGGGCCTTCCTTCTTTGCAGGGGCGGTCAAAGACACGCCGCTGAAATGGTCCCACTATTCCACCTATCAATATGCGCACCTAAGAAACGGTTCCAGCTATGTGCGATGGAATGACATTGGCGAGTTTCTTGTGTCGGGCGATGGCCGGCTGATCACTTGCGGCCATTTAAGCGACGCACCGGGTGAATCATTTCAGGTCTATTTGCTGGGCCAGGCTCTGTCTTTTGCGCTCGTAAGGAGCGGATTTGAACCTTTCCATGCGACGTGTGTTGTAGTGGATGGTGCGGCGGTGGCGTTCATGGGGGATAGCGGTTTTGGAAAATCGAGTCTTGCCGCGTATTTCTTGAATGCCGGAGACCGGTTGCTCACCGACGACTTGCTTCTATTGCAGGAGCGTCCGGAGGGATTTCTTGCGTATCCCGGCCCTCCACGGATCAAGCTGCTGCCGGACATGGCCGGCAAATTTCTCGGTGGAGTCGACGGTGGTGTTCCGATGAACCGGCAGACGGCGAAATTAATTTTGCCGTTGGGAAGGGAAAGGATTTGCGACTCGCCAGTAATCCTCCGCGCAATTTATGAATTGTCCCCGCCCCATGACATGAAAGATGTGCAGAAGGTTGAATTTGAATCGCTTACATCCCGGGAAGCGTTCGTGGAATTATCGTGTAACACGTTTAATTACGTGATCCTGGATGGCGACCGCGTGCACCGTCAATTCACGGAAACCACTCGAATTGCGAACACGGTGCGTATGAAGAGACTCATGCATCCAAGATCTCCGGAATCTTTGCCATTGGTGCGGGAAGCGATCCTTAAGGATTTGCGGCAGACTACCGGCAAGCCGCCAAAATGAGCAGACTGCGACGATTTGCGGGTTTATCCAGACCGGAGAAATTGCTCCTATTGCGTACTTTGTCTGTTGTTGGTTTAATCCGTATCGGGCTCTGGGTGTTGCCGTTTCGCATGATACAGCGATTCGCGTTCCGAGCCAGAAGAAAGCAAGAGACACCTTATTCCGTTGAGCAATTCGTCTGGGCAGTGAGAGCGGTGAGCCGGCTGGTTCCGGGCGCGACTTGTCTGACGCAGGCGCTGGCGGCGCAGATGCTGTTGACGCGTGCCGGACATGCATCCCGCGTTGAAATTGGAGTGGCAAAAGGCGAAAAAAATCAATTCCAGGCGCATGCCTGGCTGGTGCTTGGGGATCGAGTTTTAATCGGCGGAGCAGGGGTAGACCGCTATACTCCACTTGTTGCGTGGGAGGAAGGAAACTAAACTTATGTCAATTTCATTTTCGACTCGCGTTACCAGTTCTCCGGACGTAATTTTCCAGACAGTCGGTGATGAGGCCGTGCTGCTCAACCTGAAGACTTCGCTTTACCTGGGGCTGAACCCGGCCGGCACCAGAATGTGGATGACGCTCACCGGAGCAGAGTCAATCCAGGCGGCCTATGAAGCCTTGTTGGCGGAATACGATGTGCCGCCGGAACAGCTTCGCCAGGACCTGGAAGAATTTCTCGCAAGACTGAATGAGTATGCGTTGATAGGTACGCCAACGGACACCCCAGCCGCTCCGAACACGCCTGAGAAAGCTTGATGAGTGGAATTGTTGGAATCGTGCACCTCGACGGTGCTCCAGTTGACCGCCGATTACTGCAGCGCCTGACAGAATTTCAAGCCTTCCGCGGTCCCGACGCGCAGCAAATTTGGGCCAGCGGAAATATCGGCTTTGGCCACACGCTTCTCAAGACCACCGAAGAATCCGAACAGGAACACCAGCCCCTCACTCTTGGAGACGATGTATGGATCGTTGCGGACGCGCGAGTGGACGCACGGCGCGAACTAATCGCCGAATTGCAAGCGCACGGTCACAAAAATCTCGCGGGCGTTCCCGACGTCGAACTTATCTTGCGGGCCTATCAGGTGTGGAGCGAGGATTGCGTCGATCATCTTCTTGGTGATTTTGCATTTGGGATTTGGGATGGGCCGAGGCAAAAACTTTTTTGTGCGCGGGACCAGATGGGCGTCAAGTGTTTCTATTACGCGCACATCGGCTCGTGCGTTATCTTCAGCAACTCACTCGACTGCATCCGGCAGCACCCTGCCGTGTCCGACCGGCTGAATGATCTTGCTATTGCCGATTCTCTTCTTTTTGAAATGAATCTGGATAAGGCGACGACGAGCTTCGCCGACATCCAGCGCCTTCCGCCTGCAAACAAAGCGGTGTGGTCCCGCGATGGGATGAGGAAAGGCAGCTATTGGACGATGCCTATCGAGGAACCGGTTTTCTACAAGCGGGCGGCCGACTATACGGATCGCTTCATGGAACTTTTGAAAGAGGCCATCAGCGATCGACTGCGCACGCATCGCGTGGGGATCTTGATGAGTGGCGGCTTGGATTCTCCCGCGCTGGCCGCCGTCGCGCTCGAAGTGTCGAAGGAGCGCTCATTCCATCTTGATTTGCGGGCCTTCACGACGACCTTGTCGTTTGGACCGGATGAAGGATATTACGCGGGCCTCGTTGCCAAACATCTGGGCATCCCCATCGAATATCGCGATGGAGACGAAGAATCAATTCATCCGGATTGGGAGCGGAGCCAATTTCGCACGCCCGAACCAGTCAGCAATACGGCAGTCCTGCCAATCCATCCGACATCTTGGGATGAAATCGGACTTTCCAGCCGCGTATTCTTGCAAGGTGCGGGCCCCGATAACGCTCTCTCCATCGAATGGAAGCCTTACGTTTCTTACCTTTTGCGGAATCACCGCTATGCGCGTGTGCTTCACGACGCGGGATTGTATTTGGCCTGGCATCGGCGCATTCCGTTTTGGGGGAAAATTTCCCGATCTTTCCGGAAGGCCGAATCGAACGGCGTTGAGGGCCCATCCCTTCCCGTGTGGCTGAATAAGGACCTCGTATCACGTTTCAATTTACGGGCCAGATGGGAAAGTTACTACAGTCCTCCACCCTCTATTCATCCTGTCCGTCCGCTCAATTACGCGCTTCTTCAAGTCCCCGGTGAATTGCAAAAGCTTTTTCGCGGGCATGACGCAGAATGCACGCAGGCCGCGGTGGAAGTCAGGTACCCATTCCTGGACCTACGCCTGTTGCGATTTTTTCTGGCTGTTCCGCCCATACCGTGGTGCCGCTCGAAGTACGTGATTCGCCGGGCGTTGAAGGGTCTGTTACCGGACGCCGTGCTGCGCCGCCCAAAGGAGGGGATAGCGACTGACCTAATTATGGAGCGATTGGAGAGCGATCGGGTGGCGCCGCTCGCGCCGGCACCGGAATTTCATACTTACGTCGAAGCCGGCCAGCTCCCCGCTACCGCAAGGGGCGAAATGTGGGCGGCAGGTAGTATATTGTTAGCACGCCTGCTAAATCATTGGTTGCAAAACTCGTACCATTACGGGCATAATGCAGCCGAGGAGGTTGTCTCGAAATGAACCGTCCCCCGACGCAACCTGATAACACGGCAGGCAAGAAGCCGTATAGCAAGCCGGAACTGCAGGTTTACGGAAATCTGGCTGAGATCACCAATCTTTCTACGAACCGTACAGGTACGAAGACCGACCAGCCGGGCTGCCATACCGGACGTACGCACTAGGAATTTTGAGAACAAAGCGCTTAATCTTCGATTTGAGATTTCGGGCTCCCGTCGAAGACACGGCGTGAATTCCGTTTTGTTTTATGCCCCACTCCAGCTTCTTTGAAAAACTCGGTTTATTCGTCCGCGATGACTTTTTAAATCCCGCTACATGCGCTGAAATCCAGGCCGAAATGTGCGCAAGTGAAACCTGGAAGGCGCTTATCTATCGGGGTGATTCCGGAGACGGAATTCTAGACGAGAGCATTCGCAAATCCCTACGAGTTCGCGTAGGTGAGGCCACCAAGTCATTGGTCAGGGAGCGGATGAGGGCTCTGAAGCCAAACGTCGAAGAACATTTTCAGATTTCGCTTGGCGATTGCGATCCGCCCAATTTCTTGAGTTATGGCGAAGGCGCGTACTTCAAGCCGCATCTGGATGCGTCCGACCATCCGGATATCGCTACGCGACGGGTATCACTGGTTGTTTTTCTGAATGCCCGCTCAAAGGAACCGATGGAGAATTGTTATGGGGGTGGTTCGCTAACATTTTATGGACTCATGAAAGGCCCGAAGTGGGAAGATTGCGCCTTTTCGCTGGAGGCCGACCTCGGTTCACTTCTTGCTTTTCGCTCCGACATTCTTCATGAAGTGCAACCTGTAACCTTCGGCCAGCGGTTCACAGTTGTGAGTTGGTTTCAGGCCCCAGGCTCGGCCTGACCTCTGGCCCGAAACGAGACCTGATCACCTAGAATCGAAGCACGCCGATCCCGCGCCCATCCTGCGCAATGTTTTCGATGAATTCATAGTGAGGAAAATGGGAGCTTATCTCGCGCCAGAATTGGTACACCCCGCCGCAATCAGCATCTGTCTTCGTTCCAAAGCGAACTGAAAAGTCCGGAATTATGTCGTGAAATGCGACAATCCCTCCGGGGCGCACCAGTGGTGAAAAGTCCTCGAAGTCTTTCTTAACGCCCTCATAGCTGTGATCTCCGTCAATGAACAGGAAATCGAGCTTATTATCACCAATAATTTCCAGCACCCGGCTCTTCGTCTCAATTGAATGGGAGTCAGCTTCCAGAAGGTGAAGATTCTGTCCGGTTTTCATTTTCGCCCGGATGCGTTTTTCGATGCCTTCCGAGAGTTTTATGTCGACACCGATCAGCGTTGCTTTGGGCGGCATTAATTGAGCCCAAAGCGCAATCGTGCCTCCTTGATAGAGGCCGATTTCCATTGTTATTTTCGGATTGATTTCACGGACGAGATGGGCCAATCCAACGAGTTCAAACCATCTCTGGTCTGCGCCGTATACGCACGCGGCCCGGGATATTCTGTATGTGCTCCAACTGGTGTGGGCGATCACACGCGCGACGCGAACCACCTTGGCGATGAAGCCCAGACTTTCGGATGAAGGATCCTGCTCGTTCATCGATTGCGTCACCCGTTCCAGCCGCGGCGAATTTGCGGCGCCAAAGGTTTCTATGCGAATTTGCAGACGGCCATTTTCCTAAAGTGGTTCAAATTGTTCCAGGACTCGCTTCACAGGAGGCGTTGTGGCCAAGCCAGCTCGCTGGTCGAACTTCCACTCCGCATTCCGGCCATCCTGATTGACGTAATGCAGAAATACCTGTGCCGAATGTTCTCCCGTGAAGGGTTCCCGCCAATGCGGCAGTTCAATCCCTTTGTATAGCAGCGCATCCCCGGGTTCAAGAATTGTGGGCCGCGCTTCACCATCTACCTCAAGCCAAATCGGCCACGGCATTTCAGCTTGAAAGCCGAGGCTCAAGGTTACGCTCACTTCGCACGCGGGGCGATCTCGATGGCGCTTCAAAACGTCGCCATTCTTGTAAACGCGCAGATATGAGTAAGTGGGAAAAAGCCCCAAACCGGTAATCGATTCCACTTTGGGAACCATCATCTCGAGGAGTGACTCCATGAATGGATCCGCATAGCGGCACGGTGTGCCGGGAATCAGGTCATCACCGGAAGTCAGGCTTCCATGCCGCGCGGACTTCAGCGCGTAATTGTAAAGAAAGGAAAGTGCGGGCTTTGTTACCAAACCTCGAATCACAGCGTAACCAGTTTTCTTGAATGCCTCGCTCGTGGCTTCGGCGCTGGGTTGGGCAATCTTGGCTGGTGTGTCAGTGTTCACAGGGAAACGCTCAATCCGGCCATCCAAATGCGCAGTATAACGAATTCCGCCCCATCGCCGCACGCGGTACGGTAGGGACGTTTTGGGACGGATGATTTTCAAGACCGCTTCAGTCCGCGACGAGGAACATATAATCAGCGTCTACGGCCGTACGGGGGCTAGGGCTCATAGTTGGGTTCTTGCATCTTTTGGGCATCCCCCGGGGTTATCCGCGTTGAGCTCTTTTGTCTCAATTCCAGCTAGGTCTAGTTCATCCACAGTTGCCTTCTCTTGAATCAGTAGGGACAACTGATGATCGAACGTCCCGCGGTCAAACGAACCATCCCGGGAGAATGGGATCCAGCCTTCCAGCGGCTGCTGATCCTTCTTGTCATCGGCAATAAATTTGATCCCATCCGAAATAAACGCCGCGTAGCAGCAAAATGAACTTTTGGACATGATCAGTATGTCCGCCTCGATGAGCTCCTTCATTGCACTGATCGCATCGATATCGTGGAATGGGTTTTCGCTGGAAGGGGGTTCCTCCTCAGTATCGGGTTCCATTCCCTTTGAATAGTGGCCAACCCTAAATTTTGAGATGTTAACTCCCGGAATAAAAAATTCCTCGAAATCAGCGCGGTTTCCCTCCGAATAGAGGCAGATTCTGTGTTGAATATTTTGACCGTCAAGAACGGCCTTGGCTGAACTGATTATTCGAAGAATCGATTCGGCGGGCGCAAATGGATCGATGATAGGGGAAACGTCCCATCCGCGACGAGCATGAACGGCGATCGTCACCTCCCGCGTGATGCGGGGGGATTTGTCCGAATAATATTTGCGCCTGAACTCGGGAAGCATGGAGTTGAAATGCTGATCGAACTCGTCGCGGGAATGACCCCCTCCGAAACATAGTTCGAGAGCAGTCATGTTATGCCAATGGTTGACCAGCTGATGCGTTCTGGCATCGCAAACTACCTCGCCCGCGCCAAGATTAAAAAGGGTCTCCCATGCTTCGGCCCACTCTTTCATTGGCCTGTCGGCATGCTTAATGGCTTTGAATGGCGTGTGAGCGTAGGTAAGGCCGGTGTAACGGGCAAAATTAATCGCATTCATGACTGAAAGTGCCTGAGAGCCGGGCCCTTCGACGGGAGATGCAACACAAGTGATTGTTCGAATCGGCCGAATGCGGGTTAAGTGCAATAAGTATTGCCACAAGAACAGGCCGGACTCGTCGAAGCGACGTTCACGGCCTGTGAAAAGCTTTATAAGATTCTTTACAGCCACCCAGGCGGCGGCGCGGGCTGCAGCAATTAAGAATCGAGGTATAAGAAACCAATCAGTCGGTCTTCGGGCAACGGAAGAGCCATTAGCATCAATAGATTCAGATTCGCCCATGTTATTCGGCAGATGGCTCCGGGGGAGGCCGCTTGGCCAACCCACGGGCCACAAGGATTGGCAGCCCGCGATCCCCACGCAGGATAGCATTCTATTATAACGAGTCCCGCCTCATGCCTTCAGGCGCAACGGCTGTGGCGTTGCGAAACGGATGATCCTCAACACCGCGTGAGTGCGTGACGAAGAATATATAATCAGCGCCTATGATCGTGCTCGGTCTGGGGTTCACGGATCACGATGCATCCGCGGCGCTCGTTGCGGATGGAAAGCTCAAGACTGCCATTGCCCGGGAGCGTTTGACTCGCCTCAAACACGACGGCAGAAAATTCGGAAGCAAAACGTTTGGCATGGACCTGCCGATCCAATACTGCCTGGAGCAAAATGGATTGGCCCTCGGCGATGTGGACCTGGTTGTATGGAATCAGGTGGACCACGTTTCAGCGAAGCAGTTGATCATCCAATTGGTGCTCGAAGGCGCGCAAACATTTTCCGGGATTCCTTTGCTGGCATTACCCCATCATTTCGCTCATGCCTGCGCAGCATTCTATCTCTCCCCTTTTTCGGAAGCCGCTGTATTGATTGCCGACGGGTCCGGCGGGCTGCTGGACGGCCTTCGCGAGCATTGCGGCGGGCCGGAGGTGGAAGCGATTCGCAAAGGGGAACCAGCAATACAGAATTTTCTCGGAAAGAAAACGGATAACGCCCGCGAGCTCGAATCTTTTTACTATTGCGATGGCGAACATTGGAAAACGTTGCGCAAAGTTGTTGGCGATAACGACGGAATCGGCGCCCGTTACGGAGCCATCACGTCGATCCTGTTTGGAAATCTTCTGGATGCCGGAAAGACGATGGGGCTTGCGCCTTACGGACGTCCCGAGGGCGCTCCGCTTTTTATGAAGCCTCGCGGCCCCGATGAGATGCGCGCCTATCAAGGCATTCACGGGCCGGAGTGGGACCAACTAAAGAAGCAGATGAAGGCGTGGCGCGGCGCGGGGCCCAATCTAAATTACGAGGACTCTCTGCCCTCCAATTTTTCGGCCAGCATCCAGTGTCAATCGGAAGAAGCGATGTTGACGCATGCGCGATGGCTGCGCAGAACAACAGGGGCGAAGAACCTGTGCATCGCGGGAGGCGTTGCACTCAACTGCGTTGCCAATTCCGCCATAGCGCGCGAGGCGGGATTTGATGAAGTGTTCGTTCCGCCGGCGCCGGCGGATGACGGCATTGCGGTTGGCTGCGCGCTCCATGGCTCTGCGACACGTGGAGAATTGCAGCGCGGCCCATGTCCTGTATTTCTTGGGAGAGGCTACTCGCACAGCCCGGACGAACTCAAAGTTTTGGGTTTGGCGCGAATCTCTCCCGATTCAAATGAAATGGATTGGCTGGCAAGAAAGATCGCGGAGGGCGCGGTTGTTGGCTGGTATCAAGGGGGAGCGGAGTTGGGGCCGCGCGCGTTGGGACATCGCAGCTTTCTTGCGGATCCCCGCCGCCCTGACATGCGAGATCATCTCAATAAGGTTGTGAAGAATCGCGAGACTTTCAGGCCCTTCGCGCCTGTCGTTCTGGAAGATGCGGTGTTGGAATATTTTGAAGAGCGTCATCCAAGTTACTTCATGTCTTTCGTTTCTCCGGTACGGAAAGAAAAACGAGGCGTCGTTCCGGCCATCACGCATGTGGATGGGACCTCGCGTTATCAGGTGTTGCGGAAGGCGGATAACCCCGAACTCTATGAATTGATTGCCGCTTTTGCAAAACAAACCGGCGTGCCCCTTCTGCTGAACACTTCCTTCAACCGTGCGGGGGAGCCGATCGTGGAAACTCCGATGGAAGCGGCGCGCTGCATGCTGGCGGCTTCGGCGGAGTATTTGGCGCTTGACGGCCTTATTTACGGGCGCTGCTGACTGCGGAGGAATGCTGCGTCTGAAGTTTTTCCCTCACCACGCGTCCATAGAATTCCTCCAGCGCGCGGACGCATCTCGTGTCTGAAAAAAGTGAGGAGTAGTTGGCGCCCATTTTTCGGATTACTTCGTCGCGCCGTGTCCGGTCCACGCCCAGCCGGACGGCGATGTCGACAAATTCCTTGTAGTCCCGCGCAATCGTATCGGTGACGCCAAGTTGGGTGAGGATTGCGTAAGATTGCCGCCCCCGCATGAATTCTCCCGGAAGCGTTACGATTGGAAGCCTGCATGCAATTGCTTCAAATGTCGAAACGCCACCGGACCACCCAATCGCATCGAGAAACACGTCGCCCAAAAGACTGAGATTCCAGTAGTTGAAGCGCTCCAGCGCTGGCAATAGAACGCAATAATCATCGGCGCGGAGATTCGCGGCGGAAAATGCCCGAATCAGCCTTCGCCGAAGATCGGCCGCGATGAGATTCGACTCCGTGAGAAATACGAATTGCGCGTTCGGGACGCGAGCGGCAATTTGAACGAATATTTGATCCTGCTCCGGGAGATATTTATAAGCATATTGAATGCAAAGATACACGACGGAATCATCGCGGAGCCGAAAATCGCGGCGCGTTTTGTTGAGGAGCGCCGCGGGGATGACCGGCTTCTGGTAGTTCACTCCGACACCCGGAAGACAAACCAATTCCTCGGAGTAATGGGCCTGAGCGTTCTCCGGCTCGGTCAATGCGCTGGAAATAAAATAGTCGATCGTGGGCAAGCCTGTAGTGACCGGTTGATCCCACGCCGCGCATTGGACGGGAGCAAGCCGCAAAGCGGCGAGTCGGGTTGTCATCGCCTCGAGGCCGACGTCCAGGAACACGAGGATATGAAGTTGATCGTCCAGAATCGCCTGGCACGTCTCCTTCAGTGAGTCCGGAATATGTCGAAAGGTGTGGCTTGCCTTGCGGACTTCCTCGGTCATGGAATCCGTCTTTTGACCCACGTGATACGCAAAGACCGAAATTGCGTCCTTCTTGTGCCCGCGCAGCCAGCCAAAAAAATACTTTGTTGCACTCAGATTGCGAAAACGGGAAGAGACGTAGCCGATGCGGAGTTTCCCATCTGACGCAACTTCCGGCATGGGCAGGCGTTCTGCGAATTCCGGATAATTTGTCGCCATGATCCGATGGAGGAATTGTCCATACTCTTTCTGCAATTCGCGATCATTGCGGGCCTGATAGCCCAAGCGATAGTTGGAATGGCTCTTGACCGCCGCAAGAGCGTTCTTCCTCTCTTCGGGCGTGTCAACGGGTACTTCGTTGCACAATCTTCGCAAGCCTTTTGTAAAGCGGGCCCGGTATTCTTCAATTTCCTCCGATGAATCGTAAATGACGGGCAGGAGAAGGACTTCCAACAACTTCAACGCCGCATCCTTCGGAAACAATTCGGCAGCGCGTTGCACGGAAGTAATTGCTTCGCGCGTCCGGTTGCACTCTTCCAGCAGGCGGATGTGCCACAGATAAAGCAGATATGATTTTTCGGCAGGAACGCGTAAAAGCCCCTGCTCGAGAACCGAGTGAGCTTCCGTGTCCTGGCCAAGTTTTGAATGGCACCGCGCCACTTCGATGTAGGATTCAGGCGAAAGCGGATCCTTTTGCAAATTTTCTTGCGACTTCGCAAGACCCTGAGTCCAGAAATCGCGCGTCTCGCGCTCGACTCCCTTGACCTGCCTGTGAAAAATCTCCTGTATGGATGAATTCATGAAATCCATTGCGTATGGTTGGAGTTGGAAGGAAGCAATTCAGCCTCTACTAGTCCGGATGATCAAACCCTTTGCTCGCCCAGTGAATTCCCAGGGCTGCTTTCGCGTCGGGAAACTTCTCAAGCATATTCAAAATGTTGGGCAGGTCCTGCAGAAGGGCTTTCACATAGGCGCCGAAATTCACTCGATTAAAAAAATTGTAACTGACTGTGATGGATTTCTCGAGTGCGACAACATGGTGCCACCAATCGGACGGCATGAACAACAGCTCGCCCGGTCCCAGGATGCATTCAAATGCGGTGGCATGGCGAAACAGCGGGAAGTTTTCAGGGTCCGGCCGATCGGGATCAACTTTTCCGCCATAGAGAAAATCGGAATCTTCGGGCGAAAAAAGCACACATCTTTTTTTGCCCGCGATCTGGGCCAGGTAGGCGTGCGTGTGCAGTATGTCGGGATGCAAAGTTGCCACGGAGCCGGCAGGCCCGATCAGGAAACCTCCCGAAAGATACTTCGTGTTTTCTTCCAAAACTTTTCGGAAGGCAGGGGGCAACAATGGCAACCAGTCTTCGGCAAATCTTGGGCTCAGCTCGACATCATCGAGCAATTCGGGATGCAGATTGAAGGCCCTCCAACCCGTAAGGTACAGAGGTGTATCCGGCTGGTCTTTCGGATCCGCGCAAGGAAGCTTGGTTGTCAGGTCAATCCAAAAGCCCGGCGACGGCCCATTGGGGTCATCGAGGGAGTCGATATAGTCTCCAAATGACATCACTTTCAAATATTTATTGCCCGGCCAGATGGAAGGGACAACTCGTTCCGAGCCATACCGTGACTTGAAAAAATCAAATGTCCATTTCGAGCAGGCGTTCCAGGTGTTCAGTGCATCGGTGAGAATTATGGGCCTGCCACTGCCGGAGAGGTATCGGTCGTGGAACACTTCGCGCGTTAAGCCCGCAGCGCGCTCGATGGAAACCTTTTGGCAAAATTCGATCGTTTCGCTCATTTAGTTTGAGGCTTCCGCGATTGGATGCCTCGAATTTTCCGGGCAGGTCTCACCGGCCTGAAGGTTGACTTCCGATCACGCCTCCTATCCTATAGCAGTAATTCATTGACTTCTAGAGTCAAACGGGAATTCGCGGATCAGAGTTATGAGATTTGCCGTGCGAAGAGACCTCTATCGTCCGCCGCCAGTTGGCCGGATTTCACAGCTCTGGACCCTGATGGGGCCAAGCGTTGGAGGGACGCCGGGCGTGCGATAGGTCACAATCACAGCTTGCTCATTTGAATATACCGTCTGCGTGCATTTCAGAAAAGACGTGGCATTGATTTCTTCGTCTTTGAGCTCCTCCGACACGGTCAGCCTGAATATTGGCGCGCGGCCCCGCAAGTCGAAAGGGGTCAGTACGACGGGGCGTGGCGCATAGAAATTCGCCCACCGCCCGTCGGCGAGGTACAACACGGCGTCTTTCGGAAGCATTCGATCCAAAATCTCGAAATCGCGGTGGAGGGCGACGTAGCGTTCAAGAAATTGATCCCGTGGAAGGAGCCCGCTAACAACTCCGGCGAATGGCCGTGCATAATAAATCTGCGATCCCAACCAAGGGCCCGCAACAAGTAAAAGTATCCAATAGCGCGATTTTGCCAGTCCCTTGCCAAGCAGCGCCCATTTTCCAGCAACCTTGGTGTTAACCGTCGAATCTGAGAGGGTGAGAAAAGCCGCAAGGACCACAACGTATTCCAATCCCCCGAGGAACCGGAAATCGAAGTGACATTTCCACGCGACAATCGCCCCTTGAAACAAGAGCAATCCACCCACGAGTCTGCTGGTTCGACAACCACGCAAAGCCGTCCAGAAGAGCCACGGGATGGCGATGAAAAAAATTGGAGAGTATTCAATCACCGCGTAGCGAATCATCGGAAACAAATCGCCCGGATTGAACGCCTGGAGCTCTCCGGCGGATTGCAAGATGCTCGCCGGAAAAATACTAGGGGCAAACAAATTTGGAAGTATAGGGCCCCAAAAGGACCCGGAAGCGAGGAATGTCCAGATCATCAGCGGGAGGTGAAGGACAATCCACGGAAAGAGCGCAAGCCCAATCACGGCGACCACTTTTCGCTCCGCCTCTTGCAGTCGAATAGCCTTGACGGCGATAAGGACGCTCCCGACGAGCGAGAGCGGCACAAGCGAAAGCTTCGTCGAGGCGGCCAGCGCCGCGACCATCGTGAGCAGCAGCACGTACCGGTTCGCGCCCACTGCTCTCATCAACCTGTTTGGCCGCAAGACGCCGGCCAGGGCGACAACCGTCGCAAGATCTCCCAACGCGTGCGCGCCACCGGTTGTATGCCAGACCGTTGCATAGATTCCAGCGCAGCAAAGCGACCCGCAAAGTAGCGCCAGATGGTGATCGCCGGTCGCGTCTATCAAGAAGCCGATTACAAACAAAAAGAGCGCCGCAGAAAAACCCCAGCTCACCACATTCCCCGCGTCCGGAGCGCCGAAGGCGTGGGCGACACTCAGAGAGATCTGGTAGTCCATGTGCGGCACAATCGCCGATTCGATTGGGAGCATATAGAGGCGCAGTCCGCCGTCCTCCACAATTCGCTTGGGCGTCAGCATGTGATAGTAGAGTTCGTCAATTTTCGTGGAGGGCGCGAGCGCAACGACAAGATTGGCCAGCAAAGCCAGGAGCAACACCGACGCGATGATTCTGTCGGCCCGGAATATTTCTCCAATTCCTTTCCAGCAGCCAGTCCAGTGGGAAAGCAGATGGCCGGTGATTGCCACTCCGATCATCAGCCAGGCGACCATTCTCAAATTTCCCGCGGAGCCCGCGCCCGCGAGCAACACCGCTTGCACGATGGCATTCGCTGCCGCCTGGCCCGCCAACATCATGAGAGTGATCATCCAATACCAGG
>CAVTRS010000030.1:0-191636 GCA_963737185.1 uncultured Acidobacteriota bacterium | reverse complement strand
CCATCGGCCTCGCAGCGCAGGGCGTGCAGCTCGGCGAAATCGAAATCGGCGTCGGCGGCGGCATGGAAAGCATGTCCAACTGTCCCTATCTTCTCCCCGGCGCGCGCAACGGCTATCGCCTCGGCAACGCGGAAATTATTGACTCGATGATTCGCGACGGCCTCTGGGACGCTTTCAACGATTACCACATGGGCCAGACCGCCGAACTCGTCGCCGCGAAATATAAAATTTCGCGCGAAGAACAGGATCGCTTCGCCGTCGAAAGCCACCAGAAAGCCCTGCGCGCAATGAACTCTTGTTTTTTTGAATCGCAAATTCTGCCCATCGAAGTCCCGCAGAAAAAAGGCGCGCCCATCGTAATTTCCAAAGACGAATCCCCGCGCGCCGACACTTCCCTCGAAACTCTCGCGAAGCTCAAGCCCGCGTTCAAAAAAGACGGCACCGTCACCGCCGGCAACGCGCCCGGCACCAATGACGGCGCCGCCGCGTGCGTCGTCACCAGCGAGTCCACCGCCGCGCGCCTCGGCAAGCAGCCCATGGCGCGAATCGTCGCGCAAGCAGTCAGCGGAGTCGACCCGCAATGGGTAATGATGGCCCCCGTCGAAGCCGTCGAAAAATTGCTCAAAAAAACCGGTTGGGATCGCGACCGCGATGTTGACCTCATCGAATTAAACGAAGCCTTCGCCGTCCAGGCCCTCGCCGTAATCCGCGAGCTGCGCCTCGACCCCGCGAAGGTCAACGTAAATGGCGGCGCCGTCGCGCTCGGCCATCCCATCGGAGCATCCGGCGCGCGCGTTCTCGTCACGCTCCTTTACGAATTGCATCGCCGCAATCTCAAGCGCGGCATCGCCGCCCTCTGCCTCGGCGGCGGGAATGCTGTGGCTATGGCCGTTGAACGG
This sequence comes from uncultured Acidobacteriota bacterium, assembly GCA_963737185.1. Taxonomy (GTDB): domain Bacteria; phylum Acidobacteriota; class Terriglobia; order Acidiferrales; family UBA7541; genus DASTCZ01. The sequence goes on along the minus strand of CAVTRS010000030.1, from coordinate 190,737 downwards.
TAACCCGGGCCCATAAATGTTAATTGCCGCTCCTTTCAATCGTCGGCTGTTGCCTGCCGCACTCGCACTTCTAATTCTTCCTCTTTCCTCTGCACCAAGTCCCAACGAAAACGACGGCGCCGCCTCCATCGCCGCCGGCGGCATTCAACTCCGCGGCGAACCCTCCATCTCAATGGAAAAAGAGCGCCTCACCATCGGCCTCAAAAAAGTCGAAGTCGAATACGAATTCCTCAACGAATCCGATCGAGACATCACCACCGAAGTCGCTTTCCCCATCCCTCACTTCCAATGTGACAATGCCGTGCAGGGCCAGGATCCGCACTTCCGCGATTTTCGCGTTTGGGTCGACGGCGCCGAAATCCAATATCAAACTGTCCTGCACGCCATCGCAAATGGCCTGGATGAGACCAAGCTCTTGACCGACGACAAAATCCCAGCAAGCGCGATCGAGATCGACATCAACAAATGCTACGAGCCCGATCAGAGCAGCGAGATTAATCGCCTCTCCGCATCCGCCCGAAAAAAATTGGTCCAGGCCGGGCTAATCGACGATGACGGGAATCCGATTTGGACCGTCGAAAAAACCTATCGCTGGTCGATGACCTTTCCCGCCCGAAAAATCGTCCACGTCCGGCACGAATATTCTCCGGCACTTGGCCAGTCGCAGATCCCCGAGGGTTATTTCCGCCCCATCGAGGCAAATCTTCAGGGCAAAGCCGATTCAGCGGGCCTCGACGGCCACCCCACGGAAATCGTCGACCAATACGCTCAGTTATTTCGCAACGCATGTGCCGACGTATCCGTCGTTCAAGGACTGGAATCGCGCCCCGGTTCCGGAACCGACATTCACTGGGTGAACTATATTTTGACCACCGCAAACACCTGGAAAACGCCAATCAAGGATTTCACTTTAATCGTCGACACAACAAATCCCTGGGACAAAACCCCAATCACAGCCAACTTTTGCTGGGACGGCCCAATCACTCACCCCGATCCCACTCATTACGTTGTAGAGAAAAAGGATTTTCACCCGGATAAGGAACTCGCCGTTTATTTTCTGCACTAAAATGGTCTGACAAATGTTCTGCCCACTCTGCCAATCCGAATATCGCGCGGACATCACGCACTGCACCGAATGCCGCGCCGCCCTAGTCGCCACTCCCGATTCACCCGAAGCCCGCGCCAATCCCCCTCGCATCCTTTGGCGCGCCCCGATCGCCGAGCTTTTCGCCGCAATCACCAACCGCCTCGAAGAAGAGGCCATCCCTTGCCTCGCGCTCGAGCAGGAATCGCCGCTGCTGCGCGGTTTTCGCCCGCACTTTGAAATCCAGGTCCTGGAAAGTGATTTCGCCCACGCCTTGAAATCTGGCGTCGAAGCGGTCGAATCCCTTAATCCTCGTATGGGTTGGCTGGAATCTTGCCCCGCATGTAACGCTCAACAGCCTGCGGGATTTTCAAAATGTGGCGCGTGCGGCGCCTGGCTGTTGTCTGCAGAAGTCGCTCTGGATGCCGCCTCCTCCAGATCTCCTGATTCACCGGCGGTCCAATACGCCGGCGAACCACTCGGCAAGCACTGCAATCTTTGCGGTCTCGTCTATCAGGTGAAATACACGCACTGCTCCGCATGCGGCAATGAACTCACCGACGGCCTCGCCCCCTCATTCCCTCGCAGCGCCCGCGAAGCGCGCGAGCCGCTCACCATCGTCTGGAAGGGAAGCGACCCCGTCGCGCTCAGCCGCATTGTCTGCGCCCTGCGCCGCGCGGGAATCCGTGCCTTCACAAAGTCAACCGAGGATCATCTGGTTTTCAGTCTGGGGATGCCGCGCCCGCGTTACGAAATCAATGTCTTCCAATCCGACTACGAAACCGCGCGCTATTTCGTCGTCCCCATCCGCGAATCGTTGCCCTTTGAATCGCTCGAGCCCCACGCCGCGGCACAAGAAGTGGCGCAGCCGGAGCCGCTCAATCCCGCCCCAACGTCTCCGCGCGTCCCGCTCACATTGACGGGTGAATGGTCTCCCGCCCGCGCCACCATCGAAATCTGGTCCGGCGACGATTCCGGTTTGGCGGACATGCTCGCGCGCTGCCTGGCGGAAAATCGCATCGGCTTCCGCTGCCAGGGCGCCAGCCCCTCCACGCAACATTTCTTCGTCTGCCCGGAGGAATCCCCCCACGCCGCCGAAATCGTGGCCGCAATCGTAGATTCCGTCTCCTAATCCTGATCCCTGCTGGCAAATTTTCGTCTTTGCCTTAGCTGGCCACTAGCCACTAATCACTAGCCACTATCTTTTATCCTCTAGCCACTAGCCACTAGCCACTTGTATCCTGTCACCCTCATATTCCCGATGGAGGTCATTTGTGAGCCACGACTCAATTCAGACCGTCGCCGTCATCGGCGCAGGCACCATGGGCAACGGCATCGCCCACGTTTTCGCCCGCTCCGGCTTCAATGTAATCCTGCGCGACGTTGAACAGCGCTTCCTCGACCGCGCGCTCGACACCATCTCCACCAATCTCGATCGCGAAATCAAAAAGGGCAAGCTCGCCGAATCCGATAAACCCGCCGTCTTCGCGCGCGTCAACGCCACCACCGACTCCGCTGCCCTCGCCCGTGCCGACTTCTGCGTCGAAGCCGTTCCCGAGCGCCTCGACCTCAAGCTCGCCGTCCTGCGCGAAGCCGATTCCCAACTTCGTCCCGGCGTAATCCTCGCCACGAACACATCCTCCATCTCCATCACCTCGCTCGCCGCGGCCACCACGCGTCCCGAGCGATTCATCGGCATGCACTTCATGAATCCCGTTCCCATGATGGCGCTCGTTGAAGTCATCCGCGCGATCCAAACCAGCGACGCCACTTTCGCCACCACCATCGCGCTCTGCGAGAAGCTCGATAAAAAGCCCGTCCCCGCCAATGACGCTCCCGGCTTCATCTCCAACCGCGTCCTCTTGCCCATGATCAACGAAGCCGCCTTCTGCGTAATGGAGGGCGTCGCCACGGCCGAATCCGTGGATGCTGTAATGAAACTCGGCATGAATCATCCGATGGGCCCGCTTGAGCTGGCCGACTTCATCGGGCTCGACGTCTGCGTGGATATCCTCGACGTTCTCTACAAGGGCTTCGGAGATCCGAAATACCGCGCCTGCGCGCTCCTCCGGAAGCTCGTCGCTGCCGGCTGGTTAGGACGCAAGTCTGGCCGCGGCTTCTACAACTATGCGAAGTGACTCGCTCCGATCCGGCGGCAAGCAGGGGGGTGTTCGACCTCCCTCGTCGGCCACATTTCGGCCCTTTTCCCCCGAAAACACCCTGTTATTAGATCGGCTAAAATGCCGGGAAAATCAGCTTCTCAGGTTGGAATTAGCGCCTTCACCGTTGTACAATTCTGGCTGGTTTTCCTCTTGGAGACTACCGTGAAAAGACTCATACCAGCACTTTGTGTAATCGTACTGGCACTCGCAGTTGCCGGTTCCGCGAGCGCCCAGAATTTCAGTGGTTTTTACCTTGGTGCCTACGCCGGAGACGCCGTCACGCGCTCCGTCGTCAGCACGACGACCGTCTATAACTCGGATGGATATTTTGCCCAAAGCAGCGTTACGGCAGTCAATTCCGTCGGAACCTCTCTTTTTATTCCGAACGGGATTACCGGCGGCGCGCGCGTTGGCTGGAACTTTCGCTGGGGGCATCTGGTCGTCGGCCCGGAGGTTGATTTCGGCTCCGTGCGCTTGAACACTGCGGCGCCCGTAACCGCGCCCTATCCCTGCTGCTCTCCAACCACCTTTACCATTGACCAGGGCCTCAAGACTCGAGGTTTGTTCACGGCGCGCGCCCGCGCCGGAGCTGCTTTCGGCCCCGTCCTCCTTTACCTCACCGGCGGCGTCGCGCTAACCGATATCAATTCCCAGGAAGCCTTTAGCGACACCTACTCTGACGCGACCGAGAACGGCGGCGTGAAAGTGGATCAAGCCGGTTGGGTCGTTGGCGGCGGCGGCGAGCTTGCCGTCACTCGCCGTTGGTCTTTGACAGGTGAATTCCTCTATATCAGTTTCGGTACCGCGACAAACACCAGCACAAACCTCGTCGGCTACAATGAAGAAGAGGAAGAGGGAGGAGTGTTTTCGCATCCAAACGGGTTTGAGGGGCCTGTTTCCTACCCGGAAAACATATTCACACATTCGGCTTCTCTGATCGAGAGAATCGGCCGGTTCGGCGTCAACTTCCACTTCTAGTTCTCAGCGGTTCCAATCTTCTGAATCATCCAGCGGAGGGCTTCCAAGCCCTCCGCTTTGGTTTTCGCTCCTTCTCCATCATCGTGTTCGGGAATCACCCGGGGGCTGGGCCCCGGGTTTGAATTAAGATGGATTGATCCGCACAGCATTCACTCACCGCCTGCCAGCCGGCAGGACCGAGTTATGTCCCGATGTACTGCACGTGCACATACACGCCGGTATCCATGTTGTAGAGCAGATACCAGCCCGGATGATCGGGATCGTCGTAGATTACGAAGTTATCGCCGCAGTTCCAGCACCAGTCGGAGCACAGACTCCAATCCCAGGCGGCTACTTCAAATCCAAATCCGCCGGGGAACCAGAACCGGTGGTGGCCCGCGTCAACTCGCAACACGCTGAAATGAAATGATGGCCCAATGTTTGCGAACCGCCCGTGCTCAAACGGATGGGAAAGCTTGAATCGCGGGTCATTGGCCGCAGGGTGCCCATACCAGTGATCGTTGCTTACATGTTGCCGATTGTCCACTCGTCCATCGGGCATCTTTTCGCCTTCTTGGTGGACATTGCCCGCGTTGTGTGTCGGCGGCGGGGGCGGATGTCCGCCATTGGCGCCATGGTGCTCTTCGGCGCCGCGCTGCTGCCCGAACACGCCGAATGCGCCAATCAGAAGAAGTGAAGCCATTACGCTGAGTGGTTTGTTCACGGTCATGTCAGCCTCCTTTTCTTTCCTGCTTTTCATAAGAAGCGTTCCAGTTTATTTCATTGAACGAAATGAGGGCGGGCTGGGGCGCCGCTCACATCAGGATTTTTCAACTTTTCTTTCCGGAGATGACTTCTGCAACACGGCCAGAAGATCCACAGAGGCGGGTGGCGCTTGAATTTCATCGCCAACCAATATCTCCGGTGCCGTCACGTGCCGACCATAGAGGTTTTCATCCGCGCGGCCATCCGGCCGGAGCGTGGACCCTTCCACAGAGACTCCCGCAAAAACACCGCGCGTTCGGGAATAGCTCAGGATCTCTGCGCGCATGTAGGCATCCGTGTCTGCGGAGGCATCGCGTCCAACAGGTCCCGCCGCGACGGAAACGTCGCCGCCGAGTCTTACCTTTGAGTGCGTCAGGCTTTTGGCTCCGCGATCGTTCATCACCAGGAACACGAAATCAGTGCCCTCAGCGCCGATCTGGAGACCAAAGCTGCCGCCTTCAAGCGCCATCATCACCGGCGCGCCCCACGGGCCCGTGAAATCCTTGCCCGTCCGGCAAACCATCGCGCCGCGGCCGTAACTTCCGCCCACAAAAAATGCGGCCTTCAGGACCGAAGGCATCACGATCACGCAGCGCGCGTGGTCCATCAGGTCGCGCGGAATATCGTCCGGAACATTCAGGACTTCCCGCATTACCATTGCGGAATTTTGCAGTCGGGCGCGTTCATCCTTCGCCCGGTCGGAATCGCTCGCGAATGAAAGCGGAGCGATGGCAAGAAATGCGAGTGCGACAACAATAGTTCGCATTCTCATATCGAAATCCCTCCGGGGGAAAGTTTCCCCACTAGCTTGGCGTAGCAAGATTTCTGCCATTTGGCAACAAAACTGATAAATGGTCTGAATTGAGAAGGTTAGCGGGGTTCCGCGAAAGTCATCCGCGTGGTACTAGTCCGGCAATTTTTCCAGGCCGGAGTGTCCTAAATTCACGGAAATGCAAGCCCATCCGGATGAATTCAAAATGAATTTCAGAGTACTGCGGTGTCATTTTATTTGAAGAAGTTTGGGCAGCATGATTATTTTTTGCCGCAAACACGTAAAGAATTCACAGCGCGACTTCAACAGATGGACCTAAGTTCTTTCTTGTGAGTGAGTTATGGCCCCCTCGCTTGGTACATTGTTTGCTGTATTCTATTTTTGACCCGGCCCGTAGATTCTTCCTTCAAGGTCCGCATGCGCATGATGGAAGAACTTCCGCATCACATTCCATCTCAATTCGGACCTTCGTGGAGGGCGGATGAAACTGAGCCTGCGGTTGATTCTGTCGCTCGTCATCAGCATCAGCGTGGTAACCCTCGTCGTTGCGGGTTACCAGGTCCATGAACTCGCGCCCTATCAAGGCGCTGGCTATTTCGCGGAACAAAATTGGCGCATCTGGCGCGACGCGATGTGGCACGTGGCCGCTCAGGTCATGCTCGTCGTCTTCATCACGCTGCTTGTCATCCGTTGGACAATTCTCCGCCCGATTCGACAAACATCCGAGTGGATGAAAAGTCTGCGAACTGGGCATATCAGCTCCGTGCCGCAAGAGATTCCCCGTGAGTTCCTCGAACCGTTGGCGACAGAAGCTGTATCGCTCGCGCAAAGTCTTGCGGAGGCGCGCGGCGCCGCGAAGGAAGAGGCTCGGCTCCGCGATGCCGCCGACTCACTCTGGACGCCGGAGCGTCTCCGCGCCGGCGTCCAGCGGCGATTGCGAAACAATCCGCTTTTCGTCGTCTCCAACCGCGAGCCGTATCAGCATGTCCACGGCGGCAAGGGAATCGAAGTGCAAGTTCCCGCCAGCGGATTGGTCACCGCGCTCGAACCAATTCTATGCGCGTGCAACGGCACTTGGATCGCGCACGGCTCCGCCGATGCCGATCGCGAAACAGTGGACGGGCGCGATCGCTTGGGCGTCCCACCGGACCAACCGCTTTACACGCTGCGCCGGGTGTGGCTCACCGCTGAAGAGGAGAACGGCTATTACTACGGCTTCGCAAATGAAGGCCTCTGGCCGCTCTGCCATATCGCTCACACGCGTCCGCTTTTCCGCGCCGCGGATTGGGAGTACTACAAATCCGTGAATGAGAAATTCGCAAGCGCGCTGCTCGAGGAAATTGGCGACGCCGAAGCCCCGTTCGTCTTGATTCAGGACTATCACTTCGCGTTGTTGCCTCGACTGATCAAGAATGCGTGCCCCGGAGCGCGCGTCGCGATCTTCTGGCACATCCCGTGGCCGAATCCGGAAGCATTCGGAATCTGTCCATGGCAGAAGGAACTCCTGGACGGATTGCTTGGCGCGGACCTCGTCAGCTTTCACATCCAGGCGCACTGCAATAATTTCCTGGAAACAGTGGATCAAGCCATCGAGTCTCGAATCGAATGGGACCGCTTCGTCGTCAACAGGAATAGTCATTTCACCGCTGTGCGCCCGCATCCGATCAGCGTTGCATTCCCAGACGCGACAGATCTTCCCGGAAGCGTCTCCACATCAGCCAAGAGCCGCGCGGAAATCCTGAAGGAACTTGGCCCCGAAACGATATTTCTCGGCGTCGGCGTGGATCGCCTCGACTACACCAAGGGAATCGTCGAACGCTTTCGCGGTATCGAAAGGTTTCTCGACCGCTATCCGCATTTCCAGAAACAATTCACTTTCGTGCAGCTGGGCGCGCCGAGCCGCACCAATATCAAGCGCTATCACGATTTCAACCTCGAGGTCGAAGCCGAGGCGCAGCGCGTGAATGCAAAGTTCCAAACCAGCGATTGGAAGCCCATCGTTCTTCTCAATCGCCATCACAGCCACACGGAGATCGCTCCTTATTACAAGGCTGCGGATCTATGCCTCGTCACTTCGCTGCATGACGGCATGAATCTCGTCGCCAAGGAATTTGTCGCCGCGCGCGACGATGAAGATGGCGTGCTTGTGCTCAGCCAGTTCACCGGAGCATGCCGGGAATTGCATGACGCGCTTCAAGTGAATCCCTACGACACGGAGCAACTGGCGGACGCGATGCGCCGTGCGCTCGAGATGCAGCCGGAAGAGCGCCGCGCGCGCATGACGCGCATGCGCCACACGGTGAAAGAACACAACGTCTATCGCTGGGCCGCCGATTTGATCTCCGACCTTGCGGAAATCCGCATCGACACGCCGGAACACGTGGAGGCGCGCTAATCATGGCCGCACTCGGAGCGACACTTCATCGCAAGAGGGAATCGCGCGGCGCGCCGCGAAGCGTTCCGCGTTTGTTTGATCGTTGGAAGGAAGTTTCCCGCCGCGTGCGCGCTGCAAAGGAAATCCGTCTCTTCATGGATTTTGACGGCACGCTCGCCCCGCACTCTCCATATCCGGATTCCGTTTCGCTCAGCGATGAAACGAAAGCGGTGCTCGGCAGAATCGCGAATCACCGCCACATCCATGTGGCGATTATTAGCGGGCGGCGCAGGGCCACGCTTCAACGGCTCATGCGAATTCCGCACATCGAATTTTATGGGCTCTATGGAGCGGAAAACGGAAACGGTTTTGACATTCCAATTCTCACCGCGCTCCACTTGCGCGAAATCCTCGACGCGATTGCTGAAAATTCCGCGGCCATGCGCGGCATTGAAGTAGAAGACAAAGGCGCGAGCGTTGCGATCCATTTCCGCGACGCGCCGAATGCGTCGCGCCGCGCGGCCGCTCGCTTAATCCGAAGCGCCATTGCCGATACCAAAGGCGATTTGCAAATTCTGGAAACGGAGAGCGCGTGGGACGTCGTTCCCAGCCACGTGCACGGAAAAGGCATCGCGATCCGGCGCGTGCTCGCAAACGCCATGCACCCCTATCTTCCGATTTATGTTGGCGACGATATTTCCGACGAACCTGCATTCCTCGAACTGCGCCGTGGGATCACAGTTCGCGTTGGCCCGGCGCGGCGAACCGAAGCGCATTACCGTCTCCGGGATCCGGAAGAAGTCCTCGAGTTTTTGACACGCCTTGAAAAGGAGCTGCCGTGAAAAAAGCGGAAAGCCCGTTTCAATTCGCCACTGTTTCCTATCTCACGCGCATCTGCAACCAGACCGCGAAGAATCTCGGCGAACTGCGCACCGGACTCGAAACGTGCAGCGACGCCTCGATTTTTTATCACACGTTTCAGAGCCTCGGCCGCCATCACTTCCTCACCGAAGGTTTTTCCAATGACATCGCGCAGTGGGTGCTCGCGGCGCTCAATCGCACGAACCTCGCCGAGCAACTGGCGGCGCTCGATATCCGCGGCTACACCGATCTGCGCGATCTGCGCAACGATATGCTGCGCATCACCGATGAATTCGCCGCCGCGCATCCCTCGGAGCTCGAGCGCCCCGCGTTCGAGCCCTTCTACTTCTGCGAAACCATCGAGGTGATGCTGCCCTCGACGCTCGAAGCCGCGACGCTCGAAGATTTCCGCGCCGCGATGGAGCACCTGAGCAACGGCGCGTTCTACTATCACTTCGTGATTTCCCGCTTGCGGCTCCAGTTGCGCACCAACGATTTCTCCGAGTGGTTTGCGAATGAGCTGGGCCTCGAAGCCCTCGCGCGCCGCACCGACCGCATTGACATCTATACGAACACGCTCGAGAGCACGCGCGCAAAACTTCTCCAATACGTCGACCGGGAGCTGGCCGCATGAGCGCAACCAACACAGAAGTGAAAAACGGAGCCGAAGTAAAAAGCGGCGGCGCCGCAACCGCCACTCCAACGGCCGAATCGCGCACGATTTTGCTTGACGAATACGTTCCACTCCTCGGCCAGCCGCAGATTGACGAGCTGCGCGCGCTCGCCGCGAAACTCACCGGACGCACCGTGCAGATGGTCAACTCGACGGCGCTCGGCGGCGGCGTCGCGGAAATCCTGAACCGTCTCCTTCCGCTGATGCGCGAGCTTGGCCTAAACACGCGCTGGGACATCCTGCGCGGCGACGCGCGTTTCTTTGAAATCACCAAAGCATTTCACAACGCTCTTCATGGCGCGGCATACGAACCCCGCCAGGAAGACTTCGACGATTTCCTGGCCACCAGCGAGCGGAATCGGAAGGAGATGGAATTCGATTGCGAATTCACCGTCATGCACGACCCGCAACCCGTCGCGCTCGTGGAAGCGCGGAAGGAACATTCCGGCCACTGGATCTGGCGCTGCCACATTGATCTCTCGCAGCCGAACCAGGATGTCTGGGCCTTTCTGCGTCCTTTTGTGTTTAAGTATGATGCGTCTCTTTTTTCTTCTCCTTCGTTCGCGCGGCAGCTTCCGATCCCACAATATCTTTTTTTCCCGTCCATCGATCCGCTCGCGGATAAAAATATCGAGCTCGACGCCGGATTCGTGGCGGGCATCCTCGAGCGATTCCAGATTGACGCCACGCGCCCAATCCTCACCCAGATTTCGCGCTTCGATCGCCTGAAGGATCCCGCGGGCGTGATCCGCGCCTACCAAATCGTGCGGCGCTATGAAGATTGCCAGCTCGTGCTCGCCGGCGGCGGCGCCGCGGACGATCCCGAAGGCAGCGCCGTGCTCGCCGAAATCCGCCAACTTGCCGCGGGCGACCCGGATATTCACATTCTCGATCTGCCTCCCACGGCCAACATTGAAATCAACGCGTTGCAAACGGCCTCAACAATCGTGATTCAAAAAAGTTTGCGCGAAGGCTTCGGCCTCACGGTCACGGAAGCGCTGTGGAAAAAGAAGCCGGTCGTGGCCTCGGCGGTCGGTGGAATTCCGTTGCAGGTGATCCACAAGCACACCGGCCTGCTGGCGCATTCCGTGGAAGGCACGGCGTACCAGGTGCGCTTCCTGCTCTCGAACCCGGCGCTGGCGCAGCGGCTCGGCGAGCACGGCCACGAGCACGTCCGCGAACATTTCCTCGTGACCAGCAACGTGAAGCGCTATCTGACGCTGTTCCTCAATATGGTGCAGAGCAAAGAGCACGAATAGCCCTCCTACGCTCAAGCTCCGGAGGGTGAAATTTCCATTTTGGAACTCGTTCATTGATCGGCACCCTCCCGACCAAGTGAATCGGGATGCAAAAAGCGCAGACGCAAAATGCGCTACCCCTACCCCCGGCCTTTTTTCTGTAAGTGCTGATTCTAAAGGACTTACAGCTGCGGACCCCGTAAGTGCTGGGAATAAAGGAGTTAGCGGATTTGTAGCGCCACCCTCCGCGGTGGCGGGTCTCAAACCTAAAATCGCCGGCGGGGACGCCAGCGCTACAGAGGCCATACCTTCCCGACTGAAAGCGTCGGTCCCGACCAAATGAATCGGGATGCAAAAACCGCAGACCCAAAATGCGCTACCCCTACCCCCCGGCCTTTTTTCTGTAAGTGCTGATTCTAAAGGACTTATACCTGCGGACCCCGTAAGTGCTGGGAATAAAGGACTTAGCGGATTTGTAGCGCCACCCTCCGCGGTGGCGGGTCTCGAGCCTAAATTCGCCGGCGGGGACGCCAGCGCTACAGAGGCCATGCCCCCCGCCCCCATCTTTTTGTAAGAGTAACGCAACAAAGGGTCCCGCATAGAAGCGCGGGACGCAAAAGTCGCGCTTACAGGAATGAAGAGCGGTAAGAGTAACGCAGTATTGGAGTTAGGGGTGTTCAGGTGCAAGGTGACGTGATCGAGCAGCGATTCCATGATGCATCCCGCAAGGGCGGGACCGCGCATGGGGAAAACAGCGTGCGGTGAGTGAAGAGAGTAGTCCACGCAGAATGTTACCATATGAGTTAAATCGTGTCAAGAGAATTATGTGGGAATTATCGGGTTAACTCCCCAACGGAAACCCCTTGACATACAGCAAGGGTTGCTGTACCATATGGGAATGCTCAACTGCCCGCACTGTGGAAAACCGATTTCGGATTCTATGGTAACTGCCTACTCCGGTCGCATCGGCGGCAGGAAAACCGCGAAGCGTGGCCCCGAATACTACGCCAAGATTGCCGCCATGCGAACCAACCGCAGGGGCGGCAGACCTAAGAAAGCAAAGTAAACCCCAATCCGGCTCGTTTTTGTCTCATTTTGTGCTTGACAAACAGCAAGCCTTGCTGTATTATTTGGCACAGTTAAGGAGAGCCAAATGAGCCGTTCAACGATTAGCACCTTCAAACTCTTTGAGATGTTTCCGAACGTGGAAGCAGCCAGAAAGTATCTCGAATCAAAACTCTGGCCCAACGGCCCGGTCTGCCCGACATGCCACACGTCAGAACGCATCGGCACGCGCAAGGACGGTTTCTACCGCTGCTACCCGTGCAAGATGGACTTCACTGTTCGCACCGGGACAATCTTCGGGCGCTCGCACGTCCCCTTGCATAAGTGGCTCGCCGCGATGTACCTGCTTATGACTTCACGGAAGGGCGTCTCGTCAATGCAGTTGGCAAAAGAGATTGGAATTCACCAATCATCGGCGTGGTTTTTATTACAGCGGCTCCGCGAAGCGTGCGCCGCAGACCTGACGATGCTACATGGCATCGTGGAAGTGGACGAGGTTTATATCGGCGGCAAAGAATTTAACAGGCACATGAAACAACGCCTGCTTTTTAGCGGTGGTGGCGCAGTCAACAAAACCCCGGTTATTGGGATGCGCGAACGCGGTGGCCGAACGCGAGCGTTTCCGATTCAAAACACTGGCGCAATTACGGTAGATCGCGCGGTGCGCCAAAACATTGAGCAAGGTTCTGTGCTGCACACCGACGAACACCCAAGCTACAAGCACCTCCGATTCGATTACAAACATGAATCGGTCAACCACAAAAACGACGAATACTCCCGCAACGGCGTCACCACCAACGGAATTGAATCCGTGTTTGCGGTGATGCGGCGCGGACTCCACGGCGTCTATCACCACGCCAGCAAAAAGCACATCGCGCGGTACGTCAACGAGTTTACTTTCCGGTTGAACGAGGGAAACGTGGCGCGACACACGATGGAACGACTCGATAGCTTTATTATTGCAACAGCGGGACGGAGGATCACTTACAAAGAATTGACACGCAACGCCGCCTAGAAACCGATGCTGTTTTTCTTTTCGGCTAGTTCTTTGAGTTTACTTTCTAGGTCTCGGATTTCCCGTACCAGTTGTTTTAACTGGATGGCATCGAGTGCTTTGTCGTCCATTTGTTCAACCTGTCCGTATTTGAGAAGCGTGAGTTCGCCCGTAAAAAATAACTGACTAGGGTTCCGCTCCAAAACTTCCGCAATCGCACCGAGGGCTTTGGAAAATCGCTTCGCTTCTATCTTTCTTAGGTTCAACAGTTTTTCGGTTTCGGCGTGTTCTAGCAGCACCTTTCCTTGAGCAGCGCGAACGTCTTCTTCGCTCACAAAATATCCCCCTTCTCCAACCAAACAGTCCTGCATTCTAACCCCCTTTTTGTGGCGACTGCTTAAAAAGAGCGCGGATTTGACCGCGATTAAGGGTTAGGGAACCACACGGACAACTCCTGAGATTAAAGCCAAGGAAACCGATGTAAAATACGACCTGCGGTGAACGTCACAAAGTGGCGGTCACGCGGTACGGCACTCACCTGCCGTAACCATCCCAAGCCGTATCTTCCACTGGCGAAGCCGTGAAGGGAAAAGGATTGGTGCCTCATGCGCACCAAAACACTTTACCGCGTCTATTTAGTCACCGCGATAATCGTCAACGTCCTAGCCGTTCTGTGCCTGTTGACGACTCGCTAGCTAGAAAGACAACGGAAGGGGCGACGCCTAAATCGCCCCTTTCCGCCCCCGGTTTCCTTGGCTTTCCTTCGCAAAATTCCCCAAGGGAGTTATCCCGATAATTCCCAATTATGTAGGAATTAGGGGAAGAATTGTTACGAAACCTATTCGAATGAGTGTTCGAATGGGAGGATCGACTGGAAAGCGATTTATCGAGAGTGTTCTTGACGGAAGATTGATGGAACGCCTATGCCGACATCATGAGTCCAGTGATGAGGATCAAGGCGCTGCGCGAAGGGCCCAGCGACGGCTGGGCGGCGTTCTCCGAGAACGAGAACCGAATCGTTGCGTATGGGGCGACCTAAGAAGAGGCTGTTGAGAATGCGGGGAAGTCCAGGGTCGCGGAACCGGTGCTAGTAAAGATACCGAAGGATTGGGAGTCAGCGGTTCTTTAGGTTGAGGTATAACTGCATCGAGTGGTTGTTTGAATAGCAATCAGGGTGGAGCGATCAGTCACTTCGGATGCCCCATCCTTTGCAAAAGTCAAACGCGCAAAGGTTGGGCCGCCCGATTAGTGCTTAATCGTGGAAGCCAACGATTTCTGAAGCTGGCTCAAATTATTTGCAGCTAGACGCATGTCGTCTGGGCCGTAATCCACTGTCGCAATCCGCGCACATAAGTTATTGATAGTTTTGTCGTCTTGCAATGGAGGCGGCACCTGTTCTAGTCGGGTTGTCATGATTTCATTTCGCAACCTACAGAGCCGTTTCATGGTATTTCTTGTTTTTTTCCTTTCGGCTATCGTGTATTCCTTCTTACGCTGTTCGCGTGGCTTTTTCCAGGCGGCGATGGCTTTTTCGTCCATCGGTGGATGCGCAAACTGTATTCCGTCGAGCGTTCCTCGATCTATCGCCCGTATGGTGCCGTCCCACCCGCTATACCAATACCACGCTTCGGTGACAGTGGATGCTGCTTCATCACTTAATTGCTCATTTGTCAGGTTAGCAATGCCCTCAGCTACTGAAGGTTTGTATTCCGCAATGGCCTTCCGTACTGCATCGGCAAGTTCTGCTTTTGTATTCACATGGCTATCTTCGGAATCTGGTTGGGGCGCTGTGGTAGTCGCACTGCGTGGTGTGGATTCTAGTGCCTGTTGAACTACTTCTTGGACATCCTTTTTCGTAAGGGGCTCTAGGGGTTTCGGCACCACATGCCAGATAACATAAAACGTAAAACCAATAACACATGAGGTGCCTAGGGTCACGAGCCCCCTAACTATCTTTCCCTTTTTAAAAAAATCATGTCTAGATAATTCAAGACAGATTATGAACCAGCCGACAAATATCAGCCATTTGACCGAAAACAGAGAACCGAAGGAGCCAATTACCATGCCGACTCCAATACCAAGCCAAGGAGCGTCCACGAACTCCAACCACGGATTAGTTTCTGATTCGGCCATTGGTAGGTCCTCCGTCCTAATTCAGGCGTCGTGTGTCCCGCACTTTGTGGTTCCGTGTGGGGTTTCTTCGCCTTCAATCTTGAGGAAGCCGCAATTCAAAAACCCCAGACGCGAAGCCGGCGTCTGGGGCACCCACAAGCTTTCCAGTGGTTTTCTCTCGTCCACCAGCGGACTGTTGCTCACTGGGGAGGCCGAAAACCGTAGTATGAATTTGCCTCGGAGTCTTGTTCCCAGAGCGCTTGGATGCGTCGATGCTTGAAGAAAGTCTTCATGCCTCGATACCATGACTCCCAAACACGGTGGTCGATGTAGCCCGCCTTATAGAATAAGTACTCCTCCGCGCAGAGATTGAAATAGCTGAAGAGGTGTTCCCTTTCGTCGGCAGACAACGGGCCCTCGCGTGGCCCAAACAGAATCGCGTTCAGATCATCGTTCAAAGCATCGTAGCGGCGATTGAATTCCGCAAATAGCTCCTTGAACAACTTTGCTTCGTCCAGGTGCTGGCGGTACAAAAAGTAGATAAAACCTGCAAGGCCCCCGATGGCTGAAACCAATAATTCTGGTCTGTGTACTGCCGGAAAACTTAACCACGCAGCGATGGCGATGGCGAACCCAATTAAGAAAATGAGGGGATACCATCTTCTGTTGTGAAGTCTAAGTGCCATAGCTGAGTCCCGCCAGTCGCTGAGATCCCGATTATAAGGCCACTCGCGGTCTATCGATATATATCCGCCACGCTAAACTTACTGAACAGTGGTTGTACCCAAGTGACAGGTCGTTGGGAAACCGACCCCGCGCCGCAAATTAGGAACGATTTATCGCGTCGCCTGGGGATCGCGCAACGAGCGCATTAACAGGGGTATAGGTCTCGTTTGGCTTCGCGATTCCCACGTTCCGATACTTGAGTAGGATGCGCTGGCGCAACTTCAGGTGGTCGAGGAAGTGCTTCTGGATTTCAGAGTCTTTCAACTTGATTGTGACATGGGATTATTTGATGATTGGAAATGATGGACGGGCTGCTCAGGGTCGGGACAATTATTTGCTGGGCGCTAGGGATCGGAGGTGAGTATTTTGCCCAATTATTGCCACGGCGGAAAAATCTCTTTACCGTCCTCGCGGTAATCGGATTTGTGCTGGCGCTCACAGGCGAGTGGGTTGGCTACTGAATCGACGAGGCCAGAGAAGCCGACTTGCAGTCGCAGCTTGACGCTCAGAGTGTTCCGGCGGACGAGTGGTTTCAAGCCAAGGATGCGGACAGCCAAGTGTTTACTCTCAGTGGCGAACCCTTGGCAGATTCGGTTGATGAGGTACGAGTGAATGGTTTGAACGAGGATGGGAGTAATTATTCATTGCAGCAAAAGGACGTTACGGTAATGATGAGGCTCAAAAATTCGGACAGAGTTGAGATCAAGTACAGAAAGGCCCGCTAATAATCTTAGATCGCGTCAAACATCTCGTCCAGGTCGCCGCTCCTTGCTTCTTTCACCGTGTTCAAGAGCAGCCGCTCAATAAACCTTTTAATGGAATGCGCGTTGTGCGGGTTGTTGAATCCCGCGGGATTGTGCGGGATGGTCAGGAGTGCTCCGGCGAGAAGGATGGGTGCGCAGCGTGAGGCGAAGAAAACCCCCGGTGGGTGCCGCTCGCCGGGATGTCCCTCGGCTGCGAGACGCATCGGGATGACGGATTGAAAGGGGCGCGAAAGTTAAGAGTGCGATGGCGTGGAGGGTGGGCGTGGGCCAGAAAAGAGGGCGGGGCAAGCGCCGCCCCTACGAAGCAAAAACAAATTCTTCGGCGAAGGAGTTCTTCATGGAAAAAAGCGGATACGCAGTTTTTGAAGCGCTGAATCCATTCTTCGAGATCGTGCTAAAGGGGCTCGGCGGGCTGGTTGACGGGGAACACTTTTTCGAGGCGTTCGCCGATGACGCGATCTTCGAGTCGCGCTATCACTTTCCGGGGTGGCCTGTGACGATTCGAGGTCGAGCCAATCTGATGGCGAGTCTTTCGGGATACGGCAAGACGATCAAGCTTCACTCCGGCGACGGGCTGGTTGTGCATCGAACGGAGGATAGGCGCATCGTCATCCTTGAGTACGAAGTGCATGGGAAGTTTCTTGCGAGTGGCGCGGCTTATGACAATAGGCTGATTTCGGTGGTCACAATTGAGAATAGGAAGATTGTGTATTGGAGGGATTATATGGACTCGCTGGCGGCTTGGAGGGGGTTGAATTCGTGAAAGCCACGGCAACAGCAGATCCCTCTCCCGCGGAGCGGGATCGGGAAGACAAATTAAAGAGAAAGGCATAGGAAGAGAACCCCGGCCGTGGGGGGATCGGCCGGAGATCCTTCGGGCCAATAAAGACAGGCGGCCCTCGAGGATGACAAATTTAGGGGAGGGAGAAAACCCCCGGAGCAAACTACGCTCCGGGATATCCCTCGGCTGCGAAGCGTCCCGATACGATTCATCGGGATACAAAAGGCGCACCTCGGGATGACGGGATATTGGTGGTCAAATTTCGGGCAAGTGCGCCCCCAGGCGGGAGCCTGGGGGCTCTCTGGGAGTGATGAGGAGCGCGCCAGATTGGAATAAAAAGTATTTGCTTTTTCTTCGCCCCCTATGATAGGCTGCGTTTTGATGATACGGGGCAGGGTGGCAAGGTCGTTGGTGGAATGGTATTACTTGCCCTGACTTGGGATTGAATTGGATCTCTGGTTTGCTCGAGCGCCTCGTTGTTGTACGGTGGTGGAAAGCGCACAGCCAAGAGTGGCTGTGCTACTGGCAGGCAGGGCAGGGACGAGACGATGTCCGGGCTAATGGAAGTTGGGCTTGGGTTAGGCTTGCAAAGGAAAATACTTTATGGTAATATTTAATGGTTCAATAATGTTGCACGGCGCTGGGCTTTGGTAATCTGCCGATGAATAGTTACCAGAGGAAGGCGCCCGCGGGCAAACAAACTCATTTTGAGGTGAACGCCATGGCTGACGAAAAAGCAACGAATCTGGCAACCGCCATTTCACAAATCGAAAAGCAGTACGGCAAAGGCTCCATTATTCGGCTGGGGAGCAAGGAAGTGCTGGTGCCGGTGAGCGTGATTCCCACCGGGTCGATCAGCCTGGACGCGGCGCTGGGCGTGGGCGGATTCCCGCGCGGGCGCGTGGTGGAAATTTTCGGCCCGGAATCGGGCGGCAAGACGACGATGTCACTGCACGTGATCGCCGAGGCGCAGAAGATGGGCGGGCAGGCCGCGTTCATTGACGCCGAGCACGCGCTGGACCCGATTTACGCGCGGAAGCTGGGCGTGGACGTGGACAACCTGCTGGTGTCGCAGCCGGATAACGGCGAGCAGGCGCTGGAAATCGCGGAGGCGCTGATCCGGTCGGGCGCGGTGGATGTGGTGGTGGTGGACTCGGTGGCGGCGCTGGTGCCGAAGGCCGAGCTGGAAGGCGACATGGGCGAGCCGACAATGGGATTGCAGGCGCGGCTGATGTCGCAGGCGCTGCGGAAGCTGACGGCGATTGTGTCCAAGTCGCGCACCTGCCTGATATTCATTAACCAGATCCGCGAAAAAATCGGCGTGATGTTCGGCAATCCGGAAACGACAACCGGCGGGCGCGCGCTGAAGTTTTATTCGTCGATACGGCTGGACATTCGCAGGATTCAGGCGATTAAGGACGGCGACAAGGTGGTTGGGTCAAGGACGCGCGGGAAAGTGGTGAAGAATAAGGTGGCGGCGCCGTTCCGCGAGGCCGAGTTTGACATTCTTTATGGCGAAGGGATTTCGCGCGAGGGCGATGTGATTGATTTGGGCGTTGAGCGCGGGCTGATCGAGAAGTCGGGGACTTGGATGAGCTATGGCGGGGAGAGGATCGGTCAGGGGCGCGAGAATGCGCGGCTGTTCCTGAAGGAAAACACGGCGGTGCTCGAGAAGTTGGAAGCGGCGCTGCGGAAACAGTTGGGACTGGCGGCGGTGGTGAATACGGCGTCGCCGGGGTCGGGTGCGAATGGCGCGGCGATGCCGGCGGAAAAAGCGGGGGAGAAGCCGGCGCAGGCGGGGCATGCTCATGCGGCTGCGGCTGGCGCGGGCGCTGGGGCTGGAGCGGGCGCGAAGACGCCTCCTCGGCCGAGCCGGTAAAGAAAAAGAAAAGAACTAATTGTTGCGAGGGCCGCTAGCGCGATGCGTGCGGCCTTTGCTATTTAGAAGGGCGATGGAACGCACGGTCCTCTTCGCGGGAATGAAACAGCACGTGCGCATTTGGATTGCACCAAAATGGTACAGGTGCGAATATACTGTTCCTTCGGGCAACCCGGTACAGGTGTAAGCTACTCAAATCAGTACAGAATACCTATTGCCTTCAGTTGGGAATACTAGGTAGACTGCCTGACCTGCGGAAGTCCGCGTGCAACGTATAGTTCGTTTGGGCATAGTGAAGACAAGAATGGGACAACAGACCCAGCCCGGCCGATTTGCTGCGCTACTGCTATCAGCGATGATGGTGGGGCAGCCTCTGTTTGGTGCAGGAACAGGAACGGCGGGTGACACGCCCGCATCCACGCCTGCGCCCACTGCAAAACCCGCGCCGACAACGTCACGGCCTGCAACGAAATCGAAGTCCTCCACTCACAAGACTGTTAGCGGCGTGCCGACGTTCGCGGATTCGACGAAAGACGACATCACGCAATTCGATGATCCGGCCGTGCGCGACGCGGCGGTGCGTGCGCTGGGGCGATACAACGGATCCGTTGTGGCGATTGATCCGACCAGCGGGCGAATCCTGACGATTGTGAATCAGAAGCTGGCGTTTTCGGCGGGATTCATTCCGTGCTCGACGATCAAGCCGACGATTGCGCTGGCGGCACTGCAAGAAGGCGTGATCACGCATGACTCGATGATTAAGGTTGCGCCGCGGAAGTACATGAATTTGACCGAGGCGATGGCGCACTCGAACAACACGTTTTTTGAGGAACTGGGCCGGCGCATGGGATTTGAGACGGTCGAGAAGTACGCGCAGATGATGGGCCTGGGCGAGCTCGCGGGATTGAATATTCCAGAAGAACAGGCGGGCGTGCTGCCCGCGGAACCTCCGGCGCACGGCGGAGTGGCGAGGATGTCAAGCTTCGGCGAAGGAATTCAGATTACGCCGCTCGAGCTGGGGTCACTTGTGGCCGCGGTGGCGAACGGCGGAACGATGTATTACCTACAATATCCGCGCACTGCGGAAGCGCAGCGCGATTTCGCGCCTCGCGTGAAGCATGAGCTGCCAATCGGGCCGTACCTTTCGGACGTTCGCGAGGGGATGATGGCCGCTGTGTTGTATGGGACGGCGCGATCAAGCTACTGGGACCACGAAGGCGAGCAGCCGCTCGGGAAGACGGGCACGTGCAACGACACCGCTTCGCGGCTGGGCTGGTTTGTTTCGTACGCGGATGAGGCGCACCCGAAAATCGCGCTGGTCGTGCTGATGCGCGGAAGGTCGCGCACGGTGCAGGGCCCCTTTGCCGCGGAGATCGCGGGCAAGATTTATCACACGCTGAAGACAGAAAACTTTTTCGCCGCGGATCGCGAGCAGCCTTCGTCAAGCGCGACGCCCGCAGTCGCGAATCCCCGCCAGAAGTAAATTCCACAAATTTTCATTTTTTTATGAGGCACGCGTGCGCGTGCGCCCGCGGGCTGCTTACGAACTGCTTAGGGGACGCGCACACAAATCCCATTGATGATTTTGAGATGGATGATTCAGCGCGCGCGCGGAGCAGAGCGCAGGCGAGCGATCACTCGCTTCCAGTGGCTCACGCGTGGGGTTTCAAATTGAGCCTGGTAACATGCGTCGCAGACAAGGTCTGCGGCTTCTGCATTGGGTCGCGCTTCAAAGATGTACCCGCATTCCGTGCACACCTGGTGGATGCGAGTTTCAGGACGATTCGGTGGAATGAACTGGACACCTTCCATAGGAATAGCCTCCCTGCACTTAGCGGTGCCGCTGCGGTTGCGCCTGGGTACGCCTTTACGTTGGGCCGGAAAAGCCCATGCGTGGCGTGGGGCCGGTGCGGGGATTTAGGCATTTCCCTAGCCAAATGACCCAGCTGAAAGTTGCGCAAAATCTGTGAGATAGAAGGGTTGCCTAAATCGCGTGGAACGGGATTTCCCGGGATTGTCCCAGGAAGTGTCTTTTTTGCACACTTGGGCCCTATTGTTCAGCCTATTGAACACCGATCCATTGATTGAAAGGCCCACCGGCACAATTCGGGTTTTGACACGCAGCATGCTATTGGGCAATAAAGAGTTCGGGAGTTTGGGCACAAGTCTTCGCGTGCCAGCAGGCAGCCTGTTGGGCCAACTGTTTGCGGCGGGGCAGACGCGTTTTTCCGATGAGCAGAATAATACTCAGAATAATATACGCCATCGTTTTGACGTCGGGAGCGGTGGGGCTTTACACCGTGCTGCACGCGCGCGCCCAGGCGGACGCTGCATTTGCGCGCGAAGTGGATATTGTGAACGAGCACGGGGAGAATATCGCGGCGACGGCGGTTTTTTTCCGCGGCGAGCGAGTGAAATCCGGAGCGACGCTGGCTGATTCGTTGCGGCAAATGGGGCTGGATCCAGCGACAGCAGCGGGCGCGGCGGATTCAGCGCGCAGCGTTTTTGATTTGCGGAAATTTCACGCGGGGAATCGGCTGTGGGTGGGGCGCTCGGTGACGGGAGATTTCCGCGCCGTGCGCTACCAAATTGACGCCGATCAGATGCTTTATGTCGAGCGAGACGACGGCAAGCTCGCGGCGCGCATCGAGGCGATTCCGTCGCATACGGAGATCACGGCGGTTTCAGGGAGGATTGAGAATTCGCTCTTCAACGCGGTGACGGACATCGGAGAATCGCCGGAACTGGCGATCCGCATGGCGGAAATTTTCGGATGGGATTTGGATTTCTACACGGACCCGCGCGTGGGCGATACATTCCGAATTTTGGTGGAGAAAAAAACATACAAGAACGGGCAGACGGCGGGTTACGGAAAGATTCTTGCGGCGGAGTACGTGAACGCTCGACATCCGTATCAGGCGGTGCTGTTCCATGACACTTCGGGCGCGCCGGCTTATTACAAGCCGGATGGGAGCGCGTTGCAAAAGGCGTTTCTGCGGTCACCGCTGAAGTTCGCCGCACCCGTGACTTCGCACTTCAGCATGTCGCGATTCCACCCCATATTGAAAACCTACCGCCCGCACCTCGGAGTGGATTACGGCGCGCCGATTGGAACGCCGGTGCAGACGATTGGAAACGGCCGGGTGATATTCGCGGCGATGTCCGGCGGCTCCGGGAACCTCGTGAAAATCCAACACTCAAATAATTACGAGACGCAGTACATGCACCTCTCGCGCATTCTGGTGCACGTGGGCGAGCACGTGGACGCGGGGGAGAGAATCGGTCTGGTGGGACAGACAGGACTGGCGACCGGCCCGCACCTCGATTTCCGAATTCTTAAAAACGGCGCCTATCTCAATTTTGAGACTCTGCATTTGCCGCCTGCCGAGCCGGTGGCGAGGCAAGATATGACGGAATTTAACGTCGTGCGCGACCACTGGATGCCGATGCTCGACAACGGAGTAGGGCTGGAAGCGCGAGCGCATTAGATTTCGTTCCCCCTGCCAAGGAAACTCACCACACCCAACCTGCGTCTATTGGACTGAATCGATAGCTCATAAACAAATTCGCAAGGCGGCGCGGAATGCGGCGGAAATCCTTACTGACGATTTTGATGTTTGGATGCGCCGCTACATTGCTCGGTCAAACGGGACCTCAGAAGCGCGATTACCTGGATAAAGCTCAGATTGAAGTGCAAGGCTCCGTTCTGAAGATTGTGGCGGACGACCCCCGGCCGCTGAATCAAGTTATCAATGGGCTCGCGGAGCGTTTTCATAAGTGGAGTTTTGATTACGAAGATCCGCGATACGACTACCCAGAAGATTTGATCGACAATACTCCGGCTCGATTGATGGCTGAGAATCCGGACGGCAAGCACTTCTATATTCCGGCGGGCGGATCGTTTTCCGTGACTGTGAAAGACTTTGACGATACTAATCCGAAGAACGAGTTACGAACGCTTGAGGAAATCGTAAAGGCCTACAACAAGAGCAAGAACCCCGGCCGATTTAAGGTGCTTGAACTCGATGAGAAAACTTTCGCAATTGTGGGGATCGGCGCGGCCCACGGTTCACAGACACCCATTATGGATGCAAAGATAAGCATGAATACTGGACCAGTCTCCGCCGACGAGGCTCTACATCAATGGGCGGACGAATTGGGGCAGAAAACGAGCTACAAGGTTTTGGGGGACCCGGTAATCGCGAGCAATCTTTTGATGCAGAAAGTTGTCACGGTGCAGGCCGATTCTCTTTCAGCGAGAGAAGTATTGCGGCAAATTTTCAAAGCCGCCGGGGATAATTACAATTGGGAATGGGATCTTCGCTTCGATTATAGAGAGAATTTGTTCGTGCTCAACCCCCGCCGGTAACCGGCATCGCGCCCGGCGCTTCAACATTGTTATTGTTGCGCTTGCAGGGCGCGCGAATTAGAATCCGCGACGTAAGTGGCCCGCACCACTCGTTTCCATTTCACCCGATCGGGATCCGGGGCCGGCGGACGAATCCGCGCGCAAATGCTTGTAGAGAAGTGAGGGAGAACGATGAAGAAGCTTGCAAAGATTTTGGGCTGGGCGCTGCTTGCGATTGTGGCGCTGGCCGCGGTGGGGATCACATTCACGATTACGTGGAGGCCATTTATCGGGCCGAAAGCGCGAACGACGACGGCGCGGACATTTGAGAGCACGCCTGCGCGCCTGGCGCGTGGGACTTATTTGGCCGAGCACGTGAGCGGGTGCGTAGATTGCCACACGCCGCATGATTGGAGTTCGCGCGCGCCTTCCACGATAGGCGGAAAAGTCGGCGCGGGCGAAGAGATTCCGATGAAAGGGCTGCCGGGGAAAATTTTTGCACCGAATATCACACCGGACAAGGAAACCGGCGCGGGGACGTGGACTGACGATCAACTTGCACGAGCGATTCGGGAAGGTGTGGGACACGACGGACGCGCGCTCTTCAATATGATGCCCTACGAACATTACCGCACGATGTCGGATGAAGATCTTGCTTCGGTGATTGTGTATTTGCGGGCGCTCCCGCCCGTGCGAAACGTAGTCCCGAAGACGGAGATGATTTTTCCGGTGAAATACCTGATCCGGAATGTTCCGCAACCCGTAACAGATCCCGTCCCCTCTCCGGACCTTTCAACGCCGTTGAAGCGCGGGGCATATTTGACGAATGTCGCAGGTTGTACGGATTGCCACACGCCGATGGACGAACACGGGCAAAGGCTAGCAGGATTGGATTGGGCCGGCGGATTTATTTTGGAGGGGCCCTGGGGGCGCGTGGCGAGCATGAACCTTACGAGCGATCCATCGGGAATTCCTTATTACGACGAAAAGATGTTCATTGACACGATCCGAACAGGATCGGTGCGCGCGCGGGTCCTGAATCCCATCATGCCATTTGCGACCTATGGCGGAATGACAGATCAGGATTTGGCGGCAATCTTTGCTTTCGTGCATCAATTGCCGCCGGTGAAGCACCGCGTGGACAACACAATGCCGCCGACGTATTGCACGCTCGATAAGCAGACGCACGGCGGCGGAAGCCAGAATTAGGTCGACTACCACTCATAGTGCTTGCGCGGGGTGGCCCGCCTGCCATATAAGTCCAAGTGCAATTGAATACCGCTTTTGCGGAGAGAATAAAAATGAATATCGTTCGCCGAATTATTTCCACCCGTAATTTTATTTGGACTGCTTCGCTCGCCCTTGCGCTCATCGCGCTCTTGCTTGCGCCGTGGCGCGGCAGCGCCCGGCCTCCGCAGGCCGCGGCTGAGCGCGATCCGAGCCTCTATTCCGGAATGAAGTGGCGGATGATCGGCCCATTCCGCGCGGGGCGCGCGGTGGCCGTGACGGGTGTGCCCGGCCAGCCGAGCCATTTCTTTTTTGGTTCGGTGGGAGGGGGCGTGTGGGAAAGCACGACGGCGGGCGAAAACTGGACTCCGATTTTCGATGACGAGGCGGTGCAGTCCATCGGCGCAATAGGAGTGGCGGCGAGCGACCCGAGGGTGATTTACGTGGGCACAGGCGAAGCGGATATGCGCTCGCAGATTTCTTATGGGAATGGGATGTACAAGTCCGCGGACGGCGGGAAGACGTGGAGGCACATTGGCCTCGACGAGACGCGGCAGATCGGGAAAGTGTTGGTGGACCCGAACAATCCCGACGTGGTTTTTGTGGCGGCGCTGGGGCACGCATATGGGGCTAACCCGGAGCGCGGCGTCTACCGCTCGACGGATGGGGGCGCGAACTGGCAGAAGGTGCTCTACAAGAATGAAAATGTCGGCGCGATTGATCTGGCGTTCGATCCGAAAAATTCAAAGACAATTTATGCGTCACTGTGGGCGACACGGCGTCCACCATGGACAATATATCCGCCTTCGATTGGGCCGGGCGGCGGGCTTTATAAATCCACGGACGGCGGCACGAAGTGGGAGCCGGTGAGCGGAGGCTTCCCGGAAGATGGGACGGGGAAGATCGGGGTTGCAGTGGCACCGAGTGATGCGAAACGCGTGTACGCGATTGTGGACGACACGGCCGCGCAGAAGGGCGGACTCTACCGATCCGATGACGCGGGAAAGAGCTGGCAACAAATGAGCAACGACCAGCGCATCTGGGGACGCGGCTGGTATTTCTGCAATGTGGTGGTGGACCCGAAGAATCCGGACAAATTGTACGTGTCAAATACTTCGGTGTATCGCTCGGAGGACGGCGGCAAGACCTGGACGCCGATTAAGGGCGCGCCGGGCGGCGATGACTATCACCAGCTTTGGATTTATCCCGACGACGGCAACCGGATGATTCTGTCGAGCGATCAGGGCGTGGTGGTGAGCGTGGACGGAGGCCTGGTGTGGAGCTCGTGGTACAACCAGCCGACGGCGCAGATTTATCACATCGTTGCGGACAATCAGGATCCCTACTGGGTGTATGGAGCGCAGCAGGATAGCGGCGCGGTGAAGGCGGCGACGCGGAGCAATCACGGCTCGATTGATTATTTGTGGGACTGGGCGCCGATTTGCGCGGGCGGCGAGAGCGGATACGTCGCGGTGGATCCCTCGGATTCCAACATTCTTTATGGCGGGACCGTTTCTACGTGCAACCAACTGACAAACGCGGGACACAATATCTCGCCGATGCTGGGATCGGGAGAACTCGGGCCATTCCGTCACACGTGGACGCTGCCGCTGGTCTTTTCGCAAGCGGCGGGGCACGCGCTTTACTTCAGCAACCAATATCTTTGGAAGACAGCGGACCGCGGAGCGAATTGGACGCGGATTAGCGGCGACATGACGCGGGAAAATCCGGGCGTGCCGCCGAATCTGGATCCGGCAACGGCGGCGGATGGGTACGGCGCGCCGCGGGCGGGCGTGATTTACACGATTGCGCCATCACCGCTCGCAGCGGACACAATTTGGATCGGCACGGATGACGGATTGATTCACGTGACGCGCGACGGCGGGAAGACTTGGAAAAACGTGACGCCGCCGGAGATGACGGCGTGGAGCAAGGTGTCGCTGATGGAGGCGTCGCACTCGGACGTGAACACGGCGTATGCCGCGGTGGACCGGCACCGGTTGGAAGACTACAAGCCTTACATTTACCGCACGCGTGATGGTGGAAAAACGTGGAAGTTGATTGCGAATGGAATTCCGGAGGGAAGCTACGTAAACGCGATTAAGGAAGACACGGTGCGGAAGGGGCTGCTCTTCGCGGGGACGGAGCTGGGCGTGTACGTTTCGTTTGACGACGGCGAAAACTGGCAATCGCTGCAGCAGAATTTGCCGCGGTCTTCGGCGCGGGACTTCACGATTCACGGCGATGATTTGATTGTGGCGACGCACGGACGCGGATTCTGGGTGCTGGACGACATTACGGCGCTGCGGCAAATCGCGGCGATGAATGATGTGCCGGACGCGATTGTATTCAAACCGCAGACGGCGCTGCGCAGGCGGACGGGCGGAGGCGGAGGAACGCCGCTGCCATATGGCTCGGCGGAGACGGATAATCCACCAAACGGCGCAATCATTGATTACTACCTTAAGTCGGCGGCGATGGGCCCGGTGACGCTCGAGATTCTTGATGGGGCGGGGAAGACGGTGCGGTCGTACTCGAGTCCGGGAGCGGGCGCAGCCGGCGGCGGCGGGGGGCGGCGAGGCGGAGGTGGTGGAGGAGGGCGCGGCGGCGGCGGAGCAAATATTCCGGCGTACTGGACGCGTCCACCGGAAACACTTTCGAATGCAGAGGGGATGCATCGCTGGGGGTGGGACGTTCACTATGCAGCAGCGCCGGGCGCGGGAGGCGGAAGGCGCGGCGGAGGCGGCGGTGGCGGCGGAGGATTCGGTGGCGGCGGCGGAGTATGGGCACTGCCGGGCGCGTACACGGTGAAGCTGACCGCGAACGGGAAATCGGTGACGGTGCCGCTCACAGTGAAAATGGATCCGCACGTAAAGGTGCTGCCCGCGGATTTGCAGCGGCAATATGCCGTGGCGCAGGAAGTGGCAGCGGCTCAAGCGAAGGTGGCGCAGGTGCGCGGCGAAGTGACGGCGGTGCACACGCAGATCGTCGCGTTGCGCACGCCGGCGGCGGGCAATGCGGGGCTGGTGGCCGCGCTCGACGCGCTGGATGCGAAGACGGCGGAGATCGGCGGAGTAACGCAGGCGAGTTCGCCGCAATCGAGCGGGGTAACCGGGCCGTCGAATGATGTTTCGAGCTTGATGTTCGCGGCGGGGGAAATGGGGCAAGTGTCCGGAGCGGTGGAAGGAGTGGATGCGGCGCCGAGCATGCAGGTGATGAACGCGTTTGCTTCGTCGCAGAAGCTTGCGGCGGCGGCGACGGCGAAGTGGTCGGCGGTGAAAGCGAAGGACCTGGTGGCGGTGAACGCGCAACTTAAGGCGGCGGGTCTGAAGGAAATTTCAATTGAGAATGCGGCGCCGGTTGCGGGGAGGGGGAGGAGAGGAGGGTAGTGACGGCGCGGCCGTTCTTAGATTGTGAAGTTGGTGCATCAGCGGGTCAGCAATGATTCGCGGGGCGAGCCGGCAGTAAGGCCACACTAACTTCATATGGGCCCACTTGATATTGGGATTTATTGGCCGTTTAAAATGAACTTAATCTTAAAGATGGTATCCACCTCCATCGGTGCTCCTTTGCTTGTAGTCGGAGAGAATCGCCATTGGCGGACGGCGTTTAGAGCCGCAGTTGCGAGTATGCACCTTCCCTTCACGACCTCAGCCTGACTTACGGCACCGTCTTTTGTAATGGTTGCGCTGATCCACACTGTTCCCTGCACTCCTTTGGTGCGGGCCTCCGAAGGATATACCGGCGGAACTTGGTTGATAAGGTGGGACTTCACTACGTCCTGTGCCAGATGAAGCCTTGACGCCGCTGATTCAGCCAATGTTTTTCCCGCGATGAGGTCGGCCACGAGGGGGTACATATCATCCGGAATTTGAAGATTTCCCACAAAACGGAAGCCGCCGTCCGAAAAGGTGAAATACTTAAGTGTGCGAGAGTTGTTCCCATTGACCATGTCCACGCTAAAGAGAGGTTGCGGAGATTGTCGTGAAAGGAGCAAAGGATACTCGTTTTCGTCCGCTCTTTGGTCGCAGGGATTCGTGAAGCGGATTATATCCGCGTGCGCGAAGCCCAAGTTTGCCAATCTTGAAAGCAGGCCTGCCAGATCGTCGGGTGCGTTCGCTTGCCACCGTGCATAACCTTGCGAAAAGTAGGCACCCATCTTTGGCCCAAACGTGGTTGTAAACCACGTCTGAGGATCCGGGAGCCTCATCGAATTCACAAGGACATCGAACTTTGCCTGATCTTTATTCTTGCCTGCTTTCATTGTGTCAAGGATTAGCCGCTTCAATTCACCATCTTCGTCGGTGTAATGTGGCTGTTGTGCAGGCGCGGCCGGGATCACAGCGCCGACTATAAGGCAGAAGATTATGAGGGCCTGATTTCGCGGGTTCATAGCGCGAACTCCTAATGCTAGAAGCCGCACACTTGACGGGCGCGGCGAGATTGCAAATACATCGGGAAGTATACGAAAAACTCGGCTGGATGCAATCACTATTGAAAAGTGGCTAGCTAGTAAAACAAACGGCGGGGCTTGATTGCCCCGCCGTTTTTATTTGCACTCGAACTGTTGGAAAGATTTGCGCTAGGCGCGGACTTCCCAGGTGTCGCCGGCGGCGAGGAGCTTCTCGAGATCGCCCGCGGCCTTTTTTCGCGATTACGTCGGCGAGCTGGTTGTTTACGACGTCTTCGTAGCGCGGCACGTCGTTCCAGGTGCGCAACACGCCGATGGGAGTGGGGAAGCCGGGGCGCTGTTCCATGTGCGCGAGCAGGAAGGCGTAGGACGGCGCGCGGATGATGCTCGTCGTGGACGAGCAGATCTTTTTCGGTGACGCCGTTGCCGAGCTGGACGACTTCGAGGTCGAGGCCATTCAGGCGGATGCCCTTGTCGCGATTCTTGCCGAAGATCAGCGGCTTGCCGTGCTCGAGCTGGACGACGTGCTCGCTGCGCGCGTCTTTTTCGGTGATGTCGAACCACGCGCCGTCATTGAAGATGTTGCAGTTCTGCAGAATTTCGACGTACGCGGAGCCCTTGTGCGCGGCGGCTTCTTCAGCGTGTCCTTCAGGTGCTGCTGGAAGACGTCCACGGAGCGCGCGACGAACGTGGCTTCCGCGCCGATCGCGAGCGAAATCGGATTGAACGGGCGATCGGCGGTGCCGAAGGAGTGGATTTCGTCTTCTTGCCGAATTCGGAAGTCGGCGAATACTGGCCCTTGGTCAGGCCGTAGATGCGGTTGTTGAACAGCAGGACTTTCAGGCCGACGTTGCGGCGCAGCATGTGAATGGTGTGATTGCCGCCGATGGAGAGCGAGTCGCCGTCGCCGGTGGCGACCCAAACTTCGAGATCGGGATGAGTCGATTTCACGCCGGTGGCGACGGCGGGCGCGCGGCCGTGAATCGTGTGAAAGCCGAAGGTGTTCATGTAGTACGGGAAGCGGCTGGAGCAGCCGATGCCGGAAATCACCACGAATTTTTCGCGCGGAATGCCGAGCTCCGGAAAGACGGACTGCACGGCGGAAAGAATGGCGTAGTCGCCGCAGCCGGGGCACCAGCGGACTTCCTGGTCGGTCTGAAAATCTTTCTTCGTCAACGGCGGCAATGTGATGGTGGCCATGGAGTTCCTCGATTTCTTTACGCGGGCCGGCGGATTAAATCCTGCCTAGCCCAATAGTTCTTCGATCTTTCCTTCGATTTCAGCCTGCTTGAACGGGCGGCCCTGAATTTTGTTGTAGCCCTGCGCATCCACCAGATACTTCGCGCGCAGGATCCAGAGGAGCTGGCCCATGTTCATTTCCGGGACAAGCACCTGGCGATAGCGTAGCAGCACTTCGCCCAGATTTCGCGGAAGCGGATTCAGGTGGCGCAGATGAACGTGGCCGATGCGGTGGCCGCGCTCGCGCTGCGGCTCGAGAGCTGCGGTGATCGCACCGTAGGTCGAGCCCCAGGCGACGATCAGAGATCGCCATCGGGATCGCCGGCGGGAACGACATCCGGAATATCCTGGGCGATGGCTTCGACTTTCGCGGCGCGCAGGCGGACCATCTTCTCGTGGTTCAGCGGCTCGTAATTGATGTTGCCGGTGACGTCCTGCTTTTCGAGGCCGCCGAGGCGGTGTTCGAGACCGGGCGTGCCGGGAATCGCCCAGGGACGCGCGAGCGTTTCCGGATCGCGCTTGTAGGGCTGGAATCCCTCGGGATCCGTCGCGAACTTCACGGGGATCTCCGGGATGTCACTGATATTCGGAATGCGCCAGGGTTCGGCGCCGTTCGCGAGGTAGCCGTCGGAAAGAATGATCACGGGCACCATGTACTTGAGTGCGATGCGGCTGGCTTCGAGGGCGATCCAGAAGCAATCGCCGGGAGTGGCCGCGGCGAGTACGGGAATCGGCGCTTCGGAATTTCGGCCGAACATTGCCTGCAGCAAATCGGCCTGCTCGGTTTTGGTGGGCAACCCGGTGGAAGGGCCGCCGCGCTGGATGTCGCAAGATGACGAGAGGCAGCTCGACGGCGATCGCGAGGCCCATCGCTTCGGTCTTCAGCGCCATGCCGGGGCCGGAAGTTGTGGTGATGGCGAGCGCGCCGGCGTAAGAAGCGCCGATCGCGGAAGTGATTGCGGCGATTTCGTCTTCGGCCTGGAACGTAATCACGCCGAAATTTTTGTACATCGAAAGCTCGTGGAGAATATCGGAAGCGGGCGTAATCGGATACGAGCCGTGAAATAAAGTTAAGCCGCATTTTTGTGCAGCGACAACGAAGCCCAATGCGAGGGCTTGATTGCCGCTCAAGTTGCGGTACGTCCCCGGCGAAAGTCTTGCCGGCGGAATCTCATAAGCTGATCTGGAAGGCTTCGGTCGCTTCGCAATAGGAATAGCCGGCCTTCATGGCGAGCTTGTTGGCTTCCGCGAGCAACGGTTTCTTGCCGAATTTGTCGTCGAGCCAGCGATAAGTGGAATCCATCGGGCGGTTGTAAAGCCAGTAGCACATGCCGAGGGCGAAGAAATTCTTGCAGCGATCCATGGTCTTGGCGTCGAGGCCAAGTCCTTCAAGAGCGAGGCGGGTGAGGCGCGTGAGATCCACCGCGAAGAGGCGATAGCCGTCGAGCGAATGGTCCTCGAGCGGATTGGAAGTTGCCTGCGCCTTGCGCAGATCGGTCTCTTTGAAATCGTCGGTATTGACGATCAGGATGCCGTTTGGCCGCAGGTCCGCGAGATTCATTTTAAGTGCTGCAGGATTCATGGCCACGAGCGCGTCCACGGAATCGCCCGGCGTATAAACATGCGAAGAAGAAAACTGGATCTGGAATCCGCTGACGCCGGGCAAGGTGCCGGCAGGAGCGCGGATTTCGGCGGGATAGTCGGGGAAAGTGGCCAGATCATTGCCGTAGAGCGCCACGGTATTGGTGAACTGGTTCCCGGTAATCTGCATCCCGTCGCCGGAATCGCCGCAGAAGCGGATCACGGCCTTGTCGATGACTTCGCGCTTTCGTCCCTTCGGTAATTCGATAGTTGTTGCCATAAGGCTCCTAATGCCCCCACTTCCGCCCAGTGTGGACCGATCTGGAAGGATTTTCTCGCGCAGGCGGGAATCCCGCGCTCAACAAAAGAATATCACATTCAGAGACGCTGAACAGGTGAGCGAGGTTACGCCGCTGTGTGATTTGCAACACAAGTTCAGCATACTGAACGCCGAAGTTTTGTTCGTGGGCGGTGAAATCGCTATACTTCGCAAATCCTGGCGAGAAAACGAAAGGGAATGGGAAGGACTTGATGCGCGCAGCAGTGCTGCATGAATTCGGCAAGCCGCTGGTGCTGGAAGATGTCGCGCGGCCGCGGCCCGGTGCGGGCGAAATCCTTGTGCAGGTGGAAGCTTGCGGCGTGTGCCATTCGGATTTGCACCTTGCGAGCGGGGATTGGCCGGCCTTTGCGAAGCTCATCAAACCGCGGTTGATTCCCGGGCACGAAATTGTTGGGCGAGTGGTGGAGCTGGGCGAAGGAGTTGATCCGGGCTTGCGTGATGCGCGCGTCGGAGTGGCGTGGGTTTACTGGAGCTGCGGGAATTGCGTCACCTGCCGCGAAGGACGCGAGAACATTTGCCAGAATCGCGCGATAACTGGAGTCACAGTTGATGGCGGCTATGCGGAATTCATGCTGGCGAAGGCGAGCCATGTGACACCAGTGCCCGATGCGCTTGATTCCACCGAAGCTGCGCCACTTTTTTGCGCGGGTGTCACGGTGGTGCGGGCACTGCGCAACGCGGATGTGCGCGAGGGGCAGCGAGTGGCCGTGTTTGGCGTTGGAGGGCTGGGACATCTCGCGGTGCAGGCGGCGCGGGCGATGGGGGCCGAAGTGATCGCGGTGGATGTGGATGATGCGAAGCTCGCGCTTGCGAGGGAATCCGGCGCGGCGGAGACGATAAATTTGTCCCAGGTCGATGCGGGCGCGGAACTGCGCGCCGCGGGCGGAGTGCACTACGCGCTGGTCGCGACACCCGCGAAGGCAGCATACGATGCGGCATTTGCGGTGCCGCGCGCGGGAGGCGCCGTTTTGATCGTTGGGCTGCCGAACGAGCCGCTCACATTCGACGCCGTGAAATTCGCGCGCAACGAGGCGCGCGTTCTCACGACAGTGGTCGGGACGCGGCAGGACATTCGCGACACGCTCGCGCTGGCCGCCGCCGGAAAACTTCATTGCCGCGTGGAGAAGCGTCCACTCGCGCAAATCAATGAAATCTTTGGCGAGATGAAACGCGGCGCGCTGCTCGGCCGAGTGGTGGTCATTCCTTAGCCGGCGAACTTGTGATGCCCGCAGGGGAGTGGAGCTGATTGACATTGGGCAGTGCACGTGTGCATTATTTGCCGCAGGAACGGGGTAGGCGGTGAGTTGACCCGTTTTTCTTGCGAAATTGTTATCGCTTGAAAGGAGGAGTCTCATGAAAATGCGGAAAGCGGCCCTGATTGCAGCGGTTTGCGCGGTGATGCTCCTGCCCGGGGCAACGATTGCAGGGCCGAAATATGACGGGAACTGGATGACGCACCTCGCCTGCGAGGGGCACGGGCAGACGCAGGGATACAAATGGGATTTCCCCAGCACGATCAAGGATGGCGTCTTTCACGGGCAACACGGCGAAAAGGACGGGCCCGGCTACCTTGTGATCGACGGCAAAATCGCGGACGACGGAACCTCCAAGCTGGAAGCCAAAGGCACGGTTCAGCAGAATAACGCGCACGGAGTTTTCGCCATGAAGGGCAACAACTATAGTTACAAGATCAAAGCCCAGTTCACCGACACCAAAGGCACCGGCACTCGGGATGAAGGCGCTGGGATTTTGGGTCGCAACTGCACCTTTGAATTTACGAAGGCGCCGGATACTCCTCCGGCCACGAACCCGGGGCCCGGCGGCAACGGGCGATAGCTCACGAAAATATTCCGAATCAATTGATCCAATCCAGCGCGAGGAGATGTCTGCCTTGGCGGGTCATTCTGCCAGATTCTGCAAATTCAAAAGCGCCCATCACCATTGAAGAGTATCGCTTGACTTTCGCTTTTAGTTCGCCTAGAATTCGCCATGTTAGATGGGAATTTTCAGGGAAGCGCAAGACTGCGAGGCGCAAATGGCTCTCACCAAACGGCAAAAAGAGGTGCTCGATTTTCTGGTTGGATTCCTCAATAAGCATGGATATTCGCCGAGCTTCGAGGAGATCGCGAAGTCGCTGAAGCTTACCTCGCTCGCGACGGTGCACAAGCACATCACCACGCTTGAGAGGAAGGGCTTCATCCGCCGCGGATACAACCAGAGCCGCTCGATTGAGATTCACCAACTTCCGAAGCCGGTGCGCGAGCAGGTTGCGGATCGGCAGAACGTCGAGCTCCCTCTGATGGGGCGCATCGCCGCCGGGCGACCACTGGAAGCGATGGAAGACCGCGAAACGCTTTCGCTTGGTGACTTCGCGCGCGGGGCAAATACATTTGTGCTTCAGGTGAAAGGGAACTCGATGCAGGACGACCACATTTTGAATGGCGATTACGTGGTTGTTGAGCAGACGCAAGTCGCGAACCCCGGCGAAATTATTGTCGCGCTTGTGGGTGGAACGGACGCGACGCTCAAGCGCTTCTATCGCGAAGGCCCGGGGAAGATTCGGCTTCAGCCGGCGAATAGTGAGATGCAGCCAATTATTGTTTCGGCTGCGGATCTTAAGATTCAGGGGCGAGTTGTGGGAGTGCTGCGGAAATACTGACCAACCGGTGGCGGCGGGGGCCTCCCGCGACTTCCGGCCAGGCAAACAAATTCATCCTCTGTGGCATCTTGTTATTCAGTGCCTGATAGCCGGACCGTATGAAGCGACGAAGAGCCATAGTGTCCCACCAATTCACGAGCATGGCGTTGATTTGCGTTCTTGCAGGGATTTTCTCGTTTCCTTCGCTCGGGTTTCCGCAATCCGCGGACAGTGTGAAGGCCAAAAGTCAAAAACAAATTGAGCACGACAAAATCTTTGATTACGATGGCAGCAATGATCCACGCGTTCCCGTACAAAGGCTGACCGACGCCAAAGGCGATTCAATACTTACAGTGGAATCGGATCTGGAGCCGCACTACACAGGCACCCGGCGTTCTATTTATGCTTACCTAGCTTGTCATGCAGACGCGGTCGTCCGGGGAAAAGTAGTTGCCCAAACCTCCGTATTGACCACGAGTGAGAGCTTTGTATTCACCGACGCCGAACTATCCGTCACGACTGTATTTAAGGACAATTCTGCACTACATATCGCCGGAGGCCAGACCATTACAGTCACCAGGCCCGGGGGTACTGTGATTGAAGATGGAAGGAAGCTCGGTGTAAGGGTCACGAGTCTTCGAGATTTCTCCGTGGGCGGCGATTACCTGCTCTTTCTCAGCTTTCTGCCGGCATCACAGGACTATAGAGCGATTGGGAGTGGGGGCCGTTCGTATCAAATCCGCAGAGGACTGCTTCAGCCCATGGACCTTTACCCACAGTCCATTGAGCAGAGCAAAGATGACGCGGCTACAGCGCTCGCCGACCTGGCCTTCGCAGTCAAGCGCCCCTGCCAGTAGTACCCAACGCGACACTTTTCCTATTTCGGGTGCTTGCACCAATACGCAGCACAGGAATAAAGTGCTTGGCACCCCGGTCCTAACTACGCCAGCTCGTCCGGCGGTTTTTCGCGGTCCTGGGAGGGCCCATGTGGGGAAAAAAACCAGAACAAACGGCTCCGCCTGCGGCGCTTGAACCAAAGGCTGCGATGCTGCCGAATCCTGCTTCGCCAATCGTGGAGGAAAAGAAAATGAGCACCGATGCCATGCGTCCCTTGGCAACCCCTTCCAGCAGCGGTGTCGCGCGGCTGGGCGCCAGTCTGCACGTGAAAGGTGAAATTAACGGGCACGAAGACCTGCTGGTGGATGGCAGCGTCGAGGGCCTGATCCATCTGGAAGACCGCAAGCTCACGGTTGGAGCGACCGCCAAGGTCACCGCCGACGTGATCGCGCGGGAGGTGGTGGTCTACGGCACGGTGAAGGGAAATCTGCGCGCGCGCGACCGCATCGAAATCAAGAAGGATGGCTCGGTCGTGGGCGACCTTACTACCGCCCGCATCATGATCGAAGACGGCGCGTACTTCAAAGGCTCGATTGAGATTGACAAAACCGGCGAGGCCGGCGAAGGCGATCATCTCGATAAGCCGGCGTACACGCGCGCGGCCACTGCGTCAGCTCCAAAAGCTTCGAGCTGAGCTTGCGGCGGGCGCGAACTCGCGCAACGGGTCGAACCAATCACACGAAATTTCGGCGGGCGTCTCGACCATCTCGGGACGCCCGTTTCCACCTAGCTCGCCGCTCCGTCCTCAAGGTTGATTGTCCCAGATCGAAATTCCATGAAAGAAAATATCTGGTCGAGGAGTTAGAGGATATCCGAGAGGCGCGTTTGTTGCTGGACTTCATCGATCTGGCGTCCGGTTTCAACCGCGATCAGCGCCTGTAACAATTTCCAGACCAGATCCTCATTTTCCTGAACATCGCCGGCTTTTTCATGGTCTGAACCGCCGCGCGGTTCCATCGAATTCATTTGCGCTGCTTCCTGCACGAGATCCCCAAACGTTTGGCAGTCGCCGGGGAAAGTCCGCGCCAAGCCGCGCGAAAAGTAGAGCGCCATCCACCAGAGCATGAACGGCCAGAATGGGGCGACAATCACAGCAAAAAGGCGTTCGCCGAGACTCCAGCCATGCCAGAAAAAAAACATGCCTACGCCCATCGCGGCAATGCAAATTGCGAGCGCTCCAATAGCGAGCCATCGCGGGTGAGTGAGCGAAGGCAGATTGAGCTGCGCCGCGTCCGCCAGCGCATGCCATTGTTTGCTGCGATTGCTGCGAGGGAAGAGCGAGTCGAGGCGCGTCTCGGCGCTAACTGTGGCGGATGCGACGCCTAATGATTCGCGCAGACCCAGGCGCAACTGGTATGAGATTATGGCCTTCTCATGCTGGTCGCGCGAAGAATCGGCCAGCCGGCCACGAATGTGCGCGGAAAGGTCCCCAAGCGTTCGCGATTCGCGAATATCATCCTCGCTGATGCGAATACCGAATGCGCTTCCGATGGCGCGTGTAATTGCGGCGGATTGGCTTGTCAAGGCTGGGCCAGTCTAGCGGCGCGAGTCCGAATCAGCAAGGTGAGGTTTCGCCATGCGGACGATCGGGAGCGCGGCGCCATTGTGCAGCGGAGCCTCGATTCGTTCGACGACTTTGTAGCCATGGACTTCGTAGAGCGGGACTCCGGTAAGTGTCGCTCCCAATTCAAATTGTTTGAAGCCCGCGGCGTGCGCAGCGGATTCACAGGCTTCGAGGATTTGCGTACCGATTCCACGACGAGTCCAATCGGGGTGCACAAAGAAGGCGCGAATCTTAGCGGCATCGTTTGCAGGATCGAGCAGGGCGTCTTCGCGGCCTTCACGATGGTCGCTGCCAAAGAGTGTTTTGCGTTTGCTCCAACCGCCGCAAGCAACTAAGAGTGGTTTACCTCCCGCGCCGGCGGATTCCGCGACAAAGTAGGTTCCATCGGCGATTAACTGCGTATCCAATCCGAGTAGCGTGCCGAGCGCGCCCTCGATTTGCGCGGGCGTATGTGCGCCGGACATCAATCCGCGAACCGACGCTTCGATCAATGCATGCAGCGCGGGGATATCCTTGTCGGCGGCCTTCCGAATTCGGATTGATTTTGGGCTTGCGCTCATTTTTCTATGCGCCTATCTGAGGGCAAGCATATCGTTGAGCAATTGGATCAGCAAATTTGGGATTTTCTACTTCAGCGCGGAGGACCGCGTTGACAGAAAGAGCGGCATCCTCTATTCTCATTGTTTGTCTCTATAGGGAAGGGTGTGACTGGGAGCATGAGGACGTACCAACCAAGAGGACAAGTGGCCGATTCGCTGCAGGCGGGGCCGAGCTGGTTTGTGATTGACGCGACAAATCAGGTACTGGGGCGCTTGGCGTCGCGCGTGGCGCGGCTGCTAATCGGCAAGGACAAGCCGAACTTTACGCCGCACCTGGATTGCGGCGACCACGTTGTGGTCATTAACGCCGACAAGATCCGGTTAACGGGCAACAAGCTCGAACAGAAAATTTACCGGCACCACAGCGGATTTCCCGGCGGGCTGAAGGAAGTTCCGGCGAAACGGCTGCGCGCGAACCGCGCGGACTGGATGGTGCGCGAAGCCGTGCTCGGTATGTTGCCGAAGAACAAGCTGCGCGCGCAGCGCGCAAAAAAATTGCGGGTCTATCTGGACGATAAGGGTCTGGCAACGGCACGCGGGACAGAAGCCACAAGCATTAGCGCAGTAGCCGCGCAGTGCACCGCTGTAAGTTCAACGGTTGATTGGCCTCCGGGTGTGATGCAATTGGCGATTTTTGGCCCCTGCACTACAAGATTGCTTAAAGGCTTCTGAAACGAGACCGGGTAGGAGGAAAGTTGGGTACCAGCGCACAACCGATTGAGGGCGCAAAGCCGGAAGTTTTTAACGGCACCGGCCGCCGGAAGGAATCCGTGGCGCGTGTTTTTCTTCGCGCCGGCACGGGCAAGTTCACCGTAAATGGCCGGCCGGTTGACGAACTATTTCAAGAATGTGGCCTGGCGCAACGCGGCATTTGAGCCGCTGAAGTTCACGAATACCGCCGACCAGGTGGATGTGATGGCAACGGCGAAGGGTGGCGGCGTGGGCGGCCAGTCGGGCGCGGTCCGCATGGGGCTTTCGCGCGCGCTTTCAATGTTCAATCGCGGATCTGCGCGTCGGGCTGCGGCAAGCAACGGTTTTCTGACACGCGATTCGCGAATGAAGGAACGCAAGAAGTACGGGCAGAAGGGCGCCCGGAAGCGCTTCCAGTTCAGCAAGCGTTAATCGCTGGGGATTTGGTTTCTGATTCGGCGGCTGCAGAGCTTGCCGGATCAAATTCACGGCCGGCAAGGAGCCGGCAAGAGGGTGCTCAGGTTCCGCGCGGAAATATTCGTCCGGCGCCGCAAGCGTTCAATCCATTAAGGAGGAAAGTTGGCAGTCGAAATCACGATGAAGGAGTTGCTGGAGGCCGGAGTTCATTTCGGCCACCAGACCCGCCGCTGGAACCCGAAGATGAAGGAATACATTTTCGGAGAACGCAATGGAATCCACATATTGATCTGCAGAAGACCTTGAAGATGTTCCGCGATGCGGCGCGCTTTGTAAGCGAACTAAGCGGCCAGGGAAAAACAATCCTTTTTGTCGGCACCAAGCGGCAGGCGCAGGAAGCGGTTGCCGAAGAAGCGCAGCGCTGCGGAATGTTCTATGTCAATCACCGCTGGCTCGGCGGCACGCTTACGAACTGGACGACGCTGCAGAAATCCATCAAACGTCTGAAGACTTTGAAGCGCCATGATCGAAGACGGGCGCATGGCGCAGCTCTCAAAGAAAGAGGCGGCGCGCCTGGAGCGCGAGATGAACCATCATTTGGCAGAATCTGGCGGGCGTCGAGAACATGGCGGCGCTGCCCGATGCGATGTTTGTAATCGACTCCCATGCCGAAGAGATTGCCGTGCGTGAGGCGCGCCGCATGGGGGTTCCGGTGGTGGCCATCGTTGACACGAACTGCAATCCGGACAGGGTGGACTGGGTGATTCCGGGCAATGACGATGCGCTCCGCGCGATCCGATTGTTTGCGTCAAAGATTTCCGAAGCGGTGATCGAGGGGCGGCAAAATTTCGAGCAGTCGCAAATGGTGGAAGCGAAATCGGCGGCCGACGCGGCGCAGGAAGAAGGCGTCGAGTACGTGGACACCAGCGCCTACGAATCCTACGAGAAGCAGGAAGGCGATTTCGTTGATCCTGCGACGCTGGAGCAGCCATTCGATCCGACTTTCGATCCGAGCGCGGCGCCTGATGCAGCGGCTGCCGTGCCCACTCCTGAGCCCAGCGATGGCAAAGACGGCTGAGGCGATCTGATTACGAAGCGCAGGTCCGCGGCAAGTGTATGGGCCGCTTCGACACAAGATTTTCATTCAAGTGGTATTCCCACAGGAAAGGGTTTTAGGGACCATGAGCACGAATCCGGAGCCGGGAAACGTCCCGGCACAGCAAGTAAAGAAGCTCCGCGAGACGACGGGCGCCGGCTTTAGCGACTGCCGGCAGGCATTAGTAGATTCCAATGGCGAAATTGAAAAGGCCGTGGAATACCTGCGCAAGAAAGGGCAAGCCGCGGCGCAAAAAAAAGCCGAGCGCGAGGCCACCGACGGACTGATCGAGCCACTACATCCATGCCGGCGGCAAGATCGGCGTGCTGCTGGAGCTGAATTGCGAGATCCGATTTCGTCGCGCGCACCGAGGAGTTTCAGAAGCTGTGCCACGATGTGGCGATGCACATCGCCGCGCTCGATCCGCGATACGTCCGGCGGGAGGATGTGACGCCGGAAATCCTCGACCGCGAACGCGAAATCTACCGCGATCAGGCCCGCGCAGACCGGCAAGCCGGAACAGGTGATCGAAAAAATCGTCAACGGAAAGATGGAGAAGTTTTACGAGGAGAATTGCCTTTACGAGCAGCACTTCATCAAGGATGAGTCCGTCACCGTAGGCGAGATGATTGACCAGATGATCGCAAAGCTGGGCGAAAAGATCTCCGTCCGCCGGTATGTGCGGATGAAGGTCGGCGAAGTTAACGCGACATATGCGGCCGGTGCGCAACCGCGCGCCGAAGCCACTGCGCCCTCCGCGGACAAAGCTGGCGCTTGAGAGCGCTGCCCACGGCCCTGAATCTCTGCTAGAATTCCAATAGAGTTCGCTCTGCAAGGGCGGGGCGAACTCTACATAATGCCGAAAAAGACGGCCGCGAAAACTCCGAGGTCCGACGGGCGCAAGCCCGCATTCCAGCGCATCGTATTAAAACTTTCCGGTGAGTCCCTTCAAGGTCCGCAAGGCTTCGGGATTCACGCCGAGACGATCGCCAGTATCGCTCATGAAATGAAAGAAGTGAGCGACCTCGGCGTGCAGATCGCCATCATGGTCGGCGGCGGCAATATTTTCCGCGGCACGCGCCAGAAGTCCCTGGCGATCGACCGCGCCACCGCCGACTACATGGGCATGCTGGCGACGGTGATCAACGGCCTCGCGCTGCAGGACGCGCTCGAAAAGCAGGGTTGCCACACGCGCCTGCTGAGCGCGATCGAGATGCAGCAGATCGCCGAGCCGTTCATTCGCCGGCGCGCCACGCGGCATCTCGAAAAAGGCCGCGTCGTGATTTTCGCCGCGGGCACCGGCAATCCCTATTTTTCCACCGACACGGCCGCGGCGCTGCGCGCCATGGAGATCAAGGCCGACGTGATTCTGAAGGCCACGCGCGTGGACGGAATTTACGACGCCGATCCGGAAAAAGTTCCCGGCGCCAAAATGTTTTCGACGGATCACCTATCTGGACGTGTTGCAGCGCGGCCTGGCGGTGATGGATTCGACGGCCATTTCGCTGTGCATGGACAACAAGATGCCCATCATCGTGTTCGACCTGAACAGACCGGGAAACATCAAGCGCGTGGTGCTGGGCGAAAAAGTCGGTTCGCTCGGTCAGCCCGGCGTAAAAGCAGCACGCGCCGGAGGATTTTTGTAAGATTATTCGTCTGGAGAATAAACCATGACGACCATTGCAACGAGCAAGGACGCGATGGCGCAGGCGAAAGCTGCGCATGGAAAAAGCCGTCGAGGATTTTCGCAAGGAACTTTCCGGAGTCCGCACCGGCCGCGCGAATGTCTCCCTGCTCGATCACATCCGCGTGGATTATCACGGCACGCCGATGCCGGTCAACCAGCTCGGCACGCTTTCCGTGCCCGATCCGACATGATTCATGATCTCGCCGTGGGATCCGACTGCCGTGCCGTTGATTGACAAAGCGATTCGCACCTCTGATCTGGGACTGAATCCGACAAATGACGGCAAGGTCGTTCGCGTGCCGATTCCGGCGCTCACCGAAGAACGCCGAAAGGATTTGGTGAAGCACCTGCACAAAGTTCTGGAGAATCATCGCACTGCAGTCCGCAACATTCGTCGCGACATCAAGGAAGCGGTCGAGAAGCTCGAGAAGGAGAAAAAAATCAGCGAAGACGAGCGCAAGCGGTCCATGGATGAACTCGAAAAGCTGACGCACAGCGAGACAAAAAAGATCGAAGATCTCTCGGCTCTGAAAGAAAAAGAGATTATGGAGATTAAGTAAGATCCCGGTTCTAAGTTATTTAGAATCAGCAAGTTAGCGGCAGTTTGAAGGCCGGCAATTGCCTTGCCAGAACAGGATTTGAGGAAGGCCGGCCTGCGAGGCGAATCTCCGGCGAATAGATTTCCACCGGCCCACCGTTTTTGTATTTGACATAAAGCCCTCTCATCCATATACTTACCGATTGGTCAGGGAGTTTTGCCCTGTAGTTATAAGGGAAGGTCTCCTGCCCCGGTACAATGTAAGACGGAACGGGGATTGGAGAGCGGCCGGAATGGGGCGCCAGCCCCGCAAAGCCGAGTAAGCCTCTCCGCTGTCACCAGTTTTTGACTCGCTCGTTTGGGGTCTCACTGCGGAGTTTCTTGTCGGTCCACTGGCGTCGCTGTCGCCTTTTCTTTAACAAAAATGGCTTCCGAGTGTGGCCTAGTGCGCCCGCCTGCGAAAGCAAAAGTCTAGAACGAGGGATTGAGGGAGAACCGTGCCGACGTTTGCGCAATTAGTGCGTTATGGACGTGAAGCGATCAACGCCAAGACGAAGTCTCCGGCGTTGCAGGGATGTCCGGAAAAGCGCGGAGTTTGCATCCGCGTGTACACGCAGACGCCGAAGAAGCCGAACTCGGCGTTGCGAAAAGTGGCGCGCGTGCGTTTGACGAACAGCATCGAAGTGACCACCTACATTCCGGGCATCGGCCACAATTTGCAGGAGCACTCGATCGTGCTGGTTCGCGGCGGCCGCGTGAAGGATTTGCCGGGCGTGCGCTATCACATTATTCGCGGCACGCTTGACGCCGCGGGCGTCGACAACCGCAAGCAGGGGCGGTCGAAATACGGCGCGAAGCGGCCAAAAGCCGCACAGAAGTAAGGAGAGAAACGCATGCCGCGTAAAGGATTCGTCTCACGCCGCATTACGCCGCCGGATTCGGTTTACGGCAGCGACCTGGTGCAGAAGTTCATCAACTCGATGATGTGGGACGGCAAGCGCTCAACGGCGCAACGAATTTTTTACGGCGCGATGGAGCAGATCGTTGCTAAGGGAAATGAGGACGCGATCGGACTTTTTAAGAAGGCGGTAGAAAACGTGAAGCCCGTGCTGGAAGTGAAGACGCGGCGCGTAGGCGGCGCGAACTATCAGGTGCCGGTGGAAGTGAATCCGTTCCGGCGGCAATCATTGGCAATCCGCTGGCTGCTGCTGCATGCGCGGTCGCGCGGCGGAAAGAATCTTACTAACAAGCTGGCCGAGGAGTTGATGGACGCAGCAAGCGGCAAAGGCGGCGCGATCAAGAAGAAAGAAGACGTGCACCGCATGGCGGAAGCGAACAAAGCGTTCGCACATTATCGCTGGTAGGGATCGAAACGATTTAGGAAAGCAATGCCAAGGGAAACACAACTC
Organism: uncultured Acidobacteriota bacterium; assembly: GCA_963737185.1. Taxonomy (GTDB): domain Bacteria; phylum Acidobacteriota; class Terriglobia; order Acidiferrales; family UBA7541; genus DASTCZ01. Next base: position 146,849 of record CAVTRS010000030.1, on the reverse strand, counting down.
GCGGACACCCGCAACATCGGCATCATGGCCCACATTGACGCCGGTAAGACCACTTCGACTGAACGCATCCTTTTCTATACGGGTGTGACGTACAAGATCGGCGAAGTGGATGACGGCACGGCCACAATGGACTGGATGGAGCAGGAACGCGAGCGCGGCATCACAATTACGTCCGCCGCGACGACAGCATTCTGGAAGCGCAATGGGAAAAAGGTACGCGTCAATATCATTGACACGCCCGGCCATGTGGATTTCACCGTGGAAGTCGAGCGCTCGCTTCGCGTGCTGGATGGCGCGGTTGCGATGTTTGACGCCGTTGCCGGCGTGCAGCCGCAATCGGAAACCGTTTGGCGCCAGGCGGATAAATATCGCGTTCCGCGCATCGCGTTCGTCAACAAAATGGACCGCGTCGGCGCGGATTTCGACCATTCCATTCGCACTATGCGCCAGCGGCTTTCCGGACACCCGGTTCCCCTTCAGTTTCCAATCGGCAAGGAAGATACCTTCATCGGCGTTATCGATTTCATCGAGCAGAAGGCCATCATCTGGCTCGAGGAAACTCTGGGCGCGAAGTTTGAAGTGTTTGACGTCACCAAGCTCTGGGATGCGGCGTTTGTTGCCACGCGGCCGGACATCGCCGCGGCGCTGAAATCGTCGATGATTGATGAGAAGTTTTACAAGGAACACCGCGACAAGGTCGTTGAATACATTGCTGAACACGATGACACGCTGCTCGAAAAATATCTGGGTGGCCAGCCATTCACAGTTGAAGAGTTGCGCGCTTCGGTGCGGCGCTCAACGATTGCGTTGAAGCTCGTGCCGGTTGTTGCCGGCTCTGCATTCAAAAACAAGGGCATCCAACCGATGCTCGATGCGGTGGTGGATTATCTGCCATCGCCACTGGATGTTCCTCCGATCGAAGGCACATCTGTTGACGGCGACGAAGCAATTCTGCGGCGTCCGTCGGATGATCAGCCATTTTCCGCGCTCGCTTTCAAAATTATGTCCGACCCATTTGTTGGCCAGCTGACCTTCGTGCGGGTGTATTCAGGCGCATTGCAATCTGGAAGCTACGTTTTCAATTCGACCAAAGGCACACGCGAGCGCGTCGGGCGCCTTCTGCGCATGCATGCGAACAAGCGCGAAGAAATTGATGCGATGTACGCGGGCGATATCGCGGCCTGCGTGGGCCTGAAGAGTGTGACGACCGGCGACACATTGTGCGATGAAGATAAGCCCGTTGTGCTCGAAAATATTGTTTTCCCCACGCCTGTAATCTCCGTGGCGATTGAGCCGAAGACAAAAGCCGATCAGGACAAGATGTCGAACGCCCTGGCACGCCTGGCGCAGGAAGATCCCACCTTCCGCGTGCACACCGATCCGGATACAGGCCAGACATTGATTTCCGGCATGGGCGAGTTGCACCTCGAAATTATCGTGGACCGCATGATGCGCGAGTTCGACGTGCAAGCCAGCGTCGGGCGTCCGCAAGTCGCATATCGCGAAACGATACGCAAGCAGGCAATCGCCGAAGGCAAATACATCCGTCAGACCGGCGGCCGCGGCCAGTATGGCCACTGCAAACTCGAAGTCCATCCGCTGCCCTCATCCAAGCACGAAGATATGCACGAGATGTCCACGGACGAATTGGACGCGCTTTCGAAGCAAGTGGCGGGCTCGGGCGGCCGCTGGAAATTTGATAAGGAGCACCGTTTCCTTTTCATTGACAAGATTATCGGCGGTTCGATTCCCAGGGAATACATCGCGCCGATCGAAGCGGGCATTCGCGAAGCGATGGACAACGGCGTTCTTGCCGGCTACGAAATGGTGGATATCGCCGTCGTGCTCATCGACGGCAGCTATCACGAAGTGGATAGCTCGGAAATGGCGTTTAAGATTGCGGGCTCGATGGCATTCAAGGAAGCCTGCCGCCGCGCCAGCCCGGTGCTGCTCGAACCCATCATGAAAATCGAAGTTGTGGTCCCCGACGAATACATGGCCCACGTGTTCGGCGATTTGAATTCGCGCCGCGGCCACATTCAGGGTTCGGAATCGCGCGCGGGCAGCCAGATTATCCGCGCGATGTGCCGCTGGCCGAAATGTTCGGCTATGCCACGGATTTGCGCAGCCGTACGCAAGGCCGCGCGAGTTTCACGATGCATTTCTCGCATTATGACGAAGCCCCCGCCTCGATCGCTGATGAAGTGATCAGCAAAATGACGGGCCGGGCGGCGAGGTAACGGAAAAGATTTTTGGCAGGACGGTTTAAAAAAACCGAGGAGCGAACGATGGCGAAGGAAAAATTCGAGCGGTCCAAGCCGCACGTGAACATTGGGACGATCGGGCACATCGACCACGGAAAGACGACGCTGACGGCGGCGATCACCAAGGTGCTCTCGAAGCACAACCCGAAGGTGCAATTTCGTGCGTTTGATTCGATCGACAACGCGCCGGAAGAGCGCGAGCGGGGGATCACGATCGCGGTGGCGCACGTCGAGTACGAGACGGCGAACCGTCACTACGCGCACATCGACTGCCCGGGTCACGCGGATTACGTGAAGAACATGATCACCGGCGCGGCGCAGATGGATGGCGCGATTCTGGTGGTGGCGGCGACGGATGGTCCGATGCCGCAGACGCGGGAACATATTCTGCTGGCGCGGCAGGTGGGTGTGCCGTGCATCGTGGTGTTTCTGAACAAGTGCGACGCGGTGGAAGATCCGGAACTATTGGAACTGGTGGAGCTGGAAGTGCGCGAACTGCTGAAGAGCTACGGTTTCCCGGGCGATGAAGTGCCGGTGATGCGCGGTTCAGCGTTGGGCGCATTGAACGGGGAAGAGAAGTGGGAGAAGACGATTCTGCAGTTGATGGAAGCGGTGGACAAGAACGTGCCGCTGCCGGTGCGGGAAGTGGACAAGCCGTTTGCGATGCCGATCGAGGATATTTTCTCGATCTCGGGGCGCGGCACGGTGGTGACGGGGAGAGTCGAGCGCGGAAAAGTGAAGGTTGGCGAGGAAGTGGAGATTGTGGGATTCCGACCGACGATGAAGCGGGTGGTGACGGGCGTGGAGATGTTCCGCAAGTTGCTGGACGAAGGCATGGCGGGAGACAACGTCGGATTGCTGCTGCGCGGGACGGAAAAGGAAGAGGTCGAGCGCGGGCAGGTGATTGCGAAGCCGGGCTCGATCACACCGCACACGAAGTTCAAGGCGGAAGCGTACGTGTTGACGAAGGAAGAAGGCGGGCGGCACACGCCATTTTTCACGGGCTACCGGCCGCAGTTTTATTTTCGGACGACGGACGTGACGGGTGACGTGAAGCTGCCGACGGGCGTGGAGATGGTGATGCCGGGAGACAACGTATCGGCGGAAATCAGCTTGATCACGCCGGTGGCGCTGGAGAAGGGGCTGCGCTTCGCGATTCGCGAAGGCGGCCACACGGTCGGCGCGGGCGCCGTCACTGAGATCATCGAGTAACTATGCCACCGGAGAAAGAATTCGAATTCGTCTGAAGGCGTACGACCACCGCATTCTGGATCAGTCCACGCGGGAGATTGTGGAAACGGCGAAGCGCACCGGCGCGGACGTGGCCGGGCCGATCCCGCTGCCGACAACCATTAACCGCTGGACGGTGCTGCGGTCGCCGCACGTGGATAAGAAGTCGCGCGAACAGTTCGAGATGCGCACGCACAAGCGGCTGATCGACATACTGGAGCCGACGCCGGATACGGTGGACGCGCTGATGAAGCTCGATCTTCCGCCGGGCGTGGACGTGGAGATCAAGGCCTTTGGCCGGGAGCACGCGGCAAAGGCGTAACTGCGATAGATAATTTTTGAAGAAAGATCACCGGGACAAAGAGAGCGAACGGCATGGCGGTCAACGGAATACTCGGAATCAAACTCGGCATGACGCAGGTCTTTGCCGATGACGGTGCATCCCTGCCCTGCACAGTTTTGCAGGCGGGGCCTTGCGTTGTGGTGCAGCGGCGCACGGCGGAAAAAGACGGCTACGAAGCCGTGCAACTGGGCCTCGTCGAATTCGTCAAGCCGCAGCGCGTGAATAAACCGATGACCGGCCACTTCAAGAAGGCGGACGTCGCGCCGATTCGGCTGCTCGGCGAAGTGCGCCTCGAAGACTCGAAGGACGAAACAAAGGTTGGCGACCGCGTGCTGGTGGACAGCTTTGCCGCCGGCGAATTTGTGGACGTGACCGGCGTCAGCAAGGGCAAGGGATTTCAGGGCGGCGTGAAGCGCTGGCACTACGCCGGCGGCGACGCAACGCACGGCTCGATGTTCCACCGCGCGCCGGGCGGCATTGGCGCGAGCTCATATCCTTCGCGCGTGTGGAAGGGACAGCATTTCCCCGGTCACATGGGCAACCAGCAAGTGACGTCGAAGAATTTGAAAGTAGTGAAGGTGGACGCGGAAGAAAACCTGTTGCTGGTATGCGGCGCGGTGCCGGGTCCCCGCGGCAGCTACATCTATATTAAGAAATCGAAGAAGGCGAAGAAAAGAGCCTGAGGCTGAGGAATCAAACGATGCCCGTAGTGGACGTCAAGAATCTGGAAGGCAAGAAGGTCGGTACAGTGGATCTGGCCGACGGCGTTTTTGCCGTGCGTGTGAATCCGCACCTCTTGCATGAGACTTCGCGGTGGTATCTGAATAGCCAGCGCGCGGGAACGCATAAGACCAAGGGCCGTTCCGAAGTGCAGGGCTCTGGTCGCAAGCTCTGGCGGCAAAAGGGGACGGGCCGCGCGCGTATCGGCTCCATCCGTTCTCCGCTCTGGCGCAAGGGCGGTACGGTTCATGGACCTAAGCCTCGCAGTTACGCGTATCGCCTGCCGCGCAAAATTTTCCTGGGCGCGCTGCGCTCGGCGCTTTCATCGAAGCTGGCGGAAGAGAAGTTGATTGTGGTTGACGCCTGGCAGCTCGAGTCGCACAAGACCAAGCCGTTCCGTGAGGCGCTCGACAAATTGGGAAGTGAAAGTCCGTCGATTTTGCTTGTGGAGACCGCGGAGAATCATAATCTCGAGCTCGCAAGCCGGAACCTCGATGGCGTGAAGCTATCCTTCTCTCACGACTTGCAGCCGTATGACCTACTGCGGCATGACCAGCTGATGCTCTCAAAGGACGCTGCGGAGCGGTTGAGCGCGGTGCTCGGGCCGAAGGATGGCTCGCAGCCGGCGGCTCCCGAGAATGAATCCGCGAAGGCAGCGCCAGCCGTAGAGAAGCACGCGGTAAAGAAGGCCGCGAAGCCACATGCCAAGAAGGCGGCGGCGAAGCCAAAGAGGGCAAAGAAATCCGCTGCGGCAAAGCCGCCCAAGGGCAAAGGGAAAGGTAAGGAATAGGCAATGCCTCTCGATGCACACCGCATAATTCGCCGGCCCATCGTCACCGAAAAGGGCCTGGGCGTGAAAGAGACGCAGCACACGGTTGTTTTTGAAGTAGCGGCCAATGCCAATAAGACGCAGATCAAAGAGGCCGTGCAGAAGATTTTCAAGGTAAAGGTCGCCGAGGTGCGCACGGCAATTTTTCACGGCAAAATGCGCCGCCGCGGAAGATCACCGGCTACCGGCGCGACTGGAAAAAGGCGTACGTCAAGCTGAAACCCGGCGAGAAGATGATCGAGTACGCCGAGAGTTTGTAATAGGTGTAAAGGCAGGAAGAGATGGCACTTAAAAGCTTTAAACCATATACGGCCTCGCGGCGCTTTGTGACCCTGCTCGATAAGAGCGAGATCACCAAGCAGGCGCCCGAGAAATCACTCGTCGAACCGCGCAAGCGCACGGGCGGGCGGAATGCTCATGGTGAGATCACCAGCTGGCACCGCGGCGGCGGCCACAAGCGGCAGTATCGAGAAATCGACTTCCGGCGCGACAAAACCGGAATCCCGGCGAAGGTTGCCGCCATCGAATATGACCCCAACCGTTCGGCGCGCCTGGCGCTTTTGCATTACGCCGACGGCGAAAAGCGCTACATCCTGCACCCGGTAGGGCTGGAAGTGGGGCAGACCGTGCTTGACGGGCGAAGGCGCGGACATTCTTCCCGGCAACGCGATGCAGATCAAGTTGATTCCTCCTGGCACACCGCTGCACAACCTGGAGCTGTACCCGGGCCGCGGCGGCCAAGTTGTCCGGTCGGCGGGGATGTCGGCGCAATTGCTCAGCAAGGAAGGCGATATCGCGCTTGTGAAGTTGCCTTCCGGCGAAGTGCGCAAGTTCCGGTTGGATTGCATGGCGACAATCGGCCAGGTCGGAAACCTCGACCATGAAAACGTCACGTACGGCAAGGCCGGCAAGACGCGCTGGCGCGGAAAGCGTCCCACAAACCGCGGCGTGGCAATGAATCCTGTGGATCACCCGCACGGCGGCGGTGAAGGCCGCGTGAAGGGCAACCACCCGCAAACGCCGTGGGGCTTCCCCACGTTGGGAGCGAAGACGCGAAGTTCGCGACGTTCGGATCATTTGATTGTCGAACGGCGGAAGTAAAAGAGATTTTTCCAGGCTAGGGGCCACGAACAAGTGAGTGAAATGCACCCGGCGCGGCGGGTCCCGGAGAACTAAATGATGGCAGCGACACGAACAGCAAGGCGAAGTGCACGGCGCGGGGCGCATCTCAGGAAATCCGCGCGTCCGGCGAAGCCGGCGCGCACAGCTCTGCGACAGGCGATTACCACACGCGCGGTGGCGCAGCCGCCTCAGCAGGTGCTTTACAGAATTTGCAAGGCTGGTTGGGCGGTGATCGTGGAAAAGACGCCCAACGCTCAGGGGACTCGGTTTGTCTGCCCGTTCTGCACGGTGTCACACCGTGTTCCGGGACCCGTGCGCGGCTTCCGCAAGATGCGGCGCGCGCAATGGGTGAAGTTGCGCCGCGTGGAAGAATAAAAGGGGAACCGGAGAATCATGGCACGCTCGGTAAAAAAGGGCCCGTTTATTGACGGCCACCTGCGGGAAAAAGTGGATGCGCTGAACGCGCGCAACGAGAAGAAAGTCGTGAAAACGTGGTCGCGCCGCTCGACGATCCTTCCCGAAATGGTGGGCCACACAATCGCGGTCCACAACGGCAGGAAATTTATTCCGGTTTACGTAACCGAGCAGATGGTCGGACACAAACTCGGCGAATTTGCGCCGACGCGGACGTTCAAGGGCCATGCCGTAAAGGCGGCTCTTGAAAAGGCCGCTGCGGCGGCGGGAGTGCCAGCGGCGGCGGCAGGCGGGGCGGCTCCACCAGCAGGCGGCGCGGCACCGGCGGCCCCGGCGGCGCCCAAGGCATAGGCGATGGCGGCGGAAATCACAGCAGCTCCGGCAATTGAAGCTCACGCGATGGCGCGGCACGTCCGCGTTTCACCGCAGAAGGTCCGGCTTGTCCTGGACTTGATTCGTGGGCAGCAGGCGGGCTCGGCGCTCGAGATTCTGAAGTTCACGCCCAAGCGCGTGGCAAAGGACATCGAGAAAGTGCTTCGCAGCGCGATTGCGAACGCCGAACGCAAAGCGGATGACGCGGGCGAATCGCTCGACGTGGATCACCTGTTCGTCGCGCGATGCTTCGCCAACGAAGGCTCGCGGTGGAAGCGGTTGCGGCCGGCGCCAATGGGCCGCGCATTCCGTTATCAGCGACGCACGGCTCACATTGTCGTTGGCGTGGCGGAACATACGACCGGCGTGCAGCAGCGCGCGGCGGCTGCGGCTGCCGAAGCAGCGGCAAGCAGGGGAGTAAAGGGCGCGGTAAAGAAGGCGCGGCGGGCATTGTCCGGTAAGGAAAATCCCGTGAGAAAAAAGTTACCGAAGCAGGAACCGAAAAAGGGAAAGTAGGGAGACGCTGTGGGACAGAAGACACACCCGTACGGATTTCGCCTGGGCTACAACAAAATGTGGAAGTCGCGGTGGTATGCCGGCAAGGAATACGCCGATTTGGTCCACGAAGACGTCGCGCTGCGGAAACAGTTGAAAGATAAGCTGAAATCCGCGGGCATTTCATCGATTGACATTGAGCGCGCCGCGAACAAATTGGTCATCCGGCTTTATACGGCGCGGCCGGGAATCATCATCGGCCGCAAGGGCGCGGAAATTGACAAGCTCAAGGCCGAAATCCAGAAGCGCACGAACCGCGAAGTGCACATAGACATTCAGGAAGTGCACCGGCCGGAGCTGGATGCGCAACTGGTGGCGGAAAATATTGCGCTACAACTCGAAAAGCGCGTGGCCTTCCGCCGCGCGATGCGCAAGGCGGTTGACTCAGCCCTGCGGTTCGGCTGCAAGGGCATCAAGGTGCGCGTAGCGGGCCGGTTAAACGGTGCGGAAATCGCGCGCAAGGAATGGTATTTGCAGGGACGCCTGCCGCTGCAGACGTTGCGCGCGGACATTGACTTCGGCACCGCGCGCGCCGAAACCACTTACGGCGTCATCGGCGTGAAGTGCTGGGTTTATGGCGGCGAAAAATTACCGGAAAAGAACCAGCAGAAGCCGGCTGCGGCTTAGCGGCCCAGTATAAGGGGACAAGAGACATCCAATGTTGATGCCGAAAAAAGTGAAGTACCGCAAGCAGCAGCGCGGCCGCCGAAGGGGGAAGGCCTGGCGTGGCGGAAGCTTGGCGTTTGGCGAATTTGGACTGAAGGCGCTCGAGCCCGCGTGGATTACAGACCGCCAGATCGAAGCGTCGCGCGTGGCCATCACGCGCTTTATCAAGCGCGGCGGCAAACTGTGGATCCGGATTTTTCCGGATAAGCCCTTCACCAAGAAGCCCGCGGAAACCCGCATGGGCAAGGGCAAAGGCATCCCGGAGAAGTGGGTGGCGGTGGTGAAGCCGGGCCGCGTGATGTTTGAGATGGCGGGTGTGGACCTTGCCACCGCAAGGGAAGCGATGGAACTGGCGGCGCACAAGCTGCCCATCCGGACAACGTTTGTTTCGCGAGCGGGAGAACTCTGATGGCGCGGAAGGGCGAAAAAATGCGCGACTTGGGCACCCCTGAGCTTGAAGTCCAACAGAAGGAACTCGGGGAACAGATTTTTCGCCTGCGCCTTCAGCTCACCACCGGGCAGGCGGAAGCGCTCGCGCGGCTCCGGATGGCGCGGAAAGATTTGGCTCGCGTGAAAACCCTGCTCCGCGAACGGGAATTGAGGAAGGCGGAGGGCGATGGAAAACGCTAATACCGCGGCCCAGGCAGTGCGCGGCCGCCGTCAGGAAAAAGTCGGCCTGGTGACGAGCGCGAAGATGGACAAGACCATCGTCGTGAAAGTCACGCGGATGTTCGAGCATCGGAAATACAAGCGCGTCATTCGCAAGTCCACAAAGTTTTATGCCCATGACGAATCGGGCCAGGCGCAAGCGGGTGACACCGTGCGCATCGTTGAGACGCGGCCGCTTTCCAAGTTGAAGCGCTGGCGGCTGGTGGAAGTTGTGGCGAAACGTACTCGCGTGGATTGAGCCGGCGGATAACGGGAGAGAACTGCAATGCTTCGCATGAGATCCTGGCTTACGGTTGCCGATAATTCCGGCGCCAGGCAATTGACGATGATTCATCCGCTGGGCGGCGATACCGGGCTGCGCGCAGGTTTGGGAGACGTCATTACTGCTTCCGTGAAGGAAGCTGCGCCCGATAGCCAGATCAAGGCGGGAAAAGTCGTTCGCGCGGTGGTTGTAAGGACGCGCAAGGAGCACCGGCGCAGGGATGGAACTTATATCCGTTTCGACGACAACGCCGCGGTGCTCATTAACGAGACGAATGAACCCGTGGGAACGCGCGTGTTCGGCCCGGTTGCCCGCGAATTGCGCGAAAAGAAATTCGCAAAGATTGTTTCTCTCGCACCGGAGGTCTGGTAGGCCATGAATCGTAGCAACCCTGTGCGCCGCAGCGTAACAATTCGGAAGGATGACCAGGTGCGCGTGATGGCAGGCCGTGACAAAGGCAAGACCGGCCGAGTGCTTTCCGTCGACCCGGTCAAGCGAAGGGTGATGGTCGAGCATGCAAGCATGGTGAAGCGCCATACGCGGCCGAATCCGGCAAAGAACATAAAGGGCGGGATTCTTGAACGCGAAGGCCCGATCGCCATTTCAAACGTGATGCTGATGTGCCCGGGATGCAGCAAGCATGCGCGCGTCGGCCACAAGATTCTCTCCGACGGGACGAAAGTCCGAGTTTGCCGCCGGTGCGGAACAACTTTGGAGAAGTAATTTCTTGATTGGGAATAGTTAGGATTGAAATCGAATGACGAGCCGAATGAGAGACAAATATCGCGGGGAAGTGATGCCGGCGCTGATGAAGCGCTTTGGCTATAAGAACCCCATGGCGGTGCCAAAGCTCGCCAAAATAGTCGTGAATATCGGGATGGGCGAGGCGAGCCAGAACGTCAAGCTGCTGGATGTCGCCGCCGTCGAGCTCGGCCAAATCGCCGGGCAAAAGCCGGTCATCACGCGGGCAAAGAAATCGATAGCGAATTTCAAGATTCGCAAGGGGATGCCGATTGGCTGCTGTGTCACGCTTCGCGGCGACCGCATGTACGAGTTTCTCGACAGATTGTGCAATGTAGTGCTTCCGCGCGTGCGCGACTTTAAGGGCCTGCCGCAGAATGCTTTTGACGGGCGCGGAAACTACACCATCGGCCTGCGCGACCAGCTTGTGTTTCCCGAAATTGATTACACCCGCGTGGACAAGATCAAAGGCATGAACATCACGTTTACTACCACTGCGCGAAGTGATGATGAGGGCAGGGAATTGCTTCGCGGGCTGGGCGTTCCGCTGCGAGCTTAAGGAGAAACATGGCACGAGACAGTCAATTCGCCAAAATGCGCAAAAAGCCGAAGTTCAAGATCCGCATCCGCAATCGCTGCCGGATTTGCGGGCGCCCGCGCGGCTTTATCGGAAAATTTGAGATGTGCCGCATCTGTTTCCGCGGCCTTGCGCTGAAAGGTGAAATCCCCGGCGTCACCAAGGCGAGCTGGTAGGGAAGGGAAGCCAATCGAAATGATGACCGATCCGATTTCTGATTTGCTGACCCGCATCCGCAACGCGGCTCAGGCGCGGCACTCGCGCGTCGATATTCCGGCCTCGAAACTCAAGACCGAGATCGCGCGGATCCTGAAGGAAGAAGGCTACATCCAGACGTACAAGCTCGTGGATGAATCGAAAACGCGGAAGACACTGCGGGTTTTCCTGAAGTACACATCGGACCGCCGCAGCGTCATTACCGATATGCGCCGCATTTCGCGGCCCGGCAAGCGGACGTATGCGGGCGCGGACGAAATCAAATCCGTCATTGGCGGGCTCGGAATCACAATTCTCACCACGCCGCGGGGCGTGATGACCGGCCGTGCAGCGCGCAGGGCGCGCGTCGGCGGTGAGGTACTTTGCGAAATTTGGTAGGCGATTTTGGAAAGCGATTGATAAACGAGAGAGGCGAGCTGGAATGTCGCGCATTGGACGAAAACCGATTGGAATCCCCGCCGGCGTGAAGGTACAGATGTCCGCGGCCTCCGTGGAAGTGCAGGGACCCAAGGGAAAAATGAACGTGGCGTTGCCGCGCGGCATCCGGTTCGAGCAAAAGGATGGCTCGCTTCACGCGGTCCGTGAGAATGACGGCCAAAAGGCGTTGCACGGCCTGGCGCGCGCGCTCGTCGCGAATGCCTTCACGGGCGTAACCACCGGCTTCAAGAAGGATATGGACATCGTGGGAGTTGGTTACCGCGCCGAGCTCAAGGGCAAGACCGTAGTCTTCGCCCTGGGCTATTCGCACCCAATCGAATTTCCGATTCCGGAAGGCATTCAGATAACCGTTGAAAAGCAGACGCATTTGGTTGTCTCGGGCGCGGACCGCGCGCAGGTGGGGCAGGTCGTCGCGGACATCCGCGGGTTGCGCCCGCCGGATCCGTACAAGCAAAAAGGCATTCGCATTACCGGTGAGCGGCTGAAGAAGAAGGCCGGCAAGGCCGGCGCAAAGGCCGCCGCGTAGCGCCGCGGGATTAAGGAGACCGAAGTGGCACAGGCACGGGTACGCAATATTTCGCGAAGCGCGCATCGCCAGCGGATTCATCGCCGCGTGCGTCAGAAGGTGGCGGGCACGCCCGAGCGGCCTCGCCTCGCAGTGTACCGCTCGCTTAATCACATCTATGCGCAGGTGATTGACGATGGCGCCGGCAAAACGCTGGTCTCGGCCAGCTCGATCGATAAAGAGACGCGCAAACAAACCAAGGGCGGCGGCAATATCGCCGCCGCGAAAGTGATCGGCAAGATTATCGCCGAGCGCGCCAAGGCAGCGGGGATTTCGCAAGTTGTATTTGACCGGGGCGGATATAAGTACCACGGCCGCGTGGAAGCGCTTGCGCAAGCGGCCCGGGAAGCGGGGTTGAAATTCTAATCTAATGTCGAAACAGATTCTAAGAGATACCCTGGCGGTCCGCCGGACGATTGAGGTCAGTGCGAATAACTTGAAGGATCAAGTCGTTTCCATCCAGCGCGTCACCAAAGTCGTGAAGGGCGGCAAGAACCTGAGCTTCTCAGCCCTGGTGGTCGTGGGCGATCAGCATGGGCACGCCGGATTCGGCATGGGCAAGGCCCGCGAAGTTCCCATGGCCATCCGCAAGGCCATCGAGCAGGCGAAGAAGAATCTGATCCGCCTGAATCTGAAGGGCACCACGATTCCGCATCAGGTCATGGGGTTCTACGGTTCGGGTCAGGTGTTGCTGAAGCCCGCGCCCGAAGGCACCGGAATCATTGCCGGCGGCCCGGTGCGCGCGGTGATGGAGGTTGCCGGGATTCACAACGTGCTGACGAAATCCATTGGCACCTCGAATCCGCACAACGTGATCAAGGCCACGTTTGATGCCCTGCTGCGGCTCAAGAGTCCCGAAAGAGTGGCCGAAGCGCAGGCGAAAAATCAGTGAAGAAAACTACCGGCACCACGGCGGCGAGAGAAATTAAATTGGCGAATCAGCGATGACGACAAAGAAAAAAGAGGGAATGCTCAAGATCAAGTGGGTGGGCAGCTTTATTGGCTGTCCCATCGGGAATGCGCGCAACGTATTCGCGGACTGGGTTTTCGCCGCATGCAGCAGGTGGTCGAGCGGGAGATACGCCCGACGGTTCGCGGAATGATTCATAAGGTGCGCCACCTGGTTGTGGTAATCGAATAGACCGGGAGAAATTTTTGATGGGTTATAACCTTTCCAATCTGAAGCCGCCGCGAGGCTCGCGCCACCGCAAGGTGCGCGTGGGCCGCGGCATCGGCTCGAAGCTCGGCAAGACCGCCGGCGCGGGCAACAAGGGGCAGAAATCGCGCAAGGGATTTTCGCAGCCGCCCGGGTTTGAGGGCGGCCAGATGCCGCTGCACCGCCGCATTCCGAAGCGCGGCTTTCACAATCCGATCGCACAGGAGTTTGCCGTCGTGAATGTCGAGATGCTCAATGTTTTTGCCGCGGGCGAAACGGTTACGCCCGAATCGCTGCGCGACCGCGGCTTGGTCCGCAAGTGCGCGCCGGCCATCAAGATTCTGGGTGATGGCGATCTGAAAGTCGGCGCTGACGGTGCAGGCGCATGCCTTCAGCAAATCCGCGGAGGAAAAGATCGCGCGCGCCGGAGGCAAGGTCGAGATTGGTTGCCATGAACCAGTTTTTCGAAGCCTTCGCCAACATGTTCCGGATCCCGGATCTGCGCAAGCGGATCCTGTTTACGCTGGCGATCCTGGCGGTCTATCGCGTTGGGCGCGTTCCTGCCTACGCCGGGAATCAATACCGACGTTCTGACGCAGTTTTTCGAGCAGAACCAGGGATCGGTGCTGGGCATCATCGATCTGTTCAGCGGCGGCAATTTCCGCCGGCTGACGATTTTCGCCCTGGGCATCATGCCGTACATCACGGCCTCCATCATTTTGCAGTTGATGACCGTGGTCTGGCCGTACCTGGAGAGCTTGCAGAAAGAAGGCGAACTTGGCCGCGCGCAAGATCACGCAATACACGCGCTACCTGACCATCATGCTCAGCATTGTGCAGTCGCTTCCGATCGCCGTAACGCTTCAGCACCAGAGCGGTCCGGATCGAACCAGGCACTGGTTTACAACCCCGGCCTTGCGTTCATCTTGATGACGATTCTGACGCTGACGACCGGCTCGGCCTTCATCATGTGGCTCGGCGAACAGATCACCGAGCGCGGCGTGGGCAACGGGATGTCGCTGATCATCTTTGCCGGCATCGTGGTTGGCCTGCCGCGAGCGCTATCGCCGATCTGTGCGACAAACTAAAGCACCGAGCAGTGGGGACCGTTCACCGGCCTGGCGATTGCTCGTCCTGGTCGCCCTGATGCTCGCGGTGGTTGGCGTTCATCGTTTTCGTCGAAGGCGGCCAGCGGCGCATCCCCGTGCAGTACGCCAAGCGCGTGGTCGGGCGCAAAGTGATGGGCGGGCAGATGACCTACCTGCCGCTGCGCGTGAATTCCGGCGGAGTGATCCCGCCGATTTTTGCCAGTTCGCTGCTCACGTTCCCCGGCACGATCAATCTGTTTTTCATCGGGACGAATAGCGCATTAAGTATCCGTTCCTGGCAAAAGTTTCGCCAAGGCTCTTGGCCTGGGGCGAGCCGCTGTACACCGTGGTCTACATCTCGCTGATCATCCTGTTCGCGTTCTTTCTACGTCGGCATTGTTTTCAACCCGACCGAACTCGCCGACAACATGCGCAAGTACGGCGGCTTCATCCCCGGCATTCGGCCCGGGCGCAACACCTCCGAGCACATCAACCGCATTCTTGCGCCGGTTGACGTTCGTCGGCGGCGTCTATCTGGCGCGCGGTTTGCCTGCTTCCGGAATGGATGATTGCCGGTATTCACCTGCAGCATCTGCCGGGCGTTGTGGGCGCATGGTTCGACAACCACATGTGGCGCTTCGTGCTGCGAAGGGCTGAATGTATCCTTCTATTTCGGCGGCACCTCGCTGCTGATTGTTGTCGGCGTGGCGATGGATACGGTGCAGCAGATCGAGGCGCAGCTGGTGATGCGAAACTACGAGGGTTTCGTCAAGAAGGGCAAGCTGCGGGGCCGGCGATATGGCTGATGACTCGGGGGGCCTCCACGTGCCTCGGGCGGGCGGTGATTTTTCTGGGGCCGCCGGGGGCGGGCAAGGGAACACAGGCGAAAATGGTGGCGCGCCAGATTGGCGTGCCGCACCTTTCCACCGGTGACATGTTTCGCGAGCATGTCAGTCGCGGATACGGAACTTGGCCGCAAGGCAAAGCCGATTATGGATCGCGGAGACCTGGTCCCCGATGAAATTGTTCTGGGCATGGTCGAGGAGCGGCTCGCCCGCCCCGATTGCGCCGGTGGGTTCGTCCTGGACGGATTTCCCAGCGCACTCTGCCGCAAGCCGAGGAGCTCGAGAGAATCCTCGAGGTGATGGAATTCGGTAAGCCCATCGTGATCCACTTTGTCGTGGACCGGGGGATCTTGATTGCGGCGGCTTACCGGACGCAGGATGTGCGCGATTTGCGGGCGGATTTATCACATTCTATGACCGTCCCCCGCGGAACCCGGGAATTTGCGACGACGATGGCGGCGACCTGATGCAGCGGCAGGACGATACGGAGTCCGTGATCGCCGAGCGCCTGATCCATTATGACGAGCAAACACAGCCGCTCGTTGACTTTTATCGCAAGCACGGCATTTTTTACGACGTGGATGCCGCCGCCGAAGTCGAAACGGTGACGAAATCGGTGCTCGGCATTTTGGCGGGCAAGCGGAGATCCAGATGATCGTATGTAAGTCGACGACCGAACTGGAAACGATGCACCAGGCGGGGCTGATTGTCTGGGAAGTACTGAATGAGCTCCGAATGATGGTTGCGGCCGGGTGTTTCCACGCTGGATCTGGATCGCATCGCGGAGAAGCGCTCGAAAGAGCGCGGTGCGCGTCCGGCGTTCAAGGGTTACCGGGGTTATCCGGCGGCTCTGTGCGCTTCGATTAACGAGGAAGTGGTGCACGGCATTCCGTCGGCCTCGCGGAGCTTGCGTGAAGGCGATATCATTTCGCTCGATTTCGGCGTCGAATTGCGATGGTTACTATGGCGACGCGGCCGTGACGGTTCCCGTGGGCAAGATTACGCCGGAGCTGGAGAACTTTGCTGCGCGTGACGCGCGAGGCGCTCGACCACGCCATCGAGAAGGTGCGCGTGGGTAACCGCCTGAGCGACATTTCGCGCCGCCGTGCAGCAGTGGGTCGAGCGAGAATGGCTTCTCGGTGGTGCGCGAGTTTGTGGGCCACGGCATCGGCACGCACATGCACGAGGAGCCGAACGTGCTCAATTACGGCGAGCCCGGCCACGGCCCGCGCCTGCAGGAGGGCATGGTCTTGGCCATCGAGCCGATGGTGAATATGGGCGGCGCGGAAGTGCGGGTGCTCGACGACGAATGGACCGCGGTCACCGCCGACGGCACAACCTTCGGCGCATTTCGAGCACACCGTCGCGGTCACCGCGAAGGGGCCGTGGATTTTGACGCGCCCGCGCGAAGTCGCCGGGACCGTCCTGGTAGAGATCGGCAGGCGAAGACTAGGAGCGTATGGGGAAGCCACCCGACCGGAGAAAAGAAGCCGACGCGACTCCGGCAATCCGAAGGAAGACGCCATCGAAGTGATGGCCACGGTGATTGAGCCGCTGCCCAACGCGATGTTTCGCGTGGAACTGGAGAACAAGCATCAGGTGCTGGCGCATATTTCCGGCAAGATGCGCAAGAATTTCATTCGCATTCTCGCGGGGACAAGGTGGCCGTGGAGCTTTCGCCCTACGATTTGACGCGCGGCCGCATCGTTTACCGCTACAAGTAGCAGAACGCGGCATATGGGCAGAAGGAGCAGGAAATGAAAGTCCGGGCATCGGTAAAAAAGATTTGCGATAAGTGCAAGGTCATTCACCGGCGCGGCGTGGTGCGCGTGATTTGCGTCAACCCGAAGCACAAGCAGCGCCAGGGATAGTAGGGAAAGGGACATACAGCAATGGCACGTATTGCAGGTGTAGATCTGCCGCCGCAGAAACGCCTGTGGGTCGGCCTGACGTCCATCTACGGCATCGGGCAGCCGCGCGCTCGGGCGCTTTGCGCCAAGGCGAATGTGGAAGAAACCAAGAAGATCAAGGACCTGACCGAGGAAGAAGTTAACCAGCATCCGCCAGGCCATCGAATCCGAAGGCCGCGTCGAAGGCGATCTCCGCAAGGAGATCCAGATGAACATCCGCCGGCTGATCGAAATTCAGTGCTATCGCGGCATGCGCCACCGCCGCAATCTGCCGGTGCACGGCCAGCGCACGCACACCAACGCGCGCACCCGCAAGGGTCCGCGCAAGGGCGCGGTCGCCGCAAAGAAGAAAGTCGCCGCTCCGCAAGTAACTCGGCGGGAATGATTTCCGGGACGAGGGGAAGCACGTGGCAAAAGAACCGCAGGAGCAAGGCGGCAGCGACCGGCGCCGGCGGCAAAGCCGGCGAAGCGCAAGAAAGAGTTCAAGAAGAAGCGCGAGAAGCGCGTCGTGCCGCACGGCGTGGCGTGCATCCAGGCCACGTTCAACAACACCATCGTCACCATCTACGGCCCCCGATGGCCGCGCGCGTTTCCTGGTCCTCGGCCGGCTCGATCGGCTTCAAGGGCTCGCGCAAGGGCACGCCCTACGCCGCGCAGCAGGCCTCCGCCGCTGCCGCCGCTGTGGCGCGCGATCAGTACGGCATGAAATCAGTTGAAGTGCGCGTGAAGGGGCCGGGATCGGGACGTGAATCCGCGGTCCGCGCGCTGGCCGCCGCCGGCCTGCACATCGTGCATATCAAGGACGTGACGCCGATTCCGCACAACGGCTGCCGTCCGCCGAAGCGCCGCCGCGTTTAACAATTTTGTTCGGATTTGACGTTTAGATCTGTAAAGGAGAAACGAAGTGGCAAGACATCGTGAAGCGGTTTGCCGGCTTTGCCGCAGGGAAGGCCAGAAGCTCTTTCTGAAGGGCCTGCGGTGTTTTACGGAAAAGTGCGCAATCGAAAAACGCAATTTCGTGCCCGGACAGCACGGCCAGGCGCGCCGCCCGAAGACTGTCGGTTACGGCTTGCAATTGCGCGAAAAGCAGAAAGTGAAGCGCACCTATGGCCTGCTCGAACGCCAGTTCCGCCATTTCTATGAGAAGGCCGAGCGCGCGAAGGGGCCCACGGGTGAAAACCTGATCGTCATGCTCGAGCGGCGCCTCGATAACGTCGTGTGGCGCAGCGGCCTCGCCGAGTTCGCGTTCGCAGGCGCGCCAGATTCGTCCTGCACGGCCATGTCAGGGTCAACGGCAAGAAAGGTGAATATCCCCTCGCTACCTGGTCACCCAGTGGGCGAGGAGATTGCGCTGAAGCGAAAAAATGCACCAGAACACCATGGTGCTTGAGGCGCGCAACGTCGCCCAGAGCCAGAACACCGTGCCCTGGCTCGAGATCGACCGCGAGACACTTCAAGGCGCGGTCGTCGCTCTGCCGCAAGCGCGAAAATGTTCAGACGCCGCCTTTCAACGAGCAGCTGATCGTCGAGCTTTACTCCAAGTAACGCTCGGAAAGTTTCGCAACCGTTTGGATGCCCCGCTTCGCCGGGGAGGAAGGACTGCAAATATGTGGAAGGGATTTCAGAAACCGAAGCGCCTGGCGGCAGAACTCGAATCGCTGACCGACAAGTTCGGAAAATTTTCGCGCGCAGCCGTTTGAGCGCGGCTGGGGCACCACCGTCGGCAATGCACTTCGCCGCGCGCTGCTCAGCTCCATCGAAGGCGCAGCCATCACCGCCGTGAAAATCGAAGGGCGTGCTGCATGAATTCTCCTCGATTCCCGGCGTGGTCGAAGACGCCACCGACATCATCCTCAACCTGAAGCAGGTTCCGCTCAAGCTCAATACCGATCAGCCGAAGACCATCTATGCTCAACGTCGAAAATCCCGGTGTTGTCACCTCCGCCATGATCGAAGAGGACGCCGACTTCGCCGTCCTCGATAAGACCGTCTACATCGCCACGGTCAGCGAAGGCGGCAAGCTGCAGCTGGAAATGCGCGTCAAGAATGGCCGCGGCTACGTTGGCGCGGACCGCAACTTCGACGAGGATCTGCCCATCGGCTACATTCCGGTGGACTCCGTCCACTCCCCCGTGCGCAAGGTCAACTACGCGGTGGAAGCCGCGCGTCTCGGCCAGATGACCGACTACGAAAAACTCCTGCTCGAAGTCTGGACCAACGGCGCCATCACGCCGCAGGACGCCATCGGCCTCGCTGCCAAGCTCGTCAAGGATCACATGAGCATCTTCATCAATTTCGAGGAACAGCCCGAGTTGCGCGAAGAGGCCGTCGAATCCTACAACGACCCGCGCATCGAGCACCTTGGACCGTTCCGTCGAGGAGCTCGAGCTTTCCGTGCGCTCCTACAACTGCCTCAAGAACGCGAATATTCAGACCATTCGCGAGCTGGTGCAGAAGACCGAAAACGAAATGCTGAAGACCAAGAACTTCGGCCGCAAGTCGCTAAACGAAATCAAGGAAATCCTGCAGAAGATGGGTCTCGCGCCTGGGAATGAAATTCGACGAGCACGGCCGCATCATCTGGCCGCCGCTCCCCAGCCAGACCGCTCCTCCTGCGCCGGAGGAGACAGCCGGGCTCTAGTTCCCGGGACGTGCGACGATGCGACATCTCAACTCAGGATCGAAACTGGGACGCCAACCGGCGCATCGCCGCGCCACGTTGCGCAACCTGGTCACCAACGTGATTGAGCACGAGCGCATCACCACCACCGTGACGCGCGCCAAGGCGGCCAAACCGATGGTCGAGAAGATGATCACCCTTGGCAAGAAGGACACGCTTGAGTCCCGCCGCCACGCCGCCGCGTTTCTGATGACGCCCGTTGCAACGCAGAAGCTTTTCGCCGATATCGCCCCGCGTTTCTCGGATCGCGCGGGCGGCTACACCCGAATCATTCACGCCGGGTTCCGCATCGGCGATGGCGCGCACCTCGCCATTCTCGAATTGCTCGGCTCAAAGCTGCGTAAGAAGGAAAAGAAGGAAGACAAAGCTGCGAAAAAGGAAGAGCCGCAGGAGGAAGAAGAAGCCGAAGCAAAGTCTTGACGGCCGCCCGGCCCTCAAAAATCAAGCGCCCGCTCGGAGCCATCTCCGGCGGGCGCTTTGTTTTTAGTCGCCGATTCGCGCCGCCTTATGCTTAGTGCACTTCGACCTCGCCGGATCTCGTTCTGCGCCCCACAATCAGCCAAACCACCAGCAACGCCACAGCTCCCGCGCATGTGTCCAGCAGCGAATCAAGCACTGACGCGCCCCGCCCCGGCACAAACGCCTGGTGGAATTCATCCAACAGCGCAAAACATGCGACAACCAGAATCGCCCAACCCGCCCAATTCCACCGCCACCCAACGCGCCCGGCGCGGATCGCGCGCCACACCAGCACGCTGAATATCGAATACTCAAACACGTGTGCGCCCTTGCGGATCAAGTGGTGAATGAATTCCAGTGTTTTTTGATGCGCATGAGGAAATATCCAGCGCAGGATCGGAATAATAATTCGGGATGTGTGCGCTGCCCCGAAACTACTCGTGGATGCCACCGAAATCAGTGCGGCAACGACAACCACCGGGCCCCAATAGCGCAGGAATCGCATTTCAGCGGAGCGGCCTATTCCACACGATAGTTCGGCGCTTCCCGCGTAATGATTACGTCGTGTACATGGCTTTCGCGCAGTCCGGCAGGGCTGATCCGCAGGAACTGCGCCCGCTCCTGCAGCTCCCCAATGTTCGCCACCCCGCAGTAGCCCATCCCGCTGCGCAGCCCGCCCACTAGCTGTTCGACGAGCGCGCCCAGCGAGCCTTTGTAAGGCACTCTGCCTTCCACGCCTTCCGGCACCGACTTCCCGCGGTCTTCCGTCCCTTGCACCATTGCGTATCGATCCGACCCTGCCTCCATTGCCGCCGTCGAGCCCATCCCCCGATACGATTTGAACGTCCTGCCCTGATAAAGGATCGTCTCGCCCGGCGATTCTTCCGTGCCTGCGAAAAGTCCGCCGATCATCACGGCGTTTGCGCCCGCCGCAATCGCCTTCGTGATGTCGCCCGAATATTTAATGCCTCCATCCGCGATAATCGGCACGCCGGAGCCTTGCGCCGCGCGCGCCGCCTCCGTCACCGCCGTAATCTGCGGCACGCCTGCGCCCGTCACCACGCGCGTCGTGCAGATGGACCCCGGCCCGATCCCTATTTTCAGCCCGTCCAGTCCAAGCGAAATCAAGTCTTTCGCGCCCTCGAAAGTCGCCACGTTTCCCGCGATCAACTGCATTTCCGGCAGCGCCTTCTTCACCGTCCGGATCGCTTCCATCACTCGCGTGGAATGTCCGTGCGCCGTGTCAATCGCAAGCACGTCCACGCCTGCGTGCGCCAGCTCCTGTGCCCGCTCCAGAAAATCGCCCGTTGCCCCGATCGCCGCGCCGGTGCGCAGCCGCCCGTGTTCATCTTTCGTCGCGTTGGGAAATTCGAGCTTCTTTTGGATGTCTTTGACGGTGATCAGCCCCTTGAGGTTGAAGTCCTTGTCCACCACCAGAAGTTTTTCGATGCGGTGCCGCTGCAAAATTCGTTCCGCTTCCTCAAGCGTCGTCCCCACAGGCACGGTGACAAGTTTCTCCTTGGTCATCACATTGTCCACTGGTTGCGCCAGGTTTTTCTCGAAGCGCAGGTCACGGTTCGTCAGGATTCCCACGAGCTTCATCCCGCGCGTCACAGGCAGCCCGCTGATCCGGTATTTCGCCATGATCTCCGTCGCCTGCCGCACGGAAATTTCAGGCGAAATTGTCACCGGGTCCACGATCATCCCGCTTTCCGAGCGCTTCACCCGGTCCACTTCCTCCGCCTGCCGGTCCACGGTCATGTTCCGGTGAATGATGCCGATGCCGCCCTGCCGTGCGATAGCGATCGCCAGCCGCGACTCCGTCACCGTGTCCATCGCCGCCGATGCCAGCGGAATGTTGATCGAGATCTTGCACGTGAATTGCGTGCGAGTATCCGTCTGCGCCGGCAGCACCGAGGATTTCCCCGGCACCAGCAGCACATCGTCAAACGTCAATCCTTCCTGTATCCCTGCGTCCCTGTTCAAAGCGATTCGGTCCCTTCTGATCCGGCATTGGCCCCCCTAAAACACCGCAGCCCAGCAGGTGGCCGCTGGGCTGCGCGAATTCCGCGGAAGTGTCGCCGGAGCACAATCATATTGTGAAGCGCCATTGTAGGCGACGTGTGCGCGGCAGGTCAAGGCGCGCTCGCACGGCCCCTCGTGCTTCCATCGCGCTTGCAGTCTATAATCGCGAGCGCCGTTTCTCGAACCGTCGCGCCAAAGGAGATTTCATGCCCATCACACGAAGAGAGGCCTTGGTTTCCGCCGGAGTCATCGCCGCCGGAAGTTTGCTGCCGCCAACATCCGCGAAGGAGATCCCGCTCGCGGACGCAGCCTTCCAGGCCTCCGAGCTGACTCCGGAAATCGTCTGCCTCACCGATTTCGAGCCGCTCGCGAAACAGATGGTTTCTCCCATGGCGTGGGAGTTCTTCAATGGAGCCGTCGCCGACGAAATCACCATGCACTGGAATCTCGAGGCCTATCGCAACATTCGCCTCAAGCCGCACTGCCTCGTTGACGTCTCACACCTCGATACGCGCGTCACCCTTTTCGGCCAGGAGCATCCGTCCCCGATCATCCTCGCGCCCACGGCCTATCACAAACTGGCGAATCCGCTTGGAGAAATTGCCACCGCGCGCGGCGCCGGCGAGGGGGGCACCACAATGGTCATCAGCACCATGGCTACCACCAGCGTCGAAGATATCGCCCACGCAGCGAGGGCGCCGCTCTGGTTCCAACTCTATGTCTCGCGCGACCGCGGCTTCACACGCGATCTCGTCCAGCGCGCCGAAGCCGCCGGCTGCCGCGCCCTCTGCCTCACGGTTGACACGCCCGCCGTCGGCGCGCGCAACCGCGAAATGCGCTCCGGTTTCACCCTGCCCAAGGGATTGGATCTACCGAATCTCCGCGGCCTCAAGTTTGATGGCGTTGACGTTTCCACCAGCGGCGCGGGTCACTCCGCCGCCGGCGGCAGCATCTATAGCGCCTTCTCGGATCCGTCGCTCTCCTGGAAAGATCTCGAGTGGCTTGTCTCCATCGCCAAAGTTCCCGTTCTCACAAAGGGAGTCCTGAATCCCGATGACGCCGACCGCGCCGTAAAAACAGGCGTCGGCGGAATCATGGTCTCGAACCACGGAGCGCGAAATCTTGATACCGTTCCCGCCACCATCACCGCCTTGCCATTCGTCGCGGAAAAAGTTGCCGGCCGCGCCCCCGTGATCGTGGATGGCGGCGTCCGTCGCGGCACGGACGTCCTCAAGGCCCTCGCGCTGGGCGCAAGCGCGGTCATGATCGGCAGACCTTATCTGTATGCCCTAAGCGTGGCGGGAGATGTCGGCGTCGCAAAAGTGGTGGAAATCTTGCAGCGGGAATTGCAAATGGCCATGGCGCTCACGGGACGCACAACCATCGCCGCCATTGACCGATCCGTGCTCTGGACCTGATTCGCGGCGCGCCAATGCCCCAACACGACGTTGCTGCGCACGCGATTCGCGGGCTAATCTACTGCCGCACAAGCATCTCCGGATGCAGCTCGCGCACCGATTTGCATCCGCACAACCCCAGGGTGATATCCAAATCCCCAACAAAATTCTGCACCACGTCGCGCACGCCCTGCTCGCCCGCCACGGCCAGTCCATAAATATAGAGCCGCCCCAGCAGCACGGCCCGCGCCCCAAGCGCGAGCGCCTTCACTGCGTCCGCCCCGCGCCGGATTCCGCTGTCAAAGAGCACCGGCGCGCGATCCTCCACCACATCCATTACTTTTGGCAACGCATCCAGCGCCGCAATCGCGCCATCCACTTGCCGTCCGCCATGGTTTGACACGATGATCCCATCCACGCCGCAATCCATCGCCCTTGCCGCGTCTTCCTCGTGCAAAATGCCTTTCAGCAAAATCGGCAGCTTCGTGTGCTGACGCAAAAATTTCAAATCGTCCCAGGTCAGCGCCGGATTTGAGAACACCGAAGCCCATTGCCTTATCGCGCTCGCCGGATCCTCCTCCGGCGGCTTCGCCAGCCTCGACCGGAACACCGGATCGCAAAAATAATTCGCCACTCCCTCGCCAAGCAGGAAGGGAAGATATGGATACTGCAAATCGCGCTCGCGCCATCCGAGGATCGGAATATCCAGTGTCACCACCAGCCCCGAAAATCCCGCCGCCTCCGCGCGACGCAGAAAACTCGCGGTCAGCTCCGCGTCTTTACTCCAGTAAAGTTGGAACCATCGCGTGCCGTTCCCATTCGCGCGCGCCACTTCTTCCATCGGCCGCGAACACACCGTGCTCAGCACCATCGGAATTCCAAGCGCCGCCGCCGCGCGCGCCGTTTCGGCCTCCGCGTCTTTGTGAACGATCCCTTGCACGCCCACCGGCGCGAGCAGCACCGGCGCCGGAAGTTTTCTTCCGAGAATCTCAACACTCAGATCTCGCTCTGCAACATTGCAAAACATCCGCGGCACCAGCCTGTATCGCTCAAACGCCTCGCGGTTCGCGCGAATCGTTTCTTCGCCGCCCGCCCCGCCCGCAACGTAGTCCCAGGCTTGCGGCGTAAGCGCCTCTTTCGCTTTTTCCTCGAGCAGCGAAATTGGCACGGGCACGGAAATGCGCTTCCCCATCAATCCGCCCTGATAAATTTCGAATTGCCGTTGATCGCCGCGAAAATTGGGAGTGCTTGATTTTTCTGTCATGTCCTTTTGCCCGCAGGATTATACGAGGCTCTCGCCCTAAGCGCGAACTATACCACTCGCTCCCGGCATGTCATTTCATGCAGAGAAAATGCTGCACACGGGTATAATCGGCGGCGCGCAGCATCACAATCGAGTCCGCGCCATCGGAGGGGAGACACCGCTCATGAACGAGTCCCGTCGTACCAATTCCGTGAATCAATTGCATGCCGCCAAAGCTGCCGCCGCGCCCCGCCGTTTATTCCTTTTGGCGATGCTGATCCCCGCGCTAATCCTCCTGATCGCCCGCACAAGTGTCCGCCTCGCCGCTCAAGGCCAGGCCGAATCCGATTCCGAACGCGCCTATCGTACCTCGATGGAAACCGCGGACCAGAGCATCCTCTCCGAAATCCAGGCCCACTCCGAGCTGGTGAAAAATCTCGAATATCTGACCACGCAAATCGGCGCGCGCCTCACTGGCTCGCCGCAAATGCAGGCCGCGAGCCAATGGTCCCTGCAGCGATTCAAGGATTATGGAGTTGACGCGCACCTGGAAACCACTCAAGTAGATCACGCTTGGACGCGCGGCGTTGACACCGCCGAAATCACTGCTCCTTACCAGCGCCGCATCGAAGTCCGCTCGCTCGGCTGGAGCAGTGCCACGAACGGCACCGTCTCCGGCAATGTTGTTGTCCTTGAATCGCAATCCGCGGACGCAATCGCCGCCGTCCGGGACAAACTCAATGGCGCCATTGTTCTCCTTGGCCGCCCGGCAAATGTTCCTTCCGATTCCGATGTTCCCGAAAATGCCTACGACGCCGTCATCACACCCCAGCGTGGCGTCCCTGCTGCGCGCGGTGGCGCCGGCGGCCGCGGTGGACGTGGCGGCCCAGGCCCCTTTGATGGCACGGGCGTCGGTGTAATTCTTCGCGACAGCGGCAAGACCGACAATCTTTTCAATATGGGCGGCGCTGGCGGCGGCTACAATCCGTCGGCGATTCCCACCGCGTTCCTCACGCACGAAGATTACAGCCTGATCTACCGCCTCTCGCAATCCGGCCCCGTGAAAATGAATGTCAGCCTGAATGGAAAATTCAGCAGCGGCCCATCCGACGCATCCATCACCGTCGCGGAAATCCGCGGCAGCGAATTTCCCGACGAGCGCGTCATCATCGGCGGCCATCTCGATTCCTGGGATCTCGGCCAGGGCGCTCTCGATAACGGCACCGGCGCGATGGCCGTCCTCGAAGCCGCGCGCACTCTCCACGCGCTCGGCTGGAAGCCCAAGCGCACCATCACGTTCATTCTTTTCACTGGAGAAGAAGAAGGCGGCATCGGCGTCCAAACATTCCTGAAGAATCACGCCGCGGAAATCCCCAAAATGGACGCCGTTCTCGTTCATGACACTGGCACCGGCAAGGTTCTCAGCATCGCTCTCGAAAATTATTACGAAACCGCGCCGTTAATGTCGCAGGTCTACCGCCCGCTTCAGGAAGTACTCGATCTCCAGCCGCTCAGCACGCGCTATTTCGGCTCCTCCGACCATGTCGCCTTCCAGCGCGCGGGCGTCGCCGCGTATTTCTGCATCCAGGCGCCAGCTCACTATCGTCAGGCGCATCACAGCCAGACGGACACGTTTGATAAAGTGCTCCCCGACGAAATCAATCAGGGCGCGGCGTTGCTCGCTGCGTGGGCCTGGAACGTTTCCGAATTGCAGCAGCCGATTCCGCACCACGCCGCGGCTGCGGCACAAAACGCGCCCGGCCGATAGCCGCATCGAAATCGCGCGCCGGTACACATAATGCGATGCTTGCGGTCGCGCGGTCTTCGTAGGGGCGCCGCTTGCTCCGCCCCAGCTGAATGCTCAAGCTGGCACGGTATTGTCTGTGGGTGCCGCCTGTCTGCCGGTAGGCATGGCACCCTTCGGTTTTTCAAGGGTGCGGATTTTGACTTTTCTTTCGCCGAAGTAATGAATCAACCTTGGCGTGCTTAAAGTTGGCCGAAGCACTCCCAGTTTATTCGTTCGGGCTCTTTTCCAATGAAAGCCTTCCGCCCCCATCCTCTCCTACACCAGCGCGACATGATGACCTACGCCTCCTTCGTCATCCCGCGCCGCTTTCCCAATCTCCCCGCGACCGAAGATCGACTATTTGAAGTCGAGCCCGGCTCCAAAATCCTCGCCCGCTGCAATTGGCAACCGGATCGGCAAAAAGCGCCCGCCATCGTAATCATCCACGGACTCGAAGGTTCCAGCGAATCCGGCCAATTGCGAGGCATCGCCGAGCGCGCCTGTGCCGCAGGATTCAGCGCCCTCCGTCTCAATCTCCGCAATTGCGGCGGCACCGAAACTCTCTCCAAGACTCTTTACAATTCCGGCCAGAGCGCCGACGCCATCGCAGTCCTCCGCGAATTAATCGATCGCGACGGCATCTCCTCCATCTTTTTCGCCGGCTTCTCGCTAGGCGGCAACATCATCCTCAAAATGGCCGGCGAATTGGGAGCGCAGGCCCCGCCGCAGCTCCGCGGAGTCTGCGCCGTCTGCCCCACGATCGATCTCTCGCGCTGCGTCGACCGCTGCGCCCTCCCGCGCAACCGCATCACCCAATGGTATTTCGTGCGCAGTCTGAAGCAGCGCGCCCGCCGCAAAGCCAAATTATTTCCGCAGAATTATTCGCTACTAGGAATAAATCGCGTTCACACCATCAGGGATTTCGACGAGTGGCTCACAGCCCCGCACTTCGGTTTTCGCGACGCCGCCGACTATTACTCTCGCTCAAGCGCCCTGCGCGTCTCTGCCAATATCACCATTCCCGCGCTCATCTTAACCGCAGCCGACGACCCGCTAGTCCCGCCCGAAATTTTCCTCGACCCGCGCGTCGCCGGAAATCCCAATATCCGCGTCTCCGTCCAATCCCACGGCGGCCACTGTGCTTTCATCTCCGCCGATTCAAAGGAACGCTACTGGGCCGAAGCCCGCGTAGTAGAGTTTTGCCGCGAAATCCTCGCCCAGCCGCAGCCTACCCGCAAGGCTTCTCCAATGACTGGCTAAACCCCGGCGTCAACAAATGCGCCGGCCCTTCCGGCATCACCACCATGTCATCTTCCAATCGCAATCCGAAATCCTCCGGAATATAAATCCCCGGCTCGTTGGAAAATGTCATCCCTGCTTCCAGCACGTCCTTCGATCCGCGCACCAGATACGGCGATTCGTGCCCATCGAGCCCAATCCCGTGCCCCAGGCGGTGCGCGAACACTTTGTATCCGCCCGGATATCCCCCCGCCACCACTGCCGCGCGCGCCGCGTCATCCACCGACCCCGTCAACCGCCCGCGCCGCGCCGCATCCAGCGCCGCGGCCTGCGCCTTGCTCAAAACCTCAAACGCCCTCTGGACTTTTTCCGGCGGTTTCCCCATCACCGTGCAACGAGTCACATCCGATTCGTATCCCTCCACCGTCGTCCCCGCATCGATCAGCAAAACTTGCCCCTCCATCAACTTCTGCGGAGTCGTAGTCCCATGCGGTTGCGCCGCCCATTTTCCAACCAGCACCAGCCCTCCGCCGCTCAATCCCATCCGCTGGAATCCGCGCGACATCAAATCCGAAACATCGTATTGCGTCATTCCTTCCGTCACCGACGCAAACACCGCGCGATAGCAATCAATCGTCACTGCGCAAGCCAGTCGCATCAACTCCAGCTCGTGCTCGCTCTTCCGCGCGCGGCATCCCGAAACCACAGGTTCGCCCGCCACATATTCGTATGCCGTTCCCGCGTGACGCAGCTTGTCGAAATACGCGAATCGCGTGACCTCCTCAATCCCAATCCGCCCCGTGCGAAATCCCTTTTCGCCCAGCCACTTCGCCACCAGCTCTCCGGGATTTTCGTCCTCCTGCCACACGCGCAATTCCATGGGCCAGCGCATCAACTCGCGGAACCGGCTCTCTTCAAATCCCGGGCAAAAAAGCAGCGGGTCGCCCGTACGCGGGATCACCACGCCCGCCACGCGCTCGCTCGTCCCCCAGCGAATCCCAGTGAAATAATAAAGACTCGTCCCTGGCGCGATATAAATCGCCGTGTAATCCGGCTTCAAATCCGCCATCAACTTTTGCGCGTTCGCGATCCGCGCCCTAAACTCCTCATTCGTAATCGGCTTCACCTTGTCGCCCAGCGGCTTCAACCCATCAAACGCCGCCGGCAGTGGCCCGCCCGCCTGCCCGCTCGACTGCCCTCCGCGCTGCGCTGCCTCAGCCTCACTCAACAGCCCCGGCAAAAATCCCGCCACTCCCGCAATCGCCCCCGTCTGCAACATCCTCCGCCTAGAAATACTCATCGTCCCTCCGTAATCATTATGATTCTTCCAACGCGCTTGTACCTGCTCACATGATGGAAGTCAAGCAATCCACAAGAACCACATTCGTCTCATTTTTCTTTCATTGGCCTAAGTTTCAGACCAAAATGCTTCCGAATGAAAAACCCAAGTGGTAGCATCGATCATCATGTGAACATCAGAAGCCGATCCAACGCCAGAGGGTCGGTACGACATCTCACTTCTTGGTTTGAAATGCCTATCGGTCGGAGACGTGGATTGCAACGCAAGAAAGTATCTTTATTAGGGCTTGTCGGTTGCCTCATTGGGGTGCTGCCGGCCACTGTAAAGGCGCAGGATTACTCAAGGCCAAAGCACCCCTTCGACGCTTCGCCATTGTACAAAGCCGTTCTCAATATCAAGTTCCCAGCCGATCCTCCAAAAGGAACCCTTCTCTACGTCACCATTCGATCTTCTTCATCTATGCGGTACGAGACAGAGTCCCAAATCAACATTATCCAGGATAACGATGGTCATTTCGCTGTAACCCAATACTATCTGCCAAGCGGATCGGAAAGCATCGATGAGCAGATGGGAGAACTTTACGTGGAGGACAAGCTCGATCCGAATCAAGACCCTGCAGACCTCGCGAAACTATTCAAAGTCGAGGTTCGAACCGTGAACGTGTCTGATGAAGCTTTGAGAGGTTTCATCAACGAATTGGACCATATCCGGTTTCCCACGATCAAACTCAAACCGGGCTTCATCACCGTAAATGCGGATGGTTATTTCTACCAGCTGAATTATTGGACCACAATGGGAGAGTTGCACTTCGACTATCATTATCCCAATCGTGATGCAGACAACGCCAAGCCCCTCGGGGATTGGATGGTTCGCGTAGAGAAAGCCATTAATTCTGCGCCCTCCGCCGCTGGCGCATCTAATGCGGACACGACCCAAAAGGCAGGCCAGCCTCTCAGCGGAATTCTGTTTGGCATTGTTTTTGACCTCAAGAACAAACCTGTATCTGGGGCCAAGGTTACTATTCTGGATAAGAAAACGAACGTGCGGCGGCCCGTCATTCAATCTAATTCGGAGGGTGAGTTTGTGGTGCCTGATCTACCACCGGGGAAATATGATGTCACCGTGGAAACTATAAATCCTCAAATCAGCCATACATTTCACATCACTATAGTCGCCGCGCGGCAATCTGGGATTACGGTGGACGGCAATCGGTACACAACAGATTAGGAGCTGCCTGGCCGCATTATCGTCTGCCTTGGAATATTAATCGTCTTCTAGAACTTGTCCCACGCGGTCTCACTTCCCCCGCGCAGCAAAGTCAGCGATTCACGTGCGGCTTGGCTAGTCCGCGTACTTCACCAGCGTCATGAATCCATAATCCATGTGCAATTGCTGATGGCAGTGAAAAAGTGTCAGCCCCGGATTATCCGCCACAAAATCCGCATCCACCTTGCTCTTCGCCGGCAACACCACTACATCCTTCAGAATTTCCCCCGTCGCCTTCCCCGCGAAATTGACCAGCTCGAAGGAATGTCTGTGCAAGTGAACGGGATGCGCCTCATCGCTCTGGTTATCCATCCTCAGCCGGTATCTCTTGCCCGTCCGCACCAGAATCGGATCCGTCTTCGGATACGATTTCCCATTGATGGTCCAATAGTCCACCCAACGGTTTCCCGCAAATTTCTTCTTGAATACGAGCGGCACAATCTCCGCATCCTCAGCCGCCTTTGCATCCGCCCGACCGAATTGAAGGTAGTCCCATTCCATTTTCGGCGGCGCGATCCACTTCGCCTCACCAGTGCTGTTCGCATACTCGACCACAATCCCCAGCCCATCCTTCCTCATCTTGTCCTCAAGCTCGCCGAGCACCCACGAACCCGGCTGATTCATCGTCACGATGCAATCCACGCGCTCCGCAGGCCCCATTTCAAGCATCTCAACTTCGCGCGGCGAGGGCACGGGATTGCCATCCAGGTGCGTCACAAGAAATTTATGCCCCGCCAGCGCGATCTGATGAGTAGTAGTCGCGCTCGCATTCAGTATGCGAAATAAAACTCGCTGCCCGGCCTTCACGCGTATCGGCTCACCATGTCCAAGAGCCTTGCTGTTAATCGAAAATCCGGTATACGCGACCTCCAGCGTGCCATCCTCATCTCCGCCCGTGGTCATGTATCCATCCCACCCATGCAGCGCCAGAAAAACTTCCGCGTCGTATTGACCCGGCTCGCTCTTCGGCTCCACGTAAAGAAATCCGAATTGCCCCGTGTAAGTGCTCCGCTTCAAATCCCGATTTCCCGCGACATGCGTGTGATACCAACGCGTTCCTGAAGGGCGCGGCACAATCACGTATTGACGCGAACCATGCGCAGGCACCTCCGGCGTCCCTTCTTCCGCGCTACCATCCACATCCGACGGACTAAATAGCCCGTGCCAGTGCACCAGCTCCGGCAGGGCAGTGTCATTCTGCACGTCAATCGCAATGGGCACGCCTTCCTTCACGCGCAATATCGGCCCCGGCACCGCGCCGTTGTATCCGATGGTCTTAATGATTTTCCCGGGAGCGATCTCCAGCGACACCGGCGAAATCCGAAGCGTGTAATCCGCTGCGCGCCCCTGCAACGCCGCCGCAATAGGGAATCGTCCGCCGATTCCGCCAACCGCGCCCCAAGCGGCCACCGCTCCCATTCGCGTCAAGAAATCTCTTCGGTCAATCACAATCGTTCCCGCCGCACATTTGTTTTCTCAAATCAGTGTCCTGAAAATAGCCCCGCTCGACAAGACTATTCCGGAGCCAATTTGTCCAGGAAGGATTCAATCACGGAGTCGAAGAGAAACCAAAAGATACGTTTCGGCCAGCCTCAATCTTCGGCTCGCCCCGCAACCAGTTTGTCGCCTTGAATAAGGATTTCAACCTGCATCGGCGGGCGGAATCCCGCACCCTGCACAATTTCTCCCCGCGCCCATGTCCCGTTCGGAAGAGTGCCTGTCTGCAGTGGATCGTAAACAGTGCTGGTGCACGGATCCACGATCATCGGATGCGATGCGCGATAACCGAATTTCGCGCTGATCTGATTCAAATCCGTAATGTATTCCAAATCACACTGACCATACGGAGCCTTCAGCATGATGCCCCAGTAGGACGAGGCCGATCGCCCGTTTCCGCCGGGCAAACGGATTGCAATCGCAGGCACGCTCCCGCGCGTAATTAAGTGTGAGTATTGAAATTTCTTCGCGGCCCATGGCTGCGATAGCTCGGTCAGCGTTCCGATTTCATTCGTACCTCGTTGCTCCGTTGTGGCTGGCGGCGGTGGAGGAGGAAGTTCCGCTGGCGCTGGGCTTGGAGTCAAATCTTGGGTCTCTGGAGCGTTTGTGCCGCGCGATCCGCTCATCATTCGCCACCCGACAACGCAGCCGATCAGCAGCACAGCTCCGGCGGCGACTGCAATCCAGATCCTCTTCGATTGGTTCCGCTGATTCGGCGCTGCGCTCCCAGACACGCCCGGAATCTGCGGCATCTGCGTTTGGAACCGCGAGCCTCGCGCCGTGCCGCCGCCCGCCGATTTCTGTGGAGCCGCGCCGGGAACGGGAGCAGGAGGCTTCGTGGAAGCGGGCGTCATGAATTCCTCATGTGAATCGCCCGCCGACATCCATGCACTTGAATTCTCGGGGATATTAATTTTCGCCACATCTGCGGTTATCTTGGCCGCCCCGCGAGCGGAGCGTTGTGACTCAAGTATTCGTGCAAGTTTGCAAGCCCGAGCAGGAACTGCAGCAGCAACTCCTTTTGCCGCAGGCTGTCGTTCGCGCCGTGCTCCGAGAGGAAGTTCACGGCGATATCCGCGTGATCGCGCAGCTGGTCCAGAATCTCCGGGCTGACCATATTTCCATCCCGGCAGGACGTGACCGCTTCCTCCAACCGCTCAATCGCCTCTTCAAGATAATGATCCGCACAGAGATTTCCCACACTCAGCGACGGCGGAACAACCCCGACGCAACCATCCCTGTGACAGGCGGGCTTGCTGGGCTTCGTCAAAGCACACCCCTGCTACGACTTCCGGATGAAAATGGAGCAATCAGCATGCCAGTTGCGGATCGGCGCCGGGCTATGTAAACGCACGCCTTAGCGGCGTCTGCAGGTTGAGGCCGCGCGCCAAGATCTGTCCCGCGTGTAAAATCCTCACAAGGTGTGAAGTCAACGATGCATGGATTAGTCATGAAATCACGCAGGGTTTACCGCATCCCAAGATTTCTTGCCAAATAAAAAGGGCGGCGCTTCTAAAAGGAGGAAGCGCCGCCCATCCGCGAAACTCAGGAGGCCTCTTGCACAATCACCCGTCCGAATTCAGCCGTCTCCGGGCGGGCAACGCGCGCAAATTAAAAATCAAAAACGACACCGGCCCCAACATTCAACGTTGTTTGCCAAGCGCCGCTGAATCGTGTACCAAGGTAATCTGTTTGCACTCGAATTGCCGCGTGAGGCGAAAATTTGTAATCAATTCCGCCACCGGCCTCGATTCCCAAACCATTAAATGAGGCAGGCCCCACGCCCTGTGTGAACCGGGAGTAACCTCCGCCGACCAGTGCATGAACCCAGGGCTGCAGCCTCCGGCCGCGCAACTGAAGTCTGCCGCCGCCGCCATAGAAAACGACGTGTTCAGCCGTAATCGATGAGAAATTGCCGAATGTCGCGCTCGTCGCCCCCTCAATGGCAAAGTAATCGTTGAGGAAGTAAGAGACGCTTGCCTGCACTCCATTCAAGTTAGTGTCATTCCCGCCGATGTCAAACCGCTGATAGAGATATCCAAACCCCACCAAGACTTTCGCATCGTTCATGGAACCTCCGGGCGCTCCAGAAGGAGCCGGAGTGCTCGCCGGAGCGGGGGCAGTTGAATTGTCCTGGGCGTATGCGGTGCCAGCTAGGCACAGCGAAGCCGCGAATAATACGATCCACTTTCTCATTACAGAATCCTCCTGAAGTGCCAAGATGGCCGAATCACGCAAGCTAATTCTGAAATGTTACCACTCTGGAGTCCATAGAAACACACTTTGTGTTTTTCCTTGGAGTTAATAGCCACCAGGGGGAAAGAGGTACTAGTGAAAATAGCCCGTAAACGGGGGCTTCTAGCTGTCAATTTGAAGGTGTCAGGCATTGGATCCATGGCACTTTTTGTACTTTTTCCCGCTCCCGCAGGGGCAGGGGTCGTTTCGACCCACTTTACCCCCCGTCCGGACGGGCTTGGGGGCTTCTGCCTGGGCGGGGCCGGCCTGGAATTGGAGGTTTTGCTGGGCGCGTCGCTGGCGCCGTTCAATCTCGCGGGCTTCGTCCTCGGGCCGGGCGGGCTGGACGAGGAACAGGTACCGGACGGTCTCGGAGTTGATTCGGCCCATCATGTCTTCAAAGAGGATGAACGCTTCTTTCTTGAACTCGACGAGCGGATCTTTCTGGCCATATCCCCGGAGGCCGATGCCTTCCTTCAAGTGGTCCAGGGTGAGAAGGTGGTCTTTCCACTGGCCGTCCACAACATCGAGCACGATGCGGCGCTCGAGCCAGCGCATCATATCCGAGCCGAATAATTTTTCCTTTTCGTCATAACGGGTGTGAATGGCCTCGTCGAGCTTATCCATGATTTCGTCATGACTGAGGCGGGTGGTATCAATGCCGGCGGTTTTGAGGTCAAGGCCGAACTGGCGGAGGATTTCGCCCGCGAACTGAGTTGTGTTCCACTGGCTGGGATTCTGTCTGATAGGGCAGAATGTCTCTGTGATTTCCGCGCCCACCTCCTCGGCGAGGCCCAGCACATAATCCTTCTGATTTTTCCCTTCGAGCATCGAGCGGCGGATGGAGTAAATCGTTTCGCGCTGCCTGTTCATCACGTCGTCGTATTCAAGGAGGTGCTTGCGCATCTCAAAGTTGTGCGATTCGCGCTCTTTCTGAGCGTTTTCGATGCGCTTTGAAATCATCTTGGATTCAATGGGGACGCCTTCCTTCATTCCGAGGCGGTACATCAAGGCTTTGATGCGCTCGCCGCCGAAGATGCGCATCAAGTCATCTTCGAGCGAAAGGAAGAAACGCGATGAGCCGGGGTCGCCCTGGCGTCCGGCGCGCCCACGGAGCTGGTTATCTATGCGGCGGGCCTCGTGGCGCTCCGTGCCGAGGATGTGGAGGCCGCCCATCGCGACGACTTCATCATGCTCCGCGCGGCACTGCGCGGCGTACTCATCGTAGATGGGCTTCCATTGATCCTGCGGGACCTGAAATATCTTGCCTTCATTCTGGAAAAGCACCATTGGCTGGACTGGCGCCGCAGCCACCGCGGTGGCAACTGCGATGGCGCCAATTTGCGGGTCTCCCGCGCCATTGCCGCCTTGCGCCGCGCCATTCGATTCAGCGTCCGCTGCATCGCCGACAGGTTTTTCCGGGCCGCCGATTACGGCGCCCGCCGCCGCGTAGGGCACTGCGATTCGATTTTTCAGGCAGTGGTCGCGTGCGAGGGCCTCCGGGTTGCCGCCGAGAAGAATATCCGTGCCGCGGCCCGCCATGTTGGTGGCGACGGTCACAGCGCCTTTGCGGCCCGCCTGCGCGATGACCTTGGATTCGCGCTCGTGCTGCTTGGCGTTCAAGACCTGATGGGGAATGCCGGCCTTTTTCAGCAGGCCCGCGAGGTGCTCCGATTTTTCAATGGTGACCGTGCCAACCAGAACGGGTTGACCCGAAGCGTGAAGCTGGCGGATGCCGAAATTATATGAATCGTCCTGCTGCATGATGCCGTTGACAACGGCCTCAAACTTCTCGGCCTCGGTGCGATACACAATATCCGGATACTCGATGCGGACGAGCGTGCGGTTGGTGGGGATGGAGACGACATCGAGGTTATAGATCTTTGCGAACTCGGCAGCCTCGGTTTCGGCCGTGCCGGTCATACCCGAAAGCTTTTTGTACATCCGGAAATAATTCTGGAAGGTGATGGTGGCGAGCGTCTGGTTTTCACGCTCGATCTTCACGCCTTCCTTGGCTTCGACGGCCTGAT
Source organism: uncultured Acidobacteriota bacterium (assembly GCA_963737185.1). Taxonomy (GTDB): domain Bacteria; phylum Acidobacteriota; class Terriglobia; order Acidiferrales; family UBA7541; genus DASTCZ01. The sequence continues at coordinate 110,710 of CAVTRS010000030.1, read as the reverse complement.
GCAGGCCATCCGACCAGCGGCGTCCGGGCATCTGGCGCCCGGTGAATTCGTCCACGATCACAATCTCACCGTTGTTGTTGACGTAGTCCGTGTCGAGCTTGTAAAGCGTGTGCGCGCGCAAGGCCTGATAGACATGGTGAATCGTTTCCATGTGCGCCGGGTCATACAGGTTGCCGAGGCCGAGCAGGCGCTCCGTCTTGCTGACGCCTTCTTCGGTGAGCGTCGCGGTGCGCTGCTTTTCGTCAATCGTGTAGTCAATATCCTGCACGAGCTTGGGAATAATTTTGTCGATCTTGTAGTACTTGTCCGTGGATTCCTCGGCTGGGCCGGAGATGATGAGCGGCGTGCGAGCTTCGTCAATCAGGATGGAGTCCACTTCGTCAACGATGCAGAAATGATGGCCGCGCTGAACGCAATCGGCCAGGTCGTACTTCATGTTGTCGCGGAGATAGTCGAAGCCAAACTCGTTGTTCGTGCCATAAGTGATGTCGGCGCCGTAAGCTTCGCGGCGCTGTTTGTCGTCAAGGTCGTGAACGATGACGCCGACGGTCAGTCCGAGCGCTTTGTAAATGGGCGCCATCCATTCGGCGTCGCGGCGCGCAAGGTAATCATTCACAGTGACGATGTGAACGCCGCGTCCAGCGAGAGAATTCAAGTATGCGGGGAGAGTTGCGACGAGCGTTTTGCCTTCGCCCGTTTTCATCTCGGAAATTTTGCCCTGATGGAGGACGATGCCGCCAATGAGCTGCACATCAAAATGCCGCATGTTCAAGTGGCGGCGGCCGGCTTCGCGGACACCAGCGAAGGCAGGAATTAGAACAGGTTCGAGCGCGGCCTGCATTGTCTGGCGATAATCGGGCGCGGAAGGATCGGCGTCCCCCAGTCCCCTGGCGACGATGGCGCGAAGCTCGAGCGTTTTCGCGGCGAGGTCGGCATCGCTCATGCGCTCGTATTCCGAGGCCAGAGCGTTGATCTGGCCGACGTAGGGCTGAATGAGCTTGATGTCGCGTTCGTGCTTGGTGCCAATGAATTTCGCGACGACATTGTTTACGAACTTATCGAAGTCCATTTGTTATGAGGTCCGTGAGTTCCAGGAGGCAGAGCAAAACCGCCGCGAATACCTGCAAGAATCATTGTATCCGGCAGGATGGGAATGCGCAAAGGAGCGTGCCCGGCTCCTGATATTAGATACGTCCGGAAGTCCTGCGGGTACTTGGGGGGACATAGAGCGCCTTCCCTGGCAAAGACCTAGTGACCCATACCCCCCACCCCCTATCTTTTCGTAAGAGTGTGATTCTAAAGGAGTTACGGCGTCGATGGCCGCTAAGAGTATGATTCTTAAGGGTTTACCGTGTTTCACTTGTAGTATACTAAGCATAGTAGAATCAGCGAGTTACAGTGAGTAGTGTTTGCGGCTTGTAAGAGTGTGATTCTAATAGACTTAAAGTCTTTTAGAATCATACTCTTACGAGGTCCATAAAATCAGGGTGATTCTCGCTTTCGGCAGGGCGGCATTTCCCATTTTGGGAATGGTATTCGAATGGGTCGTCGCAGTCTGCAACCTATATTACCACAGCGTTATTGGCGTTGTCAAGGGAATTCTGTGGGGATGTCGTTAGCACATCATATGTCCGGTTTATTAGCACATGAAATGTCCGCTTTGCACAGGCGGCTTGGAGTAGACCTCCGGTTGGGAGGTGGGCGGGATGAAGTTCTCCAGAGCTGCGATGGAGCGGGCGATGAAAGCACAAGAAGTGATTTTGCGCGTGATCAGCAAGCAGATGACCTGGCTGCAAGCGGCCCAGGTGTTGCGCGTCGGGCCGCGGCAGATGCGGCGGCTGTATTGGAAGTATCAGCGGTTCGGCTATGACGGTCTGTGGGATCGCCGGACGGGAACACCTTCTCCCAAGCGCGTGAAGTTGGAGGTGGTGGAGAAGGTGTTGGTTCTGTACCGGGAGAAGTATTCCGATTTCAGCGTGAAGCACTTTCACGAGAAGCTCGAGGAGGAGCACGACATCCACCTCAGCTACACGTGGGTGAAGCTGGCGTTGCAAGGAGCGGGACTGGTGGCCAAGGCGCGACAGCGGGGCCTGCACCGGCGGCGGAGAGAACGAAAACCGATGGCCGGGATGATGTTGCACATCGACGGCAGCAAGCACCGCTGGTTGAGCGGAGACCAGTGGCACGACTTGATCGTGGTGCTGGACGATGCGACCAGCGAGGTGTACTACGCGCAGTTGGTCGAAGAGGAATCGACTCCGACGGTGATGGTCGCGTTGCGCGAAGTGGTCGAGCGGCGGGGAGTGTTTTGTTCGCTTTACAGCGACCGGGCCAGCCATTTCTGGGTAACGCCGAAAGCCGGGGAGCCGGTGGACCGGCAGCGGCTGACGCAGGTCGGGCGGGCGTTGAGTGATTTGAAGATCCAGATGATTCCGGCCTACTCACCGCAGGCGCGCGGACGAAGCGAGCGGAACTTCGGCACCTGGCAACGGCGGCTGCCGCAAGAGCTGCGGTTGCATGGGATCACCGCGATCGAAGAGGCCAACCGTTTTCTGCGCGAGAGCTACATCGCGGAGTTCAACCGGAAGTTCGCGGTGGCGGCGACGGCACCGGAGAACGCCTTTGTGCCGGCGACGGGCGAAGACCTGGATCGGATCTTCTCACTGCAACACGAGCGGGTGGTGAACCGGGACAACACGGTGAGCTGGGGCGGCCGGGTGCTGCAGATCGAGCGGGTGCGCTGGCGCGGGACGCTGGCGTGTTGTCGCGTGACCGTGTGCGAACATCTGGATGGGCGGGTGAGTCTGTTTTACGGACCGCATTGCGTCGGGCAGTTTGGCGGCGAAAAAAAGGAAACGAAATCGGCGGCGGAAAAGGGCTGTGGAAAAGACGCTGCGCTTGGAAATCCCGCCGAAACCGCGGGATTCCCACTTTCCCACAGCCCCGACGACGGCGCGGTGAATGTCGTTTGAGGAGGAGAAGGAAAATCAAAAGCGGACACATCACTTGCTAACAAATGCGGACATTTCGATTTGCTAACAACAGGGAATTCTGTGGGGAATGTCGTTAGCACATCATATGTCCGGTTTATTAGCACATGAAATGTCCGCTTTGCACAGGCGGCTTGGAGTAGACCTCCGGTTGGGAGGTGGGCGGGATGAAGTTCTCCAGAGCTGCGATGGAGCGGGCGATGAAAGCACAAGAAGTGATTTTGCGCGTGATCAGCAAGCAGATGACCTGGCTGCAAGCGGCCCAGGTGTTGCGCGTCGGGCCGCGGCAGATGCGGCGGCTGTATTGGAAGTATCAGCGGTTCGGCTATGACGGTCTGTGGGATCGCCGGACGGGAACACCTTCTCCCAAGCGCGTGAAGTTGGAGGTGGTGGAGAAGGTGTTGGTTCTGTACCGGGAGAAGTATTCCGATTTCAGCGTGAAGCACTTTCACGAGAAGCTCGAGGAGGAGCACGACATCCACCTCAGCTACACGTGGGTGAAGCTGGCGTTGCAAGGAGCGGGACTGGTGGCCAAGGCGCGACAGCGGGGCCTGCACCGGCGGCGGAGAGAACGAAAACCGATGGCCGGGATGATGTTGCACATCGACGGCAGCAAGCACCGCTGGTTGAGCGGAGACCAGTGGCACGACTTGATCGTGGTGCTGGACGATGCGACCAGCGAGGTGTACTACGCGCAGTTGGTCGAAGAGGAATCGACTCCGACGGTGATGGTCGCGTTGCGCGAAGTGGTCGAGCGGCGGGGAGTGTTTTGTTCGCTTTACAGCGACCGGGCCAGCCATTTCTGGGTAACGCCGAAAGCCGGGGAGCCGGTGGACCGGCAGCGGCTGACGCAGGTCGGGCGGGCGTTGAGTGATTTGAAGATCCAGATGATTCCGGCCTACTCACCGCAGGCGCGCGGACGAAGCGAGCGGAACTTCGGCACCTGGCAACGGCGGCTGCCGCAAGAGCTGCGGTTGCATGGGATCACCGCGATCGAAGAGGCCAACCGTTTTCTGCGCGAGAGCTACATCGCGGAGTTCAACCGGAAGTTCGCGGTGGCGGCGACGGCACCGGAGAACGCCTTTGTGCCGGCGACGGGCGAAGACCTGGATCGGATCTTCTCACTGCAACACGAGCGGGTGGTGAACCGGGACAACACGGTGAGCTGGGGCGGCCGGGTGCTGCAGATCGAGCGGGTGCGCTGGCGCGGGACGCTGGCGTGTTGTCGCGTGACCGTGTGCGAACATCTGGATGGGCGGGTGAGTCTGTTTTACGGACCGCATTGCGTCGGGCAGTTTGGCGGCGAAAAAAAGGAAACGAAATCGGCGGCGGAAAAGGGCTGTGGAAAAGACGCTGCGCTTGGAAATCCCGCCGAAACCGCGGGATTCCCACTTTCCCACAGCCCCGACGACGGCGCGGTGAATGTCGTTTGAGGAGGAGAAGGAAAATCAAAAGCGGACACATCACTTGCTAACAAATGCGGACATTTCGATTTGCTAACAACAGGGAATTCTGTGGGGAAGCATATTGGCAGGGCACAGGTCTAGTATCCCCACTCCATTAGGACGGGTTTCACCGTGTCCAGAGAGAGGTTTGGCTGGTCGGCTAAACGGGAGTCTTCGCCAGTATTTGTGATGTTGATTCGATCCAATGGAGACCCTGAAATATGAGTAGTCTCGTAAGTTGGGGCAATTTCTTCATTCATAGGTCCATCCACTGTTTTGAATACTTTGGGTCCTTCGAAGATCTCTTGTTCGCCGATCCAGACATACCCAGTTGCACTCTTGCGAAAGGAGATTGTCCGTGATGTCTTGCCATAAATGTGGAGCATCGCGTCATAGCCGGCCCTAGGTCTGGTCTCGAGATAGACCCCTCCACTAGCCGGAATCGGAGTGAATCCGTGTCGAGACCGGTCGAACTCCAAGGCGGCGCCGAGGAATGGCCTTACCCGTGGGTCATCAATTCGCATCTTCGCCGGGAAGATGCCACAGCCATCCATGAGTAGCATTCCGAGAAATGTGAATAGGACCAACTTCTTGAATGTGACAAAGTATCCGAGTTCTGGATTCATGGCTGCTTGTCTTCATTCCAATTTCTCATCGGTTCGCCAAATGAACAAAAAATCTGAATGGTAATACCCCGTTAACATCACTCCGTGCCCTAGTGATGCAGGTCAGCGAATCTCGACAGGAGTGTTTAGAGCGGCGAGGCGGCCGGTGACGTGTTCCTGAACGACCGAGCGGAGACGATAGCGGCCGGGGGGTATTTTCTTAAGCGAAAGGTTGGCGTTGAGGCCCTGCGTGGAGAGCAGTCGCTTCGTCGGGGCCTTGACCGACAGCTTCATCAGCCCTTCCTGCCCGACGAGAAAATGGCCGGTGGCATCGAAGAGAGCCGCGACGAAAACTAGATTTTCTTGATAGCGATCCCCAGCATCGACGAACGGGAGGTTTCGCGCGTTCACGTGAACGACGACCTTCAGGCCTGACGCGCCGTCATCGAGTTGGACTGGTTGGGCGTCCACATCGGTTGAAACGTCGGAGAGGGTGTCACTGGCAAGGACGGCGCGGTCAATCTTCTGCTGGCTTTCCGATATGGCGGCGGCTTCATCCACATCTTTTTGAACGGGAGGATAGTATCCACGGCGGGCGGCGACAGTAAGACTCTTGTGAATCAGGAGTTTCACCTTGAGGGCGTGCAGTTTTCCATTGGGATTTATATTGTCAGGCGCAAATCCCAGCACGTAAGAGACTTCGGGCTCCAGCGCGAGTTCGCGGTATCCGAGGGTCAGGTCGTTTTGGTTATGGAAGAAGCGTCCGCCCGTGCCTTCGGCCATGGCCGCCAGGGGATCATTATTTATCGCTTTCTGCATGTCGTCGAGTTGATCCTGATAGGAGGCCAGTGGTCCTACGCGAACGCGGTCCATCCACTCGCTTGGATCGCCTCCCGGAGGTGCTGCCCATAAACCCTTTGCGTCGAGGGAATTGATCACAATGTTGGCGCGCAGAGCGGCGTCAATTACTTCTTCCTGATAAATCTTCGGCTGGGTTGTTTGCGCCATGAATCCCGAGGAGGTGAGCACCAGCATGCGCCGTCCCGGCATCTTCGCGAGGAAACGGATAACGTCACTGATGATCCCGAAAGTGTCGACCGAGTATTGCTCTGACATTGCCAGCGTGTTCCTTGCTGCCGCTAAGACAATTGGTGGGCAGGGAATTACGGCCTGGTACGATGGTCCTGTGCAGGCGTGACAGAGTATCCCTTGCTGGACCGCCAAGTCGAAGGCGTCCGAATGCGTGTTGTAGTTCTGCATGATTAGAAAGGCCTGATATGTCGTGAGATTTGGGCAGGACGCGGCTCCTTCATTGGCCCTTTTCTGGTGCTGCCGGATCTTGCCCAGGGCATCGAGCAGCTTTTGCTTGTCGTCGGTGAAATCCTGAGAGACCGTTGTGGACGAAGTGAAGATCCCACCTTTGTCGCCGGGTTCAAGGCCCTCGCGGACAAACTTCTCGGCGGCGGCGCGGGAGGCGTTCGTGTCTCCTGGGGACATATTGAAATCATCGAAATAGAATGCGACGTATCGTGGCTTGCGCGCTGGTGCAGCCGCGGGTGCGGCCGCTGCCGGTGTGGGGGCGGCTCCGGACACCGGGGTTGGCACGGGCACTTTTGCGGTCACGCGCGGAGAAGTCTCCACAGCGAAGAAGGAGATGTCCCGCTTCTTGCCCTGGTCATAAATCTCGAAATCATTTTTGGTGAGTCCCTTTACGACTTTACCGTCCGAGTCGCGCACAACGACCGGGACTTCGACCAAATCGCTGCGAATGCGAATCGGGTTTTCCGGTTGGGGCACGTAGGCGCGAGTAGCGTAACGGATTTCGTCCTCAGAGAAGCTCTGCCCCGGTGTGCGCACCGCGAGCGTAGTGGCCATAAAGAAGCAGGCCAGGCCAACAAGAAGCATCGGCAGGCGATTCGGGCGCAATTCACGATTCATAATTTGACGAATTGTACCTCTATTGTGATGGCTCGGATGGACGGGGAGTTGTAATTGTCCCAAACCGCGACGTGCGGGAAGGGCCCCCGTGCCTTCCAGCACGTCCAACCGCAAAAGATGATAGGGAGGCGTGGGCGTGTCAGTGGATTTCTACGGAGGTGTTGGTGGCGGCGAGGCGGCCGGTAACGTGTTCCTGAACGACCGAGCGGAGACGGTAGAGTCCGGGAGGGATTTTCTTGAGCGAAAGGTTGGCGTTGAGGCCCTGCGTGGAGAGCAGGCGCCTTGTCGCGTCCTTGACCGACAGCTTCATCAGCCCTTCCTGCCCGACGAGAAAATGGCCGGTGGCATCGAAGAGAGCGGCGACGAAAACCAGATTTTCCTGATAGCGGTCTCCGCTGCCTACAAACGGGAGGTTCCTCGCGTTCACGTGAACGACGACCTTCAGGCCTGACGCGCCGTCATCGAGTTGTACCGGTTGGGCGTCCACATCGGTTGAAACGTCGGAGAGGGTGTCACTGGCGAGGACGGCGCGGTCAATCTTCTGCTGGCTTGCCGATATGGCAGCGGCCTCGTCCACATCTTTTTGAGCCGGAGGGTAATAACCGCGGCGGGCAGCGACACTGAGACCCCTGCGATTCAGGAGCTTTACCTTCAGGGTGTGCAAGTTGGCATTGGGATTTATTTTGTCGGGCTCAAATCCGAGGACATAGGAGACTTCAGGTTCCATGACGAGTTTGCGGTATCCGAGGGTTAAGTCATTTTGGTTATGGAAGAAGCGACCGCCAGTGCCTTCGGCCATGGCGGCAAGGGGGTCGCCGTTTATCTCATTCGTGATGTCGTCAAGCTGGTCCTGGTAAGCGCCCAGAGGGCCTCCCGTGATTCGGTTCATCCACTTGCTGGGGTCGCCTCCCGGCGGCGAAGCCCATAGTCCTTTGGCGTCTAGAGTGTTGATTACGATGTCGGCGCGCAGCGCACTATCAATCACATTTTCCTGATATCGCTTGGGTCCATAGGTTTGCACCATGAACCCGGAAGAAGTCAGAACCAACATTCGGCGCCCCGGCATCCTGGCGAGGTAGTGAATGACGTCGGTGACGATCCCGAGCGTGTCATCCGAGAATTGCTCCGATAGGGAAAGCGTCTCCTCCGCCGCCTGAGTGACAATCCGCATGCAGGCGGTCGGAGGGAGGCCCGCGCAGGCGCCGCACTTATATGCTTGCGCCATCCCCAAGTCGAAGGGATCCGAATGAGCGAAGGGATGCTGCATAATCAAAAAGGCCTGATATGTTGTGAGGTCAGGGCAGGCCATGGCCCCGGCGGGATACTTCAGATGCTGACGGATCTGGCCCAGCGCATTCAGCAACTTTTGCTTGTCGTCGGTGAAATCCTGAGAGACCGTTGTGGACGAGGTGAATATCCCCGCCTTGTCGCCCGGCTCGAGGCTTTCGCGGACGAACTTTTCGGCGGCCTGCTGCGAGAAGTATGTGTCTCCCGGCGGCATATTGAAATCATCGAAATAGAAGGCGACGTACCGCGGCTTTCGAGCGGGCGCCGGCGCGGGAGCTTTTTCTGGTGATGCGGGAGCCGCTCCTGACACCAAAGTTGGCGCGGCTTCTTTTGCGGTCACGCGCGGAGCTGTCTCCACGGCGAAGAAGGAGATGTCGCGCTTTTTGCCCTGGTCGAAGACGACGAAGTCATTCTTGGTCAGTCCTCTTATTGCTGCGCCGTCGGAGTTTCGCACAACTACGGGGACCTCGACCAAATCGCTGCGGATGCGAATGGCGTTTTCCGGCTGGGGCAAGTAGGGGCGGGTGGCGTAACGGATCTCGTCATCGGAGACGCCCTGGCCTGGGAGGGAAACATTGAATGCAATGGCGATGGAGAGGATCGCGAGGATGGGGCCGCCGAGATTGAGGAAGCGTCGCACGGCTTTGAGTACAGATGCGAAGTATCTCAAAAATGGTTTTCCGAGGCCATAATTTTGAAACTGGTTAGCTTGGGTGATTCAACAGAAGATGCGAGGGTACGTCCGGCGTTAAACAATCAGCTTCTTTGCGATCAATGGAGATTGCTGTTCGCGCGGCGCCTTTGCATTCGGCGGCTTTTCAGGACGGAGATGACTGAATAGCAGGCGGCGGAGGCGCGAGCGGTCTTCAAGGTTCATAGAGACGATTTCAAAGCCGAGGCCGTGAGTGCGGACGTCGCGCATGAGCGCTTGCATGCGGATGGAGCGCATACCGAGATTGATTTTTATGGCGATGAGCGTTCCGGGGAGGATGTGCCGTTCGCACGCGGCCATTCCGCCGCTGAGGCTCAATCCCTTAATCTCCATTTTCACGGATTCGGATGAGGTGGTGACAACCGCCGCGAGTGACGGCTCAATCCGCAGGCGCTGGTAGCGGCGCTGACGATACCACTGCGAATCGGCCACGGCGTCGAGAGCGGGGAAACTGACCTGCCAATCCTCGAGCGCCGCGTGCGGGAGCATGGTCTGCGCGACGCTAGAGTCAATTTTCGCGAGGGACTGAAGCGCGGCGATGCGGAGTTCATCAACTGATGTGCGCAGCCAGTTGTGCCTTTGCTGGATGATGCGTTGCAGGAGCGGGCTCGCGGATGTGGCGCGAAGTCTGCCGAGCGCTTCGATGGCTTTCAAGCGCAGGAAGTCCGCGCCGGGTTCGTGGCCTTCGCTTTCAGCAAGTTGCATAAGACGCGATACGATTTCGGAGTCGCCGGACATTCCCATTTCGTCGAGCGCGAGCGACTGCGTAAGAGGATCGAGCGAGCCGAAAATCGAGAGCAGCAGGGCGCCGCGCTCGGGCGCGCCGGCTGCGGCGAGTACTCGGATGCAGCGATCCTGAGCGGCGAGCGGCCATTCCGAAATGTGGTTCGCGAGCCAGTGCTCGACGGCCGCGGGATCGAGACGGCTGAGCAGGCCTGCGGCCTCCGCCGCATCCGGTGCGGAGCCAATGCGGACGGACTCCTTTAATCGAGTGACGGCTTCGGCGCCGATTTCGCGCGCGATCATGACGAGCCGGTCGTTGGCGGCCTTCTGGCCGGCGCGATTAAACCGCGTGAGGATTTGCGCGATGCCGGCGTGCGGGATCATGCGGAGCACGTCGGCAAGGCCTTCGGGAGATCCTTCCGAGGACTGCTTCGCGCGAATCGCGGCTTCGATGAATTCCGGGAGGCGCTCTTCGACGCCGATGCGCGGACGGATTTCGAGAGCGGCGGTGGGCCGCTGATTCTCGAGGCCTTCGAGCGAGATCAAGGCCTGCTGAATGGCTGGGTAGATATGTCTCGACGCGGCTTCCTGTGAGAGGCGAACGAACGCGGCGGTGACATGCGTTTGAATTTCGGGATCGCGTTCGCCGGACATCTGCATTCCCATAAGCCGGATTACCGCGATGAGCGCCCTGGGTTCGCCGGCGTAAAGGTCGGCGAGTTCCGTCATGCCCATGGCGGTGCGGCGGCGCGCCTCGCTTTCAGGACTGTGAATGCAAGCTGCATAGCGCGCAAGAATGTTTGAAGCGACGGCGTGTTCGCCGCGCGATTCGAGTTCCTTGCAATAGCTGCGGACGTTGCGCGGGGGGATGCACCAGGCGTCTTCGGAGAGAAGCACGCTGCGCTTGCCTTTTTCGGGAACCGAGGCCCAGAACTGGCGGTCGAGCACATCCGCGTGCGATTCAACCTGCATTCCGGCCTTGGCCATTTTTTCTTCATGCTGGCCGAGGATGCCGCGGAGCGACTCGATCTCTTTGTTCATGCGCTCAAGAGTTTGGCGCACGGCGTTGACCTTCACTTCGCCACGCTCGTAGCGATCGAGCGCGAAGCGGATGGCGAGGTGCTCGGCAAGCTGGATGAGCATGGAGCGGTCGGGCTTGGCGTTCGGCACTTTCGCGGCGAAAGTTGCCAGCGCCTGGCGGAGCATTTCCTGATTGCGATCCGGCATTCCTGACAATTCCTGCTGCAGCCCGATGGTTCCTACGGGCGTTGCCGAGGCGTCGCCGATTTGGCGGCCGAGATGCGTGAGGACTTTGAGGATTTCGAGCAGGTCGTCTTCGCCGACGCCTTTGGCGGCAGGCGAAGGTGTGCGGACGAGCGAAGGCAGGATCGTCGAACTGGACTTTGGCACGGGTGCTTGCTGGCGCTGCGATGTATCGGCACTCGAAAGAGCTACGCCCGCGCCGGAGGATTCGCGAATGATGTCCGCTAATGGCTCGCCACTGTAACCTTCGCTGGGGGAACCGCTCGATGGAGATGAATTCGCTCCCTGAGCAGCGGCGATCAATTGCAAAAGTTTTTGCGGGTCGGTGAGCCAATCTTTCAAGTCATTGTTGCCAACGCCGAGAGTGCGCGCAGTGAGCTGCGCGGCGGAGCGGACGTCGGAGAACGCGGCGTCTTCGGCGACGAAGCGGATTTCGTTGATGCGGATTCCATTTACGCCGGAAATCGCAGCTTTCAATTGTGCGGAGAGATCCGCGGGCTTTGCGCCGCCGGAAGGGAAGCCACGCGTGAAGCGCGACAACTCATCCTGCGTGACCTTCGGCGAAAAGAGCAGGCTTGCGACGCCCGCAGCGGTAAGCAATTGCGCGAAGCTGCGTTCCTGCGGCGAGTTGCTGAGCGGCATGCCGTCGAGAAGGAGCTGGCCGTTCGCTGAGCCGAGAAGAAGGCCGGTCTCGCTGCCGTGGGGCATGGCGGCGCGGAGTTCGTCCCACGCGGTGACGAATTGCTCGTTGGTGCGCGCGTGGTCAAACCCGTAGAGGCGGGTGAATTTGAGCAGAATATTGAGGCTGCGCACAAAGGCGCGAGCCGCCGTAACTTTGCTATCGGCGTTCATGCAGAGAGGAGGTGCACGCGACACCCCACTTGAACACGTTAAGCATCGGCTGCGCAGGCGGGCAATGGTACGGGCGGGCAGATTGTTGCGTTTTCGGCACTACGATGAGCATTGGGCTGGCACTACATTGGCACTACAGCGGGCACGGGGCTGAGACGGGCCGCGCTGGCGGCGTGCCGTGCGCGCCTTGCCCGGTTTTGCGGCGCGGGCTATGATGATTCTTCGCTCCGCGCGCGCGGGGCGCCGCATTCTTCGCCAAACAATTTCAGAGAACGCGCCAGAGAAGGGAGCACGATGCCGCCAGCCGGTGGAGGGAATCCAGTGTCGGGAGGGCCACAAGGGCCGGGTATGCCGCAGCGGCCGGGCCCCGGTGGGCCGGGGATGCCGCCGCAGCCGCCGAAGATGCCGATTCCGGGCGTGAAATATCTTGTCGCGGTGGCGAGCGGGAAGGGCGGCGTGGGAAAGACTACCGTCGCGGTGAATCTCTCACTGGCGCTCGCGAAGTTGGGCGCGCGCGTGGGACTGCTCGACGCCGATGTGTATGGGCCGAATGTGCCGCTGATGCTTGGTACCGCGGAGGAGCCGCGCGCGACGAGCGAGCGGACGATTTTGCCTGTGGAGGCGCACGGGCTGAAAGTGATTTCGATGGGGCTGCTTTCGCCGGGCGATAAGCCGGTGATTTGGCGCGGGCCGATGTTGCACAGCGTGATCCAACAATTTCTGCGGGCTGTGGAATGGGGCGAACTGGATTATCTGGTGGTGGATTTGCCGCCGGGGACGGGCGACGTGCAACTGACGTTGATCCAGACCGTGCCGCTTTCGGGCGCGGTGGTTGTGACGACGCCGTCGGTGGTGGCGCTGGCGGATGTGCGCAAGGCGATTGAAATGTTCCGCCAAGTGAATGTGGAAGTGCTGGGCGTGATTGAAAATATGAGTTCGTTTATTTGCCCGCACTGTGGAAAAAGCGTGGACGTTTTCGGGCATGGAGAAGGGCGGAAGACCGCGGACGCGTTTGGCGTGCCGCTGCTCGGCGAAATTGAGATTGATCCGCGGATTCGGATCGGTGGGGATACGGGGAAGCCGGTTGCGCTGCTTGGCGAAAATGCTGCGGAAGCGAAGAGTACGTATGCGATGGCGCGGGCGGTGATGGCTCGGCTGGAGGAAGCGGCGGGCTCGGCGCCGAATGTGCAGATTCTGTAGAAGATGATTGAGGGCGTGTGATAGCTTGCCGCGATTGAGCGAAGCAGGGGAGTTGCGTTGGCCGAAATAAAGCAAATCAGAGCTATTAAAGGTGTGCGCGATATTTTGCCTCCGGAGTCGGTGGCGTGGAACCGCGTGGAGCAGGCGGCTCATGAAGTGTTTGCTGGATTTGGGTATGGGGAGATACGGCTGCCGATTTTTGAGGAGACGGAATTGTTTGCGCGGTCGGTTGGGGCGGACACGGACATCGTTGGAAAGGAGATGTACACGTTTGTGGATCGCGATGACGAGTGCGTTTCTCTGCGGCCGGAGGCTACGGCTAGTGTTTGCCGCGCGTACATCGAGCATGGGATGCAGACGCTGCCGGGAAACGTGAAACTTTATTACGTGGGGCCGATGTTCCGTCGCGAGCGTCCGCAGAAGGGGCGCTACCGGCAGTTTTACCAGATTGGCGCGGAGGTGCTGGGCCAGTCGGACGCGCCGGGAATTGACGCCGAGCTGGTTGAAATGTTGATGACATTTTTCGGGAAAGTTGGACTGGAAGGTGCGGCGCTGCAAATTAATTCGATTGGGGACAAGGCGTGCCGGCCGAAATATATCGAGCTGCTGCGCGCCGAATTGGTGAAAGTTAAGGACAAGCTTGGCGCGGATAGCCAGCGGCGCATCGAGACGAATCCGCTGCGCGTGCTCGATTCAAAATTGCCCGAGGAGCAAGCGATCATCGAGAAGCTGCCGAGGATTTCGGATCATTTGTGCGCGGATTGCCGCGAGCATTTCGCGGAGGTGCGCCGGCAACTTGATTTGCGCGGGATCGCTTACGAGCAGAACTGGCGTCTGGTGCGCGGGCTGGACTATTACATGCGCACTACATTTGAAATTACTGCGCCGGGGCTTGGTTCGCAGAACGCGGTGTGCGGCGGCGGTAGGTACGATGGGCTTGTGGAGTTGCTGGGCGGCCCGCCGACAAAGGGAATCGGATTTGCGATTGGCGAAGACCGTTTGATGCTCTCGCTTGAAGCGGCGGAGAAGGTGAAGCCGGAGGCGGCGGTGGATGCGTTCATCGTGTGGATGGGCTCGAATGCGCAGGGCGCGGCGATTAAGCTGGCGCGTGTGTTGCGCGATGCGGGAGTGAAAGTGGAAGTGCCCGCGGTGGAGATGAAATTCGGGAAGGCGCTGGGGCTTGCGGACAAGCTTGGCGCAAAACATGCGGTCATTATCGGCGAAAATGAAATTGCGGCGGGGAAATTTACGGTGAAGCGTCTGGCGGATGCGGTGCAGAAAAGTCTGACCGAATCGGAATTGGTGGCGGAACTGGAATGGAAATGAGGGGCGGCGAGTGCTCGATCCACTGGGGAATTTGAAGCGGACGGATTATTGCGGCGCGTTGCGGGGTGCGGACGCCGGCCGCGAGGTCGTGCTGATGGGCTGGGTGCACAAGCGCCGCGACCTCGGCAATTTGATTTTCATTGATTTGCGCGACCGCGAGGGATTGGTGCAGGTGGTGTTCAACAAAGAGCACCAGCCCGCCGCGCACGCGAAGGCGGAAGAGTTGCGCGGGGAATATGTGGCGGCGGTGCGCGGGAAAGTTGCGCTGCGGCAAAAAGGGAATCCGGAGCTGGCGACGGGCGAAATTGAGATCATCGCTAGCGAGCTGCACATTCTGAATACGGCGAAGACCCCGCCATTCCAGGTGGAAGACGAAGTGACGGCGAGCGAGGAGACGCGGCTGCGCTATCGCTATCTGGATTTGCGGCGTGCGCGGCCGGCGCGGAATTTAGCGTTGCGGCACAAGGTCATCCTCGAGATTCGCCGCGCGATGGACGAAATGGGTTTTCTCGAGATCGAAACGCCCATGCTGACGCGGAGCACGCCCGAGGGCGCGCGCGATTATTTGGTGCCGAGCCGATTGCATCACGGGGAGTTTTATGCGCTGCCGCAATCGCCTCAACTTTTCAAACAGATACTGATGATTGGCGGGTTGGACCGCTATTTCCAGATCGTGCGCTGCTTCCGCGATGAGGATCAGCGCGCCGACCGGCAGCCGGAGTTCACACAGCTGGACGTGGAAATGTCATTCCCCACGCGGGATCTGATTTTTGAGGCGCTGGAAAAGGTGATGGTGCGCGCTTGCGCGGTGGCGGGAGTGAAGGCGGCGGGGCCGTTCCAGCGGATGGAGCATCGCGAGGCGATCCATCGCTATGGGAGCGACAAACCGGATTTGCGATTCGCGATGGAGTTGCGCGATGTGACTTCGATTTTTCTTCCGGCGCGCGAGGCGATGCACATTGACGGCAACGTGTTCGCGCTTGCGGCGACCGGCGCGGCGGCATTTTCGCGCAAGCAGCTCGATGAGCTTGCCGAAAAAGGGAAGTCACTTGGCGCGCGCGGCGTTTACACGGCAAAGGTTGCAGCGGAGGGAGTTACTTCCGCGCTCGAAAAAAATCTCGGCGTTGAGGGCATGCGCCAGCTCGTGCATGCAACAGGCGCGAAGCCGGGCGATTTGATTGTTTGCGTTGCGGCAAAAGAACACATTCCGGGGACGGAAGCTGCGGCGCTGATCGCCGGCCAATTGCGTTTGCATCTTGCCGAGAAATTGTCGCTCATTCCGAAGGATCGCTGGGATTTCGTGTGGATTACGAACTTTCCGCTATTCGATTGGAGTGAAACGGAAAAACAGTGGGTGCCCGCGCAACATCCATTTACCGGAATCGTGGAAGAAGACCTTGCGAAGCTGGATGATCCAGAGCGGCGGGGCGAGTTGCGTTCGAAGGGTTACGACCTCGTGTTGAATGGCGTCGAACTTGGCTCGGGTAGCATCCGAATTCACCAGCAGGATACGCAGGCACGCGTGTTTCGCGCCATTGGTCTGAGCGACGCGCAGGCGCGGCAACGTTTCGGATTCTTCCTCGATGCGCTGACTTATGGAACGCCGCCGCACGGGGGCATCGCGCTTGGACTGGACCGCGTGGTGATGCTGCTCGCTGGCGAAAAGTCGATCCGCGAAGTGATTGCGTTTCCGAAGACCACCCAAGCGGTGGATTTGATGGCGGAGGCGCCGTCGCCGGTAGAAGAGGGCCAGCTAAGAGGATTGGGCATTGCACTCAAGAATGAGTGAATGTGTCGGGGCTGAAGCCCCGACCCCCTATAAAACAAAATGAGCAGAATAAGAATATTGCCGGAAGCGGTGGCGAATCAAATCGCCGCGGGCGAAGTTGTCGAGCGGCCCGCATCGGTGGTGAAAGAGCTGCTCGAAAACGCGCTGGACGCAGGCGCGCGCTCGATTCGCATTGAAGTCGAGGCCGGCGGCAAGCGGATGATCCGCGTGATCGATGACGGCAGCGGCATGGCTCACGATGACGCGTTACTGGCATTCGAGCGGCACGCGACGAGCAAACTGCGCACCGCGAACGATTTGCTGAGTATCGCTACGCTTGGATTCCGCGGAGAGGCCCTGCCTTCGATTGCGTCGGTGTCGCGCCTGGTGCTTGAGACGCGCACGGCGGAAGAAGAGCAGGGAACGCGGATTGAATTCGGCGGAGGAAAACTATTTGGAGTGAAGCCGGCGGGCGTTCCGACGGGAACTACGATCACAGTGTCGGATTTATTTTATTCGGTTCCGGCGCGGCGAAAATTCCTGAAATCCGAGACGACGGAGCTGGGGCACATTGCTTCTCTGGTGACGCACTACGCGCTGGCCCACCCTGAGCGGCAATTCGTGCTGAAGACGCCGTCGCAGGAAATCTTGAATGTATCGCCTGCTGTTGAGCGCGCGGCGGAATCGAGCACGGGGTCGAACGCGGATGCGAATATGGAGACTTCCGCGAATGGCAGCGATGCCTCGTCGAGGCAGGCGCAGGGAATCCCCGGGCTTGCCGAGCGCGTGTATCAATTATTTGGACGCGCGGCGCTTGATGAGTTGCTTGAAATTCCGCCGACGTCGGGGCCGGTACGCGCGGCAATTACGGAGCAGGAGCTGGAGGAGTCCGAGCGCTCATCTCTTCTGACCGTTTCCGGATTTGCATCGCGCCCGCAGGTGCAGCGGCCGAATCGCAATGGCATCTACGTTTTTGTGAACCGGCGTCTGGTGCGCGACCGCGTGCTGTTGCACGCGATTCACGAAGCGTATCGAAATATTTTGCCGCCGCCGGCATTTCCCGCAGTGCTGCTTTTTGTGGATTTGCCGCACGTCGAGGTGGATGTAAACGTTCATCCCGCCAAAGTTGAGGTGCGCTTCCGGCATTCGCAATTCGTTCATGATTTCGCGCGCGACGCCATTCGGAACGCGCTCACCAAGGCGCGCCCGATTCCAAGCTTTCCCGCCGGAACCGCCGCGTCCGCGCAGATTGCGGCGGCGGCCGCGGGCGCGGGATTCGGCTCGTATATTCCTTCGCAGCAGGTGCCGCTCGAACCCGTGCCGGGCTTGCCGCGCGCGGTGATTCCTCCGATGGCAACGCCGCTTGATGCCGCGGCAGCGCCGACGGCGGCTTACTCCGATGGCGGATTTACGTTGACCGAAGCTCCGCTGCGGCCCGAAGCGCAACGCTTGCGATTCGATTCCGGCGAATCGATTGGAATTGGCGCAGATCCCGAGCAGGGGCCATTCGCGAATCAGATTGCAGAGCAATTCCGGCGCGCGGCTGCTGAGCCCGCGAGTGCGCAAATAGCCGAGCGGCCGGCAACCGCGGAAAGTTTGCTGGATTTGAAGCCGCTCGGGCAGGTGAATTCCAGTTTCATCGTCGCGGTGAATGAAGAGGGGCTGTGGATCATTGACCAGCACGTGGCGCACGAACGGATTCTGTTCGAGCAACACTTGCGCGCACGTCGCGAAGGCCAGATGACCGGGCAGCGCATGCTGATGCCGCACATCGTCGAGCTTTCGCCGCGCCAGGAAGTGATTTTCGAGCAGATCGCAGAAGAGCTTTCGGCGAATGGTTTTGAAGTGTCACCGATGGGGCCGCGCAGCGTGGCGATCCAGGCGACGCCTGCGGGAATTTCCAGCGCCGATGCCGAGAAACTGCTGCTGCAAATCCTGGATGGAGTTGAGCGCGAGAATCAGGCAATTTCCATGGACTCGCTGCAGTCGCGCATCGCGGCGTCGACGGCGTGCCACGCGGCGATCAAGGTGAACATGCCGCTCGACCAGACGAAAATGGAATGGCTGCTCGCGGAACTGGCGAAGACGGAAGCGCCGATGAGCTGTCCGCACGGGCGGCCTGTGGTGTTGCGCTATTCGATGCGCGAAATCGAGCGCGCGTTCCACCGCATCTGATGCCCAAGCTAATCATTGCAATTGATGGCCCGGTCGGTTCGGGGAAAAGCACCGTGGCGCGGCGCGTTGCGGAGCTGCTCGGCTACACGTACCTGAACAGTGGCGCGATGTACCGCGCGGTAGCGCTGAAGGCGCTGCGGCGCGGCGTCACTGTCACTGATTCGGCGGCACTTGAACGACTGGCGCGCGAAACGCACATTGATCTTGAAGGCGGCCCGGAAGGGCAGCACGTGCTTCTCGATGGCGAAGATGTTTCCGCGGCGATCCGCACTGCTGAGATTTCGCTTGCGGCTTCGCAGGTTGCGATTGTTCCCGGCGTGCGGGATGTGATGGTGGCCGAACAGCGGCGCGCGGGCGCGCGCGGCGGCGTGGTGATGGAAGGCCGCGACATCGGCACAGTGGTTTTTCCGGACGCGGGGCTGAAGATTTTCCTCGAAGCGTCGGTCGAGGTGCGTGCAGAGCGCCGCTGGCGCGAGCATCAGGAAAAAGGCGAGGGGCTCACTTTTGCGCAGGTGGTTGACGAGATCCGCGAACGCGATAAGCGCGACCGCACGCGCGAAACTTCGCCGCTGGTGCGCGCTGCCGACGCCGTGCTGGTGGATAACACCGCGATGGACGCCGAAGAAACCGCGCGACTGATTGCTCAGCTCGCTCGCGACCGCGAAGCGAATGCACGCTGACTTCTTAATTTCCTACAGATTGCAATCGTGAAATTTAGGTTGGGGCGGACATCGAGGAGAGGAATTCCGCGTTGTTCTTCGATTTCGAAAGACGCCCGAGCAGAAGTTCCATCGCTTCCACCGGCGAGAGCGGGCTCAGCACCTTGCGCAGCACCCAGACGCGGTTCAGCTCGTCGGCGGGAAGCAGCAGCTCGTCTTTTCGCGTCCCGGAGCGATTGATATCGATGCTCGGGAAAATGCGCTTGTCGACCAGGCGGCGGTCGAGATTGATTTCCATGTTGCCGGTGCCCTTGAACTCCTCGAAGATGACGTCGTCCATGCGGCTGCCGGTATCGATCAAGCGCGGTGGCGATGATGGTGAGCGAGCCGCCCTCTTCGACGTTTCGCGCGGCGGCGAAAAAGCGGCGCGGGCGCTGGAGAGCGTTGGCGTCGATACCGCCGGAAAGAACTTTGCCGGAGGGCGGCGTGACGGCGTTGTAGGCGCGGGCAAGGCGCGTGACCGAGTCGAGCAGGATGACGACGTCGCGCTTGTGCTCGACAAGGCGCTTGGCTTTTTCGAGCACCATTTCCGCGACTTGAATGTGGCGCTGCGGCGGCTCGTCGAAGGTGGAGCTGATGACTTCGCCCTTCACCGTGCGCTGCATGTCCGTGACTTCCTCGGGCCGCTCGTCGATCAGCAGCACGATCAGCGCGACTTCGGCATGATTCGTGGTGACGGAATTGGCGATGGACTGCAGCATCATCGTCTTTCCGGTGCGCGGCGGCGCGACGATCAATCCGCGCTGGCCCTTGCCGACCGGGCAGAGCATGTCGAGCACGCGGCCGGTGAGATTTTCCTTGGTCGTTTCCAGGTGGATGCGCGCCCTGCGGATAGAGCGGCGTCAGGTTGTCGAAGAAAATTTTGTTGCGCGCGACTTCGGGGTCTTCGAAATTGACGGCTTCCACTTTAATCAGCGCGAAGTAGCGCTCGCCATCCTTGGGCGGGCGCACCTGGCCGGAGACGGTGTCGCCGGTGCGCAGATCGAACTTGCGGATTTGCGATGGCGAGACGTAGATATCGTCCGGGCCGGGCAGATAGTTATATTCCGGCGCGCGCAGGAAGCCGAAGCCGTCGGGCAGGCATTCGAGCACGCCTTCGGAGAAGATCAGCCCGTTCTTTTCGGTCTGGGCGCGCAGGATTTGGAAAATCAATTCCTGTTTGCGCATGCCGCTGGCGCCGGGGATCTCCAGATCCTTGGCGATTTTCGCCAGGTCGGTGATGTTTTTTTCCTTCAGTTCTGCAAGACTAACGCTCATTGTTTTTGTTCCTTCTACTATGGTTCCACGCCTGTATGTTCAGGCCAGGATTCGGATTTACCCGGCCCCGGGGAGGGCAAGCTCTTTGGAAGCCGGGATGCTTCTGATTGCACTCAGACAAAATTAAATCGTGATGCGCGCCGCGCGCTTCCCCCAAATTGATTCACTCATCGAGCGGCGGAGCCTTCAGTTGGTAAGGCTCTTATCTTCCTTGGGCTCAAACACCGCGGAAACTTCCGGGACCGGCGGTGGAACGGCCGTATGCAGCGGCTGTTCGAGAGCGTATTCGAGAACTTGATCCATGCTTTCGACAGGCTTCACGGTAAGGACGGAAAGAATCTCCGCCGGGATATCAACCAAATCCTTCTCGTTGTCCTTTGGAATGATGACGGTGCGGATCCCGACGCGGTGCGCGGCGAGCAATTTTTCCTTGATGCCGCCGATGGGAAGCACATTGCCGCGCAACGTGATTTCGCCGGTCATGGCCACGTCGACTGCGTGTGGGAATGCGCGTCAGCGCGCTCACGATGGCCGTGCAGATCGTGATGCCGGCGGAGGGGCCGTCTTTCGGAATCGCGCCCTCGGGCACGTGCATGTGAATATCAATGTGCCGGTAAAAATCGTTGGGCAGGCCGAAATTCGCGCTGCGCGAGCGGACGTAGCTCAATGCGGCCTGGCCGGACTCCTGCATGACGTCGCCGAGCTTTCCGGTGAGCGTCAACCGGCCCTTGCCTTCCATGATCTGCGCTTCGGTGATGAGCACCTGGCCGCCGACCTCCGTCCAGGCGAGGCCGATCGCAAGGCCGATTTCGTTTTTCTTTTCCGTCCAGATTTCGCGGAACTTCATGATGCCGAGATATTCGGAAACCGTTGCCGGTGTAACCTCGACTCGAACCTCTTTGCCTTCCTTCACCACGCGGCGGGAAATCTTGCGGCAGAAATTCGCTATTTCGCGCTCCAAGTTTCGCACGCCGGATTCATGCGTGTAATGGCGGATGATGTGGCGCAAGCCGTCGTCGGTGAAAACAATGTTGGCATCGGAAAGGCCGTTTGCTTCGCGCTGCTTTTTCACCAGGAAGCGCTTGGCGATCTCCAATTTTTCCATCTCCGTGTAGCCGGGCAGCCGAATGACTTCCATGCGGTCCTGCAACGGCTGCGGAATCGTGTGCAGCACGTTGGCGGTGCAGATAAACATCACCTGAGAGAGATCGTACTCGACGTCGAGATAGTGGTCCGTGAATGCGTTGTTCAACTCCGGGTCGAGCACTTCCATCAGCGCCGCCGATGGATCGCCGCGGAAGTCCATGGACATCTTGTCCACTTCGTCGAGCACGAAAACCGGGTTGATCGTGCCGGCCTTCTTCATCATCTGAATGATTTGACCGGGAAGCGCGCCGATGTAGGTGCGGCGGTGGCCGCGGATTTCAGCTTCATCCCGCACGCCGCCGAGCGAAACGCGAACAAACTTGCGGCCGGTGGCGCGTCCAATGGACATGGCCAGTGAAGTCTTGCCCACGCCCGGAGGGCCGACAAAGCAGAGAATCGAGCCCTTGGGAATTTTTACGAGCTGGCGAACGGCGAGGTATTCCAGGATGCGCTCTTTAATTTTTTCGAGCCCGTAATGGTCTTCCTCGAGAATCTTTTCCGCCACGGCGATGTCGCGAATCTCTTTCGATTTCTTCTTCCAGGGCACAGCGAGAAGCCAGTCAAGGTAATTCCGGCTCACCGTGGATTCCGCGGACATGGGCGGCATCATTTCCAGCCGCTTCAATTCCTGGATGGCCTTTTCGTGGACGTCTTTGGGCATCCCAGCGGAATCGATCTTTTTCTTGAGTTCGTCGATTTCGTTCTTCTCGCCGCGGCCAAGTTCCTTCTGGATGGCCTTCATCTTTTCGTTCAGGTAATACTCTTTTTGCGCGCGCTCCATCTGCCGCTTGACGCGCGAGTTGATGTTGCGCTCAACATTCAATTTTTCGAGTTCAATGTCAAGGATCTTTGCCAGTTGATTGAGCCGCTCGACGGGATCAAACATTTCGAGCAGTTCCTGCTTTTCTTCAAAGGGCATCGTGACATTTGCCGCGATCGCGTCGGAAATCTGGCCGAGGTCTTCCACGCGCGCGGCGGCGATCACTGTATCGTAATTCACAGCCTGCGAAAGCTTGACGTATTGCTCGAATAGTTCGCGGACGCGGCGCACCAACTGGTCATTTTCCGGCGAAGGTTCCGATTTCACGGGGACGAGCTTCAGCGTGGCGCGGAAGAACCCTTCGGTCGTGGAAAGGTCCACGATTTTGGCGCGCTCGACGCCTTCCACCAACACGCGGATGTTGCCGTCGGGGAGCTTTACGCTCTGCACGATATTTGCAATCGTGCCGACCGTGTAGATGTCTTCGGGCTTGGGGTCATCGATCGAGGCGTCATGCTGCGTGGCAAGGAAAATTCTCTTGTCGCCCGCGAGCGCCTCTTCAAGCGCGCGGACGGAACCTTCACGGCCAACGATAAAAGGATTCATCTGCCCCGGGAAAATGACCAGTTCGCGCACCGGCATCATGGGCACGCGCTTCGGGTCGTTTTTCTCTCGGTTGAACATGGATTCCAAGTTTGGCAAGTCGGTCTTTCTGCGGGATAGTTAACCCGCTTTTTCGAGTAGGCTCCAATTAATTTCCCGCCTGCGTACCATATCCGCGGTGACCACGAATTCGCGGACTTTGCGCTGCGCCGGTAGGTGGTACATCAGTTCGAGCATCAAATCTTCCAGAATCATTCGCAAGCCGCGCGCGCCCACTTTGCGCTGCATCGCCAGATCCGCAACGGTTTCGAGTGCGTCATCGGTGAAACGCAACCTGACGTTTTCGAATTCAAACAGCCGTTGGTATTGTCGGACAAGCGCGTTCTTCGGTTCCGTCAAGATGCGAACGAGCGCGTTCTTGTCGAGGTCGCCGAGCACGCCGACTACTGCAAGCCTACCGACGAATTCGGGAATCAGGCCGTAGCGGATTAGGTCGGTCGGCTGCGCCTGTTCAAGCATCTCAATGTTGCGCCGGTGCGCCGTTGAGGGCTGCGCATCCGTGTGGAAGCCGAGCGACTTCTGGCCGATGCGACGCTCGATAATTTTTTCCATGCCCACAAACGCGCCGCCGCAGATAAACAGGATATTGGTCGTGTCAACCGGTGTAAATTCCTGGTGCGGGTGCTTGCGCCCGCCCTGCGGTGGAACGTTTGCGACCGTGCCTTCCAGGATCTTCAGCAGCGCCTGCTGGACGCCCTCGCCGGAAACGTCGCGCGTAATCGAAGGGTTCTCGTCCTTTTTTGAGATCTTGTCAATTTCGTCGATGTAGATGATGCCTTGCTGCGCTTTTGTCACATCGCCGTCGGCGGCCTGCAGCAGCTTCAAGATAATGTTTTCAACGTCTTCGCCGACGTAGCCCGCTTCGGTGAGCGTAGTGGCGTCAACAATGGCGAAGGGGACATCCAGCATCCGCGAAAGAGTTTGCGCCAGGAGAGTCTTGCCGGTGCCGGTCGGGCCGATGAGCAAAATGTTCGATTTCGTCAGCTCGACGTCTCCCGGCTGTTTGTTCAGGAAAATTCGCTTGTAGTGGTTGTACACCGCAACGGCCAATTTCTTTTTCGTTTTGTCCTGGCCAATGACGTATTCGTCCAGGAACGATTTAATCTCCGGCGGCCGCGGCAATCGTCTGTTCGCGGGCTGGCTCTGTTCGCGCTTCTCTTCCTCCAGAATCTGCTGGCACACCGTGACGCATTCATTGCAGATGAACGCGCGCGGATAATCCGAGGGCGAGCTGATGAGCTTCTCGACCTGCTCCTGCGTTTTATGGCAGAAGGAGCAACGCAACGGTTCGTCGGTCCCTAGTTTTCTCACGGGTGTATTGGCCTCGGGCCGCAACCCCTTTGCGGCCGTTTCTAACTTTATTCTAGGCCTGAATCGGTTCCTCGCGCGGACCACTTCCTGTTTGCTACTAACTGTTTCGCACGCCCCGCGCCATCATTATGATTCGCGCGATCGCATTAGCGGTGCTTGTAAATAATCTCGTCAATCAAACCGTAGTCCTTGGCCTGCTGCGCCGACATAATGAAGTCGCGTTCGACATCGCTTTCCACTTGCTCCAGTGGATGGCTGCTGTGATCCGCCAGCAGTTTGTTGATCACCGAACGCATTCGCAGGATTTCTTTCGCGTGTATATCAATGTCGGTTGCCTGCCCGGAAAGTCCGGACATCCAGGGCTGATGAATCAGGATGCGTGAGTTGGGAAGCGAAAAGCGCTTCTTTGGCGCGCCCGCAGTCAGCAAAAGCGCCGCGATAGACGCCGCCTGGCCGACACAAATTGTCACTACGTTTGGCCGCACGAACTGCATCGTGTCATAAATCGCCATCCCCGCTGTGATCGAGCCGCCCGGAGAATTAATGTAGAGCGAAATATCTTTTTCGGGATCTTCAGCTTCCAAAAACAGGAGCTGCGCGGTCACCAGGTTCGCAACATGGTCGTCAATCGGCGTCCCGATGAAAATGATGTTGTCTTTCAGGAGACGCGAATAAATATCGTATGCGCGTTCGCCGCGGTTGGTCTGCTCGACCACCATGGGAACCAGTGTTGTGGCGTACGAGCCGGGTTCGTCGAAATTTTTCATCAGGAAATTTTCAGGCTGCGCTGAGGACCCCGCCAGGTTATTTTTTCTCCGTGGAAGGCTTTGAAACCTGGATGCGGGCGTGCTGACGAAGCCACTCGAGTGTTTTATCACTTCGCAGCTTCGATTTCATCCTATCGAGCGCTCCTTGCTTTGTCAAGCGCGCGCGCACAACGGTTGCCGATTCGCTACCGTGCTCTGCGATCGCCGCAATCTGTTTTTCGAGTTCCTCTTCGCTGGCTTCGATATTTTCCGCCGTGGCGATCTTGTCCAGAATCAGTTCCGCCTTCACATCTTCCACGGCCCGGTCGCGCTGTTTCCGGCGCATCGCCACCCAGTCCACATTCACAGCGCGCGGGTCCACGCCCTGCGCTGCCAGCGACCGTACGGCGCGTTCGAGCCGCGCATCCATCTGATGTTCGACGAGCGCCTGAGGCACCGGGAAGTCATTCGCGCTCACGATCTTCGCCAGCAGTTTGTCTCGGGTCAGATCGGCCAGTTGGTTCTCGCGCGCCGTATCCAGGCTTTCGCGGATTTTCTTGCGCAGCTCATCGAGCGTCGCTGCTTCGCTCACATCCTTCGCAAATTCGTCGTTCAATTCAGGAAGCTTCTTTTCTTTCACCGCCGTTATGTCGGCGATGTAATGGTAGGACTTGCCGGCGAGCTTCGGGTCCGGATAATCGGCGGGATAGGTTAAGTCAAAGCGGCGCTGCTCGCCGGCTTTTGCGCCGCGCAGGTTCTCGTTGAAGGCGTCCAGCGTGTTTTCGGACCCGATGCTGCACATTACATTCTCGGCGTGAAGTGGCTCGCCGCCGCCCTGGGGATTGCCGGTCAGTTTAAGCTGCGCGAAATCGCCGTCGGCGAGCGCGCGGCCTTCGACGGGGACAAATGTTGCAGCGCGTTCGCGCATCTCTTCGAGCGTCTTATCCACGTCGGCGTCGGAAAGATCGGGCGCCTCAACCTCTACATCCAAATCCTTGTAGGGTGCCGGCTCGAATGTGGGAAGCACTTCAAAGGACGCGCGGAATTTCAGCGGGCCGCCTTCGGCGTAATCCACCTTATCCACTTGCGGCTGAGTGACGGGCACGAGCTTTTCCTTCGTCACGGCCTGCTCGATGCGCTCCGGCATCAGCTGCTGCATCACTTCGCTCTTGATGTCTTCGGCGAACCGGCGGCGGATCAGCGTCACCGGCGCTTTCCCGGGGCGAAACCCCGGCACGCGCGCGACACGCGCGATCTCTTTCGCGATTTTCTCGCTTGCCTTGGCGACTTCCTCGGCTGGGATTTCCAGTTCGAGCTCGCGCTTGCAAGTGGCTTCAGCTTCGCTCATTCTTTTGTCATTCCAGTCTCGTGATTATTCCGTTTGGGACACGTGCGGATTCAACTTGAAGAAATTCGCGCGCGATTTGAGATTTGCGCGACGCTTGCAGCCGCACTACTCCTGCCTTTGCCAATTCAGCTTCCGGGTTCATTTTCCTGGAAAGGGCGGCAGGAAAGAGCCACCCAGTGAATCCCCCACTGAAATTCCAGTATAGGGGAGTGCATTCGCTCCGTCAACGCGGCCCACCATCAAGCTGCGGGCGCTTCGCCATTTCACTATCTCGCTATCGCCCCGGTGCCGGCTGCGCCGAGGGCGGCAAGATGCCATTCAGCCGCAGATACCCCGCCTGCGCGGAATAATGATCGTACCAATCGCACGCGAGCGTGATCATCACCCCGGCCTTGGTCATCGCACGTGTCGGTGAAAGCTGCACGGACACACCAAGATTGGAATCATCCGTTTTTGCAAGCACTTGTGTGCAGTAGTCAAACGAAGTCTGAATCGCGGCGACCAATTTGTCTTTGCCATCGGCATCCGTAGCCGTAATTTGCGGCGGTGCCGGAGCGCTTCCGATCTTTGAGCAAAGCAAGATGTTTGACTGCGCGACGTGCAGCACAAGGTGCCCGAACGTGATCTGCTCCGGCGTCGGTTTAAAGCCGTACTTGTCGGCCGGCATGGATTGAGCGGCGCCAATCATGTTCTTGGCATATCGCGGCAATAACTGCCGCAACATGTCGCTCACAGGATTTGCCGCCGGCGAGGCGGTCAGCTGCGACGGAGCACTCGGCGCGCGACCTTGCTGCGCGAAGCTTGCAATCGAACACACGGCAATGAGCGCAATTGCTCCCATCATTTTCTTCATCGACTTCTCCCCGGCAAGCGGGCTTGAACAATCGCGTTCGCGCGCATTGCCCGTAATTTGGATTTGAGTTGCATCCTACGCCCGCTATGCAAACCGCGCAAATCGCGCCGTGGTGTGGCGTTGGTGCGGAAGGAGGGAGTTGAACCCCCACGGCCCGCCGGTTAATAAGTTAAAGCGCCTTTCCACTTCATCATTTCTGGAATAAAAATGGCCTTCACGGCGCCGACCCGGTAATCCTCAGTTAAGCGCTCGAATTGCAAGGTGAACGACTTCGTGCTTTCCGTGATTACCGGCTGGCCTTCCACAAGTCGTGGGAAAGACAAATCATACATGTGAGCACTCGCGCTGTTTACGAATTTGATCGGGAGAACCTTCGCGCCCCTGTCAGTGGTCAACCATGTGTTCTCGCAATTCGAGGCGTCGGGATGAATCTGATTCAGAAAGCCTTGAGACACGCGCGGAACTTTGCTGTAGTCAATCCGAAATACGATTGAATCGTCAAATTTGTGGCTCAGGATTCGGTTGGCTTGCCCGTCAAACTCTTTTTTCTGCGCATCAGCCATCTTATCGTAACGCTGCTTGATTTGAAGTTGACGTACAAACCCCTGGCGAATGGGCTCAGCGGAAAAGAGCATTACAATGAAAGTGTTGTGCCCCGCCAAAAAGTTTGGATCGGTGTTTAGTTCGGCCACGGTTGTTTCTTTTGCCCATGGAGATTGATCCAACATTGTTTCGCAATCACCTTCGGACCAAGTCGACCAATCTTTCTTCACCCAAAAATCATCGGCGCTTGCGGCCAGAGCTGTGATTACAAAAATGGACGTCAAGATTGTCGCGCGACGAAGCATACGCCTGCCTCCACTTATGCAGAAGAGATATCTGCGGAAGGAGGGAGTTGAACCCCCACGGCCTCTCGGCCACAGGATCCTAAGTCCTGCGCGTCTGCCAGTTCCGCCACTTCCGCTTGGGTTTTACACTAGCATCGCGGGAAAGCCGGCGCAACGCTGGCGAAGGGGATTGAAAGAACGCCGGCACTATGGATTTATGGGTTTACCGATCTGACCTTGGACCTGATTCCTGAACTCCGAAGGATGCGCAATCTCGAAAAATGTCTCGTACGTGCCGCCGGTACCGCGAAGGACGAGCGTGCCATAGCCAAGCACTCGTCCCATGAAAGTTTCGTTCACCACGATGCTTTCCACTTTCGCGAGCACAAGTTCGAGTGTCTTCCGGCTGGCGATTCCTTGTTTGATGATTACGCGTTTATCGGTCACCGCCATTTCGGTGGCGTTCCGCCGTATCAACCCATAGGCAATCACAATGATGCCCAGCGCAAAAAGAGCCGCGCCCGGCCACTCCATGTCGCGGGCTTTCCACCACAAGAGAAGTCCGCCCGGCAGAAACAGCAGCACGATAGCGATTAGAAATGGCTTCATCAACACGATCCAATGCAACCGTGTGCGATAAAGCATCTTCTCGCCTGGCACGAGGTTGCTCTCGATGTAATCCATTCAGCGTCCTCGCACGTTCAATTCCCCACGACAAACAGGTGCCCGTCGTTCTGAGTGTACAACTTTCCGTCCGGGCCGATGGATAATGGTGTGTACGCGGCTCCAATCGCGGAATTCAGAAAGAGTGAACTCGAGGGCACTGTGAATATTCCCGTGTGGCCCTGCGGAATTACATAGATGCTGCCATCTTCACTATTTACATAAACGGTCCCGTTCACATCCACGGCGGGCATGTTGATGCACCACTCGAAACCGTCCGAGGCCTTTGGGTTCGTATTCTGAAACTGCCATTGGATTTGAAGATTGGAATCCAGTTGCGTGATGTAGTAGGGGCCGCTCGTAATGTAATGATTGTCCTTGAGAATAACGGAATACGTTCCATTGTTCGGATAGATCGCGGGGGTCGAGTCCCATCCAAAATTGTAGGTTGCAGCCAGTGTGCCCAGCGAATTCAGTTTCAGCATATCGCCGCGAAATGTGCCGTCGTTTGACAGAACGCCGTAAAGGACCGAGCCATCCGGCGTGACGGTCGGAGATGAAGAGGCCTGGTCGGCGATATAGAGCGTCACTCCGGAGGCGATACACGGTGCCGTGCCGCAAACAGGAAAGCTCAGCAGCGAAGTCGCCCATTTCGGAGTCAAGTTTGAATTCACGGCCACCATATACGCCTGCGCGGAATTCAAGTGGGCCACGCTGGCCACAAAAATTGTGCCATCCGGCCCAACAGCGGGCGCCACGTTGATCGCCGGTCTCTGCGACCCGCACGTTCCACTCGGGCCTTTCGAGAAAGCCGCGGGACAAGACGTTGAGCTGGCCGCGGGCGCATTGGGAACAAGAGACGCATAAGTGGCGAAAGTCGAAGAATCATTCGACGCAACTTTCACAAGCCACGCGCCGAGGATGTCATTCGCGGCCCAGGGGTCGCCGCTCGTGGAGCTCGCCAATTCGACGACGCTGTAATAAACATTTCCCTGCGAATCTGCGGTCAGCGGCCCGGCAACAAAAGTGTTCGCCGCATTGATGGCGATGCCGCTGAAAGGATTGATTTGTGAAACCGCGGTGCCGTTTACCTTTTCCACCTTCCACAGAGTTCCCCCCGCGCCGGGAACATAGATGTAGCCGTTCGCTTCCACGGGATGAAACACAGGTTCCCAGCCTTCCAGCGCGCTGCCATTTGTTTCCGGTTTCCAATCACTTTGGAACTCCCAGATCATTACGAGTTGATTGCCAATCCAGGAGAACCGCGCCTCATTCCAAATCATCGTACTCCACGTGTTGGGACCGCACGCGGATCCGCTCTCCCATGCTCCGGCCGGGCTGCATGAATTGTATGTCCCGGTTTTCATGACCATGTAGGTGTCATTGCCATCCACAATCGGCACTTGATAGTGGACCAGGAGATCGCCGCCCGGGCTTTCCGCCTGTTCTTTCGCAACAAAAGGGTCGTAAATGATGTTAGCGAGTATTGCCGTCGCGTTCTGCCCCGCAATGCTCACCAATCCCGTATGCTGGGAATTGCTTCCCCACTGCGGCCAGAAAGGCGCATCCGATGGCATTGGCGCCAAAAGAAATCCGACGGTGATTGTTGCGGGCGAGCCTGACGCCCCCGGCGCGCTGATCGTGATGTGGCCGGTGTTCACGCTCGGCGCGAGAGTTCCTGCCGCCACGGAAATCTGCAAAGTCTCCGGGGCGGTGCCGCTCGTTGGAGTGACGGAAAGCCACGACGAATCGCTCGAGGCTGTGAATGCAAGCGTGCCTTCCCCAATATTGGAGACACTAACGGAGGCGGGAGAAGGATTTACGCCGCTCCCTTGCGTCGCGGAGAAAGAAAGGCTTGTTTGCGAAAGCGAAAGAGAGGGCGTGTCGGGCGGAGGCTCGCCGGCGCCGCTGCTGCACCCCGCGCAAATCGAACTTATGATTGCGACGAATAAAAGTAACGCAAAACGGTTCATCGGCCGCCCCGCCCCGAACCACCAGTCCATAAAAGAATTATGACAGCTCAAAAAGATAGCATCGGCGTATCTGTCGCGCAACGAATCGGGGTCTGTTACTCCAATTGCTTTCCCTTGGTCTCGGGCAGGGCGAGTGAGAGCATCGCGGCCAGAAAGAAAGCACCTGCGAGCAAATAAAATGCGGCTGTGAAGCTGTAGCGTGTGGCGATGGCTCCCACCGCGAAGGGAGCGAGCGCGGAAAATCCTCTGCCGACGTTGTAACTCAATCCCATGGCTGTTGCGCGGATCTCCGTCGGAAAAATTTCGGAAGCAATTGCGGCGTAGCCGGAAAAGTATCCGGTTCCGAAAAACGCCACCGGCGGGCCAAGAATCAGCAGCCACATCGGGCTGCGCGATATCCCGTAAATTGGCACGAGCGCTGCGGCGATAATTAAATACGTTGCGTAACTGCGCTTGCGTCCCACGGAATCGGCGAAGAATCCGAAGAGCGCGTACCCCAGCCACTTTCCGATGCCCATCGCGAGGAGCCATCCCGTCGTCGTGACCAGGTTGAGTCCGCGCCCTCCTTGCGCGACGGGCAGCATCAAGTAAGAGGGAATCCAGGTGAAAAGGCCCCAATAGCCGAACATTGCGCAGGCATTCATTGCAGTGGCGAGCAGGCCGACGCCGAGAATGCCCGGTCTCAATAGCAACTTCAGCGAACCGGGCTTCGACGCGCTTTGCGCACGCCACATTTCGGATTCCGGAACCGAGCGGAGAATCCAAAAAACTAAAAATGCCGGCAGGATGCCAACGAAAAACACCGCGCGCCAACCGAAATGCGGCAGGACAACCGCAACCACGCCGACCGCGATCATTTCGCCAATCGCATACGTGGACTGCATTAACCCGAGAGCTTTGCCGCGATGCTCGGCGGGCCAAGTTTCGGCGATCAGCGCCGCGCCCGTGGTCCATTCACCTCCCATGCCCAGGCCGAGGATGAATCGAAAAATGGCCAACTCAAGAATGGTGTGCGATAGCCCGCTCGCCCCGCTCGCCAGCGAATAGACAAGGATTGCAGCCATCAGCGCGCGCGTGCGGCCCACTCGATCCGCGATAAACCCAAACGTCATTCCGCCAATGGCAGAGGCAACGAGCGTCAGCGAATTCAGAAGGCCGCCCGTCTGTTTACTCATGCTGAGCGCGGTCAACAGGTGAGCGAGCACCAGGGAGTAAAGCATCACGTCCATGGCGTCGAGCATCCAGCCGAGCCCGCCGGCGATCAGCGAAGTCCGCTCGGCGCGCGTAACCCGCGCGGGCCAGGGGAATCCAAGGATTCGCCGCGTCGCGCGCGGCGCCGTGTTTGCGTTGGGATTTTGTTCAGCGAACAGTGTGCGCTCCAGTCGAGCGGGCCAGGTCAGCGTGCCGAGTCAGCGCGACATTCTATCCCTACATTCAATATTTCGGCAGGGAAGTAACCGCGCCCGGCGGAAATACGTCTGAACCTTCGCAAATTGCGTGATCCACTTTTCTGCGATCATATTTTGCCCGCGTGATTTGTTCTGCGTCATAGAGCTAGTAGCCGTCTTGCTCGCGGCGAGTGCCTCTGTTAGCCTTCACTCCGAATCGAGGTAAGCGTGGCTGTTACTTGCACCAAATGCGGCGCAACAGTTGTCGGCGATGCGGCCTATTGCACGAAGTGCGGGAACCAACTGCGCCCAACTTCGCCACCCGCGGGAGCGTCTTACTGTGGCAAGTGTGGGCAAGTTTTGCCCGGTGTATCTCTCGCTCCGGGCGGTGAAGTCAAGGAGGAATATGGCCTACCGGTAAGTTACGCCAGCCCGCTCTGCTACCTATTCGGATTCGTATCCGGATTGGTGATGTATTTCGTGGATAAGCGGCCGGTGGTCCGTTTCCACGCGGTGCAATCCACAATTGTGTTCGGGGTTCTTGTAACCGGGATCATCGTGTTGGGGCGCTTCGCACGGGACTCTTTTTCAGATAACCAGCCAATCTACCTATTATATTTCATCTCGTGGGCATTACTGTCGCTGGCGGCGCTTGCGATTTGGATTTTGCTGATCGTGAGGGCATTCGACCGGAAGCCGCTCAAAATGCCGCTGGCCGGGAAGTTGGCTGAATTAATTTCGGGCAGCGGCAAAAAGTAGTTGACTCTTTTGTGCGCTGCCACTTGCCGCTGCTAAACCTTCTCCGGTCTTGCGGGCTCCGCCCTGTTCTGTTACGCTCCGCGGCAAAGTCGAGTTGCTCTTATCTCCGGGAGGATGACGATGGCATTCTGCACGGGTTGTGGCGCTCAAGTAGCGGATGGCCAGGGGTTTTGTCCAAAGTGCGGCAGGCCGATGTCCGCTGCTCCGCCGGCGGGGCAATCGCAGCCAGCCGGGCAATCGGCGCCGGCTTCACAAAATCAAGCTGCCGCGGGAGGAACGGGAATGGAAGAGAATGTAGCCAGTGCGGCTTGCTATGCGCTGTGGTGGATCACAGGATTGATATTCCTGTTTATTGACAAGAGGCCGACGGTGAGGTTTCATGCCGCTCAGTCCATTGTCACATTCGGCGGATTGAGCATTCTTTACTGGATTTTTTTCTCGTTTGTGTTCTCCACATTGTTTTGGAGCGGCGGATGGGGTTTGTGGTACTCCATATATCGTTTGGTGGAGCTGGCCGCGGCGATCCTGTGGATATTCCTGATGGTCAAGGCATATCAGGGGCAGAAGTTCCGGGTCCCGATTGCCGCGAATATCGCGGACAGCATCGTCGGCAAAGTGCACGCATAAAAGCCAAGGAGGCTTGCGCGCGATTCGCCGCCTCCGCAATCCGATTCACCGGGGAGCCACGCAACAGCGGCTCCCCGCTTTTATTTTGTAAAATCCGCGCATCGCACGGCATCCTTGACAATCCGTCGCGTCGCGGCCATCTTTAATATCTTTAATTTGGCGCGATGCACCTCGCCGGGTTCGGCCGGGGCAAATCGCCGGCAAGGGCGCTCCGGGTGAAGGCACACGTTTTTTTCCATGACCGATGTTTTGATGGCGCCGCATCGGCGGCCGTCTTCACGCGATTCTTTCGCGAGCGGATGCAGCCCGCCGCCGAATTCCTTTACACAGGCATGACGCATCAAGCCCGGCGTCCATTTAATGACGACATGTTCGATGGCGATGAAAACGCCATCGTTGATTTCAAGTATTCGCCATCGCCACGCGTGACCTGGTGGTTCGACCATCATCAGAGCGCTTTCCTCTCAACCGCCGACGCCGATCATTTCCGCGACGAAGATAAGCTTCACAAGTTCTACGATCCTTCTTACAAATCGTGCACCAAGCTGATTGCTGACATTGCGCAATCCAAATTCGGTTTCAACGCGGCTCCTCTGGCGGAGTTGATTCATTGGGGCGACATCATTGACGGCGCGCAATACGCCTCTCCCGAAGCCGCGGTAGCCATCAGCGAACCCGCCACGCAAATTGCGCTCGTGATCGAAGCCGCGCCGGAAGCAAACATTCCCGCGCGCCTCGTGCCGGAACTGGCTTCCAAGCCGCTTGCGGAGGTCGTCCGCCTGCCGCTTGTGGCAAAACACCTGGGTCCTCTGCTCGAGCGCCATCAGCGCTCCATTGAAATTCTTCGCCAGCGGATGCAGGTTTCAAAGAATGTAATCTATTTCGACGTGAGCGACTTGGACCTCGAGGGTTACAACAAATTTATTCCTTATCTGTTGCATCCCGAGGCCCTCTATTCCGTCAGCGTAAGCGCATCGGAATCGCGGGCGAAAGTCTCCCTCGGATCCAATCCGTGGAAGGCCGAACAAATTGACAAGAATCTTGCGTCGCTTGCCGAGCGCTACGGCGGGGGCGGTCATCCGAAGGTCTCGGCGATTTCGTTTGAGCCCGGAGACATCGCTCGCGCCCGCCAGGTCGCGCAGGAAATTGCCGCTGAATTGAGGAAGTGAAAATCCGCCCGCCGGGATTGCGATTCGACAAATCTCCCCGCATCGGTATAATAATCCCTGCTTTTCCCTCCTGTGGGCCGCTAGCTCAATGGTAGAGCAGCTGACTCTTAATCAGCGGGTTCCAGGTTCGAGTCCTGGGCGGCTCACCACTTTTTCGTTTTGTTCTTATATACATGGGTTCCAGTCCCGAAGTTTCGGGACGAGTCCAGGGCGGCTCACCACCAATTTTGCGACTCATCCCTCAGTTTACGGCAGTTTGAATTCAGACAACGCGAAGCTGTAAGAGTGCATCTCTTTTATGTGATTCTCTGCAGGGGATTCAGGGCAGGGGATTCCGGATGAACAGGCCCGCACAGGGCAATTCCATTTCTCGAAAGGACAATCTGCATGCGACGTTTTATATTCCTGGCAGCCATATTTTTCGCCATCCCACTGGCGGCAGCAGCTCAAAGTACGTCCAAGGTTGAGCTTTTTGGCGGATACACATACACGCGCATTTATAATACCGATGGGGATACCGGCGGTTCCAATGGCTTCACGGGTGACGTTGGTTTTTTCCCCTTGAAATGGGCCGGCGTCGTTGCCGACGTCGGTTATGGTTTTTCCAATGGCTACGTCCTATCGGATGGCACCTCTGTATTCGCGCCCACTCATTCCATTCATTATTTTGCGGGTCCGCGCATTCGCTGGGGATTTGGACGTGTAACACCCTACGCACAAGCCCTTTTTGGCGCCGTCCACCGGGACCAACTCCAGGCTCCGGAAGATTTGATCGCGCCCGCTCAGACGAACTTCGCATTCAAAATCGGCGGCGGTGTTGACCTTAAAGTCGCTCGTCATTTTTCACTCCGGTTGATCGAGGTCAGTTACCTGGGCACGTCGTTCACTTCGGTCTCAAGCGTCCGAACAAATGATAATGACATCAGCCTTGCAACCGGCTTCGTCATCCACTAACTCGGAAAAATAATCCGTTTGTTCTTGAGGGCTCGCCGCATTCGAGTGGCGGGCCCTTTTTCATTTCACTCACCTTAAGAATTTTGCACGGTTGGATTCACATCCATATGGAGGCACCTGAAGCTGCCGGTGAAGGGGCTCGGAGAAAGAGCGGACTAAGGATGGGTTGCTAGCGAGGCGACCTTGTTCTTCGCCTCTTCGCTGGTGATAGAAAGCTCGAAATCCTCCGGCGCGGACACAAGCGCCGGCAGGAACGGGGCCGCGAGCCTTGGTTGAAGTCCGAAAAGAGCGGCAATATTGGCATGCGGATGGCGCGCAATGTTTATGGCGGCCGTGGCTGTGTCGGCAGGAGTGGTTCCGGACGAGCCGTTGCTCCGCGCGTTGCTAAACAGAGTTGAGCAACTGATCGAATTGGGTGCGCTGGAGTTGATGCACGTCGCGAGGATGTTCGCGAGCGTATGAATTTTGGTCTGCGGGACCTGGGTTTCGGGCCTTGATGGCACAACGGAGTAGGCAACGCCCGTGGCAATGTTGGCAAAATCGGCGGCGCTCGCGGTCTCCAACGCCGAAGTATCGGGACTGACCATGTGCGTCGCGTCGGCGGCCATTCCTGCCATCGCGTACGCCGCGGCAACCGTGGTCACTTCATTTACGAAGATAAAGGGCGCGGCCCTATTGAAATTTCCAGATTCGGGGCATGCGCCGAGCGAAGCCATCAGGCCAATCGCTGAGTTCGCCCCGTCATCACCGCTGTTGCCACCTCGGGCATAAACATAGACTTGGTGGCCCGCAGTGCAGGTGTAGTGGCCCGCGATTGAGAATCCGCCATATTCTCCGCTGAGGACGTAGTGACCGATCGAATCAGCCGGGTAGTCGGAGCTAAGCAGCGATACCGACGCGGTGCCATCAGCGCTCGAATTAACCTGCAGCACATAAATCCTGGCCCCGGCGACGGCACGGGATTGCCCTCCATTCACCACACCCTGGAATGGCCCCGCATGAAGTGCGGCAGGATGAGAACTCTCGGAATCGGCCCAGTCAGAATCTTGGGGATTGGAACCAAGTCCGCCAATTATGACATTTCCGCCCGAAGTCCCAGTTCCGCCTGATCCGCCCGAAGTTCCGCCGGAGGTGCCGCCCGATCCGCCCGACGTACCGCCCGAAGTTCCACCAGAAGTCCCACCTGACGTGCCTCCAGAAGTGCCGCCGGACGTACCCCCCGAAGTGACGGGAGGGAGAATCACGCCGCCCCCACCACCGGAAACGGCCTCGCCGTGCGATGCGCAACCGCTCAGCAAAAATGCCGCCAAGACCGTTGACGAAGCGAGATAGGCTAAGCGACGCATCGAATCTCCCCGCAGGATCACAACAACTACCCTCTCGAACGAAATGCCCTTCGGCAAACCACCGCTGTTCGTGCGTGAATTCCGGCTCGCGCTGCTAGCAGCTATTGCGTCTTGCCACCCGTTACACTGTATCCAGACGGGATGGCGAGCCAGGTGGAATCGGGCTCTCCCTGCACAAGATTTGTGACGTTGAGCGTCACCATGCCCGATTGAGGATCGTTTCGGGTTACCGAGAGATCGATCTGCAGGTCGGGGGAATACCAGGCTTCCGTTTGAGTGACGACCAGCCGGCTGTTGCCGCGCGGGCCGGAAACATTCGACGATGTCACCCGCGTTCCGGTCACCGGCAAACCTTCAATGGTTTGCAGGCCCAGACTCTCGCCGCCTGCATTGCCGCGGGCCACGGCATTTTCTGTCAAAGCCACATTCGCGTTGAATGAGCCGGTGGCGCAAGACATCGTTGCCTTCGTACAAGTCGTGCTTGTGCCCGCGATGGGATCCAATATTGTAAAAGTGCGCAGCGTAGGTTCCGCTGTGGAATCGGCGGGAATGAATTCGCGAATTTCGCGGCGCACGCGTCCCTGAGAGTCGCGCGCCACAAATGTGTAATATTTCAGTGCAAGCACGCCGCCTCCCACCTGCGGCTTGTTCCATGTGACGATCACTTTGGCGGTGAATGGGGCGCCGCTTATGGGGGGGATTGGAATACCTTCGATATGCGTGCGCACGGTGCCCGCCGGAATTTGTTGCGAGATTGCCGGCGCGGCGGCAAGGACAACGCAAAGAGAAAGGCCGAGCAGGGTAGAGCCCTTCATATATACCTCCCTCGGACGTCAAGGGTGCTACTAAATGAGACGTGACAAACCGCCCTCAGGTGACAGGTATTATATCAATCACATAAAATTCTGTGAATACCCCCGGCTAAGTAAAGCCACGCCCTTTACTCCTTACAAATCACCTATGGCCGTAATCCCCAACCTGTAGTAGTTTTCGTCTGGTCTTGCTTCCGTTTGCTGAGGATGTGGACACGAATGGCCCACCGGACTGCGCCTTTGTTGCTCTTCGCCATGCTCCTCGTTTTCGGATTCGCGCTCCGCGATGGGCATTCCCAGGGAAGCGAAGCGGGCCGGGGCATGCAGCGATACATGGAGTATTGCGCGGGCTGCCATGGCGCCGATGCCAGGGGCGGGGACAAAGCTTCGCCACTCTTTTCGGCGGCCAGCCCCCTGAACCCCTCCGACGCAGAACTTTTTCGCATTGTGCATGATGGGACCAAGGGCGGGATGCCGCCCTTCGCGCAAATTGGCGACGCCAACATCAGAGCCGTAGTGCAATTCCTGAGAGTGCTCGAAAGCAATACCGCCTCGAAGTCCGCCACGGCGGAGGTGGTAGTCACTGGAGATGCGGATTCGGGCCGCGCGTTGTATTTCGGCAAGGCGCAATGCTCACAGTGCCACCTGTTGAATGGAAAGGGCGGGTTCATCGCCGGCAGTTTGACGAACTACGGCCGGAATCGCACCGCGGTTGAGATCCTTAAAGCCATCATAATTCCCGATAATCCACTGCTGCCCTCATCACAAGTTGTGACGATCACGACCAATACTGGGCAAGAGCTGACAGGCGTGCTGCGCAACGAAGACAACTTCAACCTGGAACTGCAAAGCGAAGACGGCCGGTATCATTTCCTGGCGAGGAGCGATCTCAAGGACGTGCACTACACCAATCATTCCCTCATGCCGCGCG
This sequence comes from uncultured Acidobacteriota bacterium, assembly GCA_963737185.1. Lineage (GTDB taxonomy): Bacteria > Acidobacteriota > Terriglobia > Acidiferrales > UBA7541 > DASTCZ01. Next base: position 72,174 of record CAVTRS010000030.1, on the reverse strand, counting down.
ATTACGCCACCCGGCTTACGTCAAAGGAACTGAATGATATTGTCAGTTTTCTGATTGTCTCCAGCAGAAATCCGCCCCCGAAAAAAGTGGAGAGCCGATGATTTGGCCGGCACTGTGGAGCGCACGCCAGGCCAAAAGTCCGGCGGGCAAATTGCGCCCCGGCATTTACGCACTGCGAGCCGTGACCACCGTGTGCCTCCTGCTGGCGTTGTGCGAAGGTATTCCGTTCGGGCAAGTGGAGAATGCGCGCGGCCAATCCGCCGGCGCGAATACTTCCTCCGAAACCAGCGGCGTTATCAATGTTCAGCAGAATGACTTGCTCCGCAAGCCGGTTGCCGACAACTGGCTTTCCTACAATGGCGATTACACCGGCGCCCGCTACACCAGCTTGACGCAAATCACGCCGGCCAATGTGGGGCGAATGGCCGCCCAATGGGTGTTTCACCCAAATGCGGTCAGCCCTCTTGAAGTCACTCCCGTGGTTGTGGACGGGATTATGTTCGTCTCCAGCGCAAATGATGCCTACGCGCTCGACGCGAAGACCGGCAAGGTATTATGGCATCACGTCCGAGCCGTGACATCGGGGCTCGTCGAAGACTCCGCCCAGCATCACAATCGCGGCGTAGCCATACTGGGCACTCGCATTTACATGGAAACGGACAATGCGCACTTGCTGTGTCTCGATGCGCGGTCCGGCCATTTGCTTTGGGAGGTTGCCTACGCCACCGGCAACAAGAACTATGGCGCAACCAGCGCGCCCTTGATCGTGAAAAACAATGTGGTGGTCGGCATTTCAGGCGGCGATGCCGGCGTGCGCGGATTTCTGGCGGCTTTCGACGCCGAAACGGGCGAAGAAAAATGGCGCCTCTGGACCATCCCCGGCCCCGGCGAGAAAGGAAATGAAAGTTGGCCCGGAGACACTTACCTGCACGGTGGAGGCGCCACATGGATGCCCGGCACCTACGACCCTGATCTGAATTTGCTCTATTGGGGAACGGGAAATCCTGCACCGGATTTCGACGGCAGCACCCGCCCCGGCGACGATCTGTACACAAGCTGTCTGCTGGCCTTGGACCCGGATACCGGCGCGCTCAAGTGGTATTTCCAGTACAGCCCGCATGATTTGTATGACTACGATGCGGTGCAGACGCCCGTCCTTGTGGATGCATCGCTCGAAGGCCAGCCGCGCAAATTAATCGTCACCGCGAATCGCAATGGGTTCCTCTACATTCTGGATCGCACCAATGGGAAATTCCTTTTCGGCAGATCGTTCTTCGAAAATCAGAATTGGGCCAAGGGCCTTGGCGAGAGTGGCCGGCCAATTTCCGCCGGCCTTATCCCCGACGAGAAGGGCGTGCGCGTCTGTCCATCCAATGGCGGCGCCACGAACTGGTATTCGCCCAGTTACAACCCGGCCACGCACATGTTTTACTTCCGCTCCTACGAAGCCTGCGCAATCTTGAAATCCGAAGAAGAGCCTTTCGAGGAAGGCCACCCATATTATGGATCAGCCATCCAGACCTCCGGTGAAACCGGCAAGGGCTATATCAATGCCTTTGATCTCGATACGCTCGATTTTGCGTGGCGAGCCCCACAGATCGGCGCGAACAAGGGATGGGGTGGTGTCATGTCCACGGCCACAGGCCTGGTCGCGTTTGGAGACGACGCGCTGAATTTCGTGGTAGCGGATGGGCGCACTGGTAATCCTCTGTGGCACTTTCAAGTGGGAGAGTTGGTCCACGCATCCCCCATGAGTTACGCCGTGGATGGCAGGCAGTATTTCGCGATTGCTGCGGGCAGCGATATTTTCTCGTTCGCGCTTCCCTGAGGTTGATCCAACCATCTACAAAAGCACCGGCTGGCGCCACACCTCGGACGCCGGATCGCTCATTGCAAGTAGGTACGCTTCCAGGCAAAATCCAGTCACACCAAATAAGCAGGATTAGGCGTTTAGCCAAAAGGAAAGTTGCCGCTTCCGCTCCCCCGGCTTGCGCCGCGCGGGCTTAGTTCACAGGAAGGGCGGGTCCCCTTTGCGCGGTGAATTTGGTATGGGTGACGTCGCCCGGCACGCCACGGTGCTGAACATAGATATGCACGTGCTGGCCGACCTGGAACCCCGGAGGGGCGATGGGGCCGTTGACCACAGCTGCATATTCGATGCAGGTCGAAGTGCCATGATAATGCATGCCCGGATCGAGGAGCCCGGTCGGCGGGTTGCCGCTGCACTTGCCGTAGTCGAGGCGCGCCGTGGCCTTGTAGCCGTCGGCGAGCAGCAATTGCTGGTCATAGGCTTCCATCACCGCCAGCTTGGCTTGCTTTTCGGCGAGTGTATCGGGCGTGTTGACGGCCTGTTGAGCTGGCGCCGCCTCGTCGGGGACCGGTGCGGTTTGCTGGACCGTCTGTGTCACGGCGGTCTGTTGTTGCGGAGCGGAGGATTTGTGGTTGGCACAACCGGCGAGGCCGGCGGCCGCTGCCACCGTGATCACGCCGGCGAGGAACTTGCCGCGTAATTTCATGTAGTTATCTCCTTACTTATGTTTGGGCGGGCCAGCTTTTGACGCGGGTGCTTTTGAATTTGCCTTTCTATTTTGACTTAGTTTGTTTTTTCAGTCTCCTCACCCTAATGAACATCGTCAATCGGCACGATCCCTTGCTCCCCTTTTCTTCGGCATAGGAGCAAGAGCGAAAGCAAAGCCAAACGCAAATTCAAAATCGAAGGCAACCACAAAGGCGACGTCAAAAGCAACGTCAAAGGCCCCACCCTTTGTCCGCAGCAGACAAAGGATGGGCCACCCCGGGCTGCGACACTTCACGCAGCCCGCGAACTTCTTATCGGCGCATGTTACTCCACATCAATAATACTCGGTGATATCATCAGCGCGTGAGGAATGAAACTGAAAAACCGGGGAAAAGGCTGGCCCACCCGCCGTTCTCCTTCTGGAGGCAACGAGTGCGCCACAATAAACTCTTGCCGTATGCGCTTGCAGCGATTCTAACGGGCCTGTTTTTTCACCCATTCAGGGCGCGAAGCGAACAGTCACGCACCAACAGGGTTAGCCTCAATGACCTTTATGGCCAAATCCTCAATACCGTGTTTCCGACCCTTGCCGAGCCTCCGACGGGATACCTGCTCTTGGCAACCCTTCGTTTCAGCCCCTCAAACGCCCCGGAGTCCCAGATAAACATTACTGAGGACATCGACGGCGAGTATACTTTCATAGAGTACTCATTGCCCCCAGGCTCAACGAGCATTTCGTCGCGGCTTTCAGAGCTCTATCAAAACAGACAGCTTGGCACGTACGATCCTTCGGAACTTGCAAAGCGATTTATGGTTCAGGTTCGTACAGCAAGCGTCTCAGTGCATGTCCGGAAAGAGCTGTTCGCCCAATTGGATCGCGTGAACTTCCCATCGACGAGAATGGAGCCGAATAAGATATTCTTGCCCCTTGACACACCTCGGTACGATTTTTGGTACAAGTCATATCTTCTATGCGAAATGCACATCACATGCAACTGCACGCAGCATCTCCGAGGAAACAGTAGGGAGCTCGCCAATTGGATGGATCGTGTAAAGGAAGCTGTCGAGGCCTCCCCTTCATTGCAGAAAGTAAGCGAACCGCCGATTCCGGCAGGGGTTGCGACCGGAGGCCTTTCAGGCGAAGTACTCGATGCCGACGATAAGGCAATCTCTAATGCCGAAATTACTCTGGTCAACGGTGTGACCGGCACGCGCTGGCCTATTGTAAAATCCGCTGCGGACGGTTCCTATTCAATCCTCGGCTTGCCCCCCGGGAAGTATTCGATAACAGTTAAGAAAGCAAATTTCCAGACTTTCTACTCAAATGATCTGTCAATCGAGGCGGATCAAGTAAGGAACCTGAGGGTCATTCTCAAAATTCACCTTGGACAGAAATGAGTCTTGGGTCATCGTCAGAGTTGACGGAGAACCAAAGCCTGCCTGCCGCATCCAAACCTCCGCATCTCCCCCGGCGGATTCCTATTCGGTGAAGCCGTTCTACCAGCTATCGATACGACCATTCTGCTATCCGTCGCCGAGGCCCAATGTGACGGCGAGTTGGCTTTCCTTGGGTCCAGGGGTTCACCTCAGGACTGTAGACGATTTTGTAGCTGTAAGAGCTATACCGAAATGCTTCCGGTACTCGGTCGTAAGGATCTCTACTGAGGGGGACGGGGGGACGGGGGACAGGGACGGGGGACAGACGGGACGTTTTCTGATATCTTCGCGTGTATTGTATGGCGCGACTTCCACGTATCGCAGCCGTAAACACGCCGCACCACGTAACGCAGCGCGGCAACGCCAGGGAATTTATCCTCGCGGACGACGCAGAGCGCTTCGGGTACTCACGGTGCCTGACCATCGTCAAAGGGTGATAACCTTTGACCACTGATCTTGAACCGTTGACTGACGGCCGCACTTCGAGGTTTACATGCCAACAAAAATGGAAAACGTCCCGTCTGTCCCCCGTCCCAAGGGACCGAATGGATGTTGCGGAAGGGATGCAACTGATGAGGGGACTGAGCATCGCATTCGCCTTGCTTCTCCTGGCCGAAACTGCTAATTCGCCTTTCGTCTCGTCGTCATCGGCACAAAATCGACAAGAGGCTATAACTGAAGCCAGTGGGTGTAACGACGGGTTGTTGCCGTTTTACTATTGCGCTCTTGACCGAGTTTTTCCCAGAAGCCAAATGGACGGACAAAAGGAGGGTCGCGTAATCTTCCTTCGCATCGAGCCTCCATTCAGGGCGGAATCGCAAGTGGCCATCAGGGAAAGCAAAGAAGGTCAAAGTCAGGTCATCTATTCTGAGTTAGCCGACAAAAGACAGAATCAGAATCTTTACACCCACATAACCGATCTGCGTTCGCGGGATAAGCGCACGAGCGTCGAAGATGCGGTGCGGGGGATCCGCGTCAGAGAAAAGACGGTTGATTCGTCCCCCGAGCTACAGAACGCGCTTCGAGCCCTGCCTGAAGTTTCAATTCCAAAAAATATGAGACACAGCGAATTTGTCGACGCGGTTGTTTATGAGCTTTGGGTCGAGTCTGCAGAAGGCGAAGTCCACCTGCTTCTTCTCAACCAGGCACCAATCACTGACTGGATTGTCAAGTTGGAAGGGCTTTGCCAGGTTGCACCTGGCAACTCAATCATTCAAGAACCGCTTCCGAAATAAGACTCGGAGTGACCTGCTCCCCAAAATCCGCGCAGAGGTGTATATGGGGGGGACGGGGGGGACGGGGACAGACGGGACGTTTTCTGATATCTTCGCGTGCGGTTTTGGTTCTCGGCTTCGACCCTCTTGACCTCCTCCCCCGCCGAAAGTGCCGGTTGTGCATCATTCGAATCACTTGGGACTTTCGCCCCCGAATCTCGCGGTTTCCCCCCAATTTAAATACATCATTTTTCGACTGCCAAATTGAGTGGAATGACTCATCCAATTAGTATCTTCCCCATTTTTCGGCTCCCAAATTTAGTCGAATGACCAATCAAATTTGATTCTTCGCCATTTTCCGCCAGGAATATCCCCGCGATTAATCCTGTAAGTTGTTTAATTTCAATAGGTTACAGCCATTCCGCGAAGCCGCCTCAGCTCACGGACAATTCCTCGGGGTGTTCCTTAATAGGATCGCCTTCCCACCGCGCCACCACCGCCGATGCCAGGCAATTCCCGATTACGTTCATCGCCGTCCGCCCCATATCCAGAAATTGGTCCACGCCAAGCAGCAGCAAAATGGGTCCCGTCGGCAAACCAAATTGATCCGCCGCGCCGAGCAAAATAATAATCGCCGCGCGCGAAACTCCCGCGACGCCTTTGCTCGTCAACATCAACATCAGCATCATCACAATTTGCTGCCCGAGCGTCAGATGAATCCCCGCGGCCTGCGCGACAAATATTGAAGCGAGCGAAAGATACAGCGTCGATCCCGTCAGATTGAAACTGTATCCCACCGGAATCACAAACGCATTCACTTCACGCGGCACGCCGAACGCTTCCATGCACTCGAGCGCGCGCGGCAGCGCCGCTTCCGAACTCGTCGTGCTGAACGCGATCGTTGCGGGCTCCGCCACCGCGCGAATAAATTTCCTTACGGGAATCCGAGCGATCCACGCGCTCGGCAGCAGCACCGCAACCGTAAAGACTCCGAGCGCCGCGTACATCGTCACCACCAGCTTCCCGAGGTTATAGAGGACTCCAAATCCTGTTGTCGCAATCGTGTAGGAAATTGCGCCCGCAATCCCAATCGGCGCGAGCAGCATCACGATGTTTGTAAATTTGAACATCACCTCCGTCAGGCTTTCGGTGAATGCCAGCATCGGCTTGCGTTTTTGCTCGCCGACCATCGCCAGCGCGATTCCGAAAATAATGCTGAACACAACTACCTGCAGCACCTGGTTATCCGCCACGGATTTCGCAATGTTCTCCGGAAAAATGTGCAGGATAATTTCAGCGGCCGTCGGCCGCGCCGCCGGGACGGTGCTCGCCGCCGTCGCGCCCGCCAAATTCACTCCCACTCCCGCTTTGCTCAGATTAATTGCGGCGAGCCCAATCACCAGACCAATCGTCGTGACAATCTCAAAATAGACAATCGCCTTCAATCCCATCCGCCCGACTTTTTTCAAGTCAGCGTGCCCGGCAATTCCGCTCACTAATGTTCCAAACAGCAGCGGCGCGATGATCACTCGGATCATCTGTAGAAAAATCTGGCTCAGAAGACGGAGATGAACACCGAAGCTCGGAAAGTCGTGCCCGATTTCCGCGCCGATCACCATGCCCACAAGGATCCAGGGAGTAAGGGACTTCCGCAGAAACGCGTATACAACAAGTGAAAGAACGGCCAACCAGCGTACGGCTTCGCCCACCGCAGGGCCGGTCGCAAATCCGTGACTATTCCCAATCGCCAGCACCGCGGCAATCAAATAGAGACAGAGCCCGGAAATGAGAAGGCGATTCTTCATCAAATTTCTGGCGCGGATTCTATATCACTAGCCCCATCACTTCCACGGAAGGAATTTCTAAGCGGGCTGATATCCCGGACTGACTTGCCGCCGGCGATGAATGTGATTCACTAACAAAAAAACAAAAAGGCCCTCACAGTCTCGAGGGCCTTCTTGGAATTCAATCTTTAGCGCTGGACACCCAAAAGATTTCCGGGCGCAGAACTATTGCTTTGCCTGTGGGTTTACCAGTCCAAACGAGTCAGCGGCATCAAACTGAACAGCGTAAATGCTGCAAACATCTCTCCCTTGCTGATACACCTGAGAACTTCCATCGGAATACACGAGCTTGAAGTCGAAGCTGCAGCCGGTGCTAATGTTAGAAGGGAAGTAGATCACCACGCCCATCTCGGCAGGCAGCGAGCCCCGTCCAAGGACATTATTCAGCCAATTCGGGTTCCCGTGCGGAGAAACGTAAAACTGCGCGACCTCTTTCCCTGTGTTGTTCAAAGCCCAGAAATTCCTATTGTCAGGCCGCGGCGTTTGCGATTTCACCACCCCGACTCCCGACAGCAACAAAACAACCAGCACCAGACCTGTCCTCTTCAGTGACATTCACTCCTCCTATTTGGTGGATCCCTCGGATTTGGCCGAGGCCACTCGGATTGAAAACTGTCGCGATGTTAAGCCTTCAACGTTGGATGTCAAGTCAGTTTTCATCGATTCTAGGTTTCAATGAATTGTTTCATTTCGGGTCCTCTTGATTTTCCGCAGCCCAACGGCGCGCTTGGCGTTATAATCCGCCCGCTTGGTTGCCCATCTAAGGAGGAGCACTGTGTCCACAATCCATCGCCGCTTTCCCGCGCTTTTCGTTGCCGCCGCCACCCTCATCTGTTTTGCGACATCCCCATCCGCGCAGGCGCCGGTGCTCGCCGCCACTCCTCCCATGGGCTGGAACAGTTGGAATCATTTTGCCGGACGCATCGACGATGCCACGGTCCGGGCGCAAGCCGACGCGATGGTCTCGAGCGGCATGAAGGCCGCCGGCTACACCTACATTAATATTGACGACACCTGGGAAGGCCAGCGCGACGCGCAGGGCGTCATACACGCAAACGAAAAATTTCCCGACATGAAAGCCCTCGCCGATTACGTTCACTCCAAGGGCCTCAAGCTCGGCATCTATTCCTCGCCCGGTCCAAGAACCTGCGCGGGGTTTGAAGGCAGTTACGGCCACGAAGAGCAGGACGCGCAGACCTATGCCGACTGGGGAATTGATTATTTGAAGTACGATCTTTGCAGCTTCACCGGAATGATGCGCGGCGCTGCAAGTCCCGAAGTCTCGCATCAAATGATGCTTGACGCTTACACAAAAATGCACAACGCAATTTTGAAAACTCGCCGCCCCATCGTCTTCAGTCTTTGCCAGTACGGCAATGACGCTGTGTGGGAGTGGGGCGCATCCGTCGGCGGAAATGCCTGGCGCACCACTGGCGACATCCAGGACCGCTACGCCAGCATGGCCAACATTGGCTTCAGCCAGGCTGGTCTCTCCAAATTTGCCGGCCCCGGCCACTGGAACGATCCCGATATGCTCGAAGTCGGCAACGGCGGGATGACAATCGACGAGTACCGCACGCACATCAGCCTCTGGGCGATTCTCGCTGCGCCGCTTCTTGCCGGAAATGACCTCACCAAAATGTCGCCCGACACAATCGCTCTTCTAACCAATCATGAAGTCCTCGCAATTAGTCAGGATCCCGCTGGACACCAGGGCGACCGCGTCTGGTCGGAAGGCCCGGCGCTCGAAATCTGGGCGCGCCCGCTTGCGGACGGCTCCAAAGCTATTGGCCTTTTCAACCGCCTCACCATCGCCAAGGAAATGGAATTGGATTTCTCGAAAGTAGGTTTCACAGGCCGCGTCCACGCACGCGATATCTGGGCAGCGAAGGATTTGGGCGAGCTCTCGGGAACTTTTCACGCGACCGTCCCTCCGCACGGCGTAGTCCTCCTGCGCGTTTCAAAATAATGTTGTTCGCATATCGCGTATCCCTTCGATGCCGGGCGCACGCCGCGGCGTGCCGGATGCAATTTAGGTCCGCGCGTTGTGCCCGATGAATTCTACCGACCAATCCGCCGTCATTCGCAAAATCTCCTTCCGTCTGCTCCCATTTTTGTTCCTGGTCTACGTAATCAACTATCTCGACCGGGTGAACGTCAGCTTCGCCGCGCTTCAAATGAAACCGGCGCTGAATTTCTCCGACTCCGTTTTCGGCTTCGGCGCGGGAATCTTTTTCGTCGGCTACTTCCTTTTCCAGGTTCCGAGCAATCTTCTTCTTCAGCGCATCGGCGCCCGCCGCTGGCTCGCTGTCCTCCTTATCCTCTGGGGTGCGATTTCCTCATGCACGATGTTCGTTCGCACGCCTTTTGGCTTTTACGCATTCCGTTTTCTTTTGGGACTCGCGGAAGGCGGCTTCTTTCCCGGAGTGATTTTCTATCTCACCTACTGGTTTCCCGCCTCCGTCCGCGCGAGGACCGTCTCGCGCTTTATGATCGGCATGCCGCTCTCCGGATTTTTTGGCGCCCCGATCTCAGGAGCCATCCTCGGCCTTAATGGCTCGCACGGACTCGCAGGTTGGCAATGGCTTTTTCTCATCGAAGGCGCGCCCGCAATCCTTCTCGGCTTCATACTTCCATTTGTTCTTGCGGATCGACCCGAGCACGCCGCGTGGCTCACCAATCATGATCGCTCCGCGCTTTCCGCTCTTCTCGAACGGGAAGGGAATCGTTTCGCGCGACCCGCGCAAACCTCAATCCTGCAAATTATATTCCGCGCGGAAACCTGGCTTCTCTGTGGCGCTTACTTCGCTCTCATTTGCGGTTCTTTAGGCACGGGCATCTGGTTGCCGCTGGTCATCAAGAATTTCTCCGGCCTCGGAAATTTCCAGGTCAGCGTTCTCACTGCCATTCCTTACCTGGTCGCGGCGATCGCAATGATTCTTGTCGGAGCCCTCTCTGATAAGGCCCGCAAGCCGCACGCTGTTTTCGCAACGGCTGTTTTCGCCGCTGCCACTGCTCTCGCTCTCTCCACGCAAACGCATCAAGTTGTTGTGAGCATCGCCCTTCTTAGCGTTGCGTTCGCCGGCATCTACTCCGCATTCGGCCCTTTCTGGGCCATGCCCGGCCGCTCACTTTCCGGTCCCGCCGCCGCGGCGGCCATCGCATTCATCAACTCGGTGGGCAACCTCGGCGGCTTTTTCGGCCCTTACATCTCCGGCGCCGCGAAACAACATACGGGAACCTTCACCGCCGGGACGCTGATCATTGCCACCATCCTTTTCTTTGGCGGCTTACTCGCAATTCGCTCGAGGCGAACATAACTCGCGCTCCGCGGCAGAAGGCGTTTGCCTTACAATGTCTCGCGGCAACTCAAAACAAATGCCAGCCAAACAAAAATCTCCGCCTGTCTTCACCCATTCGCAAGTAGCCGCCTTCCGCCTGGCGGCGCACCATCTGCACGATTCGCCCGGTGAATCCGCGGTTTCCATCTCCGCGGCAATCTCCGGAGTGCAGGCGCAAGTCATGTCCTGCGCCGAACTCCAATTCTGGGCGCGCAATCACAATCTCACTCGCGCCGAAATCACCGGCGCACTCTATGACCGCCGCTCTCTCGTCAAGTCCCATTTTATGCGCCAGACGCTTCACATAATTCCTTCCACCGATTTCTCTCTCTTTAACTCCGCAATGAAATCCAGTCTTCTCGCACAAGTCCATCGCATCGCGGGAAAACTCGGCGTCAACGTCGCGGAATTCGACACCCTGAATTTGCAAATCGTCGAATCTCTTCGCGGCGGCCCGCTGACTCAGAAGGAAATCCGTAAACGCGTCGAGCCGCGCGCATCAAAGCGCATGAAAGACTGGATGTCCCGCGTCTGGAGCATCCTTCGCACGCCCATTGCCGAGGGACTGATTTGTTATGGTCCCGCGCGCGGCGCGGAAATTACATATGTCCGCACAAACCAATGGCTCCCGCACGATTCCAAAAGGTTGGATCCTGTTGCGGCGCGTAAAACATTGCTCCTTCGTTACCTCGCGGCCTATGGACCGGCCACGCCGCGCGATTTCGTAAAATGGGCCGGAATTGGAACGCCGTGGACAAAGGAATCGTGGGACGCCGTGAAAGATCAACTGGTCGAAATCACAATCGAAGGCCAATCGGCCTGGCTTCCGCGCAGATCATTTAAACAGCTCAACGCGGCCGGTTTCTCCGAGCCAGTCGTCCGCATGCTGCCGGCCTTCGATCCATTTCTTCTCGCCCACGCCGCCAAGGATCATCTCGTTCACCGCACTCACTACAAACGCGTCTACCGAAACCAGGGCTGGATCTCGCCGGTCGTCTTGATTGACGGCCGCGTCGCGGGCATCTGGTCCCACGAGCGAAAGGGCGGTAAATTGCGCATCGAAATTGACCCATTCGCGAAATTGCCGAAGAAGATCCGCGGTCTCATCGAAGAAGAAGCTACAAGCATGGCCCGTTTCCTCGATGCATCGCTCGAATTAAAAGTGCTTTGAATTTGAACCGAGGACTCGTGGTTTAACCAGCCCGATCACGCCGACCACGGCCGCGCCGCGCGATCCCACCGATGTTTCTTCAATTCGCGCAGCAACCCCTCGTCAAGCGGCCCCGCGTCGCTCATCGCCAAATTCTCACGCACGTGTTCATGCTTCCTCATCCCGATAATCATCGTGCTTACATCCTTATTCGACAGAATAAATCGCAGCGCCATCTCCGGCAGCGTCATCCCCGCGGGAAGTATCGCTCTCAACATCTCCACGCGCTCAAGAGTAGCCGCCAAATTTTCCGGCCCAAAATATCGCGAGCGAAAATCGCCGGCAGGAAAGGTCGTGTCCCGCGTCAATTTTCCTCCCAGGCTTCCTTCATCGAGCGGCACTCGTGCAATCACTCCAATATTCAATTCGCGGCACACCGGAAAAAGCTTGTCCTCGGGAGATTGATCGAAAATGTTGTAAATCACCTGCACCGCATCCACGAGGCCGGTGCGCAGCGCCGCAATCCCGTTCTCCGGCTCCCAGCGGTTCAGGCTCAGTCCAAACGCGCGGATTGTGCCGTCGTGTTTCAATCGCTCCACCGTTCGCCGGAATTCCGGTTCGCCAGCCCACGCATCGCTCCACACATGGAATTGCAGCACGTCAATCGAATCCACGCCCAGCTTTTCCCGGATCAACTCCACATGTTTGAACACATGCTTCGCGGGAAAAACATCGCTGTAGCTGTCGCTGGCGGACGCCGGCCACTTCCGGTTCATCGGCGGAATTTTTGACGCCGCGTACAAGTGCGCCGAAAAGTTCGCCGCCGCGTTCTGCCGCTTTCCATAATTTCGCGCCAGCAATTCGCCGAGCAAAGCGTCGCTCTTCCCATCTCCATACGCCCACGCCGTGTCGAAAAAATTGCAGCCGAGGTCCGCCGTTAGCTGCAGCGACTTGCGCGACTCCTCGTCATCCGCGCCCGACCAGCCGCTCATCCCCCACAGCCCGTGCCCGATCTCGCTTACATCAAATTCCGTGCGCCCAAGTTTTCTGTATTTCATTCCGGTCACCAAGCCTTCGTCATATATCGGCGATTCTAACCTATCAGCAGCGCAGGCCACGCTTCCATTTGCTCACCTTGACATTCTATGTGAGCCTCTGCTATATCACCTAGTATGTCTACCAAAGAAGAGAAACAGCACATCGAACTGCTCCAGGGCACCCTCGACCTTCTGATTCTGCGCACGCTCGTCCGTGCGCCTCTCCACGGCCACGCCATCGCCAAGGCCATCGAGTTCAACTCCAACGATGTGTTGCAGGTAGAACAGGGCTCGCTCTACCCGGCGCTGCACCGCCTGATCAAGCGCGGATGGATTTCTTTTGAAACGGGCATCTCCGAGAACAATCGGCAGGCGAAGTATTACCGGCTTACCGCGAAGGGCCGCCGGCAGCTCACCCTCGAAACCAGCAAGTGGGACAAACTCGCCGGAGCGATCGCGCGGATTCTGCGCCCAGCCAAGCAGGAGGGCCACTCATGAATCTTCGCAAGCGCATGTTGGGGGATCTCGATCAGGACATCCGCGACCACATCGCGCGCGAAACGCAGGACGGCATTGACCGAGGCATGTCGCCTGAAGAAGCGCGCTACGCGGCACTGCGAAAATTCGGCAATGTAACTTTAGTCAGGGAAGATACGCGCGAAGTGTGGGTTCTCCGTTGGCTCGAAAATCTCCGGCAGGACATATTTTTCGGCGCGCGTATGTTGCGCAAGAATCCCGGCTTCACTGCCGTCGCAGTCCTCACCCTCGCGCTCGGCATCGGCGCCAACACGGCTATCTTCAGCTTGATTGACGCCCTACTGCTTCGCTCGCTTCCGGTGCGCAATCCTCAGGAACTTGTGGTGCTGAATTGGAGCGCTCATAAGAAGCCCAACTTTCACAGCTACATGGGCTCTGGCGATTGCCAATGGGGACTTCAGAGTGAAAATCCCGGGGGCTGCTCATTTTCTCATCCATTCTTTAATGACTTGTCCGCGCAAGGCGGCACGTTCGCGAGCATCGCGGCGTCCGGCGGCGAAATTCAACTCGATCTGACCGGCAACGGTCCTGCAAGTTTGATACAGGGTTTAATCGTTTCGGGGAATTACTTCGATACGCTCGGAGTCCGTCCGGCGTTCGGACGCATGATCGAGCCGTCCGACGAAGAGCCCTCCGCGCCGCCAGTGATGGTGCTGGGAAATGGGTACTGGCAAAGAGTATTCGGCGGTTCGCCTTCGGTTGTCGGCAAAACGTTCGATTTGAATGGTGTCGCAACCACAATCGTGGGCGTGGCGGAGCAAAGATTCGCGGGCTTGACGCCTGGAAGCGCACCTGATGCATGGGTGCCGCTCTCCCTGAATCCGCGGCTCAGCCCGGGCTGGACTCCGAAAGAAGATGATGCGGGATCTCCTTGGATTCTAATTATTGCCCGGTTGAAACCGGATGTTCCGCGGGAAAAAGCCGAAGCCTCCGTCAACCTGCTTTTCCGCAATGAGATGCTTCACGGAGCGCAACCATTTTCCAAAGAAGCCGACGAACCATCTGCAACCTTAGTGTCAGCCCAAACCGGTCTTGTTGGCGCGAGAGGAACATATTCAACGCCGCTGTTTATCCTGATGCTTGCTGTCGGAATTGTTCTGCTGATCGCGTGCGCAAACGTAGCCGGGTTGCTTCTCGCCCGGTCCGCGGCTCGGCAAAAGGAAATGACTTTGCGGCTGGCGCTGGGCGCAGGCCGGTGGAGAATTGTCCGCCAACTCCTGACCGAAAGCATCCTCCTCTCGGTATCCGGAGGATTGCTGGGAATCCTGCTTGCGATTTGGGGAGCGCATGCCATTGTCGCGTTTGTCGCTAGTGGCTCCGCTCAGCCACTCGGGTTTGATGCACCCATAGACATTCGTGTCCTGTCATTTACGGCTGGGATTTCGCTTCTTACTGGAATCCTATTCGGACTTGCCCCTGCGATGCGAGGCACTGAATTGGATCTGACCTCGGCGCTGAAGGACGGGGCTGGAAGCTCCGCGGGGGCGAGGGGGCGCGCCAGAAATAAATGGTTCAATATTGGCAATTCGCTCGTAATTGCGCAGGTCGCCTTGACGATGGTGGTGCTTGTCGGCGAGGGACTGCTCGTCCGCACGCTCCAGAATTTGAGAAACGTTGACCCCGGTTTTGATACCAGCAACGTTTTGAACTTCAGAGTCAATCCCAGACTAATCGGCTATAAAGGAGCGCAAATAGATGCGTTGTACCGAAATCTCCAAGGCCGCTTGAAATCCATTCCGGGCGTGACCTCCGTCAGCTTTTCCAACGCTGCACTGTTGAGCGGCAGTTGGGGTGCAACGAGTTTTCATTTGTCGGGCGCACCCGATAAGTCATTTGTGGATTCTGACATCCTCTCAGTAGGCCCAAACTTTTTCGCCACAATGAAGATTCCGGTTCTCGAGGGCCGCGATTTTTCGCCTGAGGAATTCGTGTCGGCTTCAACCTCTCCCGCACCCTCGACGGCTGCTTCCATTCTGTCTTCAAATTCTGCTTCGCAGCCGTCCGCGCCCAAACCGGCAGTTGTTAATCAGACGTTTGTGCGCCGATATTTAGGCAAAGGCGATCCACTCGGACAGCGCTTCACAGAGTCTGACGCTGGCCCGAATGATCCGGGCTACGTGGTCATTGGCGTCGTTCGTGACGCGAAGTACAACAGCCTGAGACGCGAAATCAGTCCCACAACTTATGTCCCCGTCGCCGGCCGGGGTGTGTTTTTTGAAGTGCGCACGGCGATGAATCCCGCCTCAATCATCCCGACGGTCCAAAGCATCGTCAGCCAATTGGATCGCAAGCTGCCGATTTTCAATGTGGCGACGGAATCCCAAAGCATTGACGAATTGCTCTTTCAAGAACGCCTGATCGCGCGGATTTCAAGTCTCTTCGGCATACTCGCCCTCATCCTGGCGTGCGTCGGACTCTATGGATTGCTCTCTTACGAAGTCACGCGCCGCACACGCGAGATCGGCATCCGAATGGCGCTGGGAGCACAATCAGAAAACGTTCTGCGCATCGTCATCGTGCAAGGAATTGCGCTGGCGGCCATTGGAATAGTAATCGGCATTGGCGCTGCGATCGGCGTAACGCGCTATTTGGGAACCATCCTGTATGACGTCCATCCCGGCGACCCCATTACCCAGATCTCAGTGGGACTGCTCCTGCTGGCCGTGGCGTTCGTGGCGTGTTGGATTCCCGCGCGTCGTGCAACCCGTGTGGACCCAATGATCGCATTGCGAAGTGAATAGGGTTTTAGAAAACTCCGGAGCCCAATCACACGCTATCGTTTCCGAGCTACCGGCGATATGTCTCAGTCCAATGCGGCTCTCGGAGATTCGCGCCGCGCATTCTGCGCACGCAGAGAAAACCAATAAAAGCTGCTAATCTGGATTTCCGACACCGCCCGGTAATCGCGGTGCGTTTTCCCAATGCAAACCACCAATCCATTGGAACTCGTCACGCGCCAGCGTATTGCCGAAACCGCCGCGCTCATCCGTCCTTATATTCGCCGCACGCCGGTCATTGAAGTGGACGCCGCGGATTTTGGTCTTCCTTCCGCGCGGATTTCTTTCAAGCTCGAGTTGCTTCAGCACACCGGCTCATTTAAGCCGCGCGGCGCGTTTACGAATCTTCTCACGCGCGAGATTCCCGCGGCAGGAATTGTCGCTGCATCAGGCGGCAATCACGGTGTCGCGGTTGCCTATGCCGCGAAACGGCTCGGCAAGCGCGCGACAATTTTCATTCCGAAGGTCGCCTCGCAATCGAAGATTGACCGCATCCGCGCATACGGCGCCGACTTCATCGTCACCGGCGAACGCTACGCCGACGCGCTCGCCGCCAGCGAAAAATGGCGGGAAGAAACGGGCGCGCTCCCTGTCCACGCTTACGACAACATCGAAACTCTATTCGGGCAGGGAACCGTTGGCCTCGAAGTGGAAGAGCAAGCGCCCGATCTGACCACGTTGCTTGTCGCTGTCGGCGGCGGCGGACTTATCGGCGGCATCGCTGCCTGGTACACGGATCGCGTCAAAGTAATCGGCGTCGAACCGGAGTTGGCTCCAACTCTTTGGAACGCCCTTCAAGCGGGCCGCCCGGTGGATAGCGCAGCAGGCGGAGTTGCCGCCGATTCGCTCGCTCCGCGTCAGGTCGGCCAGCTCATGTTTCCCATCGCGCAGAGATACGCAAATAAAGTCATCCTCGTAAAAGACGAAGAGATCCTCCGCGCTCAGCGGGCACTGTGGGATGTCCTGCGAATCGCAGCCGAGCCCGGCGGCGCTACCGCCTTCTCGGCGTTACTCTCGCGGCGTTACGTGCCTCAGCCCGGCGAACACATCGGCGTAGTAATTTGCGGGGGCAACACTACCGCTGTTGATTTCGCTCGATCCTGATTTTCTCTCTTTCATTCACTTCATGAAATGTGCGGCTCTTCTGCCGCAATTGCTTTGACACGTCAGCGTAGTATCCCTAGACTAATAGGCATGGAAGTCCATCTGAAACCTGAAACGGAAACTCGACTCAACGAGCTTGCGAAGAAATCCGGGCGCGCGCCGGATGAACTTGTCGAGGATGCGATGGCCGGATACATGGCGGAGTTGTCCGACGTCCGCACGATGCTCGATGGCCGCTATGATGACATCAAGAGTGGCCGCGTTCAGCCAATGAATGGCGAAGACGCATTCACTCAACTTCGCCGCAAAAGTGAAACCCGCCGCCGTTCATGACCGGTTTCGTCCTTCACCCCGACGCCTATGCAGACCTCGTCGAAATCTGGGATTACATCGCAACAGAAAACCTCGATGCCGCGGATCGCGTCCGTGACGAAATCTTTGAAGCGATGGAGAATTTCGTCGCATTTCCTGAGCATGGCCACCTTCGTCCTGATCTCACCTCTCGACCGCTCCGTTTTCATCCCGTGCGCGACTTCTTGATTACGTATGCGCCCGCGGAGAATCCAATTGTTGTAATTGGGAACATTCACGGTCGCCGCAATCCGAGAGTCATCGCGGCCATGCTCCGTGCCCGAGAATGACCAATCCGCTCCTCGTTTGAACTTGCCATGTCGGGGTAGTCGTTTGCGGCGGCAACACTACCGCCATGGATTTCGCCCGGCGCTAACCTTCGGCTTCGCGTTGCATCGCTGTCCACAATTGCGCGACGTGCCCGCGTTCCGTTGTCTCCGCGCCAATCGAAACTCGCACCATCCAGCGGCCATCGAGCATCGCCGGAGTCAGATACGCTACTCCCGATTTGTTGATGCGCTCACACCAGGCGTTTGTGTGCTTGTCGAGCGCCTCGCCGCTCACTCCATTCGGTTCGTGACGCACGCAAACTGTTTGCAACCGCACCGGCGCAAGCATGCGCCAATTCGGCGCGGCGGAAATCTCGCCCTCGAGCCACTTCGCGTTGGCGATGTCGCGGCGCATCCGCGCCTGCAAGCCGCTCACGCCTTGCTCGCGGATCAGGCACCAAAGCTTCAACGCCCGGAATCGCCGCCCGAGCGGAATGCCCCAGTCGCGCAGGTTCTTCACCTGCTCATCCACGGCGGAGCGCAGATAACTCGGGTTCGTGGACATCACGCGCACGAGATGTTGCGAATCGCGCACATAATATATGGAGCAGTCCATCGCCGCGCCGAGCCACTTGTGCGGGTTCAGCACCATCGAATCGGCGGACTCGATTCCATTCCACAGCGCGCGGAATTCCGGCAGGATCATCGCGGAGCCGGCCATCGCGGCGTCCACGTGCAGCCAAAGATTATTCTTGCGCGCAATTTCCGCGATCGCTGCAACGGGATCGAACGCAGTCGTTGTCGTTGTGCCGGTTGTTGCGACGACGGCGCACGGCTTCATCCCTGCCGCTGCATCAGTGCGAACCATTTCCGCGAGCACATCGGCGCGCATACCGTAATCGGAATCGTGCGGAACGAGGCGCACATTTGTCCTGCCGAAGCCTGCGAGCAGCGCGGCCTTTTCCACGCTGCTGTGGCTGTGCGCGGAAACATAAACGGTCAGCGGACTTGATTCGCTTTGCAATCCGCCGCCCGCGAGCGAATAATTCGTCGCTCGTTCACGCGCGCAAATCAGTGCGAGTAGAGTGGAAGTCGAAGCGGTGTCTTGAATCACTCCGCTCCATTTATCGGATAGCCCGACCATTTGCCGCAGCCAGTCCGTAACTACTTCTTCTAATTCAGTCAGGGCTGGGCTTGATTGCCACGAAAGCCCGAGCACTCCGAGACCCGTGCTGAGGTAATCGCCGAGAACGCTCGAGAGCGAGCCGTTACACGGGAAGTAGCCGAAGAATCGCGGGTGCTGCCAGAGAGAAAGTCCGGGCAAGATAATCCGGTCGAGGTCGCTGAAGATTGCGCCAAAGTTCTCGGCGTTTTCCGGCGGATTCGCCGGCAGCATCGCGCGGACTTCGCCCGGAGCGGTGCGAGCCATCACGGGCCGCTCTTCGATGTTCGCGCGGTAATCGGCCACCCAATCAATTAATTGGTGTCCGAACTTGCGGAATTCTTCGGGAGTCATGATTTCTTCCCACTTTCAAAACGCGAATCGCGGCAGCAAGATTCCGTATGGCGCCCTTTCATCACGGCAGCGGGCGCGGGACTTTTTTCGTGGCGTTCAGTTCGTCGGCGGTCTGCAGGACATTTGTCTTCGAGAAATTGTTGAAGGCGCCCCAGTCGCCGTATTTCTCCTTAATTTTCGGAACGACGGCATCCACGATTGCGTCGCCGGTTTTTCCCGCGGCGCGCGCGTCGCCCACCCACTGGCGCAAGTCCACGAGGTACCCGCGAAACGCCTTCACATCGTCGAGCGTGCCGACGTCGCCGTGCCCGGGAATGAAAGTTGCATTGGGATGCGCCTGAATCATCTGATTGAGGGTGTCAATCCACGCGTCGGTTGAGGCGTCAATCAGGTTGGGCAAAGTGTGCCGCCAGAAAAGATCTCCGCAGAAAACCACATTCGATTCGGGATCGAAGACCATGGAATCGCCGCCGGTGTGGCCAGGAAAATAACGCACCACGATGTGGCGCTGCGCTAGAAACAGATCCACTCCGGTTGTATAGACGACTGTCGGCGCGACGAGCGCTTCGACGCTGGCCTTTTGCGCGGGCGTGATATTCGGGCCATAAAATTTCAAGTTTTCGACGTGAATCCAGTCGCGGACATTCTTATGCGCGAAAATAATCGCGCCGGCATCAGCGAAAACTCCATTTCCTGTCACGTGGTCAATGTGGTAGTGCGTGTTGACGACGTATTTAATTGGGAGCTGCGTGTGGGTTCGGATTTCCGCGAGCAATGCGCGCGCGGCTTCAATATGTTGGTATGTGTCCACGACGAGGACGCCGTCTTCCCCGATGATGAAGCTGGCGTTGCTGCCCGCGCCGCCGCCGGGCACGGCGATGGCGGCGAACGCGTTGTGGCCAAGATCCTTAACTGTGAAGGGTGGTACTGGCGCGGCTTGCGATTGAGCCGCAGTTTGCGCGGCGCCGAATTGCGGCGCGACGAAGATGGCCAGCGCGATAAATGCGGCGGCGAGTGGAATGATGTAGCGTTGTCTGTTCTGCATGGCGCGAAATTCTACAACGAACCGTCATTTCTTGCTCGACCGCCCCCAGGCCGGAGCGCGCCACGGCGGGCAGGCCTCGGGGCTCGAGGTAAGTTGGTGTAATCTGTGGCTCGAATCCAGCAGCCGGTCGTGGCCTCATGAAAGCCGGCCGCGAAGACGATTCTATGGGACTCGCACGCAACGCGTTGATTGCCGCATCGCAGAGCCGCTGGCTGCGCGAACACGCGATGTGCTGGCGATTTGTGCGCCGCGCGTCGCGGCGCTTTTTGCCGGGCGAGCGCTACGAGGACGCGCTTGCCGCGGCACAAGAACTCGCCTCACTTGAAATCAGTTCGATGCTTTCGCGCGTCGGCGAAAATATTACGCAGGCCGCGGAAGCAGAGGCAGTCGCCGAGCATTACGCGACAGTGATCGGCGCCATGCACGCAGCCGGCATGCAACCCGCAATCTCGCTGAAGCTTACGCAACTCGGTCTCGACCTCGATGCCGGGCTTTGCGAGCGCAACCTCGATCGAATCATCGAAGCCGCCCAGGATCCAATCCAATTTCGGCCGAAGGTGACACCGCCATTGCAAAATCGCGGCGGGGCAGCAGGCGACGATCCCGAGACGAGCGAGCCACAAGCAGGCGCGTACATCAAGCGCGGTTTTATCTGGATTGACATGGAGTCAAGCGCATATGTGGATCGCACACTCGAAATCTATCGCCGCGCCTCAGACCGGCATTCCTATGTTGGCGTTTGCCTCCAATCGTATTTGCGGCGGACGCCCGCCGATATCGAGGCGCTCATTCCACACTCACCGGTGATTCGCCTTGTGAAGGGCGCGTACAGCGAGCCTGCATCCATCGCATTCCCCGCGAAGCGCGACGTGGACGAAGCCTATTTCGCGCTCGCCGATAAACTCCTCAGCGCGGAGACGCTCGCCGCTGATACGCGCACCGCATTCGCAACTCACGATCCAATGTTGATCGAACGCATCGTGCAGCTTGCAAAGTCCCGCGGCCAGGGCAGGCTGGGTTCGCGGATCGGCTTCCAAATGCTTTACGGCATCCGGCGCGATCTGCAGCGCCAGCTTGCGGCGGATGGCTGGCCGGTCAGCGTGCTCATCTCATACGGGACGTACTGGTTTCCGTGGTACATGCGGCGCCTCGCCGAGCGGCCCGCGAATGTGTGGTTTGTGCTGAAGAACCTTTTCGACTAGGTCAGATTCTTCTTCCTTTACCTCCTCTCGCGGCTCGCGAGGCACCCAATCGGGCTGATATTGTTGTAAATTCACTCGGCGATGGCCGAGTCCATCCAACGCGATCCGCCCGTCTCGACGAGTCCACGGCCTTCGACAGGTCCCTGGCATCCGCTCCGTGTACCGATTTTCCGCAACCTTCTCATCGCGGACCTAGTGTCGGACATCGGGACCTTCATGCAGACCGTCGGCGCGGCGTGGCTGATGACGACGCTGACGAACAGTTCACTTTACATCGCACTGATCCAGACCGCTTCCGCGTTGCCATTTTTCCTGCTGGCGTTGCCCGCAGGTTCGATTGGAGACATTTTTGACCGGCGCAGGTTGATCCTGGGGACCGAGACGTGGATGCTGGCCGTCGCAACGATTCTTACCATCGTTACTTTCACGGGAAGGATGACGCCGTGGCTTTTGCTCTTGCTCACGCTGGCTATTTCGCTCGGAGATGCGGTCGAGTCACCTACGTGGCGCGCCATATTCCCAGAATTGGTGAAAAAAGATGATCTCACGCCCGCACTCGCTCTGAACGGAATTGAATTCAACCTGGCTCGGGCCGTGGGTCCGGGCCTCGCGGGGGTGATCATCGCGGCGGTCGGCGTTGCGACTGCTTTCCTCATCAATGCGCTTTCCTTTCTGGGAGTGATCCTCGTCATCTTCAGATGGAAACGCCCCGCGCGGAAAAGCGCTTTGCCGGCGGAAACGCTCACGGGCGCGAGCGTGGCTGCGATTCGCTACGTGCGCTATTCACCTGGGATTCGCACGCTCTTGTTGCGCTCGGGAATCGTCATCTTTTTCGCGAGTTCCTTTTGGGCGCTTCTGCCGACGGTGGCCAAGGGGCTTAGCAAGAGCGCTCTCGGATACGGATTCCTGCTGGGATTCTTTGGGATCGGCGCGGTGCTGGGGGCAGTCATTTTGCAGGGCGCCAGATCAAAATTCTCCACGGAGACGGTGCTCTCGGCCGCGACGGCCGTGTTCGGCGGAATCCTTATCGCGACGGGAGCGTTGCACAATCTCGCGCTGCTGTGCGCACTGATGCTTTTCGGAGGAAGCTCCTGGACCGTGTTTATGTCACTCTTCAACACGCTGGTTCAAAATCTTGCGCCGGACTGGGTTCGCGCGCGAGTGTTGGCGGCCTATCTATTTGTTTTTCAAGGCAGCGTGGCGATCGGGAGCGCGCTCTGGGGCTTCGGAGCGGATCACTCGAATGCCCGCACGGCTCTCCTTATATCCGGGATTGGAATTGGCGCGACACTCCTTCTGCAATTTCGGTTTCGGCTGCCGAGCATGGCGGTTGACCTCAGCTCGTGGAATCACTGGGGCAAACCAACCATGTTCGAGGAGCATGCCGCCGACCTCGGGCCCGTTCTGGTTACGGTCAAGTATGTTGTGGATCCGGCGAAGGCGCCGGATTTCCTGAATGAGATTTATAAGTATCAACGGGTTCGACGCCGAGATGGAGCGACACGCTGGGGCATCTTCTTTGACACCGATTCCCCGAACACCTACCTCGAGACGTTTATGGTGGACTCGTGGCTCGAGCATCAGCGGCAGCATGACCGCTTCACCGTTTCAGACCGCGAAATTGAAAAGCGCGTTTTGAGTTACACGGTCGAAAAGACCACGGTGAAACATTACATTTACGCGAAGAAGACGAGGCATTCGTAAGGGTGTATATGGCGCGGGTCGGATTGCCCGCAGGAAGTTTCAGAAAAAAATCGGGAACGAAATCCAGGAATTTACGCGGCTTGATGCGCGGACTCGGCGAGGCGGGCGTCGGCAGTTTTCTGCCAGACGCCGATGAGCAACACCCGTCCATTGAGCGGGGAAATGTGGACGTAATACACTTCCGAATCGCTCTCAATTTCGTAAAAGCCTTCCCGGCGCGGATCAGGCCGCGCGGTGGCGCCCAGCGCGAGAAGCTGGCTGAGCCGCTCCGCCGTCCCCGAAGGGTAGCTGCGAAGCACTTCAATCTTTGGCATATTTTCGAGACGCAAAACCATAAATCCTCTTTTCCTTTGCCCTCTGACCTCTACTGTATGAAACGTAAAGGGGATGCTAAAAGTTTCATTCAATCGACCGTAGAATTGTGAAAAACCGTTAATTTTCAGCCATTCCCGCCATATCCGGCCGCCAACCCGCGATTAAAGATTCAATTCCACTTTCCTATGATTAGACGTGGGGAAGCGAAAAGAGTCGCTTTGGCAAATGAACATTTTTTAGGCCTTCGAGTGCCAATTTGGAGCCCAACCGATTTGCGCCCAGGGGTGTGGGTGAGGACATGCGAACGGCGCGGATCCGCTGTCTATTGGATTACCGGAAATGCACTACCACGCATATTAAACGGTTAACCGGGCAAGTGGCGTGGGCCGAGCCGGGCCGGCCCGGACTTGAAATTTCACTCTTCCCATGACAAATACTAGTTGCGTCAAACCGATGCAATTGGCATAGTTCATACACATTGCAATACACTCGTTAGGGACCGGTGGAAAATGAAAAAAGCGAAAAAGGCGGCTGCGGCTGCCAAGCCGAAGAAGGCAAGAAAACTCACGAATTTCACGACCGATAAGCGGCGCAAGCACCGTCATTTCATGGTGACCGTGTTCTATCGCGATGGCGAGCGGTTCGGCCGCGTCTATACGGATAAGGGCAAGGCGACGCGGTTCGCGGACCGGCAGAAGAGGTCTCCTGTCGTGAAGTCCGCGCGCGTGACGCAGCTTAGCTGACGCGGGAAATTCCTACACAATTAAAACGGGAGCGGGAGAATGTCCCGGCGCCTTCCAGTCGGCGCGCTTTGGCGCGACGTTTTCGGGTCTTGTCCCTCCGAAAGTGGCGTGCTAAAGTTTCTAGAAAGCGGCCGTCGTATAGAGGTAGTACGGGACCTTGCCAAGGTTCAAGCACGGGTTCGATTCCCGTCGGCCGCTCCAGATTGAATCCTCTCGATGGCCTGGAAGGTTCTGCCCTAGCCGTTTTGCTCCGTTGCGGTGTATCGTGCTCGAATTCCGCCGCGGAACGGGGAAATTCTAGGATTGCGGGCAGGGGAGCGAGCTAAGCCGGAGGGATTCGAGGAGCGTGCGATGCGGAAGATTCTTGTTGCGGTGGGAAGCACGCGAAGACCGAAGCTCAACGCCGTGTGGGAGGCGTTGACCGTGTTCGGGCCGAGCCTCGACGCCGACGCGCAGTTTGAAGTGGTGGCCGTGGAGACGCCGAGCGGCGTGGGGCACACTCCCTCAACGCGGGCGGAATTGATGGCGGGCGCGAGATTTCGCGCTGAGGGGTTGGTGCAACAGGCGCGGGAAAAGGGCGAAGCCTGGAAATATTTTGTCGGGCTCGAGGGCGGGCTGGATGTGATTGCGGAAGGCGCCGGGCGGCGCGTGTTCCTGCAAAGCTGGGCATATGTGACTGACGGCGCCGGGCGCGGCGCTTTTGGCCAGAGCGGCGCGATCGAAATGCCCGAGGCGCTGGCCGCGGAAGTGCTGGATCGCGGCACGGAGCTTTCCGCGGCGATTGACGCGTATGCGGGCGGGCGCGGGATCCGCGACGCGCAGGGCGCCTGGGGCGTGCTCTCGCGGAATTTGATCACGCGGCAGGACGCGTTTCGCGTCGCGGTGGTCGCCGCGTTCGCTCCGTTCTTCAATGAGGCGATGTACGCGAATTCTTCGCGCGCAACTACAAAGTAATGGGCGAAATTATTCACCGACGATGCGCTGCATTTCCACAACGGATTGTGCTAGCTTACAAGTGCGGAGGGTGAGCGCGTGGACATTGTGAAACACAATATGGGTTGGATTGAAGTGATCGTCGGCCCGATGTTTTCGGGCAAGAGCGAGGAATTGATCCGGCGATTGCGGCGCGCGGAGATCGCGAAGCAGCGCGTGCAGATCTTCAAGCCGATGATTGACGAGCGCTACTCGAAAACGGATATTGTGTCGCATTCCGGGCTGGGCATCCGCTCGAACAATGTTTCCACCGCCGCGGAAATCCTCGAGCGCGTGGAGCCGCGCACGGAAGTGATCGGAATTGACGAAGGGCAATTTCTCGGCGAGCCGCTGGTGGACGTGGCCACGCACCTCGCGAACATGGGCAAGCGCGTGATCATCGCCGGGCTGGATACGGACTATCTCGGGCGTCCATTTGTCCCGATGCCGCGCCTCTTGGCGCTTGCGGAAGAGATCACCAAGTTGCTGGCAATTTGTATGCAATGCGGAAATCCCGCGGTGCACACGCAAAGGCTCGTGGCTTCGGAAGATTTAATTGTGGTCGGCGCTACGGGAATGTATGAAGCGCGCTGCCGCCGCTGCTTTGATGCCAACCTGGCGCATGAAAAAATCGCCGATGCTTCCAAATCCTCGGCGAAAAAATCCGATGAAGAGCGCGCTTCCGCGGCCTCCGCTTAGTTTGCACCGATAACTCCAACTCCAACATGAATTAGGCACGCCTTCGCTCGCATCGAGGGCCAACTGGAATGGCTGAACCAGCCATTCAAACTTGCCCTTTGGCGTCCGCCAACCGCAACGAATTCCAATCTATCTAGTAGGAAGACCCGGGCAAGAAAATGAAGATGTAGTACACGCTGAGTTGTATCGACTGACCGGTCGAGAAAGGAAGGCTGAAACTGAGGGGATAGGGAATCATTTCGGAGACGCTGCATGAGGTGCCGGGGTATGGAGTTTGCGGGGGCTGCGTATCGGTCACGGTCACGACCGCTGAGCCTGTTCCGAAAAGCGGAGTGAATGACAATGTGCCGGCCGGGCTATCATCTGAAACCGCGGGAAATTCCCATTTCACGCCGGCTGGCGCTATCACATTGAAAGTCGCCGTGAGACTTCCTCCGGGGCAACCACCGAGCGTCCCGAGATTTAATGCTGTCGGAGTGACCGCGGGTCCCTGCGATGCCGATTGAACCCCTGTCCCCGATGCGTCGATCGTAATCGGGAGCGCAGGAGAGGTCCCGGAGATAGTGATCGTCGCGGTTTCAAAAGCGGCCGTTGAAGGCGTGAAAGTCACCGTGATGGTGCAGGAAGCTGAAGGGCCGAGTGTGCCGGGACAATTATCTGATTCCTTGAAGTCCGCAAAGACGGCGGGGTTCGGTCCGCCAACCACCACCGGCAAAGTCAGGTTCAGCGGCACACTGCCGCTCGTATTCGTCAAAGTAACCGATTGAGAAGCGCTCGGCGTTTGGACCTGTACGGTTTCAAAGGTCATCGAGAGAGCTGCAACGCAGGCGGCGGCCTGAGGCGCGGGTGGCACGAGTGGAATTCCCGGCAGATCCTTGATGATTTGATCCCCTGCCAGCGAAAATGAAAGAACCTCGCCTGTCGGGCCGGACGCCACGCGGCCAATCAAGCTTTGCAGGTACTGCGTCTCGTCATCTCCACCGGAAGCAGGGCT
The DNA here is from genome assembly GCA_963737185.1 of uncultured Acidobacteriota bacterium. GTDB lineage: Bacteria > Acidobacteriota > Terriglobia > Acidiferrales > UBA7541 > DASTCZ01. Next base: position 45,405 of record CAVTRS010000030.1, on the reverse strand, counting down.
CGCCAGATAATTCGTCAGTTTCATGCCGTCGGAAAAAGTCTCAAAAATTTCAGCGGCCACAATATACGAGTTGGAAACTGCGAGCGCATTTGAAGGGGAGAACTCCAAAATCCCGGACGGCGCGAGTTCCAAAGTCTTGATGACCGATGGGGCCACCGCGGACGATGTGCCAATTATTTGGTTGAGATACTCGGCGTCCGCTGCGATTTCCGGAGCGCTTCCTCCACCGTTGATTATGAAGTTGGCGGTGGATGTCGGTATCGTCGGCGCTGCAATGCAACCCGTGCTGGAGGCCTGGGGCAGGGCGATTCCCGGAACGCTCGATATTCCCACGGGAGCCCCCCTCAAACTTGCGGCAAACAGAGAGAAACTGTTCGTCGAGTCATTTACAGCGTGTAAGAAAGCCAGGAACAACTGGTCCATCTCCGTGAGCTGAGTCGCACCTATCGTGACCGTTTGCCCGTTGAAAGTGCCCAGATTCACCGACGGCGTAGTCCCGTTGACCACGGATTCTATCGGCGAAATCGCGGCGTTCAAGGAAACGATCAGATTGGAAAGGTCCGAGGGCAACGGGCTTTGCGTGGTTTCAGCGTTGAGCTGATTCGCGATGGCAAGTTCGCTCTCCAGAAAGGCAAGCGTCACCGTTCCCGGAGGCACCGACGGCGCGGCAGGAACCGCTCCGATCGAGAGCGTCGAGATGTTGGACGTGCCGGTATCCTGCGACACGGATACGTTTGCCGCGCCGCTCGAAAAATTCCCGCCGCTGAACATTACGGGCACCGACACAATCATTGACGTCGAGCCGAGGACAATCGGCTCAACGTTTACAGAAAATCCCGCAGTGCTGGATGAGAATTCGACCATCGCGGTGGAATCGAACCCAATTCCTGTAAGCGTGATGATGTCGAACGGGCTCGCCGTCGTCACACTCAACTGGGTGATTTCGACGGCAAGAGGAGGATTGTTGGTCAAGCCGAATGTTCCATTCGTTCCCACGCCGGAAACCGAAGCTGTGACGTTGTAAGCCCCTTGCGTGCCGTTCGCTGTGAATGCGGAGGCCGTGGCCACGCCGCTGCTGCTGGTGGTGGCCGTCGTCGTGATCGTCCCGTTCGCGAAGGTGCCGCTCGCCCCGCCTGATGGCGCGGTAAACGTGACCATCACATTCGGCACTAAATTCCCGCCCGCATCCTTCACCGTCGCCTGAAGCAGAGTGCCGAATGCAATAAAGATCGGCGCTGATTGGCCTCCGCCCGCCGAGTCGGTAACAGATGCGGGCGCGCCCGGATTGTTCGTCAGGCTGAAGTTGGCGGTTGAGACCACGCCTGAAACCGAAGCCGTCACGCCATAACTTCCCGCGATGCTGTTCGGTGTGAACGTGGAAGCCGTGGCCATGCCGCTGCTGTTCGTAGTCGCCGTAGTTGTCGTCGAGCCATTGGCAAAAGTGCCGCTCGCCCCGTTCGATGGCGCCGTGAATGTGACGGTCACGTTGGCCACACCGGTCCCGACACTATCCGTCACCATGCTTTGCAGCGGCGTGGCAAAGGAAGTATTGATCACCGCAGATTGTCCATTGCCGCCCTCGGGGGCGATGGAAGCCGGCACGCCGGCCCCGACATTAATCGACGTGCTGGTATCTCCCCCTCCGCCGCATCCGGAAAGGGAAGCACACGCGACAACGAAAATGAGGGAGATGACTTTCAACAACGGCCGGAGAAGGATTTTTGCCCGAGGCATGACGCTATTTATGAAACCAATAAGACGTACCGCAATTCCGTATCCAAGAAAAGTGCGACATTAAAAGTGCTGCACAACATCCCCCGGCTTTCACCAGTCTGGAGCCGATAAAAGCAGGTGATGCGAATTTTGCGCCTGCATTATTAGCTCTGTCAAGGCGGTTGTTTCATTCCAAATATCGTTAGAGACGCGCGTTTCGCGAGGATTCGCGCACCATACTCGCATGTGATGCGACGCGTGCGGGGTCGCCCCTGCCCGCCCCCACGGGGCGCACCTTAGTCGGCCCCAAATGGTCCTATGGCAGGCCTCGAATGAAAGCATTCATCTCGCGGAGTACGTCCCCTTCGTTTGAGGAGAACACTTCGTGCCTGGCGTGCGGCAGGCGCACGACGCGCGCAGAAGGCGCGCCGGCTTCGAACGCTTTCGCCTGTGTCTCGGTCGTGACCGCAGTCCGCGCTTCAAATGCCGCGCGTTCTGCGGGATCGCCGCCCGGCAGGTCTTCAAAATTGGGCGGAAGCGCATAGATGGCGAGAATTGGAACAGGAATGTGCGTGTACTTTTGACGCCCTGCATGGATTGCCGGAATCGCCGGAGGAAGATGGGCCTCCGCTTGCGCATACGCGGCTAAAAGCGCAGTGGGAGTCGCCTGCAGATCTTTCTGCCTTTCCCGCAGGACTCTTTCCAACCTTGGGAGGCCCGTCTCCAACAGCTCGTGAATCAGCGGCCGTGTATCCTGCAGGAACTTCGATTGCAGCTCTTCGAGTTTCCGTCTTGTTTCGATCAGTTCGATATTCAGGTCGCCAAGGTAGGTGTCGTAGTACGCGTAGGGATAGGCGGCGTCCAGATAAACCAAGCCAGCTACTTTTTCGGGATGGCGGGATCCGACCGAGCTGAGTTCCTGGCCCGCTATGGAACTCCCAACCAACACCGGGCGATTCACATTCAATGCGGCAAGAACTGCGAGTACATCATCGCCGAGCCGGTCGGCCGAATAGCCGGAGGCAGGAACACTGGAGGCTCCGAACCCGCGCCGTGTAATGCCGTAAACGTGGTAGGAGGGTGTGAGCCTGGCAGCAAACTTGTCGAACGCGTGCGCGTTGGCTCCAAGGCCCGCCAACAAAACCAGAGGGCGTCCGGAGCCTCCCCAGTCAATCACTTCCAGCTTTACGCCAGCTTCCACTTCTACAAACTGCACTTGATAAGGAGTGGGCGCGGCCAGCCAAGCGGATTCCTTCGTTGCGCGCCGAAGTTCGAGCGGTAGCGATTTCCCCTGCGTCCAAGTTCCGGCGATAGAGTTTTCGTCGGCGCTAATTGTGCCATCGTAAGTTCCCTGAATTGCATTGATAGCCAACTTGAGGGAGTGGCCTTCGAGAACCACCGAGTCTATTGGAATCGGCTGCGTGGTCTGATCGATGGGATGGAATGTAGCCTTCCACCCGCCGTCGTCCGCCGTAGCTATGCGCACGACCAAACGACGCTTCTTTTCGCCGATCGTTCCCTGCCAATCTCCAGCAATGCTTTGCCCTTCTTCCATCGCCTGTCCCTTCTTCCACCAGTTGTTCTGCTATATCCCCAGGGTTTCAAGGAGGAATTTGGGCGGCCAGCCCTGATCTTTAGCCGCGACGCGGAAACCCGGGTCAAGCGTGAAGTATCTGGTGCGCCGGCCATCCCTCCAACTGATGTGGACTTGGTATACGTCGCAGGGCTCCAGTCCGAGAGCTCTGACGTGGCGTACGAGCCCGCTTTGGATGCCGCCGAGGAGCAGCAACCCCTCCCATCCCAATTTTCTCCGCAGCCTTTTCTTTTCGTAGCGCACAGAGTCCGGAAAGAAACGGGATACAGTGAGAGCGTCTATGGGGTGCGAGACGCTTAGGAGAGCCGCGAGGAATTTTTTCTCGAAGTAACCAATTTTTTCCATTAGCAAAGTGAAGCGCTCGCCCGCCCATTTCCCATGCGCAGGCGCACTGACGTTCAAATCAGAGGCTGACCCTTCTTCCTCTTGCGTATGGGCCGCAAGGTATTTCTTGAGTTCCACGACCTCTTGCGGCGTGTCCACCCTGTACCACTCGCCTCGGAATTCAAACTCAATAGCCATGAACTCGAATGTACCCTTAAGGGTGCTTCTATCAACCTTAAGGGTCGTTGTCAAGCCGAAAGTCCGGCCGCCCCGCATTCCAATTTCGCTTTAGCGTGGCCTCCGCCGGGGGAACTGCGCGCCTTACTCGGGCTTATTTCAACGCTTGCTGGGCCGCTCCCCGCACGCGTTTCAAAGTGCATTCAGGAAGTTGACGAGGTCCATCATTTGCTGCGGATTCAGATTCATCTGGAAACGTGCGTTATAGAAACTCACCAGTTGTTGCAAATTTCCGGCGGAGCCGTTGTGGAAGTAGGGAGCCCGCGCGGCGAGCCCGCGCAGGATGGGGACTTTCACGCGATTCACATCGGCGCAAAGTCCGGAGAAAAGTCCCTTGCCGGGGTCGGTCGTAATGTACGTCACAGGATTGTTATTTATATCGGTGCAGCCGGTGATCTGATAGATGGGCAAATCGGGCGCCGCGAGTTGCGCCAGGCCCGCGATGATTTGGGCGTTCGTCTCGCTGGCTGCGAGGTGCGCGATGCCCGTGTCCATCGCCAAAGGAAACGAGTGGTTGCCGACGTTCGGCGCATCGTGGCATGTGCTGCAGGTGCCCGTAATCACAGGCGGGCTGCCGATCGCCGAATTGTCATTCAGTCCGCGCACGCCGGTGATCGTCAGGGGGGCGGTGTTGAAAATATTTTCGCCGCGGGCGATGCTGGCCTGCTGCGGATTCATACTGTTGGCAAATCCCTCGAACAACGTAAAGACCACCGGGTTGAACGGGTTGCCTTGCGGATCCTGTCCCAGCGAGTCGTTGATCCCCGGATAATAATTTTGTGAAGAAAGATCGGCCGCTCCGCCGAGCGCCCCATTGCTATTCAGCGGGCCGGCCAGATTGTCCGTTGCCTCCGCCGTGTAGAGGCTCTCCACGAATGCAACCAGCTCGGATAACAGCTCGCTGCTCGGAACCGCGCTGGCCTGTTCGTGTGTTGTCGCCGCACTCGCCGCCTGCGCCTCCAGATCCAAAACCAGATCGCTGCTGAATGACGAACCAATATTCAGTGGAGCGATCGTGTCTCGCGTGTCCCACATCACGTTGCTGAGGAACGTCAGACTGGCAACGGGCAGCGGACGTCGATACACCGAAAAAATCGGCAGCATCGTTGATGGATCTGTCGTTACTGCGCAGCCGTAAGGGTCCGCGGTGGCGGTTACTTGGAATTGCGCGTTCGCGGGAATTTCGCGCGCGATGCGGATCAGTCCGTTGTTCAGCACCAAGCTGTGTCCGGCGATGTCGCCGGTTGCCACCGTGGGGCAATTCGCGCCATCGACGGGCAGAAATAACGGGTCGGCGCCATTCGTGCTGGTAAAAAGGGCCTGTGTGGCAGCAGCGTTGAGCGCCATTCCCTCGCTAACCTGGTGGCAATTGGCGCATGAGCGTGCGTTCGTGCCCAACTGTTGGAAGAAAACGCCGGTCGTATCAATATCGCCTGACGTAACAAAAGTGGAAACGGTTCCTGTGGGCGTCGCGTAAGGCTGCAAGCTGGGGATCAAATTGCTAGAAGGGGGCGGAGGGGGCGGAGTGACAGTCGTGACTGAGCTTCCACAGCCAATTTGAAACATCATCGCCGCAAAAACTAACGCGCCAATGGTGGTGCGCTTCAAAGCCTCCAGCCCAAACATAAAGCCTCCGTCACAAAATTCGCGGGTCCCGCCGATAATATACTCATCCTGTGGCACCCGCGAAAAGAATTAAAGAGTCAAACGTCAGCATCGATCCCACCTTTACTTTCGGCACCCGTTCGGAATTGGGAGCGAGGATCAATTAGATGCGGGTATGCGCCTCTGCAGTCGCATGCGGACGGGGCCGCTGGGCCTGAGCGTCACGGTCTGGACGGGAGTGATCTCATCAGGCGATTCCAATGACAGTTTGAAATGCTGCGCAACGGTTGCGAGGATCAGCCGCGCCTCCATCATCGCGAATCCATTTCCGATGCAAACTCGCGGGCCGCCGCCAAACGGGAGATAGGCGTAACGCGGGATGCGCTCCTCCCAGCCGGGACCGAACCGATCCGGATCGAATCGCTCCGGGTCTGCATAGAAGCGCGGATCGCGTTGCAGAGCGAAGGTGTTGACTATGACTATGCTGCCTGCGCGGACTGTATAACCGCCTATCTCGACGTCCTCGATCGGCTCGCGCCCGAATGCGGGCCCGGGGGGAAACAGGCGCATGGATTCGCGGATTACCCTCTCGGTATAAGGCAGCTTCGGTAGGTCGGCTGCTTGCGGTGCCCGGCCGTCCAGCACGCAATGAAGCTCCTCATGCAATTTCGCGTCTACCTCGGGATGCCGCGACAACAGATACCACGTCCAGGTCAAAGCCGTGGCCGTAGTCTCATGTCCGGCCAAAAACAGCGTCATCATCTCGTCCCGGAGTTGTTGGTCGGACATTCCGGTGCCGCTCTCTTCATCAACGGCGGCGAGCAGCATCGAAAGCAGATCCTCACGGTTATCATTCGATGCGCGTCGGGCGCTGATAAGCGCGCGGAACACTTGCTCCACCTCGGCGAGTGCACGCCTTTCGCGCAGGTGTCGTCTGGTGGGCACCCATGACGGCAAATGCAGCGGCCGATTGACACGATAGGCCGCGGCGTCCCTCACTGCATCCATGGAATCGCCGATCCCACGCGCCTCCTGTGGGAGTTCGGATCCAAAGAGCGAGCTGACCACAATATCGAGGGTGAGCTTCGTCATTTCTGAAGCGATGTCCCGAACCTCTCCCTCCGTGAATGGCTGGATTCTACGGAGGGTGTGCGCCACCATCACCTCGCCATACGCCGCCAATTGGCGGTGATGAAACGCGGGCTGAATGAGCTTGCGCTGTTGCTTCCATAGTTCGCCGTCACTGGTGAGCAATCCATTGCCTGCGATCGGTCGAAATGCGCGCTTTACCAGCCGCGGCTTGTGAAACTTTTCAGGTTGCTCGAACAATACTTGACGCACCAGATCCGGGTGGTTCAACTGATACACACGCAGCGGGCCGAAGCGGTAATAGGCGATATCGCCATAATTGCGCGCCATCGTCAGGCCGAACCCCAATAAATCAGACTTGAACCACGCCGGGAATATGTGCGAGGCGATCGCGCGCGCGTAATTGATTCGGGGGCCGTCTGGGTATTTTGGTTTCAATCGCTGCATCCTCGGAATTTGATGCATTTTACCCGGAATACCGAATATCTTGTGTCAGCCTAGTGTGGCAATTCTTTCGCGAAGGTCTTCAGCGAGGGCGCGATGTTCGGCGCAACCAATTATTTTCGGATTGCTTTGCGCCGCGGGATGGATCTTCTCAAGCGTCTTTTCAATTCGTTGGCCCGCCGCAATCCATTCCTCCGCGGATAATTTACCTTCTTCGAGCGCGCGCACCGTTTCGTTGATGGCGGGCGCAACTTGCGAAACGTCATGGCAAAGCATCGCGATGTCCGCGCCCGCGGCGAAGGTGGCGACCGCGGCTTCGCCGGGCGCATGGCGGCGCGCGATCGCGCCCATCGCGAGATCGTCCGCTAGGATGAGTCCATTGAAATGCATTTGTTCGCGCAAAATTCCCGTGAGAATTTTTCTGGAAAGGGAAGCGGGATTCGCGGCATCGATTTTCGGCAGAAGGATGTGAGCCGTCATGATCGTGGGCGCGCCCGCGGCAATTGCGGCGGCAAAGGGAACGAGGTCGGCTTGCGCGAGGCGATCCGCGTCACCGTGATACACGGGCAAATCCTCATGCGGATCAACCTGCGCATCGCCATGTCCCGGGAAATGCTTCGCGCAGCCGAGCACTCCCGCAGAATCGAGTCCCTGCAAGAACGCTGCACCCATCCGCCCGGCAAGATGTGGGTCCGAGCCGAAGCTGCGCACTTGCGTGACCGGGCTTTCCGCGTTCACATGCAGGTCAAGCATCGGCGCAAAATCCAAATTGATTCCGGCCGCGGCTAATTCATGCCCGATTGCGCGCGCAACGTGCTTCACCGCATTCGCGTCGCCAAGATTTCCAAGCTCCGAAGGCGATGGCCATTGCGTGAATGGCTCGGGCAAAGAAAATCGCGTACCGCCCTCCTGATCAATTCCAATGAGGACGCGTCCGCGCGCCAACGATTGAATTTCAGCGGTAAGAGCCGACAGCTCCTCAATACTTTGGAAATTGCGCGGATAAATAGCGACGCCCGCAAGTTTTTCGCCGAGCCATTTGCGAAGTTGCGCGGGCAGCGAAGTTCCCTGAAAGCCGGCGAGAAAGCGCCGCGCGACCGGATATTTTTTCAGCAACTCCTTCGTATTTGGATTTGGCATTTCGTCTCGTATCCAATCGCTTTCGCGTGACCGAATCTCCACACTATCGGGACGCCCGGACCAAGTAAAGGCTATTGCAACCTAAATTCCAATGCCATTTCATCGGAACGTTTGATTGTGCGCGAAGAACATGGCGCTTATACTTTCGTCCATGAAAATTGAATCGCGCGCGCCGACACGCATTGATCTGGCCGGCGGAACGCTGGATATCTGGCCGCTCTTTCTTTTCCACGAAGGCGCGCTCACTGTGAATTGCGCGATCACGCGGTACGCGCGATGCGTGATCGAGACGAGCAGATCCGGCAAGCGCGTCACGCTGACCTCGAAGGATACGAAACGCAAGGAATCGTTCGCGTCGTTCGCGGCGCTCGCGCGAGCGAAAAAATATAAATTGCCGCTTCCCGCGTACCTCGTCCGTCTTTTCGCGCCGAGGGAAGGCTTCACGCTCACAACCGATTCCGAAGCCCCGGCAGGCGCGGGCATCGGCGGCTCAAGCGCAATGGCTGTTGCGATTTGCGCGGCGCTCGATCGCCTGACCGACGCAGGATGGAGCCGGGAGGATTGGATTCAAATTAGCCGCGACATCGAAGCGATCGTCATTCACGTTCCCACAGGAACGCAGGACCATTATCCGCCGGCATTCGGCGGCGTGAGCGCGATTCACCTGCGCCCCGGCGGCGTGACCCGCGAAGCGCTCGACGTGAATCCCGGCGAACTCGAGCGGCGGATCGTGCTTTGTTACACCGGCGAGCCGCGGCAATCGGCCATCAACAACTGGGAAGTTTTTCAGGCGCAGATTAATGGCGAGAAAAGCGTCCACAATAATCTCGAAGTGATTTCCGGCATCGCGCAACAGGTGCGCGGGGCGCTTCTGGCGCGCGACTGGCGTGAACTCGGAAGACTCGTGAACGCAGAATGGAGCGCCCGCAAGAAAAACCTGCCCACGATTTCGACTCCCACGATCGATCGCATTATTTCTTCCGCGCGGCGTAGCGGCGCGCTCGCGGGAAAAGTTTGCGGCGCGGGCGGGGGCGGCTGCGTGACTCTGTTGATCGAGCCGGAGGCGCGCAATCGCGTGGAAGCAGCCGTCGCGGAAGCGGGCGGACGGTTGCTTCCAATGAAGATTGACCGCGGCGGCGTGCGCGTCACAGTAAGCCACTAGGCGCGGCCAGCGAAAATCGCACCTCAAATTCATGCGACAAGAACCAAATCCCGGCGCGAGCGGTGAAGGATCCTCCAAACACAGAATGGTTTTGTCCGAGCGAATATTCCTCGGCGGCGATGGGCGCGTTCGGCCAATTTTCCGCGCGCTCGCGTTCGCGGTGGCGGCATTTGTTCTCAGCGTCGAGATATCGCGCGCGGCATTTTCATTCACACAAAACTCAACATTTTGGGCGCAACTTTTCTGGAGTTCGCTGGCATTAACAGTTGGCTTCCTGTTGCTGAGCTGGCTTTTTGTTTGGCTCGCCGATGGAAAAAGATTCTCCTCTCTTGGCCTCGCTTTCGCCCGCGGTTGGAGCAGGGAACTCGCGCTCGGATTCGGCATCGGCGCAGCGCTGCAAATTCTGGTTCTCGGCGCATTCCTGGCCACACGCAGCGTGCATTTCTCAAATGGCGTCGCGCACAATCTTCAGTTCTGGCATCGGGTTGCGGCAAACGTCGCGCTCTTCCTTTTCGCCGCCACCGTTGAAGAGCTTGCCTTCCGCGGCTACGCCTTCCAAAAATTAATGGAATCATTCGGCGCGGCGGGGGCATTGCTCGTCACGTCCATTATTTTCGGCGGCCTCCATTTCTTTAATCCGAACGCGACAATCTTCTCCACGATCAACACCATCCTCGCCGGCATCGTCCTCGCAATCCCTTACATCCGGACGCGCTCCATGTGGATGCAGATCGGTCTTCACTGGTCGTGGAATCTCGCCATGGCGACGCTCGTGTCGCTGCCGGTAAGCGGCATGAATTTCGAGCCGCATTTTTTTTCAACGCGAGACTCCGGCCCCGCATGGTTCACGGGCGGAATTTATGGGCCGGAGGGGGGCGCGGTTGTCACCATCGTAAGCGTGGCGGCCATCGCCTGGCTCCTTTGGACGCGGCAACTCTCCTCTTCCCATGCGCCACCGGAAGTCTTACAATAGCCGCCAGGCAGGGACCTATGATTCGCCTTGCGATTGGCGCCGGGGCATTACTCCTCCTTTTCAGTGCGGATAACCCGCAAGTGCTGCCTTGGCGCGCGCCCACAACCGTGCCGCCTGACATTTTCGCAGGCGTGAGCTTTCCGTTGTTTCCTGCCACGAGTTCATCTCCGCAGCAAAACACGCAGCCTTCTCCGCAGGGCCAGAATTCACAGGACACCAAGAAAAGCGCAGGGCCGCTCGAGCAATCTTCCGAGCTGGCACTTGTGCGTTACGTGGACGGCGAATTTGCGCACCTTGTGAAGCCGCTTCCGGCGGGCAAGCAGGGACTGGTTCTGCAGGCTGGACGGCCGCTGAACGACCAACAACTTAAGAGGGCGCTGCAGAGCCATGGCGCTGTGGCCAATCCCGGTGACCAGGTGCAAATCACCGGCCTTCAAATCAGGAAGACCCAAATCGTCTTTGAAATTAACGGCGGCGTGCGGAGCAAATTTAATTTGCGCGACCACCTTGATATCGGCGTGGGAGGCCTTCCCACCGCGACGACGACGAGCGCCGTCGCCAATGGCGCCGACATCGGACTCGGCGCGCTGATCATCCTCGATTTTGGCAGGCCCGTGCCGAACCTCACTCCGGACGAAGTGAAAAGCCTTCTCGCGCCGATTTTGAGCTTCGCCTCGGAGCGATCCGCCGCCGTCCAATGGGTTGAGACGCTGCCGCCGGAAATGAAGCAGGCGATCACGGACAAGCGCGCGGTGGTTGGGATGTCGCGTGAGATGGTGGAAGCGGCGCTCGGCAAGCCGGATAAAAAAGTCCGGGAGCGCGACGCGGACGGCAACGAAACCGAAGATTGGATTTACGGCCAGCCGCCCGCGAAGACGGTCTTCGTAACATTCCTCGGCGAAAAGGCAATCCGCATCGAGCAGTTCCCCCGGGACCCCATCGCGGAGAAGTAGGTCTTCAGTTTTCAATTCAGAAGGACCCCCTTCCCGACCAAATTCGTCGTGACGCTCACCCCGCGCCCCTCCTGCGCCAAGGCTTCGGAGGGCAGGCCGTCCGGCGCTGAAGCTCTGGGCGGCTGGCCCCCAATCCCCATGAATATTTTGATCACGACAAATGCGGCGTCTAAATCCGGGCGTTCCTTGTAGGTGGTCCAGTACCGCAGCAACGCGAGGATTGAAGCGACCCCGCCAAACCCGAGCAAAGTCAAGACGCCGAAAATCGTGTTGTGCGTTTTGTCAGTTAATGCCCGCCCCTAAGCGGGCGCTAGTCCTTGGGCGCCCTATTTCATCAGCGTGCCGGAGAAGGCGCGAATGATCCACTGGCCGTTGCGGTTCGACCAGAATTCGCCGACGGCCATGTGATGGTCGACTGTGCTGCCGGGAGTTTTGATGTCTGCGAAATAGGTTACGAGGGTCGCGTCCCCTCCCACCGGTACGACGCGAAATTCTGAAAGTTTGTACGCTACGATGGGCTCATCGGCCATCTGCTGCGCTGGGGGCCTTCCGGTGCGGCGGGAGCCATCGGGCGAGATGGAAATAAAGTCATCGGCGACGATGGCATCGTTTGGCGCGGGGTCCTGATTTTTCCAGCCTTCCCACTGGGCGATGAGACGCGCGAAGATTGCTTCGGTCAATTCGGAGATGGATTCCTTGTGGGCTGTGGTGATGGTCTTTCCTTTCTTTCTAGTTACGGGTGATCAGGCTGGCCGCTTGGATAGACGCCGGAGAGACCCAAATCCTTGAAGATGATCGGCCAATATTCTTTTATGAGAGAGATGGCTACGCCGGAGCCGAACCGCAAACCGGAGCGTTCAAACGTCTTGCCCACGGTGCGTTCCTCGGGCGGCAGGTAAGTGTTCGCGATGCTTTCCGAGCCAAACACGGCGATAACGCGGGACCAATTGAAAGCTTTGCGGCCGTCATCGGTGCGCGTGAGGACTTGAGTTCTGAGCGCGTAATTGAATTTTCTCCAGAAGCCCTGGCGTAAGGTAAAGAAATGCCGCGGGTCTTGATGAAGGAGCGAGGGAACGAGATACGTTCCCAGGAAATTGGTGGAAGCGGAATTGGCGACCGCGGCGCCGAAACGCTTTCCGAAGCCGCCCCATTCCTGTCCATATCCCGGATAGGAATCGACGGAGAGGCGCCATGTGGCGACGGCAGCCGCGCTCACGAACGTGGAGGGGGCGATGGTCTGGTCCACGAAGAGCTTGAATTTTTGTGTAGAGCTGAGCGGCTTCCGATCGGTGGCGAGGTCGGGGAAGAATATTGATCTGCGAGTGAGGACACCGAACGTCTCGTCAGCGACCGCGACGATTCCAGGAGGCGGATTCTGATTCGTTGACTGCGGCGATGTCTGTGCGCCCGTTTGCGTAGTGCCAGTTCCGGGCTTTGGCGCTGGCGCGCCCGTGGATTGCTGCGAATCAGGCTTTGCGGGCAGCGCGTTTGAGTCCGGAAGCTTTTGAGCCAAAGCAGGAAGACTGAGAATGAAAAAAAGAGTTGCCAGGCATGAAAATTGTGCGGTCCGCAGAACCAACGCCGGCCAACCGCGGACAGGCATATCCTTCATTTCCGCTTCGTCCCTCGCTCTACTCCAAATTATAAAATAGCAGTGGGCGAAGTTCCATGATGGTCACTTTTGGACATTTCGACCATATCGATGCGCTCTTTGCGGGGGTGGGTGACGAAACGTCTCGGGGCGACGAAATGAAGCGGGGATGCGCGTTGACAAACATTTGGGCGCAACCTAGCATCGTTCAGCTTACAAATCGGAATGGGAGGAAACATGCCAGTAAAAGTGGGGATCAACGGCTTCGGGCGCATCGGGCGGAACATCTTGCGAGCTTCGCTGGGCGATCCGGCGATTGAGATTGTTGCCGTCAATGACATTACGGACGCGCGGACGCTGGCGTATCTGCTGAAGTACGATTCGATCCTCGGCAACCTGACGCACAACGTGACGCACACGGAAGATTCCATCGCGGTGGACGGGCGCGGCTTTCGAAGTTTTTAAGGTAAAGTCGCCGGCGGAATTGGATTGGGCGTCGGTGGGCGCGCAGATTGTTATTGAGTCGACCGGGCTATTCACGAACGGCGCTGAGGCTCGGAAGCATATCCGCGGGCCGGTGAAGAAAGTGATTATTTCGGCGCCGGCGACGGATCCGGACTTCACGGTCGTACTGGGCGTGAATGAAAAAAATTACGACGCGGCGAAGCACGACGTGGTGTCGAACGCATCGTGCACGACAAATTGCCTGGCGCCGGTTGCGAAGGTGATGGTGGATTCGTTTGGGATCGTACACGGCACGATGACGACGATCCATTCTTATACGAACGACCAGAGACTGCTCGACCTGCCGCACAAGGATTTGCGGCGCTCGCGCGCGGCCGCGCTTTCGATGATCCCAACTTCGACTGGCGCGGCGAAGGCGCTGCATCTGGTGCTGCCGGTTCTGAAGGGCAAGCTGGATGGGTACTCGATGCGCGTGCCTACGCCGAACGTGAGCGTGGTGGACCTGACGGTGACGACGGAAAAGCCGGCGACGGTTGAAAGCGTGAACGCGGCAATGCGCGCGGCAGCCGAAGGGCCGATGAAAGGGATTCTTGGATACAGCACCGAGGAGCTGGTGTCGATTGATTTCCGGGGGAATCCGCTTTCGGCAATCGTTGACGCGGAATATACAAGAGTCGTGGCGGGCAACTGCGTGAAAGTTCTGGCGTGGTACGACAACGAGTGGGGCTACTCATCGCGCGTGCGCGACTTGATCAAGTTCATGGCCGCAAAGTTTTAGCGCGGCTTCCAACGCTACATTTCTTGTGAGCAAACTTTCCATCCGCGATTTGGAACTCGTCGGCAAGCGGGTGTTTATACGCGTGGATTTCAACGTGCCGCTTTCGGATGGACCGCCGCGCGAGGTGACCGACGACACGCGGATCAGCGAGACATTGCCGACGCTGCGGCTGGCGCACGAACGCGGCGCGCGGCTTGTGCTGGCCTCGCATCTGGGCCGCCCGAAAGGGAAGCCGGACGCGAAGTATAGTTTGAAGCCGGTGGCGGCGAAATTGGCTGAGTTGCTTGGCACGGCTGTGGGCTTCAGCGCGGATTGCGTCGGCGCGGAAGCGGAGGCGAAGAGCAAGGCGCTTGCGAATGGCGAGATGCTGTTGCTGGAAAACGTGCGCTTCCACGCGGGAGAGGAAGCCAACGACGAGGCGTTTTCGCGGCAGCTTGCGGCGCTGTGCGACGGATTATATGTGTGCGACGCGTTCGGGTCGGCGCATCGCGCGCACGCGTCGGTTGTGGGAATTACGCGATTTGTGAAGCAGGCGGCCGCCGGATTGTTGATGGAACGCGAGCTGAATTATCTCGGGAAGGCGATTACGAATCCGGAGCGGCCGTTTGTGGCGATACTGGGCGGTGCTAAAGTTTCGGATAAGATCGAGGTGGTGGAAAATTTGATGAAGATCGCCGACGCGATGCTGATCGGCGGAGGGATGGCCTACACATTTTTTAAGGCGCAGGGAATCGGGATCGGGAAATCGCTGGTGGAAGACGACAAGGTCGAGCTGGCGCGCAGAATTCTTGCGGATGCGAAGGCGCGCGGATTCCGGCTGATGCTGCCGAGCGATCATGTGGTGGCGTCGGAATTTAAGGCGGACGCGAAGACGCAAGTATTGCCGGTGACGCAAATCCCGGAAGGATGGATGGGACTCGACATCGGGCCGCAGACTGTGGCGGCGTTTCGCGCGGAGTTGATGCGCGCGAAAACGATTGTTTGGAATGGGCCGATGGGCGTGTTTGAGATGCCGGCGTTCGCGAAGGGAACGCTGGGTGTGGCCGAAGCGGTCGCGGCGGCGACGGACGGCGGCGCGACGAGCATTGTGGGCGGCGGCGATTCTGTGGCGGCCGTGCATCAGGCGGGCGTTGCGGATAAGATCAGCCATATTTCTACGGGTGGAGGGGCTTCGCTGGAGTTTTTGGCGGGGGAAAAGTTGCCGGGAGTTGAGGCGCTGACAGATAAATAAGCAGATCCTTCGCTGCGTCCCGATAAAAATCATCGGGACTCCGCTCTGGATGACAAATTTTATTTTCGCGCTGACGGATAAATAAAATTTGCGCTGATGAAGGAATTGAGGGAGCGTGAATGCGTCGCCCAGTAATTGCCGGGAACTGGAAAATGTTCAAGACGCGGGCGGAGACGCGCGCGTTTTTTACGGCGCTGAAGCCGCTGATTGCGGGCGCGACGCATTGCGACATCGTGGTGGCGCCGCCGTTTACGGCGCTGGCGGCAGCGGCGGAGGCGGCGAGCGGGTCGAATGTCGGCGTCGCGGCGCAGAACATGCATTGGGAGAAGCAGGGCGCGTTTACGGGCGAGATTTCCGCACAGATGATTATGGAGGCAGGCGCGCGTTACGCGATCATCGGGCACAGCGAGCGGCGGCAGTTGTTCGGCGAGACGGATGAGGTGGTGGCCAAGAAAATTGGCGCGGCGCTGGAAGCCGGGCTCATTCCCATCGTTTGCGTGGGAGAGACGCTCGCCGAGCGCGAAGCGAATCAGATGGAAGCTGTGCTTTCGCGGCAATTTCTGGGCGCGTTCGGCGCGTTGACCGCCGACCGTTTTTCCCGTATTCTGCTTGCTTACGAGCCCGTCTGGGCAATTGGGACAGGGCGCACGGCGACTCCGGAAATGGCAGCCGACGCGCACCGGTTCCTGCGAGGCCAGGCGGCCAGCCGATTCGCTCCCGCCAGTGCCGCCGAGTTGAGGATTCTTTACGGCGGCAGCGTGAAGCCGGACAACATCCGGGGACTGATGGCGCATGTGGAGATTGACGGGGCCTTGGTGGGCGGGGCGAGCCTGGAAGCGAATTCGTTTGCGGCAATCGTGAATTTCTGAAAGCGGGGAGTTGAAATGCCAGGGCAAGTGAAGTGGGCGATTTCGTTGATGATCGGAGGGCTGTTGCTCATTCTGGGCTTCAAAGTTCCCACGTTCCTAGTAATTTTCCACGTGGTTGTGTGCCTCCTGTTGGCGGTGGTCGTGCTGCTGCAGAGCGGCACGTCCGCGGATCTTGCCGGCGCATTCGGCGGTGCGGGAAGCCAGACTGCGTTCGGGCCGCGTGGAGCGGCAACTTTTCTTTCGAAGGCGACAACCTGGTGCGCCATCATGTTTATGATGACGTCGTTGCTGCTGGTCGTGCGCCAAGACACTGTGATTACGGGACATTCGGTGCTCGAGAAATATAGCAAGCCGACAACTTCGGCTCCGGCGCCGAAGGCTCCGCAAACGCCACCGCCAACAATGCCGCAGCCAAATCACTAGATCGAAATTTCCAAAGATTTGAAATCGCGCGGCATCGGCTTGCTCGTTTGCGCGGCTGCGGCTAGAATCTCATTCTCACCACCCGTGCGGAAGTGGCGGAACTGGCAGACGCACCATCTTGAGGGGGTGGCGCCGTAAGGCGTGAGGGTTCGAATCCCTCCTTCCGCACCAGAAATCATTTTTCTTTTTCCGGCGATTGTTCTCAGGTCAAATTATTTTTTCCTGAAACGTTTTGAAAATAATTTTGAGTACCAGTTTGCGCATCGCGAAAAATATTTTTATGCGAATTTTTCTGGATTGCCGCGCGCGGTTATGTTATTTAGGTACTCGTGGAAGTCAGCAAACTGATGTTGTCGCTCTCCCAATCACATATTTCCGCCTACAGATTCTTCCGCTTGTTGAGCTATACCGCCAGCTACTTCTAATCCCGTCCATCCTTGCGGCAGATTTGGTTCCACGGGCCCCGATATGCAAGCCCAGCTCGAGGAGGATTTATGAAGGCAGTCGCAGAGAAGCCAGCAACCGAGAAGCAAGTGCAAAGCACCATTTCTGAATTCATTAAAAAGCACTACCGTCATTTCAATGCGGCGGTGGTTGTGGACGCCGCTGAAGCGTACAACACACATCTGGCGGGCGGCGGAAAAATGTTTGTTACGCTGGCCGGAGCGATGAGCACCGCGGAGCTTGGCCTATCGCTCGCGGAAATGATTCGGCAGAATAAAGTGCACGGAATTTGCTGCACGGGCGCGAACCTCGAAGAGGATGTCTACAACCTCGTCGCGCACGATCATTATGTACGCGTACCGCACTACCGGCAGCTGAGTCCGAAGCAAGAGACGGAACTGCTCGGCCGGCACCTGAACCGCGTGACGGATACTTGCATCCCCGAAGAAGAAGCGATGCGGCGGATCGAGCGTGTGGTGATGGAGGAGTGGCACGACGCCGATCGGGCCGGAAAAAGATTCTTCCCGCATGAGTTTTTCTTCCGGGTGTTGCGCTCGGGAAAATTGAAGCAGCACTACCAGATCGATCCAAAGGACAGCTGGATGATGGCCGCAGCCGAGCGCGATTTGCCGATCTTTGTTCCCGGTTGGGAGGATTCCACGCTGGGGAACATGTTTGCCGCGCAGGTGATCAGCGGGAAGGTGAAGAACGTCGCGACCGTTCGCACCGGGATCGAATATATGGTCGAACTGTCCCGCTGGTACACGGAGACGGCCACTGAAACGCCGCTTGGTTTCTTCCAGATCGGCGGCGGGATCGCAGGTGATTTTCCGATTTGCGTGGTCCCGATGCTTCATCAGGATTTGCGCCGTGAGAATGTGCCCCTGTGGGGATATTTCTGCCAAATCAGCGATTCAACTACGAGCTACGGCTCCTATTCCGGGGCGGTTCCCAATGAAAAGATTACGTGGGGTAAGCTGGGCGAAGACACGCCGCGGTTCATTATTGAGTCGGACGCGACGATTGTTGCGCCGCTCATATTTGCCTACGTTCTCGGGTGGTAAGAAAAAGACCCGTTTCACAATTTGGTTGGCGGGCTGTGATGTCCAAATCAGGGGTTAAAACCCCGGGTCTGCATTGTCGTTCGGCTCGGCTGAAGCCGAGCCCTGATACAAATCACCGATGAAATGGCGCGATATTACTGACCTAGGCCCATCTTTGCCTGAATAAGCCGCATCCAAGCCAATCGGGGATAATTGTGCGGAGCGCGTCAGGCCGCATGGATATTAGCTTGCATCGACTGGTTGCCCTGTTATGATGCAAGCATCCCCTGACCGGAGCCGTTCGGGAGCCGGTTTCATTTGTTCTATATTAGGATTGACAGGCGGAGGGCATCATAATGCGAGTTCTCTTTGTCCATCCAAGCCCGCTGATGTATTCGGAGATCTATTTGCGGCTTGAGCCGCTTGGGCTTGAGCTGGTTGCCGCATCGGCGCGCCGCGCGGGACATGATGTGCGCCTGCTAGACCTGCAAATTTTTGATCACGCCGCCTACCTGAATCTTATTCAAGAGTGGAAGCCTGAAGCGGTCGGTTTCTCGTTGAACTATCTCGCGAACATCCCGGAAGTTGTGGACCTTGCCAAGGAGACAAAACTGAAGCTGCCGAATTGCTTTGTGTTTGCGGGCGGACACAGCGCGTCGTTTACAGCCAAAGAGATTCTGCGTCATGCGGATGGAGCGCTGGCGTGCATTGTGCGCGGTGAGGGTGAAGCAATTATCACCAGCGTTCTGGAAGCAGCGAATGATTCGCGGGGGTTGAGGCAATTGCCGGGCATCGTTACGCCGGAGGGCGAGGGTCCGTCGCCACTACTCATGGACAGTCTGGACGAGTTGCGGCCCGCGCGGGATATGACTTCCCGGCGCAAGAAGTATTTCATCGGCGTATTGGATCCTTGCGCGAGCATTGAGTTCACACGAGGGTGTCCATGGGATTGCGTTTTCTGCAGCGCGTGGACGTTTTACGGGCGCAACTACCGGAAATTGAGCGCGGAAGTTGCCGCGGCGGACATGGCGTCGATTCGCGAGCCGGGAGTCTTTATTGTAGATGACGTGGCGTTCATACAATCGGACCATGGCATGGGCTTGGCCGAAGAGATCGAGCGGCGCGGAATCAAGAAGCAGTATTACCTGGAGACACGCGGCGACGTTTTGATCCGGAATAAAGATGTTTTCAAGCGCTGGAGGAAACTTGGGCTCGAATATATGTTCCTGGGACTCGAAGCGATCGACGATGCAGGCCTGAAGGCTCATCGCAAGCGCATAACAATTGACAAGAACCTGGAGGCGCTGGACGTTGCGCGCAGCCTGGGAATCGTCGTAGCGGTGAACATCATCGCGGATCCGAACTGGGATGCGGACAGGTTTGAGGTGGTCCGCCAATGGGCATTGAAGGTTCCGGAGATCGTGCATCTGACCGTGAACACGCCATATCCGGGCACGGAGACCTGGCACACCGAATCGCGGAACTTTACGACGCGCGATTACCGGTTGTTCGACGTGCAGCACGCCGTTTTGCCAACGGCGCTTCCATTGGACAAGTTCTACGGAGAATTAGTGAAGACCCAGCAGGTGTTGAATAAAAAGCATCTTGGCTGGGCAGCGTTGAAGTCAACATTCGGAATCGCCGCGGGACATCTGTACCATGGCCAAACGAATTTCGTAAAAATGTTGTGGAAGTTTTCGAGCGTTTATAATCCGGAGCGCCAGGTGCGGGACCACCATCAGGTGGTGAAGTACGAGATGTCCCTGCCCGAGCATCCGGGAGAAAAGATCATCGACCCCAGCGTCCTGTACGTTCATAACCCGGAGATGGCCCACACACGCCATTCCGAGGCCCGCGCAACAACTTAAAAAAACTCCGCTTATTTCTTGCAATCCTCGCGCGGTTGTATATGATTTGGCGCGTCAATTCTGTGCAGCACGCATTCAGAAGCCGAGGCGCAACTTGTGGCGCGCCGCCCGGCCGGCCAGGATCACGGAGCGGAGGAGATGGGGAGACTTAAGAAGAACAGTGCAGGCTCGACTTCAATAGCATTTGCCCTCGCGTTATTCCTCACCGTATTCACGGCTATCACCGTCTATCTATTTATTGCCAAGCCCTGGTGGTTTCCTCCCGCAATCACGGATGTCGGCAAGCTGATTGACACGCAGTTTACGCGGACATTGGTCATCACCGGAATCGTTTTTATACTGGCGCAGCTTGGCCTCGCCTGGGTGGTGTTTCGATTTCGCGGCACTGGAAAGCGCGCCAGCTATTCGGAAGGCAACACCGCGATGGAGATCGGCTGGACGCTCGGTACGGTTGTCCTGTTTGTCGGACTCGGACTTTATGCGGAGAATGCCTGGGCAATCGTACATTTCCAACCGGCATCACCGGGCGCAATGCAAGTTGAAGTCATCGGCCAGCAATTTAAATGGAGTTTCCGGTATCCCGGGCCGGACGGCAAATTTGGGCGGTACAAGACGGTTGACCAGGCACTGGCGCAACGGAAGCGCGGCAACCTAAGCGCGAGCCCCTGGCAACTGGATCCCACAGACCCGGACGGCAAGGATGACATCGTTATGCCGGCGGGATCGACAATGGCCGTGCCGGTGAACCGTGAAGTCGAGCTGCTGATCCGCTCGCAGGACGTCACACATGCTTTCTTCGTGCGGGAACTGCGGCTGAAACAGGACGCCGTGCCCGGCATGATTATCCGAATCCATTTCACGGCGACGGTGATCGGCAATTATGAACTGGCTTGCGCCGAACTGTGCGGGGCGAACCACAACACGATGCGAACGCTTTTTCAGGTGATGAGCCAGGCGGATTTTGATAAGTGGCTGAAGGATCAGGCGGCGAACCAATGAGAACTTCACGGGGCAAGGAGAACGCTGATGGCGTCACACGCTAGCGTCGCGCACGCCCACGCGGCGCCGACAGGATTCATCCGCAAATATATTTTTAGCATCGATCACAAGGTCATCGGGATCCAGTATTACCTGCTGGCATTGTTTTCGGTTTTTCTGGGGATGGGCCTTTCGGCACTGATGCGCATTCATTTGGTGTGGCCGAATGTCCATCTACCGATTTTCGGGCAACTATCGTCCGACCAATACGTCGCGCTGCTCACGATGCACGGCACCATAATGGTGTTCATGGTGCTGACCACGGCGCCGCAATCAGGATTCGGAAATTATTTTCTGCCGATTCAGATTGGCGCAGCGGACATGGCGTTTCCCGTCATCAATATGCTGTCATTCTGGACGACATTTCTTTCGCTGGCAGTAATGGTCTCGGCGTTTTTTGTGGAGGGAGGCGCACCCGGGGCCGGCTGGACCTCGTATGTTCCATTGTCTGCGATTGGCAAGATCACCGGACCAGGCGAGGGCGCCGGCCAGACGCTGTGGGTGATTGGACTGGCGATATTCTGCGCCGCTTCGTTGATGGGGGCGCTGAATTTCATCACTACCACCGTGGATTTGCGCGCGAAGGGGATGTCCCTGATGCGCATGCCGCTGACCGTGTGGGCATGGTTTATTACCGCGATCCTCGGCTTGCTTGCGTTCGGAGTTTTGCTGGCCGCCTGCGCGTTGCTTCTTTTGGATCGAGTTGCAGGCACGAGCTTTTTCATCCCGGGCGGGCTGGTGGTCACGGACACGATCATCAGCGAACATTCCGGCGGCTCGCCGCTTCTGTGGCAGCACCTGTTCTGGTTTTTCGGACACCCCGAGGTTTACATCGCGATCCTTCCGGGGATGGGTGTCGCTTCGCACGTGCTTTCAACTTTTTCGAGAAAGCCGATTTTCGGATACCGCGCGATGGTGTACGCATTGTGCGGGATCGGGTTTCTTGGGTTCTGCGTGTGGGGCCACCACATGTTTGTCAGCGGGATGAGCCCCTACTCGGCGTTTGCGTTTTCAATCATGACGATGAGCATCGGGGTGCCATCGGCCATCAAGACGTTTAACTGGCTGGGGACGCTTTGGGGCGGGCAAATCCGGTTCACGACCGCGATGCTGTTTGCGATTGGATTCGTTTCACTTTTCGTGACCGGCGGCCTTTCGGGGCTTTTCCTCGCGCAGCCTTCTGTGGATTTGCCGCTGCATGACACTTACTTCGTTGTTGCGCACTTCCATCTGATCATGGGAGTGGCGGCAATATTTGGAATATTCTCCGCCACATATTTCTGGTTCCCGAAGATGTTCGGCAAGTTCCTGAATGAGGGTGTCGGGAAATTGCACTTCTGGCTCACATTTGCAGGCGTTTACTGCATTTTTATGCCGATGCACTTTTTGGGAATCGCCGGCCACGAGCGGCGCTACGCCGATTTGAACAGCGTGGATTATTTGAGTGGAGGCCAGGCAGCCAACTTCCATGGGATGTTGTGGCCCGTGCAGCATTTTATATCGATCGTGGCGTTTATCACCATCAGCGCTCAATTCCTTTTCCTTGGAAATTTCATTTGGGGAATATGGCGTGGCAAGCACGCAGGGATGAATCCCTGGGAAGCGACAACACTTGAATGGACGATTCCCGGGCCGCCGCCGCATGACAATTTTGCCGGCGTGGTTCCCGTTATCTACCGCGGGCCCTATGAATTCGCCGTTCCGGGCGAAAAACAGGATTACGTTCCGCAGAACCTCAGCCCAGAGGAAGTTGAAAAGGGATACTAGGAAGGAGATTACCGGTGCCCGGCGCTGTCGCAGAACAACTCGAAATTCGAACCCAGCGCGGTCATGGGGGCGGCTTGCCGCCGGATGGATATTCCGGTGGAGGCGGTGGCGATGGCCGGCTAAATCCGATTCCTCGTCGCGCTTACATGACCGCAATTACCATTGGGCTTGGCGCAATTTTGATGTTCTTTTTGGCGCTGATCAGCTCGTATATCGTCCGCCGGGGACTGGGCACAGACTGGAAAGATTTTCCGCTGCCGCATATTTTGTGGGTCAATACCGCTGTTTTGCTCGCGAGCAGCGCGACGCTAGAGCTCGCGCGGAAAGCTCTGGCGCGTGGCCAGGTCGAAGTGTTCCGCAATCTCTGGTTGCTCACGACGGGGCTTGGCTTGGTTTTTGTGGGAGGCCAATTGGCCGCGTGGCGGCAGCTTCACGCGGCGGGAGTATTTCTCGCGTCGAATCCGAGCAGCAGCTTTTTTTATGTATTCACCGCAGCGCATGGATTGCATTTGCTTGGCGGCGTGATTGCGCTGCTGTATGTCGCCTTCCGTTCATGGCAGCGGTCGCGGACGACGCAAACGATCGCCGCGGAAGTAGCCGGTATTTACTGGCATTTTCTCGATGGACTGTGGGTATTCCTGCTCTTACTTTTCACACTGGGACGGTGACCTGTGCATGAGATGAAGTCCGAAGCGATAGCAACGCCATGGGGTGGCGGCGTTTCACCCTTTGCCACGGGTTCG
The DNA here is from genome assembly GCA_963737185.1 of uncultured Acidobacteriota bacterium. Lineage (GTDB taxonomy): Bacteria > Acidobacteriota > Terriglobia > Acidiferrales > UBA7541 > DASTCZ01. The sequence continues at coordinate 21,911 of CAVTRS010000030.1, read as the reverse complement.
AAGAAGCTGGGGATGTGGCTTTTTATTGTTTCGGATACGCTTACGTTTTCGGCGCTGCTGATCGCATATAGCTATTCGCGGCTAAACAGCCCGAATTGGCCGCGTCCGTTCCCGTTCAACCCTTCGATAATTTTTTCGACGATTATGACTGTGGTCCTGCTCGCAAGCAGCTTGACGATGGTGATGGCAGTTGCGGCGGCCTCGAGGGGTAATCGCGGCTCGACAGTGAAATGGATCCTGGCGACGATGTTTTTCGGATTGAGTTTCATCGCGCTTCACATGCGCGAGTGGCTTCACTTGATTGATGAGGGGCTTCGCCCGACTTCCAATCCCTGGGGGTCGCCGCTATTTGGCGCGGTATTTTTCGGCGTCACCGGGCTGCACATGACGCACGTCGCAATCGGCGTGATCTATCTTGGGATCATTTCGCTGGGATTTGGACGCGGCAAGTTTTCGGCGGAAGACGTGGAAGTCAGCGGGTTGTACTGGCACTTTGTGGACCTGGTATGGATGTTTGTATTCCCGATGGTTTACATCATGTCGATTTCACCAAAGTAGGTTAAGTTCTGTTTATTCAGCAGGTTACGGGTATACTTGACGAGTTTTGAAATTTGGAGGATGGATAGAAGAATGAGCGACCACGAAAGCATGGAGAGCGCGCACCCGCCGGTCACCGCGAAGACCTTCGTGTGGGTCTGGATTTGTCTCGTCGCGCTGACGGGGGTCGAAGTGTACCTCGGCTATATCGAACTTGAGCCGCACCTGATGCTCGGACTCCTGCTGGGGCTTTCGGTGATCAAGGCCGGGCTGATCATGTCGTGGTTTATGCACTTGAAGTATGAGAAGCGCGGTCTGACGCTGTGGCTGATTCCGGCGACGGTTTTTTGCATCTGCATGATGATGACGTACTTTTTCTGGGATAGCTTGCGGCTCGCACAAATGCGCCCGCACTGAATTTCTTATTGCGACCCGGATTTAGAAGTGCGATAAAATGGCGGCAACCGACATGAAAGAAAAAAAGCTGGGCATCATTCGCTTGATTGGATTGAATTTACTGGCGCTCGTTCTCGCCTCGCCCGCATTTGGACAAGGGTGCGCGCTGTGTTACACGGCTGCGGACGCGACGGGCGCCCACGGACAGCGAATGCTGGATATTGGCATATTGGTACTTCTGGTTCCGTGCCTTATTTTGTTTACTGGGGTCTTCGTATTGCTGGTGCGGCGCGCCCGCGCGGCAACTGCTTAAGCGGTTTCCTTCAAGGCAGCGGCTAGTTCACTGGCTACCCTTTCAATTTGAGCGGGGGATATCCCTGTAAATAACGGCAGGGAAAGGACTTGTGAGGCCGCAAGCCTCGAATTGGGGAAGCCGCTTGCGTGGTGTCCCATCCCCGAAAAGAGAGGTTGAAAGGGGAGAGGGATGGCGTAGAAGACCGAGGTTCCAATTCCCCGGCTATCCAGGAGTTGCCGGACTTGATCCCGGCGCGCGCTTGTTCCTGCGGCACTTTTTATGCGGATGGTATATGCGTGGTAAACAGACTCGCCATGCTTCGAAACGTGGGGCAAAATCAGGTCGGGTAGGGCCGCCAGCAATTGATCATAGCGCTTGGCGTGGGCCCGGCGCTTCTCCGTCCATTCGTCCAGACTGCGCAGCTTTACACGAAGGACGGCAGATTGGATTTCATCAAGACGGCTGTTCCAGCCGGGTTCTGAACTGGTGTATCTGTCTGTTTGCCCGTGGTTGCGAAGCCGGCGAATTCGCGCTGCAATCTCCGCCGAGTTGGTGACTACCATGCCCGCATCGCCAAATGCGCCAAGATTCTTAGTGGGGTAAAAGCTGATTCCTGCCGCAGCACCAAGCGAACCTGTCCGCTCGCCGTTGTATCGCGCGCCGATGCCCTGGGCGTTGTCTTCGATGACGACGATTCCATATCGCGCGGCGATCGCTCGAATGGGATCCATATCGGCGGGCGCGCCGAAAAGGTGCACGGGAATCACAGCCTTCGTTCGTGGAGTGCGCCGGGCTTCAATCTGTTCCGGATCAAGATTCAGCGTATCCGGCTGGACATCCGCAAACACGGGCTTTGCTCCCGCGCGGATTACAGCGGTCGCTGTCGCGACGAAGGTGAAGGCTGGAACGATGACCTCATCACCCGGACCAACCCCGGAGGCGACGAGGGCGAGAGTTAGGGCATCCGTGCCGTTTGCCACACCCGCGGCAAATTTCGCATCGCAATAGGAGGCAATTTCCTCTTCGAGAGCTTCTCCCTGCGGGCCGAGGATGAAGCGCCGCGAAGCGATCACGCCGTCTATCGCGGCGCGAATCTCGCCGGAAATGGCGGCGTATTGCGCCTTCAAATCGAGAAAAGGGATTTCGACTTTCCCGGATGTGTGCATGGCGTGGGTGTCAGAAGTCTTCAAGGCGGAGTAGATTCGGATCGCCTTTCCAGGATGCCTCAAACTGGAGCCGCATCTTCTCTGCTTCCGCCGATTTTTTTTCGGCTTCCAGAGCTTTCCACAATCCGAAAAGTGAACGCGGATTGTTCGGATTTCGGCTTAAATCCTCACGAAAAACCTCCTCAGCGCCCGCCGCGTTTCCGCTCCTGAGGAGCGCGGCGCCCAGCGATTCGCGCATAGGATAGTACCAGAGAGGCGGCTCGCGGTAGTAACCATCGCGATCCGCCTGATCTTCGCGGGCGACCGCGGCGCGCCAGAGGTCAATCGTGCGCGGGCCGGCGCCATTGGCCGCAGCAACCCTTGCATCAAGCTCGCGAGAGGCCAATGCATTCAGCGTGCTCCATTTTTCAAACATTCCGTACATTTGGGACATTACCAGTTTTTCGGAAACCGCATCCATCGCGGCACGCTCTGCCCGGGCCTGTTTCACCTGACCTTTTGCGGCGAAAGAACAGCCGCGCGCGAAGTGCCAGAAATACGCGAGGCCGGTGCGCGATGCATCGGGCGCGGGCGACGCAATAATGTCGTTCCAGCGGGCAAAGCGCAGGAGCACGAACATCTTCGTCAGCAAGAAAGACTCGGAATCAGGCCATTCAGGCAATAATTCGCGGATCTGCGATTCTAGTTCTTCCGCGGATTTTTGCGCGGTTGGAAAGTCACCCGCCATATCGGCCGCGGCAACCAGGAAGTAGAGATTGTGCTCGGCATAGACCATGACGTAGGAATCATTGCTGATTGTGCGATCGCGCAAGTAGATGCGATCCGCGGCGATGGCGTCCAAGCCCACGCGCATCGCATCGGCATAATCGCCCACGCGGTAGTAAATATGCGCAGGCATGTGCACGAGGTGCCCGGCCGCAGGGACGCTGGTCTCAAGGCGCTTCGCGCTGGGGAGTGCACGCTCAGGATATGGCGAGGCTTCCAGCGCGTGGATGTAGAAGTGATTGGCGCCGACATGATCCGGCCAGCGCTTTAGAACGCCCTCCAACACAGAAACAATTTCCAGCGTGTTTTCAGCGGGTTTTCCCTCGTACGTCCACATGTGATAGGGGCGCAGATCCATCATGCTTTCCGCGTAAAGAGTTCCCGCGTCAGGGTCGTCAACGTATTTGCGGCTCAATTCGCGCATGCTTTGGATGTAATCATTTTCGAGTTTTTGCAAGTCCGGATGCGGGTCGTCCGTCAGGCGCTTCGCAAGAGCATCGATGTAAGCGCGCTCAGCATCCGGAACTCCGGGCGCAGCGGCCAACTTCTTCGCCTTTTGAATGGCCGTGAAGCCAGCCTTTTCGCGGCTCGCGCTGTCGTAAATGCCTGTGTTGTACGCGGGGCCAAAGAAGAGCGCGATTCCCCAGTACGGCATGGGCGCATTGGGGTCCAGCTGGCTCGCCCGGATGAAGGACCGCACAGACTCATCGAAATTAAAGGCGTAATACAGTACTAATCCCTGATCGAAAAACTTCTGGGCTTCCGCGCTCGTGGTTGTAATCGGGTGGTGCAAAGATCCCATCCCCTGAAACAACTGGGCGGGAGGCGCTTGAGCATCTGGAGCAGCGATCCGGTTCGCCAGCCCCGCAACTCCTGAGGCAAAAGCCGCGGAAATTGACAGCAATATCAGAATCACATGCTTCGCGAACGAGGATCTGACTTGGCTGGATCTCATTTTTCCCCTCAAAGCCCTTCACCCAAGATAGCCCCCCGGAGGTATTCGCGCAAACATCGCGCCGAATAATTCTGAACGGTAAGGGCGGTTTCCATCGTGACGAATCCCATTCGCCTTCATTAAGACACGGTGAATGACTCAAAGTAAGTGATTTGGAGCAGGATTGGGAGCGGCAACGTTCAGGGGAGATTTCGTTACATACTACCGTAAAGTGTATGTTCTCTTGAATTGCATATTAACTATTGAATGCCGAACTTAGCGTGAGGTTGGTCACGCCCTAACTCATTGTAAATACAGTCTTTACGGACCACTTTTGACAGTTCCAATTGGCACACCTCTTGCATATAAGATGCCCGACCCGGGGTGGAAAGCTGTTGAGCAATAAGGGTTTACCGGGTTTTGATTGGGGCGGAACGAAGTGGAAACAGGGGAAAAAGCAAAACAGATGAGATTGAAACCGAGCTTTGACTTCTGTCAATTCAAAGGAGGTAGGACAGTGAAGCGAGTGGCATCAATCGTATGTCTAGTAGCTGCTTGTTTGCTGCTGACACATGCTGCATTCGGCCAGGCGAGCTTTGTAAGAGGCGGGCTCACCATCATCGTCTTTGATCCGGACGGCAAGGCGGTAGCAGGCGCCTCCGTTCAGATTACGGACAGGGGCACCGGAATTAAATCGGAGCCGGTGAAGACGGGCACGGACGGTCACATTTCGATCGGGAACCTAGACCCGGGGAAATACGACGTCACAGTCACCGCTCCAAACTTCAAGACGGCGAATTATCAAGACGTCGAAGTCGTCGTCGACAGAGTCTATGACCTCACAGTGAAGCTTGAACTCGGGGTTGTGACCTCTGAAATCACAGTGAACGCCGGAGGGCAGGAAGTTCTGGAAACAACGGACACTGCCATCCAGACAACCATTTCCGGACGTTCGATTACGCAGCTGCCGCTTACCTCGCACCAAGGGACGCTCCTCGGTGTGTTGGATCCCGGAGCGCAGACTCAGGGCGGGGCGCGCAATACGGTGTTCGAAGGACTGCCACGCGTGGCCACGAACATCACGTTTGACGGCATCAACGTCATGGACAATGAGTTGAAATCCAGCTGCGGTTTCTTCGCGATGCTGGATGCGCGCATTGACGACGTTGAACAGTTCGGTATCACGACCGCCGCCGCCAACCCGGACAAGACAGCCGGGGGCGGTGTCACGATCGCCTACGTCAGCAAGCGCGGGCAGAACGCGTGGCACGGCGGTGCATGGGAATACAACCGCAATACCGATTACAACGCGAACTACTTCATGAACAACCTGTTCCAATCGCCCCGGACCGTCATTGACCTGAACGAGTTTGGCGGGAAGGCCGGCGGACATATCCTGAAGGACAAGTTGTTCATCTTCGGCGACGTGGACTATTTCCAGTTGCCGGTGAAGGGGTTCACCACTTCCGCCACCATCCTGAATCCTGGGGCAACGGCGGCGGGGAATGGGTTTTACTCCTACGTCCCGACCCTCGCTCCGACGAGTCTGACGCCCAATGCCTGGACAACGTGCACCAGCCTGACAACATCGGCAACATGCACGGTCAACCTGATGAGCGGGCCAAACTCACTCGCGGCGACGACGCATAACCCGACGGCATTCGATGCGACCGTCGCAGCCGAGGAAGCGATTCTTGAGACCGCACCATCCGGACAGGGCGTAATCGGCGTCACAGCAAGCGGATTGAACTCGGAGTCTGTTTCCTTCGGCTTCAACCCCTATGCCCATTCCGTGGTTCCGGACGGAAGAATTGACTACCAGGCCAACAAGAACAACTCGATTGAGTTGGACTACCACTACCTGTTCAATGACCGGCGGCCGGATTTCTTGAACGGCTTTGAACAGCTTTATCCGGTGGCTCCCTACAACGGAAATTTCGGGAGCAACATTTCAAACCGCAACCTTTTCGTCATGGCATGGACGTGGAATGTCGCGTCCAATATGAGCAACCAGATTCGTATTGGAGTTCAGAGCGCCCCGACGGAATTCGGTCCCGACATTCAATTTACGAAGGCCAATGGCTATCAATTCATCAACACTGGCTACGGGACAACTCAGGCGGGGGCGACCCTAAGCTTGAACGGGTTCACGACACCGACCCTCGGCTTCGGCGATGACCAGGGACGCAACGTGGCGCTCGGCGAAGCTCACGACACGTTCACATGGTCGCATGGGGCGCATAGCTTCTCATTCGGCTATGACCAGTCGGACGTCCACGGGGTCCTCTATAATGACAACGGCGGATCCATCGGCACCGGGTTGGCCTCGCAGGATCCGGTTATTACCTCGGGGATGTTCACCGAGGGAGCTGGATTCTCGGGCAACCTTCCGGGTATGGGCTCTTCCGACCTCAGCACGATTGAAGGATTGTACGGATCCTTTATCGGACACGTAACCTCATGGAGCGATTCCGGCGCGGCAGCCTTCCGGCCAAACGCCGTGGTGAACGGCGGAAATCCCGGTTTCGTAACGGGTGCTTCGACCGTCGTAAAACTCAACCAAAATGAGGTGGGCTTCTGGGGCGCGGATAGCTGGCGCGTTCGCAATGGCCTGACCTTCAACTATGGCTTGCGCTGGGAATACCAGGGCCCGCCAAACGACCCGTGGGGCGAATATTTCGCCAACGGTGGAGGACAGGGCGGTTCGGTGATGTCCCAATACGGTGAGATCTGGGGTTCGTCAGGTATTGGCAACCTCTTCTCTCCTGGGGCAGCCGCTGGAACACCGTTCAGCATTACGGGAACGCCGGAGAATTTCACAGTAAATCCCGGCATCACCTTCCAGAACGATAAGAACTACAAGTGGTGGAACAAGTACTACCGTGGATTCGCACCCAGCGTCGGATTTGCCTATGAGCCCCATATGGACAACAAGATTGCCAAAGCCATATTTGGGCCGCAGGGCAAATCGGTTTTGCGCGCCGGATATGCCATCAGCTACGGGCGTGATGGTCAGAGCCCGCTGCAAGGCATCACGGAGTTCGATGGCGGGAACACGGCGTCGCAGTCCGCAAGCGCTGGTTCGATCACCAATTCAACTCTGTCGGAATTCACGGCAGGATCCATCACGGTCAACCAGCTTGCAAACGGAACCACAATGCCGGGCGTAAATGAGACTCCATCGCAGTTCGTAACCACATTGCCGGTGCAGACATTTGGCAGCGACGGCAGCGTGGCCTCATTTGCTCCGAACCTAAAGCCACCGATGATCATGTCATATTCGGTTGGCTTCCAGCGCGAACTCTCGCCAAACATGGTCCTTGAAATTCGATACACCGGGAACCATGGCGAGGGGTTGTGGCGTGAGGTGAACATCAACGAAACCAATATCTTTGAAAATGGTTTCTTGAGCGAGTTCAACAACGCCGTAAACAACCTGAACCTGTGCAATAACAACACCGCGGCCTGCCTGGTAGCAGAGCAGGATGCCGGTGCTGCCGCACAGACCGCCACAAAGTATACGGCGGACTTCGCAAACCTCTACGCAGCGGCGGCAAGCGGCTGCGCGGCCAATCCAACTCAGGCCAGTTGCTCAAGCGCGACCTCACTTGCTCCGTTGGCGGGCGATGTAAGCCTGCCGATTTTCACGGCGTCCATTTCGGGCACCACGAGCAATTCTGGTCCTTGCGGCGTGGGTGGCTGTAACGTAACCCCGGCAACTCTGGCGGCGGATGAAACCGCATATCAATTCCAGAGCAGCGCCAACTTCCGGAACGGAACGTACGTGACGGATTTGACCGACGGGTTTGCGGGTTCGCTCGCAAGCACGCTGGCGGGCAGCACAACCTTCTTCCCGGCCCTCGTGCTGGCAGGCTACCCAGGAAACTTCTGGCGCGTCAATCCAGCGGACGAGTTCCAGGGTGCGTACGTGCTGTGCAATTGCTCCCAATCCACGTATAACGCCGGCATCGTTGACTTCCGCCGTCGTCCGTCGCATGGGGTGCAATTTGACGTGAGCTACACTTACTCGAAGGGGTTGACGAATAACTATACCGGCTCGACTTCAACGGCGAGCTGGACAACCCTGAGGGACACCGCATTTGACCGCGGGCCGTCACCTTACAACCTTACCCACATGATCAAGTCCCAGTTGATTTGGGACCTGCCATTTGGCGCGGGGAAGAAGTGGAGCTCGAGCAGCAGCATCGTCAACCACATCATCGGTGGCTGGTCCTTCAACGCGATTACGCGCTGGCAGACCGGGCCTCCGGTTGAAATCACGAGCGGTTTGGGCGATACGTTTAACGGAAGCGACCCGGGCATCTTCCTCAACGGGATCACGACTGGTCAACTGCAGAGCATGCTGGCCATCAATGAGACCGAAGGTGGAGTTGGGCCGGGCAGCACTCCGTCAACGAAGTGGGTGTACTACGTGCCGGCAAGCTTGCTTGACGCAAACTTGCAGCGCGCCAACACCTCACTCCAGAGCGGTACAGCCCCCTTCCAGGATTGCTCGGTTGCGGGCACCCTGTGCTCCAGGATCTTTGTGTACGGTCCTGATTTCTTCAAGGGTGACTGGAGTATCGTGAAGACAACTCAGATCACGGAGCGGGTGAACATCGAAATCCGCATGGAAGCCCTCAACGTGACCAACACGCCCGACTTCGGGTGGTGCGCATTCTCACAAGCAACGGCGAGCGGGTGCTCGGTTTCCACACAGAGCACGAGCTTCGGCAGGACGGGTCTTGGAACCAGGAACGGTGCTGCATATTATGACTTCAACACCACTTGGGATCCCGGAGGCCGCAACCTGCAGTTGGTGGGACGCGTTAACTTCTAATCCTGCGGGCCTCGCTTTAGTCGAGAGGCCCCAAGGCTTTAACAGGGGGTGGCCGAGTGGCCACCCCCTGTTTTTTTGTATGTCGCAAGGCGGCGCGAGGATTTGAACAGCCGATTCATCATCCCATTCTATTTTTGATAGAATCCGCAGGGGGGTGGCGTATGAGATTGAGACTGGCCTTATTGTTTACCGTAGTTTTTCTGTCGGCGGCCGCGGGAATTGCCTCGGGCCAGCAGTCGTACTATGCACTGAAGGGACAGTTATTCCTGCCGAACGGCGACATGCCAACGGAGCCAATCCGTTTCGAAATCGAGAATGATCTTGGTTTCCATGACACAGAGTATACGGATTCCAATGGAAGATTCTTGCTGGACGGAATCGTGGTAGGAACCACGTACCACATCACAATCCCCTCAGACGGCGCCAATTGGGGCGAGACGAGATATCAATTTGTCACCGATTCCTCAACTCCCATGGATCCGCGAATCACCCTGAACAAGTTCAAGGGAGAAAAGCCGGCAAAACCCGGTGTCATATCCGCGCCCGGGGCCTACACGCCCGATGCAAAGGTGAAGGACCTCCAGGAAAAAGGGATGAAGGCGTTTAAGGCGGGCAAGGCAGATGAGGCGGAGTCGCTGCTGCGTCAAGCGACCGAAGCGGATCCAAAGTACGCGGCGGCGTTCTACGATTTGGGCACCGTTTTGATGCACGAGGGCAAGGTCGCGGAGGCTGAAGCCGCCTACCAAAAAGGGACGCTGGCTGACCCAAAGTCCGTTTCGCTCTTTCTGGCCTATGGATTGGTTCTGGTGCGCGAACACAAATACGCGGACGCGATACCTCCTTTGCGGGAGACACTCCGATTGAAGCCCGACCAGCCGGATGCGCAATTGCAGCTCGGCGCGTCGCTTGTTGAAACCAATCAACTCGACGATGCGGAAACGCAGTTACTGGCCGTGCAAAAAATTAAGGGAGACACGGACGCGGGGCTGGAGTTCTATCTCGGAAAGCTTTATTACTTGAAGAAGGAATATCAGAAATCGATCGACGCTCTCACCGCTTATTTGAAGCTGGTTCCGGAGAATTCCCCCAACGCGGCTCCGGTTAAGAACTTAATTCAAGGCATGAAGGATGAGCTGGCCAAGAAAAGCGGCAGCTGAATAAGTCGCCCGGCGGCCGCAAACGAATCGCGAGTTTACCGCAGGCGGCCCGGTGGATCGGCCGGTTCAGGGATGTGAGGAGCAGTTCCGATCGGAGGATTTAGCGTCGCATGCGACGGCGCGGGAAGCGGCAAACCTACTCCGCGATTTAATTCCAAGTGCTCCTTCGCGCAGTGCGGACAAAAGCATTTTCCAGTTTCGTCGTCCCGCAAACTGGCCAACTCATAGCATCCACAAATGCAATCGCAATAGCCGGTCGCGGAAGCGGTTTTAATGGGCACCAAAGCCATTCCCGTGATTCCCTCCGGATAGAATGCTAACCCGCAAAATCGTATTTCGCAAGAATGGAGTTCATTCCCTGGGGGACTCGCGGAAATCCTACGAATAGGCCATTTTAAGCGCGCCGCTTGCGTTCACCCGCAGCTCTTTCCAGGTGGCGTCTGGAATGGAAAGGAATGCCTTTACTACCAGGGGATCAAATTGTGTGCCCGCGCACCGGCGAATCTCGTCCTTCGCTTCCTCAAGGGAGAGGGCGCTGCGGTAAGGACGATCGGAGGTCATGGCATCCAGAGTGTCCGCCACGGCAAAAATCCTGGCCCCCAGCGGAATCTCCTCTCCCTTCAAACCTCTCGGGTAACCTGTGCCGTCGAAGCGTTCCTGGTGAGCAAGAACGATGCCGGCGACGCCACGCAGAAATGGAACGCGGCTCAACATTTCATGTCCAACCTGGCAATGGGTCCGCATTACTTCCTGTTCTTCGGGTGAAAGCGGCCCGGGCTTGCGCAGAATGTGGTCAGGGATCGCCATTTTGCCAATGTCGTGGAGAAAGGCGCCGCGGGCGATTTCCGGCAAGCTATCTGGTTCCACCTGCAAGGTCTTGCAAATCGCCATGGAAAAGGCAGTGACGCGTTTGCAATGTCCTTCCGTTTCGGCATCCCTCAGGTCCAGCGCGCCGCCCAGAGCCTCCAAAGTATCGTCGTAAGACCGTTCGAGCTGTTCCAGTGCGCCGCGGAGCTGCGCCGTGCGATCCTCAACCAATTTCTCGAGCTCCTGTTGGTACCTGCGGTTTTCAACCAGGAGTTTGCGGTGCTCAAGCGCGCGTCTCACGCCCATGAACAGCTGGTCCTTCTCAAAAGGCTTGAGAATATAGTCGTATGCACCGCGACGGATCGCCTCGAGGGCCGTCGAGAGGTCGTGCATCGCCGTGACCATAATCACAGGAATATCTTTGTCGTGGACGCGGATCCATTCCAGAAGTCTTAGCCCGTCCATTTCGGGCATGACCATATCGCTCAAGACCAGATCTGGCGATTTACCGCTGAGGAATTGCATGGCGACCTTGCCATTGCCGGCGTGGGTGCAGTGGTACCCTTGGGACTCGAGCAAGGTCGTAACGACCTCTCGGATGGCCTCTTCGTCGTCCACGACCAGGATGTGTTCCATATTCACGGTATATTCCGACAATGAGTATTATACGGCACGGCACATTGGGACTTCTGATTGGTTGTCACTTTTTGGAACAGCGTGCTAAGTTTGCCAACGGTCTTCACCCGGGTCCCGGTCCAAGATAGTTCGAGCCAATTCGTGTTCACAACGATTAGCCAATTCGCGGGAGAGTTATTGTCCCGAATCAATGGAGAGGGGCAACTCGCTCTCGTCTTCTTTCAAGTTTCAGCATTCCTGATCCTATTGGTTCTCTATCTTATTCTGTACAAAGACATTAAGGCGCACTTTTTGCGTCATTGGGTAACAGGTTGGGCGCTGCTCACAGCGGCTGGGGGGGCCCGTCTGGTACAGCAGTTTCGTGGAGGCTCATACATAACACCGGCTGTCCACACTCTATTCTTCGTTTCCCTGACTTTTTTTCTAGCTTCCATACTTGAATACTTTCAACCGGGCCGAAATCTTCGGCGAATATGGTACCTGGGGGTCGTCGGCGGGTTGATTTCTGGTGTATTCGGATTCGCCGCAGTGGCCTGGACCTCACGCGAAATCGAATGGATTCCATCGCTGATTTGCGCGGCGATGGCCCTTTCGGCAGGGTGGGTGCTTTGGCGGGCGCGCGGTACGCGCGCCGGACACGGGATTCCATTGATTGCGGGTGCCTTGCTGCTGTTGGGATTGCACTATCTTGACCGGCCCATGTGGCAGGAACAGCAGTTCTACGCCCTGCGAATGGCGTTTGGCTCGCTTATGCAGATTGCGGTGGGGATCGGAATGGTGGTGCTGATCCTGGAGGCCAGCCAGGCGCAAATGATGGATCTGAACAATAAACTTCGCCGATTGACGCTGATCACGGCGTCAAGCACGCAGACGATGAATGTCGATGGTGTATTGCAGGAGGTCCTGCAGAATCTCGCGCAGGCTCTGAACATATCACATGCGATTGTCGGGCTTTTTGGGGGAGCCGGCGACGCAATAGAATTTCATACCCGGGCGAGGGTCGGTACCTCAGGGATTTCCATCGACGAGAAAAAGTCCTTGGCTGCTTATAAGGATTGGGCGCGCATACTCATCGAAAACAAGGGCCCCTGGATAATCGTTGAGAGGCAAAACGCCACGGCCGATGCGGCGGCCATGATGGCGGCGGATGGAGTTGATTGCATGGTGGTTGTCCGCCTGCCGGGGAAAGTATCGACACTTGGAGTGCTTCAAGTTGGATACTCGGGGTCACGCCGGCCGCAGACCGACGAGATCGCCTTTCTGGTAAACGTCGCGAATCTTTTGGGCCTCACTGTGCAGAATGTCCGTCTGTTCGAGCAAGCGGCCGCTTCGGAGCGCCAGTGGTCCTATACCTTCGACTCCATAGAGGACCCGATCCTTGTCCACGATAACTTGCAGCGCGTCGTCCGCGTGAACCATGCACTGGCTTTCCGCTTGAAGAGAACACAGGATGAACTCCAAGGGCGGAATGTATCCGAAGTCATGCAACGAAATGGGCGTCCTTGGTCATCCTGCCCCTACTGCGAGGGCGCTTGGGGGAAGGGGAATGAACTCGATCCGAGCCTGGGAGGATTTTTGCTTGCCTCAAATTCCGAGTTCCACGATCCCTCCGGGCGGCGGCTCGGCGTGATTCATGTGCTGAAGGATATCTCAGATAGGCAGCAAGCAGAGGAAAAATACAGGATGCTGATCGCAAATATGCAGGAAGGGGTATTTATATCGACTCCGGGCGGCCGCTTCCTGGATTTTAATGACGCCTTCCTGCGAATGCTCGGATATGACACCCGGGAAGAATTGATGGGAGTCCAGGATATTGCATCGCGTCTTTATGTGAACCCGACGGACCGCGAACGGTTACAAAAACTTCTGCGGGAACATGGCGCCGTCAACGATTTCGAATTCCAGATGCGCCGCCGCGACGGCGAGGTGGTGACGTTGCTTGAATCCAGCGTCGCAACACGCGATGCCGCGGGGAAAATCGTCGCGATTCAGGGGTTCGCATTGGATATTTCAGAACGCAAGGCAGCCGAGCAGGAAATCCGGCGGCGGAATCGCGAATTAATCATCCTGAATGCGATTGGGCAAACGCTGAACCAACCTCTTGAATTGCAGGAAATGCTGGGACGGGCACTGCGCCAAATTGTGGAGCTATTCGGCACAGAGGTGGGAGCTGTCTTCTTGCTGGACGCAGAATCAACGATTCTGCGGCGCGCCGCCGGAGTTGGTTTGGTGTCGGAATACGCCGAAAATTTCCCGCCGACAGAAATTTCTTCGGGCTTGCTCGATCACATCAGAGCCTCGCGGGCAACGGTTCTGTCCGTGGCGGGATTGCCTCTGCCTCCGGTCTTCCGCGATTTTCAACAGAAGGAGCGGCTGGAGGACACAAACCTAATCCTACTCTGGTCGAAGGACCGCCTGCTGGGTTGCCTTTTGCTTGGCAATCGAAGAGTGCGGGAATTCTCAAGTGCGGAAGTAAATCTGCTGGTATCTGTCGGAAACCAGATTGCCGGGTCTATCGAGAAAGTGATTCTACTCGAGGAAACGCGGCGAGCTTACGAAAACCTGCGGCGCACACAAGAGCAGCTCCTGCAAAGCGAAAAGATGGCGGCAATCGGCCAGCTTATTTCAGGTGTCGCGCACGAACTGAATAATCCTCTTACAGCCATCCTCGGTTATAGCCAACTGCTCGCATCGAGCGAATATGTCAGCGATCGCGGGGCTGAGTTCGTGGGCAAATTGCATAAACAGGCGCATCGCACCCACCGTATTGTGAACAATCTGCTCAGTTTCGGGCGCCAACAAAAACCGGAGCGGCTCCCCGTCCGCGTCAACCAGGTCGTCGAGGACACCGTTTCTCTCAGGGAGTATGATTTGCGCGTCAACAACATTCAGGTTCACACCGATCTGGATCAGAATATGCCGCTGCTGGGCGCGGACGCGAATCAACTCCAACAAGTCTTTTTGAATATTTTGAATAATGCTGTGGATGCCATTTTGGAACATTCTGACCGCGGTGACATTTGGATCCGCACGGCAACCGAGGAAGGCCGCATATTGATTGAATTCATTGACAGCGGGCTCGGCATTCATGATACGCACCGGGTCTTTGACCCTTTTTACACAACGAAGCCTGTTGGTAAAGGCACGGGCCTGGGATTGAGCATCTGTTACGGGATTATCAGCGAGCATGGAGGTGAGATTTCAGTCCAGAACGTGCCGCCGAGAGGCGCGGCCGTTCGTGTAACGCTTTCTCCGCTACCATCCAGTGGACCGTTGAATGAAGCAGAGATCGAAACTAAAGGAGATGTACCCCCGTGGACGCGCATATTAATTGTGGATGACGAGGAATCTGTCCTTGAGCTTGAGAGCGAGATTCTGAAGGCGCGCGATGCCGTTGTCCTGATGGCTCGCAATGGACGGGAAGCATTGCAAATACTGGAGCGGGAACCTGTAGACCTAGTCGTAACGGATACAAAGATGCCCGGGGACGTGACGGGCAGGGGAGTCTATGAATGGGTCTGCGTACATAAGCCGGAGCTAGCCCAGAGGATTATCTTTACTATGTCGGACGCGCAGGGAATTGAATCCGCCGCATTGCAAGAGCAGACGGGCTGTCCACACATTCAAAAGCCATTCAAAGTGGAAAGCTTCTGGCTCTTGATTCGCCGGACTCTCGTCGAGATGGAATCGACCGCAGTTAAGCGTTGAGGTTTGCCGGGCGGGCCGAGATGGAAGAGTCCTGCCAGGCCCCCAGAGCAGATTCCATCCGCGCAGTGATTGTCCCAATCAGATTGGTTAACCACTGTAACTGAAGAACCGGCGTCATTCCGCTCCAAAGGCTCGCCCATATAAAATACCACTGGATCGCAAATCGCAGCGCAAACCACAACCGCTCGGTCTCACGGCGTGCGTTTGCTTCGGGGGCAAGGGCGGTCAGTGTGCGCGCCAGCCGATCCAGCCTCTTGTAGTCTTCGCGCAAACCACGGAGAAACTCAAGTCCGACCTGACGCCGGATCCGGCCGGCTGATCTGCGGACGCGGGGGCCTGCACGTTGGATAAGGTATGCCCTGTCCTCGATAGAAAGCGCTCGGCAAACCTGAGGGAAAAATCTGTAGTGTGTTGGAAGAAGGTCGGCTGACGTCGTATTGCGGAGGAGGTCCTCCGCACTGGTTTCGTTCTTGGCGCGCCGGGAGAGCCAGTACAGCAACCCCAGCACTACAAGGGCGCAACTCCCATAGAAGATCACGCGCAGAATCAATACGGTCTCCAAAGTCCGTTACTGTCCGGACCTTTCCAATGCGTTCAATGAATTCCTAAAACCAATTGTAGCAGTACACAATATAATCGTCGAGTATATAAATATTCATTTCAGAATTCTATTAAGGATGCATATCACCAAGCCCCAATCGAATCATCCGCCGGCCTGAGAGGGTTGGACCGACAGTATCTTGTCCGCGCACAAATCAGAGATGAAGGCAGCGCAGGCACACAGGGCAGCTCTTACTTTTTCTTCAATCCCGCGAGGCGATCATTCATTTCGCGAAGCCGATCATGTACGTGTGGCGATAGGTCGTCGTACTTTTCTTGTGGAATTAATCGTTGCGACAGCGGCGAAGCCCCCGACCATTTCCAGAGCGCCCAAGCCCACATGGCCATCATGAGGTCAAATACAAATCGTTGCGTGAAGTCAAAGACGCTATTCGAAGGATGTTGCGTGTACCTGCCCAGCTCGGTATCCACCAATTGGATGGCGGAGTAAATGCAGCTTGCCGCAAGTATTCTTCGATAGAGCGGATTGATGAGGAGGCGGTAATACGCCCCGATTCCCATAACTGCCAGTGTAAAGAAGGCGGCCAGAATGTTTAGTCTCTGCTCAAGCGTCATGACGTAATCCCGGATAAGGTGACGATTGTGCATAACGCCAAAACCCGTCCAAATGAGAATGCAAATCCCAAGAAGAGCCAGGAGCCGCCAGGTAAGCCTCCAGACCGCCGGCGATTGCGTCAGGATGTGTTTGCCAATCTCCGCAATGGCAAGAATTCGCAAGAAAGAGGATAGGACTGCTGTGGTCCAATAGAAGTAGGCTTGGATATAGGGAGCGCTGGGAGTTTTCAACGGCGGCCCGTAGGCAAACCATTCCAATAGGAGAGTTCTCGGAATCTGAATGCAAATGTAAGTAGTCAGAAAGGAGAGCTGTTTAAAAAGCCTGCGCCGGATCGCGAAATAAGTAGCGGCGATTAATGAGGGCGCTCCGACCACGACATCGGCTACGTTTAGCGCAGAAACTAGGAACGTCATAAAAAAGGATCATATCATCAGCAAGGCTGGATATACCTCCCGAGGTGGGAATCCTGCCCGCGGCTGACCCTCCTGCGGACCGCCAGGGTGAGCAACAAGGCTTCCAGAAAGATACCAGGATAGCTGGGCGCACTAACAATAGCGCATGTGAGAGGGGACACCGGCGCGCATCGTATCATTGCCGAATGACGATTCGACAAAACGCGATGCGCGCCGGATCTGATTCATGGGGTCAGGCCGCTAAATATGAGCTTGTCCTTAAGTCGCGTTTGACTTAAGGCCACGCGCCGCGAACCTCCCATAATTTCAAACAAGCTGCAAGTTAGCAGCCTGGCCAAGGCGGAACTGGCACACCACCACCGCCGCCGCCATCGGCTGTCTGAATGCGATTACCAGAAAATAGATTGAAATGAGAGGTAACAGGGAGTAACATGATCCCTGCAAAGGTGACTGCCAATAAAAGGCTGAGTACTTGTTTCATGTGAGGTACACCTCCTTGCCCACGGACTATCTGGCTCAAAGAGGGGGAGCAGTTTTTGAAAGAGAAAATGTTCAATTAACGGAACAGAGGGGCTCATGGGGAACTGGAATTCAATTGAACGAATTCAAAATGTGATTCAGGACGTGTCGGAAAGCACTCTGGCCGGCTTTCAGGCCGAATACGGAAAGCTGGTTTATTTGGCCTCTTTGCGGGACCTCGCTTCGGGCAGGTATGTGCACGCAGGGCTGGAGGCTATCTACGGGCGAAGGGACACACATGAGGGGTTATGGCAGACGCACAAGCAGATTTGCATGAGGATTTTGGAGACGCCGCTCGGGAAGCAGGAGGCGGATCTTGCGCTGTGTTTGCGAGGTTTTGAAGGCGAATTAGAGGAGGTGATCGCCCACTGGCGGGAACTGGAGTTCTACTTGGCTTTACTGCCTTTTGGCCTGCCGCACTACCTTCGCAGCCTATTCTCCTCGAACGTGGAGATATTACTCAGTGTTCTTCAGGATGACGCCGCTAGACGCCCAAAAGCCGCGTAACCACCCCGCATACCTGTCCTACGACTTCAGCTTCATCGGGAAACCGGTAGATCTTGGGTGCGGTCATCGACAAAGGATGCGGCTGCAGGATTAGAGTCTTGGACTCCAGGACACACCAGGCGCAGCGATATCCATCACGGATCTCAACAAAATAGAGCGGGCGCTCAAATTCATTTTTCCATCCGGACGCCCGAACCTGCCGACGGCCGGGGTCAATCAAAACTAGGCTTCCCGGTCGAAGGATGGGCTCCATCATGTGATCGTCCAGCCCAACATAGCCATACAGATACCTCTTTTGACCATTGAAGAGCACGCCCTCCAGGTCTTTCCATGATTCCACCATTCGACTCAAAAGTTCCGTGCGTCGGGGGTCGAAACCGGGGTCAAATCGTAGCGGCAAGCGCCAGGAGCTGGGCCCAGCTGCAAGGTGCGTCTTGGGCGCCGCCAATTCCGCGCTATCCTCAAAGTGCCGGTCGAGAGGAACCTCATACCACTGGAACACCTCAACCGGATTCAGGTGATAGATTGCAGCCAGGGAATAAAGCTTGTGTGGGCTGGGAATGGCGCCGTGGTTCTCAATATCCGCCAGACGGCTGATATGGATGATAAAATCGGAACGTCCGCGAAGGGAGGCAACCTGGTAGCTGGCGCGCTCCATGTCGCGAAATGTAAAACCGAGCCGTTCGCGCACCTTTCGGAGCCGCGAGCCGGGAATCATGAGGTTCCTCGATGTTGATTGGGATGAAAGCGGGGAGGATTATACCAGCTAATCAATCTGTTATGAATTCGGAACAGGGCGACTTACGTATTCATGGGTTTGGCTGGGCCCGGTATTTTTGGGTGTTTATTGGTATAGCGATGGGTTTGACCGTGGCGCCGAATTTGGCGGCAAGTTCCGCGCCTCTTTCACATTTGGATGCCGGGGCCCAGGACGCGAAAGGCGCAATTGATGCTGACTTTTCATCAGCCGTCGCGGCAATGGCCGGCTCAGATCCAAGTGATGCGGCAGTCATTGAGAAGTCAGAGAAAAGGGCGCTTGGGATTTTGGACGGGCTCGTAATCAGCGCATTAAGCGGAAGTGGCCGTCCTGATCTGGATACGCTTAACGCCCGGCTCGCCACGCTGGTGTCACAGGAACATGGATATGGCGAGGCATATCGTGTGATTCGACTGGGAGGCAAGCCCCTCATTTTTACATTGGTCGCTGATTTTGGGTTGGGTTCTCCGTCAGCCATCCGGCTGTATGCAGAACAGGAAAGCCCAGCGCGCTTTGCTCTGGCGGGAGAAATTGATCGTTTCACACAGAAAGATTTGTTCGACGATTCGCTAGACCTTCAACCTTTACCGTTGCCGGATCTGGCGCCCGGCGTTGTTTTCGTTACAGTTGCGGGCCGTACCGATCAATTGCAGACAGGGATGTTTACGGCATGGCGGTTTGACGGCAAACAGTTAACGCAGTTATGGACCACCGATTTGATCTCGCACTCCACATTCGAAATCGCGGGAGACAATTTTATCTTGACCTATTGTCACGAACCCGCCGACCAGGATCTGAAGACGTGCCCAAGCATGGTGCGAGAGAAATATGCATACTCGATTCCGGATGGCAAGTGGCGGCTGGTGAGTGCGGAACCAGCCACTAACCCTAAAGATTAAATCTTAGATCCGCTGTCCGCCAAATTGCGCCTTGTAAAGCATATGCAGAAATTTAAACACTATCTCGCATCGGCGATTCTGATAACTCTTGCTGCGGCAAGTCTTTCGCGAGCGCAGCAACCAGCAAAAACGCTCCCTCCCAAAGCGCCGTCAAGTACCGCGGATACAGCAGAGTTCCTCCGCACCGTCGACGATGTATTGGCGGACATGAGCAATTTGCTCGGCTTGCCGCAGACCGAGCCGCTGAAAAGATCACTCCGCTCGCGCGAGGAAATTCGAGCTTACATTCTTCGCGAAATGGATGAGGATAAAGACGCAGCGAGGCGTGCCACCGGTGAAAAAATACTCAAGAAGCTGGGCTTGATTCCCAGGGACTTTCCTCTTGAAAGCTACATGGTGGATCTGCTCAGCGAACAAATCGCCGGACTTTACGATCCCAAAGGGAAAGAGTTTTACATCGCCGATTGGATTCCGGCCGCCGACCAAAGGGAGGTAATGGCGCACGAGCTCACACACGCGCTGCAGGATCAGCATTTCCACATTGACCCCTGGCGTGATGCAGCCAAACCGAATGACGACGCTGAGGCGGCGCGCGAAGCTGTGCTGGAGGGCGCGGCATTTGTAGCCATGCAGGAATACTGCCTCAAGAAAAGGGTCTGCGTAGAAAATGATTCGCAGAGCGCGGACGACTTCCCGGTTCTGGAAAAGGCGCCAGCGTTCTTGAAGGACGATCTGCTTTTTCCATATGTTTATGGCGGAGAATTCGCTCAACGAATCCTGCTCATGCGCGGAGGTTGGGGCGGATTTCACACGGTATTCGAGAATCCTCCGGTATCAACGCAGCAGATCCTCCATCCGGACCTTTATCTGAGCGGAGTTGTTCCCCAGGAAGTGAAGCTCCCCGATCTGTCCGTTGACCTTCCAAAAGCGTGGAAACAACTCGATTCCAATCTTCTCGGCGAATTTGGTTTGCTCGAAGTGTTGAAGCAGTTTCTTGGGGATGACCGCGCCAATGATCTGTCGCCGTATTGGGCCGGGGATCGCTACGCCTTTTATGAACAGCAGGAATCAAAGGAGTCGATACTCCTGATTCGCATCCGCGCAGCCACCGAAGCGGATGCAGCGCGCCTTCTCGGTGGGATGAGCGAAGCCTGGGAAAAAAAATATACGAAGCGCGAAAATCTCTTGCGGCGTCCTACCTTTTTCTCGTTTGATTCAGAACAGGGTGGGGTTTTCTTGCGCTGTTCGGGCGCCGATTGCGTGAGCTTAGAAGGTGGTGACCGGAAGCTGTTTGACGCATTGGTTCGCGCACTGGGCTGGTCGGCGAATCCTTCCGCGCCAGGAAATAGTGAACGCTCCGGCGATGCCGCGAGGCATCTTCCAGCGTCACCGGTGGGGGCAGTCGCCCGACCCACCATGCATCACCCCTGAGAAGATTGCTACCTCCCCGATGGTTGCTTAGCTCCCGGCGACGGTGTTTTCCGCGTTCCCGATCGTGGCGTGGCGAAAATCGATTTGGACAACATCATGTGCACACCTTTGTTTGTGTCAACAAGCTCCGTGATGTGCAAGTCAGCGGCGACGCTCGCGAGCATGTAAGCATCATCGTGAGACAGATGCTTTTCGTTCATCAGAAAATCGATCATTTGACGCACGGCCTGCTTTGTCGCTTCGTTCAGATCCAGATTCATTCCCATGGTGATGAATTCAGTGGGTGTTTCCGCGCGTGGCCAATCAAAATGCAGATCTTTACGGATCACAAATTGGAACGTTCCGATGAGCGACGTCTCCATGGCTGTGATGTCCACTTCTCCATCGCCTTGCCCCGCATGGCCATCCCCGACCTCGAACAGCGCTCCGGCCGCATTCACCGGCAAATAGAGCGTGGTTCCTGCCACCAGCCATTTGTTGTCCATGTTTCCGCCGTAGACGCCCGGCGGCACGCTGCTCACACGGCCCATCGCTGGCGGCGGCGCAATTCCCATGCTGCCCAAAAAGGGATGCAACGGAATTTCAACGCCGGGAGCAAAATTGGCGACCATCCGTTTGCGATCGAGCGGTATGATTTTCGTTTTGGCATACGGAAAATCCTCGGGGAGGAATCCTCGGTTGGGACCGAAGCCGTTATAGGCGTACGGGATCGCGAGATCGATTTTCTTGATGCGAATTTCGAGGACGTCGCCAGGCTCCGCGCCGTCAATAAATATCGGGCCCGTGAGAATGTGTCCACCCGGTCCGTGGGGGATTTCCCTTTCGTGATCGTACAAATCACGCAGTTGTGGCTCGATCTCTTCAGGCTTTACACCCGCTGCCGCGAGGCGCGTTGGACTTGACGTTAGCACCGTGCGCACTTGGACCGTGTCGCCGGATTCAACGTGCAGCACGGGCGGCGCAGCTA
>CAVTRS010000029.1:0-13555 GCA_963737185.1 uncultured Acidobacteriota bacterium | reverse complement strand
GTCGCGGTGGCGGCATGAGGTGTCCTCCCTGTTGCGGGCCGGGCGGGCGTGCGGGCCGGGTCACGGGCGGGCCGGCGGGGCGCGGTGCTGCTGGCGCGGGGGCTGGAGGCGGCGGGCGAGCCAGACGGTGGCCGCCGGGGACGCCGGGACTGGCGTCGGGGTACCAGCCGTGGGCGCCGGTTCGGTGCGTTCGTCCCTCGCCTACGGTAATACGATGCGCGGCCAGGGACGGTTCCGGCGACCAGATCCGCTGACGGTGAAGGAGACGAAAAGGTGGAGCTGACCGTGGTCATGCCTTGTCTCAACGAGGCAGAGACCGTGGCGACGTGCGTCCGCAAGGCTATTGGATTCCTGACCGCAAGCGGTATCAGCGGTGAGGTCCTGGTCGCCGACAACGGCAGTACGGACGGCAGCCAGCGACTGGCCGAAGAGGCGGGCGCCCGCGTGGTGCCGATCAGCGACAAGGGTTACGGCGGACTTCGCCGCGGTCGCCCGCGGGATAGAAGTAAGCCACCTCATGCACGACGGCCGCCTCGAGGCCCACCGTCCCACGCCTGGCGTGCGCCTCCGCGACGACGGCCTGCTGGTCTACGACGCCGGGCAGGATCAGCTGGTGTAACGCAAGACCGCCGTGAGGTGCACGAAGTCCGCCACGTCGAGCAGCCGCAGCATGTGCCGTTCCGCCGCGACGCCCGCGCGCTCCTCGTCGTGGTACACCCGGGGCTCGCTGACCTGGAAGGTCAAGCCGCGGGTGCGGAAGCAGGCCGCCTCCGGCTGGCTGGATGTTTCGCAGCCAGTCCGTATCCACGCCGTAGGTCAGCGCGACGATGAACCCGTCCCGCGCCTGGAACACCTCGACCGGCGTCCGGTACTCACGCCCGGACCGGCGGCCGCGGTGCACGATCAGCCCCAGACCCGGCAGCCAGGGCGCGATGTGCCGCGCAACCCGGTTCAGCCCGGCCTTGTTCCAGTGTGCGACCTGCTCGGGAATCGGCACGGCATCTCCCTGCCACGGCGGATAATGCCAAGCCTAGCCCCCGGGCTGGCCGTTAGAGTCGGGCGGTACACCGCCCTAGGACAGGCGACCCAGGACAAGGAGTGCCGACGTGCGCCAGGACCGGCAAGGCCGAGGCGATGTTTCTGAAGCCTGATGGCGGCGAACTTTACGTCACAGTGCCCCAAGCGCATGGCCTCACCATCATCAATACCTACACGCACGAAGTTGTGGACTCGATCATTCTCGGCGCATCGCCTACTCGCGGCGTACTTGACGCCGATACTTCCGTGCTTTACTTGAGTGACGCCGCCGCCAGCCACGTGATTCCGGTTGATGTGGACTACCGCTACGGGGAAACCCCTATTCAGGTAGGCGAGCGCCCCGGCGCTTGCCGGATTGATCCCGGTGAAACCCATGATCTGTTGCTCGTCGTTGACGAGGGGTCGAATGATCTCGCCGTGATTCCCACCGAGCGATCCGCGAATCGCAGCTTCATTACGCTAATCCCGCTAGGCAACGCGCCCGGCGATCTCGCGGTCAAACTTTTCTAGGTGAACAGCCGGCACGCCAATTTGGCCTGAAAATTTGTGGAACGCAAACGCCGTATTCCGGAAACAATTTGATCCGATCAAGCGTTCAGTAATCTGAGTCGGTTCAGTGGGGTCGGGTGAGCTGAATCGAAAATTAGCTGGAGACCTTTCACAACAAGGAGATCAGGTCATGAGGAGATATTTCGTTGTAGCAGCACTGGTTATCGGAGGATTGGTTGCAGGCGTGCCGGGCGCGAGCGCGCAATCGGCGTTGCTGAATCTACCGCGCGAGAGCCAGCGCGCGATGGTGAGTCAACGAATCGGGATTACTGACATCACCATCAACTATCACCGTCCGCAGGTAAAAGGACGCAAGATCTTCGGCGGCTTGCAGCCCTACGGCGAAGTCTGGCGCGCCGGGGCGAATGAGAACACAACCATTGAATTCACCGATGCGGTCAGCATTGACGGCCACCCTCTCTTAAAAGGCGTGTATGGCCTGCACATGATACCCGGTGAAAGCGATTGGACTGTCATTTTCTCCAAGAACTCCACTTCATGGGGCAGCTTCACCTATAACCAGGCCGAGGACGCACTGCGTGTAATCGTGAGGGCGCGGCCCGCCGATTTGCAGGAAGCGCTGGTCTATAACTTCGACGATGTGACCGGCACTTCCGCGACAATCACGATGCGCTGGGAGAGAGTCGCCATCCCGATTCACGTGACGGTCGATACGCCCGCTATCGTCGCCGCGAGCCTGCGCAACCAGCTCCGTTCCCGCGTGAAATATGAGTGGGCCGCGTGGAACGAAGCCGCGACCTATCTGATGGACAATAAGCTGAGCACGGAGGAAGCGTTAAAGGACGCTCAAACTTCCATCGAGACGGAGGATCACTTTGAGAATGAAATGACCAAGTCGCGCGCGCTGGGCATGCTCGGCCGCAAAGACGAAGCCATGGCCGCGCGTGACAAAGCGTTCGCGATGGGCACCCAGCAGCAGCTCCACACCTACGGCCGCCAGCTTCAACTGCAAAAAAAGTATGATGAGGCGCTTGAGATTTTCCGGATCAACATCAAGAAAGATCCGAACAGTTGGGTCGCCCACAACGAACTCGCGCGGATCGCCGTCGCAACGGGCGATTACGATACGGCGGTCAAGGAAATGAAGCTCGCTGTTTCCGTCGCTTCGGACACGACCAAGCCGGGTCTCGACGCTCTTGTAAAGAGACTCCAGAACAAGGACGACATCAACAAGTAATTTGAATCTATTCCCGGGGACGGCGGCGCTATTTTCCGCCCACGGGCCAGGAAAAGGCTTCTGGGCCGACGCGGATTTCGAGCCAGCCTTCGGCGGGCAAAACATCGACGGGTAAGCCTCCTTGCCAGATGGAAACGCCAAGCAGGAATACGGTGCGGCCTTCCGTTTCGATCAGGCTGCGCGCGATGGCAACTTCGAGGACTTGATCGTATGCGGCCTGGACGTATTGTTGCGCGCCGAGTACGCACGCCTCGTCCTGCTCGACCTGAATATCAGTGATCTTTCCGTCGCGGATGTGCACCGGGATGCGCACCTCCTTTGCGGCACGCACGGCGACGCGGAAAACGCAATCGTTCAAACTCGCCTGCGATTCTGCGTAAGGGTCCACGCGGACGAAGAACCAATCGTCATCAAAGCCGTAGTGGATTTCATGGAGAAGCGGTACGCGGCCATGCATCGCGCCGCCGCGACGGTCGGCGGAATAAAGCCCGCTGCCAAGCCATTCAAAATAGGTGGTCTCGCGTCCATCCACGGTAACCTTCAAATGTGTTTGCGGCTGCGAGACGGTCGCGCGCTCGGGCTTGCGCTTGATGGGTTCGGCCAATTCGTCGGGGGCTTCCAAGCCAAGCTTGAGATAGACCTCGGTGATGAGCGTGCGGTAAAAGGCGTCGAATTCGGCATCATTCGCAGTGCTGTGTTCCGGGCCGTACCACCAGGTCCAATCGCTGCCCTCGGCGGCGAGCAGCGCGTCGTAGGCAGCCGCGAGATTATCCGTTGAAGGCCCGCCGTCCACATTTCCCGCGCGCTGCTGCGCTCCGCGCGTGTAAACGTCGCGGGCATTGCGAAGCATTTCCCACGCAGCGATGTCTTCCTTGTCGCCAATCCAGATATCAAAATTCGCGTTGATCCATGAGCCGGGGACAACGCTTTCCACCGCGGGAATCTCTCCCGCTGCGGCGATTGCTTCGGAAACAGTAAGGGCGCGGATATCCGCATCATTCGATATGCGCCCGTAAAACTGGCGGAGGAATTCGCGTCCGTTGCCGGGAAAATATTCCCAGGCGTTTTCACCGTCGAGGATGATAGAGACGGTAAGCGGACGCGAAGACTGCACGCGGCTACCGATGGTGCGCAATCGCTGGTACAAATCTTCGGCGGCAGCCGTGGAGTCCATCCGGCTGTAAACGAAGCCAATGAGATCGGAAAGATAATGGTCGCGGAAGAATCCGGTGATTTCCCTGCCCGCGCGCCGCACATTGAGCGGCGAATAAATCCGCTCGGCATTTTCGGGAACGCCTGCGCCATCGCGGCCAAAACCGATTCCGAGCGTGCGGCCAAGGACACCTTCGTCCGTCGCAAACCATTTGAAGCCCAGCTCGCCGGCAAGTTCGAGGGCTTCATTCGAGACGGAACCTTCGGACGGCCACAATCCTACCGGCGGCTGTCCGAAGAGGCGTTCATAAGAGGCACGAGCGCGCTGCAATTGTTCGCGCGCGTCCTCGGGATGAACGAAAGGCGGATCGAGCCGCGGGCTATGAGGATTGGATTCGAGCGCGACATCGGTGTTGCAAAGAAGCGGAAGGATCGGATGGAAGAAAGGCGTTGTAGATATTTCAATCTGTCCGCTGGCGGCGGCGCGCTGGTATTCGGGTAAGACGTCGCGCAAGAGTTCCAACTGCTTCACGCGGAGCTGCTGCTTATCTTCTTCAGAGAAATCGGCGCCCTTCTGCGCGAGGCGCTGAAGCAAGGGATCCGTGGCGAGCCATTGCTCGTCCATCCACGCAAGCTGCGAAAGGAGTTGCAGGTCGCGGAAATCGCGCAGGCCGAAGCTTTCGAGCGGATTGGATTCCGGGCCCTTGTTCGTGGCCCAATCGTGTAGCTCGGTGAAGCGAGGGAAGCGGCGCATCAGGTGGTCTTGATTAAGTTGGAAGGCCCGGTCGAGGATTTCCCGCTTGGCGTCGGCATCGAGCTGGTCCGCCGGACGAAACGCCAGATCAAACCACGGCTCGGAGAAATTGCCGCTGGCGTATTCCTCGAGCTGCGCGGCGAGCGAAGGTACGAGGTTGATGGTCGCGTGGAAATTCGGGAATTCGCGGAGCGTGCGTACCATTCCCCAGTAGTCTTTGAGCGCGTGCAGCCGCGTCCAGGGAAGAACGTATTGTCCCGTGGCCGGGTCGCGATACTGCGGCTGGTGCATGTGCCAGAGCAGGACGAGATTGATGCGCGTCATCTGTTTGAACGAGCCATGATTTCAGGCAGCTATTCTCCCCGAAAGAGCCGCGCAAACAAAATACAATCGAAGCCGTCCAAGATTTCCAATTTAGAATTTCTTTGGGAGCGGGTTCGCATTGTTAGCTATGATGAACGGGGCGCAAATACATCCCTTTTCCCTATTATGGGTTCATAGCACCTGAGAATTCCTTCCGCGTTTCGCGTGGGGCCTCAAGATTGGTTCGATTGGAGGCAACCCGATGATTGCAAAAAGATCGAAGGGGTTATTTGCTTGTGCCGGTTGCGCCGTTGTCGCTCTCTTCGCCGGAGCTCTGGCTGTTTCCCAACCGCAACATCAATCACAGCCCCCGCAACCGCCGCCTCCGCAAACTGGGCAGAATCAGACCCAGACGCCTCCGCTACGCGTGACGACGCGAATGGTGCAGGTGACGGTGGTTGTGCATGACAAGGACGGGAACCCGGTCTCCGGCCTTACCAAAGACGATTTCGCCCTCTTCGATCAAGGCCAGCGCCAGCGAATCGCGTCTTTTACGGAGCGGTCGAATCGTATCGCTGCAATGAGCGCTGCGGCGGCGCCGAATGTTTTCAGCAATCGCTATGAACGGAGCGCGGCAGCGCAGCCGGCGCTCACTGTGGTCGTCGTGGACGCATACAACACGCGCTACTGGGATAAGCGCATATGCGAATGCATTCACGGCCCGTGCCCCCCTTGCAAGTTAGGCCCCTTGTTCAGTCAGGTGGAAACATTTTTCGAAGAGATGAAGCCGCAAGATCGTGTCGCGCTTTATGAGCTTGCCGACAAGTTGTATCTCCTGCAGGACTTCACAAATGATCCAAGCGCACTTCAGCGGGGGCTCGATCATGGAAAGGAACTCGTCGCAGGTCTCGTGTATCCGCCCTCTGGAACCGATCCGATTGACATGAGCAATTTTACAATGGATGCAATGCATGCGATTGCAGACCGGCTTGCCGACGTACCAGGCCGCAAGAATTTGATTTGGCTTTCGGCCGGCTTTTCTGGCCAGAGAATTATCACCGACGAAAAGATGGACACAACCGCAAAAACGCTTGCGAATTCTGATCTCCCGCTCAATGCAGTTGATGCACATGGTCTTGATCCCGGCGGCATTCCCGTGGGTCCTGTCCCGAGTGGAGGCGTGGGTCGGAGGGGGCCGGTGGACGGACCTCCGCCTCCCGGCATCGGCAATACTGGCGCACATGGTGGGCCTCCTGGTGGCTTCAATCGCACCAGGAATCTCGCTGAAGCGTCGGGCGGCCGCGCCTTCTACAACACAAATGATCTAGCTGGCTCGATTCGCCGCGCGATTGACGATTCCGAGTCCGCGTATGTGCTTGGCTACTATCCGGACCACAACAAATGGAACGGCGAATTCCGCGACATTCACGTGAAAGTGAGCCGGCCTGGCGTCGTGGTCCGCTCTCGTCCGGGATACTACGCTGTCGCTGAATCTGCTTCTGGCCCCGAAAGGAACGCTCAGAAGTTGGCCGAGGCAATTCGAAGTCCGTTGGAATCGGCGGACCTTGCAATTGATGTGGAGGGGGATGGCGTTGAAGTTCCCGGCGGGCGGGAATTGAAGGTGAAAATCACTCTCGACCCGACTCAGCTACGCTTCCAGCTGCGGGGCGACCAATGGACCGACACCGTGACCAAGGTGTGGGCGGAGTTCAATTCTGAGGGGCGCCAGGTGGGCACGATTACAAAGATGGTGAACCTGAACCCCTCGCAAGAGGAGTACAGGGAACTCCTTCAGCACGGGCTGCATTTTTCGGAGACGCTGGCGCTTGCAAACGATGCCGAGGAAATCCATTTGGTGCTGCGCGACGATGGAAATGGATCCATCGGCTCGGTGATTATTCCGCTGAAAGGATTGTTCGCGCCCGCAGCGGCGCAGCCTGAAACGAAAAAGTAGAGGGAAATGGAATTCGCGCTTCACGCGATTTATCTTGCCTGATGGCCGGAAACATATCCGCGAATCAGATGTCCAATTCCAGATTTCCGGATACAATGGATGGACACGGGAATTCTCGAAACTTGAAAATACTGATCGCGTCGGACACATATCATCCCGAAGTAAATGGGGCTGCCTATTTTTCCTATCGGCTGGCGACGCTCTTGGCCAAACGTGATCACCAAGTATCGGTGATTTGCCATTCGCAGGGCGTGCGCAAGTGGGACGCCATGCAGGGGGGCGTCAGGATCCTCGGCGTGCCGTCGCTCCGCCTTTACCTGTTGTATCCCGATTTGAGATTTTCTCCACCCCTGATTGCCAAGCGGTCAATCCGGAAGTTTCTGCGTGAGAACCGGCCCGACGTCATCCATATTCAAAATCATTTTATGCTGACGAGAGCGGTTTTTGAAGTGGCACAAGAACTGGGAATCCCGATTATGGGCACCAATCACATGATGCCTGAGAATATCGCTCATCATTTGCATCTGCCGGCGAAGGCTGAATTTCAAGTGGGCAGGTACATTTGGGGTCGATTTGTGCGGATTTATAAGCACATGGATTTTGTGACTGCGCCCACAGCGACAGCGGCGAAGCTCACCATGAGGCCGGGATTGGGAAAAGAGGTGATTCCGATTTCCTGCGGGATCGACCTCAACCGGTTCCATCCGGAGAATGATGGCGGGGAGCTGAAAAAACGGCTCAAGATTCCGGACCGGCTGATCCTGCTTGCCGTCGGCAGGCTCGACGAGGAAAAAAGAATTGAGGTGATCATCCGCGCGATGCCGGAAATCATCAAGCGAGTGAACGCTCATCTGGTGGTGGCGGGAAAGGGTAAATTGCTCGGCAGGCTGAAGGAGTTGGCTCGCAAACTTGGCATCAAGGATCGTGTGACGTTCGCAGGTTTCGTGGCGGATAGTGATTTGCCGAACCTGTATCGCGTCGCGGATCTTTTTGTGATGCCGGGAATCGCGGAACTGCAGAGTATCGCCACGATGGAGGCGATGGCTTCGGGCTTGCCGGTGGTCGCGGCGGATGCGATGGCTCTGCCGGAGCTGGTGCATCACGGCGAAAATGGATATTTATTTCCATCGGACGATAGCGACGCGCTGGCTACGGCCGCAATTAAAATACTTTCCGACGATGGATTGCGAAGCCGGATGGCGAAGAAGAGCCTGGAAATAATTCAGGTCCACAATATCAACTCCGTCGTCGAACAATTTGAATCCCTGTACCTGCAAATGGCGGGTGTGAGTGAACTCGCAGCCGCGGCTTCCCGCTGAAGTTGGCCTCCGTGTTAAGAGCCACGCGTCTTCCGTGAAGCAATCGCGATTCAGAACACCGGAATAGATAACGGCGCAGGATTGAATACGCCCGGGCCGCAAATTCAAGCTAGAATGGTGCGGCACGCAATGAAACTCATTGACCGCTATATCTTCCGCGTCGTCCTCTCGCACGCGGGTCTGGGCCTGCTGATCTTCACCTTCATCCTATTTGTGCCCCAACTCGTCCGGTTGATGGAACTCGTGGTGCGGAACTCCGGTTCGGCCAGCGGCTCGGGATGCTGTTCCTTTGCACGCTGCCGGGTCTGCTGATCTTCACACTTCCAATGGGAGTGCTGGTTGGAGTGCTGATCGGGCTGGGGCGGCTTTCGGCGGATAGCGAACTGATTGCGATCAGCGCGCTGGGAATCGGAGTGCGGCGTGTTCTGATTCCGGTGGGAGTTTTTGCCGGTCTGACAGCCGCGATGGGGCTGGGAATCACGCTTTGGCTGGGGCCGATGGCACAGCGAACTCTGCAGAGGCTGGAAGATGAGATGGCAGCGTCGCAGGCGAACTTTGAAGTGCAGCCGCGCGTGTTCAGCGTGTTTAATGAGAGAGGTTCGAAATTGGTGCTGTATGTTGAGAACATTTCCGCGACGGGCACGAATTGGAATGGAGTGTTTCTTGCCGGGACTTCGAGTGATAAGAGTACCGAGTTGACGCTGGCGGATAATGCTTTAGTCGTGGCGGATCCGGCACAAGGAAAAATCGACCTCCATTTGCATAATGGCAGCGAGCATAAGTACCTGCCAACCGATCCGGAACACTATGACGTGATCACGTTTGATGAGAGCGACGTCCCGTTTGAAGTGAGCGACACGAGCAAAGAGGCCACAACAGCGGTAACAATTCAGGAGCGGCCGTTGCACGAACTAATGAAAATGACCGGCCCCGGGGAGCGCGACGCGCAGGTTGAAATTCAACGGCGGTTCGCGTTCCCCGTGGCGTGCATCGTGTTTGCGCTGCTCGCGGTGCCGCTGGCGGCGCGGCCGCATCGCGGCGGGCGGGCGATGGGATTCATTATTTCGCTCGTCCTGGTTTGCGGGTATTACCTGCTTTTCGTAATTGGAGCGGGGCTTGCGCGGGAGGGAAAATTGCCCGCCATAGTGGGTATCTGGGCGGCGAATATTCTAATCGCGATTGCCGGGCTGGCGCTCTTGCCGGGGATGGAGCGAATCCGCGGAGCGAGTTGGATATCCAAAATTGCAGACGACGTGGCGGCGTTTTTTAAGAAGTGGCAAGAGAGAAAACATCGCAATCAAGGGCCGGGACGGCTCGAGCCAGTTCCCCGCGGGAACCGCGCTGACGGGCCGGGGGAGAAGAGCGAAGCAGCTACACGGCGCGTGGTACAGCTAAGGCCGGTACGTCCAACGGTGACGCGAACGGCGCACCGCTCGACCTTTCCGCAGATGATTGATGCGTATGTACTGCGCAATTTTGTCTTCTACTTCGTGCTGGTGATGACGGTTTTTACATTTTTGTTTGAGATCTTTACGTTTTTCGAGCTGCTGGACGACATCGCAAAGCACCACTCGCCTTTCGTGGTGGTGGCGAATTATTTCCTCTACCTGATTCCCTTCCTTATTTACAAAATCGCGCCGTTCGGCGTGTTGATCGGGGCGATGATTACGATCGGAGTGATGTCAAAAAACAATGAAGTGGTGGCGATTAAGGCGAGCGGCGTGAGTCTTTACCGCCTGGCATGGCCGGTAATCGGCGCCAGCGCGCTTCTGGGGCTAGGCCTTCTGGCGTTGGAAAATACGTACCTGCCATATTTCAACCAACGGCAGAACGCGCTTCGCAGTGAAATCAAGGGCAAGCCCGCGCAAACTTATCTTCCCACGCGGAGCTGGATTAAAGGAACCAATGAAAAGGTTTACAACTATCAGCTTTTCGACCCCGATAAAAACCTGTTCGGCGGGCTGAATGTTTTTGAGCTGGATCCGAAGACATTCCAGATCAAGCGGCGCGTGTTCGCCAGCCGGGCGCAATGGTCGCCGGAACAAAATGTGTGGGTGCTGGAGGGCGGCTGGGTGCGCGATTTCGCAGGCGACCATATTACGAATTTCACGCCTTTCAAGGTCTATTCGCTTTCGGAATTGAACGAACCGCCCAACTACTTCAACCGCGAAGTGCGCCAGTCCGACCAGATGAACTGGCACGAATTGGACAACTACATCAGCGAGCTTCACGAGGCTGGGTTTGACACCGCGAAGCTGACCGTCCAATGGCACGAAAAGTTTGCGTTCCCGATGATTGCGCCGATTATCACGCTGCTGGCGATTCCCTTCGCGTTTTTGGTGGGGACGCGGGGAGCTGTTGGCGGAATTGCGATCGGGTTGGGGATAGCGATTATTTATTGGGCGGCGGCGGCGCTTTCGGAGGCGCTGGGCGGAGTTGGGCAGCTACCCGCGGTTCTGGCGGCGTGGTCGCCGAACACGGTGTTCGCTTTTCTGGGAGCGTATTTCTTCCTGAAGATCCGGACGTAAAGCCCCGGGAAAATCCCGCCTGTTCCATCCGGCTTAAACTTCTACTTTAAATTTAATCTTACTTCGCGCCGATGAATCGAAGCCGGAAGGTAAAGGCACGCTTTTCGCCCCCGCCGAATGTAAGGAAGTCGGGTGCGTCCACGTTATTTATCACCGCGTTCGCGTTTAGATTGCCGAACGCGTTGATCACTGCAAGGCGTAGCGCCCACTCATTGTGGCGATAAAAGTGGAAACGCTTCTCGACGCCCAGGTTGAGGCTGATGAAAGCGGGAAAACGATCCGCGCCCAAAGGACCAGCCAACTGCTGGTTTGCGTTGACGATGTTAAACGGGAAGCCTCTGTGATATTCGAGGAAGTAGCTGCCAAACAGGCGCCACAGAGGCAGGGGCGTCCAGCCGTGCGTGACGATGCGATTGGGCGCGTCCCAGGGCAAAGGCCCGGCCGCCTGCGGGACGTAAAAAATCGAGCCGAGCGCGAAATCAAGATCCTGATTGGTGCGGCTGGATGAACGGATGTAGTCCAAGCCGATTTCGGCCTGGTCGCTGAATTGGTGGCGTACTCCTGCTTCGCCTGCAATGTAGGTGTCGCGGCGCTGGTTGCCAAGCAAGAATGTCTGCAACCCCGCGCCGGGATCGATATTCTGGAATGCGAGGCCGTCGCGGCCTTCGCGATCGAGGAAGCTGAAATTTAAAAATGTATTTTTGGCGATGCGCTGCTGAAGTTCAGCACTCGCATTGTAAAAATAGGGCAAGCGCAGGTGTCCATTGGGAAGGACAAACTGGCTTGTGACGGTCTCGGCGACAAGCGGAATCGTTCCCGTCGCGTCGTAGGGAACGTCAACCTGGGATTGATCGAGCGCCTGGCCGATCGTCGTGAAATCGAGGGGCTGGAAATATTCGCCCCAGCCGGCTGAAATTTTTGTGCGGTTATCGCGGAACGGAACGACGATAAGGGCAAGGCGTGGCTGGACAATCATTTCCTGCGCCAGGCGATCCCAATCGGCGCGGAGTCCGGCCTGAATTCGCAAGTATCTGGTGACCTGCCAACCATCCTGCGCGTAAAGGCCGGCGCGCGTATCGCTCAAATGGAACGCGGAAGGCCCGGTAAAGGTACTGAGTCTATCGAGAGTTCCATTAGCGCGAAGCGCCTGGATTTCAGTGCGAACCGAAGTCTGCTGCCAATAAACGCCGTCGGTATTCGCCCCGAAGCTGAGGTCATGCATGCCATGCCAGTGGCGCGCGGGAAGAAAATAGTTTGAAAGGCCCTGCAAGCGTCTCGGCCGGGAATCGAGATCCGCGAAGTAATTCCCCGAGTTGCCTGTGGGCATCAGCACAAATGGTCCTGTGCCGAGCGGAGAGGTGTGAGTGGTTCCCGTGTCTCCCGCGAAACCAAACTCCAGCAGCGAGCTAGCCAGCTGGAACTGGTCTTTGACGGAGAGAAAAAAACCGTGGCCGGAAATATCCGTTGTATCAGAATCGGGATTGAACGCGGTCAGGCCGACGTGCGAATCTGCGCTCATGTTGTAGAGGAAATTCGCGAAGAGCATTTGGTGAGACGTAAGGCGGACGCCGAAGCGCAGGAGATTGTCGCCATCCCAGCTCTCGGCGAGATTCTGGCCCGCAGGCAGACCGGAAATAATCGAAAGGGTGTGCTGAACGCTGACGGATTCTGAAAACCATGCGCGGCCCTTGACGATTGGGCCTGAAACGCCGAAGCGGGGGTACCAATCGCCGAAGTGCAAGCCGCTGCTGATGACGGGCGCCGGAATGAAATCGGTGGCGCTGAACCGAAACTTGTCGTCACCCGGGACAGTTTCGAGAGCGAGGACGCCAGCGCCCGCATGCGCGTATTCCGCGCCATAGCGGCTGGTCTCGAGATCCGCTAGGCGGACCGAGTCCACGCTCTCTCGCAAGGTGAGCTCACCGGTTGCAGGGTCCCCGATCTCAAAGCCATCGAGCGTGTATTCGGTTTGATCGACGCGAGCCCCGGCGTAATGGAGAAGGCCGGAATTGTCGTTGACGACGCCGGGCATGGTGCCCAGATAACTCGATAGAAGGTGCGAAGCAGATATTGGAACGTTGAGAATGTCGTGCGCGACGATCGAGGTGGATTGCTGGGCCGCGGTGGGATCAATGCGCTGCGTGCTGGAATTAACCTCAACCTTTTCGTGAACTTCCTCTTCGTGCGGGAATGCAAATTCGATTTCGTTTGCGCCTTCCTTCAGTTCTACTGGTTTGCTCTCAATGCGGAAAAAACCGGGCTTTGACAGAGTGACTTCCGCCTGTCCAGATGACAGAGAGAAAAGCTCAAACCGACCAAGCGTGTCTGTGAATGTGGAATGTGTGACGCCCGCGGAATCCATAAGTGAAACTTCAACTCCGGGGACCGCAACTTTATTTTCGTCGCTGACCACGCCCTTTACGGAGGACACTGTCTGCGCGCCGACATCTGCACAAACACTTGAGATGAGCGGGATGATGCAAGAAAATGCAATTAAAAGAATACCCCTCCGAGCGAACCGTAAAGGCTGCGGCTTGATCCGAGTTTTCGTTTTAGCACCCCTCGAATCGCTCGTTCTACGGGCTACTGTCAGGCTGGCTAGGGCGCTTCTCAATGCGAAGATGCGCGAACTTGCCTGAAGGTTTGCTGAATTTCTGGATTCTAGATTGATCAGTGGACTCTATATTGATCGAGAAATTTCGATCCAGCGCACAGAATGGCAGGTTTTTCTCCATTTTCATTCCGCGCGATGCGTTGAAC
>CAVTRS010000028.1:0-47755 GCA_963737185.1 uncultured Acidobacteriota bacterium | reverse complement strand
TACGAGTATCTTGCGGATGCGTTTGAATGAGACGGCGAGCGGCTCAAAGTTTTTCGTGCGGCGAATCGCCTTCAGGGCTTCGAGGCGGCGCGCGGCGTCCACGAGGTCATCAGAGCCTGCGGCGAGTACCGCGTTCACTTCGTCGTAGGCGAAGCCGAGCCGCTCGCGCATTACGAAGCGTGCGCGATCGATGATGAAGTCGAGGACCTGCTTTTCAGTTTCGGGCCTTGGGTGAATTTTTGGCGGATTCGTGGCAAGCGCCTTGGCCGACGACGAGACGGACGCTGAAAGCGATACAGGCAACTTGCGGTCAAGGATAATCTTCACTACTCCGAGCGCGGCGCGGCGCAAACCAAAAGGATCGCTTGAACCAGTTGGCATCAGGCCCGCGGCGATGCAGCCCGTTAGAGAATCCATTTTGTCCGCGAGCGCGACGGCGCACCCCGTCAAATTGCCAGGGATGGAGTCCTCTATGCCGGCGGGCTTGTAATGCTCATAAACGGCACTGAATACATCTTCAGGTTCTCCTTGAGATTCCGCGTAAAGGCCGCCAACGATTCCCTGCAGCTCCGGAAATTCCGCGACCATTCCAGTGACGAGATCGCATTTGGAAAGTTCGGCGGCACGGTCGGCGCTGGCGGCGCTGGCCTGATGAATGCCGTGCGCAAACCACTGCTCGGCGAACCAGCGCGCGAGCTGACGCATGCGTTCAACTTTATTCGCGTAACTTCCGAGTCGAGATTCATAGGTCACGTTCGCGAGCTTCGGCAAATAGTCGGCGAGCCGACATTTCTGATCCGACTCCCAGAAGAATCGCGCGTCTGCGAAACGGGCGCGGAGGACGCGTTCGTGCCCGGCGCGGATGAAGCCGCGCCTGTCTTTATCGAGATTGATCACTGCGAGGAACGCGGGGGCAAGGCGGCCATCTCGCGAACGCAGCGCAAAATATTTCTGGTGATCGCGCATGACCGTGATTAAGATTTCCTCCGGCAATTCCAGAAACGCCGGATCGAAGTCGCCGGTAATCACGGTTGGATATTCATTCAAGTAAACGATGAGGTCCTCGAGAGCCTTGTCTTCATGGAGGCGCAGGCCGCGACGGGAAGATTGAGCCGCCAATTCCTTCCCGATTTTTTTGCGGCGCGCGTCCGGGGAAACCAAAACAAAATTCTTGCGGAGTGCGCCCTCGTAAGACGCCGCGTTGCGAATCGGGATCCTTGCCCTGCCGAGAAAACGGTGGCCGGAGGATTCCCTTCCCGCCTTGACGCCAGCCAGTTCAAACGTGAGCGCCTTGCCGCCGAGGAGTGCCACGCACCAGCGAATAGGACGGATGAATCGGAAGCCGTCCTTCGTTGTCCAGTACATCGAGCGAGGCCAAGGAATTTCGGCGACGGCTCGCGGCAGCATTTCGGCAAGGATTCTTTCGGCGCTGCGGCCGCGTGTAATTAATTTTGCAGCGAGGCATTCGCCCTTCGGTGTGCTGACGAAATAGAACTTTGAGAGCGGGATGCCGTTCTTCGCGGCAAAACTTTCGGCCGCGCGTGTCGGCGCGCCGACGTTGTCGTAGGCGACTGACTTCGGCGGCCCGGTGATTTCGCGCTCGGTGTCCGGCTGCTTCAAGCGGATTGACTTGCAAATGGCAACCAGGCGGCGTGGCGCGCCAAAAACTTCAACGGGCGCCTTCTCAAGTATGCCCGCGGACGAAAGATATTTCTCAAGTGTTACTTTCAATTCGTCGCAGGCGCGCGAAATCATGCCCGCCGGAATTTCTTCGCAGCCAATCTCGAAAAGGAAGTCAGCGGAATTCTTCATGCTGATTCCCCTCCATCTGCGCCACCCGCGGAAGATGGTGCCGCAGTGTTGCGGCTTGCCGCCTGATCGAGATAAAGCTCGGCGACACGGCAGGTAATCTGTCGTACTCGCGCGATGAGGGCGGCGCGCTCCGTGGTCGAAATAGCTCCGCGAGCATCGAGAATGTTGAAAAGGTGCGAGCACTTCAAGCAAAGGTCGTACGCAGCAAGGATTGGGAAGCGGCGCTTTGCGGCGGGGTCCTTCACCGGATAGTTTTTCAGCAGGCGCTGGACTTCCTTTTCGTAGATATCGAAGACCTGACGCGTCGCCGCTGTATCCGCATGATCAAAGCTGTACGCAGAGTGCTGCTCTTCTTCGGCGAGGCGAACCTGGCCATAAGTGTGGCTGGCATTCCAGCGCAAATCGAAAACGCTTTCGACTCCCTGCAAAAAAGCCGCGATACGCTCAAGGCCGTATGTGAGTTCAACAGAGACGGACTCGAGATCGACGCCGCCCGATTGCTGAAAATAAGTGAACTGGGTTATCTCCAGGCCGTCGAGCAGGACCTGCCATCCAATTCCCCATGCGCCGAGCGTGGGTGCCTCCCAATTGTCCTCTTCAAAACGGACGTCGTGCGCGGCCAGATCAATTCCGATTGCACGAAGGCTTTGTAGATAGAGGTCCTGCGCGTTTGCCGGCGTGGGCTTCAGGATCACCTGCAGCTGCGTGTGCTTGTAGAGGCGATTGGGGTTTTCGCCGTAGCGACCGTCGGCGGGCCGACGGCTGGGCTGGACGTACGCGACGCGGTAGGGCTCCGGGCCGAGCACGCGAAAAAATGTCTCCGGGTGCATGGTGCCCGCGCCGACTTCAACATCATACGGCTGCAGAATTACACACCCGGTATCGGCCCAGAATTTTTGCAGCGCGAAAATGAGTTGCTGAAAATCCGGGCCGGATTTCTTATATTCAAGTTTTACTTTAGATTTCAATTTCGCCTGTCACTAACTTTCTTGTGGAAAGCTTTCGATCGATTTCGCGCTCGATAATGTCCAGAGAAAACCGAATCACTTTCTTCAATTCCGCTTCGGGCGGCGGCGCTTGCTGGAGCGCTTCAAGCTTTTCTGCCAGAATCTTTCGGCCAAGCTGGAGAGATTCCGCCGATACTTGTTCCCCGCCGATCTTGCACTCGCTGCAAACGAGATCTCCGCTGGGCTGCAAGTATGCCCCCGCAGGTGTGAATGCGCGGCCGCAATTTTCACAGCGCTCGATCGGTGGCAACCACCCCGCGAGGCGCACGCTCCAGAGCGTGAAATAGGCGAGCGGCGCGGTGACGCCCTTCCCCTCTGAAATCGCCCGCGAAACCAGCAGCACGAGCCGAAAAACAGGGTCCGCCGCTTCGTGCTCCGGCAAGACGGCCTCAACAACTTCGCTGACCAGGGCGAAGGCGACGCTTCGATCGTAATCGCCCTGCGCGGCATAAAACGATTCGACGAGTTCGCACTGGCTGATGCGGACCAGGTCGCGCGTCTCGCGCTCGTAAAACCAGATCCGGATGTGCGAGAGGATTTCGAGCGTCGAGCCAAACTTGTTCTTGGTGCGGCGCGCGCCGCTGGCCACGCCGCGCAGGCGCCCGTCGGTTCGCGAAAGGAAGCTCACGAGCCGGTCGGCTTCACCGAGCGGAAAGCTCCGGAGGACTATGGCCTCAGACTCCTTGAGTGGCATTTTGCTGTCGGCGCGCCGACACCGCGCGCATGAACCGGACGCATCGCGTCAAACACTTCTTCATCGCATGACAAAAGCGCTTCATCGCGCGACGAAAACGTCTCAAGCTTAATTACCATAGCGGTTGCCGCGAAGCAAACGAGAAACGCGCACGCGCAAATTATTTTTCGGCGCACAACGCCTTTGCAAAATCGACAGAGTTCGTTAGAGTGCGAGCATGGGTGCGCAGAACGCAAAAATCGCGGACGTGATGGGCGTGGGGATCAATGCAACCGACACGGTGATCCGGTTGCCCCGCTTCCCCACTCTTGATTCCAAGGTGGAATTCATTTCAAGCGCGGTGCTGCCCGGCGGCCAGGTTGCATCCGCGATGGTGGCTTGCCAGAAATGGGGGCTGCGGACGCGCTATGCCGGCAGGGTGGGCGACGATTTCGCAGGCCAATTGCAGAGGAAGGAATTTGAGAAGGCAGGAGTGGAAGCGCACCTCAAAGCTATTGCGGGAGCACAGAGCCAAACGTCTTTTATTCTGGTGGACGAGCCGAGCGGGGAGAGGACCGTGCTTTGGAATCGCTCCGCGGAGATGACGATTAGACCGGATGACATCGAGCGCGAATGGGTTGAAAATGCGCGGGCGTTGCTGGTCGATGGTCATGATACGGCTGCGGCGGCAACCGTTGCGCGCTGGGCGCGCGAAGCTGAAATTCCTGTCACAGCAGACCTCGATAACCTCTATTCAGGAGTTGAAGTGTTACTTGAGAATGTAGATTTCCTCGTTTGTTCAAAAGAGTTCCCTGCCCGGCTCACTGGAAAGAAGGATCTGCTCAAGGCGCTCCCGGCTATGCAGAAAAGATTCCGGAATCGGCTCACAGCCGCAACTCTCGGGCGCCACGGCGTGCTCGCGTGGGACGGCCAGCGATTTCACTACTGCCCAGCTTTCGTTGTGGAGACGGTGGACACGACAGGCGCGGGCGACATTTTTCACGGCGCCTTTGTGTACGCACAACTAGCCGGGTGGGATCTTGAACAGCAACTCGCCTTCTCATGCGCGGCTGCTGCTCTCAATAGCAAGGCGCTCGGTGCGCGCGGAGGGATCGCTCCTCTTGCGGAGATTCACGAGCTGATGCGCAACGGGAAGACCTATCCCCCTCGATTCCCATCAAATGAATTCATTGATTAGAAGGGATTTGGCCCGCCGGGATTTTGTGGCAGAACAAAGCGAATGATTCCTCTTTACGATGACTTGCCGCGTGTCAGGTTTCCGATAATGAACGTACTTCTGATTGCGGCGAACGTGGTTGTCTTCTTTCACGAATTGTCGCTTCGGCCGCACCAGGCAGAAGCCTTCATGATGATGTATGGGATGGTGCCCTCGCACGTAAGCGCCGCTTTCCAGTCTGGAACGGGGATTTGGCTTGCTCTGCAGCCGCTTTTTACCTCGATGTTTATTCATAGCGGGTGGCTACACATTATTGGGAACATGTGGTTCCTGTGGATTTTTGGCGACAACACAGAAGACGCGCTTGGCCATTTCGGGTATTTGATTTTCTACTTGGCCTGCGGCATGGCGGGAGGCGTAACGCACACAATCGCGAACTGGGGCTCTAACTTGCCGGCGGTGGGGGCGAGCGGCGCGATCGCGGGCGTGATGGGGGCCTACATAGTCCTTTATCCGCGGGCGCGGATCCTGACGCTTATTATACTCGTCGTGTTCTTTTTTACGGTGCGATTGCCGGCTGTGGTGGTGATTGGAATTTGGTTCCTGATTCAGTTCTTCAGCGGCATCGGATCACTCGGGATGCCCCAGGCCGGCGGAGTCGCATTCTGGGCGCATATCGGCGGGTTCATCTTTGGTGCGATTGTCGGGCTGATTGCGAGGGTAAGTCTTAACACGGCCTGAGGACGTCAGGGATTTCGCGTAATTCCCTGGTTTGAAATCCAGTCGGAAATCCATTCGCCTGCTTCGCGCGTGCCGAGCGGGCCGCCGATATCGCGCGTCGTCGCCTTTGCCGAAACTGACTCGCGTACGGCTGCGCGAATCGTGGCGGCTTCCGCGGGCCAGCCGATGTGGTCAAGCATCATGGCCGCGGCCAACACTGAGGCGATGGGATTCGCCTGATTTTTTCCGGCAATATTGGGCGCGGAACCGTGGACCGGCTCAAAAATGGAGACCTGCTCGGGATGGATATTGCCCGAAGGCGCCATGCCCATGCCACCGGCAAGCTGCGCGCCGAGGTCGCTAATGATGTCGCCAAAAAGATTGCAGGTGACGATGACCTGGAATTGCGATGGGTCGCGGACGACTTCCATCGCCAGCGTATCAATGTAGAGATGGCGAGATTCAATGTCCGCATATTCCTTGCGGACTTCGGCGAAGACACGCTGCCAGAGGTCGTGGGCAAAATTGAGCGCATTTGATTTGTCGCTCATGCAAACGCGTGTGAGCTTATTGCGGCGCGCAAATTCAAAGGCGTGGCGGATGATTCGCTCGACGCCCTTGCGCGTGTTCACGTCTTCCTGCAGCGCGACCTCATCGGGCGTGCCCTTTTTGAAGATGCCGCCGACGCCGACGTAAAGCCCTTCGGTATTCTCGCGGAAAACCATGAAATTGACGTCGCGCGGCTGGCGATCGCGCAGCGGCGTGAGCGATGCGTCGAGAAGTTCGACGGGGCGGGCGTTGATGTAAAGGTCAAGCTTGAAGCGCAGGCCGAGGAGAATGTCGGCGGCGTGCTTGTTTGAGGGGACGCGCGGATCGCCCAGCGCGCCTAGAAGCACCGCGTCAAACTTTTCGCGCAGCATTTGCTCGCCGCACTCGGGAAGCGTGGTGCCGTCGCGGAGGAATCGGTCGGCGCCCCAGTCGAGCTCGGTGAATTCGAGCTTCCGCCCAGCGGCCTCGGCTACGGTACTTAAAGCGAGCGCGGCTTCGGCGATAACTTCCTTGCCGACGCCGTCGCCGGGGAGGAGCGCGATGCGCTTCGGAGAATTTGTGTCGGCATCAGACATGGCGCGCAAACTAACATGCGTGCGGGGCTACGTCAACGCGGGCAATCG
This sequence comes from uncultured Acidobacteriota bacterium, assembly GCA_963737185.1. Classification (GTDB taxonomy): domain Bacteria; phylum Acidobacteriota; class Terriglobia; order Acidiferrales; family UBA7541; genus DASTCZ01. The sequence continues at coordinate 41,194 of CAVTRS010000028.1, read as the reverse complement.
CTGTAGCGAAATCAAATGCAAGTGGTTTTTCACAGAGACGCGAAAGAAGCGGGGGACGCAAAGAAAAGACTCAGGACAAGACCTCTTTGGCGACCGTGAGTTTTTCGATGCGATCGAGGCGGGGCGCGTAGCCAATGCCGGGGCCTTGCGGGACGAGGATCGTTCCTTGCGGTGTCACTTCAACTTCCGGCTCGATGATGTCTTCCTTCCAATAGCGGCGGCTTGCGGAGACGTCGCCGGGGAGCGTGAAATTCGGCAGCGTGCTGAGCGCGATGTTGTGCGCGCGGCCGATGCCGGATTCGAGCATGCCCCCGCACCAGACGGGGACGCTGTTCTGCGCGCAAAGATCGTGGATCGCGCGGACGCGATTGTGTCCACCGACGCGGCCGAGCTTGATGTTGATGATGCGGCATGCGCCGAGTTCGATGGCCGCGCGCGCGTGCTCGACTTCATGAATGCATTCGTCAAGGCATATAGGCGTTTGCAGATGGCGCTGGAGTTCGACGTGGCTGAAAATGTCGTCCCAGCCGAGCGGCTGCTCGATCATCATGAGGTGATAGCCTTCGAGCTGCTGAAGGATCGGCAGGTCGGCAAGGGTGTAGGCGGAATTGGCGTCAACCATCAGCCGGATGCGCGGGAATTTTTCGCGCAACATGCGGACGGGCTCGGCGTCCCACCCGGGTTTGATTTTAATTTTGATGCGCTGGTACCCGGCAGCGAGTTCCTTCCCTACCGCTTCGGCGAGGGCTTCAACATTGGGCTTTATGCCGATGGAGACGCCGGTGGGAAGTTCCTGGCGCGAGCCGCCCAAAAGCTTCCAAAGCGGTATGCCCTTCTGCTTTGCCTCCGCGTCCCAAATGGCGGCTTCAATGCCGGCCTTCGCCATGTTGTGTCCGCGCACGCGTTCCATCAGCCGCCACACGTCATTCGCAGAATCGAAGCGGCTCTCTTTTAAGACTGGCCAGATGAAACTCTTCAGAATGGACCACGCGGTTTCGATTGTTTCCGGCGAATAAAAGGGCGTTTCTGCGGCGACGCATTCGGCCCAGCCGGAAACACCATCCAATTGGGCTTCGACAAGGAGGATTCGGCGCAGCGAGGTGACGCCAAAACTCGTCTCAAAGGCGTGCAGGAGCGGCATTTGGATTTCGCGTAAGGTGACGCAGTTTATTTTCACTCTTTGTCTCGCGATCAGCCTTTTCGGGCCGGATCCTTCAAGGGTTCGAGGATGTAGCGCGCGCCTTCGGGCCCATTTTCTATTGCTGTTGCCACGTAGCCCTTTGCGAGCCAGTTCTGAAATTGTTCGCGTACCGTGGTTTGAATCGCGATAGATTTGGCGAGATCCGCTTGCCGGGGCTCAGGCAGATCGGCGGGAACAAGGATTTCCGGGAGCTGTCGGGAAGGGTCGATTTGGTGCGGTGACCTCAGCTGTCCAGTGGTAGCCACTTTTACGCGGTACGACGCCAGCCACCACTCCGCAACGAGACGATCCGTGGGGATGCCGCCGTGGAGCGGGCTCGAAGTGATTCCATAAACATTCGGCAGATAACGGCGCGCGAGCGCGCCAAGACGCATCAGGTTGAAGTAAGCATTTTTCACTTCGAGCGGATCGAATGTCCACTCGATAAGGAAGATGCCCCGCGCGATGGCGTCGTCTAGCTGGAAGATTTTCAAGCTCCGGCCAACGCCGCGATTGCGGTAATCCGCAAGGACAGCGGTCATATGGGAATGGAGAAACACCTTGCCGTCGCGCCAACCGGCAATGGCTAGGGTGAAGCCGACCATGCGGTCGCCATCAAATGCTCCGAGAACTTGACCACCGGTTTCAGCGGCGACAACGAACATCGGGACAGGGATGTCAATATCGGAGTTGCCCCAAACGGATTGCTGAAGGGCGAAGCAGAGCTTGAATTCCTCGATGCCGTGGCAATGGCGGACCGTGAATTCGCTGCCTTTGACGGGAGTAATCATCGCGCAGCCCTTGCCCCTCCCTGCTTAGGCGCGGCTTGCGCTGGCTTGACCTGAGCGAATTTGGATTGCGCTGACTTGACGTTGTTCCAGAGCGCGTCGAGTTCGGAGGCGTCCATGTCGGCCAGCTTGCGGCCTTCGACGGCGGCTTGCGTTTCCATTTGCTGGAAGCGGCGAATGAATTTGCGATTGGCTTTCTTGAGCGCGATTTCGGGATCCAGCTTCAGGAAGCGCGCGACATTCACGGCGGCGAAGAGGAGGTCCCCCGCCTCCGATTCGATTTCGGCGGAATTGCCAGCGGCGATGGCGCCCTCGAGTTCGGAGGATTCTTCTCGCAGCTTGTCGAGGACGCCGGTGATGTCGGGCCAGTCAAAACCGACGCGCGCGGCGCGGCGCGTGACCTGGTAGGCCTCGAGAACGGCGGGTAGTGTGTGGGGAATGCCGTCGAGGAGCGAGGAGGGCGCGGCTGCTTCGCCATCCTTCGCTGATTTGGATTTGGCGGCGCGGTCGGCACGGCGCTCGTTGGCTTTCAGTTGCTCCCAATTCTTCAGGACCTGGGCGGAGGTGCCTGCCTTCTGAGCGCCGAAAACATGCGGATGGCGGCGAACCATTTTTGTGTGGACGCGCTCGATCACGTCGGAGACATCGAAGCGTCCGGCCTGCGACGCGAGCGCCGAATGAAAAATAATTTGGAGCAGGAGGTCGCCGAGTTCTTCGGCGAATTTTTCGGCGTCGCCGGATTCGAGTGCGTCGAGGACTTCGTAGGCTTCTTCGATTAAGTAAGTGCGCAGAGATTCGTGGGTCTGCTCGCGATCCCAAGGGCAGCCGTTGGGAGCGAGAAGACGGTCCTGCAGTGCGACGAGATCGCTAAACACTCTCCCTGCCCGAGAATCATTATGAGTGCGCTGAGGCCTGCCGGCGCTTTTTCGGCGCGCAGGAGATTTGGTTTTCCGTCGCTTGTTGCTTTTCATGGTGGGCTAATTCGCGGGCGTTGCCAGGAGTTTCACGAGGTCGTAAAGAAATGCCTGGCCTTCGTAAAAAGATTGAACGCCGAGGCGCTCGTCGCGGCCGTGGAAACGGATGTCGTCGCGATCGTAGAAGAATCCTTGGACGCCGTAACTCGGAATGCCGATTTCGCGAAAATATTTTCCGTCCGTGGCGCCCGCAACCTGGAAAGGAAGCACCGGGACGCCGGGCCAGATCTTGGTGGTAGCCGCTGTGATGGCGTTGAGAATATCGGGACGCAGCGGTGAGGACGGGCCTTTATTCACCTCACCCATGATCTGCATGCTGACCTGATCGTCATCAAAAACTTTTTTCAGCGTGCTCTGGACGAATTCGACGGAGTCTTCGGGCAATACGCGGCAATTCACAGTTGCCGCAGCGAGTTGCGGCAAAGCATTCACGGCGTGGCCGCCCTCGAGCTGCGTTGCGACGCATGTAGTGCGAAGCGCGGCGTTATAGGTTGGGCTGGCGGCTGCAACGCGCTTCATGGCGTCCTGCGAACCTGCGGCGGCGGCGGCGAAATCGGCCTGCATGGGGCCGGCTTCGATTTTTGAGAGTCCTTTGAAATAGGCCGCGGTGACTTCGTTCGTTTTCAGCGGAAATCCGAATGTGGAGAGACGATAAAGGGCCCCGGCGAGGTGATAGATCGCATTATCGGCAACGGGGAGCGAGCTGTGGCCGCCCTTATTGTGCACTTCGAGGCGGAAGGTCAGGACGTATTTTTCGCTGACTTGAACCTGGTTGGAAATTTTCTTGCCGCCCGAGCTTTCCCCATAGCCGCCCTCATTGAGGACGAAATCCGCATCGATCAGTTCGCGGTGATTCTTGATGAGCCATTCGACGCCATTGTATGGGCCGCCGCCTTCTTCATCGGCGGTGAGCGCGACGATGATGTCGCGGTCCGGCTTGAAGCCTTCTTTCTTGTACTGGATTAAATTTGCGATCCATACGGCGGCCTGCGCCTTGTCGTCGCCGGTGCCGCGGCCGTAAAAGAATCCGTCTTTCTCGACAAGCTGGAAGGGATCCGTGGTCCAGTCAGCGCGCGATGCTTCGACAACGTCTTCATGGGCGAGCAGTAGGATTGGCTTGTGCTGGCCGGTGCCGTGATAGCGGACAACGATATTCATTTTTTTCGCGCTGGCGCCACCGATGAAAATGTCAGAGTCGGGGAATCCGGCGGCGCGCAAATACTTCGCGGCGGCTTCGGCAACTGGAGTGGTTGAGCCGGTGGTAAATCCGGACTGGACCTCAATGAATTCCCTGTAGATTTCACGCGCGAGGTTCCGCTCCGCTTCGGGGCGCGTGGATTGCGCGCTGGCCCGCGTGGCGAGAAGTAGCGGGACGATCAGCAATGTGACGAGCAACGCAAAGGCGCGATTCATTTTTGGGTTTGGCATGGCGGCATTCTTCCATGAGGAAAGTTTTCGCGCAACCTGCCGCGATGCAGCTAAGTCAAGCTAGTTGGCAGTGGGTCAGTTTCCGGATGGACCGTCACTCGGGAAGAGTCTCCTCAATCTGCATCGGCAAACTTCTCACAAACGGACTTTTATACCGAATGGTTTCCAGATGCCTCGTAATTCGGCAAGGTTCCGGATAACTTACTTCCTCCGCAGGTTGCTTTCCGCCAATTTCACAGCAGTCTCCAATGCGTCCGCGGCCTTTACTTCCACATCCGGTTCGACACCCGTTACCGCCCAGTCCGGTTCTGAATAGGGATCGATCGCCCGAGCCTCGCGAATACCGATTCCGAAGTGATCGTCAATTCGATGAAAATTCCCGACATCTGTTGCGCCCCCCGTCGTTTCACCCACCAGCGTCGCGCGTTTCAGCATCTTTAGGTTGTAGCTGAAGTGCTCCGCGCCGGAAAAAGTTCTGGCCGAGGTGAGCACAAATGCCGGCTTGTCCGCTAGTTTGTTTCCAAAGACGGGTGAGCGCGTCCAGGACCGCTCGGTCGTATCTTCCCTTGGATTGTAGAAGTACTCAGGATGGTCAAAGAGGTAGGCGGCCAATAGCATGACCATGCCCGGGTATCCGCCCCGGTTATCCCGCAAATCAAAGATGATCGCACCAGCGCCGTTCAAGGAGGCCATGGCGGTTTTTGCGGTTGACTGGCACAGGGAAGGATCGGGAAACGAATTGAGCTTCAGATAGCCGATGTTGTTCGGCAGGATCGCGACCTTTTCAAAAGTGCAATTCTGCTGCTGCATCGCCGCCCGGTATTGCGCAACAGAGTCCGGCGATGGCGCCGCTGGTCGATCAGGCGGAGGGTTTTGGAAATAGACGACTTCGAGATGCAGATCATGGCTCACATCCCTCAACCGCTTTGTCAGAAGAGCGGCAAAGGTAGCGCCATCCGTTATTGCGTCGTAGTCGCCGGCTTCCTGGGCCGCTAGAAGCCCCTCCGCCATTTTCTGCGCGATGTCCGGATAGACGTAGTGCTGCTTTAGATTCGCGATCGTGGCGTCAATCACTCGTTGGCGCTCGGCTGCATCGAGCTTGAAAACGCCGCCGGTACCGGCCTGCGGCCGTGGGGGCGGGGCTTGTTGTTGAGCAAAGCCGAGTTCGCCGTGGGATTGCGGGGGCGCGATAACCCCTATCCCCGCGTAGTTTCCAGTGTGGCTGAGCAAAATCCGGAAGGTAAAGAGGGAAACCAATAACAACGCGCTTCCTCCACGCATTGCTTCGATCGGAGGGCGCGAGGTTTCGCTCGGCTTCGGGACGTATTGACTAGGCGCTGGCATGCGTGGCGAGAAACAGCGGGACGATCAGCGATGCGACGGGCAGTGCAAAAGCGCGATTCATTTTTGAATTTGGCATGGCGGCATTCTTCCATGAGGAAAGTTTTCGCGCAACCCACTCATTTGCGCCGTGCTCGGGGCGCGCCCATGCTCGCGATGCTGCGCTACTCGGACTGACCCCATTGCGGGTTCACCAGCCCACGTACCGAGAGGATGATGGAAAATAAGCCGAGCACGCCGAGCGCGAGGAGCGTCCAGAGGAAGAAAAAGCCTCCGCTGGACTTCACGATGTTGACGATTCCCGTCCCCCTCAAGTGAATGACGGGCATGAGCAAAGCCAAGATGCCACCGATGAGGGCGATGATGTAGCCCGATCGCCGTCCGACGAGCACCATTGTTCCATACAGCCAGAAAGCAAAAATTGCCACGACAATAAGGTTGGCGGGCTCTGCCTTCTCCATCCCGCGGACGATGTCGTCCGTCACATGAAGCATGACCAGAAGGATCGAGAGGAGAGACGCGATGGTCAGCATGACATTGTGTTTCATTGGATATTCTCCCTGTTGGATCTGAGTGCGCCCTTCAGTGAGGCAAAGGATGGGTTGACGCGACGATAGGGTGCGCTAGCCGCGTTCCTGAGTCAAGAAGACTGATTTTTTTTCAGATGACCTTCGACCCTTTGCGTCCCGCCCCCTGCCGCAGCGCGTCTGACAAAAATGAATCCTTTGTAGATTTCGCGCAACCCAGAAAGATTACGGCAAACCGGAGTGATATATTATTGACATGAAGAAATGGTATTGGCCCATCGGCGCAGGTGTCATATTATTTGCGCTCGGTCTCGTTATTTGGGCGACAAGAGCATGCGACGCCAGAGCAAACCAGTGCATTTCCGACCTTACCGCGTCGGGAATGACAAATAAATCCGTACCCACACTTGAAGCAATTCAATCCTGCCGCGAATTTCAAAGCTATTTCTGCCGTGTAGTTTCTTCTGCAAACATCGTGAATTTGGGATTGTTCTGTGTGGGATTGTTGGCTGTTCTTGCCGGCCTGCTAACTTTGGGGGCTATTCGCCGACAATCCGACGCGATGATAAACAGTGAACGCGCTTGGCTTATCGCTGAACTGGTTCCCATTTGTAGGCAGTTCGGCGGTCACTGGTGTAGGCCATCCGGCAATGGCGGGTGGGTAGAGATGAGCGGGGAAGAAATAGCCGCTGGCCATTACCTAAGGCATTTGCTCAAAGTAACAAATATGGGGAGGACGCCTGCCACAATCGTCGGTTTCGAATACGATTATTCGTTTCCCATCGAGTCCCCAGAACCGATGATGGGGGGCGACGTTAAAACCTTCAAGGCCCCGGGTTTTGACAAGATTCTTCCCGGAGATGAATCCTACGACCTTACCGAGGTTGATATACGAGAGATTCAGAAGACTCTCTACAAGAGTGAAGGCGATTACAAGCGGTTGGTGCTTTTCGAGGGGGGTGTAAAATATCGTCATGTTTTCGACGATTCTCTCACTCAAGACGCCAGATTCCGATACGTTTACTCGCCTGTTGGCAAGATTGTTGGCAGGCTTTCGCTGGCAAAAACTCCGAAAAAGAAGAGGTAACAGTCCCGAATTCAGGACGCCAAAATTAAATGCCTAACGATGATATTTAAATCTAATCCGAAGGAGGAGAAATGTGGTTGTGCTTCTATTCATCGAATGATTCCTCGAACCATTCTTCTAATCAGGGTGGACAACCCATATGAATCTTGACGTTGTAGTACCCGTGGTTTCGGCCGTCGTCGCTGCAGCAGTATCGCTCTCGGTGGTTTATCTCACTAGACGGTCAGAATCGATCAAGCATTTGCAATCTCTAAAGACAGCCGCCTACGTGGATTTCATTCGGGGCGTTGCCGGGTTGGCCACTGTCGCGAAGCAGGTACAGAGATCGCCCGAGCAGAGTAAACAAGGTTGGGATTTTACGGTCCTAGTTGCAGATGCCAAGAGTCGAATCGCGATCTATGGAGGAAATGAGGTAGTTTCATGTCTAGCGTCGTTTCTCCGCGCGGGTTCAGCAATTGATTCTCCAGAGAGAGCAAAAGAGTTCACAGAAGTGTGTCAAAAAATGAGAGCTGACAGCGGACAAGATCAAAGCCAAATTGCTGATCACGATATTCACTTCTTGCTATTCGGGTTCGACATGAAGGAATTCTCTTGACCTGACCACGGCAAGTCTTCTCCCCCGCTGGTAAACTTGCGATCGGGTCGCTCGTCCTTGTTAGTTAGATATTGCGGGTGATAAACTGATGATTACATTGCGCGATTTGAGAGAAGCGTCTTCCTGAGGGGCTCCCTTGACCGAACCGAAAAACGAAGGAACATTTAAGGTAGTTGACCGCCGTCTGTTCAATGAGTCGGGCGAGATGCGCAAGGATGTGGCGGAGCAGACCGAGCGGGACCACGCAGCCGCGGATGTGGCAGCGGCGAAAATGGCGAAGCAGGCGCAGAAGCAGGCGATAACGGGATCCGAAAACGCCCTTGGCGGGGGCGCCGCCAATCCCGGGCAGGCTGCCCCGCAGGCCTTGGGTGAAACCCAGCCGGGGCAAGCCGCGGGACCGGGCTCCGCAAAGAATGCGAATCGCAGCTTCCAAATGTTGGTGGACTTCATGGCGCGGAATGCTGCGATGCTGATGGGCGGCTATACCGACCCGCGAACCGGCCAGCCGATGATTGATCTTGAGGGCGCACGCGAAATGATTGACATGCTGGACGCGCTGCGCGACACCACGCGCGGCAACCTGGCCGGGGATGACGAGAAACTGCTGCTTGAGGTGCTGGGCAGCCTGAAACTTTCCTTCATGGAGGTCTCCAAGGCCGCGGCCGCCGCCATGAAGGAAAAAGCCACGACGCGTCCCTGACCGCCCGTGCCATCCGCAACATCCTCCGGCGAATCAAAAATGCAACTGACCGTACTCGGCTCGGGCACGTCCATGGGAGTGCCTTCGCTCGCGTGCGAATGCCGCGTGTGCAAGTCCACGGATCCGCTCGACAAGCGGACGCGGCCTTCGGTGCTTCTATCACGTGATGGACACAACGTCGTGATTGACACCAGCCCGGACTTCCGTGCGCAGGCGCTGCGCGAAGGCGTCCAGCGGCTTGACGCGATTGTTTTCACGCACGGCCACGCGGACCACATTTTCGGATTCGATGACATCCGTCCCTTCAACATGCGGCAGAAATCGCAACTGCCGGTTTATGCGTCCCCCGAGACTTTAGAGACGTTGCGCAGAATTTTCTCATACGCATTTGAGGCCAAGCCTGCGATGAGCACGATACCCGAAGTTGTGCTTCATCCAATTTCGGGGCCATTTGAGCTGCTTGGCGCGAAAATTACGCCCGTCATGCTTGACCACGGTGGTACGCCCGTTCTCGGCTTCCGAATTGGCAGTGCGGCCTATTTAACGGACTTCAGCCGCCTGCCCGAGGAATCGAAGCCACTGGTGCGGGGGCTGGACGACCTGGTGATTGACGCGCTGCGAGACACTCCGCATCCGATGCATCTGACGGTGGAGCAGGCGCTCGAGGTGGTGAAGGAACTCGAGCCACGGCGCGCGTGGTTTACGCATATTTCGCATGAATTGCCGCATCGCGAAACGAACGAGCGGCTGAAGAGGGCCGGATTTCCGCACGTGCAGCTTGCTTATGACGGAATGCGGATTGAGGTGACTTGTTGATGGCGCTTCGAGTTGCCAGATCGCTTGCTGAGTGGCCGCAAATTATTCAAGGCGGCAAGCGCGCGGTGGTGTCCGTGGGCAATTTCGATGGCTTGCACATCGGGCACCAGCGGATTTTGGGTGCTATTGTCGAACGTGCGCGCGGTGAAGGTGCGATTGCAGCGGCGATTACTTTTGACCCCCACCCGATGAAGGTGCTGCGACCTGAGAATGCCCCGCCGCTGATCATGACGCTGAATGACCGGCTGGTTGGATTTGAGCGCTTGGGGCTGGACGCCGCGCTCGTTCTTCGTTTTGATGAAACACTGGCGAAAATCCCGGCTGAGGAATTTGTCAAGACTGTGATCGTGGGCGCCGTCCGAGCCTCAAGAGTGCTTGTCGGCGCGAATTTCCGCTACGGCCATAAGCAGGCGGGGGACGTCGCAATGCTTCAGGAACTTGGCGAGCGGAATGACTTTACGGTTGAGATCGCTCCGGCGGCGGAAGTTGGAGGGACCGTAGTGTCCAGTTCGGCCATCCGGCAGGCGGTCGCGCATGGGCGGATCGAAAAGGCCGCCTCATTACTCGGGCGCCCCTTTGCCTTGACGGGTGCCGTGGCACGCGGAGAAGGGCGCGGCCGCGACATATTGGTCCCGACTCTGAATTTGAAACCGGAGCAGGAGCTGCTCCCCATGAAGGGTGTGTACGTGACAGAATGCCATATTGATGGGAGAGGATTGCCATCCGTCACGAATGTTGGCACGCGACCCACATTCGAGGGAATTGAGATCTCCATCGAAACATTTGTGATCGACCATCATATCGAGACGCCACCAGACAGGATTGAAATCCACTTCGCCAAGCGGTTGAGGGACGAGAAAAAATTCCCGAGTCCGGAAGCACTGCGAATCCAAATCGCAGAGGACATCGTGCAAGCCCGCGAATTTCTGGCGTCGCGCTAGGGGCAGCGCGGGGGGATGACCCAGACAAAGCAAAGTACGCTGGAATCGCCCGGTCGCGGATTGCGACTTTAGGACGTCGTATAAATTGCATCGCGCGAGATTATGTTAACCCATAGCGCCATCCGACACGGTTGGCAGGAACTTTCCATTCCCTTCCCTCACGCAACGCGACCCGGTGCTTTCCAATAAATTCTCGGGAGTCAAGAATAGTCGGACAACCGGAAGGAGATTTCAGGATACTACCGCCGATTTTGCGCCGCATTGACATGACGCGGCACGAACCGTATGGTCTAGATTCGCAAACAAGGTGTGCCCCAGGCGGCTTTAAAGGGGAATTTGGTTACTGAAACAGGATCTTCCGGGGAGCACACGCAATTATGCCCCGCAAAAAAGCCCGCAACTCTGTGAGTCACGCACCCGGTGCAACGCCGCCTTCTTTGTCTTCCAAGAGAAAGTTCAACTGGAGAGAGTCGAATTTAAGATGGAGTTTAGCGGCAGGTGGCTTGCTGCTCATCACTTTGCTAGCCTACTCGAATTCGTTTCGAGCCGGACTTACCCGTGACAGCTGGCCGATGATTCTCCAAAACCCGAAGGTGCACGAGGCAAATTTCTCAAACGTCCAGTTTATTTTGGGGCACACGTATTGGTGGCCTTCGCAATTCGGTCTTTATCGGCCGATTACGACTCTCTCGTATCTGGTGAACTACGCGTTGCTGGGGAATGGAGAGAGGCCGGCCGGATACCACTGGATCAATTTCCTGCTCCACTTCATAAACGTGCTGCTTGTATTTGCGCTCTCGACAAGGCTACTACGAAGCTTTTGGGCCGGGCTTTCCGTGGCCGCCATTTGGACCATGCATCCCATTCTTACGGAATCCGTGACCAATGTTATTGGAAGGGCGGATTTGCTCGCGGGAATTGGAGTGCTGGGCGGGTTCTCATTGTATTTGAAGAGTACAGAATCAAGGGGTGCCGCTAGAATTGCCTTCCTTCTTGCCCTCGCGGCGATTACGGCCCTGGGAGTATTCTCGAAGGAGAACGCCGTCGTAATCCTCGGAGTTGTCATCCTTTACGAGGCCAGCTTCTGGCGGGAGCGGAGAAATCTCCGTGGACTCGCGTGGGGATGCATTGCCATCAGCATTCCGATCGCGTTGATGCTTTATCAGCGGTCCGTTGTTCTGGCAAGCTATCCGGCACTGCCCGCCCAGTTTCTGGATAATCCGCTGGCCGGTTCCCCTTTCCTGGCAGGGCGGCTTACCGCGATCGCCGTCATGGGCAAATACATTTGGCTGCTTGTGTGGCCGATCACGCTATCGGCGGACTACTCTTACAATCAGATACCTCTCGAAAACGGCAGCATACACAATTGGATTGCATGGGCAGCGATTGCCGCGATTATCTTCGCAGCGGCGATTCTATGGAAGAGGAATAGGACTGCTTTTTTTTTCACAGCATTTGCCTTCGTAACCTTCATTCCGACTTCGAATCTTTTGTTCTACGTCGGAACCATCATGGCCGAGCGCTTTCTTTATTTGCCGGCGATAGGGTTCGCGGCTTGTCTCACTCTTGCAATCCGCGCCCTGTCAGAACGTGCCCGAGCGCCCTTAATCTGGCCCGTCGCGATAGCTCTGATCATTGCCGCCTGGGGTATTCGTACCTACGTTCGCAACAATGATTGGCGGGACGATTTAACACTCGCAAAGGCATCCGTGAAGACATCACCAAATAGCTACAGAACGCATATGGGGCTCGCTCTCTGGCTCGGCCGCACGGAGCCGGTTCGCACTCACATTGACGAAGCGGCGGCAGAGGCTGAAGAAGGACTGTCGATACTCAAGGGCGTTCCCGACGAGAGGAACACAACCACGTCCTATGGCATCGCGGCGTCGGTCTACCAATTGAAAGGAGTTCTTGCATCGGCACCGGGCTATTCCGACCCGCCGGAAGCCGCCCGTGACTACCAAAGGGCACTCGACATCCTGTTACAGGCAGTGCGCATCGACGAGAAACTTAACGAAACGCACGGAGAAATTGGGATCCCGGACGGTATAACCGAATCGCGGGTCAAGCCGATGTCATCGCCGCAAATCTACATTCAGCTTGCAACTGTCTATTTGAAATTGAAGGAATTCGATAAGGCTTACCGGACTGCCTTGTATGCCCGGGCGCTTTCAATTCGGTCCGAGGAGGCCTCGCTCCTGGCCGCTGAAGCCGCCGCGACAGCCGGTCGTAAGGACGAAGCAGCAGTGGCCATGGTTGCAGGCCTCTTGATCACCGGGGACAAAAGGTTTCTGCCACCGCTGAATGCGCTCAACGGAAACGGCCTTGATTCCAAGGGCTGTGTTTTCAAAACCGCCGCAAATGGAGCGCTCTTGAATAATTCGTGTGAACCGGTGCACGGGGACATTTGTAGCGCGTTCGCGGACATAATCGAGATAGATCGTTGGAACCTGGATCCGGACGTCGCGGATCAGACGAAGTCGCGCGCGCGCGTAGAGTTCGGATGCACGGAGCAATCGCTGGAACAAGGCCGGAAAATCGAAGAATTCCCGTTGCCTTGACAACCGGCTATGCCAACCGTATGGTCTGAAACGATATGGTTTTACCTGGTTCCAATCTTGAGGCAGGCGCCGTTCGCAGGCGCTTTGCTCCCCTTCCCCGCCCAGACGTGATATGAGCCGAAGGAGATCTCGCAAACCCGCAGCCCGTCCCGCGGTGCAGCTCCCCATTGATGCGGCTCCGTCGCCCGTTGAACGCAAGCGCTGGCTTAGAGGCGCGCTCCTTGCCGTAGTGGTCTGCCTTCCGGCGCTATTGGCCTATTCAAATTCCTTCCACGCCGGTTTCACCCTGGACAATAGACCCATCATTTTGGGTAACCCCAGCGTCCAAAAAGCGACTTCCTCGAACGTGGATCTTATTTTAGGACACACATACTGGTGGCCCTCTATGGAGGCGGATTTATACCGTCCAGTCACAACGCTTTCCTATCTGCTCAATTACTCCGTATTTGGAAACCAGCAAAACCCTTTTGGCTATCATCTGCTCAATCTCCTCCTGCACTGCCTCAATGTGATTTTGGTTTATCTGCTGGCGAAACGGTTTATTCGGAGCGCCTGGCTTCCGGAACTGATTGCCATGGCCTGGGCGGTTCACCCCGTGCTCACGGAATCGGTAACGAATATCGTGGGCCGGGCGGATCTGCTGGCCGGGGCTTCGATTTTAGGTGGGTTCCTGCTCTATCTGAAGAGCACGGAATCCAGCGGTTGGGCGCGTGTTGGATCGCTTGCGGGCCTTTGCGCGATCACTTTCGTGGGGGTTTTCTCGAAGGAGAGTGCGGTCGCTCTGTTAGGGGTCGTAATCCTCTATGAAGTAGCGTTTTGGAGGGGAAAAAAGAGCTTGCGGGCGGCCGCGTGGGGATGCGTGGCCATCGTCATTCCGATTCTCTGTTTGCTCTACGAACGCGCCCGGCTCCTTGCGATTTATTTTCCCCAACCTCCCTCTTATTTGGATAACCCGCTATTCGGCGCAGGATTCATTGAGGGGAAACTGACGGCGATTGCCGTAATGAGCCGTTACATCTGGAAGCTCGCCTGGCCGGCGACGCTTTCCGCCGACTACTCTTACAATCAAATTCCGCTGGTTACCGGCTCGTTGCGCGATTGGATTGCGTGGGGGGTGGTTGGTGCGGTTCTGGCGGCAGCGGTCATCCTTTTCAAGCGGAACAAGACCGCATTTTTCTTCCTGACCTTTGCCTTCGTCGTCTTCGTCCCGACTTCGAATCTATTGTTCAACATCGGGACGATCATGGCCGAGCGGTTTCTGTATTTGCCGGCGGTTGGGTTCACGGTGTGTCTAGCTCTGGCAATCAATGCGCTATCAGAACGAGTGGGAGTGAGGGGGCTCGCGCCCATCGCCATGATCGTGATTATGGGAGCGTGGGGTATCCGGACCTACGTCCGGAACAACGACTGGCGGGATGATTTGTCTCTCGCGAGAGCATCCGTACGGGGGTCGCCAGAAAGCAGCAAAACGCATCAAGGTCTGGCACTCTGGCTCTCGCGAACTGACCCAATTCGCCAGAATATCGATGCTGCGCTTGTAGAATCAGAAAAAGTCCTCACAATACTCAAGGATGTGCCAGATCAGAAAAGCGATGTTTCCCCCTACCTTAACGCCGCATTGAACTATCAAGAAAAGGGAGATCTTTCCCTTGATGCCGGGCCAGGTGGAACGGGCCACACCGACCGACCTGAGGCGGCTCGTGCCTACCAAAGGGCGCTTGAAATTCTGCTTCAAGGTGTGCGCATCGACAGAAAGATCAGCGAAACTCAAAGAGAACTTGAAATCCGCCGAGGCGCCCCCGAATCACAGATCAGCCATTTGGCCTCACCCCATCTCTACATCCAACTTGCAACCGTCTACCTGAAATTGGGGAACCCGGAAAACGCCTACCGAACTGGCCTGTATGCACGAGCGCTATCTCCTCAATTGCCGGAGACATCGCTCTTAACCGCTGATGCCCTGGCGTCTGCCGGTCGGAAAGAAGACTCCGCAGTGGCTTTGATTGCCGGCCTTCTAATAGCGGGTGACAAGAGGTTTCTAGCTCCCTTGAATGTGCTGTACCGAAGTGGCCTTGATTCTAAGGGCTGTGCATTTGCCGCCACGGCCAACGGGCCATTCTTGAACAATGCCTGTGAACCTGTCCATGCGGAAATCTGTAAAGCTTACTCAGACCTCATCCAGATTTACCGCTGGAATCTCAAACAGGACCAGGGGGATGCTGCGAAATCGCGTGCGATCAGAGATTTCGGATGCACGGAGCAATCGCTGGAACAAGGCCGGAAAATCGAAGAATTCCCGTTACCTTGACAACCGGCTATGCCAACCGTATGGTCTGAAACGATATGGTTTTTCCTGGTTCCAATCTTGAGGCAGGCGCCTTTCGCAGGCGCTTTGCTCCCCTTCCCCGCCCAGACGTGATATGAGCCGAAGGAGATCTCGCAAACCCGCAGCCCGTCCCGCGGTGCAGCTCCCCATTGATGCGGCTCCGTCGCCCGTTGAACGCAAGCGCTGGCTTAAAGGTGTGCTCCTTGCGGTAGCGGTCTGCCTTCCGGCGCTATTGGCCTATTCAAATTCCTTCCACGCCGGTTTCACCCTGGACAATGAATTTATTATCCTGGGAAATCCCGCTCTTCAAGCCGCAACTTCCGCCGATGTCGGGCTGATTCTCGAGCACACCTATTGGTGGCCGACGACGACGGAGGTGGGCTTATACCGTCCAGTCACAACGCTTTCCTATCTGCTCAATTACTCCGTATTTGGAAACCAGCAAAACCCTTTTGGCTATCATCTGCTCAATCTCCTCCTGCACTGCCTCAATGTGATTTTGGTTTATCTGCTGGCGGAACGGTTTATTCGGAGCGCCTGGCTTCCGGAACTGATTGCCATGGCCTGGGCGGTTCACCCCGTGCTCACGGAATCGGTAACGAATATCGTGGGCCGGGCGGATCTGCTGGCCGGGGCTTCGATTTTAGGTGGGTTCCTGCTCTATCTGAAGAGCACGGAATCCAGCGGTTGGGCGCGTGTTGGATCGCTTGCGGGCCTTTGCGCGATCACTTTCGTGGGGGTTTTCTCGAAGGAGAGTGCGGTCGCTCTGTTAGGGGTCGTAATCCTCTATGAAGTAGCGTTTTGGAGGGGAAAAAAGAGCTTGCGGGCGGCCGCGTGGGGATGCGTGGCCATCGTCATTCCGATTCTCTGTTTGCTCTACGAACGCGCCCGGCTCCTTGCGATTTATTTTCCCCAACCTCCCTCTTATTTGGATAACCCGCTATTCGGCGCAGGATTCATTGAGGGGAAACTGACGGCGATTGCCGTAATGAGCCGTTACATCTGGAAGCTCGCCTGGCCGGCGACGCTTTCCGCCGACTACTCTTACAATCAAATTCCGCTGGTTACCGGCTCGTTGCGCGATTGGATTGCGTGGGGGGTGGTTGGTGCGGTTCTGGCGGCAGCGGTCATCCTTTTCAAGCGGAACAAGACCGCATTTTTCTTCCTGACCTTTGCCTTCGTCGTCTTCGTCCCGACTTCGAATCTATTGTTCAACATCGGGACGATCATGGCCGAGCGGTTTCTGTATTTGCCGGCGGTTGGGTTCACGGTGTGTCTAGCTCTGGCAATCAATGCGCTATCAGAACGAGTGGGAGTGAGGGGGCTCGCGCCCATCGCCATGATCGTGATTATGGGAGCGTGGGGTATCCGGACCTGCGTCCGGAACAACGACTGGCGGGATAGTTTGACTCTTGCAATCGCGTCCGTTAAAACTTCGCCCCAGAGCTATAAAACGCACGCTGTCCTGGCTTACCAGCTCTACAACTCCAGCTCGTCCGCCAGCAGGATTGACGCCTCCCTGACGGAATCGGAAGTGGCTCTCACAATACTCAAAGATATTCCCGATGAACGGAACGAAATCACTCCATATTTCAATGCTCAGACAGAATACCGCGAGAAAGGAGATCTCTCCCTCGAAGCCGAACAGAGCGGAGTCGATCGCACGAATCCGCCCGAATCGCGCCTCGCGTACCAACGAGCGGTTGAGATCCTTCTTCAGGCTTTGCGCATCAACAACAAAGCCGCTGAGAGGCAAGAGGCTCTCGATCCTGAAGGACCTACGCCCGAGTTGCAGTTTATCCGCAAGGCGACGCCACATCTCTATTTCCAACTCGCGCAAACATACTTGAATTTGGGAGAAGCCGACGAAGCGTACCGCACTGCTTTGTACACGAGGGCGCTATCTCCCAAAGTGCCGGACATTTCGCTCTTGGCTTCTGAGGCAGCGGCATCAGCAGGCCACAAGGACGAAGCCGCCGTGGCTCTGGTGGCCGGCCTTCTGGTCACGGAGGACAAGAGTTTATTGACTCCACTGGATTCGCTCTATCGAAATGGCCTTGACCCCAAGGGCTGTGCATTCATGAACGCCGGCAATAGCCCGGTATTGAACAACTCGTGCGAACCGGTGCACTCTGAAATTTGCGAGGCGTACGCGGATATAATTCAAATCATGAAATGGGAATCGAAACCTGAGGTAGCGGAGCAAACGAAATCTTTGGCGGTGAAACAATACGGGTGTACGGAGCAGGTATTGGCTGAGGGCAAAAAAATTCAGGAATTCCCTTAAGGGCGGCAATCGGCGCAGTAACCGCCGATTTCAGTGCGGGTGACGGTAATCTTAATCTGGCAGTCCTGCTCGATCTGGCGTTTCATTTCCTCGAAAAGCCTGCTTTCCACTTCCCTAACTTTCCCGCATCGCAGGCAGGCGACATGGATGTGGTCGCGAGGGCCGTGGCTTTCGTAAAAATGCTGCTCGCCGTGGATATGCAAAAGGTCCAGCTCATCAATCAGCCCCATTTTCTTCAGCATATCAATCGTGCGGTAAACGGTGACGCGGTGAATTTGCGAATCGATGCGCTGCGCGCGTTCCAGAATGGCTCCGGCGTCGAGGTGGCGTTCCGCGTTGTCCATCACCTGAAGCAAGACGCGGCGCTGGCGCGTGAGACGGACTCCTCGCTTGGAAAGTGCGGCTTGCAAGCGGCCAGGCGCGGCATGGGCATTGATGCGTTCTCCGCTGGAAACCCGCTGTGCGTGGGGTGTGGCCATGTGCAGACTCAAAGATCTGGATCAAAGCGCTACGTATGCGTAAAAAGGCGCAAAACGTCATTGTACATGACGAACGCGACGATCAACAAAATGAAGACGAAACCGACATAAAGAAATCGTTCCTTTATTTTCAAGCTGAGGTCATGTCGCAGCAGGCCTTCAATCCCGAGCATCAGGATGTGCCCGCCATCGAGAATCGGAATGGGCAGGAGATTCAGCACTGCAAGATTCAAGCTAATCAGCGCCATCAACCGGCTAAAACTCGATGATCCGTGCCGGGCGGCCTGCCCGGAAATTGTGACCATGCCCAAGGGCCCGGCGATATCTTTGGGAGAGGCTTTCCCGGTGAATAGCTGTCCGATGATTACGACGAATTGACGGCTGAGCCGCGCGTTGTACCAGAGGGAGAGCTCTACAGAATCCACAATCCCCCGGTACTCCGTATGAGGATCCGGATTCTGAACCCTTGAAAAACCGATTGACCACCGAGGGCCGAGCCCGTCTCCCAAGTCCTTCTTCACGGGGCGGACATGAATGCTTTCGGTATGGCCATTTCGTAACACCTCTATCTGCATCGGGTGATCTTCGTGATGTTCGACGGCCTGAGTGAACTGGACGAAACTTTCAATCGGTTCGCTATCCACGGCAACGATCTGGTCACCGGGACGCAATCCGCCTTTGAATGCCGGGGAGCCCGGAGAGACTGCATCCACCACGATCCGCTCCGCGGGATAACCAAACATGTCGAAAGCATCGAAGGTTGATTCGACAGAGGCGGTGATCAACTGGCCCTGGCGATCAATTGTTACGGGGATCTGGACGCCGGGCGCTGAAAGTTGAGTTTCCCAGATCGCACGCTCCCAAGTTGGATTCTCCGTCCCGTTTAGCGATGCAATTATATCGCCCGGGCGAATTCCGGCTTTCTCGGCGGCAGAATCCTTCCGGACTCCCGCGACCGCAATAGGCTTATCGGAATAAACATATTGACGAGTCGCGCCACCGAAAATGAAGGCGTATAAAACGACAGCCAGCAAGCAGTTCATTCCCGGGCCGGCAAAAGCAATTAGCACGCGCTGCCAACGAGGCTTGGAGAGAAACTCATCGGGACCACCGGCACGCTCTTCAGAGGGATTGTCACCAGCCATGCGGACATAGCCACCGAAGGGCAAGGCGCTGATGCGATAGTCGGTCGGGCCGCGCTTAAAGCCCAGGAGCCGCGGGCCGAACCCAAAGGAAAACACGTCCACACGGACGCCAAATTTCTTGGCGACAAGAAAATGTCCCAGCTCATGAATGATGATGATCAGCCCAATCCCGAAAATGGCGATCAGGATGTAACCGGCACTGCTCAAAAAATCCGCAATATGACCCACAATTCTCCGTCCCTTCCCTCTCAAACGCTGGGCCTTCTTGAACTTTAGGCGGCGCGATCCAGCTTACGGATCTCCTCGCCGGCCAGGCGGCGCGCCTCGGCGTCAGCCGCCAGTACATCGTCGATGCTCTTTGGCTTCGAGCGCGGCATGCGGCCCAGCACTTCTTCTATGACGTGCGAGATGCCCCCGAACTTCATGCGGCCGCTGAGAAAAGCCGCCACGGCAACTTCGTCTGCCGCATTCAACGCCGCGGGAAGCACGCCGCCGCGGCGCAACGCCTCGCGCGCCAACTTCAGGCACGGAAAACGTCTGGTTGACACTTTTTCAAAATCCAGGCGGCGAAGTCCCTGCCAATCCAGCATCACTTCCTTAGATTCAATCCGCTCCGGATAGGTTAGCGCATATTGAATGGGCATGCGCATATCCGTGGGCCCGAGTTGCGCCAGAACCGAACTGTCCACGAATTCGACCATGGAATGAATTGTGGATTGCGGATGAATGACTACATCTATTTTCTCAAGAGGCATGTCAAAAAGCCAGTGCGCCTCAATCACCTCAAAGCCTTTGTTGACGAGCGTTGCCGAGTCTATCGTGATGCGCTGGCCCATCTTCCAATTTGGATGCGCCAGTGCCTGCTCCGGTGTCGCGGAAGCAATTTCAGCGAGAGGGGTCTTGCGAAATGGGCCGCCGGAGGCGGTGAGGACAAGACGGCGCACTTCGGCGTGGGTCCCTGCCCGGAGACACTGGTGGACAGCATTGTGCTCGCTATCCACAGGCAGTATTTCAACGCCCGCCTTTTTTGCAGCCGCCATCACCAATTCGCCTGCCGCCACGAGCACCTCTTTGTTCGAGAGGGCGACCTGCTTGCCGGCGACAATTGCGGCATACGTCGCCTCCAAGCCAACGACTCCTACTGCGGCGGAAACAACTACATGGGCATCCGTGTGCGTGGCGACCGCCCGGTTCCCTGCTGCGCCGGATTGGATTTCGGGAAGAGGATTCAATCCCGCGGATTGAAGGCGCGAGGCAAGTTCGGAAGCCTTGGCCGGGTCGGCGACCGAGACGAGGCTCGGCTTGTGTCGTTGAATTTGGGCCACAAGCACTTCCAGATTTGAACCCGCGGCAAGCGCGACGACCTCAAGGCGGTCGGGTAGGGACTCGACAACCTTCAAACATTGGCGGCCGATAGAGCCTGTCGAGCCAAGAATGGAGATTCGTTTCATGATCAATTTGGGCAGCGGCTTCCGGCGGCAATAGAAGATTCGTTCACCGCCCGGCTGAAAGCCAGTTGAAATAGTACCAAACGACGGGGGCGGCAAGAATTAGGGCGTCAATGCGATCGAGCATCCCGCCATGGCCGGGTAGTAGGGCCCCGGAATCCTTCATGCCAGCACTACGCTTGTAGGCGGATTCGAGCAGGTCGCCTCCCTGCCCCGCGAGATTTGCGAGAATGGCCATGCCAACCAGGTTATGCAAAGGAATATCAATCCACCGCTGCGCAATAAGCGCGACGATGACAGACCCTGCGAGATTTGCGACGGCCCCCTCCCATGTTTTCTTCGGGCTCAAGTGCGGCGCCATCGGGAAGCGTCCTATACTCCGGCCCACAAAATAGGCCACCGTATCGCCAGCCCAAACGAGGACGAGCGTAAATAACAATAGCTGTTTGCCGAGGTGAGGCACTCCATGAATACGGACCACCGTGGAAAGCGGCAGAACAAGAAAAACCATTGCCGCGGAGCTTACGGAGAGGCCGCCGAAAGACTCCACTACGGGCTGGCGGCCAAATAGCACGATCGCAGTGGAGCCCAAAACAAATACGACAAGGATCCATTCGATGCTGGTGGAACCGGTTGCGTCCGATGCGCGAAAGAGACGCTCGCCTCCCGCCAGCGAAAAACTCTGTTCGGCCGAGGTCAGCCACTGCACGAAAAAAACCGCGAGCGCGCACAGACCCGTCCAAATGCGATGGCCATGGAGCCCCACCCGGTCGCCAAGCGAAAACAATTCCAGCAACGCAAGGAGCATGACGGCGGCCGCGGCCACCGCGACAACGGACGTGGGCGCGAACCACACAATCGCGACGACGGCGGGGATAAGTAAAGCTGCTGTAAGGACTCGTGTAAATGTCATTAGTTGTGTGGGCGCTGACGAAGCCTGCGCAAATGTATCACGGGAAGAATACCGAAGGGACAGGATTGAGGCGGGTCATCAGGCGGTTTGGCGCTTGGGCGGCGCGTTCAGACCGCCATAACGGCGCTCGCGCTTTTGGAATTCGAAAAGAGCTTCGAGCAGACGCACACGATTAAAATCGGGCCATAGCGTTTCCGTGACGTAAATCTCCGCGTACGCGATCTGCCAGAGCAGAAAATTACTGACGCGCATCTCGCCGCTGGTGCGGATGAGCAGGTCGGGATCGGGCAATCCGGCGGTGTAGAGATGATCCGAGATTAATTTTTCATCAACGGGCGGGAACGTCGCGCCATTGTTGCCGACGTGGTCGAGGATTGAGTTGAAAGCGTCCACAAGTTCCGCCCTCCCGCCATAATTCAAGGCCACCGTAAGCTTCATTCCAGAATTCTTCGCGGTAAAGTCCATAGCTTCCTGCACATCTTTGCGAACTGCTTCCGGCAAATGGTCGAGGCGCCCGATCACAATCAGGCGGATATTGTTGCGATGGATTTCCGGCAATTCCTTGCGAAGATATTCGCGCAGCAAGCGCATCAGAAAATCGATTTCGGTTTTAGGGCGCCGCCAGTTCTCCAGGGAAAACGCGTAAAGAGTAAGAGCCTGAATACCGAGGCGCGCGCAACTCTCGATTACCTGGCGCGCGGACGCTACCCCGGCCCGGTGTCCCGCGATGCGAGGTAGATGACGTTTTTGGGCCCAGCGGCCGTTTCCGTCCATAATGATCGCAATATGCTGCGGAAAGCGGGTGGTATCGAGTTGCTCGAGCAGTCGGGTTTCCTCGCGCTGTTTGGTCTTGAGGAGTTCGATTGCCTTCACGGGAGTCAAGTCGCGGTCACCTTCTTTGCCGGACAAAGTTAACACAGGCTCCATAGGTGTGCAACGCGCGCGGGGTGACATTCATCGGCGAAGTCAGCCTCATACGCCCGGCAGGCCGCCGAGTTTGCTTGGGAAAATCAATGCGAAAGCAAATATGACCGTGAGAATAATCATCGCAATGCTGGTGACCCAGGCGATCACGTTAAACGCTCTAGAATTCACATGTTCACCGAGAAGGTCACGCCGGTTGGCGAGGAGGACGAGGAAGATCACTACAACAGGAAGCCAGATGCCATTCGCAACCTGGGAGTAGAGTAATACGTTGAACAGCCCGGACTGGGGGATCAAGAGCACCACACCTGCTCCGACCGCGATCAAGACTGTATAGAGCCAATAAAAAATCGGGGCCTCGCTGAACTTGTGGTCAATCCCCGCTTCAAAACCGAGCCCTTCACAAACAACATGAGCGGTTGATAGAGGCAAAACACTGGCGGCAAATATCGATGCATTAAACAATCCTATTGCGAATACAATCGCCGCCCATTTACCCGCGAGGGGCAGCAGAGCCGCGGCGGCCTGGCCGCCAGTCGTTATGTCATAGACGCCCGATTTGTTTAAGGTGGCAGCCGTGCAGACGATTATGAAAAAAACAACAATCATGCACGTGATCGTGCCGATCAGCACATCCAAACGCGCCTGTGGGTATTGTTTTGGACCGACGCGTTTCTCAACAAAGCTCGCCTGCATATAAAAGAATTGCCATGGGGCGATGGTAGTCCCTATAAGCGCGGTCAACATCAAGAGATAGGACGCGTTGAATTGGAAGCTTGGGACCACAGTACTCTTTGCGGCCAGCAGCCAGTTTGGATGAGACATGACCGCCGAAACCCCATAGACACCGTAAAGGGCAACGGCGAATAAAAATACAATTTCAACTACCTTGTAAGTCCCAATCAAGACCAGGACCCAAATGAGGACGGCGAAAAACGGAACTGAAATGTAAGGGCTGATATGGAAAATTTTCGAGGCCTCCGCCACGCCGACAAATTCCGCCACGACGTTGCCCATGTCAACCAGGAAACCCATCACCACCACAAAGAATGTGGCCCGAAATCCAAACTCTTCGCGGATCAGATCGGAAAGCCCTTTGCCGGTAATGACGCCGAGCCGCGCGCACATCTCTTCCGTGACGTAAAGCGCGATCGTCATGGGTATGAGCGCCCAGAGCAACGCATAGCCGTACTTCGCCCCGGCCATGGAGTAAGTTCCAATGCCGCCGGCATCATTATCCACATTGGAGGTGATGATGCCCGGGCCAAATACCACGAGCAAAAGCAGTATCCTGCGCTTCAAGACGCGAGAACGCCGATACCACACGTTCTTGCTGCTGCTCCAGGCTTCCACCCGCGATTTGAGAGCAACCCAGTCCATTGTCCTGTTTCCGATTTACACCTTTGCGACCAATCGCGTCACCACGTCATCCACGGTGATTGCCCCGATGGCGGAGCCGTTGTCGTCCACAACGGCAAGGATGCGCAGGTTGTATTTATCGAATAGCTCGAAGACTTCTTTCTCGTTCTCGTCTGGCTTGATGGAGACAAGTGGCTCCGATCTCAAGGACGACATGGGCTCTGAGACTTGCGCCAGCATAAGACGGCCCAGCGCAACGACGCCCGAAAACTTCGCTTCCGAATCCACAAGAAACACGGCGTCCAGTTGCTCCATATCCACGTCATTGGAGCGAATCCAGTCGAGCACTTCCTCGCGCGAAGCCGATTCGCCCACGGAGATGAATTTCGTATTCATCATGCCGCCGGCGGAGTTCTCGTCGAATTTGAGCAACTCGCGGACGTCACGCGCTTCGTTGTGCGGCATTTCTGCAAGCAGTCCCTTGGAGGTCTCCGGCGGGAGCGCGGCAAGCAAGTCCGCGGCTTGGTCGGGCTGCATCTCCTCGATGATGTCGGCGGCCTTTTCACGGTCGAGTTTCTCGACGATTTGGTCCCTTAGCCTGTGGTCAAGCTCGGCGAGAGTCTCAGCGGCCGTTTCATCATCCAGTGAATCAATGATTGACTGTCGCTCCTCGGTCGAGAGGGCTTCCAAAATGTCCGCCAGATCAGCAGGGTGAAGGTGCGCAAGCTTCTGGTGCGAAAGGCGCAGCTTGATGCGCCGCAGAGGGTC
The DNA here is from genome assembly GCA_963737185.1 of uncultured Acidobacteriota bacterium. GTDB lineage: Bacteria > Acidobacteriota > Terriglobia > Acidiferrales > UBA7541 > DASTCZ01. Next base: position 16,607 of record CAVTRS010000028.1, on the reverse strand, counting down.
CGGTTCGATCAAGTTGACGAATTCCCAGCGAATCGTTCTCGTGGGCAATTTGGCCTGTATGCGGCGGATCACGGAGGCCGACGCAACACCTTGCAGAAGCCGCCCCATGGCACCAGTCAAGCCAACATCGGCCTGCGTAACGCGCAGCTCGACACTGCCATTTGTACGGTGCTCGGTCATGTCAAGATCGTTCACGCGGACGACCTTGCGCCCATTCGTGTCAATGATTTGCTGGTCGAGAAGGTCTTTTTGGACGGCAAGCCAGGCTTCATTGGGACGATATTCTTCAAGCGCCTTTTCGCCGACGTTTAGGCGCAGGCTACCCGGAGCCACGAACCCGACCTGATCGTATCGTGCAACGAGCGGCTGGAACTTTCCGCGGCCGAGCAGGAAATGGGCGACGCGATTTGGCTGGTCGGCAGGTTCGATGAACAATTCGCGCACGCGTCCGACGAAGTTTCCCTGCGCGTCAAATGCTTCTGCCCCGAGCACATCCGTCGCGTGAAGCATGTCGTACCTCCCTTCCCACCCGCGTGGCGCAGATCCTTCCAATCGCTACACCGGATGAATTATCCGTCCAAACACAAAAAACCCGCGGCCGGGGTACGAACCGGGCCGCGGGTGGAAATGTTCCCCGCTTTTGCGGCCACTACTCGGATCGTATTCCCGTGTTGCCGGGTGGTCCCGGGCGGAAAAACCCATGGGCCCGGGCTTCGGCTTGGCCGAGGATCAAAACAAACGAGTCGTCTAATGACTGGATGGCGCACCCACGCCGGAAGCTACTCAGTGGGGGCTCCAGTTCTTCAGTGTGGCTCATTCGATCACACCATCCTCAGATTTGTTGTTAAATCGAGTTGAACACTTTGTCAAGCGAAGAATCATGATTTTTGAATATTTTTTTAGGTGAGGTTCCGGCGTGATTCACTTTGAAAACAACATATCCGGTATGCCGGCAACAATGCCGGGAGCAATTTGCGGCACTGCGATGCCGCCTTTGCGGCAATGCTCGATGTGGAGGAATAGATAGTCTTTGGTGATGTAATCGGAGGAGGCAAAGCCTAGCTCTCGCGCGGCTCGGTCAATGGCCGCGGTGGGGCCTTCCAACTCGAGAAATATGCCGACCGGGGTTTCGTCAAGATCCAGATGCAGCCCGGCGGCCCATTTCGATGTGGCCGGAAGAACGAATTCGGCACGGAACTTTTCGTAGCGAAACCAGCCGCGTAGACCTAATGACTCCAGAATTCGGTGCATCGCCCGCGCATCGGCAACCCTCACTTCATATTCCTCGCGAACCTTGAAATGGCTTTTTGCGCCGCCCTCCGCAGGCCCCTTGTAGGTGAGGATCGTGCCCGATTCAGCTTTGTTACCCCGCGCAACCGCCGATTCAATGCGCAGACGAAGCAGCTGTCCATGCCGTGCGAAGCCGCCTTGCGGCGTATCAAACAATATATTCAGCTCGTGAACGCGTCCGTCTTTGCCCGCGGCGGCGTGCCGCACGGGCTTCGCGCCGATTTTCGCAAGCATCTTGCGCGCCCGCGCGGCATCTTTCATCCGGAGTTTCACTTCAATTTCTTTGGGAATGGCCTCGCCCTCCGCAAAGTCCTGTGCAAACTTCAGCCAGTCGCCCTAGTATAATGCGCTGACGCGCTCCTTCGCGAAATCATGTCCGAACCGACCACACCACTGATGCGGCAATACCACTCGATTAAGACGCGCTACCCTCACGCGCTGGTGCTGTTCCGCCTGGGCGATTTCTACGAACTGTTCCATGAAGACGCCATCGTCGCCTCACGCGAATTGCAAATCACTCTGACCTCACGCAACCGCGAGCGCGGCAAACCCATCCCGATGTGCGGCGTGCCGTATCATGCGGCGGAAAATTATATCGCTCGGCTGATCCGCGCGGGATACAAGGTCGCCATGTGCGATCAAATGGAGCAGCCCACCCCCGGGAAGAAACTTGTCCGGCGGGAAGTGACGCGCGTCGTTACGCCGGGCACGGCGGTGGATTCCCACCTCCTCGAGCCGCGCGAAAATAATTTCCTTGCAGCCGTCGCATACACCCAGCGCGGCGGCCGGGTGGGACTTGCGTGGGTGGACATCTCCACTGGCGAATTCAGCGCCACCGAATTTGCCGGCCCTGGCGCCGAAGAAAAACTTCGCGACGAAATCCAACTCTTGCGTCCCCGCGAAATCCTTCTCGAGCGCGTCACTGGACTCTTCGCGGAATCCGATAGCTCCGGCCCCGGCGCGCGATTTCCGCAACGGATGGAAGTCCGCGAAGGCGCGATCACGCGCCTGGAAGATTGGATTTTTAATTATGAATACGGCGAGCGCACCCTCACGGAGCAATTCGCGATTGCCGGATTGGACGGCTTCGGGCTCGTAGATCACCAAGCCGCAGCGACCGCTGCCGGCGCGATCGTTCATTACTTGCGCGAGACTTCGGCGGCGGGAAATGGAAATGGCGCCGGTCACGCGCTGCTACATCTGGATCGCGTGCGATATTACGAGCAGCAAGATGCGCTCGGCCTGGACAGCGTTTCGGTGCGAAATCTTGAGCTGGTCGCTCCACTTTTTCCTGAGGAGGCCGCGGCGGGTCGGGCCGTCACACTTCTCGCGGCGCTGGATGAAACCGCAACCGGGATGGGCGCGCGGTTACTGCGCTCGTGGGTCGTGCGCCCCCAAATGGATGCGGACGAGATCGAAGCGCGCCTCGACGCAGTCGCCGAACTCAAGTCGCACACTGTGCTCCGGGAAGAGATCCGCGAAACGATGCGCGGCATGCAGGACCTCGAACGGCTTACTAGCCGGATTACGATCGGCCTCGCCACTCCGCGCGATCTCGTCGCGCTCCGAACCTCTCTCGTTCGAGTCCCCCTGGCGCGCGGATTCCTGGCGAATTGCACCAGCGCACGACTTGTTTCGCTGCGCGAGCAAATGGACGAGCTTGTCGATGTCACCGCGCGGATTGAATCCACGATTGCCGATGATCCGCCCGCTCTCGCGAACGATCCCGGAGTCATCCGGCGCGGCTTCAATGCGGAGCTCGACGATTTGCGCGAACTCGGCCAGCGAGGCCGCCAATTCATCGCCTCGATGGAAGAGCGTGAGCGCAAGCGTACGGGGATCGGCTCGCTCAAGATCCGCTACAACCATGTGTTTGGTTACTACATCGAGATTTCGCGCGCGAACATGCACCTCGCGCCCGCCGATTATGACCGTAAACAAACGCTCGCAAACGCCGAGCGTTTTAGTTCACCAGAATTGAAAGAGTACGAGCGCAAGGTGCTCGATGCCGATGGACAAATCGCGGAGATCGAGCGGCGGCTCTTTGCCGAGTTGCGAGAATGGATCGCCGCGCAGGCGCCGCGCTTGCGAAAAACAGCCACGGCAATCGCCCAGCTTGATGTACTCGTGAATTTCGCCAGGCTCGCGGCGGCCCGAAACTATGCCAGGCCGGAATTCACCGACGAAGGCGAGCTAACCATCGTCGCCGGGCGCCATCCAGTGATTGAGCAGCTTCTCGAAAAACGTGGCGAGCGGTTCGTCCCGAACGATCTCTACTTGAATGATTCCTCGCAACAAATTCTTCTGATCACCGGCCCGAATATGGGCGGCAAGTCCACTTATCTGCGCCAGGCCGCAATGATCATCATCATGGCGCAAATGGGATCGTTTGTTCCCGCCATGCAAGCCAAGCTTCCCATCACTGACAGGATTTTCACGCGCATCGGCGCGTCGGACAATCTGGCGCGAGGGCGCTCAACATTTCTGGTGGAGATGAATGAAGTCGCGGCAATCCTGAATACGGCGACGCCGGCAAGCCTCGTCATACTCGATGAAGTCGGCCGCGGCACAGCAACCTTTGATGGATTGAGCATCGCCTGGGCTGTAGTGGAGCATTTGCAGTCGGAAACGAAATCGCGGACTCTATTCGCAACGCACTATCACGAACTCACAGAACTGGCAGAGCTCCTGTTAGGCGTAAAGAATGTCCACGTCGCCGTTAGTGAGACACCAGCCGGAATCGTTTTCCTGAAGCACGTGGAAGCCGGCAGCGCCGATCATAGTTACGGAATTGAGGTCGCGCGACTGGCGGGGCTTCCCCGCAGCGTTATTGAGCGTGCACGCGAAATCCTCAGCCGCCATGAAAGCAGTGAGCACGAATTGACCGAGCGGCTTACTCCGGGGGCGGGGCGAACGCCCGCGCCAACTCAGGAGCCGATGTTCACTCCGATTGACCGCGAAATCCTCGAAGCCCTACGCGCCGCGGACGTTGATAACTTGAAGCCGATTGACGCGCTAAATCTAATAGCGCGCCTGAAGAAACAAATCACATGAAACCGCGGCGGTCAGAGAAGCCGATGCTGGTCCTCGGGATCATGTCTGGCACTTCGGCAGATGGTATTGATGTCGCGCTTGCGCGAATTTCTGGCGCGCCGCCGAAACTCGACGCCAGACTCGAAAATCACGCGACGATTCCTTTTCCAACGAAGACGCGTGAGGAAATCCTTCGCATCGCGGGTGGCGTATCCACGAATTCCGAAGAACTGAGCCGGCTGAATTTCTTGCTCGGAGAATTATTCGCCGGCGCCGCCATCAAAGCCTGCCGGACATTTCGAGTTCCACTTGGGCACATTTCGTTAATTGGCTCACATGGCCAGACTGTTTATCACCAAGGGAAACCGACACAAGTTTTCGGCACTCTCAAAATCGCCTCAACCCTGCAAATCGGAGAGCCTTCAGTAATCGCCGAACGCACGGGAATTACAACTGTCGCGGATTTTCGTCCGGCTGATATAGCGGTCGGCGGACAGGGTGCGCCGCTCGTCCCTTTCGTGGATTACCTGCTCTACCGGCATCCGCGCATCGGTCGCGTTGCGCTCAATATCGGTGGCATTGCTAATGTCACCGTGATCCCCGTTGGCGCGAGGCCCGCAGATGTTTTCGCGTTCGACACCGGCCCCGGCAACATGGTGATTGACGCCCTAGTTCGCCATTTCACGCGTGGGAGAGAAGAGTTTGATCGCAACGCGAAACTCGCGATGGGCGGGCGCATCTTGCCCGGCCTCGTCAATTCATTGCTCAAGAATTCCTATTTCTTACAGCATCCGCCGAAATCGGCCGGGCGCGAGCAATTCGGCGAATCCTTTGCCCAGCGTATCATCGAGTGGGGGCGACGTCATCGCGCGCGCCAGCGAGATTTAATCCGCACCGGGACTGCGCTTACTTCCCTATCCATTATCGACGCCTGGCACCGGTTCATCGCGCCACGCGCAAAGATCAGCCAGTTGATCCTCGCCGGCGGTGGGGCGCACAATCCGCTGTTGATGGCCCAACTTTCCGCTGCACTCGCTGGCGTTGAGGTCATACCTTCCAGCGCACTCGGCGTGCCGGAAGACGCGAAGGAGGCATTCGCTTTCGCTATCCTCGCTTATGAGTCATTTCACCAACGTGCTGCGAATCTGCCTGCGGCTACGGGCGCGCTCCGCCCCGCCATTCTCGGCAAGATCTGCTATGCCCCGCCAAAATAGTTTACGCGCCGCTGCTTTATCCGCGCTGGCGCTCGCTGCGTTCGCGCTGTCAGTGTTTTTCGCAGCGGGCTGCAACAATTCTTCCGCTGAGCCGCCGGGCACCGTCACGTTTCTTGTCGAAACCATGCCCGCGAACCTGGATCCCCGCCTCGGCACTGACGCCCGCTCGCAGCAGCTCGACGGACTTATTTTCAGCAGCCTGCTCGAACACGACGCGACCATGAACCTCCGCGGCGATCTCGCGGAGCGTTGGGAATCGCCCGACACGCGCAACTACGTTTTTCATTTGCGCAGTGGCGTGAAATTCCACGATGGCCGCCCGCTCACCTCCGCCGACGTCAAATTCACATTCGATTCCATCCTGTCCGGCGTCCGCGGCCCGACCGCTGTTTTGCAAAGCCCGAAACGCGGCGCATTCCGCGCCGTGCAATCCATTGAGGCGCCTGACGCGCTGACGGTGATTTTTCACCTGTCGGAGCCGAACGCCGCATTTCCCTGGAGCCTCGTCCGCCCGGCCGTAGGAATCGTGCCCAATGGATCAGGCTCTGAGCTGGCGCAACATCCGATTGGCAGCGGCCCATTGCGTTTTGTAAGCGCGCAGCAGGATGAAGATGTTGTGCTCGAGCGCAATCCAATCTATTTTCGCGATCCCGCACGCATCGAACGCGCCCGATTCCGCGTTGTTCCCGATGCGGTTGTCCGCGCACTCGAATTGCGCAAAGGCACAGCCGATATCGAGTTGAACTCGCTCACGCCTGACATGATACCTGTCTTAGCTGGGCAAAAAGATCTCGCCGTGACAGAGGAACCTGGCACGCTCTTTTCCTACATCTCATTCAATTGTGAGGATGTGATTCTCGGCAACCCCGATGTTCGCCGCGCACTCGCGTATGCCACTGACCGCGCGACTCTCGCGCGCACTTTGATGCGCGGCCAAGCGCGAGTTGCCGATGGCCCCCTGCCCCCCAACAATTGGGCCTACGAACCGAATCTTCCGCAATATGGCTATGACCCCGCGCGCGCCGAGGCCCTTCTTGAAAAAGCTGGGTTTCCGCGCAGGGGCGGTGCCTCAGGCAATATGCGATTGCGGCTCACCCTGAAAACCTCCACCGATCCCCTCACGCGCCTTCTCGCAGAAGTTTTGCAGGACGAATGGCGGCGCGTCGGTGTCGACCTCGAATTACGTTCTCTCGAATTTGCCACTTTTTATGCGGACATCACCCGCGGGAACTTTCAGCTCTACACGTTGCGCTGGGTAGGCGCAAATAATGACCCCGATTTTTTTGAGTATGCGTTCGGCTCAAACAAAATCCCGCCGGCTGGCGCGAACCGCGGGCGCTACCGGAATGCCGAACTCGATTCGCTCGTGGAACGCGCGCGTCTGGAGCCGGACCGCGAGAAACGCCGGGTAATTTATAGCCAGGTCCAGCAGATCATCGCGCGCGACTTGCCTTACCTTCCCCTGTGGTTTCAGGACAACATCTCCGTCCACCGCCGCCGCGTCGAAGACGTGCATCTCGGCCCCGGCGGCGATTACGAATTCATCTCCGGCGTCACACTTCACTAAACTGTTAGAGATTAGAGATATTTGCTGCTTCAGGATTCGAGCGTCGCGCGGATATCCGCTTCCGTGACGACCCCTTCGCGGATGATATGCCAGCGTTCTCCGCGGAGGTCCACGATTGTTGAGGCCAGCGTGGCGCCTGTTTCGCCGGCGTCTAGAATGAGCGGCAATCGCTCACCCAACTGCTTCACCAACTGTTCGGCGTTCGTGCATGCGGGAAATCCGGATATATTCGCGCTCGTGCCTGTGACGGGCCCCTCCAGCAATTCAATCAACGCTCGCACAATTTTGGAATTGGCCCAACGAAGCGCGACGCGGCCGGTGTGTGCCGTGACCTTCAAAGGGATGCGGTGTGATGCATCCACAAGAAGAGTGAGCGAGCCCGGCCAGAACGCTCTCGCCAGTTTCAAAAAATTGTCGGGGATTTCGCGAGTCAGTGTCCGCGCTTGTTCAATCGAGTTCACCAAAATAGGAAGCGCGCGAGTTTCCGGCAGGCCCTTCACGCGGTAGATCTGTTCGACCGCAGCAAGGTTGAACGGGTCCGCCGCAAGACCGTAAAACGTGTCCGTAGGTATGCCAACCACGAGCCCGCGTTGAATAAAATCGCAGGCGTATCGAAGACTGGTTGTTTCCGGGGCTTCTGTGGAGACCTTCAGAAGCTCTGCGGGCAAAGTGAAACCTCACAGTACTCGGGAATCCCGCTTGATCCGCACCATCCTGCTCAAACGGTGCACTTGCCGCAACGTACCATAGCGCCGCGTACGCGCGCAAGGAACTGATTTCCGCGCCACACGACACACCCCCGCGGCCAGCGCTTCAACCGCCTCAGCTTTACCATTTACCGCGGCGTTTGTTACGCTCCATGTATGCAGCGCGCGCAAGGCCATCCAACTCCGCGAACTGGCATCTCTTCTCGGGCGCGAGCGATGCAACCTGAATGGGTGACCGGCAAAGATAACATTTGGCTCAAGCGATTTCGCGCAGCCTTTGCCGGCCGCGCCGAAAAAAACGGCGGCGCGATCCCCATTGAGGGCGCGCGTCTCGTGGAAGAAGCGCTTCGATCAGCAATCCCGATTGACGCAATCCTCGTCAGCGAAGCCGGCCGCAAGCATCTCGCGAAAATCGGCCCAATAATTGTGTCCGCGACCCGCCTGCTTGCTACGAGCGACCGCATCTTTGCGCGCCTTGTTGAAACGGAATCGCCGCAGGGGATCGCCGCACTCGTCCGTCCGCGCCGCGCATCATTCAATGACCTTCTGCCCGGCCCGGGCGCACCGCTTATCGTAGTGCTCGTCGGAATACAGGACCCCGGCAATGTCGGCACAATTCTGCGGACTGCGGAAGCATTCGGCGCAAGCGGCGCCGCTGCCTGCAAAGCGGATTCTCTCGGCACCGCTCATATTTTTTCTTCCAAAGTGATTCGCGCGTCCGTCGGTGCGTCATTCCGGTTTCCCGTGGCGGAAGGGATTTCATTGCCAATTCTGCAAGCACAATTACGAGTGGCGGGAATTCGCATCATCGCGGCCTCATCACATGTCGCAGCCGCAGATGCAATTGCACCGTGGCAAACGGATTTGCGCGCCCCCGTCGCGCTGCTCATCGGCAACGAGGGCGCGGGACTCCCCGTGGAAATTGAGCGCGCCGCGGATGCGCGTGTGTTCATTCCCCTCGCCGAGCCACGCGGCATACCCGGAACAACGGTCGAATCATTAAACGCAGCGACGGCGGCAGCCGTGCTTCTTTACGAAGCCGCGCGCCAGCGCACCGAAGCCGTTGCCACCGCCGGCGGCACCAAGCGCGAAGCAAGTGCAGGATCATGAGTCTCTTTCCCAATTCGCTGCCCGACGATGACCACGACGCCGATTCCGGTTCCGCCTCTTCCGCAACGCGCGCTCGCGGCGCTCCGCCGCTCGCCGATCGCATGCGCCCGCAGACGCTCGACGAATTTGTCGGCCAGGAATCATTGCTAGGCCCCGGCGGCCCGCTTCGCACTCAAATCGAGCGTGACGACACCGGATCCATGATTCTCTGGGGCCCGCCCGGCTGCGGGAAGACGACCCTCGCCCGAATCATCGCGAAAATGACGCGCTCCGATTTCGTATCCTTCAGCGCCGTCCTGAGCAACATCAAGGAAATCAAGGAAGTAATGGCCGCGGCTGAGCGCTCGCGCCACGCCGGCCGCCGCACGATTGTCTTCGTTGACGAAGTGCATCGCTTCAACAAAGCCCAGCAGGACGCATTCCTTCCGCATGTCGAAGCCGGGAATATCGTCCTTATCGGCGCGACCACCGAAAATCCATCGTTCGAGGTAATCGCTCCGCTGCTTTCACGCACCCGTGTCTACGTTCTTCATGCGCTCGGCGAAGGGCAGATTGTTTCCCTCCTCCGCCGCGCACTTTCTGATTCCGAACGCGGTCTCGGCCGCGAGAATATCCAGGCAGACGAAGAGGTTTTGCGCCGCATCGCGTCATTCGCAAACGGCGATGCCCGTGCCGCGTATAACACTCTCGAAGCGATGGTGCGCAGCGCCGCGCCGGGTGAAAATGGAGCACGCGTTCTCAGCGTGCCGCTCCTCGAGCAAACCCTCCAGCGCAGGTTTCTTCTGTATGACAAGACGGGCGAGGAGCATTACAACCTCATCTCCGCGCTGCACAAATCCGTGCGTAATTCCGATGCCGATGCAACGCTCTACTGGCTCGTGCGAATGTTGGAGTCCGGTGAAGACCCGCTTTACATCGCGCGCCGCCTCGTCCGCATGGCAAGCGAGGATATCGGCCTCGCCGAGCCGCACGCGCTTGAAGTGACGATTGCCGCCATGCAAGCCGCTGATTTCGTCGGTCCCCCCGAGGGAAATCTTGCGCTCGCGCAAGCCGCCGTCTATCTGGCGCTCGCGCCAAAATCAAACGCACTCTATGTCGGCTACGGCGAAGCCTCCGGCGATTTGCAGCGCACGCAGGCCGAGCCTGTCCCGCTTCATTTGCGCAATGCCGTCACAAAATTAATGAAGGAAACCGGATACGGCCGCGGCTATCAATACGCGCATGATTCCGATGACAAACTGACGGACATGACTTGCCTGCCCGATTCGCTCGCCGGACACACTTACTTCCGCCCGACCGACCAGGGCTTTGAGCAACGGCTTCGCCAGCGAATGGAAGAGATTCGCCGCGTCAATTCATCCAAAGCGAATGCCGCCAAGACCTCGGGTCCATCTTCCAAATGAGCCTTCGCGCGCGTGAGACTCTTCACGGCATCCCAGCGCTTCTTTCTTTCGCTCTCGCGCTCACATTTGTAGTGAGCAGTTTGATTCATGCGCCGGCCCTGCGCGCCCAAGCCCCCATCGATGAAATCCATATGGAATGTACGGCCATCGCTTTCGCGCCCGATGGCCGCCTCGCGTTCTCCACACGCCACGTCTACGCATTGCGAAATTTCACGGTCCAGCGCGACGACCTCTGGATTCGCGAAAAAGACGGCCGCGTGCGCAAAATTATCAACGGCGAAAAGTTAATTGAGGGCCCATCCGCCACTGCCGCTTACAGTTACACCATCAACCGCCTCCGCTGGGCCCCCGACAGCCAGCGTCTGACGGCTGAGTTGCTTGCCACTCAGCTGGTCAGTGGTGGAGGAACGCAGGATCAGCACCGCCTCATGCTGGTTGCGCAGGATGGGAAGGAGATCCGCGCACCCGGCGGCAGCGTGATTGACAACGCCCTCGACGGCACTTGGCTCAGTGACAACCTCACAATCGCCTACCTCGCGCAGTCGCCGAAATCCGCACTCATGTTTTCCGTCGGCACGGCTCACGCTGGTGGCGCCCGTGGCGGCGTCCTCTACGAAGGCCGCCCTTTTTCCGCTGTCTCATGGAACGCGGAAAAGGATTCCGCGATCGCAATTGATCTGGGCGCAAACGTAGCGGGCCCGCCAACGCTCGTGCTGCTGGACCTGCTCAGGGAAGACCACAAGCCGCTTGTCACTCTTGGGGATTTTCATGGAGGACTCAGCTTCTCGCCCGCGGGAGACAAGGCCGCGTACTTTGTGGACAATGAAACGCTTGAGGTCCGTGAGGTCGTGCATCCCGATATCGTCGTTCGCGCGCACGCACCTTATGGCTCCATCGCGTGGGCGCCCGACGAATCGCGCCTGCTCATCAAGCAAGGCCTCGATCGCGAGGAGGGCCAACTTTTCTGGATCGCGCTGCCCGACGCATCTGCCGCGCCCGATGCCCCTGTTCCCGCGCAGCTGCTCAAACCCGAATTGGACGGCCTCAAAGTCCGCGAATTCGCGCTTTCCCCCGATGGCCACACCGTTGCCGTAATTCTGCCCGGCTCACGCCACGCGGAATTGTTTTACTTGAAGTGATCGCTAATTTTGCGGGAAGCGACGGAAGAAACTTGTGGGCTCCCACGCAGGACGCGCATCGGCGTCCGCAACTCGCTGCAAGAGCTGCATTAAAATGTGATTGAACTGCGCCGCTGCCGCCGCGTCCACCGGCTGGTTGATATCGTCCGACGGCGCGTGATATCGCACACGAATCCATTCCTGAAAAGTTTTTTCTTCCGGCGTTCCCGGAATCCAGCCGAATTTGAACGCCAGCGACGGTATCCCCATCTTTATAAAACTGTACTGGTCGCTGCGGATAAAGCGGTTCTTCTCCGGCTCCTTGTCGGCCTGCACAATCACCCCGTTCGCCTCCGCCACCGCGCGGATGTCGTCGCCGAGCGTCGATTCGCCCAGCCCCTGCACTTCAAGATACTTCAGCGGAAAAAGCGGCAGGTACATATCCATGTTCAGGTCGGCCACGACTTTGTGAATGTCCACCGTTGGATGCGCGGCGAAATATTGTGAGCCAAGCTCGCCCTTCTCTTCCGCCGTCACCGCCGCAAAAATAATGGAGCGCCGCGGCTTTGCGCCGGCGGCCTTCAAATGTTTTGCAACTTCGATCAGCGACGCAATCCCCGTCGCATTGTCCATCGCGCCGTTATAAATGCTGTCCCCATTGATCGGTTCGCCCACACCGAGATGATCGAGGTGTGCGCTCACCACCACATACTCATCTTTGAGCTTGGAATCCGAACCCCGCAGCACTCCCAGGACGTTTGGCGCCGTCACCTTGGATTCCTTGGCCGCGACGCGCGCTCGCACCGAGACCTTCAGCGTAAACTTTGGAAGAGGTGTGTCCGCGTTTGCGTCTCCCAGCAATTCCGCAATCGTGTGGTCCGTCCCTGCAAGCCACTCGTCCGCATGAGCCGCGTTGATAGTCACCAGCACGCGCGGCCCGCTCGCCCCGCGCGTGTTTCCTCCAGCAATCGTCATCGAAGGTTGGAACCGCGCCTTCGACGATCTTTCCCACGGTATGTCGGTCGCTTTCGGATTTGTGATCACCGCTTCGCCAATCGCGCCCGCTCTTTGCAATCGCTTCCAGCGCTCATCCGCGGATTGGTAATGCGCCTTCAGCGCGCTGGGTATGGATTTCGGCCCGCCTGAAATGAAGACCGCAATTTTCCCAATCAAATCCACGCCTGCAAGTTCGTCGTAATTCATCTCCGGCACGGCAAATCCATAGCCCACGAATACGGCTGGGGCGGTCACTCTTGCGCCCGGCTCGCCGCGGACGCTCAACGTCGCGTCATCGCCAAGCTTGAGCGGCTCTTCCACCTTATTACTGATCAACGAAAGCATCGAATGCGCTTCATCCAATTCACGCACGTCAAAATCTATCGGCTGGAAGTAGCCGTTCGTTCCCAAAGGAGCGAGTCCCGCTTCCGCGAATTGTTTTGCCACATAATCCGCTGCCTTGCGGTAGCCCTCGCTTCCCGTCAATCGCCCCTGCAATTCATCCGATGCAAGATATTGCACGTGCGCCCACCACTCCTTGCCCTCCGCCTGCCAATCGGCTTGCGCGAAAATTGCCGCTCCCGCGAATAACCCGCAGAAAATCGCGGCCGCAACGCGCGCGTTGCTTCGAGTTCCTCTTCGCATAAGTTTTTTTCACCTCAGTAGGCGCTGATGGTCCTTCAGAATGCAGCGATCCATAACCACAAGCAGGCCCGCGGCCCTTGCAACCGCCGCCGCCTCTTCATGCACCACTCCCTCTTGCATCCACACCGCGCGCGCGCCGATCCGAATCGCGTCCTCAACCACCCCCGGCACTTCCTCAGAACGACGGAAGATGTCCACAATATTGACGCGAATATCCTTCGAAATCTCGTCGAGCGACGCGAACGCTTTCTCGCCGATCACAACCGATTCATTGGGATTCACGGGGAGGATTCGGTATCCGGCGGATTTCAAATATTGCGAGACGCCATAACTCGGCCGGTATCGCTTCGAGGAAAGTCCCACGACAGCGATGACTTTCGATGTGGCAAGCAATTCGCGAATCGCTTCGTCATCAGCGAACGCGCTCATCGACCCGTCTCGCCGCTCATTTTGAGGAGGAATACGCCGCGTAGGTTCGTCCGAATGCGTCGAGGAATTTCCCGTTCTCTTCCGTGGTTCCAACCGTGATCCGCAATCCCTCGGGCAACCCCATCCAACCGAGCGGACGAACAATCACTCCCTGTTTCTCCATCTCCGCCGCCATCTCCGCCGCGCGCGGGCCTGCTTCCACATAAATAAAATTTCCAAATGACGGCACCCACTTCACGTTGATCCGTTCCAACCCGCGCGAAAGCTGCGCCATCCCTGCGCGATTCGATTCCACGGATATTTGTATGTGTTCGACGTCGCCGAGCGCCGCAAGCGCCGCCGCCTGCGCCACACCGGAGGTGTTAAACGGCGTCCGCACCTTGTTCATTTCCGTAATGAGCGCCGCCGGACCGATCCCGTATCCGATGCGCAATGCCGCAAGTCCATGCACTTTGGAAAAAGTCCGCAGCACCAGCAAATTCGCCCCGCCGCGCACCAGTTCAATCGACCGCGAATAATTCGGATGCGACACGTAATCGCAATACGCCTCGTCCAGCACCACCAACACGTCCTCGGGCACGCCCCGCAGAAACGCGTCAAATTCATCCGCCGTAAAAAGTGTCCCCGTGGGATTATTCGGATTTGCCAGCACGATGTAACGCGTCCGCGGACCAATCGCCCGTGCAATTGCAGCGAGATCGAATCCATAATTCCTCAACGGCAGCGCGATCAGCGCGCCGCCAGTCGCCTGGATTGCAATGTAGAAAAGTGCGAAGGAGCCCTGCGCCGTAATTCCCTCTTCCCCCGGGTGAACCAGCATGCGCGCCGAAAGATCAATCAATTCGCTCGACCCGAAACCGAGAATCAAATTCTCCATCGGCACGCCGTGTAATCCCGTGATCGCCTCGCGCAAATAATGCCCGCCGCCATCCGGATACCGGTGCGATTCAGCGAGCGCTTCGCGCGCCGCTTCCATCGCGCGCGGCGAAGGTCCCAGTGGATTTTCGTTGGAGGCCAGCTTGACGGCGCGGATCTTCATTTCGCGCTCAACTTCTTCGATGGGTCGTCCGGGCACGTAGGGATTGATCGCCCGGATGTAGCCAGGCACATGCTCTTCAAACAATTTGGCGATCCGTGTCGGATTCACCTTGCGCCGATCCTCATCTGTCAGTTGAACGTCCGCAACTACCACACCCGCTAGTATCACAGACGCCATTCGAGGCGAACGCGTTACTTATGCTTTTGTTGCCTGTGCGTTATCGGTTTCTTCGCCCTTTTCCTCTTAACAAACCCCATTCCCGGCGCGCCTCCCGGTCTTTCCGTTGCTGCCGGGCGCGACCCCAGCGTTGTCCCCGGTCTTGCTCCCTGCTCCGCCCTCGGCTCGATTCGCTCGTGCTTTATTCGCGTGAGCGACGATTCCAGTTTTCTCAATTCTAAGCGCGACACCTCGCGCAGTGCGCCTTCCGGCAACTCTTCCAACTCGATGTTCGCCAGCGCCACCCGGTGAAGTTTTTCCACCGGATGTCCGCCCTCAAACAGTACCCGCCGCAGCATGTCCCGCCGCGGACTCAGCAACTTCGCTTCATACCACGGATTCGCCGCCGTCCCGCCGCTTTGTGCCGCGGGTATCAGCCGGACTCGCGCCCGCGCGCGTGTGGCCAGTTTCGCGAAATCGGCCTCGCCGAGCCGCCCCTTGATCTTTATCCAATACGTCTGCGGCAATCGGTCTACCGTTTTTATGATCTCATTCGCAAGGTCACCGTCGTTCGTCAGCAGCAGCAATCCGCTCGATGAAAAATCCAGACGCCCCACCGGATAAACATGCCCTGGCACTCCGCGCAAATATTCGCCCAGCGAGGGCCGCCCCTCCGGGTCCGAAAGCGTCGCCACCACGCGCGGCGGCTTGTGAAATACATAGCTCACGCGAGGCTGTGTTGCTTCGACCACGCGCCCCGCCGCTTCGATCCGGTCGCGCGACGCGTCCGCCTTCTCGCCGAGTTTGGTCACCACGCGGCCGTTCACGCGCACCTGTCCGCTCTCGATGAGCTGCTCCGCATGACGCCGCGAAGCGATCCCCGCGCGCGAAATAATCTTCTGCAGACGCTCTAACATCGCCGCTCACACATTTCTTGCGTTCAATTGTTTGGGAGAATATTGTTGGACCGCTAAACCTTCAGGAACCGCTCTCAGCCGCGCGTGCTTTCGGCGTTTCCGGCGTGGCTGACTCCACCAATTCCGCCGCAACAACATTTTCTTCCGTCTGCGGTTGTTCTGACTGCGCTTCCTCCGCGTGCGATTCTTCCACCGCTGAAAAATCCTCCGGCTCCGCCGGCGCAATCCCCTCATCCGCGCCAAGCGCCGCTCGCGCCATCTGCTCAAATTCCTTCAGGCTCGGCAACTCTTCCAGATCCGATAACCCGAATCGCATCAAAAATTCCTTTGAGGTGCGATAGAGAATCGGCCGCCCCATCACATGTTTCCGCCCCGCCGTCGTGATGAGCCGCTTCTCAAGCAGCGTCTGCAGCACGCCGGCGCAATTCACCCCGCGAATCTCCATAATTTCCGGCCCGGTCACCGGCTGCTTGTAGGAAATCACCGCCAGCGTCTCAAGCGCGGGCATCGTCAAACGCAGCGGAGGCCGCAGCGCCTTGATGAATCGCCGCACGACCTCGTGATGCTGCGCCTTCGTATAAAACTTGTAGCCGCCCGCCACTTTGCGGATCTCCATCCCGCGCTCGTCGGCGGCGTAACTCGCCACTAACTCCTCAAGCACGGGCCGCAGCTCCGCCTTCTCCGCGCCGACAGCCGTAGCTATCTGGTCGAGCGATACCGGCTCGTCCGCCGCGTAAATCACCGCTTCAATCGCGCCCTTCACTTCCCCAGGATTCATTGTCATTCGCTTTCCACCTTGTCATCACCCTTGGCGGTTGTCATCCTGAGTGCATCCGACCAGGATGCGCGAAGGATCTGTGTGACAGCATCACCTTGAGGTAGCCACATGCAAAGTCCTACAAATACTGCTCATCAATCTCCGTAAGCGGCTTCAGCGACCCATCCTCCGCGAACACAGTATCGAACATCTTATGCTTCCGCAG
>CAVTRS010000027.1:0-45490 GCA_963737185.1 uncultured Acidobacteriota bacterium | reverse complement strand
CAATGTATTGCTCACTATAAGCAATGGTAGGAGATCCACGCGGATGCGTACATCCAGCACCAAGGCGGCAAGCGTGACCGCAAACGCGGCCTGCACTACCACGACAAAAAGATTGAACGTGACTTTGCCGATTAAGTATTGCGCTCGACTGAGCGGATACGTCAGCATTTCATAGAAGATTCCGTTGTCGCGGTCCATGAAGAATGACCACGCCGTGTTCGACGCGATTCCGAAGCCCGCGATGTTGAGCACGCCGGCGAGAAAAAACGAGTTGTAGTTCGTATCGAGCGATGTAGCCGGAACTCCCAGGCCAAGAGAGATGCCAACGCCGAAGATGAGCATGTAAAGCAGCGGGAAACAAAGGTCCCAGAAGAGAAAGGTCATGTTCCCTACCCGGAGACGCGCCTCGCGATAAATCACTGCGGCGATGGCGCTCATTGCTTGCCCTCCCTCTTCGTCAGTTCGATGAAGATGTCCTCAAGGTTCGCGCCGGAAAGTTCGGCGTGCAGCAGCTTGCCACGCCGCGAAAGGCTGGATACCCATTCGAGCACTTGTGACTCGCTAGCACGCAGCGCGGCCTCAATCGTGGTCGGATCCATGTGGCTGCGAATCGGATTCAGCGCGGCCATTTCTGCTTCGGCGCCTTCGGGCACGCGGTCAAAGGTCAACGCGATTTCATAGACGCCGCCGGATAGCTGCTTCAGTGTGTTCATGTCACCGCGCGCAATCTCCCGGCCGTGATTCATGATGAGGATGTCATCGCAAAGCTCTTCGGCTTCATTGAGAATTTGCGTGGTCAGCACGAGCGTGCGCCCGCGGCGTGCTTCCGCGCGAAATGTATCCATGACCTCGCGCTTCAAGATGGGATCCATCCCAGTCGAGAATTCGTCGAGAAAAAGCACCGGCGTATCCACCATGAAAACTTTTGCGACCTGCACGCGCCGGCGAAAGCCTCCGCTCAAATCCATCACTTTGCGATTGACCTCTGAAGTCAAACCGAATCGCTCCATCACCTCAGCTGCTCGGCTCTGCGCGGCGCGCCCGCGCAATCCATGAAATCGGGCGAATGACATCAGATTTCCGCGCACGCTGAGGAATTGGTCCACGGCAGTCTCTTGCAATACCGAGGATATCCGCCGGCGCACCTCAAGCGGGCGCGCCACGACGTCAAATCCAAACACGCTCGCGCGGCCATTGGTGGGACGGACGAGCGTCGTAAGCATTTTGAGCAGCGTGGTCTTGCCTGCGCCATTCGGGCCGAGCAGTCCGAAGATGCTGCCACGCGCGACGCGGAAGCTCATCCCATCCACAGCGCGAATGGATGCGCCGCGGCGGAAAAGACCGCGCGGCGCATAAACCTTCGCCAGATTTTCCACCTGCAGAGCGAATTCAACCATTGCTCAATTCCCTACCCCGGATGCGAGCACGCATTTTATCGAAGAAAGCCACCACCCGTGACCGCGGAACTCTATAATGTCCGCCCAGAAGTCTAGTGTAGGCGAGCTGCTCCTGGAAATGAATTATCGGAGGGAAACAATGAATCGCTCGATCGTCACGGTGATCTCAATCATTACTGCTTTGCTGGTAGGTTCGCTGGCATTTACGGGCGGGCATCAGGAATTACTCTTGAATGCGGCAGGACGCACCCAGCAAGTTTATGGGAAGGGGGCTGTGGGCACAGTCCAACAGGTGCGCGAGTGGCGCCTGGCGAACGAGACGCGGGTGATAGACGAACTGCGTGAATTCCTCTCAATCCCGAATTTTGCGAGTGACACCTCGAACATCCAGCGCAACGCCGATAAGCTCGAAGAGATGCTCCACGCCCGCGGATTCGAGACGCAACTCTTGTCGATCCACAACCGGGGGCCGGTCGTATTTGGAAAACTCGAAGTGCCGGGCGCCAAGCGCACCGTAATCTTCTATATGCACTATGACGGGCAATCGGTTGACCCCGCAACATGGACCGGCACTAAGCCCTACGAACCAGCTCTGCGCGATGCGCCTCTCGAATCCGGCGGCCGCATCATCCCCTTCCCTTCGGGCGGCGAGCGCTACGACGATGATTGGCGCCTATACGCGCGCTCCGCGGCCGATGACAAATCGCCAATCATCGCCCTGCTCGCGGCGATTGACGCCCTGCGCGCGCGAAAAATCCCGCTGGGCGTAAATGTGAAAGTTGTATTCGACGGCGAAGAGGAAGGCGGCTCACCCAATCTTGAAAAAACGCTCATGGCGCACCGCGATCTGCTCGCGGGAGACCTGCTCATCAACGGCGATGGCCCGGTTCATCAATCGGGGCGGATGATGGTGACGTTTGGCAACCGCGGAATTGTGTCCGCGCAAATCACCGTTTACGGCCCGCTGCGTCCCTTGCACAGCGGACATTACGGCAACTGGGCGCCGAATCCCGCGATGCGGCTCGCGCAGTTGCTCGCCTCGATGAAAGATGAAAATGGCCGCGTGCGAATTAAGGATTTTTACGACGACATCGCGCCTTTGGGTTCAACGGCTCGGCGAGCCCTGGACGAAATGCCGAAGAACGAGCCAGAACTTGAAAAGGAATTCGCCATCGCGGAGCCGGAGGGCGACGGGAAGAGACTCGTCGAATTGCTGACGCAACCTTCTCTCAACATCGACGGGTTGCGCAGCGCGGACGTGGGCGAGCAATCGCGCACCGTGATTCCCGATCAGGCGACTGCCGCAATTGATATGCGTCTCGTGAAAAACATTACGCCACAGATGCAATTCGACCGTCTGGTGGCGCACGTCCGCGCGCAAGGCTATTTCGTGACGGTTGATGAGCCGACCGAGAATTCCCGCAGCACGCACGCGAAGGTCGCCCGCGTCGTGATGTCCAAGGGCTCGTATCCCGCGTCGATGACTTCGATGGATTTGCCGGTATCGAAAGCCCTCGCCGATGTTGTGAGTTTGGCGTCTTGTGGGGATTGGGACTATATGCCCATCGGAAAAAGTAAGGGAAAAACCACAGTCGAGGTCACCCACATCGACGGATGTGAGGGACAAGGCGTACTTAAAATGCCGATCCTCGGCGGCAGCGTGCCGATGTACATCTTCGAAAATCTGAAGCTGCCGGTAATCGGCGTCCCAATCGTCAACTATGACGATAATCAGCATAGCCCGAACGAGAACCTGCGCATCGGCCATTTCTGGCGCGGGATCGAGGTGTACGCCGCGATTCTTGCGAACCTGAAATGGGAATGAGCCTGCGATTAATTCAGCGAAAGAAAATTACGAAGCAGATCTTTCCCCACGCTGGTAAGGACGGATTCTGGATGGAACTGCACGCCTTCCACGCGGTATTTCTTGTGCCGTAGGCCCATAATCGTCCCGTCCGACGTTTCAGCGGAAATGGTAAGCACGCGTGGCAGTGACTTCCGCTCAACAATCAGCGAGTGGTAGCGCGTGGCCGTAAATTGCTCCGGCAATCCGCGGAAAATCGTCTTGCCGTCGTTTTCCACTTCGCTCGTCTTGCCGTGAAGAATTGCCTTCGCGCGCACAACTTTTCCGCCGAAGGCTTCCCCAATCGCTTGATGACCCAGGCACACGCCGAGTATCGGAATCTCGCCCGCAAAGCGCTTGATTAGCTCAATGGAAATGCCCGCCTCACGCGGTGTGCACGGCCCCGGAGAAATTACGATCCGCTCCGGCTTCATCCGCGCGATTTCGTCGGTCGTAATCTGATCATTCCGGCGCACTTCCAGCGTGCACCCCAGCTCGCCAAGATACTGCGCGAGGTTGTAGGTGAACGAGTCGTAGTTGTCCAGTAGCAGGATCATGTTCTTATCTTAGCGGGGCGCGCCGATAATTTCACGCCTACGCCTCCGCGCTGTGCGCAATTTCGATTGCGCGAATAACCGCCTCCGCTTTGTTGACGCTCTCCTCGTACTCGCGCTCGGGCACGGAGTCATACACAATGCCGCCACCGGCCTGCACATACGCAACGCCATTCTTCACCACCAGCGTGCGAATCGCGATGCAGGAATCGAGGTTCCCCGCGAAATCCAAATATAAAATAGCTCCCCCGTAAACGCCGCGGCGCGTCGGCTCGAGTTCGTCAATAATTTCCATGGCCCGGACTTTTGGTGCCCCGCTCAGCGTGCCGGCAGGAAAACAGGAGGCCAGTGCCGCAAAGCAATCCACCCCGGGCCGGAGTTTGCTATGCAGGCTTGAGACGAGATGCATCACGTGGGAGTAACGCTCAACAAACATCAGTTTTTCCACTTTCACGCTGCCGTATTCAGAAACTCGCCCGAGGTCATTGCGGCCAAGGTCCACGAGCATGATGTGTTCGGCGCGCTCCTTGGGATCGGCGAGCATTTCGGCTTCAAGCTTCTGATCTTCGCGCTCGTCGCGTCCGCGAGGGCGCGTGCCGGCGATGGGCCGGTAAAAAGCATCGCGTTCCTGCACCTTCACGAGCATTTCCGGCGAGCTGCCCGCAACGGACACGTCCCCAAGCTTCAGGTAATAGAGATAGGGCGAGGGATTTACGACGCGCAACGCGCGATAAATTTCAAATGGATCCACGTGAACGTGCGTTGAAAATCGCTGGCTGACCACAACTTGAAATGCGTCGCCCGCGCGGATGTATTCCTTCGCTCTCCGGACGGCGCCGAGAAATTTCGGCTTCGTGAAATTGGACGTGACCTTCAGCGGCGCGGTTTTTTTCGCTTTTCGCGCGGAAGTCTTCTCCGCAGGAACAGGTCGATCGAGCAATTTTCTCTGCGCCGCAATTTCGCGCACAGCAGCGTCGTATTTCGAGCGCAGGGTGCCCGGCGAACTGGTGTAAACGTTGCGGACAATCCACACGCGGTGCTGCACGTGGTCGAAAACCATGAGCCCGAGATAAAACATCATGACGGCATCGTCCAGATCCACGTCATCGCGTCCCGATTCGGGGATGCGCTCGAACTGGCGCACCATGTCATAGGCAAAATATCCGATGGCTCCCCCAACAAGCGGCGGGAGGCCTGGAACGCGAGCAGGATGAAACCGCGCGACCATTTTGTGGAGAAATTCCATCGGCCGCGTGTATTCCACGCTCATCCGTCCCTCGGTTTCCACAACGCAGGAACCGTTCCGAAACCGGAAAACCTCCGCTGGGTTTGCGCCCACGAATGTATAGCGCGCAATTTTTTCGCCGCCTTCCACGCTTTCCAGCAAGCAGGCGTAGCGAGCGTCTCGCGCAAGGCGCAAGTAGGCGGAAACGGGAGTCAGCAAATCCGCGCGAAAAGTTTCGTACACCGGCACGAGGTTCCCCTCGCGCGCGAGTTTGCAAAACGTCTTGTAGTCGGGCTGAATCATTTATTTCTTTTCGGGCGATGCCTCGCGCCGCAGCGCTGCAAGAACAGTTCGGCGCATTACTTTTTCCGGCGCGCGCTCCCCCATCCAGATTTCCCATTGCGCCGCGCCCTGCGCCAAGAACATCTCGACGCCGGAAACCGTTTCGATGCCACGGCGCCGCGCCATCCGCAGGAGTGGCGTTTCCATCGGCCTGTAAATCATGTCCATCACAACGCGGCAGTTCAGTTCATTCGCGCGTAGCGGAGAGCCGTTTTTCTTCCCCATTCCCACAGGGGTCGCGTTGATCGCGGCATCGAAGAATTCGCGACGCAGCCGCGACCGCTCAATGGTTTCCGCGCCCGAAGCGCGCGCCAACGCTTTCGCAATTCGCAGGCGCCTCGCACAAATGCTCACGACGGCTCCAGCCTCGCGAAGCGCAAATGCCGCAGCCCTCGCAGCTCCGCCCGCACCTAGCAACAAAACTCTGCTTCCCGCCAATCGTACGCGCCGCTCAATCGCGCGCAGCACTCCAACGTAATCTGTATTGTATCCGTAGAGCCTGCCACCTCCTCGAACAACGATCGTATTCACGGCGCCAATTTGGGCCGCCAGTGGATCGCATCCATCCAGGTACCGCAGAATCCGCTGTTTGTACGGCAGCGTCACGGAAAAACCTGAAAGCCCCAGCGACTCGCGCGCAGCAAGAAAATCCTTCAATTCACGAACAAGGAACGGAAGGAAAACCGCGTTTACCCCCCGTGCAACGAACGCCGCATTATGCATTTGTGGCGAGAGCGAGTGCGCGATGGGGTCGCCGATTACTCCATAAATCCGCGTGCGGCGATCCAGCCGATCGGCCCGATAGATCTCGCGCATCTCCTGAACCGATAGTTGCCCGGGCGCGGTCGACTCAGCGACCGATGCATAGGCAAGAGCGCTTCCTTCGCGCAATGCAAGAACGCGCGCCGGCATTCCAAATTCCCCCATAGGCACGGCAACCAGATTCTTGCGCCGCCGCGAAATGGCAAGCAACCGAGTCGCATCCCCAAGCGAATTCGCTTCCGTCGCAATTTTGATTGCGTCTCCGCCATGGGCGGCAAGCCGCCGCACGACATCCTCAAGCCGCGCAGGCGTCCCGCGGAAATCATGGAATGAAATCATCACGCGCGCCCCGGCTTTGCGCAAAACTTGAATCGCCCGCCTCTCAACCCGCGCGGCGGACTCCACCTCCAAGTCGCACCAGGTGCATCCAGCCCGAGCAGCCATTTCAAGCAAGCTCAACTGCTCAGCCACGCTCCCGGTCAACCGACCGCCACCCTCCCGCCGCCGAAGGGTGGCAATCAAAGAAATTCGCTTCCCGTGAACTCGGAGCTGCCTGATGAATAGCTCGATTTCGCGGCGACTCCGCAACCAGTCAAGGCGCAACTCAACCGTCCGTGACCCGCGTAGCGCCTGCTTCAAGTCGTGCAGCATCTTCGCCGCGTTGGGCGCCGCAACGACAGCACAAATTTTGTCCCTGCCAAAAAGCAAGGTTTCCCCCCGATCCCAGGGCTCATGGAATAAGCCTCTGCTTCTAGCATGCGGTATCGAATGTGTAAAGGCTCGTCGCGAGGTTCCATTGACGCTACCCAAGCGCTTTGTTAGCGTGAAATTACGCGGGAATCCTGTGGGTTTAAAGGCCCGTAAAGTCCAAGGAGTAAAGCACATGCGAGGAAAATGGGCGCTTTTGGCGGTGGTGGTCGCGCTGGTGGCCGGGATTGCTGTAGGGCAGGCCCCTGCGCGGACGACCGTGGATAAGGGCACGATCTATTGTTCCGGCGTGGTTTCTACCGAAGCAGTTCCGAATGACAGCTACATCATCTCCGGCGAGCAGTCAGACCCCTATTTCGTGTTCCGGGTAAACGACCTTGTTTACATTAACCGTGGCGTAGCGCAGGGCGTAAAGGTCGGCGACGACTACTTGGTCATCCGGCCAGAGAACGACCTGGACGTACAGAACTGGTTCCACGGCCAACCGGCCCTGATGCGCGCGATGGGTCGCACCTGGGCGGACGTAGGACGAATTCGCGTAGTCCATGTAGATGCAAAAGTTTCCACGGCGCAGGTGATCTTTGCCTGCGACTCCATGCAGCGCGGCGACCTCGTTCGGCCATTCGTCGAACGGCGGCGCCGGCGCTAAAGCCGAATTCAACTATTGTCGACCCATTTGCGCCCGCCACTGGAAAAACGGGAATGGTTGTGACTACCAAGGATTTCGGCCAAGTGGCTGGAAACAATGACGTGGTGTACGTAAACCTCGGCTCCTCGCAGGGAGTGCAAGTAGGCAGCTACCTCCGCATTTTCCGACATCAAGGCCAGCACACTGAGGTTGCGTACCAAACGCCCGGCATGGTGGACCACGTGTACGGCTACGGTAGCACGCCCGTGCGATATACATGGGAAAACCTGCCGAGGGAAATCCTCGGCGAAGGTGTCGTGGTCCGCGTGTCCAACAATACTGCGACGCTTTTGGTCACTGGAACCCGGCGTGAAATCTACGTCGGTGACTACGTGGAAGTGGAATAAACCCGAATCAAGCCGCTTTGCAAAAACTCGACAGGAGGGCCGGCGCCAGCCGGCCCTTCTTATTTAGCGAAGACAATTTCTAGGAGTGCGCCTCGCGCGCCTTTCGGACTGCATGGCGCCAGCGGAGGATGCCGATGGCCGCCACGAGAATCAGGCAAACTTCGATGAAGACTTTTTCCCCGTCGAGGAAATCCGTGGGCGAGTTCTTTAGCTCGGGGTCCGTGAAGATGCTATGCCAGAAGAGTGCGATGGCCGCCGCATAAATCACGAAGTGAAATGACTTCCAGGTGTGGCGACCGAGGCGCAGGCGAAAGTAGGAAGTGATCACGACGATCATCACGAGATAAAGAGCGATTGCTCCGATCGTGTTGTCGAGTGGCTGGCTGGGCGAATGCACCGGGTAAATGATGTCCAGCAATCGAAATCGCGCCGTTGCGGAAAAAAGCAAGACGACGGGATGGAGGATAGCGGTGCCCAGGAGAACATAACCCGTCCAATTGTGGAGCCGGAAATAGTTGAAGTGCCGGTGCGGCCAGTAACGCACCGGACTGTAGCGTAACGCCATCATCAGACCGAGCAACATGTTGGCTGTGATGAGTCCGACCGCAACAAGCCCAACATCCGCACTTAGATCAATCGCTGTCATAAAGCGTTCTAATCGCCTCCAACTCACCTTCGAGGGATTGGCCGAATATCTCAGACGCGCGCGGATGCCAGGCGCGTTTCACGCAATGTGTGGCCATGCGCATCAGACCGGGCCCTTGTCGGAAGAGTGGGAAATAGGTGCAGGCAGTTCCGCCTCAGAAAACAATTCCGCGGTAAAGCCGAATAGCTGAGTCGCAGGGGACTTCCAGGCGTCTTCAGGTAGATCTGCTTTGTCGCAAGTTTCCCGCAGGAAATCCTCGGGCGACCAGCGGTGCTCCACGGCCACTTGAGGCAAAAGAACTCCGCGACATGGCCCGCGCACAACCATCAGGCCGTGCCTCCCAATTTCGATTTGACCGGGTTGAATCGTTTCAAAGGCGGATAGGACGGATATTTCAATGGAAAGCTCGGCGACTTCTGGCGGCCGAACCGGAGAGAACCGCGCGTCATTGCGCGCTGCTTCAACGGCGCAATGGGCGACAGCGAACCCGAGCGGGTCCGGCGCCGCTACCTGCCCGACGCATCCTCGCAATTTCCCCCGGCGCTCAAGCGTGACAAATACACCTCGGCGCTCAGCCGCCATTCCTTGCACCGTTTCCGGCCGCCACGAACGGGAATGTACAACGACTTCGACAATCGCACGGCGTGCGATTTCCAGCAGGCTTCGCTGGTCTTCCGTGCTGAGGAATTGACTAGAGTGTGGGAACATCCTGCGTTTTTTCGCGCCGCTCAAGGAGGCGCAAGCGCCGGCGTTGCTTGATGCTGCTATCCACCTGGCTCCAGAATTTCAGGAAATATTGCAAAGCGGAAAGGACGGCGCTCACAACCACCAGTCCCAACAACACATCCGCGTAAGGCTTCAAGAATTCGTGGTTGGCGCGGAGGATTTCCGCGCTCACTGCAATTACCTGCAATCCCATTTTCACTTTGCCGAGTGCGGAGGCCTTGATCGTCAGCCCTTCCGCCGAAGCGATGGACCTGAGGCCGAGGACGGTGAATTCCCGGCCGATGATGATCACCACCATCCATGCGGGAACTAATTGCATTTGTACAAGCGAAATAAACGCTGCGGAAATGAGAAGCTTATCCGCGATCGGATCCAGCAGAATGCCAAGCGTTGTCTCCTGGCCGCGCCGCCGGGCAAAATATCCGTCGGCCCAATCCGTGGCCGCAGCAGCCCACAGGATCAGTACGGCCCAGGTGACGAAATGTACGGAAACTCCCCAAAGCACAACATTCGGCTCACGAGTCAGCAATATGACAACAAGGACTGGAACGAAAAAAATTCGCAGGATGGTGAGCGCGTTGGGCAGATTCATGGGATACCGGGACGCTTAATCCTATCCCCGCTGGTCCCTCACGGTGGGGCAACTATAGACTCCCGTTATTCCGCAGTCAACGGGAGCAAGAGTCGCGAATATTCTTCGACAATCGAGCGCATCATTAACTACCCGCAAGTTATGGCAGGATAACCACTTGCGCATGCCTGTGCACTGAAACTGTGCAAAACCAATGTGTCTAGAAAAGTTAACCCCATTCAGCGGCAATTTAGGGTCGAATGGGAAAGCCGCTGTAAACCACTGAAAATAAAGCGGTTACGAGTTTAAAGATGTTTCACCAATCCGAGAAGCGGACCGATGGATTTGAAATGCAAGTAATTGCGATGCGGCTTTCCACAGGTTTATCCACAGGGGCCCTATCAATCTTCCTTCGGGAAATACCGCTGCTGCCCTCGCGGAAACCCCTCATTTGCAAGGACTTTGGCGGAAAAATGGGCCAATTCTTGGCCGCAAAATTGGGGCCCAAATTCTCATTCAGCAGCTGCGGCTCCAATACCAGGGATGGCATATGAATTCAGTCGATTCGCGAGGGACTCAGGGAGTTCTGCATCGATTTCCATAGAAGTTTCCTCAACATGAGAGCTGTGAACCCTTCCCAAAGCATGAACAAGCGCGAGCATGCGGCCATCAGAAAGTGGGATGCGCAGCCGGAGCCGTACCACGGCGTCCTCCGGCATGGCTGCGTCCATCCGGCTGAGCAACTCGTCGAGCCCGGTGCCCCTTAACGCGGAAACATATACTTTCGATCCATTTGCGGCGAGGAGCGCATCGAGTTCGGCGGGTGGGAGCCGGTCAATCTTGTTGCACACGTGCAGGCGCGGGCGATCACCGACGCCAAGTTTCGCCAGAACTTTCTCCACTTCCGCATCCTGCTCCGCATGATAAGGATTTGAAACATCGGCAACGTGGAGAAGCAGCGATGCTTCCTGCACTTCTTCCAGAGTCGCGCGAAAAGCAGCGATCAGCGCGGGCGGCAAATCGCGGATGAAGCCCACGGTGTCGGAGAGCAACACGCGTCGGCCGGAGGGTAGCCGGATGGCTCGAACCGTGGGATCGAGAGTGGCGAACATTTTGGCCGAAACGAGTACGCCGGCTTTCGAGAGCGCGTTGAAAAGGGTGGACTTGCCCGCATTCGTGTAGCCCACAAGTGCAACGGTGCCAAGTGGCACGGCCTGGCGCGCTTCGCGGCGCATGGCGCGCTGCTTGCGCACGGCTTCGATGTTTTGCTTGATGCGGCCAACGCGGTCACGAATGCGGCGCCGGTCCGTTTCCAATTTTTGTTCGCCGGGACCTCGCGTGCCGATGCCGCCGCCGAGACGCGAAAGTTCTGTCCCCCGCCCGGAGAGCCGCGGCAACAAATAATTCAATTGCGCCAACTCCACCTGCAACTGACCTTCTCGGCTACGCGCATGGCGGGCGAAAATGTCAAGAATAAGCTGCGTGCGGTCAATCACGTGGCAATCGAGCACTTTTTCGATATTGCGCTGCTGCGAAGGTGTAAGGCTCGCATCGAAAATGACGAGCGGCGCCCTATGGGTTCGCGCCTCGATTTCGATTTCTTCGAGCTTGCCTCGGCCCACCAGCGTTGCGGGGTCCGGCTTATCTCGCATTTGCAGGATCGAACCGGCAACCGTGCCGCCCGCGCTCCGGACAAGCTCCGCCAGTTCGTCAAGCGATTCGCGCTCCGGTTGGCCCGGTTCCACTCCGGGCACTCTTGACGGGCGCTTGCGTCCCAAACCGACAAGCAGGGCACGTTCGCGCGAGTCCGTTGTGCGAGTTGATTTCATTGATTGATCAAATCTGTCAGAGAGTTCCCAACGCGGCCGTCTTGCGGGCAATCCCCAATTCTTCCTGAAAATGCTGCAGCACGCCTTGCATTATTTTCGCGTCGTCCCCGAACCCCTCAAACCAACGCACGTCCTGTTCCTTGCGAAACCACGTAAGCTGCCGTTTCGCATAGCGGCGCGTGGATTGTTGGATTGCGGCGATCGCCCTGGGCAGTTCGAGCCGACCTTCGAGATTTGCGCGGAGTTCTTTGTAGCCGATAAACGAAAATGGCTTGGCCGCCGCGGGGATGCCCTTCCCCACTAGCGCGCGGACTTCATCGCGCCATCCGCGATCAATCATTTCCGCGGTGCGCCGCTCGATCCGCTCGTAGAGGGCGTTGCGCTCCGGCATCAATCCGATCTTTATCGGCCGAACGCCCTCGAGACGCTGGCGCCCCGAACGATGAACCTCAGTCAGCGGTTTCCCGGCCAGCACGCACACCTCAATTGCGCGAATGAGTTTCGGAGAGTCTTGCGGCGCGATTCGCGCGGCAGCGGCCGGATCCATTTTCTTAAGCAAACGATGCAGATATCCCGGGCGCCGGCGATCCGCACGGGCCATCAGGCGCTTGCGCAACTCTTCGGACCGCAAAGGCGCGTCCGCCAACCCTTCCAGCAGCGCCCGAAGGTAAAGTCCTGTCCCCGCAACCAGCACCGGAAGCTTGCTGCGTTCCTTCATGTCCGCGAGCACGCCTACAGCATGGCGGCGGTAATCGCCCGCTGTGAAAACTTCGTGCGGCTCGAGCAAATCAATCAGGTGGTGCGGCACGCTTCGTCGTTCGGCGCCAGTTGGCTTGGCCGTGCCGATGTCAAACCCGCGATAGACCTGCGTAGAATCGCAGGACACCACTTCGCCCCCAAGTCGCCCCGCCAGCCACACAGCCAGCGCGGACTTTCCCGAAGCCGTCGGTCCAATGATGATTGCGAGCGGCGTGAGGTTTTCAACTGCAGGGGATGTCATCAGAAAATCTTTCCGTACCGCACAAGCAAGAAAATGAGCGCGACGAACCCGAGAAGGATTATTCCCAGGACTTGATTGCGCGTAGGTTTCACTGTGCGGCTGATAATGGCAAATTGTATAGGAAAACGAACCGGAGTTCGATGTAGGGCCCGCTAAATGCCGAGGGCAACGGCTCGAATGGGTTTGAAGCGCGAATGGACGACATCGCTGCGTTATCCAGCGGTATCTTGCCGGAAGTCCGCTCCAGGAAGGGCAGGTCCGGTGGCACGGATCCATCGCGCATAATTCTAAAAGTTATATAAACCTTGCCTTGCTCACCCATCAAAGCCGATTCGGGCATGATGGAATACCAGTTGCGTCTTACACTGGCCAGAACGCGATCCAAATAACTTCTGAAGTCCACGCCTTCGTCAGGCGTCAACATTTGCAGGGCTCCGCCCGCTTGCGGCCCGCCCCCACCGCCACCATGCCCCGCGGAGGGAATGGCGCCATCAAATCCCCGACTCTGCGGCCCAGAAGGGAGGCCGTTGCGAGAAGCATCGCCCAACGAATCCCTAATTGCACGGCCCGGAGAGTAATGCGGAATGAGTGGGCCGTTATTCAGCGGCTGCAATGCCGGCTTGATCGGTTCCATTTGCGGCCTTGGAGACGGCTCTTCCACTCGAGGCGTGGGTGCCGGCGGCAAACTATCCTGCGCGGTGTTGACGGGTGGAGGCTGAATCAATTCCTTGGGCGCATCGTGGGCCCCAATCGGCGGCTGAGGCGGGCCCGGCAGCGGCTCAGGAGGAGCAAGCCTCCGAATTTCTTTGGGATCCACTCGCATCACCGGAGTATTTACCGGAGGAGTGGGTTTCATCCGTAGAGCTTTCATATCCGGGGGCAGATAGAGATCGCCAAGCGAGCGCGCAGCCGCATCGATCTCCGCGTTTGTGGGAGTGTGTGTCGGGATTAGCGCCGAAATTATGAGGATCATGGCGATGGCAGTAGCATGAAGCATCGCCGAAGCACCACGCAGCACCCAGCGCTTCTCTTCCTGATAAACGGTGGGCGGCGTTGCGAGCAGGTTCACTTCGCCGGTGGTGATGACATCGGGTTCGAGCAAGTCCGGCATCTCCGCCGGGTGATGCATGGTGCGTTCAGTAATCTCCGGCGCCTTTGCATCCTTCGGCACGGCCACCGGAGCATGCAGCACCGCGAGAGGCACATGAGAAGGAATCGTGTGCTTGAGATCCAGCGGCTTGATGGGCATGTCGCGCGCGATTAATTGCCTGCTGGACAACACATCCATCGGCATGTACGAAGGAATATTTGTCTTTGCATCCAGCGTCATTTGCGGCAAATCCGCGGGGATGATGGTGCGGGAGTCCATGCGCGTAATGCGGCGCTGGCCGTTTTCCGGAGCGGATTCGGCGAGTGGGCGCGAATTTGAAGGAACCAGTAAACGACCTATCATTTTTCAGCCATTGGGGACACAAACGCACTTAATTGGACGCGTTTCCCGTGCTCTTGGATGCTCGCCGCCACACGCTCCGCCAACTCCAGCGCTGCCCGCCCCGCAGCGCCGTCCACACGCGGAGTTTTGCGCGTTCGCACGGATTCCAGGAACGATTCCAGTTCGGCGCGGAGAGGTTCTTCCGGCACCGTCGCCAATTTTTCAAAATTGAAATCCGGCTCTGGCCCGGGCTTCTTCACACTGACGCGCAATGCATCCTGCCGCGTGTAATCGAGCGATACGTATTCATGCTCCTGAAAAAATCGCATCTTCCGTACGCGCTCCGTAGAGACGCGGCTGGCCGTAATATTGGCCACGGCACCGCCGGCAAATTCGAGCCGGACGTGGGCAATGTCCACTTTTTCCGTAACCACAGGAATCCCCACCGCCTTTAAATCCGTCACCGGCTCCTTGACCAGCGCCAATAAAATATCCAGGTCATGAATCATGACGTCGAATATCACGTCAATGTCCAAACTTCGCGGAGAAAAAATGCCCAGCCGGTGAACTTCAAAAAAAAGCGGCCGCCGCATAATGCTCTCCACCGCGATCACCGCCGGATTAAACCGCTCCAAGTGCCCGACCTGCAATTTGCGCTTCGATTCGCGGGCCGCGGCGATCAACTCGTCGGCTTCTGCCAGGGATGCCGCTATCGGCTTTTCGACGAGGACGTCCATCCCCCGCCGCAGGAGCGCGGACCCAATCCGCGCGTGCTCGGCCGTCGGCACCGCGAGACTCACGGCATCCACCCGCCCCTCAAGGGCCTGAACATCCGGCAGGGCCATAGTGCCGAATTCCGCGGCGACGCTCGCTGCGCGCTCCTCATTGCTATCCACCACGCCTACAAGCTCCGCCTGCGGCAGTTCGCGGTAGACGCGAACGTGGTTGCGGCCAAATTCGCCCACGCCCACAACTGCCACGCGAATGCGGTCTGCGTTCATCGCTTGCCCGCGCTGACTGCGTCCCCTGCGCCCGTTGGCGCGGCAGCAGGCTCAAATGCCTGGATCGCAATGCCGCCTGCGTTCGCGGCTTCAATGAGTTGCGCGCGATCGAATAGAAGTGTCCGCCGGGCATCAATCGCCAGCGCCGTCGCATGCGAACGCTTCATTACTTCGATGGTTGGGAGCCCAATTACAGGTACATCGAACCGCATGTCCTGGCCCGGTTTGCTCACCTTGACCACAGTCAATTCGGCGCCGCCGGTGATGCGGGCAGCGCGCTCGATGGTTTCGTCGGTGCCCTCCATCGCTTCGATCGCCACACAAGCTTTATCGCGCACGACGACCGTTTGCCCCAAATCCATCGCCGCAATGTGGCGCGCGACATCGAGCCCGTGAGCAATATCCGCGGATTCACGCGCATCCGGCCCGCGGCGAGTCAGCACGCCCGGTTCCGGCACAAGCGGCTTCAGGAATGCGGTCGAATCCACCAAGGTGATCCCCTCCGATTCAAGCACGCGCGCAACCGCGCCAATCAACGAGTCCGTGTTCTTGCGGGGCAGCGAGAAAAGCAATTTCGCGAGCCGCCAGTCCGGCCGGATCGAAGTAAAGATTTTATTGTGCTTTACTTGCCCCGCCATCACGGCTTTCGTGACGCTTTCCTGATGCAGCAAATCAATCGTGCGGCTGAGTTCCCCGAGTCCCACCCAGTGCAAGCGGTTCGCCACCTGCTCCAATTCCGGCGAGGCTTCTTCGCGCAGGGCGAAAACCGCCATTTCGATCCCCTGGCTGCGCGCGCCTTCCAGAACGAGAAAAGGAAAGCGGCCGTTGCCGGCAATAAGTCCCCAGTGAGGGGGTGAAGTTCCCGCAATTGTGTCGGATGGATTCGGCATACCTATCCGGGCGTCCTACTTGGTAAGTCCGCGTGCGACAGACTCGATGAATGCAATCATCTCTTGGACGTCGGCTGAGCCACCTAGAGTTTCGCGCATGCGCTCGACAGCCTGCGTCGTATTGAGCTTCGACCCTATAAGAAGCCGGAACGCCTGCTCAATATCCCGGATGCGCTCGTCGGAAAACCCGCGCCTTTTTAGGCCGACTTTATTCGCGCCGTAGCAGCGAGTGTCGCGCCTTGCGACCACCATGCCGAACGGGGGAACGTCCTGCGTAATCACTGTGCAAGCGCCGACATACGCGTGGCGGCCGACGCGGCAAAACTGATGCACGGGGCTGAACGCGCCGACTGTCGCGTGGTCGTGCACTTCCACATGCCCCGCGAGCGTGGCCGCATTGGCGAATATCGTGTGGTTTCCCACCACGCTATCGTGGGCAATGTGAGATTGCGTCATGAAAAGGTTGTGGCTGCCGATGCGCGTAGTCGAGATTCCCTTTCCCGTGCCGCGGTTCACAGTGACGTATTCGCGGAATTGATTGCCATCGCCGATCACAACGTCGGTGCGCTCCCCTTCAAATTTCAAATCCTGCGGATCGCTGCCGACCGAGCAGAATGGATAAAAAACATTATCGCGTCCAATGCGCGCCGGCCCCTGCACGTACGCGTGCGGCATTACTCGGCAGGCGTCGCCCAATTCGACGTCATCGCCGACCCACGCCCACGGGCCGATCTCAACTCCTTCGCCCAGGCGAGCGCGGGGCGAAACAATAGCCCGAGTGTCAATTTTCACTCCGGCGGGGCGGGAAACCGATTCGGCTGTCTTTGCCTCGCTCATATCCAGTCGGTCTTTCCTGATGGGCCTTTCTTTGTTCGACACTCTGATTTGAACACCTGCGGACGCCATGAGTTTCGCCTATTTTGGTTTTCCCGAATCAGCAGCGCGATTCACGAGTTTGCACATAAGTTTCATTTCCGCCGCCAATTCGCCCTGCACATTTGCTTCGCCATGCATCTTGTAGAACTCGCCGCGCCAGCTCAACACCTTGACGACGAGATGAAGCTGGTCACCGGGCACAACGGGACGTCGAAACCGCGCTTCGTCCACGGCTACAAAATAGACTAAATTGCTTTCACGATTTTTCATATCTTGCAGCAGCAAAACGGCTCCGGTCTGCGCCAATGCCTCAATAATCAGCACGCCCGGCATAATCGGATTCCCGGGAAAGTGACCCTTGAAATAGGGCTCGCTGATGGACACGTTCTTAATCCCTACAATGCTTTTGCGCGGCTCCATTTCCAAAATGGCATCCACCATCAGGAATGGGTCGCGATGAGGAATTATCTTCTGGATGCCAATCGAATCTAAGAGCATTGCCACTCCTTTTCCGCGCACCCGCCTGTTAAGCCTTTGTGCAGGGGCGTTTGGACACGGTCGCACCCAAAGTTTGGCCAAATTGAAGCAATGAATTATACGCGATTGGAGAGGAACCGCGAAACAGAGCGTTGGGCAGCTCTTCAGGGCGCAAGCTTCTTGGGAATCGCGGTTTGCGCGCACCTTGTGGTCGCCCAGAGGCCTTGCTAGCATGGCTTCCCGATGACCAAGACCGATCGCCTGCGAAGTCTGCTTCCCATCGCGAAATCCCGCGAAGGAGAAATGTTGCGGCTGCTTGGCCGATTTGTGCGCGCCGAGTCCCCGTCCTATGACAAGAATGCCGTAGATATCTTCGGGCGGATGGTCGCAGTCGAGTGGCGCAAGCGTGGCGCTCGCGTACAAATCCTGAAACAAGCCGAACGCGGCAATCACGTTCAAGCGACACTCTGGCATGGGCGGGGCCGGCCATTGGGGCGAATCCTGCTTCTCGGCCATTTAGATACTGTTTATGACAAGGGCGCCCTTGCGATGATGCCCTTCCGGATCGCTGGGGGACGCGCGTGGGGGCCCGCTACTTTTGACATGAAGGGCGGTCTGGTTCTGGCGCTCGCGGCCGTGGATGCTCTCTCACGCGCGGGAATTCAACCTCGCAAGGAAATCGCGTGCCTTTGGACTTCCGACGAGGAGATTGGCAGCTTTGCATCGCGCCGGGCAATCGAACAAGAAGCGCGCCGCAGCGATGCCGTATTGGTGCTCGAACCCGCGGGGGAACCTCGCGGGGCGTTGAAGACCTCCCGCAAGGGCGTGGGCGAGATCGAGCTGCGCGTGGTCGGCCGCGCAGCGCATAGCGGCCTGAAACCTGAAAACGGAATCAACGCGGTCCACGAGATGGCTCTGCAGATTGCGAAGATTGCAAAATGGAATCAGCCGCGGCGCGGCATCGGCGTTCACGTAAATGTGGCGAATGGCGGCACACGCCCGAACGTAATTGCCGCTGAAGCGCGCGCCCTAATTGACATCCGCGTTTCCCGCGCTAGCGACATGCGCCGTCTCGAGAAGCGCTTTCGCAAGCTGCGTCCTATTCTTCCGGGAGCGCGGCTGGAAATCCTTGGCGGATTTTCCCGCCCCCCGATGGAACGCCGTATGACCGCGGCTCTCTACCACCTCGCGAAGGAATTGGCGGCGCCGATGGGCGTACCGATCAGCGAAGTTTCCGCCGGAGGGGGCTCGGACGGCAACATCACCGCTGCCCTCGGAGTTCCCACGCTCGACGGACTTGGCGCCGTGGGTGAAAACGCCCATAGCACGCGCGAGAACATCTTGATCCGGGCGCTTGCGCCGCGCGCGGCGCTCCTCGCCGCGCTCCTTGCCACACTGTGAATATGCGGTTGATTCAATAGGGATAAGTTCTGCGAAGATAATCCGCGGTTTGTTGATCCAGGTCGGCGTAGCTTCCGTGAAGGACATCCCGGACGGCTGCCTCGGCTGAACTCCCATTCGCGATGGAATCGAGCATGTGGGAGATGTCGTCCATGCTTCCCGTGGAAAGAATCATCTCGATGACGGCCAGCGACCAACCGTAAGCGAAGCTTGCTCCCGTGCCGGAAAGACTCATCCAGGAAATCTCAAGATCGCGAAGTGGAATGGCAGCCTGGTGGTCGTAGGCATTCAGGAGTATGGCGGCGCCTTTGCCCACACGCCGCCCTTCCACCCATTGCGCCACGCCTTCCTGTATCCACGTGGGGCAGCGACCGCGCGTTTTTTGTTGCAGAAAACTGTGCGTGAGCTCGTGTCTCAGTTCTCGGGATAGCTCGTCGGTAACAGAAGTGAGACCCTGAATGGGGATGCGGATGCGGCCGTCATTAATGGCTCCGGCCCACGAAGGCGCGCGCGTAATATCCTGGAATTCCTGGTCGGTATAAAGGATCACACCGATTGGCTCGGGCGGCGTGTAGTCCAGAAGGGCGCTGATCTGCCCGAAATGAATTTCGAGCGTGCGCAGGATTTCTCCCGCGAGCAGCGGAGCAGCGTCCCCGGTGTAATGAATCACGAAATGCGTGGTTTGGCCTTCGCGGAATCCGACCTCCGCTCGAGCGTCGCGTTCCGCTTTGTCGAGAGCCTTCGCGACCTCCGGGTCCGGCTGCAACTTTTGCGCGCGCTTCCATTCATCCACAGCCTCAGGAATTCGATTGAGTCCGTAGTACGCCCATCCCATTAGCTTGGCGACGTCCGCTGAATCGGGCGCCGCGCGCTTGGCCTTTTCCAGGTATTCGAGGGCCGACGAAAATTCACTCAGCCTCAGGTATGCATAACCTATGTTAAGTAAGAGCAACGCGCTTTCGGGATGCAGCAGTAAAGCTTTGCGCTCCTGATCCAGGGAGGCGTTCACGTCTCCATGAGCCAATTCAAATTGTGCGGCCGCATGGTGCGCCACAGACGCTCGAAAGGCCGCATTGGGAAGGCCGGTCAAGACGTCTTGGTCGAGACGCCCCATGTAGACGAAATCAATCGCGCCATCGTGAAGCGTGTTCACAACCACCGTGGCGTCAAAGAGATCGCCCTGAGACGCTACGGGCGGGACGATGGGCATGGAACTCGCTTCGGGATTTGCACTTGCGGCGCGGACTTGCGCGACCGGCGTGTGCTCAATCCTCTCCACCATGGATTTTGGAAGCGATATTTCGCCTGCCGGGGTCACTCCCGTTACGCGGTCAACAGATTCCGTGGCGCTGTCAACGACAATGCGACGGCCATTCTTGAGAACTATGGTGTCTGCACTCGCCGGTAGGGATCCGGCAAGGGACACTATTACGGCGAATGCACCAATGGCGCTGCGAAGGCGCATTCTTTTATTTTAGAGGGTGTCCTGCAAATCATGCTGCCTTGCTTCAGCGCCTAGTTTCAAGTCGCTACTGTACTTTCGGGCAGGCGAGCGCCGCGATTTTGAGGCGTGCGCTGGGAAGCCCAAACATTCCAATAGGTCATGTGGGCGTTTCCAAAAACAAATCGGGCGGGACTCGCTAAAGTCCCGCCCGATTAAGAAAGTTGATTTCAAAACTCGTTAGGGCTTGCTCGGGCTCATAAACGCCAACACGAGTCCTATGGTTGTGCCCGCGGCAATCAACGCGATTGGAAACCAAATCCAAAACGCGCCACGCCTGCCGGCAGGATTGGTGGCCCCGCCATTGTCGGAATCCTCCAGGCTCACTCGATACGCTTGCGATTCGGCGACATCATGCTCTGTACCGTCGACGGTCACCGCGAGATCGCCCTTGCTGCTTCCGACCTCAAATAGTTTTGGTGATTCGAGCGTCAATTGGCCGATCGCCGCGGAGTCACCCTTCCCCCTTACGACGATCGAGTCCAGCGCGTGAACTTCCATCGGTGAACCCGGCACGATCGAGAATCGCACCATGCCGCGCAAAAGCGTCGCGTAACCACCCGCTTCTGTCTTGTGCAGCATCACCGCTGTATTGCCCGCCAACACAAGCTGGGAACTTCCCATGCGCAAGCGCAAGGCCCCTGTTGGATCAGTTGACAAGATGTCGCCATCATAAACACTAGTACCATCCACTGCGGCCACCTGAGCAACGTTGGCTCGCTCCGCCCCTGTAACCACTCCCAGGGACGCGCTGGGCGCCGAAAGTGCGGGAATGGATGCGAATGTGATTGCAAGTGCAATGATTAGAATGGGTTGTGCCAGTCTTCGCACGGTAGCCTCCGAGAGGTATCCACACATATGCTACGAGTGTACCCCCCTCTTTGTCAACCCCCCTATATTCAAAATGTGCAAAAAGTTGCAATGTCGGGAGCATTGGCCCAGGAGATTTCCACAGGGGCTAAATTTG
The DNA here is from genome assembly GCA_963737185.1 of uncultured Acidobacteriota bacterium. GTDB lineage: Bacteria > Acidobacteriota > Terriglobia > Acidiferrales > UBA7541 > DASTCZ01. Next base: position 24,307 of record CAVTRS010000027.1, on the reverse strand, counting down.
TTCTGGACTGGCTCCCAAGTCTCCGTTGCAAAACCTGCGCGCGGCTTCCACGAGCACTTGACCGCAGGTTACGACAGAATCCAGATCCGCCCATTCGACTGCTTCGTGTGCTCCGGCCCCATCAGCTCCGTAGTTAACAGTCTGCATTCCGGCGGCGGCAAACAGCGCGGCGTCCATCCAATACGCCACGCCACCTTCCACAGGCGCGCGGCCGGTGATTTTTGTTGCGGACTCGCGAACGCATTGCGCGATGCGTGCATCGCGCGAACAAACCAGCGGTGGCTGCGTGAGCATCAACCGGACGCTCGCCTCTTCTCCTGCACTTGCGATCACGCTGCGAATTTCATCGAGCACTTGCTCCGGAGATTCACCCGGCAGAGTGCGTCGTTCGACTTCGAGCGCGCAGCTCGGGGCATACGTGCTGAGTCCCGCGCCGCCGCGAACCAACGAACAATGTTGCGACGCGGGGCCGACCATCGGGTGCGTGCGCCTGCGAAGTTCCTTCCGGTCAAATTCATCGAGCGCCGCGATGATGCGCCCCATGCTCGCGATCGCGCACACTCCGATGTCCCAACGGCTGCCGTGCGCCGCATGCCCTTCCGTCGTGATCTCCGCCCACACAAATCCCTTGTGCGCGAGGATGAGTTTCCTGTCGCAAGGCTCCGTGACGATGCATGCGCCCGCTTTGTGATGCGCGACAAAATGTTGCGAACCGATGCTCGCATACTCTTCGTCGGCCACGAGCGCGGCCATCACACTTCCGCGCAACGGTTCTTTCGCGAGCTTTTCCATCGCGCACAAGATCGCGGCGGCGCCGCCTTTCATGTCATAGCTGCCCCGGCCATACACGCGATTCCCTTCCACGCGCGGCTCGAAGGGCGGGATGGTCATTCCCTCGGTGCTCACCGTGTCCACATGCGCGCAGAGAACAAGCGCCGGCCCCGCGCCGTTCCCTACGCGCGCAATCGCGTTCGGCCGCTCCGGAGCGGCCTCTTCAATCCAACATTCAACTCCATGCGCTTTGAACCATTCGTGGATTGCCGCGGCGATGGCCGCCTCGCCTTTCCCTTCGCCTGGCGCGAGCGTCGGGTTCACAGACGGCGTGGCAACAAGAAGTTGAAGCGTCTCCAGAATTACGGCGCGGTCAAGCGGGTCGCGTTGGTCCATTTCGTCCCCGTCGTAGCTCTCTAGTGCTTCTTCGGAGCTGTCTTTGGCGCGGCCGGTGTCGCAAGCGGCGTTGCCTCCAGGACGAGCACCTCAAATGGCGCAAGTGTGAACCGATGCGGTTGCCCTCCAGTCAGCGTGAGTGCAGGAATTTTCCCCGCATCCTCTTTGAACGAACTCTGCGCCGCGTATCGCCCGGCGGCGCCCTTCGGCAGCTCAAATGCCCGGGCGACATCAACATCGATCGTCTGCTCATGATCATTCGGATTGCGAAGCACCAGGATTCCCTTTGCGGGTGACCACGAGGCCCAGCCATAAATCTCCAACTCCGCAGGGTCGCCTCCAATCCAGTGCGTGTCCACAAGCACCGCGGCGTTCGCAGCCGACCATTTCGCTGCTTCCGCGAGGTTGTCCCAATCAGCCGGCTTGAGCAGCGCGGGTGTGATGTACATCTCCTGAAGCTGCGTGCCCGAGCCGAAGTAATCGCGGATCTCGCTCGCAAAATCTCCGTTCGGGTCTGAATCCAGCCTGTCCGCGTGCTTTGCATAAATCATTCCGTGGAGCATCAGCGAGTTCAGCGGAAAAAGCGGTCCTTCGCGCACCACATAGCGAAACGTCGCGGCGTCCCGGTAAGTAATCCATTTCTGCCGGTTCGAGCCAACGCCCATGAAGCTGTGGTCTTCGCCACCGCGCCAGATCGAGTCCGCATAACGAAGCCAGAATGGCGAGGGATACGTGCCAGTCGTGAGATTTATGAAAAGGTCGGGCTTTGCCGTGCGCAATTCGCCGATCAGATGGATCGCGGCGTCAAAGTCGCTGTCGAAATCGCTCCCGGCGATTACGTTATTCGCGTTGCCCGTCCCGTCAAATTTGAATTGGTTGATGCCATAGCGCTGCACCATTTCAAGCGTCGTCTCGCGAAAGAGATTGAAATACTTGGGACCGGAAAGCGCGAGGCCCGCGTTGTTCGTTTCGTAGCCCGCCGCCCTAGCGGTTTCCAGCCGCTTCTGCCGTGGCTGACCGTAGCCGCCCCACGGAGAAAGCCACACGCCCGGATCCGCGCCATATTGCTCGGCGGTGCGGCGCAAATTGGTGAACCCCTGCGGAAAGCCCGCGCCGAATTTCCAAAGTGCGGATGTATTGTCCCAGCCATCGTCAAATAGAAACGAGCTGAGCTTGACCCCGCGCTTCTCGTGCAATTCCGTGCCGAATGCGCGGATCACATCCAGCGCGTCTGCTTCCGTGTAAGGCGTGAAGTAGCCGAGGTCGTACCACGAGTTGTAATGGAGAAACGGTCGGTACGGATGCGCGCGCTCGCGCTCCACGTAGTAAAGGAACGCGCGGCGAAGCTGCCCCTCCGGTGAAACGCCGGCCACGGACGAGTAAGTCACTTGCCGCCCCGCGCGTACAGGCAACTGACGCTCCAGCGCACAGATCACCCGGCCGATCGAAACGCTGCATTGCGAGAGCGGGTGCTCAAAGCCAAGAAAAAATGTCCCCGCGACAATGGGTGACCCGCGCGCGTGCCCGGAAACATACGCGCCGGCAAGCGAACCATCCAGCAGTCGGACCTCGCGGATCGGCGCGTCCTGCTGTTGCGCTTCAATGGTGACCTCCTGACGGATGTAATTCCCGCCGTCGTGCAAAACCGCGTGCCAAATCACGTGAACCGTATTCGCGTCGTCCGCCAGTTCGCCACCGATGGTTTTCGCGGCCGCGCGCCCCGCAAGCTGCGTGGAGTTGGCGTCACCTTCCATCGTCCGGACCGAGGGTTCGCGAATGAATTTCATTTGCGAGGCGCGCAGCACACGGCCGTCGCTGAAGATAAGAACGAATACATCCGCGCCCGGCGCAACGGTTTTTCCGCCGATGAGGTCGCGCGCGCTGATGACCGCAAGCCGCCCTCCATCCAGCCGCCAGGTCTCTTCGATCACTGCATTGCCAAGGCGAGCTACCCCCTTTTCAATCGTCGCCTGCGCAACCCCGGGCGACGGGCGAAAATAAACAGCGTCTTGGGACGCCTGCTGTGCGCCGAGCGGCAACGCCGCAATTAGAAACGCCGCAGTCAGAAGTCCGAGATGCTTTAAATTGAATCTGATCCGAGTCGTTTTCACGGTGTCCTCAAATTCCCTTCATTGAATCCAGTGTGGCCCCAGCGGACTCTAATGTATCGCAGCGCCGCCTGAAATTTCAGACATTCCGCGAACGCGAGGTAGAATACGTCCATGGCAAAAGCAACTTTCGCTGAGGGCTGCTTCTGGGGCGTCGAGGCCAATTTCCGCCGCGTGATGGGTGTGACTTCTACCGCGGTGGGCTACACCGGCGGCCAGCTTGCGAATCCCACTTATGAAGATGTGTGCACGGACCGCACCGGCCACGCCGAAGCAATCGAGGTTGAATTTGATCCAAAACAGGTCCGTTACGAAGACCTGCTCGAAATCTTCTGGTCCACACACGACCCGACGACGCCCAATCGCCAGGGCCCCGATGTCGGCGCCCAATACCGCAGCGCGATCTTCTATCACGATCCCGGGCAGGAAGCCGCGGCGATCGCATCCAAGGAACGCCAGGAAAAGTCAGGCCGGTTTCGTCGCCCGATCGTCACTCAAATCCTTCCGGCCGGCGCGTTTTACCGTGCCGAGGATTACCACCAGCAGTATTACGAGAAGCGCGGCCTCAAAGGTTGCGGGATTTAACTTCCCCGCGTTCCGCCGCTGCACCCCAGTTGTCCTAGGAACTTGGATTTCCAGCAAGGTTGCCAGAGCATGTCGCGCTGTAGTACGTTTTCTACTGTATGGAAGCCTTGCTCAACTTTGCCTGGTTTGTGATCGCATTAGCCGCGATCTGCGTATTCCGTGCCGTTTGGCGCAAACGTAGGGCGACGACATTGTTCGAATGGATTGCGCTGGGAACTTTCCTATTCCTCCTATTCCCCGTCATCTCACTCACGGACGATCTTCATCCGGAACTGCAAGTGGCGGAGGCCTCTGCAAGCAAGCGGCACTTCCTCCTCGCCAGCGCTCGTGGGCCTGCGGCTCCACGTCACGCTTCGGGCCCCAGTGGCGCGCGACACGCGGTATTGTCGAATTGGCGACGCCCGGCCACCATTCCGGAAGGTACGGCTTTTTTCGATCTTAAAACATACGCCATCCCTTCTGCACCGTCGAGGCTCCCATCTGGCCGCTCACCGCCTCCTTTCTCTCTCTAAGCCCTGCTGTTCATGCTTTTCTCTTAGTATTTGGGTTCAATCAGGATTTTGTCTGGAGCTTCACATGTGTACGAAAAATTTTCTTTGTCCGCTCACCGCGAGTGCTTCTATCGCGAATACGGTACAAACCTGCGGATTTCGCGAATATTTTGGATCGCCGTTGACGGGAGGCGAGTCAAACTGCGATAGGAATTTTGAAGAAATTATTGCGTATCAAATCGATTCTAGAGGTTCGGTTGGGGTCGTTCGATGAGACAAACAAGGTTTGATTTTTTGGCAGGCGCCATCACGGCGATTCTGATTTTGCAAGGTTGCGGCGCCACCAAGGGCGATCCCGCGGCGGAGGCCCCTCCGCAAGCAAAGGTCGAGAGCGAGCAGGACCTCAGTGTGATTCAAGTAGATCGTCCGGAGCAGTTTCCGGTGGTCGCCGCTACAGAGCACGACTCCGCTTCGAAATTGGTTGTGACTGGAACCGTGAACCCCGATATCGCCCGCGCCGTACCCGTCATCTCCCTCGCCTCAGGCCGCATCGTGGACATCGGAGCGCGCCTGGGCGACACCGTGAAAAAGGGCCAGCTGTTGTTACGCGTGCGAAGCGACGACATTTCCCTCGCTTATTCCGACTACCGGAAGGCTGTCGCCGACGAAGTCCTTTCAAAGACACAGCTTGAGCGCGCGAAGCTTCTTTTCGACCACGGCGCAATCTCGCAAAACGATTTTCAGGTCGCGCAGGACACCGAAGACAAGGCCAAGGTTGATGTCGAAACCACATCGGAGCATCTCCGCCTGCTCGGCGGCGACGTCGATCACCCAACCGGCATCGTGGACATTGTCGCCCCCATATCCGGCGTAATCACCGACCAGCAAGTCACCAACGCCGCCGGTGTGCAGGCGCTCGGCACGAGTCCCTTCACGATTTCGGACCTCTCCTACGTTTGGGTCATTTGCGATGTTTATGAGAACGACCTTTCAACCGTGCATCTTGGCGAGTCAGCGGATATTCGCCTGAACGCATATCCCGACAAATTATTCCGGGGAACCATAAGCAATATCGGGCCGACCCTCGATCCCGCTCTCCGCACGGCAAAAGTCCGCATCGAAGTCCAAAATCCGGGACTCATGCGCCTGGGGATGTTCGTCTCAGCTACTTTTCATGGCCAAAAGAAAGAGACGCACGCCGCGATTCCCGCGACTGCAATCTTGCACCTACATGATCGCGACTGGGTCTACGTCCCTGCGGGAGATAAAAAGTTTCGCCGCGTAGAAATCATCGCCGGAGACATGCTCCCGAACAACATGCAGGAAGTAATTTCGGGAATTCAGCCGGCTCAGCTGGTCGTTGTGAACGCGCTCGTACTCCAGAATGCCTCGGAGCAGTAAATGATTCGCAAGCTTGTCGATTTCGCGTTGGAGAATCGCTTCCTCGTCCTTTTGGGCGCGCTGGGCCTTTTTGGATGGGGCGCGATCTCCTTCCATCAGTTTCCCGTTGAAGCCTATCCGGACGTCGCGGACAATTACGTCGAAATCATCACTCAGTGGCCGGGAATTTCCGCGGAGCAGATCGAGCAGCAGGTCACAATCCCGCTCGAAATCGTGATGAACGGAATTCCTCATGTCACCTATTTGCGGTCGTTCTCTCTTTTTGGGCTCTCCGACCTGAAGCTGATTTTTGACGATCAGGAAGACAACGCTTGGAACCGCGAGCGCGTCCTTGAGCGGCTTTCCCAGGTCACTTTGCCTCCGGGAGTGTCGCCCCAAATGGGCACCGACTGGAGTCCGGTCGGTCAAATCTATTTCTTCACCCTGCGAAGCACGAATCCCCAATTTGACGTGATGGAATTAAAATCACTCGAAGATTGGGTCGTCGAGAAAAGTTTCAAGGCCGTGCCGAATGTCGTGGATGTTGCCAGCTTCGGTGGCCCCACCCGCGAGTATCAGGTCCGCGTGGATCCCAACAAGTTGATCTCCTACGGACTCAGCCTCGCTCAGGTCGAGCAACAGCTCACCAATAACAACGTAAATGCAGGTGGCAGCTTCATCGAAGCCGGGCTTCAGCAGATAAATATTCGAGAAGTGGGCCTCGTCAAAGACGTACATGATATCGAAAACACAGTCCTCACCACAAAGAGCGGCACTCCGCTCCGTGTAAAAGATATCGCGGTAGTCGCGCAAGGCCCGAAAATCCGCCTCGGCCAGTTCGCCCGCGCCACTCATCGCGAAGACGGCAACATCATCGATAACGATGACGTGGTTTCCGGCATCGTGCTTCTGCGCAAGGGTGCGAATGCGGACGAAGCCCTCGCGGGTATACACGCCAAGGTCCAGGAGTTGAATGACCGTATCTTGCCCGCGGGCGTAAAAGTGGTTCCATTCATTGACCGCAGCGACCTGGTGCACCTCACAACCCACACGGTGCTGCGCAATCTCACGGAAGGAATGATCCTGGTCGCGGTCATTCTTTTTCTGTTCCTCGGGAATGTCCGCGGAGCGATCATCGTCGCAATTACGATCCCGTTCGCGCTGTTGTTCGCCGCCACTTGCCTCAACCTGAAAGGCATTCCCGCAAATTTGCTTTCGCTCGGCGCCTTGGATTTCGGAATGGTCGTGGATGGCGCGGTCGTCATGGTCGAAAACATTGTCCGCCATTTGACTCACGGGGAAAATGGCTCAAAGACCGCGATGGAAGTAATCCGCCGGGCCGCGCATGAAGTGCAGCGACCGGTTTTCTACGCAATTGCCATCATCATCACGGCTTATATGCCAATTTTTACTCTGCAAAGTGTGGAAGGCCGCCTGTTCAAGCCCATGGCCTGGACGGTTGCATTTGCCCTTCTCGGAGCATTGGTCTTTTCGATGCTTATCGCGCCCGTTCTTTCCACGCTGCTCTTCCGCGCGAAAGTCAGCGAATGGCACAACCCCGTGATGATCTTTCTGACCAAGCGCTATCGCAAAAACGTGCGATTTGCGATTGGGCACCGCAAGTTGACACTGGGAGTCGCCCTTGCGGCCTTATGCGCCGCCATCTTTCTCGCCTATAGTGGCCTGATTGGTTCCGAATTTTTGCCTCACCTGGATGAAGGCGCGCTCTGGGTGCGCGGCACTCTCGCGCCCAGCACAGGCCCCACCGAAGGCGTCCGTTTAGCAAACCAGGCCCGCGATGTGCTTTGTTCGTTTCCCGAAGTTCCGCAATGCACCAGCCAGGTGGGGCGTCCGGACGACGGAACCGATACTACGGGGTTTTTTAATACGGAATACTTCGTGGATCTGAAACCAAAGGAACAGTGGCGGCCCGTTTTTCACCAGAATAAAGATGAACTGATCGCCGCCATGAACCGCGAACTCGACAAGATCCCCGGCGTCGTCTGGGGATTTTCCCAGCCCATCGAAGACAACATGGAAGAAGCGGTGAGCGGCGTAAAGGGCGAGCTCGCAACCAAAGTGTATGGCGATGATCTACCGACTCTGGAGGAAAAGGCCGACCCAGATCGTGAACATCATGCGCCAAATCAAGGGGATTGAGGATCTCGGCGTAATTCGAGTGCTCGGCCAACCCAATGAAAATCTTACAGTGGATCGCGCGCAAGCCGCCCGCTATCAGATCAACGTCGCGGACATTCAGGACGCCATTCAAACTGCGGTTGGCGGAAATGCTCTCACTCAGGTGTTGCAGGGCGAGGCGCGATACGACCTTGTGCTCCGATATCTCCAGGATTACCGCAACACCGAAGAAGCCATCGAGAACATCCGATTGCTGTCTCCAACAGGTGAGCGCGTCTCTCTCGCACAGCTCTGCAAAATTGAGGAACGCGAAGGCGGCTCCGAAATCTACCGGGAAGCAAATTCGCGCTACATCGCCATTAAGTACAGCGTTCGCGGCCGCGACCTCGGCGGCGCCGTCGAAGAAGCAATTAAAAAGGTAAACGCGCAGGTTCAACTGCCGCGCGGCTACCGCATCGATTGGGAAGGCGAATACGTCAGCCAGCAGCGCGCCGCGGCGCGGCTGCTGATTATCGTGCCGTTGACCGTGATGATCATTTTTCTGATTCTGTATAGCATGTTTCGTTCAGTGAAATGGGCGCTTCTGATTCTCGCCACCGTTTCCACCGCTCCTCTCGGTGGATTGCTTGCTCTGCTGATGACCGGCACGCACTTCAGCGTATCCTCCGGCGTCGGCTTTCTCAGCGCTCTTCGGCGTATCCGTCCAGACCGGCGTCATCATGCTCGAGTACATCAATCAACTTCGCGCGCGTGGTTTTCCCGTTGAAGATTCCGCGGTCGAGGGCGCGGTCCTCAGGCTTCGCCCCATCATGATGACCATGCTCGTAGCAACTTTGGGATTGCTCCCGGCGGCGGTTTCACATTCGATCGGTTCCGATTCGCAGCGGCCATTCGCAATCGTGATCGTCGGCGGCCTGATCGCCGCGCTTGTGATGAGCATTTTCATCCTGCCGACAATGTATGTATGGATCGCACGGCCGGGTGACAGGCTGCCTGACCCGGAAAAGTCCATCAAAGTCTAGCAACGCAATTCGCAGCCCCGTCGCACCCGAATAGCTCTCGCTTTCTTTCTCTGAATTTCGCCTATATCATTGCGCTCCTCCGGCGCGCCGTTTCGCCGGACCGCACCCTGTATGCCCGTTTCAATCGCCAATTCGCGCGTCATTTACGAAGCCCTTAAAGCCAGTGACGTCCGAGTTGTCTCCGCGCTGCCCGAAACCTGGCTTGTCCACCTCATCCGCATGGCCGAAGACGACCCGGAAATGACGCTCGTCCGCCTCGCCAAGGAAGAAGAAGCCGTCGGCATCTCCGCCGGAGCGCATTTCGCCGGCGTGAAGTCAGCGATGCTCATGCAGAACCACGGCTTCCTCGCCGCGATAAATGGGATTGTTTCTTTCGCGCAGCTTTATAAAATCCCGCTGCTCATGCTCATCAGTTATCGCGGCACTTTCGGCGAACGCGATCCGTGGCAGACCGAAGGCGGGCGCGCAACAGAGCCCGTCCTCCGCGCGCTGAATATCCCCTATGAAAAACTCGATAAGCCCGAATCCGTCGCCCGTCAAATCAATTGGGCGCAGACGCTCGCGGAAAGCAGCTCGCATCCCGTAGCCCTTCTCTTGATGCGCGAATTGATGTGGGAGGAATAGCGAAAACTTTTATGCAGCGAATCGATTGCTTGCGCGCCATTTACGACGATCTCAAATCCTGCATCGTCGTCACCATCATGGGCGCCGTTGCCGCCGAACTTCAATCGCTCGGCCACCGCCCGAATCATTTCTATTTGCAGCACGCGATGGGACTCGCCTCTTCCACCGGCCTCGGCCTCGCGCTCTGCGTTCCGGATCGCAAGGTAGTTGTCCTCGATGGCGATGGCTCTCTCTTGATGAATCTCGGCACGCTCACCACCCTCGCACGTTATCGCCCGGCAAATCTCATCGAGGTTGTTTTCGACAACGAGAGCCTGCTCTCCGTCGGCGGCTTCCCCACCGCAACTTCGACCGGCAGCGATTTGGCCGCCATCGCGCGAGCTGCGGGAATCGAGCCCACAACGGCTGTTATCAGCGTTCACGCGTTTCGCAAATTTTTTGCGCAATCGCTTCAACGCGACGAACTCTCCATGATTTTGGCGAAAGTCGAAGCCGCAGGCCCCGCTAAATATGTAACTGGCCTCGGCCTTCTCGAAAACCGCTTTGAATTCGCGCGCCATGTCCGCTCGTTGCGGAAAACTTACGCGCTCGTGGCTTCAGTCTTTTATTGCAAGATTTTCGTGCGAGGTGCATTCATGTCACAGCTTCTCTCCCAATTCATCGCCGAACTCGCCGCGGGCCGCCTTCGCGTCGTGGACCTCACCGCCCCGCTCAGCGCCGAAACGCCGCTGCTCCCCTTGCCGCCGCAATGGAATAACACCCCGCCATTTCATCTGCGCGAGCTCTCGCGCTATGACGACCGCGGCCCCGCCTGGTATTGGAATGCCTTCGAGACCGGCGAGCACACCGGCACGCATTTCGACGCGCCCGTTCACTGGGTCAGCGGCAAAGATCTCGCGGATAATTCCGTCGACCTCATCCCGCCGCAAAAATTCATCGGGCCCGCATGCGTGTTGGACGTAACGCGCGACGTCGCGCGCAATTCAGATTTCCTCGTCACACCCGAAACGCTGCAATCCTGGGAGCGCGCTCACGGCCGCATCCCCGCCGGCGCGTGGGTGCTCCTCCGCACCGGCTGGTCGCAGCGTAAAAGCGCTGCTGACTACATCAACTTGAAAGATGACGGCCCCCACAGCCCCGGCTGGACGCCCGCGGCCTCCGAATTTCTCGCGCGCGAACGCGACATCCTAGGCGTGGGAGTCGAAACGGTGGGCACCGATGCGGGGCAGGCGGCGAAACTCGATCCGCCATTTCCGAATCACTACATCATGCATGGCAGCGGAAAATTTGGTCTCGCGGGATTGTGCAACCTGGATCAGCTTCCGCCAACAGGAGCAATCGTGATCGCGGCGCCGCTGAAAATTGTCGGAGGCTCCGGCAGCCCGCTGCGCGTAATCGCGGTTACGCCTTAACCGCCGCGGGCGCTAGACACAGCGCCGCCGCCCCCGCGATTCCCGAATCCGCCACGTAGCGTGCCAGCACCAGCGGAATTTCCGCGCCGCGCTTGATGATTATCCATGCCGGCAATTTTCCGCGAATTTGTCCGAACCACTCACTCGCCAGCTCGCCAATCCCGCCGCCGAACACAATCACTTCCGGCTCCAGCAAATCAATAATATTTCCGAGCCAGATCGTCAGCAAATCCATCGTCTCGGAAAGGATTTCCGTCGCCAGCGGATCACCCGCGCGCCACGCTGCCGCAACATTCTCGGAATGAATCGCGTCCACTTTCCCGCCGGCCAGCTCAACAAGTTTCGCGCCGCGCGCTCCCGCCTTCGCCACAGCCGCCTGCGCGCGCGCCGCAATCGCCGGCCCCGAGGCAAGTGCCTCAATGCAGCCATACTTCCCGCAGCCGCATTTCGCGCCGTGATAATCAATCGTCACGTGCCCGCCTTCGGTCGCCGCGCCCGTCCGCCCGTTATAAATTCGCCCATCGAGCACAAGACCCGTGCCGATTCCCGTCCCAAGGGTCGCGTAAAAAACAATTTTATAGCCGCGCCCCGCTCCCCACAAATATTCCGCAAGCCCCGCCGCGTTCGCATCGTTCTCCACGTGCACGCGCACGCCTCGCCTCTTGCTCACCTCATCCGCCAGCGGAAAATTTCGCCAGCAAGGCAGGTTCGGCGGATTAATCACCACGCCCGTCCTCGGATCGAGCGGCCCCGGCGAGCAAATCCCAATCCCCGCAATTTGCAAGTTCGGCTGCAAAGCGCGCCCCGCCTTCAGCGCGTCGTCCATCGCCGCGAACACCGACGCAAGTCCCTCTTCCGCCGTCCCGTGCGCGTTCATCGGCGCGCGCCCCTTGCAAATTATTTCCCCGCGCGCGTCCACCAGCCCAGCGGCCACTTTCGTCCCGCCGATGTCCACGCCAAGGTAGAATGCTTCATTCATTTCGTCTTGCCTGCGCCTTCCACTGCCCCGCTTTGCCAAGGCACAGCGACATGCCAACTCATAAATTGCTCACGCCAGTTGAATGACTTGTATCAGGGCACGGCTTCAACCGTGCCGAAAATCTTCTTAAACCTGGGGGTCTTAACCCCTGCGTTCTGCAGCGCACTCGGTATAAATAATTCCGAAACGGCCTTCCGCGTTCGCCGCCCGCGCCGTCATCACACCCACTGCGAAGCAAGTTGCAGCACAACCACCGCAAGTATCAGCACTCCCACTCCGCTCAACTGAATTCGCAGCGGAGTCTTCCCAGTTCCCTTCCATTCACCAGTCCGGATTCCATGCACGCTAGCCGTAATCACAATCAGCGACATAAACATCGGCCACGCAATGCTTGTGCCTAGCGACCCAATGTAATCCTTCGCAATCCCATACATCAGTGTGCTTCCAAACCAGAAAAACGCCATCACAAACGCCAGCAGCCAGTAGCCACCGGTTCCCGATTCCGAGAATTTCTTCCCAGTTTTATTTTTTCCTTGCAGATACAATGTGTAAATAAGGTTTGGCACTCCCCCCGCAATCATCAACGGCAGAAACGCCGCCATCGGCGCCCAGATTGGGCTCCCGTGAAAATCATTTACCGCGGACGATTGAAGGCCATTCCCTTTATCCAATCCAATCGCCACCAGCGCCGACCCAAGACCGCTGATTGTGCAAAAAATCAGTCCGGTGCCGATGGACGCCTTCGCCGCGTCCGGCCCGAGACCAAGCGCCGCCTCCCGCTTGCGCCCGGCCACCGCGCAAACCCCCACACCCACAATCACCAGCGCCACTCCGCCAATCACTCCAAGTCCCCCCGCCGAAAAAACTTTGTCCGCATGATCCCCAATCAGTGACCGCAAGCTCCCCACCGCCGCCGCAATTCCCAGAATCACGGAAAATGCCAGCGCGATTCCCACCGACTCGACCGCCAGCCCGAAAAATACCTGCGATATTCCCCATCCCGCGCCGCACGCGGCCACAACCAGGATCGGCGTCCATGAGGACTGCGCGTAAACCTGCGTCGCCTGCGGCAGCATGATGAATGTCACCGCCGGAGGCAGCACGAACAGCGCGAAAATCGTCCACGCCAGCCAGGTGTTTTCCCACGCCCACTTTTTCGTATATTTCATCGGCAGTGTGAAGCTGCCATTCATCGCTCCCGCGATGATCAGCAGCACGAAGTCCCAACGCCGTGTTTTGCATCTGCATCTGAATTCCTCCCGCCGCTTGGAAACACACGCGCGGCCGCGGCCAACGCGCGCGAGACTATCACAAGCCTGCCCCGCAAACGATACTCATCAATGCACCCGGAATTACAATCCACGCGTCCGACGCAAAAAGCACACCCCCCCCGCGCAATGTGCACGAGCCCCCAGGCAAAAAATGAGCGAGCCCCCAGGCTCCCGTCTGGGGGCTCATCCGCCATGATTTACTTGCATACTCCGAGTTGTGGTATGAATGATCACGATGGCCGCCGAACAATCCAATCTTTTCGCCTCTCAAGTCCCGAAAAAAATATGGACACTCAGTCCATCCGAGTTCGGTTTTCTCTGGCAGGAATGCAAGCGTTGTTATTTCCTGAAGGTGACGCGCAAGTTCGCGCGCCCCAGCATCTTCCCAAAAATATTTACCGTCATCGACGGCGAGATGCGCAACCGCTTCGACCGCCAGCGCACCGAGCAGGCCGCGCCCATGCTCCCTCCGGGCACGTTCGATTGTCGCGAACAATGGGTGCAGTCCGCGCCCATCGCCCTTCCCGGCCGCGGCGTCCAACTCGTTCTTCGCGGCAAGCTTGACGCCAACATCCGCTTCGACGACGGCACCTTCGCCGTCGTTGATTTCAAGACTTCGCAGCAGTCCGATAAGAATATTGACACGTACAAGCGTCAGCTCAGCGCCTACGCACATGCCCTCGAAAATGCAGCCGCCGGAATGCTCTCGCTGAAGCCAATCCGCCGCCTCGGCCTTCTCGTCTTCGAGCCAAAATCTTTTTCTTCTGCGAAAGACGCCGCGCAACTCGCCGGCTCACTCACCTGGGCCGAAATCCCGCGCGACGATGCCGCCTTCCTGAGATTTCTCGGCGAAGTCGCCGCCTTCCTTGATCTCGCCACTCCCCCGCCGCCCGCGCCCGGATGCAACTGGTGCTCCTACCGCGAAACCGCCCGCCAATTCGGTTTCTAAATCGAATTTTTCCCCATCATTTCACCCCTAAAAACACGAGCCCCAGGCTCCCGCCTGGGGGCGAATTAAATTCCAGCGCTCTCACTTGAAAAAACTACGCCCGCCAATTATCCGCCTGCTGCGGTCGTCGCGATTCTCAATTTGAAGGGAGGCCGGAAAAATTTGTTTCGCTAAGTGCGCAGGTTGAAGGGATGAGGTAAATTACCTCGTCAATCGAGAGGTGATCCGTGCTCGAGAAATTCAATTTCTATGACGTTTACGGCTACCTGCTTCCGGGCTCCGCGCTCCTCATGCTTCTCTGGATCCCCTTCGGCATCGCAGGAGTCGCGCTGAAAGCGAATGACTGGTCTTCCCTCATTATCGCCGGCGCCGCTGCTTACCTCGTAGGACAGCTCTTGCAAACCCTCGCGATCGGCGCTTTTCCCGAAACAGTTCATGATTCCGGCTCCCGCCGCTACCACTCCTGCATCATGTTGGATGCGGCAGACAACACATTTACGAAGGACCAGAAACAAAATCTCGCCGCTTTGGTTTTGAAAATTTCGAAAGTAGATATTTCTGTCCAGCCGGCGGTAAGGGACGAGAAACCCACGCCGGAATCGGTGAATGCGGTTGACGAATCCCGCTCCAATGCCTTCCTGCAATGCCGCGCCCTGCTCCTCCGCGAAAAATCCATCGGGTATGGTGAGCAATACGAAGGCATGTTGGCCCTCATGCAGGGCCTCTCCGGCGCGCTCCTCTTGTCCTTTGCCTACACGCTCGGCTGGGCGCTCGCTCATTTCAATAATTTCCCCGCCGCGCTCGTCCATTTGGTGTTGGGAGTTTCTCTGCTCATTGCTTTGGCCGCGAGCATGTTCATTTACGGCTCGCAAAGGAAAACTCCATCCAAGCCGGCGGAGGGAAAACCTGACTCCAACGACGATCGCAAACGCAGAACTTATCGAGCCGCAATCTGGGGTTTTGCTTTTGCTTTACTGGCGGGCGGTTTCTTGCTCGGTCAGACCACCAACAGAGTCGATGACCCCCTTGTAATCCACAAACTCCTCGCCGTCGCCGTCGTCTGCCTCATTTTCTTTTTCGTCGCGCAAGCCTACGTGAAATCCTTCTCCAAATATTACGGCGAGGAAATCTGGCGCAACATCCTCCTCTGTGACAAATCCTGCGGCAAGACCAACGCAGGCGGGGCGGGCGCCGATGCCGCCGCCAACGGTTCCGCCAAAAAGAGCTAAAACCACGAGCCCCAGGCTCCCGCCTGGGGGCGTTCTGAAATTCAGCGCTGGGCTTCTAAGCACTCAACAAACTACGCCCTTAAATAGTCCCCCTGCCAATTCTTCACCAGCTGCTTAATCGGCTTCCGCGCCGAAATTTTCTCATCCAGCACTTTCTTGCAAAGCCCCGGCAATTCTTCGTCGCTCGCAAATCGCAACCCGACAAGCTGCTCCGGAGTAAATTCAAGGATCCTGCCGCGCATATCCACCGGCAGCACGTTCGCCAACCGCAACCGCATTTCAAGCCGGATCACCCGGTCCTGCACCGTCAACGCGAACATCCGCGCGAATAACGCGGCCATGAGTATTGCCACGGCCACCGCCGTCGCAATGATCGTGTCCGCCGAAGGCGTTTTCACAATGTGATAGATCGACCACCCGACATTCAGCAGCAATACCGGCAGCACAAAAAAGTGAAATGGCGGCACAAACTTCGCATGGTTAGAATAATTTTGATTCATTGAATTCCCTCCAATGGATGTTTACCTGACACGTGCGCTTAGATGAGACGCGTAGGCGCGGGGATTCTAACAGGGTGCATGAAGGAATGAAATTTGCTAGCGCCTCTGGAATTCCGGTGTTCCCAGCACGAGTCCGGTAATCACCCCAAGGTCCACCTGATGCACCGGATCATCCAGCCGCGCGTGAGTTATCTGCGGATCGCTCAGTTCTGATTCCAGTGTCGTTCGCGTCCCGGCGGACATCTGCTCGCCCACAAAAGTATCCACCGCGCGGTCCAGCGCAAGCTTTGGATCATTGCCGCAATCGTCGCCCAGCCGCGACGTCAGGTCCACCGAGGTCCCGCGCACGCGATTCCCCGCAAGCGTCATCGCAAAATTCAGCCGCTTCAGCAAGCCGTTCGTGTTCACCCAAGTCTCGGCGTTGTCCTTGTATCCCGTCGGCGCCTGATATTGATAAAGCGGCTCGCCGATGTTTGCCACCCACTGCACCAGCGGCGTCGGGGAGTCCACTTCCGCTCCCAGCGCCCGCGCCGAAGATGCCACAAACTCAAATGGCGTCTTGATTTTCGCGCGGTAAGCGTCGCGCGACCAGAATTCCGGCGAATAAATCATCGTCCGCACCACTTCGCGCAAATCGCCTTTCGATTTCTCGAAAGATTTCGCCATCCGGTCCACCAGTGCCGACGGCGGATTGTCCGAAAGGAAGTGCTCAGCCAATTGGTACGAACTGTGATGCGCCGTTCGCCTTCTGTGACGCCAGCAAATCCAACACCTTTTCGCCGTCGCGCACCCCGCCATCCTTGATTTTCTTTCCGAGCACCTTCTTCGGCTCTGCCGCGTGAAGCCGCGGATCAAAAACGAATTCCGGCTTCCGTCTGTGGCGCGCGGATTGTCCATCCGGTAAAGCATTTCGCCACTTCGATCACGTCCTGCTGCGTGTAGCCGCCATCCACGCCCAGCGTGTGCAATTCCATGATCTCGCGCCCGTAGTTCTCGTTCAGCCCGCGTTTTGTTTCCGAGCGGCGGCAAATCCTTCCACGCCCTCTTCTGTTCCGGCGTCGCGTGTTGCGCCCGCTGCACCGCCGCCGGATCCGCGCTCAGCCAGTTGTCCAAATAGACGAGCATCGCCGGGCTATGCGCCGTCGCCCCCAGCAGATCGCCGGAACTTCCCGAATAAATTCGGACGGATCGCGTCGCGCTCGAATGACGTGATCAGATAAATGTCATCATCTTTCTGCGCGAAAATATTGAAGTGGTTGAACCAGAAATCGTCCAGTTGCTCCTGCAATTGCCGTTCGCTGTACACCGCGCGCACCAGCTTCGCCATCATCAACTCGTTCACAATTGTTTGCGGACGCCGGTCTTCCGCCGGACGCACGCCCTGTAATGGGTGCAGCAGGCCCTGCTCGCGCTTGTTGTACTCCTCCACCGTAATTTTCATCCGCTGTGCCGCCACATTCGGCCGCGGATATTCATTGATCAGCGTGGCCGAGGGCATCACCAGCGTCGGATATTCCGCCAGCCGCGCCTGCGTCGCCGAATCGTCAATCGTTTCCGGATGCAGTTGCTTCTGAATCCAGTTCTCGAGGCCGATGCGCTCGACGCGCTCGATATCTCCCGGCCTCGGCCCGTATCCCAGCCGGTTCAGCGCATGGGTAATTGCCTCTTCTTCCGTCAAATCCTTGATCGGCAATTTCCCCGCCCAATGCGCATCGTCGGGATTGTCGGCCGTAGGGGCGCTGCTTGCCGCGCCCGCTTTTCCGCCAACGTCGCCGGGAACTGCAACTATCGCGGAATTGAATTCACTATCGGGGTATGACAACGCGGGAACAGAACCATTCGCAGCCAAACCATTTGCGGATGACCAACTTAAAATCAGCAAAACCGCAGCCGCGCTAATTCCAATCGCACTTATCCGTTTTAACTCGCACAGGAAACCGCGGGACTCTCGCGCTCGCATGGCGAAAAACTCCTCAAGACGCCAATCAGAGCTGGGCTCTACGTACAATCATTACGCCTGCCGCTCTATCAATTCAACCCCGCGCTCATCAACAAGTTCCTTCGTGCTATTTCGCCGCAGATTCCCCGCGCCCGCCGGGAAATGTGGTGACACCGAATTGGGCTCAAACTCAAAGCTTTACTTCATCGCTGATTCACGCCGCGGCAGGCTGCTGCGCGGCTTTCGCGCCGGTGTACCGCAGCAATAGCAGCGTAACGTCATCCGCTTGCCGGGCCCCGCGCGCGAATTGCCGCACCGATTCGAGGATGGCATCTTGTAGGTCGCCGAGCGGCTCTTCTGCGCGTCCCTGGACGGCCTCTTTCAGCCGCGCGATGCCGAACTCTTTCTGCTCCGGATCCATCGCCTCGCTCACACCGTCGCTGAACAGTACGAGCGTATCGCCCGGCGCGAGTTTCACCGTCGTGCTCGGAAACTGCATGTCCGGAATCAGTCCCACCGGACAGCACGCCGCCGGAAACGGATCTTTCGACGCCGCGTTTTTCAAATCGTGGACGAAGAATGCGGAAATGGTCTGGAATGCCTGCCAGTTCCTTCGCATGCACCAGTTCCTCGGAGAGCCGAAGATTCAGCAGCGCCGCCGCAATCTGATCCCCGATGCATTTCAGCAAATCGAGCTCCTCCACGCTATAGCGGGCGCCGCTCACGCGGTCCGCCAGCACCGCGATCCCCAGCACCCGTTCGCCGGCCACCAGTGGCAACGCGAGACGATTGCCCCCTCCGCGGAACTGGCTCGGGCTTGCCTGCCTCAACGCGATCCCCCAATCCTCGGTCGCCTTCTCAAGATCAAGTGGCGCCGGCGAGCGCCTCATGCCGGGAAGGAATGCCGCGGAGGTTGAAAGCTGGGCGGTCAAATCAATCGGCGTCCCCTCCCCGAGCGCCGTCGACGCTCCGATCACCAGCCGCTCCCCGGACTTGTCAAGAAGCCAGATGGTTACCGAGAGGATATTGAAGGTTTCCGATATCAGCTTCGCCGATGCAAGACAGAGCCCCGGCTGGTCCAGGACGTTCGCCAGCCGCCGGGTAAACAGCGTCCATATCTTGCGCACGTCCCGCTGCGAGGTCCGAAAATGGCGGCTGACAAAATTCCGTATCCTCAGGCGCAGCCGATCCGAGAATATCAGGACCGCCAGCGCGGTGATCCCCAGCAGTACAATGAATGCCTGGAGCTGGAAGTTCTCTTTCCTCCCAATGTACGCCACCACCTGCGCCATCACTCCAACGATGAACAGGTAACCGCCGGCCAGGAAGACTGTCACTGAGCCCTCCAGCACCGCATGCGAGGGATAAATCTCGATCTCCGCAAAGCCGCTACGCAAGTAGGCGAGCGTCATCAGGACGCACCCGATCAGAAGCGAGGCAGTGTCGATCCATGCGAGGGAAAGGTCATGCCCGGAGTACAGCAACGCCTCGGCCTGAGTATAAACGCGGGTGCCGAAGATCACCGCCAATCCCAGCACGAGGAATTTGATCCTCCATCGCATCGTTCCCACCGCCGAGCGAAAAGTCTTCTCCAGGTTCATCAGAATGAAGACGAACGACACCAGGAGGAATACATCCAACAGTTTTCCGGAAGGGGTGGACCGCAGCCACATCCCGTGGGCGAACCCCGAAGGCGTTACGAGCAGCCTCCCTCCGGAACATATGGCAATTCCAGCGGGAATGAGGGCTGTCAGCCAGAGGAGGTATCGCCAGCGGCTCAGGAATTCCCGGTAATTACCCCGCGAATACGTGAGGCTAAACGCAATCCAGACTGCCGGGATGCCGCACTTTGTCACCAGCGCGAAGGTCATCCACCGAGAGAGCAAGGTGACGTCGGCAGCTTCCTCGCTCAACTCGGTGAAGGCGCTCACGGCCGCCAGGAGCATCATGCCGACGAAGAAGCACCAACTGGCGACGGAGCGCTTGCGGATGAGCGCAAATATCCCGGTTGCGCAACCGAGGAAAGCGGCGGCGAAGGCAGGGATGGAATCGATGGTCACGAGAGGGGAATGAGTGGGGGCATGGGGGAAATTGCGTAGTGCAATAGGGGGGCGGTCTAGGGGTTACCCGTAAAGCGGAAAGGCATAGCAGGTGCTTAAATTACCATATGTTTCATAATTACCATAATGGCAATGGGGGATGGACATGGGTGGTGCGAAGATTCGGTCGTTTGTTTGGGATTATGCTGCGGACACACATTTGCCCAGTCAACCGTCTCGCTGGGCTGGGATGCGGAAACCACCTCGCTGGTGGCTGGGTTCCACGTTTATTCCGGCACCCAAAGCGGCCAGTACACGAACGTCACCGATGTGGGCCCGGCAACGACTGCCACCATCACGAATTTGGAGCCGGACACAACTTACTATTTCGCCATCGCCGCCTACGGAACCGCGGGCCTCGACAGCGCCCCCTCCAACGAGGTGGTTTTCACCACCGGACCGGTGCCGCGAACAACCAGACCGTGCTGCTGCTCTTCCCGACGGCCACCGTCATTAACGCCATGGCGCCCGGCTCCGCGGCGAGCGATGTCATTTCTCATATTACCTCGCCCCTGAATGGCGTCGCGTCGATCAATGGCAACAACACGATCACGTACACCCCGAATTCGAGCTTTGCCGGCCAGGATGGTTTCTGATACACGGTCACCAACGCCAGTGGCGCCTCGGTAACGGGGTCGATCACAATCGTCAGCCGCGTGACTTTCAGCGGCTTGATCACCAACTCCTCGTCCACTACGGCCAATACGGGGCTCATTCAGCTTCAGACGGCCGGCGCCGGACTCGTTACCGGCAAACTGATGCTTGGCAACCTGTCCACGCCGATCTCCGGTGTCTTCGACGCCAACGGCAGCGCGGTGTTGAATGTGAAAACGAAAAGTGGCGCGACCGTCACGCTGGACCTGAACCTGGACACGGCAACGGGCGAGATCAGCGGCACCATGACGACGGGCAGCGGCGCTCCCTCCACCATAGGCGCTTCCATGGTTGCTTATTCCGCCACGAACAAGGCGCCACAAGCGGGCATTTACACGATCATACTTCCTCCCAATCCGGCGGCTGAAAGCGATACCCCGCAGGGAATCGGTTATTGCCGCCTGGATCATAACGGACAACGGATTGGCAAGGCTTACGGGGATCCTGGCAGATCAACGGTGATCAGCTACACCGCGCCGGTCGCAGCCGATGGGACTCTATCGGTTTATGAGTCCCTTTACTCGGGCGGAGGATATATGGGCGGCGTTCTGAAATTTGAAACCATCACTACGTCGGGTTCCGAGAGCGATCTTGATGGCGTAATCGCCTGGCAACGGCCGCCAGACAGCGACCCTAATGCAGCGTATCCGGCGGGATTTTCCACCACCATTGATGCCGTCGGCTCCCTGTATGTCCCTGCGGCGGCGAACAGTTCCGGAGACGGCCGTTACCCTGGTGGGCACCGACCTTTCCACACCGATCAGCGATTCGGTTTCCGATCTGATCAAACCGGGACTATTCAGGCAGAAGGACCCCCGCCAGGAAACCGCTCACACTTCAGTTCAATACGGCTTCGGGCCTCTTCAGCGGGAGCTTCCTGGACCCCGTTTCGAATACCGTTCGGAAATTCGGCGGCGTGGTGTTCCAGAAGCGGGCCATTGGGGCGGGCTCATTCTTTGCCGGGCACGCGAGTGGTTCCGTGGTGTTGAAAAAGGGGGCTTAGAACGCCTTTTCCGGCACGAAGATGATATCCCCGGGTCACCGGGCGCGCCGGTGTCGGCGCGCCGTGCATCGGCCCCGCAAGTTCTCGGACACGTTCGGATGCCTCGCCATGGACCAGCCGAATTACCTGCACCTTTTTCATATCCGCGTCGTCGGTGAATCCGCCGGCCAGCATGATCGCCTCGAACGCGGTGAGTGGCCGGTCGGCCGAATAATGTCGGGCCTTGGAACGGAGCCGTCGATAATAATGGTTCGATCCTCGCTGCTTTCGAGCGTGATGGTAACATCGCTGTTCTTTAGCTGGCTCTTGTATTGGGCCTCCAATAGTTGCTGAAAGGCTGGGAATGTCTGACCGCTGGCAGTGAGCTCCCCGATAAAGAGGGGCAGCGTGATCTTTCTAGTCCGGCGTATCTTTTGCGTTTGGTTGAGATCGGGCGCTCCGCAAATGCGAGCCCATGACATCCCCGGGCACCAGCATTGTGGGGCCTTGCGGCTGACCCGGAGCCGGCAGGTCTGCCATGTTTGGCGGCTTGGTTTCGCATCCGGCGCCCAGCAGCAGAAGGGCGGATGCGAATGCCAGTATGCGCGGCAATGGAAACCGGCTTTGTGAATTGGATGATGTCATAGGCAATTTTGGCATTTGAAGCTAGGCAACTCGTTATTCTATTGCAAGCCGGAAGCAGTTATCGGACCGGCGGGTCCGGGCCGGAAACTGCTCCGGGAGAGCCTCTTTCTCTCCCCCTTGCAGAGCGCCCACAGGAGTATGAACAGTGGAATAAGCGACAGGACGAGAGATTGGGCCGCCACGGTGATGGATGGGGCTGTCGATCATCCGCGGGCCGATGTGAACGCAAAGCCAGCCGATGGTCGCAATGCGGAATCCATTGCGGATGACGCCCAATACGATTGCAAATATCAGCAGGATGGCGCGCCGCCAGTAACTCCGCAGGACGAGATGGCACGCAATGCGGGCTCGTGGCAATGATCGTATCCGATCCGAGTGAATGCCGCTGCATTCCTGCGCCACACGGATCGTAATGCCCGGAATCTGGAAAACGGTTCCGTCCCGCAACAGGACCCCAAGAAACTGAAGAAAAATGCCGCCGCATCCGCGGATGCCAGCTTGGAAGCTGTCTCCAGTGTGTCCACGACACGACCCGGCGATGGGCCAGGAAGAAGAGAAAGCCGCAATGGAAAGTCGCGGCCGCAGCCATCACGCGCCGGCCCAGGAAAACGAAACCACCGAGGATGATGAAGCAGACAAACCCGAGCGCGAAGAAAGTGAGCGAATCGTTTTCACTCAGGGATTGCTTCCAGTGCCAGCCTGCCGCAAGGGCGGCGAGTCCCGCTATCGCCGAAACACCGGCCCAGACTGGCGCCGGGAAATATCCCCGCATGAGGCTGCCGCGCTCGATATTGAGAAGGTAAGCGGAAACGAACGGGATAAGAACGATATAGGAATCGAGGTCTTTCGTCTCACCCAGTACTCCACCAGCGAGAGGAGCGGCCGGAAAAATACGACGCAGAGCGCGGCCAGGAAAATCAGGAGCCGGTTGAACCGCGCTTTTGATTCCGGTCCATGGGGCTGCCATGCCGGGTTGATGACTCTCCCCGCGCCTGCCGCGGCGCCGGATGTATCAATTGGGGGTGCTGTCTTCATGAATGTACGTCTGCTATCACGCCGGGTGCGCTAGCTTAAGCCCGGACTGGAGCCGCCGCCTCGCAAGCGACCTGCCGGGGCGCGCCGGTTGCGCGCAACCATTGCTCGAATACCACGAGGCTGAAGAGAATCTTGTGGTTATCCCGGCGGCCGGAAACGTGATCGCCATACATTTGCTCGACCGCCTCCGGATTCAGGTAATCGAATATCCGCGCCTCGCGGCCAAGGAGGTAATCGCGCATCTCGCCCGACACCGAGCCGCGGAACCATTCGTCCACGACGTTCACGGCGAAGCCGCGCTTTTTGCGCCGGATGATCGAAGCCGGGGAGGAACTGGCGGCAGACTTTGCGGTGAAGCCATTTGCGCTGGCCGTTGCGGACCTTGAACCGGGGACCGAGGCGCTGGATGTATTCGACAACTTCGCGATCCAGAAAGGGACGCGAGCCTCAAGGGAATGGGCCATGGAAATCTTGTCGCCGTACATAAGCAACTCGTCCGGCAGCGAGGAGCGAATCTCGAGAAGCTGCAAGCCGCCGAGTTCGTCGAGCCCATCGATGGCCGCCCGATGGACGCTCCATGCGTCGAGCACCGGGTCGCTCCCCACCCGCCGGGAGCAGGCCGGGGCGAAACAACGATGCGATGGTTGCGCCTGGCACAATTAGAGAACACATCCTGATAACGCTGAAGCCGATTCTCGACACCTAGCGAGGCTACGCCACGCTTGAGCGATTGCACCGGGGCAGCGCCCTGGCCGCCGCGGCCAGCGGGCCGCGCACCGCCGGCGGAAGCTGCCGCCATGCCGCTCCATACGCAACGCCGAGGTGCCGCGTGTATCCGCCGAGGAGTTCATCGGGGCCCTGGCCCACCAATGCCACGGTCACATCCTGCCGGGCGCGCTGGCAGACGAAGTACATGGGGACAATGGACGATGAGGCGATCGGCCTTCCAGCGACTCCACAATCCGGGGCAGCGCATTTTCAAATGTCTGGCGGTCAAGCCGGACCGGGGTGTTCGATGCGCCGTAATGCCGCGCGGTTTCCGCCGCGTCCACGAGTTCATCATCCTTGAAGCTGCTCCCGTGGCAAGCAATGCGTCG
>CAVTRS010000026.1:0-195057 GCA_963737185.1 uncultured Acidobacteriota bacterium | reverse complement strand
TGTTCGTCTACTCGTTCAGTTACGTGTTTCATCAGGACCTCGACGCGCCCTTCGGCTTGCTCGAGCTGCTTCTGGCAGTCGCGCGAAAGCGCAACGCCCTCTTCAAAAAGCTTCATTGCATCATCGAGCGAGAGATTTGTGTTTTCCAATTTGCGAACGATCTCTTCCAGGCGCGCGAGCGAGCGTTCAAATTCCGGTTTCTTCGGAGGCTCGGGCTTTTTGGCGGCGTTGGGATTCAAGCGTTATCTACCTTTGGCAGCGCGGGCAAAAGAAAGTCGAACGGCCGCCCTGCTTGATGTGTCGAATGCGTATCCCACATCTCCGGCATGGCTTGCCCTCAAGGCCGTAGACCCTCAGGATGCTCTCGAGGTCCTGGAACCACCACTTCGGATCGCGAAGGCTGGGCGCCGGACCGCAGCAACATTCTAAGGCACGCTTCACTGTGGAAACAATGGCCTTATGCAAACGCCGCGATTCCGCCAGAGTGGCGTGGTCAGCGCGTCTGCGCGGGTCCAGGCGCGCGTGCCATAGAGCCTCATTGGAATAAATGTTGCCGAGCCCCGCGATCTTCGTTTGATCCATTAGTAGAATCTTCAGCGGCCGCTTTGAAGCGCGCAGCAAAACTTGAAGCAATGCTGAATTGAAGCTTGGGGAGAAGACGTCAACGCCAAGCCGGCGCAAGCCTGGAACCGCGCCCGCGTCCTGATACCAGTTCACGCGACCAAAATGGCGTCGATCCACAAATCCAAGCGCTCCGCGATTGAAATTAAGGAGCACGTCAATATGCATGTTGCGAGCCGGCGCACCATCGAACCAAATCAACTGGCCGTCCAATCGAAAATGAAGCACAAGCACGCCGCGATTCAGTTCTATGAGGAGATATTTGCCGCGCCGCGCGACCCCCGTAATTCGGGCGCCGCGCAGATTTCTTCCTAAGAGTGAAACAGATTGCGGCCGGGCGGCAATTCGATGGATTACTTCGCAGGCGCGAATCCTCCGGCCGGCAACCAGCGGACCCAAGGATCGCGCGACGGCTTCTACTTCGGGCGCCTCGGGCATTCTAATGCCCGCTAGGTTCCAGCAGTAGAGTGTGGGCAGTGACGCGCTGGACTACGGCGTCACTAAATGGCGCGGCCAGCGGCTTCCGCGCAAGCCACGAAGGATATTGGTCGGAATAATGTTCGCTCCCCAATTGGCCGGATTCGCCGGTAGTAATTTCCATGAACGAATTATCCCAATTGGAGAGATCGGCGACGAGCCGCATGGATGGGCCTTCGGTGCGCCCGAGAGCGTCGATACAGCCGGGCCCGCCCGCATGCGCCACGGGGCCAATGCTGAATATTTTTGCAAGAATTCCAGACTGGCCGAGTGGATGCACCATCAAAAGTTTGTTGCGATTTCCCCATGTCCACGAGTTGATATCAGATCCTCCCATGGAAGTCGTTAATTCTGCGACCGCGCGGTCCGCGCTGGCAACCAGTAGCTCATCGTAATCGTGAAAACTCGGAGGCAGCCATATGGGCGGGCGCTCACGCAAGATTCGTTCAAGAAAGATTTCGCCGCCCGTTGCCGCCGTCTCTCCGTAGTAGGGCTGCAGTAGAGTGTGGCCGAACGCTTGTGAAACTTGGTCCACAAAAGCTGCCTCCACCGAGTCGGGAGTCATGCGTCCGTCCCAGGTTGCAAGCATGCCGATCAATCGGGAGGCGCGCTGCTCGCGTGGCTTCGCATTCGTGGCGGCTTTCACCAGCGCCTTCGCAAGAATCACATTGAATTCTTGCACGATGTCCCCCTGAATCGCGGCAAAATCATCAGGACCGAATTTCTTCGGCTGCGAGAGCAATGTGAAGATGCGGTCGGTGCGCCATGGCGGGGCAAGGAACGCCGATAGATAGTGCGGATAACCGGGCCCTGCAACTTGCGAATTCGCGGTCGCGATAATTCCGCCCGGTGGATCGAGGACCTGAGGCAGTTCGTCGAAGGGAATGTAACCCTGCCATTCGTATTCGCCGTTTTCACCGGGCATAGGCGCGCCGCCGCATGGAACATTTGCGGGAAGCGGCGAGCCCTGCGGCGGCCACGCGCCGCACTTGCGGATTGGGATTTTTGCCGCCACTATGAAGCCGATGTGGCCGGCCGTGTCCCCGTAAACTGCATTTTGCGCCGGTCCAAACGCATCGCGCAAAGCTTCCCGGAATTCCTGCCAGTTGTTTGCGAACTGAATTTTGAAATAGCTGTGGGCAAGACCGCCGGGTTCGGTCGCAGTCCATCGAAGGGCGTAACCTGTGCCGCCTTTGCGCGAAACGACCGGGCCATGCCTCGTCACTACTACCGGTAAATGTTCGGGTAATTCTCCCTTGACGATAATGGTTTCAGGGCGCACTTGTGCCTCGGTCCATTTTCCATTTACGCGATATTCCAAAGCGTTCGTGGGATTAAATGTTTCCGTGTAAAGATCTTGCACGTCCGCGCCATCATTGGTAAATCCCCAAGCGATGGAATTGTTATGGCCGATCACTATGCCCGGCGCGCCAGGCAGCGTGAATCCTTCCGTACTCAAATTCCCGACCGTCATATGAATCAGATACCAGATGTCGGGAACATTCAGTGTGAGGTGCGTGTCATTGGCGAGCAGCGGTTTGCCCGATACGGTGTGCGATCCATCCACTACCCAATTGTTGCTGCCAATTCCTGCGCGCACCGCATCATCGAATTCACCAAGAACATCTCTTGCGAGAGTCCAGCCGAATTCGTCGGATAAGGAGATCGGCGGAAAAAGTGACCGTGACAGCGGCGCGAAGGAACCGGCGTCTTTTTGGGTTGCCTTCGACGCCGCGACGCCAGCAGTTTTTGCCGGAAGCGCTTTCGCGCCGACAATTGGGTGCTCGTAAGGCGAATCCTGATCAAATAAAAACGCAGCGCGCTCTTTGCCGATTCGCTGGCTCGCATCTAGCCGAGCGAGTTCACTACGCCACGTGCTTGTCAGCGTTTGATACATATAGCCAACAACAAGCAATGTGTCCGCGGGCCGCCAGTGCGCAGGCTGATAGCGCAACATCGTGAACTCGATGGGGAGACGATCCAGATGCTCATCAATATAGGCATTCACGCCTTTCGCGTATGCCTCCAACATTTGCTTTTCATCGGGGTCGAGCAACGCCACATCGCGGTCGGCGGCTTCCGCCAAACCCAGTGTCCGGAAATTGCGATCGGAGGCGAGCGCCAAAGGTCCGACGATTTCTGAGATTCTGCCCGCGGCTGCGCGGCGCACGACGTCCATTTGCCACAACCGGTCCTGCGCCATCACGTAACCCTGCGCCATGCAAACATCTTCGCGCGATTGCGCTGTGATGTGCGGCACACCATATGCATCCCGCCGGATGACCACTTCGCCCTTCAGACCAGCGAGTTGAATCATTCCGTCCACTCGCGGCAGGGAACGATGCACCAACCACCAAGCTATTCCCGCAGCCCCGAGAATCACCAAGACCAACACAAAGAGAATGTTTCGGATCGCTCGCCGCAAAATTCCACCCTCGGTTTACTTCGCTTGATAGCCGCAGCCCCGCTCAATTCGCATCGTGAGTTTATTGCCTGGAATGCCTTGCGGCAAGCGCGGATATATCAGGCCACCCTATTGGGATGCGCGCCGCCGGGCTGTTAGAATCGCCCCGTGATTCTTGTTCGCCTTCTCGGCGTCCTGGCGCTGATCTGCGTCAACGCTTTCTTTGCGGCAGCGGAATTCTCCCTTGTCGCGGTGCGGGGCTCGCGCTTGCGCCAGCTCGTCAGGCGCGGCAGCGCCAGCGCGCGCATCGTTCAAGACCTCGTATCCCGCTTGGAAACCGTTGTTTCCGGCGTGCAAGTGGGGATTACCCTGGCGACTCTCGGCCTTGGCTTCCTGGGCGCGCTGGCGATTTCTCAGGCAATCGAACCGCTGTTGTGGTGGATTCCGGGAAGGGCCTCCATCCTCGTGGCGCACGCAGTAGCGCTCGGCTCTGCGTACTTTCTCCTCACAATCTTTCACGTCGTCCTCGGCGAATTAGTGCCGAAAGCCCTGAGCCTCAGCCATGCGGAGCGAGTCGCGCTCTTGGTCGCGCGGCCCTTTCAGTGGTATCTCGGCGCATTTCGTCCTGTGATCAGCCTTCTCGACGGGATGTCGCGCGCGGTGCTTCGCGCGCTTGGTGTCGCGCCCCGCCTCAGCCACACGATGGTGCACTCGACCGAAGAACTTCTAATTCTGATCCAGCAAGCGCGGGAACGCGGCTTGTTCGCGGCCGACGAAGAGCGCTATGTTCAAAGCGCCCTCGAACTCAGCAAGCTGCAGGTGCGCGAAATCATGGTGCCTCGCCCGGACGTCCACGCACTGCCCGTTGAGGCCACTCTTGACGAAACTCTCCAACTCTTCGCGCGGACCCAGCGGTCGCGCATCCCTGTTTACCAGGGCACGTTCGATCACGCGCTGGGCTTCGTGCACATCAAAGATTTGTTCGGCGTGCTTCTGGAGCGCGAGCGGCGCACCGCGCAAAATCGCGCTCAGCTTCCATTCGACTTACGCCGGTTCGTGCGTGAACTCCTCATCGTGCCAGAGACCAAACCCGCCGGCGAACTCCTCTCAGAATTTCGAGCGCGGGGCATCGGGATGGCTCTGGTCGTGGACGAATTCGGAAGCATCCTGGGTCTTGTCACACTCGAAGATGTGGTCGAGCAAGTCATTGGGGAAATTCATGACGAATTTGATCTCGTCGAGCGTCCGCTCATTCTGGCAGATGGCGCGATGGTCTTTGACGCCTCGCTGAACGTCAGGGATTTCGAACTTCAGTACCGGATCGCCCTGCCCGATGATCCCGCGTATTCAACGCTTGGCGGCTTCGCTCTGGCGCAACTCGGATTTATTCCGCAGGGTGGCGAGACTTTCGATTTTGAGGATCACCGATTCACCGTCTATGAGATGGACCGCCGCCGCATCGCCCGCCTGAAGGTCCAGAAGCTACCTGGCGCTTCGGCCACTTCCGCCACTCACGAAACCATGCAAACCGAATCCGCTCTTCTCCCGGATAAGTCCATTGGCGGCAACCGCGCATGAAAATCAAGCATGCTTCCCATGCACTCGGGCGCGCCGGCCGCCGCATCGCGATCACTCTGCCCGCAATTTGGCTCGTGCTCACCATGGTCTTCATGCTGGCGCACATTGTGCCCGGTGATCCCGTCCAGCAAATGCTTGGAGAAGATGCGCGCACCGAAGACCTTAGCCAGCTCCGCCATTCGCTCGGCCTCGACCTGCCGCTGCATACGCAATACACGCGCTATCTCACCGGACTCTTTCGAGGAAATTGGGGCAACTCTTTTCGGTTTCAGTCGCCCGTGCTCCCGATGCTTTTGCAGCGGTATCCTGCGACGCTTGAATTGGCGCTGGCGGCAATTCTCGTTTGCGCAGGGATCGCGATTCCCGCGGGAATCGCTTCCGCGCGGCGTCGGGGACGCGCCGCCGACCACGCGATTGGCGCGCTCACACTTCTTGGACTCTCGGTCCCAAATTTTGCGTTGGGGCCGGTACTCATCCTCGTTTTCTCGATTGGCTTCGGATGGCTGCCCGTTTCGGGGCGCGGAGGAATCTCGCATCTCATCTTGCCCGCGGCAACACTTGGAGCAGCACTTGCCGCGATCATGACTCGAATGGTCCGTGGCGCGATGATCGAGGAGCTCTCCTCCGATTACGTCCGCACCGCTCGCGCAAAAGGACTCTCCGAACGCGCCGTTCTCTATCGTCATGCGTTTCCGAATGCGCTGGTTCCCATTCTCACCGTGCTCGGTTTGCAGTTTGGCGCGCTGCTCGCCGGAACGATTGTCACCGAATCCATTTTTGCGTGGCCTGGAATCGGGCGCCTGACGGTCCAGGCGATTCAAGCGCGCGATTATCCGCTGTTGCAAGGATGCATTCTTGCGATTGCGCTCTCCTATGTAATCGTCAATCTGCTTACGGATTTTACTTACGCGCTCGTGGACCCGAGGATTCGCCTGTCATGAGCACGCCGGTCATCGCCGCGTCTGCAATGGGCTCGTATGCCGAACAATCGGGCACTTGGACAGGGTTTCTCCGCCACAGCTTCGCGGGTCGCATTGGCCTTGCGTTGACCCTGCTACTCTTCTTCCTCGCGATATTCGCGCCGTGGATAGCTCCGCGCGATCCAATCGCGCAGGATTTGCCCGCTCGATTGCTCGGGCCCAGCGCGGGTCATTGGATGGGCACGGACGAGCTGGGCCGGGACGTGCTGTCCCGCGTGATTTTCGGCGCGCGCATCTCGATGTTTGTCGGCGTTTCGGTTGTTGCGGGAGCATCGCTTATAGGCGTCGCCCTCGGCGCGCTCGCAGGCTACTTCGGCGGATGGCTAGACCGCTTCATTAACTTGCTGCTCACAAACGCATTCCTTTCATTTCCCGGCATTCTCCTCGCAATCGCATTCTCGGCGTTTCTCGGAGCGGGAATTGGCAAAGTGATCTTGGCGCTCATCATCACGGGCTGGGCGGGATACGCGCGGCTCGCGCGCGCGCAAGTACTCAAGACCAGAGAGATGGACTATGTGCTGGCGGCAAGGTCTCTTGGAGCCTCGCATGCACGAATTCTACTGCGGCACATCATGCCGAATGCGATCCAGCCGGTTATGATTCAGATGTCCATCGGAATGGCGGGGGCGATCCTCGCGGAATCCACGCTCAGTTTTCTCGGCCTCGGTGTGCTCTCCCCCGCGCCAAGTTGGGGCGCGATGCTCAATGACGCGAGATACTATCTTTTTAGCGCGCCACACCTGGTAATTTTCCCCGCGCTCGCAATCATGGCCGCGGTGTTGGGATTTAATCTTCTCGGGGACGCTCTCCGCGATTGGCTCGACCCGAAGATGCAGAGTCAATTGATCACACTGAGCCTCACGCGATAAAGCTGCGAGCACTACTTTCGGGAAATACTACTTTGAATCAGCGGGGCACTTCGTCTTCAATGTATTCCACTTCGTGACCTTCACCGGCGTCCCTTGCATGCAGGTGTCAACGTCGGTCGTGGTCCCTTCAAAGTGAATCATGGTGTCCGTGCTGGGTTTGTTTTTGGCGTCGAAATGTAACGAATACTTATTTTTCTTGTCCTTCGTTGTGAGATTCAAGCAGCCGGCTTCAACGCCCGCGCGGACGCAGCCATCGCCCGCTACATTTGTTCCTGCGGGCGGATTTCCTGAAGGTTGCGCCGCGAATGGCGATGGTGACGTGGCGCGGCTGGTGCTCATCGCCGTGGTGCGTGCAATCGCAAACAGACACGCGCAAATTACGAGCATCCCCCAAATCAATCTCGGTCGCATTGAAGAATTCCTTTCACGCGCCAGGATCAAGCAAGCTGCAGCACAACCTCCGCACCGCGTCCTGCTCCCAGAACGCGCGCGGCGTTTCCCTTATTCACGGCAATCTCAATAAATCCCGTCGAGCCGACCAGCGCGACCGCTTCTCCCGTCGGGCCTTGCGCGAATGTTTCCACAAATTGCTTCACCGGTTTACCAGCGACGCTGAATTTAATCGCGCCCGGCAGGCGCATCGCCTCGGGCAAATTCTCCAGGGTGAAATTCGTGATCAGATTGCCGAAATGATCCATGCGAAGCACAGCCCCGCGCAACATTCCATCTTGCGATTTTGGGCGGGGAAGCGCGAATCGCGCAAAATCCGTGATCACCTCGCCAAACGCTTCCGTCTGCCAGTTTTTCGCCAGCCACGCAGCGACCGGCGCGAAAATGTCCCGCCCGTGAAACGTCGCGCTGACCGGGCGCATAAAATAATGCTCCGAGGTGATGTGACGCACGACGAGCGGGTCCTCGCGTTCATAAATGAGCGAAAGCACTCCATTATCCGGCGCGATGAAGTATTGATTGTTTGCGGAGACAAGGATCGGCCGCCGCTCGGTGCCGACGCCCGGATCGACGACTACAATGTGCACGGTCTTGGAAGGGAAGTATCGATACGCTGCGCCGATGCTGAGCGCGCCGTCAAGCACGTCGTAAGGCGCGACGCTGTGATTTATGTCCACAATCTGCGCGTCGGGTTGAATTTTCAGGATCACGCCCTTCAACGTGCCCACCAGATGGTCATTTGTTCCGTAATCCGTCGTGAGGGTCAGCAGAGGGCCGGACACGCGAGTGGTTCCTCGTAGTAAATCGGAATTAAGTAAAAAAATTCGCTAAATGGCACGCTACCCGCGCCGGTGGGTGAAGTCAAGATGCCTTACAAACCGCGTAACGCACTGGTGATAGGGCGTCGCGCAGCTCGAAACGCGGGAGGCGTTCCCCCGACAAGCCCCATCAGCAATGCGAAAATCATTCCGCCGGCAAATAGTGCTGGCGTGATGCGAAACGCGAAAGCCATCGATGAAAATGTTTGAAAATTGAGCGTGCTTGTGGTGAACCCGTTCAGCGGCAGCACAGCCAGGCATCCGACCACGCCACCGATTGCGGCAATCAACAGGGCTTCAATCATGAACGAAAACACGACGCTGCCAGCTCCAAATCCCAGCGCTCGCATTGTTGCGATTTCGCGCGACCGCTCGGAAACAGCGGAATACATTGTATTCAGCGCGCCGAAAATCGCGCCGATGCCCATCACCACGGCAACGATCGTCCCAATGATTACAATCACTTGCGTCAGTGTTTCGGATTGCTTCGAGTAATAGTCGATTTCACGGTCCACCGAAACAGTAAGCTGCGGGTCCGAAGTCAGCCGGTCTTTGAATTTCGGGAAGTCACCGGCGGAGGGCAATCGCACCGTAACCGACTGGTAGACGTTCGGCGCGCGGTTATACGCCTGATCAAGCAGTGCGGCATCGCACCAAACCTCGGAATCAAAAGAGCTGCCGCCGGCGTCGAAAATTCCAACAACCTTCCAGTCAATTCCTGAAAGCTTGACCGTGCTGCCGAGATCCAAGCCCGCGTAAGTCTTCACGGCGTTCTTGCCGACAACCAATTCATCCAACCCCGGCGTGAAAAACCGGCCGCCGGGCAGGATGTGCACGGAGGGGCGGACTTCCAGCGCCCTTGCCGAAACGCCACGCACTTGTACATTCGCGTCCGTTCCTGTCGTCAATAATGGAAATGGCGCAATCACAACAACTTCGGGGCT
Organism: uncultured Acidobacteriota bacterium; assembly: GCA_963737185.1. GTDB lineage: Bacteria > Acidobacteriota > Terriglobia > Acidiferrales > UBA7541 > DASTCZ01. Next base: position 185,916 of record CAVTRS010000026.1, on the reverse strand, counting down.
AACGATCGGCCCTTTCGCGTCTCGATCAATTCCCGGTTCACCCTCGATGATATGCACCTGATCAAGCATCACTGCGCCGACCATCTCCGTATTTGATCCGGCGCGCAAAATCAACGCATTCGATGGCGACCCGGACGAAACAAGGGTTGCCCGGAAACCAATCGCCATGGCCAGGATGGCCACGAACACTCCGACAGTTCCCGCGATGCCAAGCACCGCGACCACGGAGGATGTCCATCGAACGCGAACGCTTCGCAAATTATAGATAATCGGTATGGCCACGATCGATTTCCTCTCTTAGACTTTCCGGAGTGCTTCCACGACCCGCAGCCGGCTCGCCGTGAGCGCCGGAATTAGTCCAGCCACTCCGCCAATTACTACGGCAATCAGAATTCCGAGCAGGACTTGATCCATCGGCAGATAAAACAACGGTAGAACTGCGGGAACCGGGCTGCCGAGCAAACTAATCCCTTTTGCAAGCAGTATGCCGAGCACTCCTCCCATCAGGGCAATCGAAACCGATTCCGCAAGCGTGTAAAAAAGAATGAAGCGATTTGAGAAGCCAAGAGCCTTCAGAATGGCCAGTTCCGGCGTGCGCTCCCGCACCGCTATCGCCATTGTATTTCCCGTGACCAGCAAGAGCGTGAAGAAGACCACACCACCGATTACGGTAAGAATCAACGCGATGTTGCCCGTTTGCTTGACGAAAGAAGCCGCAAATGCGGACTCCGTATCGGTCTTGGTCTCATCCGAAGAATTTGCAAATGTGTCGTCAATCTTTTTTACGACGGCAACCGCCTCATCCGGATTGGTGAGTTTCACGACATACCAGCCCGGCTTATCCCTCCAATTGCTCCCGACGGCAAGCACCTCGTTCAGACGATTCCAATGAAACCAGAATTGCGTCGTATCATCCTTCGGGCGCGCTCCCTTGTAAATTCCGTGGATGTTGAATTGCCAATCTCCGACGAAAATCGCGCCTTTGATCGGTATTCGATCGCCAACCTTCCAACCGAATCGCTTCGCGGTTCCTTCCCCCACGATGGCGCCCTCGCGGTCGTCCTTGAAGGCATTCCATTCCGCATCGCTTACCAGGAATTCCGGATACATTTGCCGCCAGGTATCCACATCCACGGCAAATTGCGGGAAGAAATTCTTTTCCTCCTGGTAGATTCCGCCGAACCATGTTGCATACGTGACTGCTTTCACTCCATGGATCGCCTCCATCCGGTTGCGGTAAGCAAGCGGTAGAGGCTGAATGAACGTGACTCTGTTCATCACGATCAACCTGTCTGCCCCGGCTACCTCCACACCTTGATTGAAAGCGATATGAATAATCACAAGCAAGCCGAAAAGAAACATCGCAATCGCGAAAGACCCAATCGTAAGAATCGTGCGAACCTTTTTGCGGAACAAACTCACGCGCAGCAACCGGAGATATTTCATGCGCCACTCCCCGCCACTTGCGCCTCCTCAAGCACGCCTTTGTTCAAGTGCAGCACATAGGGCGCATGCTGCGCCGCCACTGGATCGTGCGTTACCAACAACACCGTTTTCTTATGCTCCTTCACCAGCCGGTCAAGCAAATCGAGCACTTCGTCCGCACTCTTGCGGTCGAGATCGCCCGTCGGCTCGTCGCAAAGCAAAAAAGTCGGGTCCGTGACGATTGCGCGCGCAATTGAAACGCGCTGCTCTTGTCCCCCAGAGAGTTGCCGCGGAAAATGGCGCATCCGGTCGGCAAGGCCCACGAGCGTAAGCGCGGCCTCGACGTGCTTCCGCCGCTCGGAGCCGCTCAATCGAGTTAGCAGCAGCGGCAGCTCCACGTTCTGATATGCGTTCAGGACAGGAATCAAATTGAATGTCTGGAACACGAAGCCGACATGCCGCGCGCGCCAGGCCGTCAGTTTTCCGCTGGACATGCTGGAAATCTGGTCGCCCGCCACGCGAATCGTCCCGTTTGACGGCACATCCAGCCCGCCCATCAGATTGAGAAGCGTCGTCTTCCCCGAGCCGCTCGGCCCCATGAACGCGACGAAGTCGCCCTGGTCCACGTCGAGGTTCAGCGCCGAAAGGACATGAATATCTTCGCTGCCCCGGCGATAATTCTTAGCCAGATTGCGGACCGAAATCAGACTGTTTCCATTTCCTGCGCCGTCTACTCTGACCATTTCATCCTCACTGGACTTGTGATTGCCGCTGAAGTCCCGCTCATTGTTTCCGGTTTACTTTTTCCCCGTCCTGCAAATTATCGGGGCCTTTCGTCACCACCAGGTCCCCCGGCGCAATCCCGGCAAGGATTTCCATATCAGTCCCGCGAGCCTTTCCCGTTTTGATTGCGCGCCGCTCCACCGTTCCATCATGAAAAAGAAATACGGCGCTTTGCCCATCGGAGGTTCTCACTGCCGATTGCGGAATCACCGCCAGAACCGCCGATTTCTGCTGCGCTGTTTGCTCGTCGCTTAAGAATGCTACTTTCACTCCCATGTCCGGCAGGATGCGGTCGTCCAGATGATCGAACGAGATTCGCACCTTCACGGTCCCTTTTTGCCGGTCCGCCGTGGGGATCACAGTCCTCACGTGCGACGGAATCTGCCAATCCGGATACGCGTCGAGCGTAGCCAAAACATGCTGCCCGGGCTTCACGCGCGCAATGTAATTTTCGTTCACGTCCACTTCGATCTCGTTCGAGGTCATGTCCACGACCGTGCAAATTCCGGTGCGTGTGAACCCCCCGCCCGCGGACATCGGCGAAATCATTTCGCCCGGCTGCGCGTCTTTCGTCACAACAATTCCCGTGTAGGGCGACCTCACAATGCAGTTCTCAATATTTTGCCGGTCGATTCCCATCTTCGCGTCAGCCGCCAGAATCGCCGTCTTTTCTTGCGCGATCTGCGCTTTCAGCCGGTCCACGAGCGTTTGCGCGGCATCCAGCGCCTGAATCGTCATCACGCCCGCGGACTGAAGCTGTTTCGTCCGCTCCAGCTCGCGCTCGGCATTGCCAAGTTGCACTTCAAGATCCGCCACCAGAGCAGCCGTCGCGTCGCGATCCGCCTGCGTCGATTTCAATGACACCTGATAATCCGAGTCATCCAGCGTCGCAAGGATCTGCCCCTCCGTGACATGCACGCCCTCGTCGACGAACACTTCTTTAATTTTTCCCGTAATTTTTGCTGCAACCGTCGCGCGGCGCCGTGGCGTCACATACCCCGTCGCATTCAACAGAGCCGGCGCGGGTGCGCTCCCCTGCGAAACGGCCGCTACGACCTCCACTTCAGGGCCGCGAGCCTTGATGACGTCCTTGCCCCAATACGCAGCCGCGGCCACCACAGCACCAGTTACAAGCAGCATCGCAAGCCATTTGCCCAGGGAGCTGCCCCTGCGCTTGTGGTCCTCAATCCTTAGCGACGCAAGATCCGGCATCGTCGATTTGGATGTTTCAATGGGCATGAAAACCCTTCACTTGGTATCCCTCTTTATTACAACCGCTGAGCGTCTGCTTCGTCACGATGGAATTCTTATGAGTTGTCCGCCAGCGCCCGCGAGTATAATTCGACTACACGTCCAGCACACCGCGCAAGCGGCTGGCTTTTGCCATATTCAAACCACCCATCGGTAGGGAAACGGGCCGCGAATTTCGCGGGCTGCAACGGGGTCCTGAGAGGCCCCCAAGTTCCCCACTAAGATAACATACGCATTCTGCCCATCCAATCTTTCGATTGATTGGACTTGGCGGTTGTGAGAGATTCGCCGCGCACGAGCTGCCCGCGATTCCCGATCAGCCGCGAGTCGTACAAATGAATTGAGGTGACACCAAAATGGTCAACGGAATTCATGCAATCATTTACACGCAGAACTCCGAGAAAGTCCGCGCCTTCTTCCGCGACACGCTCAAACTTTCTTCAGTGGATGTCGGCCACGGCTGGCTGATTTTTGCGCTCCCGCCGGCTGAACTGGGCATCCATCCCGCCGAAGGCGAACCCCACAGCGAGATATACCTGATGTGCGACAACATCCAGGCGACTATGAAAGATCTCGCAGGCAAGGGTGTTGAATTCACCGGGCCAGTAGCCGAAGAGGGCTGGGGATTCACTACCGCGATCAAGCTGCCCGGCGGTGGTGAATTGGGCATCTACCAGCCCAAGCACCCCACGGCGCTGGGGCTGGGCTCCATAACCCCTCCCTCCCCGAAGCGCAAGCCCGGGAAGGCCAAATCAGGAGCTGGGAGAGCCGGGAAGGTCGCTAAACGGCCAAAGAAGGCCAAGAGGCGCAGGTAGGGATACTGGTGCCCAACTTTGGTGCTTTAGTGGTTTAGCGGTTTGGCAAACCCTCAGTGTTTGCCAAACCGCCGAACCACCAAAGCAAGGGCTAGTACCTGTTCATTCGTTCCCATTTTGGGAAAAGTAACCAAGGCCGCCATTCCCAGCCCCGCAACCTCCCGCCTCGAATCACAAATACGCCCCGCGTTTCCTTGACCATCGTTTTCCCGGCGGCTATTCTGTCAACAGGCGGAATCGCTCGCCCTCCATTTCATGCGCCGCGTCTATTTCGACCATAATGCCACCACGCCAGTTGACCCCGAAGTTCTCGCGGCCATGCTGCCCTATTTCTCCGCCGAATTTGGCAACGCCAGCTCGATCCATTTCTTCGGGCAGGAGACGCGCGGCGCAGTTGAACGCGCCCGGCAAAGCGTGGCCGCTCTGCTTGGAGCGCAGGCCGGCGAAATCACCTTCACGGGCGGGGGAACGGAATCTGACAATTTGGCAATTCTGGGTGTGGTTGGCGAGGCGCGAGGCGGCGAAAAGAAGCACGTAATCACCACGCAAATCGAGCACAGCGCCGCACTCAATACGTGCGAGGCGCTCGCGAAGCGCGGCCTTGAAATAACATTCCTTCCGGTCAGTCGCAATGGTGTCTTAGATCCGGCCGAAGTGCGCCGCGCGATCCGCCCGGAGACCGTGCTCATCACGGTGATGCATGCGAACAATGAAATCGGCGCGGTGCAGCCGGTTGAAGAAATTGGCCGCATCGCCGCGGAAGCGGATGTCTGGTTTCACACGGACGCGGTGCAGTCCACTGGGAAAATTCCGGTGGACGTGAACAGGCTTGGCGTGGACTTGCTCTCCCTTTCCGCGCACAAAATTTATGGGCCGAAGGGCGTCGGCGCGCTTTACGTCCGCAAGGGCACGCCACTCGAGCCTGTGCTTTTCGGCGGACATCACGAACGCGATCGCCGCCCCGGCACCGAAAACGTTCCTGGAATTGTCGGGCTCGGACGCGCCGCTGAAATTGCTCGCGCGCAACTTGCCGCGGATTCAGAACGCATCGCGCGTCTGCGTGACCGCTTTGAAAAGGGAGTCCTCGCCGCCGTCGCGGATGCTCGCGTGAATGGAGCCGGCGCGCCGCGCGTGCCGAACACATCGAATATCATGTTTCCGGGAATCGCCAGCGAGTCGCTCCTGATTTCGTTCGACCTCAAAGGTCTCGCCTGTTCCAGCGGCTCGGCGTGTTCTTCCGGAGCCGTGACGCCCTCGCATGTTCTGACCGCGCTGGGTCTCAGTGCGTCGGAGGCTCGCTCAAGCCTGCGATTCAGCTTGGGCCGCCACACCACGGATGACGACGTGGATTTCGCGCTGAGCGTAATTCCGGGAGAGGTCACTCGCCTGCGCAATATTTCGCCGGAGACGAAGCGGGTGCCCGTCGCGCGCTAGGCTGACGCTGGATTCTTTCAATTTCGTTTTGAGATGAGCGACACAAATCACAATCCGGGTTTGACCGCAGTCGCAATGAGCGGCGGTGTAGATAGCTCCACGGTCGCCGCGATCCTGCGCGGTCGCGGTGAGCCCATCGTCGGCCTCACCATGCAGCTTTGGAATCAGCGCCGCTTGCCCGCGATCGACTCCGCTGGGCACAACGGCCATCGCTGCTGCGGCATTGACGACGTTTATGACGCGAAGCGCGTCGCCGAGCATCTCGGCTTCCCCCACTACGTCGTGAATTTCGAGGAGCGCTTCGAGCTTTCTGTCATCAAGCCCTTCGTCAACGATTATCTGAGGGGGCGCACGCCAATCCCGTGCACGCTCTGCAACAACCACGTAAAGTTCGATCAGTTGATTGAGACGGCGCGCGAAATCGGCGCCGCGCGCCTTGCCACCGGCCATTACGCCCGCATCCGGTTCAACGAATCATCCGGCCGTTACGAATTGCTCCGGGCCGCCGACGATTCCAAGGATCAATCCTACTTTCTTTTCGGCTTGAAGCAGGAGCAGATGGCGCGCACAAGTTTTCCACTGGGCCAACTCACTAAGGACGAAGTGCGCATCCTCGCAAGCGCCGCGCAACTTCCCGTCGCGCGGAAGCCGGAAAGCCAGGAGATTTGTTTTGTTCCTTCGGGAAACTATGTGAAGTTCATCGAGGAGTATCTCCACGAGCAGGGGAGTGAAATGCCCGAAGAGGCCGGCGAAATCATTACTACGAGCGGCGAGGTGATTGGCAGGCACGAAGGCGTGCACAAATATACAGTCGGCCAGCGAAAGGGGCTCGGCTACGCCAAAGGGCGCCCAATGTATGTCGTGGCCCTCAATCGTGAGAACGCGCAAGTAGTGGTCGGCGATGACTCCGAGTTGCGCTGCGCCACATTCGAAGCGCGTGATGTGAACTGGATCAGTATCGCGCAGCTTGATCGCCCCGTGCGCGCGTCAGTAAAAATTCGGCATCGCCATGATGCAGCGCTTGCGACAATCAAGCCAGTCAGCGACCCAGCTTCCGCCTGTGTGACCTTCGACGAGCCGCAGCGCGCAGTAACGCCCGGCCAGGCCGCAGTATTTTATGTGAATGATGTGGTGCTAGGTGGCGGCTGGATCGTCTGAATTAACCCGCGTAGAAATTCTTCTTCGGCGGGAAATCCTCACCGCTAGGAAATCGCAGCAGACGCCTCTAAATAAACATCCCCTCGTCGGACGTGTCCGGCGCGGTTGCCGATGTTTCAACGGAAGGCCGCCGGAATGACCGCAGCACTTCCAATCCGCTCCGGATCCCGCGAATAAATGCAGTTGCCTGTTGAATCGGCCCCAGCATCGTCTTGCGAACCGCCGACCCGGTTTCCTCGATTGTTTCCAGCGCGCCGGTCAGGATCTGGTCCACATGGATGAGCTGAACGCGCATCCGGTCGAGCGTCTCCGTCAGGATGCGATCAACTTTTTGCGCCTGGTTCCGCGCGAGGTGGACGACTTCCGATGCGTCCGCAACCATTGTGACGATTCGCGGGTGCGTCTCATTCACAATCGATTCCACGCGCGTAAGGATCGGCACGATGCGCGCGTGCAAATCCTTCATCGTATTCATCGTCTGCTCGTGCGACCGCCTGAGCTGGAAAAACACAGCCGCCAGCATGGCGGTCTGCAGAACGAATGCGATCGCTATAATCACAACGAAATATCCCGGCCAGGTCGGCATCGTCAGAATTTCCCGAACTTATTCCAAGAGCTTGTTTCGCGATTTACTGCGCTTTCGCTTTTTCGCGCTGATAAGCATCGCGCCCGGCCTCAACCGCCGCCGCGATGGAATCTTTCTGGCGCGACGCAACACCCTTGCTGCGTTCGATCAAGTCTTCCGCGCGCTCTTTCAATTCGCGCGCTTTGCGCTGCGCGTATTCCTTGCCCTCCTCGGCCTTTTGAGACAGGTATTCCCGCGTCTCTTCGCCGGACTTCGGCGCAAAAAGGATTCCGAGCAGCGCTCCCACTCCCAGCCCAACCATGAAATAACTAATCTTGCTGCCAACGTTTTCCGCCATAAAACGCCTCCTTTTCGACTGTAGCACTCATGCCTACCGCATGCAACCAGGTGAGTTCCCGGCGCTCCGCCATAATAGGAAAATTATGGCGCTAAGACTGTTCACTAGTGGACATCTGCGGGCTAATTCTGCTGCCGCTTCGGCTTGAAGTACGCCGCAATCTTCGCCGCTTGCGGCTTGGTTACAATCCGCGCTAGCTCTTCCTCGCTGGCCGTACGCACTCGCGCGACGCTACCGAACCGACGCAATAACTTCTGCGCCGTCCGCTTGCCTATCCCGGAAATTTCAGTCAACTCGCTGTGAATCGTCCGCGTGCTGCGCCTCTGCCGGTGGAATCCCACGGCAAACCGGTGCGTCTCGTCGCGAATCTGCTGCACCAGATGCAGAATCGGCGAATGTTTTTCCAGGGTGACCGGTTCATCCTCTTGTCCCAGTACGTAAATAATTTCCTCGCGCTTCGCAATGCTCGCCACTGGCTGGTTGATGATCTCCAATTTGTCGAGCGCCTGTGCCGCCGCGTGCAATTGTCCGATGCCGCCGTCAATCAGGATCAGTCCGGGAAGCGGCTTCCTCTCATCTTGCAATCGCTTGTACCGCCTCTCCACCGCCTCGCGCATCGACGCGAAGTCGTCCACACCTTGCACGCCCTTGATAATAAATTTCCGATAGCCCCCTTTCTGCATTCGCCCGTCCTGCCACACCACCATGGACGCCACCGTGTCCGAGCCCTGAATGTGCGAAATGTCAAAGCTCTCAATCCGTTTCGGCGCCTCGGGCAAATTCAGCGCGTTTTGCAAGGCCTCCGCAATTGCCTTTGACGTCGGCTTCAACACGCGAAACCGCGCGTCAAAAGAGTGCTTCGCGTTTTTCTCCACCAGTTCCAGAAACGCGAACTTCGGCCCGCGCTGCGGGAAAAGTATTTCCACCCGGTGTCCGGCGCGCTCCGTCAGCAATTCCTGCAACGCTTCGCGCTCCTCGAAATCCATGGACACGTGTATCACGCGCGGCAAATAACTCGCATCCAGATAAAGTTGCTTGAGCAGGGAAGGGAGGAATTCCGCCGCGTCAAATTCATCCAGATCCTCCCAATAAAAATCGCGCCGGTCCACCACTCGCCCGCCGCGCAAATGAAAAAGATTCGCGGCTACTTGCGGCGGCTCCGTGTACCACGCCAGCACGTCGGTATCGTCCCCCTGCGCCGCCGTAACTTTCTGCTTCTCTTCTATCTCTTCCACGGTGCGCAGCAAATCTCGATACGCGCCAGCCTGCTCGTAATTTTCAGCTTCCGAAGCGCGCTCCATCCGCTCCGTTAAACTAGCGGAAAGCTCCGCGCGCTTGCCTTCGAGAAATGTCCGCACATCGCGCGCGGCTTCCGCATATCGCTCGTCCGTCGTCAACCCCGGCACGCACGGCCCCAGGCAGCGGTGAATATAAAATTGCAGGCACGGCCGCGGATGCGCGCGCGTCAAGTCCACTGTGCATGACGGCACCTTGAAGTGCCGGTGAATGAAGTGAACGATCCGGTGCGCCAGGCTGTGCGGAAAATATGGCCCGAAATATAACGAGCCATCCTTCTTCAGCCGCCGCGTCACATACACGCGCGGAAATTTCTCGAACGCCGTGTACTTGATATACGGGTATGTTTTGTCGTCCCGCAACATGATGTTGAATTTCGGCTTGTGCTGCTTGATCAGGTTGTTCTCAAGCGCCAGCGCCTCGCGCTCGTTATCCACCACGATGTAATCCACGTCCGCAATCTCGCGCACAAGCGAGCCGGTCTTCGCGTCAAGCTGTCGGGAATCGACAAAGTAAGATTTCACGCGGCTCCGCAACGAGCTGGACATTCCCACATACACAATCTTCCCCATCACATCTTTGAAGAGATACACGCCGGGCTCGGCAGGTAAGCTCGCGACTTTCTGTTCTAAGTCCATGGGTTCAAGCGCCTGAATATGGAGTAAAATTAGCGCAGGTTGGAAGCCAACCTTGATGATAGCAAAGCGAATCTAACAGCACCTAGGAGACCCTGAAGGAAAATGAGGCTATTCGCTCGAAATCAATTTTCGCGGGGACTCGTAATGTCAGTCGCTTTTGCCGCGATGCTTGCGCTCGCCCCGATTGCCGCGCGCGCACAACTGACTCAGCCTCCTCCGCCACCCCCGCCTTCGCAGGGTCAACCGCCGTCGCAATCGCAGCCGCCTTCCCAGTCGCAACCGTCTTCCTCTGGCGAGTCTTCATCGAAAAGCACTTCGGATAGTTTGGGGGGCACTGGATTGGGTGCCGCTCCTCCGCCTCCTGCAAAAGGTTCGGGGCTTCCCGGCGATGCCGAGCCGCTGCCCGCTTTTAATCCGCTCGAGGCCATGAAAGACGTCGAGGTCGGCAACTTTTACTTGAAGCAAGGGAAGTACGATGCCGCGATTGACCGTTTCAAGGATGCCACGGTCGCCCAGCCCACTTATGCATTGCCCTGGGAATTGATGGGTGAGGCCAACGAGAAAAAAGGCGACTTCGACGAATCCATGAAAGCTTTCCAAAAATATCTAAAGCTTTATCCCCACGCGCCGGATCGCAAGAAGGTTGAAGATCGCATCGCGGATATGCAGAAGAAACTCCAGCAGGCAGCGCAGAAACGCAGCGGGAAATAACAGCTTCCTCGCGCCCCGTACAAAAAAGTTACAACCTCTCCAGAAATCTCCTCGCCCGCTCGTAGTGCTCGTATCGCCGCTCCGCACGCCGGAAATCCGCGCTGTGCGCTTGCAGGCCGCAAGCGGCGACGCGGATGGGATGCCGCACGTGCAGCATCTTGTGGTACAGCACGTACTCGACCACATACTTTGGGACACCGGTGCCATCCAGGCGTGTGTTAATCACAATTTGATCGAGGCCCGGATCAAAGCATCCGAGCTGCGCGCGCCATTTCCGTTTGCTCCAGCCAAGCCGTGGACGGTGCAGCTTCCCGCAAAAGTAAATACTGTTCAGCCGCGAGAACATCGGCGCCAAATTGTGCGCGGCGCCTCGCGGCCCGCCCGCCACTCGTGTGGCGCGCTTGCTTCGCATGGCCAGCACCTTGCGGTGGGTTCCGCGCGCCGTCGAATAGCGTTGGTAAAGATCAACCAACTCCCGTGGTGCGCGCCGGCGGTAAAGCCTGCCCAGCAGTACCGCCGCCGCCGCTTCCATTACTTCCAGCGGAGCGCCGCGCAGTACGTCCGAAACTCGCACATGTGCCGAGTCCTCGCGCAGCCGGACTGTGTTCACCAGGTTCGCGTAGGGAAAAAACTCAACCACGAAGTGCGGCGGACGCCCCTGGCATCCCAGCCGGGTGTACATCCTGTGAAAAATCCGCGCCCCGCCGGGCACGAGCCCTCCTCGCGCCGCGGAATTTGTCGAAGCCGCGGAGGCTTTCCCGCGCTGGGTGGCCTGCTTCACTGTTTTCTCCGAATCGGCGCGGAAATTTCCTTTTCCGCTTTTTCCGCGTCGCTGATTGCGTCCTGCGTCGCATCAACCGCATCGTCCAGCGTGACCTTGTATGAATCCAGTTCCGGCCCGGATTTTTCCAGTTCCTGCAGGTACACCAGATACTCCTTGCCCTTTGTCTCGATCGCTTTCAACCCGCCGCGAATGTCCCGCTGCCGCTCTTTCGCGACTTCGATCAAATCCGCGGCATCGTCCATGCACGCGCTGTATCCGTTCATCAGGCTGTTCAACATGTCCTCGCGCTGCCTGTCATTGTTCGGGTGCGCCAGCATGTACTTAAATTTGGCAATCCGGTCATCGGCGAAGCCGACGAACAGTCTCATTTTCAATGAGAGGTTGGTCTCCGCGTTCCGGATCTTTTCCGCCTCTCCTTCGGTTAAATAGTCCTTCTTTTCTTGCGTCCGCGTAATTCCGGGCACGAAACAAATGGCGCTCGCCACCAACAGCGTGCCAAGGATTATTTTTGTTCGCATGCCTGCCTCCTGAATCTTTCAGCTTCCCTTGCGCCCCGGCTGGCGCGGAAAAAGTTTGTAAAACAACTCACTATTAATGCTGCTTATCTCGTCGTGAATATTCTGGAATTCCTTGCGCCGATCCGGGGGAACCAGGGACGCGGCCCGCTCCAGCTTCAACACCGTCTTCCGAAGATGAATTTGCAGCTCCTTGAATCCGTCCGGCTTCTTCTCGGCGTCAATGCCGGTCGTTTTCAACGCGTCAAATGTAGACCGCACTTCATTGAGATACGTCGTCAGCGTCAAGAATGCCGCATCCGTGTCGCCGGCGTTCGCCTGCCGCGTAAACTCCGCGATTTGCGCGTCGCCCAGTTTGGCCAGCGCTTTCGCTTTGTGGACGGGATCGGTCTCACGGTCATATTTTTCCTTGAACAGGGCAAGTTGCTCGTCGGGATTTTGCACCTGCCCCAAAAATGGAAGCGCAAGCGCGGCAATCATGAAACAGGAAAGTAATGACAACGAGGAACCGCGCCGCATTCCGGGGAGTTTCGTTGCAAATCGCCGCGACATCGTGGCCCTACTTCTTGGCAAGTTCCCGCAGCAACAGATTCATCCGCTCGCGGGCTTGGAATTCTTCCTTGTCGTTGCGGCCCTGGTCGGCATCCAGAAACTTTTTGTACGCCGCAGCCGCTTCCGCTTTTTTCGAAAGCTTATCGTAGCAGGTTGCGCGCACAAATAACATGATGGGCGTCGGCGCCGAGCTTTTCTCCTGCGCGTCCAGCAACTCCAGCGTTGCCGGATAATTCCCGGCCAGGTAAACCGTGCTGATCAAATTCCCCATAGCGCCCGGTTCGTTTGGATTCAGCGCCAGCGCGCGCCGCAATTCCTGCTCCGCTGCCGGGAAGTCACGCTTCTCCAATAAAATTCTTCCGAGCTCCGCGTGCAATTCGGAATCTGCGGGCCCCATCGAAACCGCAGCTTGCAACACTTTCGCCGCTCCATCCCAATCTTTCTGCTCGATCAAGATGGAAGCGCGCAGTTTTAAGGACTCCACATCAGGCGGCTTAATTGCATCTGCGCGATCCAGTTCCGCAAGTGCTTCCGTGGGCTTACCCGAATCATTCAGCGTCGAGGCAAGCTGCCGTCGCACAAACATATCGTTGGGACTGGTCCTCAGGTACTCTCTCAATTCAACTATTGCCGCCTCATTCTTCTGTTCCATTAGCAATACGCTTGCCAGCGCGTGATGCGCCTCCATGGAATCCGGCTTTAGAGCTATCGCCTGCCGCAGATGCTCCTCCGCATCCGCAAATCGTTCCATCCGCACGAGCGCCATTCCCCAACGATAAAACACATCGAAACTCTTCGGATCCGCCGTGGCGGCCAGTTCGTATTGCTGAATTGCTTCCGCATATTTTCCTGCGCCTGCCAGCGCCGTGCCCGCAAGGTATCGCGGTTTCGCCTGCCCCGGCATCAATTCCGCAGCGCGCAAAAATGCCGCGGTCGCGGCCGGACCGTCCCCAATGTCCTGCATTGTCAGCCCCAAATTTAGGTAGGCTATTGAAAAATTCGGGTCAATTTCTGTTGCACGGCGATACTCCGCTGCGGACTCATGTGGCCGTTTCGATTCACCAAACGCATATGCAAGTTGAAAGTGAATCTGGGCATTTTCAGGATGGTCCTTCAGATAATCCACTAGCAGTTCCACGACGTGCGAATAATTGCCCGCGTCGGCGGCTTTCTGCGCATCCGCAAGACGCGAATCGTATGGCGCCGGTTTGGGTTGCGGCGGATTGCTTTGCTGCGGTTTGTCCGGCGTAACCGGCAGAATTTGCGGAGGCCCCGCCTGCGCCGCGCAATTTCCCGCGGCAAGCCCGAAAGCCGCGAACACAATCGCCGCTATTGCAACAGCCTGCTTCATCGCGCGTCAGGCCTTCCTTTCCCGGACGCCACTCCCGCGCTATTTTTTCCGTTCGCGCCTTTCCCGCCATTCGCGGAAAGATTTTGCGAATTGTTCCGGTGTCCATCCGCCAGCACGCGCGCCAGATATTTTCCCGTGTGTGACTGCGTGTTCCGGGCCACCTGCTCCGGCGTACCCGTGGCCACCACGTGCCCGCCCTTGTCACCGCCCTCTGGCCCCAGGTCAATCACCCAGTCCGCGGACTTGATCATGTCCAGGTTGTGCTCGATCACCAGCACCGATGCGCCGCCCTCAATCAATTTGCGAAACGCCGCCAGCAATTTCTGAATGTCATCGAAATGCAGCCCCGTCGTCGGTTCATCAAAAATGTAAAGGAATCCCGTCACGTCCTGCTGCGTGAGATGCGCTGCCAGCTTCAGGCGTTGCGCCTCGCCGCCCGAAAGCGTCGTCGCCGATTGCCCAAGCCGCAAATATCCAAGTCCGACCTCATCCAATATCTTCAGCCGGGAAATCACCTTCGGCACGCCAGCGAAGAACGATATCGCCTCCCGCACCGTGAGTTGCAGCACCTCGTGGATGTTCCGATCCTGGTATTTCACCTCCAGCACCGACGACTTGAATCGCGTCCCCTTACACTCATCGCAAATCAATTCGATGTCCGCGAGGAATTGCATCTCCACCGTCACCGTTCCATCGCCCTCACACACATCGCAGCGCCCGCCGGGAATGTTGAACGAGAAATGTCCCGCCGAAAATCCGCGCCGCCGCGCATCCGGCGTGTCCGCGAACACCTCCCGAATCCCGTCGAACGCCTTCATATATGTCGCCGGGTTCGATCGCGGAGTTCTCCCAATTGGCGACTGGTCCACAATCACCGCTTCGGTGATTTTCTCGTCGCCTTCGATCCGGTCGCACACATCTTTGAACGGCTGGCCCGTTTTTTTCGCTTGCAGCGCTTTGAACAGCACGTCGTAAACCAGCGTGGATTTTCCCGATCCCGAGACGCCCGTGATCGCCGTCATCGTCCCGAGCGGAATCATCAGGTCAATATTCTGCAGGTTGTGTGCACGTGCGCCGAAAATTCGCAGGAATCGCCCGCTTGGCTTCCGCCGCATTTGCGGCACCGGGATCCGCATCTCTCCCGTCAGGTACCGCGCGGTAATCGAATTCTTGTCGCTATACAAGTCCTCGCGCGCCCCGGCGAAAAGTATCCGCCCGCCGAATTCTCCCGCGCCCGGCCCCAGATCGAGAATGTAATCCGCCGCCTGAATCGTGTCCGGGTCGTGTTCCACAACGAGGATTGTGTTCCCAAGATCGCGCAGCGACGCCAGAATCCGGATGAGCCGGTTCGTATCCCGCGGGTGCAGCCCAATTGAGGGTTCATCCAGAACATACAGCGCTCCGACGAGTTGTGACCCAAGCGAAGTCGCCAGCTGAATCCGCTGCGCCTCGCCGCCCGAAAGAGTTGAGGTCAGCCGGTCAAGCGTTAAATACTCCAATCCCACCTCATCAAGATATTTCAGCCTGCGGCGGATTTCTTCCAGCACTTTGTCCGCGATCTTCGCCTGCATCTCGCCAAGCTTCAGCGTCTCAAAAAACTCCCGTGCTTGGGTCACGCTCAGCGCGCAAACTTCCGTAATCGCCTTGTCTTGAATTTTCACCGCGCGCGCTTCCGAACGCAGCCGCGTGCCATTGCAATCCGGACAAATCGCGTAGCCGCGATATCTGCTCAGGAACACCCGGATGTGCAATTTATATTTCTTGCGCTCGAGCCAGTTGAAGAAGCCCTTCACTCCGGGAAATCCCGCCGCCGGGTCGCCCTCCAGAATCAGCGCGCGATGCTCGACGGAAAGATTGCGAAACGCCACGTTCGTCGGGATCCCTTTGGCGCGCGCATACTTCATCATTTCCTGTTGCAGCCCGCGGTACTTCGGCTTTGTCCACGGCTCAATCGGGCTTTCCGCAATCGTCTTGCTCTGATCCGGTATCACTAGGTTCAAATCAAAATCAATCGTGTTCCCAAATCCCTGGCACCTCGGGCACGCGCCCGCCGGATTGTTAAACGAGAAGAGCCGCGGCTCCGGCTCCTGATACACCGCTCCGCAGTTTTTGCACTCGAAGCGCTCGTTAAACGTCAACCGCTCCGGCTCCTTCCGCGGCGCCCCCGATTCCTCCGGCTCGAATTCCAGAATCGTCTCGCCCCCACCCTCGCGGTAGCAAATTTCAATCGAGTCCACCAATCTCGACCGCGAATCGGGCGACACCGCCAGCCGGTCCACTAGCACAAACACCGGCTTCGCGAAATCAATTTCCAGCAGCGTCTCCGGTGCGGAAAATTCAAACACCTGCCCATCTTGATAAAGCCGGTTGAACCCGCGCTTC
This sequence comes from uncultured Acidobacteriota bacterium, assembly GCA_963737185.1. Lineage (GTDB taxonomy): Bacteria > Acidobacteriota > Terriglobia > Acidiferrales > UBA7541 > DASTCZ01. Next base: position 169,898 of record CAVTRS010000026.1, on the reverse strand, counting down.
TGCAAATCAGAAAGTGCCTGCCGCACCACTTCGCTCGATGGCTTCGCCGTCTTCCGCACTCCCGGTTTTCGCGCCGCTTCCGGAAGACGAAGCTTGTACAGCACCGAAAATCGCCGCTCCGAAGGCAGCGCCAGCACGCGCGCCGCGATTTCGTCCATCGTGTCGCGACGCACAATCGCGCCGCACCGAGTGCAGATTGTCACGCCTGCCCGCGCATACAGCAGCCGCAGGTAATCGTAAATTTCCGTCGCCGTCGCTACCGTTGACCGCGGATTCCGCGTCGAATTCTTCTGCCGGATCGCAATCGCCGGCGCGATGCCGGTAATTTCGTCCACGTCCGGCTTCTCAATCCGTTCCAGGAACTGCCTCGCGTAAGCCGAAAGCGACTCGATGTACCGCCGTTGCCCCTCCGCGTAAATGGTGTCGAAGGCCAGACTCGATTTCCCCGACCCGGACACACCCGTCACCACCGTAATTGCGTTGTGCGGAATTTCAAAACTGATGTTCTTCAAGTTGTGGACGCGCGCTCCGCGCACACGGATCACTTCGCGCTCCTCCTCCGCCCCCGCCGTCTTTTTTGGTATGGATGTAGTCGCAGGCACTTGCAAGGTCTCCCTGTGCGGTCCCGCCGGCACAGCTAAACCTTAAATTATACGTCTTGAGTCAAGCCCGGCAAAATCATGGAATGTAAGCAGAGAAACGGGCGTGCGAATCGCACCCGCTGAATTTCTTGGTCACTACCGATGACCGCCGTGCAGCGCCCGTCCCGGCGCTACTCCTGTATCAGCCGTATTGACCCCACGCCGCCCTCAATATTCATGTGGATCGAATTGGGCGACTTACCGTATGCATCGTTCACGTACATCCCGCCTTCCTTGTGCATCCCTTCCGTGTCAATCGACCCGATTCCGCCATTCGCATGCACTTGGACGCCGACATCTTTCGGAAGACGAATTGTTGCTTCACCGACTCCGCCCTGAATATCCGCCTTCAGGTCTCTTTTCCGCTCGCCCGTCAAGTTGACATTAATTTCACCAGCGCCTATTTCAATCCGCAGGGACGACAAATCCATCTGTCGTAAATTCAAGTGTCCTTCTCCTGCGCCCATAGAAATATCCAAGTCCATCGGCGTGTCGCCAAACTTGAGGTTCCAATCGTCATGATTGTTCCCGACGTGGATTCCGCTCCTGTCGTGCTGCTTGATGTCGAGCCGCCCAGCCGTCCCCGTTACCGTGTAATTCACTTCCGGCTTTTCCATGTCATCCGAATAATCAAAGCTCGCATCCATCAACTGTGCCGCTCCGCTGTCAATCGTCAACTCGCCCGCCGGCATATCAATCTTCGCATAGACGGAAGTCGCGCCCTGCTTATCCACCGTTTGCGAAGTGTGATCGGATCCCGTCGAACCCGACACATGATCCGATAGCCGGAATGGATGCGCCCCGCGCGCGACCAGCGCGAAAAATCCCACCAGCACCAGCAGTGCAATTGCCGTCCCGGAAATCCAACTGCCCCGAGCACCCTGCGGGTTGTTCCTGTTCAACAAGCGGTCGAGAATCTGCCCCAGCCCGATGAAAATCAGGATCAGCGGCCAGTAGCGCCCGAGCGCCCTCCACGGGTCAAAATCAGGTCGCCGGATCATTATGAGCAGCATCACGCCCACAGCAATCATCACAATCGCAAAACCAAGATGCCCGCGCCGCGGTCTTTGTTGAGTATCCATCGGAGTTTCCTCTCTCCCTATGATACGGGCCTTTCGAATGAAAAGTTCCACCGGAACGCGAAATCTATCCTAAGTTATTCTGAAGCCGGAGCTTGCAACGCTTGACGGGAATTCGGTGGAAAGTCCATTCGAATTCCACTTCCCTGACTTGCGTCCGGATTTCATCCAGAATGTTTCACGAGAAACATTTCCGCACTGATTCGAGATCAAATTGTTTCGCGTGAAACATTTTCAACTCGCCGCGATATGCTAAAGTTGGTTTCTGGCTTTGGAGGAGTTCGTTGGCCCCTTTTTCCCGCGTAATTTGGATCGTTCTCGATAGCGTCGGCATTGGCGAACTTCCCGACGCCGCGGATTATGGTGACGTTGGCCGCAACACGCTCGGCCACATCGCCGAATCGCGCCCGCTCCACGTGCCGAATCTCTTGCACCTCGGCCTCGCGAACATCGCACCGCTCGCACACCTCGATCCGCAGGCAGCGCCCATCGGTTGCTTCGGTAAAGGCGCAACTCATTCACCAGGCAAAGACACCACCACCGGCCACTGGGAAATGGCGGGTATCTGGCTCGCGCAGGCTTTTCCTGTTTACAAGCACGGCTTCCCGCCGGAAATCATGAAGCCGTTTGAAAAAGCCATTGGGCGCAAGACGCTCGGCAATAAGCCCGCCTCCGGCACGGAAATTATCAAGGAGCTTGGCGAAGAGCACATGCGCACCGGCTACCCAATCGTCTACACATCCGGCGACAGTGTTTTCCAAATCGCTACACATGAAGAGGTTATTCCCATCACCGAGCTTTACCGCATTTGCGAAATCGCGCGCAAACTTCTCGTTGGCCCGAACGAAGTCGGCCGTGTGATCGCCCGGCCATTTACTGGCCCGCCCGGAAATTTCCGCCGCACCGAGCGCCGCCACGATTACGCCGTCGAACCGCCGAAGCCCATGCTCCTCGATGTGTTGAGGGATCGCGGCGTGCCTGTCTTCGGCATCGGCAAGATTCATGATATCTACAACGGCCGCGGAGTGGAGAATTACGTCACCACAAAGAACAACACGGATGGCATGGAAAAAATCACCGTCACGCTCGCGGAGCAATCGCGCGGACTCATCTTCGCCAACCTCGTGGATTTCGACATGCTCTACGGACACCGGAAAGATGTGGAAGGCTTCGCCAAATCACTCGAAGAATTCGATCTGCTCCTCGGCGCGCTGCTTCCAAAGCTCGCGCCCTCAGATCTCCTGATGATTACCGCCGACCACGGCTGCGACCCCGACCCGCGCTGGGAAACCACGGATCATTCCCGCGAATACATTCCCATCCTCACCTACAGCCTCGGCGGCGAAAAAGGTGTCGCACTCGGCACGCGCCAGACCCTCGCCGACATGGGCCAGACCGTCGCCGAAAATTTCGGCGGCGCCATCCCCCACGGCGCAAGTTTCCTCAGCGCAATTTCAGCCTAGCGGCAACATGCGTATGTTGTTTGTAATTTACTCCGTGCGAACAACGAGTGTCGCCGCGATGAAATCGTGCAGCGCCTGCTTTTTTTCCGTGAATCCGGCAAGGATGTATCCAATCCCGAATGGGATCATTCCGCTCACGAGCTTCGCGAAAAAACGTCCCGAGGCGCGGCCAAATGACATCCGGTTGCCGGCCATGTCCGTGACCTTCAGGCTCAAGGCCATCTTCCCAAGTGTAGCCTGCCGCTCCGAACTTTCCATCAGCGCGTAATACAGCCAGCTAATCACGATCACGGCGAGGATCATCAGTGCATAAAAGCCAAAAATCGCCCCGATGAAATTGGAAACATTCGCGTTGATTTGGTCGGGGTCCATGTTGGCGGGGAAGTGGGAACGCACATACGCAACGCCGCCGAGGCCCAGGAAAATAACGACAATCACGATCATCGTGGGGATTCCGATGATTAGTCCATCCAAGAAATATGCAACGAGCCGCAGCCAGAACCCTCCGTACTTCACTCCGGGGTACGCGCCTCCGGTCGTCCCCGGCTGTGCCGCGTAAGCCACCGGCGACGCGGCCGACATCGCGCGCCCGCACTTCGGGCAAAATTTGTCCGTTTCCTGAGTCTGCGCACCGCATACGCTGCAAAACACGTTGGCCTCTCTTTCGCTTTACGCCGGCGATCGATTCAACGAACGCCGGAGTTCATCATCGAACCGCTTATCGTGCCGCGCCGGCCCTCTCCGCCATGCTCTGAATCGCAAGCGCGTTGCACGCGCCCTGGATTTCCGAAATCGCGATGGGGTAAATGATCAGCCATGAAATGATCCCCACATAAGGAATGATCCCCACGATCACCGCCGCCAGCACCAGCCCGCGATTCACCGGAGGCGCCTGGTTCCGCAATTTAAATTGAAAATTGATTCGGTCCACAAGGCGCAGCCAGAAAACGAAAATCCAATAGATATTGAAAAATGGGATGAACAGGAATCCGATGGCTTTGCCCGCGCCGAAATCGTCCGGTCTGACGCGCGGGAATTTGGAATGTTTCAATCCCATAAATATCATTGTGAAAATTCCAATTGTGAGGAAATGGAGCACAATCGCGCCGCCCACGGAGAAAGTGTCGAAGAATGAGTGTCGCTTGTATTGCTCCCGCAGATCTGGAGGAATCTGGTTCATATCGAAGAGTTCGTCATACACCATCGTGGACCCGAAGACCGGCGGCGGCGGGTAATACGCCTGCCCTCCGGGCGGAAGCGGCGGCGCGTAAGTCTGTTGCTGCGGGGTGTAGGTTTGCCCCGGCTGTGCTGCGGGCTGTTGCACCGGTGACTGCACCGCTGGGCGGGGCGCCAACTGCTGCCCGGGTTGCTGCGCTGTTCCCGGCGAAGTCGGAGGAAGCGCTATCCCGCACTTCTGGCAGAAGCGGCCGCCCTCAGGCGCCTGCGTACCACAGCTTTGGCAGAACATAGTTTTTCAGTCCCTTTATCGGCTAGGTTGCGATTCGTTCGGCGAATCGCCGCCGAATCGTACTCGCTCCTGTGCGCGCGCGTCAATCTGCCACCGTAGTTTCCGGCGTTGCCTATCAGGTAGGTTGTGCAGCAAGCGGGTCAAATAAAAGGAATGAAAGGGAAGTGTCCGCGGCTCAATTTGCCTTCGCGCCGCTCACCTTCGCATAGTAACCGGGCCGCGTCCGCACAATGAGCTTGCCGCCGGCTTTCGGCGCGTTGGCCTCAACCGTCACGACGCGGAACGTCCCGTCTAACTTGCTGTTTGTGGGGTAATACGCCAGCGTGTATTGATTGCGGATGTCGTGCGCGATCTGCTTGCAGATGTCCGTCGTGTCGCTCACTTCTTCGGGGAAGTAGGCCAGCCCGCCCGATGATTCCGCCAAATCTTCGAGGGCCTTGCGCGCCTTGCGCACGGTGGATCTGCTCTCATCCTTCGCGAATACGCCGACGGCATAAACCAGAACATCCGAATGCTGAATTTCCTTAATTACATTCGCCAGCGTGCTCCGGCTCGCCGTGTCCTCCCCGTCCGTCACCACGAGCAGCACCCTCTTATCCTTGTGCGCCTTCTTCAGGTGATCGAGCGAGCCAATAATCGCGTCATATAGCGCGGTGCTTCCGCGCGCTTCAATCTTTTCCAGCGCGTCTTTCATATCTTTGATGTCGCTGGTGAAATCACCCTGCGTGTCGATATAAAAATCGTCGTTGAAGTTGACGACAAACGCCTCGTCATTCGGATTGCTGGACTCCACGAACGTCAGCGCCGCCGCATTCACCTTGGCGCGCTTGTCGTGCATGCTTCCGCTGTTGTCAATCACAAGTCCCACGCTCACCGGCATGTCTTCCTGCCGGGCGACCTGCAGTTTTTGTTCGACCTTGTCCTCGAACGCGCGGAAAGTTTCCGGCGGCAGATTGTTGACGAAAACGCCGCGCTTGTCCGTCACCACCGCGTGCAGCACCACCATGTCCACGGTTGAGACGACATCCGCTTTTTTCTGTTGCACGGGCGCGGGAGGCGGCTGTCCCAGTTGCTGCGCGCGCGCTCCGCCGATGCACACACAAGCGGCCGCAACCGTGACGAGGGCCCCGCTAAGCGCTGCAAACCGCGCGAGATTGTGTCTTGCTTTCATCAGTTCAACTTGGCGATCGAATCTTATCTGCTTCCGGGAGGGCAGGAGTCTTGACCTGTCACGCCTCCGATTCGGCTCCGCTCATTATTGCTCTTACTAAGTAGGATGAGCAACGCCTTCTTTGCGTTGCGTAGCGCTCATCGTCCACTGGCCTCGTGTACAGTCGACTGCGCCCATCCTATTACCTTTGGTCGCGTCGTTCTTTAATCCGGCATCCAAGCACACACGCCCGCAATCGCACTTATCGCCGCGCTGAAAAGGAAGATTCGCCGGGCTTTAGTGGTCCGGCCCGAAATACCCGGTCCGCGAATAGACCGTGAGCGGCGGGAGTCCCCGTGGAGGATGAACCTTGACCTTGATCTTTCTCCAGCGGCCATCGGTAGTCTTGTTGCTTGGCGTGTATCCCAGAACATATTGGTTGCGCAGTTCCATTCCAATCTTGGTCGCAATGTCCGGCAATTCATTCAGGTCATTCACCTGGAACACGCGCCCGCCCGTCAAATCGCACAACTCCGAAAGTAGCGATGGCCCCTCGCGCTCTTCGTCCGTCTTCGCATAGCCCGGCTGGTCAAAGATTCCCATCGCGTAGGTCTGCACATCGGATTCCTTCACAAAATTGCGCACGTCATTCTCGCTGTACCGGCTGTGGTTGTCGCCGCCATCCGAGATGATCAGAAGCGCCTTTTTTGCGTTGTGCGCGCTTTTCATCTGAGAGAGCCCCAGGTACACCGCGTCCAGCAGCGCCGTCCGGCCGCGCGCCACGGTGTACATCATCCGCGTCTGCAAGTCTTCCACACTCGAAGTAAATCGGCTCGTCAATTCCGCGTGCTCGTTGAAGCTCACCAGCAGGAACTCATCCTGCGGGTTCGCGGTCCTCAGGAACTGAATCGCCGATTGCCGCGCCTTGTTCACTTTGTCGGACATGCTCCCGCTCATGTCAAAAACCACGCCGATGGATACCGGCACGTCCTCGCTTGAGAACTTTGTGATCTCCTGCTCGACTCCGTCCTCGTAAAGCGAGAAATTTTCTTTCTCAAGCCCGGTCACCAGGCGCCGGTATGGGTCCGTCACGGTTGTGGGGATCAGCACTAATTGCGTCTTGGTAATGATCGGCTTCTGCTTTGGGTCGGGAGGCGGGTCCGGCTGCTTCCTTAAATTTAGCGATTGGTTTTGGCCAAAGGCGGGAATGAACAGGCAAAATGCGCAAGCTACTACAAGAAGAAAAGATATATAAACGCGAAGCGTTTGTTTTCTCACCGCTCCTCCTCTGCCTGGTGGGCAGTGGCTGCGGCTTTCCTAGGATTTCTTGCTTGCGGGCATTCTACCACCGCCGCCCCCCAATGCAATACCCTCTATACTATTTCCCGCCTTCGCCAACCCCGCAGTTCAGAATGGGACATTGATTGCCTTGTGGTAGCATCTTTATTGATCGAGAAGCATTGAAGGAGTTCATCTTTGGCCCCTGAATCTCCAATTATTTGGGCCGTGATTCCCGCCCGTTACGCCGCCATGCGGCTCCCCGGGAAGCCTCTAGCGGATATCGCCGGCAAGCCAATGATCCAGCGCGTGTGGGAACGCGTCAGCCGGGCGAAGCGGATCGCGAAAGTTGTTGTCGCGACGGATGACGAACGCATCCGCGCCGCCGTCCAATCCTTCGGCGGTGAATCCGTGATGACGCGCTCGAATCACATGAACGGCACCTCCCGCATCGCGGAAGTGGCGGCTTCCTCGCGCGCCGATATTTTCCTCAACATTCAGGGCGACGAGCCGCTCATCGCTCCCGAAGCCGTGGACACGCTCGCCGAATGCATCGCCGAAGACGAATCCATCCTGCTCGCCACACTCGCCGTGGCGCTGAAGAATCCAGCCGACATCATGGACCCCAATATTTGCAAGGTCGTCCTCGATTTCGATGGCAACGCGCTCTATTTTTCGCGCGCGCCGATTCCCTGGGTGCGCGACTCCGCCGGAAAAGTCCACGCGCAACATTGGAAGCACCTCGGTCTTTACGCTTATCGCCGCGACGCGCTTCTCGAATACGAAACGCTTCCGCCCGGCGAACTCGAGCGCCTCGAACAGCTCGAGCAACTCCGCTGGCTCGAAAATGGCTATAAGATCCGCGTCGCCGAAACCACTCACGATTCGGTGAGCGTGGATGTGCCCGACGATATTCCGCGCGTGGAGAAGCTCATCCGGGAATCTCCCCCTGACTAAGGACTCATACCCGGGACCCACTCAAATGACGCAGCGCCATTCTCCGGTTCGGCAATTTCGCTATGCTTTCCTTGCGCTCTTCCTCGCAGGCGCCGGGATTCTGTTTTCGACTTCCGGAGTCGCCGGGCTCTCACATAATTTCCTTTTCCCAGCGCCAACCTCCGGTGCAGATTCCGAAAAGCAGCTCTCCTCCAAGGACAGGGTAGAAGTGTTCGAGACCGTGTGGAAAGAAATCCGCGACACTTATTACGACCCCGAATTTCACGGCGTCAACTGGCAGGAAGTCCACGACCGATATCGCCCGCAGACCGATGACGTGAAATCCGACGCGGATTTTTACACGCTTCTGAATCACATGGCCGGCGAACTGCACGACGCGCACACGCGCTTCAATTCGCCGCAGCAATGGGAGAACCGCCAGAAATTTCAGGGCGTCTCCTCGGGAATTCTTCTCGATGAAATCGACGGCAAGATTGCCGTCAGTTACGTTTACCCGGATTCAGGCGCCGCGAGCGCCGGCGTCGAACCCGGCATGCTCCTTCTCGCCGTGAACGGCCGGCCCGTCGCGGACCTCATCGCGGAAAACGCCGCGAAGATTCCGCCTTCTTCCACCGAACGCATCACGCGCGTCCGCCAGATTGCCGCGGTCTTGTCAGGCCCGGCGGATGCCGAGGCGAAGCTGACGTTGCAGCGCGCAGACGGTTCACAATTTGAAACCAGTGTGAAGCGGCAGATTCTTCCGCTTCCTCCGGACGTCCGCGCGCATCTCCTTCCATCCGGCGATGCCTATTTCCGCTTCGACGGTTTCCAGTTAAAGGTTGACAAGGAATTTCACGACGCCCTCGTCGAATTTCATAACGCGCCGGGCTTGATTGTAGATCTGCGCTGGAATGGCGGTGGCCGCGCGGACATCCTCGGCGCAATCGCGGCTTTGCTCTTGAATCAGAAAACTGTCATCGCCAAGGTGATGAACAGAAAGGATATCGCGGAACTCGAATCGACCGGCGCTTCCTCCGGTCCGTCGAATGGATCACCCTCCGGCCCGTCGCCGGACCCGGGAAAATCTCATCAGAGTGAATTTAAGATCGGCAGGGACGGCGGCCAGCAATACGCCGGGCCCGTCGTGATTCTCACGGACACTCGCACCGCCAGCTCGAGCGAGATTTTTTCCGGCGGCTTGCAGGAGATTGGCCGCGCGAAAGTGGTTGGCACGCAAACCTGCGGTTGCGTCATCGGCATCGCCGCCAATCACAAGATGAAGGGCGGCGGAGTTCTCGAAGTCAGTCAAATCCTTTTCTTTACTCCCAAGGGACGCAAGCTCGAAGGCGATGGCGTCATTCCGGATGTCAAGGTTGCGCCCACCATCGCGGATTTACAGGCGAAGTGCGACCCCGCGCTCGACGCCGCTGAAAAACTTCTGCGCGAAATGAGCGCGCACTCAAATTGACAACTCGATTGCATTGCCCTGCCACCGCGCTGATGTTCGAACCAGCGTACGCTTCCCGGTTAAGGTTTCTCTCTTGCTTTCTACCTGCCCATGCTGGCGACATAGCACATCGGCTCTCCGGTTCTTGTCTGCACGCATGAAAAGCCTACAACTTGTGCTCCGGAAATAATTGGCACGAGGCCCGTCCCTTGCGTAGCCCTCGAGATGCTTACCACCGTGTTGCCCTGGGCCTTCACGGAAGGCGAGTGAAACAGCGCGGCGCCCAGCGCAAAGCTGGCCGCGGCGACCGCGATCGTTTTTAACGAGGATTGCAGAGTTTTCATTTTGTTTTCTCCTCTGGCCCGATATTCAGACCGATTGGCAAATCTGAAATATTTAGACGCTGCGTCGTACCACGATGTGACATCCGGCGCGTCTCACGCACGCGTTCCGTCAGCTATTTGACACCAACATTTTTCACGCGCATAATAATTCGTACCTCCGCACCAGACGGACGTACACACTGAAAACTAAATAATGAATTTACAGACGCCCGCGCAGCGCCCGAAGTATGTTTTTGTAACCGGCGGCGTCGTCTCCTCTCTCGGCAAGGGCGTTTCCGCTTCTTCCATCGGAGCAATTCTCGAAAGCCGCGGCCTCAAGGTCACTCTGCAGAAGTGCGATCCCTATTTGAACGTTGACCCCGGCACGATGTCGCCCTATCAGCACGGCGAAGTCTACGTCACCGATGACGGCGCGGAGACCGATCTCGATCTTGGCCACTATGAGCGCTTCACTTCCGCCAAGCTCACGCGTGATAACAACTGGACCACCGGCCGCATCTACGAATCCATCATTTCCAAAGAGCGCCGCGGCGATTATCTAGGCAAAACCGTCCAGGTCATCCCTCACGTGACCGACGAAATCAAAGCGGCCTTCCGCAAAGTTGCCGACGATGTGGACATCGTCATCGTCGAAATCGGCGGCACCGTCGGCGACATCGAGTCCCTGCCGTTCCTCGAAGCCATCCGCCAGATGCGCCTCGAACTCGGCCCCCAAAATACAGTTTTCGTTCACGTCACACTCGTCCCATTCATCCCCACCGCGGGCGAGCTGAAGACCAAGCCCACGCAGCACAGCGTCAAGGAAATGCTCAACATCGGAATCCAGCCCGATATTTTGTTGTGCCGCAGCGACCACTTCCTTTCCGCCGACCTCAGGGCAAAGATCGCGCTCTTCTGCAACGTCGCCGTGTCGCGCGTAATCTCCGCCCAGGATGTGGACACGATTTACGCTGTCCCCGTCGAACTTTCGCGCGAAGGCCTCGACGATCAAATCCTCAGCCTTCTCCACAGGGAAGCGCCACCGCGAAAAATGCAGCCGTGGATCGATTTGGTGGAGCGCATCCGCAATCCGCGGGGCGAAGTCCGCATCGGAGTTGTCGGCAAGTATGTCCAGCTCGGCGATGCTTACAAAAGCCTCAGCGAGGCGTTGATGCATGGCGGCCTCGCGCACAATCAGCGCACCGTGATCGAATGGGTGGAAGCCGAGGAATTGGATTCAGTGGCCGCCGCTGCCGCGCGCCTCGCGCATGTGGATGGCATCCTGGTCCCCGGCGGCTTCGGCAAGCGCGGCCTGCAGGGTATGATTTACGCGATTCAATACGCGCGCGAACGCAAAGTCCCGTATTTCGGCATCTGCCTCGGGATGCAATGCGCGACCATCGAATACGCGCGCGATGTCGCCGGACTTAAAGACGCCGATTCGACCGAATCCGATCCGCAGACGCCGCACCGCGTCATCTACAAACTCCGCGAACTCCTCGGCGTTGACGAAATGGGCGGCACCATGCGCCTCGGCGCGTGGCCCTGCGTCATCCAGCCCGGCTCCTTCGCGCATCAAGCCTACGGCAAGCTTGAGATCAGTGAGCGTCACCGTCATCGCTACGAATTCAATCGTGACTACGAAAAAATTCTCACGGACGCCGGCTTCCGCATCACCGGAAAAACTCCCGACGGCACTTACGTCGAAATTATCGAGGCGCCCGATCATCCGTGGTTCCTCGGCTGCCAGTTCCATCCTGAATTTAAATCCAAGCCTCTCGCGCCGCACCCGCTCTTCGCCGCGTTCATCGGCGCCGCGCACGATCATCAGCTCCATGCCGCGGAGTCGGCCACGCGCCAATCGGCGCACTCACAAGCTCAACACTCCTCCACGCGCGAATCCGCCGCGAAGTCGGAATCGCACGCTGAAGTTTCCCACGCGGCCGCCCACTCAGCCCGCGCAGCCAAGTCGTAACCCGCGCTCCTCCCAGGGAGCCAATCTAGAAATTATTTTCATTTGATGGCGTTACGTCACAACTAATTCAGGCCCCCGGTGTTTAAGGCAAATAACGACGGGAGTTGCCATGAAGAACCGCTTGGTTGCATGGGCAGTTTCTTTCCTCTTGATCAGCATTGCAGCGGGATGCGGTGGCAGCGCGGAAAATAGTCCGCCACCTCCGCCGGACGTCAGCGTCGTCACTTCGCCCAACACGGCGAACGTCCGCGCCGGAGCCACGCAAAGTTTCACTGTGGTTGTGACCGGCACATCGAACACAAGCGTTACGTGGGAGGTAAACAACGTCCCCGGCGGCAATCAAACAGTCGGGACCGTGGACAACTCAGGGAATTACACCGCTCCCGCGATTCTGCCCAGCCCCAATTCGGTTTCCGTGCAAGCCGTCAGCGTTGCGAATTCATCCGATATGGGCTCCAGCGCAGTCACCTTGCTCAATCCTGTTCCCGTAATTTCTGGGATCAGCCCGACTACAATTCCTGTGGGAACATTTTCGCTCACGATCAGCGGCAGCGATTTCGTTTCCGATTCGCAGGTGATATTCGGCGGCAGTTCGCTCACCACAACTTATGTTTCCGCAACTCAATTGACAGCCACCGGCACGGCTACCACCGGCGAAATTGGGAGCGTCGCGGTAACCGTGGATAATCCCAATCCCGGCGCCGTTGATTCTTCAACGTCCGCCACAGCTCAGGTAACGGCTGCGCTCGCAGTAAGTCCGGCTGCGGCAGTGCGTTTCCTTGAGCAATCTACCTTCGGCCCCACGCCCGCGTTAATTGCTCAGGTGGAAGCAAGTGGTTTCGCGGCGTTCTTGACCGCGCAATTTGCCGCGTCGCAGTCCACCTATCCCGACCCCGCGGCCAGCGTCACATCCATCACTCCGACGCAGCAGATATTTTTCACCAACGCAATAAATAATACCGACCAGCTCCGCCAGCGAGTCGCATTCGCGCTCAGCGAAATTTGGGTAACATCCAACCTGACTGTGCCGCCGCAAGGCATGGCGCCTTTCGAGCGCCTGCTTTTGAATGATGCGTTCACAAATTATTCCACCATCATGAATGACGTGACGCTCAACCCAGGGATGGGTCTCTACCTGAACATGGTCGATAACGACCGGCCCAGTTCAGCGGATGGCACCAAGGCAAATGAAAATTATGCGCGCGAGTTTATGCAGCTTTTTACGCTGGGTCTGTACTTGCTGAATCCCGATGGCTCGCTTCAGCTCGATACCAGTGGCAATCCGATTCCCACTTACACGCAGAACCAGGTGGACGCGTTTTCTCTCGTCTACACTGGCTGGACCTATCCCACCGAACCCGGCGCCACTCTCGTGAAGCACAACCCGCAATATTTTATCGGGCCCATGGAGCTATTCGCCAGCAATCACGCCACCGCGTCGAAAACGCTGCTCCTGGGAACCGTGCTGCCCGCCGATCAAACCGGCACTCAGGATTTGCAGGATGCGCTCGCGAATATTTTCAATCACCCGAATCTTCCGCCGTTTGTCTGCAAGCAGCTCATCCAGCATCTGGTCACCAGCAATCCAAGCCCTCAATATATCTCCCGCGTCGTCGCCGCCTTTGAAAGCGGCAGCTTTCAGGGCTTCGGTACGGGGCAAGCGGGCGATATGCAAGCCACTATCGCCGCGATTTTACTTGATCCCGAGGCCCGCCGCGGCGACGACCCGGCCACAGCTGTTGCCACCGATGGCCACCTGCGCGAGCCGGTCCTTTACGTAACGAATCTCTTGCGCGCATTTGGCGCTTCCACCGACGGGGCCGCGCCTAACACTTACACGACCAGCATGAGCCAGGCAGTCATGCGATCCGGCAGCGTCTTCAATTTCTTTCCGCCGAGTTATTTGATCCCCGGCACCACGCTGCTCGGCCCGGAATTCGATCTGCAAAACACCGCGGTAGCGCTCGTGCGCATTAATTTTGCGAATTCATTTGCCTTCGGGCCGCTCCCCACCGGCACTACGGTTAATTTTTCAAGTTATGCGACTCTGGCGGCGGGCGGCACGCAACAGCTTCTCAATTCGCTCAACGCGCTCTTGCTCCATGGCACGATGTCTTCCGCGGACCAAACGGCAATTTTGAATGCGCTCAACGCAATTCCGGCGGGCCCGAACCAGGCCATGCTGCAGGCGGAGACGGCAATTTATTTGATTGCGTCGTCATCGCAATACCAGATTTTTCATTAAGAGCTGGAAACATTTCGCGGGCCAGTAGCGGCTTTGAAGCGGCACAGGAAAGTGGAGGGGCCATGCCTTACACACGAAGAGATTTCATCCGTCAGGGTTGCTGCGCCGCGGCCGCGCTGGGTGTCGCCACAAGTTTCCGCAGCTTCGGCCTGATCAACGCCCTCGCGCAAAGCTCCGCCCCATTTCAATCTCTCGTATGCATTTTCCTTTTCGGTGGGAATGACGCCAACAATATGCTCATCCCGAATGACACCGCGGGCTACGCAAATTACAACACCATCCGCGGCGGCGGCGGACTCGCGCTGGCGCAGAATACGCTCCTGCCCGTCACCGCCAAGACCGCGCAAAACGGTTCGACGCTCTTCGGTCTGCATCCCAATTTGCCCGAGGTGCAAAGTCTTTTCACAAACGGCAAGCTCGCCTTCCTTGCGAACGTCGGGCCTCTCGTCCAGCCGCTCACGCGCGCTCAATATCAGGCCGCCACTCTTCCGCAGCCTGTCAATCTGTTTTCGCATGCCGATCAGCAAGCCCAGTGGCAAACCTCCGAGCTGGATGGATTCCCAACCACCGGCTGGGCCGGACGCGTGGCAGACAACATCCAGACGCTGCTCAACGGCGGGGCTGTGTTCCCGCCGATCACATCCGTCGCGGGCACCGCGATTTTCTGCACCGGGCAGGAAACTCAACCTTTCGCCATGATCCCCGGCTCCTCTCCGGGCTTAACGGGATTTGACAGCACGGCCCCGTCCACCGCGCGTCTCGCTGCGCTTCAGCAATTGCTCACGCTCGATACCGGAGTTTCGCTCATCCAATCCGCCAGCTCGATCACCACCAACGCGCTCGCCGATAGCAAGACACTTTCCGGCGCGCTCGCCGGCGCAAGTGCGTTGCAGACCGTTTTCCCGACCACCAGCATCGGCGCGCAATTGCAGCAAGTCGCGCAAATTTTGGAAGTGCGCGCCGCATTGGGATTAAATCGCCAGATATTTTTCTGTTCGCTCGGCGGCTTCGATACACACAGCAACCAGATTGCAACGCAGCAGACCCTGTTCTCCCAGCTAAGCCCGGCCATCAACGCGTTTTACAACGCCACGGTCGAACTCGGAATCAGCCAGCAGGTCACCACTTTCACCATGTCCGATTTCAGCCGCACCTATCAGCCCGCCACCGACGGCGGCACCGACCACGCCTGGGGCAGCGTTCAAATGATGGTCGGCGATTCTGTCCTCGGCGGCGATATTTATGGAACTCTGCCGGAATTCGCGCTCGGCGGCCCGAATGACGTTGCCAACAACGGCCGCTGGATTCCCACCACGGCGCTCGACCAGTACGGCGCCACACTCGCGTCATGGTTCGGCGTTCCGGCGGCAAACCTCCCGGGAATTTTCCCGAATCTCGGCAATTTCACCACCAAGACGCTCAGTTTTCTGGCTTAGCGCACTGCAATCCACCGCGGATCCATTTCCGCCATAGAATTCGTCGACCGTCCGGATTTCCAGCCTGGAAATCCAAGTTGATTCATAAATTTTCTGTTCGCAATCGCGGTGTAAGCTCTTTATACGACATGTCCCCGGAAAATCTGGGATGCCGCTTCGTTTGAATTGGAGAGTGATCATGTCTTTGAGCGGCCGTCTTGCGCTGATTTCTGTTCTGCTCTGTTCGGTTTCGTTCACCGGCTGTGCGCTTTTTGGCCTCGGCGATCTCTTTGGCGGCGGTGGTGGCGGCAGCGGGACTCCAACCGGCACGTACAGTGTCTCCAGCCTCAGCGGCTCCTACGTGTTTTCTCTTTCCGGCGTGAATCAACTTGGTTTTTTCGCGGCGGCTGGAAGCTTTCAGGCCAATGGATCCGGGACAATCACCGCCGGCACGATTGACATCAATTCCGGAAGCGGCATTTTTCCGGACCAGGCAATAACGGGCACTTACGCCGTGTCCGCCAATGGACAGGGCACTGCGACCCTCATCGCCAGTGCAGGCACCTTTGACATTGCTTTTGTGCTTGTCTCCACTCAAAACGCGCTGGTCATTCGCTTTGACACCACCGCCACCGCCAGCGGCACAATCGCTCTTCAGAGTTCTTCCGCATTCTCCCTCAGCGCGCTCGCGGGAACTTTTGCTTTCAATCTCGCCGGCGCGAATGTCCCCGGAAATGGCAGCGCTGAAACGTCGGCGGGAGTGTTTACGGTAAATAGTTCCGGCAATCTGTCCGGCGGAGTCGAAGACACGGATGACGCAGGAGTTGTCACCCCCAATGTGACCCTCGCTCCTGCAAATCTTGCCATGTCCAACCCGACCACCGGCCGCGGCACTTTGGTCATCGGAGCGCGCAATTTTGCCTTCTACGTGGTTGACGCCAATGATCTAAAGCTGGTCGAAACCGATTCGGCGCCCGCGCTCGCCGGAATTGCCACCCGCCAGTCCCTCACGCCCATTTCCGGGTCGCTCGCCTTCACACTTTCAGGCTCGAATACGGCAGGCGTTTTTGTAGCCGGCGGAATCTTCAACACAGATGGCGCGGGTCATGTGTTGAACACCAGCGCGCAAGACGTGAACAATGACGGCGTGGTCACTCAGGATGATGTTGTGAGCGGCGCCTACTCCGTTGCCTCCAATGGACGCGGCGCCATGACCTTGAATGGCGGCGCGATCAATTTCGCCATCTATCCCACAACTTCCGGCGTCATGTTGATGGAGATTGACAGCAATATTGTTGCCGGCGGCACAGCTTTCCAGCAGGCGGGACCATTCTCGAACACTTCCGTAAAAGGGAATTACGGCATGAACTTCACCGGTGACGTTCCCGGCTCGAATGAAATCGATTCCATCGCCCAGTTCGTCGCTGATGGCGATGGCAATGCGCCCGGCTCAATTGAATTCAACAATGGCGGAGGTCTGAGTTCCAATCTTACTTTGACAGGCGCTTACTCCATTGCAGCCAGCGGCCGCGGCACAGGAAGTTTTGCCAGCACCTTCGGCACGCAGAACGTAATCTTCTACGTCGTCAGTAGCTCGCAAGTAGTATTCATCGATATCGACACCGGCCTCGTCACCTCAGGCCAACTGATCCAACAATAGGGATCATTCGCCAGCGACACAGCCATAGCACGGCCGCACCGATTGTTTCCCGACGTCTGCAAACTCCTCCGAGGCCTCCTTTGACAAGTAGAGAAAAGCAAGCTAGGTAGTATCTAAATGTGTGAATAATTCACAAGCTTAACAAAGCCCCTCCCTGCGCGGGGGTCTGAAGAGCGTGTCCATGGACGATCAATCTGAAAAAGATAAAGACCTTCGAGACATTCGTTTAGAAGAAGGCCGGAGGGGCCGCAGGCCAATCGACTTGGAAGCGCACCGGCGACGCTCGAGACTGTTGAGGGTTTTTCGGCAGGCATTGGAACTTCGGGACGAAGAACTTTTCAAAGAAGCAATTGTTAACGACCTCGGGCAGCTTCCCGGGTCACCTGAGTACCAGCAGTCCTTGAAGATCTGGAGGGAGTTCTATAGGAAGCCCTTGAAATAGTCCGCTCGAATGCCGCGACACGCGCGTTTTGCTCCTCTTCAGGCAATTGCGCAAGATGCTTCTCCGCAATTGAAGCCAATTTGCGGGCAGTCTGTTCCAGGGACGCTTTTTTCCTAATGTTCTTCCGCTTTTTCATCGCTCCACCAATTCGTTGTTGTATATCCAAATTCTAGCACACTAAACCTCACGCTTGCTTTGTTGTCACGCTTGGATGTTCCGGCACAGATCGCGTTCTATCTCTTGCCCTGTGTTTGTTAATAGCGCGCGGATTGAAAATCCGAGCATTCCCGCATAGTCTTGTCCCCTTGGCTTTGCTATCGGATATGGCCCAGACACGCGAAATCGCGATTGGCTCCATCCGCATCGGCGGCTTTGCGCCGCTGGTGCTGATTGCCGGGCCGTGCGTAATCGAGAGCGAAACGCACGCTATGAAAATGGCCGAAAGCATTGCCGCGATCGCCGCCGACCTGCGCGTGCCCTACATCTATAAAGCGTCCTACGACAAGGCCAACCGCACCTCAATCTCGTCCTTTCGCGGCCCCGGAATGGCCGAAGGTCTGCGAGTCCTGCGCAAGATCCGAGACCAATTCAAATTGCCGATCCTCACCGACGTTCACGAGCTCACGCAAATCGGTCCGGTCGCGGAAGTCGCCGACGTTTTGCAAATCCCCGCGTTCCTGTCGCGCCAGACCGATTTGATTCTTGCCGCCGCAAAATCCGGCCGAGCCGTGAATCTGAAGAAGGGTCAATTCCTCGCGCCGTGGGAAATGGCAAACGCCATCGAGAAAGTCACCAGCGCCGGCAACCAGAATATTCTCCTCACCGAACGCGGCGCATCATTCGGCTATCAGAATCTCGTCGTGGACATGCGATCGTTCCCAATGATGCGCAAGTTCGGCTATCCCGTGATTTTTGACGTCACGCACTCCGTCCAGCTTCCCGGCGGAGAAGGGAAGTCCAGCGGTGGCCAGCCGGAATTCATCGAGCCGCTCGCGCGCGCGGGCGTCGCCGTCGGAGTGGATGGCATCTTCCTCGAAGTCCACGACAATCCCGCGAAGGCGCTCAGCGATGGCACAAACGCATTGCCGCTCGACAAACTCCGCGGCCTGCTTTCGCGTCTCTCAGAAATCGCAGCGCTCACTCGCCGCTGGAGCGACGCATGAGCCTCGAATCCGCGCGCCGCGTTCTGCGCATCGAAGCCGCCGCCATCGAGGATCTCGCGAAGCGCCTCGACGCAACCTTCGATCGCGCCGTCGATCTTCTCTTCGCGTGTAAGGGCCGCGTCGTCGTAACCGGCATGGGAAAATCAGGGCTCATCGGACGCAAGATCTCCGCGACATTCGCAAGCACGGGAACGCCATCATTCTATTTGCATCCAGCCGAAGCGCTTCACGGCGATCTCGGAATGCTCGCGCGCGGCGACATCGCAGTCGCGCTTTCCTACGGCGGCGAGACCGAAGAGATCGTCGCGCTGATTCCCACGTTGCAGCGCATGGAGATTCCCATCGTCGCGCTCACCGGGCAACCGCGCTCTTCTCTAGGCGCCGCGAGCGCCGTCGTCATTGACGTAAGCGTGAAGGAAGAGGCGTGCTCGCTCAATCTTGCGCCAACCGCATCAACAACCGCCGCGCTTGCGATTGGCGACGCGCTCGCCATCGCGCTCTTCGAGCGCCGCGGCTTCAGCGAAACCGATTTCGCCGCGCTGCATCCAAGCGGACGTCTCGGCAGGAAGCTCATGCGCGTCGAAGCGCTGATGCATTCCGGCGATGCGTTGCCGCGCGTGACGCCAGCGACGAAGATGCCCGACATCATCTACGAGATGAGCAAGAAGGGGCTTGGCATGACAACCGTTCTCGACGAAGCGGGCAACCTCGCGGGCATCGTAACCGATGGCGACTTGCGCCGCTTGATGCAGAGCAAAAAGGGCGCGACACTCGAGCTCACCGCGGAGCAAGCGATGACGCGCAATCCCGTAACGATTGGCGGGCACGAACTCGCGAGCACCGCGCTCCATCTGATGGAGCAGCGCAAGATTACGTCAGTGGTCGTTGTCGACGAAGCGAAGCGCGTTCGCGGCGTCGTGCATCTGCACGATCTCTGGGCGCTCGAGTTGTACTGATGTCGTTTCCGGCGTTTCTCAATCGTTGTCATCCTGATCCCGGTCTGCGGGAGAAGGATCTGTGTGAATGCTTCACCGAAAGTGATGAATCGGAGGATTGATTGTCTCGAGCGACGAAGGTCACGGCTGCAGTCCGGCGGCGCGCGGCGCGCATCCGCGTGCTGCTGATGGACGCGGACGGAACGCTTACCGATGGCCACGTCTGGCTGCTCTCGCAGGCCGATGGAACCGCGCTCGAGCTAAAGGGCTTCGACGCGCACGATGGACAGGGACTTACAATCGCCGCGCAAGCGGGAATTCGCACCGGAGTAATCACAGGAAGACAATCGCCGGCGATGCGGCAGCGCGCGCGGGAAAACAAAATGGAATTCGTTTACGAAGGCGAAGCGGTGAAAATTCCAGTCTATGAGGAAATTCTCCGCCACACCGGCGCCCGCGAAGATGAGGTCGCCTATATCGGCGATGATTTGCCCGACCTGCCGGTGATGCGTCGCGTGGGGCTCGCGGTGGCCGTGGCGAACGCGACGCCCGAAGTTTTGCGCGCGGCGCATTTTGTTACACGCGCGAGCGGCGGGCGCGGCGCGGTGCGCGAAACCATTGAACTAATCCTCAAGGCGCAAGGGAAATGGGAATCATTGATTTCCAAGGCGCGCGCCTAAAAGCAATTCATTTTTCCCGCCAATTCCTCCAGTAAAAACTTCAATGAATTTCGACGGGTGTGGTTGATGCGGCCATGCGCCCGGCGACGACTTCCTGGACAACTTCGCGGAGGTGATAGGAGCCGGGCGGCGCTTGCAGCGTCAAGCTCGAAGTTGCGCCCGTGGCGTTCAAGGCCGCCAACGTCGCGTCTTTCAAATTCATATCCATCAGGCCGACAACGCCGGTAAGAAATTTGTCATTGCTGTCAAAAAGCGCGGTGATGAAAATCAACCGCTCCTTGTGCCGGTCAACTTCTTTTCTGTAAGGAAGATTCCAGGTATCCACGTGAACGGTGACGTGGAGCGCGGGTTCCCCTGTCGCCAGCGTGACGTTTTTCGTTTCAACTCCGGAATTCAATCCATGCACCTCATCGCTCGCCATGACCTCCCGGTTCAGGGCTTCCAGCCTTTCCTGCGGCGCAAGGCTCGCCTTATTCGGAGCGAAATATCCGGGCCGCGCTTCAATGGAGTAACCCTTGCTGTTTACGAGCTTCACTTTCAAGGCGTGATATGCGCCGTTGTCTTTCAAATCCACCGGCGAAAAGCCCAGGTCGTATGAGACCGCCGGAGTTGCCGCCATCTGCCGGACGCCGCCCGGCAGATCATTGTCATTGTGAAAAAATGTGCCGCCGGTTCCCTCGGCGAGCAGCGCCATGGAATCATCAGCGACGTCGCGCTCATCCTGCGCAACCTCTTCCGAGTAGGCTTGCATGGAGCCGTCCATCAGAACAATGGGCGGGCCATCCGCGGGGTTGCCGCCTATCCAATCCGCTGTCAGGCCTTTTGCATCGAGCGTGTTGATTCGGATTCCGGAATGCAGCGCCGAATCGATCAGCTTGTCCTGCTGCTTCTTCACCTGATCCGTCATGGAAAGGTAGCCCGATGAGGTCATCACCAGCATGCGGCGGCCGGGCATTTGCCCGACATACCGGATCACGTCGCCAAGCACACCGAGCGTATCCAGCGCAAATTGATTTGCAAGACTCAGCACCATGGACGCTTGCATCAGTACGAGGTCTCTGCATTCATTATCCGCTGTCTGGCAGGTGCCGCATTGGAGCGCCTGCGCAATCGCAAGGTCGAAACCGGGAGTGTGAATCCCTTCGGATTGCATCATCTGCCACGCCTGGTACGGTTCAATGTGCGGGCATGATCCGGCGCCATTCGTGGTTCCGCGGAAGTGCGACCGGATCTGGTCCATCGTGGAAATAAGCTTTTGTTTGTCCGCGGTGAAGGCCAGCGACGGCGAAGTGGAGGAAGTGAACACCGCGACCTTGTCACCATCGCCCATGCTTGTGTCCACAAACTTTTGCGCGGCCTTGCGTGCGAAAGTCAGATCGCTCGACTTCATGTTGATGTCGTCAAAATAGAAGCCGATATAGCGCGCGGGCGGCGGCGGTGGCGCGGAGACGGGCGCCGGCGCCACCTTTAAGTTGAGCGGTGCGGGGGCGACAGGGGCGGGTGCCGGCGCGGGTGGTTTTTCTTCTTCCACACTAAAATTTGAGATGATCTGCGGCTTCCCGGAATCGAGCACGATGAAGTCTTCCTTCTTCAAACCGGGAACCGGCTTGCCGTGCTCGTCGCGCACCACCACGCCCACGTCCACAATATTGCTTTGCACGCGGATGGCGCCCGCCGGAATCGGTGTGTAGGGCTCAGCGGCAATGCGGATTTCATCGGTCAAGGCGCCCTGAGCTTGCGCGCTCGGCGCCTGGCCAGCCTGGTTCTGACCGCCTTGGCCCGAACTGGTTTGACCCTGCGCGGCCTGGCCGGCAGTTGTCTGCCCACCGGAGGCGCTTTGGCCCTGAACCATCACAGCGGCGAGCAGCGCTGCCGATCCAAATATAAGAACTTGTATGCGCTTCACCCAAACTCCTGGTAGTCCGTCGTTGTCCGGCAGTCCAGCGTAATCCGCTCGTTGGATGGTTGGACGTATGAGAAGGGTAGCCTGTTTCACTCCAAAGAAGAGGATCGCGCCCCCTCCCCCCTTTTTCGTAAGTGATAGGGGACGGGACAGGGGACGGGGGGACGGGGGGGACGGGGACAGACGGGGGGACGGGGACAGACGGGACGTATTCTGATATCTTCGCGTGGGGGACGGGGACAGACGGGACGTATTCCGATATCTTCGCGTGCGGCTTTTAGTTCTCAACCTTCGACCCTCTTTACCTCCTCCCCCGCTGAAAGTGCCGGTCGTGAATCATTCGAATGGCTCTGGATTTTCGCCCCCGAATCTCGCAGTTTCCCCTCAATTTAAGCACATCATTTTTCGACTGCCAAATTGAGTGGAATGACTCATCCAATTAGTATCTTCCCCATTTTTCGGCTTCCAAATTTAGTTGAATGACCCACCCAATTTATTCCCCCGCGGATTTCCCCTCCGTCGATTCCCCTAAGTCATTTACTGTCAGTAGGTTACAGGCCACGCCGCACGGGAATCGCTCGCGTACGAGACGCCTCAGGATGACGGCTTAATTCAACTGTCCCCCAACCGCTTAATTCTTCGGCGCGGGGATTATCGGCAACAGGATTTGCGACGGGTGCAGCGCATCGTGATAGATGGTGTTCACGGTGATCGCGGTGCGGCGATTGTCGTTTAGCGGCTCGCCGGTGTTCGGGTTCACATCGAAGCGCGGGAAATTGCTGCTGCTGATGTCCACGCGGATGCGGTGTCCCTTGGCGAAAACGACTGACGTGGGATAAAGCTCGATCGTGAATTCATAAACTTGGCCGGGCTTCATCAGCTCCGCGTGCGAAAAAGATGTGCGATAGCGCGCGCGAATAATTCCATCCCCGATATTCAATTCGTAGCCCTGCGGGAAATCCTTGTTCGGCGGATAGACGTCAACGAGCTTCGCGGTGAAGTCCGTGTCGACAGTTTGCGACGACGCCCATAGTTTCACGACGAGCGGGCCGGTGACTTCGACGTCTTGATCGAGCGGCGGCGTTTGGAAGACGACAACGTCATTGCGCGCGGAGAGCGGGCGCGAATCTTCGCACGTCCAAATGGTGGGTTTGCAGGATTGGTCCATTCCGCCGCGGGCCATCAGCGTGCCTTCGGAGGAAATATTGCCGCCGAGAGTGGGCACGGGATGTTTCGGATCAAACTGGAATGACACGGGCGCTTCCGTAGCGGGCTTTCGCGGTGAGAGCACGCCATCGCTGTGCAGATAATAAGGAGTGTAAACGGCGCGCTTGAGCGGCCATTCGTTTTCGGTGCGCCAGTGGCCGCCGACAAAGATGCGGCCTTCGGGAGTTTTGTGCGCGTCGCCGCCGCCCATGACGAAGATGCGGACGGGCGGCTCGCGATCCACTCCGTTGTCAATGCCCTTGAGCCAGTGGTCAAACCATCGCGTCTGAAAGGCGTTGAAATCAATGGCGGCGTCAGGGCCGAATTCCGCATCGCCGGCGTGGCTTTGCGTGCGGCCGCCGTGCGTCCAAGGGCCCATGATTAAACGCTGGAGAGATTTCTTGTGCTTGCTGAGCTCGACGTAATTTAGATTGGCAACCTGGAGCGCCCAGGAGTCGTACCAGCCGCTCAAGTGATAAACCGGGATGTCCTTATATTCCGCGATGTGATCGACGACGCTTGCGCCCATATCTTTCCAATAGGAATCGTAATCGCCGTGGTGCATGGATTCGACGAGCCAGGATTCATATTCCGGCGCGAGATGGAGAGGAGTAGTGGCCGTGCGCAGCGGCAGATTCTTCGCGTACATATTCACTTGCGGCATGATCGCGGTGAGGCCGGCTTTGAGGACGGGATCTCTGGATTCGGCGCTGCCGATGGGAGCGCCGAGCGTCATGATCCAATTTAGAAAGCGCAACTCGAAAGCTCCGGCGTGGCGGATGCCGTAACGGCCGTAGTCGGACATGGCGTCGGCGGGGATCATCGTTTTCAGGAAGGGCGGATTGGCGATTGCCATTGCGTGCTGTGTGCTGCCGTCATAGGAAGTGCCCATAGTGCCGATGCCGCCGTCGGACCACGGCTGCGCGCCGATCCATTTCGCGGTGTCATAGCCATCGTTGCCGTCATCGCGATTGGGGCGCCAGAGGCCTTCGGAAGCGTAACGTCCGCGGACGTCCGCAGCGACGAAGACGTAACCGCGCGTGACGTAATAATTTGAGGTTCGGGCGAGACTGTTCTTGTTGTAAGGAGTGCGCTCGAGAAGGGTGGGGAATTTTCCCGCGGCGACGCCGCCATTTGTGCCGGGGAGATAAACGTCAACGGCGAGAGGGACGCCATCGCGCATCGGGATCATCACATTTTTCTGGGTGATGACTTCGTAGCGTGGCTGGTCCTGCGGCGCGGGAAAATCGGCGCGGCTTATGGGATGAGCCAGGACGAAGGCGAGTGCAAGGAGCGGGAGCAGGAGAAGTAGCCGCAGCGAAACGCGATGTGAACGCATGGAGATGGCCTCCTTCGGCGAAATGCGAAATCGCGGGAATCATACGCCGGAGCGGGAAGCGATTCCAGCGATACAATATAATTTGCGCGGTAAACCAGAGATGAGCGCATCCCCTAAATCGAAAAGCGAAGAGTTGAGCGGCTCGCGCCGCGTGGAATTTATTGAGCCGGTGATGGCGCCCATTCCGGAAGGATGGTTTGTGATGGGATGCGACGCGGGGCGCGATGATGAGAAGCCCGCGCATCGCGTTTGGGTGGACGGATTTGCGATGGCGGCATGCCAGGTGACGAATGCGGAGTATGCCTTGTTTCTTGCTGCGAAGGGGCGCGCGAAGCCTTTGCACTGGAATGATGCGGAGTTCAACGATCCGCGGCAGCCGGTGGTGGATGTGTCGTGGTTTGATGCGACGGCGTATTGCGAATGGCTGAGCGTGATTAGCGGACGCTCGTATTTTTTGCCCAGCGAAGCTCAGTGGGAGCGGGCGGCGCGCGGCGGAGCGGAGGGCGAGGATTATCCGTGGGGAAATGTGCCGGCGGGGTCGTCGGTGGAAAAGTGCGTGCCGGATTACGCGTCGCGATGGAAAAGTGCGCCGGAGCGCGTGGGGCTTTATGCTGCGAATGCATATGGACTATTCAATATGGGCGACAACGTTCACGAGTGGTGCGCGGATTGGTATGACGCGAGCTACTACGCGCGATCGCCGGAGCGGAATGCGTGCAATGAGCAGGAGACGGGGCGGCGGGCATCGAGGGGCGGGTCGTGGCGGCACCATATAAAGGTTACGCGGACGGCGGCGCGGTCGAGCATTCCGCCGGAGTTTAAGTATGCGGATTATGGATTTCGAGTGGCGGGGAAATAGCTATAAGAAAGAATAAAGCGAGCGAGGGGAGTCGGGCCTGCCCGAAGCGCTTCGCGCGCGCGATTACCAAGGAAGGCGGCGGAGTCCTGTGACGAGATCGAAATGCTTGTCGCGGCTTAGCAGCGGAAGAGAATGCTGTCGGCACAGCGCGGCAATCCAGAGGTCGTTGGCGGGAATGGGTTCGCCCTTCTTTTTCAAATTCAAGCCGATGGCTGCGTAAGAGCGAGTGGTTTCGTCGTCAATCTCCAACACATCGACGGCGGAGATCCATTCGCGGAGCCAATTCTCATAGGCCGCACGGTGGCGCGACTGCGCGATCCCCATCCAATATTCGCCCAATACGATTACAGGAACGGCGAGACGTTCGGCTCGGGCCACAATTTCAATTGCGGAGGATTCGCCGTTAGCGAGTGCGGACAACGCGTTGGTGTCTAAGATCAACGCCACATCTCGGGATCGATTTTTTCGAAGTCCTCTTCGATGAAGCGGTCGATGCGGGCTGTTTCTTTGTGCAAGTGTTTCAATTTTCCTACAAGCTTCATCCAGGGCTTCTCGGCGGCGGAGGTTTTTGGAGTTAGTTTATCCTTGACCGCTTGCGTGACAAATTCGCGCAGCGGAACGCCCCGGGCTGCCGCAGCCGATTTTGCGCGCCGAAAAATAGAATCGGGGATTTCCAGCGTGGTCTTCATATGGTCAATCTCCCATATTTATGGGAGTGGGTCAACGGCGCAGAAAGACGTCTTTCGTTGAGGGCAGGAGCGCCTGAATCGGATTGAAGTGATTTCCGAATGGAGCGGGCGATGGGAATCGAACCCACGTCTAGAGCTTGGGAAGCTCCTATTCTGCCATTGAACTACGCCCGCTCTGAAGAAACGATAGCATAGGCGAGAAATAGGGACAATGGAGGGATTGCCGGCGAGATTCATGCTAGATTGACGATTCCTAGATTAGCTGGATGGGATGCGGATTGAGATTTTGAAAGCGCACAGCCAGGAGTGGCTGTGCCACGCACGGCGGAGGGCACTTGGCGTATCGGGATTTGCGGGAGTTTGTTGAAGCGGCTGGAGAAGAGAGGGCGAGCTGAAGCGCATCTCGCGCGGAAGTGGACCCCGTGCTGGAGATCACGGAGATTACCGACCGCGTGACGAAGCGCCGGCGGGCCGGCGCTGCTTTTCGAGAAGCCGAAGGGGTCGCGCGTTCCGCTGCTCATCAATGCGCTGGGCAGCGAGCGGCGCATGAATCTGGCGCTGGAAGTCGATTCGTTCGAGGAAGTGGCGGAGCGCATTCGCGGATTTCTGGATATGCAGTCGCCGCAAGGGCTGTTCGACAAAATCAAGATGTTGCCGAAGCTGGCGGAGCTGGGTTCGTTTTTTCCGAAGACGGTGAAGACGGGGCCGTGCAAGGAAGTGATTCGGACGCGAAAGCTTCTCGCTCGCTGGATTTCCCGATTCTGCAAGTGCTGGCCGCAGGATGCGGGCCGATTCATCACCTGGCCGCTGGTGATCACGAAAAATCCGGAGACGGGAAAGCGCAACGTGGGCGTCTACCGCATGCAGGTGTACGACGAGCGGACCACGGGGATGCACTGGCAGACGCAAAAGCACGGCGCGGAACATTTTCGGCGCGCGCGTGCGGCGAATCCGCGAAGGGCCGCATCGATGTGGCGGTGGCGATTGGCGCGGACCCGGCGACGTGCTTGGCGGGGATCCTGCCGATTCCGCCGGACCTGGACGAAATGATGTTCGCGGGATTCTTGCGGCGCGAGCCGGTGGAGATGGTGCCGTGCGAGACCGTGCGACCTGGAAGTTCCGGCGAACGCGGAGATCGTGCTGGAAGGGCTACGTGAATTTGAGTGAGATGCGCACGGAAGGGCCGTTTGGCGATCACACCGGATTTTATTCGCTGGAAGGGGAGTATCCCGGTGTTTCACGTGACCTGCATGACGCACCGGCGCGATCCGATCTACCTGACCACGATTGTGGGGCCGCCGCCGCAGGAGGACTTCTACATGGGACACGCGGTGGAGCGCGATTTTCCTGCCGGTGATGAAGATGCAGTATCCGGAGATTGTGGACGTGGCGATGCCCGCCGAAGGAATCTTTCATAACCTGATGATTGTGGCGATTCGCAAATCGTATCCGGGGCACGCGCGCAAAATCATGAACGCGATCTGGTCGCTGGGGCAGGCGATGTTCACGAAGGTGGTCGTGGTGGTGGATCACGACGTGGACGTGCAGAACTTCGCGGGAAGTGGTGTGGAAGGCGCTGTGCGCGATCGATCCCGGAGCGCGACGTGCAATTTGTCGCTGGGGCCGGTGGATACGCTGGACCATGCGGCGCGCGTGCAGGATTTCGGCTCGAAGATGGGTATCGACGCGACGCGAAAATGGGCGAGCGGAAGGTTTCGCGCGGCCGTGGCCGGACGAAATCGTGATGGATGCAGGCGACGCGGGCGACGTGTCGATGCGATGTGGCCGAAGCTGGGCCTGCCGAATTATCACCGCAGCAGAAAATAATCCGGGCGATTGTCTCAACGCGGATATCCAAGGAAGCCAAAAAAGAAAGGGCAAATTCGGGACGAGTGGATGGCCTTTGGGCCAGTTTGGAACTGCCAGGATATTCGCGAAGCAAAAAGTAACCCCCTGATTCTAAAATTGTTACTCGCTAAAAAGCGAGCGTTTCGCCCCATTTTAGGCGGGGACCTGCCCAGAATGCCTAAAACTACCCTAGAACTCCCCCTATTGATACGACAACTGCCCATTCGTACAGCTTGACGCGGTTTTGCGTGGATGCCCTAATGTCGAGAGCGGGTTGTGTCAGGACCAAAACATGTTTGGGCGGCCGGACGGAAATTAGAAACGAAACATGGCAGCGCGCGCACCAATTTCGCGAAGTCACGGGAAGTCATGAATCTGCGTCAGGCATCGCATCTATCTGGGAGTATCTGCCCGACACGATGTACCGCTACATCAGCGACGGGCCTGGTTCCGGCATTCAAGCTTGGGAATCGATGGAAGTTGCGTAAGTCCGTGCTGGACCGATGGATGGAACGGAAGATGAGCCAGATCGCCGAAGAAGCGCCGGTAGCGGAAACGGGCGGAAACGAACGTCGCGGAAGTTACGAAAGGGGCCCGGATGTTTGGTGGGTGCAAACAAAAGCCACTCGTCGGACTCGACATCGGTTCGAGCTCGATCAAGGCGGTGGAGCTGAAGGCTTCGCAAGTCAGGGCTACGAGCTCGTGAGCTTCGGCCTGGAGCCGCTGGCGCAGGACACCGTTGTGGACGGCGCGATCATGGACGCGCCGCTGGTGGCCGCGGCGATCTCAAACGATCTTCGAGCAACAAGGAGATCAAGACGAGAACGTGGCGACGGCCGTCTCGGGGCATTCGGTAATCGTCAAGCGCGTGTCACTCCGCCGCTGATGACCGAAGATGAGCTGTACGACCGGATTCAATCCGAAGCCAGCCAGCACATTCCGTTCGACATTGCCGACGTGAATCTCGAGCTACCAGCTCCTGGACTCGCTCGATTCGCAGATGGACGTGCTGCTGGTGGCGGTGAAGAAGGACAAAATTCTGAACCACACAAACGTGCTGGCGCAGGCGGGCAAGACGCCGGTGGTGGTGGATATCGACGCGCTTCGCGCTGCAGAACTGCTTCGAGGTGAACTACGACCCGGATCCGTCACAGACCGTGGCGCTGCTGAACATCGGCGCGAGCGTGATGAACATCAACATTGTGCGGGGCGGGATCCCTGTTTTCCCGCGCGACGTTTCGGTGGGCGGAAACCAATACACCGACGCGCTGCAGAAAGAGCTGGACCTGAGCTTCGAGGACGCCGAACGGCTGAAGAAGGGCGAAGCGATCGCGGGCGTAAGCGATGAACACTGCGCGACAATTCTGCGGTCGGTCTCCGACATCCTGATCCTGGAAATCCAGAAGACATTCGATTTCTTCCGGGCGACGGCCGAGCGGTGAAAACATCCAGCGGATTTATGTGGCGGGCGGCACGGCGCGCGTGCCCGGGCTGGTGGACCTGCTGCGCGAAGAGTTTGCGTTGCCCGTGGAAGAGCTTTATCCGTTCCGCAAGATCGTCATCAATCCCGGCCAGCACAACGAAGAGCAGATGCGCGAGACTTGCGCCACGTCTGGCCATCGCCGTGGGGCTGGCGCTGAGGAGTTTTGACACGCCATGATCCGCATCAACCTACTCGGCCGAGCACGTCCCAAAGCGCAGCGGCAGGCCGTGCCGCTGGAAGCGACGCTGCAGCTGCTGTTCCTGGTGCTGGCACTGGCGCTCGGCATCGGGTTCCTGGGTATCGATTACTGGCAATTGAGCAACAAAATCAAGGATGTGCAGAAGGACATCGACCAGAAGAAGCAGCGAAAAGGCGCAACTCGACCAGCTCAAGCAACAGGTAGACGAGTTCGAGAAGCAAAAGAATTTGCTGCAAGAGCGGATCAATGTGATTGAAGAGCTGCAGCGCAACCGCTCGGGCGGGCAGGAGTTGCTCGACGCGGTAGCCAACACTGTAAGCCGGACTCAGACGCTGTGGCTTACGTCGCTCACGCGCAAGGGCAATTCACTCACGATTGTCGGAACCGCGGGGTCCATCGATGCAATTGCCGAATACATTACGCAACTCAAGCGATCCGGCTACTTCGCACAGGTGGAAATCAAGGATGCGAAGCAAAGCGACAATAACGACGTGCAGCTTTTCGATTTCACATTGAACGCAGACTTTGCGCCTCCGGGTGAGAAGCCCGCGGCGACTCCACCGCCAGCCACTCCGGCGAGGAAGGGCTAACGACGATGGCGATCTCCTTCCGTGAAATGCCGTGGTACTTGCAGGCGCTGGTGTACGCAACGCTGGCAGCGGTGATTATCGGACTCGGCGAGTGGCTGCCATTCTTGCCGGTGCAAGGCGAGCGCACGCAGCTCGCGTCGCTGAATACCGAGCGGCAGACGCTGACCGAGCAGGTGAGTTCGCTCGAGGTTTACCGGCGCCGGTATTCCGATTTCAAGGCGGAAACGGAAGCGATGCAGAAGCAGCTGGAGACCTTGCAGGCGATCGTCCCGGAAGAAAAGAGCCTGGATGAATTCATCCGCATGGTGCAAGGAGCGGCGCAGGCTTCGGGAGTGGAAATCCGGAGCATGACGGCCGGGGCGGTGGCTCCGAAGGAATACCACTACGAGATGCCGTTTGAACTGGATGTCGATGGGCCCTATTTCTCGATGGTGGACTTTTTCGCGCGGCTCAGCCGGCTATCGAGAATTATCAATGTGGGAGACCTCAGCCTGAGCGGACTGAAGCCGGGAGACAAGACGAAGATTCCGATGCGGCCCGCAACAAGCGTCAACGGAAAGATGACGCTCATAACCTTTTTCACGAAACCCGGAGAACAAGCGCCTCCGCCTTCTTCGGCAGGGAAAGCGAAAGGCAGCTCAAGGCTCCCGACAGTAAATTAAAAATGGCCCAGACGATGCGACGCATAACAAACAACCTGGCGATGGGATTACTGCTGATGGCAAGCTGCGGGACGCTGCATGCTCAAGTGAACCCCGCGACGGTGAAGAATCAGGCTCAGAACGGGATCAACCAGGCGCAGCAGACGCACCCAAAGAGTTCGACACAGAACGCCAAGCAAGGGACAGCGGCGCAGTCGAAAACGACCGCGAAGGTTCCTGTGACTTCAACGACGCAGGGAATGAAACAGTCCGCGGCGAATACACAGCAGCAGGGAAGCGCGACCCAGCAGCCGCCCAAGAAGCCAGCGGCGAGCAGCACTTCGCCTCAGAACCAAAAGGTTGCGCCGAAAAAGCCGGCGACTTCCAAGACGCCCGCTGGGACCCCTGCGACGACATCTGGAACACAGGCGAAGCAGGCTCAATCAAAAACCCCGGTGAAGCCTCCCGCCAAGGCCCCGGCTCCCGTCGCGAGCAAACCCACGCCGCCTCCCGTGCGTCGCGATCCTTTTGTGACGCTGATTTCGAAAAATAAAAGCGGTGGAGCCGAGCCGGTCCATTTGCCGCCGGGGAAAGCGGGCCTGCAAGTGAGCACCCTGGTGATCCAGGGGATTCTGAGCAGCCCCAGCGGAATGATCGCGGTGGTCGCCAACCCGCAGAAGAGCGTCTATTTCCTGCACGCGGGCGATGAACTTTTCGACGGCAAAGTGGAAAAAATTGAAATTGATGGAATCACGTTTCATGAAGTCGGAAAAGATGCGTTCGGCAAACCGCTTGAACGCTCAGTGACAAGAAAGTTGAACCCCAGCTTAGGAGAACAGCCATGAAGAGCAAATGGCCGGCCCTCGGGCTTGCCAGCATCCTGGTGGCGGGAGTCGCACTACTCGCCGGCGGAGTTGCTGCAGGACCCGGCCCGACATCCCCCGCGGTGCATGTAACCGCGCGGGTGACGACGGAAGGTGTGCGCATCGTAGCGCAGGCGACGGCGCCCTTCACATACACGACGGCGCGGCCGAATGACCGCCTGCTCGTCGTAACACTGCCGGGAGTGGTTGCGGCGGAAGACACGCACACGCAAATGGTGGCGGCCGCTCATGTATCGAGCTACCGGATTGTCTCCTACACGCAAGGGTCCGACACAGGTTTGCGTTTGGAAGTTTTGCTTGATGGGCCGGTCCAGCCCCATTTTGATCATTCCAATCCTGCGCAGCTTGAGCTTGCCTTCGATTACACAACTCCCGCAGCGCAGCCAGCAATGAAGCCCTCCACTCAGCCGGCGGTCCAGCCGCTGGCGGGGCACTCCGCATCTGTGGTGGCTTCGTCTCCCGCGCGCATCTCGCGTGTCGCGGTGACGGAAGAAGGGCAGTCTCCGAGAGTTGCTATTGAAGGAGAAGGAGAGTTTCACTATCACGCGACGCGTTTGACGAATCCTGACCGGCTCGTGTTGGATTTCGCGGATGCGACAGTCGTCTCATCGAACGTGATTGCGGGCACGGCGGCGCCGATTAAGCTCGTACGAATCGGGCAATTCCAGCCGGGTGTTGCACGCGTGGTCGTGGAATTGAATAACTGGGCTCCGTATCAGGTGATTACGTCGGCCAAGGGTATCCTCGTCGTGTTTGGGGATCAGACGGGGACAAAGCAGAGTCAGCCGGCGGCCGCAAGCCGTACGTCGCTGACAACGAATCACGGAATACAGGCGCCGATACGCCCATCCACACAGCGCGTCCAGGCAATCGCACCTCCGCAGATTGCACTTCCGAATTGGCTGA
Source organism: uncultured Acidobacteriota bacterium (assembly GCA_963737185.1). Classification (GTDB taxonomy): domain Bacteria; phylum Acidobacteriota; class Terriglobia; order Acidiferrales; family UBA7541; genus DASTCZ01. Next base: position 137,051 of record CAVTRS010000026.1, on the reverse strand, counting down.
CCGAGCCGTCATTCGCACTGGCGAGTTTTGTGCAGCCTGCGCCACCCCCCGCCGCTCAGTCCCAGAGCCCGGACCCGATCCAGCCTGTGGCCCAACAGCCCTCGGCCGCGCCGCAGCCTGTTCAACCGTCAAATATTCAACCGCCCATGGCGCAGGGGCCATCTTCCGCGGGGCCTCGCTACACCGGCGAGCCCATTAATGTGAACTTCAAGGATGTGGACCTGCAGGATTTCTTCCGGCTGATTCATGAAGTCAGCGGATTGAACGTCGTGCTGGATCCATCGGTGAAGGGCAACTTGACGCTGGTGATGGATGATGTGCCGTGGGATCAAGTTCTCGACATCGTCCTGCAAAACAACAACCTCGAAAAGCAATTGAACGGGAACGTCTTGCGCATCGCCACGAAGGCCACTATCAAGGCCGAAGACGAGCAGCGCGCCGCGCTTTTGCAGGCGGAGCAGGATTCCACGCCACTCGAAACAGTCACACGGCAATTGAGCTACGCCAAGGCCACGACGCAGGGAGGCCAAGGCGGAGCGTCCGGCGGGGGCGGTGGTGGAGGCGGAGGCCAACAAAAGGGCAAGGGCCTCGATGAGTTGCTCCGGCCATTCCTTTCCCACCGGGGAAACATTTTTGGAGACGTCCGTACCAACACACTCATTATCCGCGACATTCCGTCGCAGATACCCAAGATCGACGACATGATCCACCAGCTCGACCGCAAATCTCAGCAGGTGGAAATCGAAGCTCGCGTCGTCCTGGCGTCGCGCAATTTCGCCCAGGACATCGGTTCGCAGTTGGCGATCGGCGGGCAATCCTCCAACGGACGAAACGTTATCGGTGGAACTCCGGGAGTAGGAACGAGCCCGGTCGTCCACACCGGATCGCCTTATCAACCGCCAATCGTCGTTGGAAGTTCAGGATCCATGCCGCTTCTTACAAATTTCCCGGCGACCGCGCCGACTTCCGGCCTTTCCTTCACATCCATTTCGCCGAATCTATCGCTCGATTACACGATCACGGCAGCCGAATCGAGGGGCGTAGCCAAGCTTCTTTCGGCTCCAAAGGTTGTGACGCAGAGCAACGTGGAAGGGATGGTCCAGCAAGGACAACAGATCCCGATCCAGACCACGGTCAACAATACGGTTTCGACGCAATATGTCGCAGCTGTGCTGATGTTGCGCGTGATTCCGCAGATCACCGCGGACGGGACCATTTTCATGACCATCCACGTGGAAAATACATCCATCGACAATTCCATCGCTGTTCTCGGCCAACCCGGATTGGATACCCAATCCGTGGATGATCAGGTGGTCGCCCGCGACGGCGAGACGATCATGCTGGGCGGCGTCATCATCAACTCGCAAAGCAATTCGGGCAACGAAGTGCCGGTGCTTGGCAGTATTCCTTTGATCGGCAACCTCTTCAAGGAGCGCGCTGTAAGCGTGAAATCACAAACGCTTCTTTTCTTCCTGACTCCAAGGATCTCGCAAGAGTAGCCAAATCGCGAAAAGAAGTGCAGAATCTCGAAAGGGAGGAGACGGAAGTCTCCTCCCTTCCTTTTGTGCCGAGCGAAACTCATCTGCGGTTGCAGCGGCTGCGCGAGCGATTGCATCGGTCTGGCGCTGACGCTACGATCGTCACACATCTCCCCAATGTTTATTATCTGACAGGGTTTACCGGGTCCGCGGGAGCGCTTTTAGTGGAGCCGGGCCACGCGACACTTTTTACGGATGGCCGGTATACCGTACAAGCGGGAATTGAACTGAAGTCTTCCGGCGTAAAGGCTGAGATCAGCCGGGGATCGCTGCCTTGCGTATTAGGGCGGCATATCTCCGCGCGCAAGGGTCGCGCTGCACTCCGCGTTGCCTACGATCCCGGTCACACAACCGTTTCGGCTCAGCGCGAACTATTCCGCGCGGCGGGGCGGAGAGTCGGGTGGTTGGCCGAGCAGGGTTGGGTGGAAGCACTACGAGCGATCAAATCCGACTCTGAACTCGGCGAAATGCGCCGGGCGGCCCGTCTTATTTCGGGGGTATTCGATCAGGTCGTCAAGAAGATCAAGCCGGGTGTCAGGGAACTCGAGCTCGCCGCGGAGGTGGATTTCCTGATGCGAAGGCTGGGAGCGGAAGGCCCTTCGTTTGAAACTATTGTCGCATCGGGGCCACGGGCGGCATTGCCGCACGCCCGGCCGACCAGTAAGCGCTTGAGGAGAAATGAGTTGGTCGTCCTAGACCTCGGTGCTATACTGCGCCACTATTGTTCTGACATGACGCGCACCGTTTACCTCGGAAAGGCTCCGAAACGCGTCAAAACGTGGTACAAAGCGGTTCTGGAGGCCCAGGCAGCGGGAATTGGGGCGCTGGGCGCTGGGGTCGAGGCTGGGGCGCCGGATCTGGCAGCCCGTCGCGTTTTGGACTCCTACGGTTTGGGAAAGTACTTCGTACATAGCACGGGACATGGCTTGGGGATTGAGGTCCATGAGGATCCCCGGCTGGCGGCCGGTCAAAAAAGGCTGCTGGAAGCCGGGATGGTGGTTACAGTGGAGCCCGGTGTTTACGTGGAAGGCGTGGGCGGGATCCGGATTGAAGATGACGTGGCAATTTTGAAGGGGCGGACTGAAACGCTGACGACTGCTCCCAAGGAACTCCTGGAACTCTAAGAATTCATGGCGCCGAAGAAGAAAACTCCAAATAACAGCCCAGGCCTGCCGGGTCTTGACCTGGCCGAAATCGAGCGCCTGCTCGCATTCATGAGCAAGCACGGCCTCGAGGAATTTGAGTTTGCGCGCGGTAATTTTCGTATTGCGCTTAAGCGCGCCGGCGGAGGCTCTACCGCGTCCGCAGCCTCGCGCAAAGTGACCGGCCGCGCCGCAGACATAGCGGCGCCTGCCTCTGCCGCGGATTCCGAATCGGCTTCCGTGCCGGCCGGAGCCGCCGCGCGTGAGAACGAGCACATAATCAAGTCACCCATTGTTGGAACATTTTTCACCGCCGCCAGCCCGGAGGCGAAGGCGTTTGTGAAGCCGGGTGACCACGTGAAGTCGGGCCAGGTGGTTTGCATCGTCGAAGCGATGAAGCTGATGAACGAAATTGAATCGGATGTGAGCGGCGTGGTGGTGCGCGCGCTGGTGGAAAACGCGCAGCCGGTGGAATACGGCCAGCCGCTGTTTGCGATTCGCACGGACGGCAAGAAATAGCCGTGCTCGCGTGCCGGGGCAGGGAAGCCTCAGCCGTGGAATGATTCACAGGCTACACACGTACCGCCAACCATGTTCCGAAAAATCCTGATTGCCAACCGCGGCGAAATTGCACTGCGCGTGATTTGCGCATGCAAGGAATTGGGTATTCCAAACGTCGCGGTCTATTCCGAAGCCGATAAGAACTCGCTTCATGTGCGTTTTGCCGACGAAGCGATCTGCATCGGCCCGCCACGCAGCAGCGAGAGTTACTTGAACATCCCCAACGTCATCAGCGCCGCGGAAGTTACCAACGTTGACGCGATCCATCCCGGCTACGGGTTCCTTTCGGAGAATGCCAATTTTGCGGAGGTTTGTGAGGCTTCCCGGATCACGCTCATCGGCCCGCGCCCGGAATTGATCCGGCTGATGGGCGAAAAGGATCGCGCGCGGCGCGAAATTGCGTCCGCGGGGTTGCCGATTGTTCCGGGAAGCGATGGCGCGGTGGACAATGAGGCCGCGGCTGTGAAAGCGGCGAAGAAAATCGGATACCCGGTGATTATCAAAGCCGTCGCCGGCGGCGGCGGGCGCGGCATGCGCGTGGTGCGAAAACAGCCGGAGCTTGCCAATGCTTTTGAAACGGCGCGCAACGAGGCGCAGCAAGCATTCGGCACGCCCGACGTTTATCTCGAGAAATTTATCGAGCGGCCGCGGCATATTGAATTTCAAGTCCTTGGCGACAAGCATGGGAAAGTGATTCACCTCGGCGAGCGCGAGTGCAGCATCCAGCGCCGCCATCAGAAACTGATTGAGGAATCGCCGTCGCCGATTGTGGATGAAGCGACGCGCAACGAACTCGGCAACAAGGTTACCGCGGCGCTTCAAAAGATCGGTTACACAAACGCGGGCACGGTCGAATTCCTGCGCGATGAAGACGGGAGCTTCTACTTCATCGAGATGAACACGCGCATTCAGGTGGAGCACGCCGTGACGGAAATGACCTCCAACGTGGACCTGATTAAATCGCAAATTCGCCTGGCGGCGGGAGAGCGCCTCGAAGAAGCCGTGGGGCGCATCGAATTTCGCGGCCACTCGATTGAATGCCGCATCAATGCGGAAGATCCGGAAACATTTGTGCCCTCACCGGGGCGCATCACAACATTCCAAGTTCCTTCCGGCACGGGCGTGCGCGTGGATACAGCGGCATACACCGATAGCGTCATATCTCCTTTCTACGACTCTCTGATCGCGAAGCTGATTACGCGCGGCCGGGACCGCGCCGAAGCGATTGCGCGAATGCGCCGCGCGCTGGAGATGTTCATCATCGAGGGCGTTAAGACAACGATTCCGCTCCATCGCAGGATCCTCGCGAATCCGGATTTTCAGGCTGGCCGGATTGACACGCATTTTCTTGAGGGGTCCGGCCTGGCGTCAGCGGCGCACGGGAAATGAAAATCGCGTTTCCGCGGCTTTACGGGATCGTAGAGGCGGGTTTGATCAGCGATTCGGCTCCTGTAATTGCGAAAATGTTGGCGCAATCGGGAGTGGAATTAGTCCAATATCGAAACAAGAAGTCTTCCTCACGCGCACTCTTCGAGATCTCTTCTCAAATTGCGAATGAACTTAAAGGAACGGCTGCCCGATTCATTGTGAATGATCGCGTGGATATCGCGCGGCTTACGGGAGCGGGCGGCGTGCATGTTGGGCAGGAGGATTTGCCCGTCGAAGCAGCACGGGCGATTGGTGGAAATGGCCCGGCGAACGGTGCAACCGGCCCGGGGCGCTTCTGGGTTGGTGTTTCGACGCATACGCTCGAGCAAGTGCGTGCAGCGGAGGCGACTTCGGCGGACTATATTGCAGTGGGGCCAATTTATCCTACGGCAACCAAAGAAAAGCCGGATGCCGATGTAGGAGTGGAATTCATTCGCCAAGCGCGCGCGCTTACGCATAAGCCGCTGGTTGCCATCGGAGGAATTACGGTTGAGCGCGCCGCGGATGTTTTTCGGGCGGGCGCCGATTGCCTTGCGGTAGCGCGCGATTTGATTTGCGCCGAGGATCCGGCCGCGCGTGCGCGGGAATATCTTGCTGTGGCTTCAGAAGTTCACGCGGCGCGTCTTGAGGAGGCCCAAAGGACATCATGAAGATAGCACTTCTCGCAGCGCTTGGGGTCGTGTCGGCAGGCTACATTTTGTACTGGGTTATCGCGTCGCGAAAGTCGCGCCCGGATTTTTCCGATAGCAAAGGTTTTCATTTTTGGATTCGCTCAGCGATTGGATTTGTGACCAATTTCCTGGACACACTGGGGATCGGGTCTTTTGCCACCACAACCTCATCATTCAAGTTTCTGCGCGGCGTGAAAGATGAGGCGATTCCCGGGACTCTGAATGTGGGCCACGCGATTCCGACGGCCGCCGAAGCGCTCATATTCATCGCCATCGTAACCGTGGATTTACGGACGCTCGTCGCAATGATTGCTGCCGCAGTGCTTGGAGCCTGGTTGGGCGCGGGAATCGTGGCTCGTTGGCCGCGGCGCACTGTTCAAATTGGAATGGGTTTCGCGCTTCTCTGTGCCGCGGGCCTTTTTCTGATGAAGCAGCTCAACCTGTTCCCGGAAGGCGGAGTTAGTTTCAGCCTTGATGGGACGCGGCTTGTAATTGGATTGGCCGGCAATTTCGCGCTTGGCGCGCTGATGACGCTGGGGATCGGCCTGTACGCCCCGTGCATGATTCTTGTCAGTCTGCTGGGGATGGATCCCAAGGCGGCGTTTCCAATCATGATGGGATCCTGCGCATTCCTGATGCCGGCGGGCAGCGCGCGATTCATCAGCAGTGGGCGATACGATTGGAAGGCTGCCATGGGACTGACCATCGGAGGAGTTCCGGGCGTGCTGATCGCGGCGTACCTTGTTAAATCGCTGCCGCTGAAGTACGTCATCTGGTTGGTGATTGTGGTGGTGCTCTACACGGCGGCGATGATGCTGCGGTCGGCGTTCAAGGAATCGCGCGCCTCGGCGCCGCCTGCTTAAAGGAATCGTAGGGATTTTGGCTGGTTTCTGGTATTAAGAGGCAAAACATTATCGGACATTCTGAAACGGAGGAATCGGATGGCGGGTTCAATTTTCATAAAGAAGCCTCTTGACCTTCTGATGCGCGAATCGCAGGAGACCGGCGAAGGCGCGCTGAAGCGCGTGCTCGGGCCGGTCTCGCTGGTTTCGCTCGGAGTGGGAGCAATTATCGGTGCGGGCATCTTCGTGCTCACCGGCGCCGCCGCGGCCCAATACGCCGGACCCGCGATCGTTTTTTCGTTCATCCTCGCAGGGATCGGATGCGTATTCGCAGGACTCTGCTACGCGGAGTTCGCGTCGCTTATACCGATAGCCGGGTCGGCATACACCTACGGTTACGCGACGCTCGGTGAACTTTTCGCGTGGATTATCGGCTGGGACTTGATTTTGGAATATGCGTTTGGCGCGGCAACCGTGGCTTCAGGCTGGAGTGGATATTTCATCAGCCTCTTGCAAGATTTCGGGATTCACATTCCCCCCTCGTACGCGGCGAGTCCGGGCACGGAACTTGTCTACTACCTTGGCCGGTGGCAGGTGCTGAGCAACCTGACGGACACGTTGAAAGCGGCAAACGTAAATGCGGGCACACTTCCACATGCCACGGGAGTTTTCAATTTGGTTGCTTTCATAGCGATTTGCGTCGTCACGACCGTCCTGGTCATCGGCATCAAGGAATCCGCAAACCTGAACAACGCTGTGGTGATGATCAAGGTTTCGATCGTGCTCGTCTTCATCGGAGTCGCCGCCGCGTTTGTGATGAAGCATCCGACAGTCGCCTCATCGAATTGGCACCCGTTCGTTCCCCCAAATCTTGGAGAGTTTGGAAAATACGGCTGGTCAGGTGTAGCGCGGGGCGCGGCTGTGATCTTTTTCGCCTATATAGGATTCGACGCGGTTTCCACGGCGGCTCAGGAAACCAGGAATCCGCAGAAGGACATGCCGATTGGCATTCTTGGGTCGCTGGCTATCTGTACGGTTCTTTATATTGCCGTTTCCGGATTGCTGACGGGCGTAGTGAGCTACAAGGCCCTGAATGTGCCGGATCCGGTTGCAGTCGGCATTGATGCAACGGGAATGGGCCTCGGATTTAACGTCGGGTCACATTTCATTCGACTGAGCAGCCTGCTTGTGAAGTTGGGAGCCATCGCTGGATTGGGGAGCGTGATGTTGGTCATGCTTCTTGGGCAATCGCGCGTTTTTTATTCGATGTCGCACGACGGCCTTTTGCCGCAGTGGGCCGGCAAGATACACCACCGCTTTCGCACGCCCTATATTTCCTCGATTACTGTCGGGATTTTCGTTGCGCTGTTCGCTGCATTGATTCCCATCGGCGTGCTTGGCGAATTGGTCAGCATCGGCACCCTATTGGCATTCGTAATTGTCTGCGCAGGAATATGGGTGTTGCGCATTAAGCGGCCTGAATTAGTGAGGCCTTTCCGGACGCCATTGGTGCCGCTCGTCCCGATACTTGGCATTATAATTTCAGTTTTGCTGATGGTGGTTTTGCCCCTGGCAACCTGGATCCGGCTCATAATCTGGCTCGTGATTGGCCTCGCGATTTACTTTACGTATGGGCGTTTTCACAGCCGCGTCGGCAACCCCGGCAAATAGCGCAGCCCCACGCGTCCGAAATGTCGAAGATTCTGCGCTCGCACCCTCCTGCGGGCCTGCCGAATGCGATAATCTCTAACTGTGTCGTTTGACGCCAATAAAGCTTCTTTCGGCAATTCCCTGCGGCGGCTCACGCTGGTGGACCGGGTCGCGCTGGGCATTGCGCTGCTTTACGCCGCGGTGTGGGCCGCGCGCCTTGTGGGGACCGAGCCTCCGCTTTCTCTTGGGCGAATCGTCGCCTTCCTGTTTTTTCTCTCGCTCGGGTACTTGATTTTTCGGGTTGGCGGCTGGGTGCGAACGCGGCTGCTGTGGAGTCTGCGCAACCGGCTCATCATTGCGTATATTTTTATCGCTGTCGTGCCGGTGGTGATGCTTCTTGTCCTGGGCGCGCTTTCGGCGCGAATCCTCTATTCGCAACTTGGCGCGTACCTTTTCAATGAGGATATGCACCGGCGCGTGGATGAAGTTGCCGATGCCGCTGACACCGTCGCGTCCGCCGCCGCGATGTTTCCTCCAGACGCTACACACCTGCCGACCAACGCAAGCCAGTTGCCGCAGGCCCTGGAAGCGCACATGGTTTCACTTGAAGCGGACCTCCCCGGGCTGGAATTTAATCTTCACTCCGATGGCCGCTTCATTCAGGAAGCGGGTACGCAGCGCGCAGGGCGGTTTGAAGGCCTCGTGCAATTTAATGACGGACTTTGGGTGGTCGGCGAAGTGGTTCGGGGCCGCGCTATCGTTCGTGCCCGCGCGCCGGTGACAGGCACGATGCTGGAGGGCGTTGCGCCATTCCTGGGACCGACGCAAGTATTCGTCACTCGGCCCGCGCAGCCGTCCGATCCCCCGGGGTCATTGCTTCCCATTGGCACGGGAAAATACTTTGTTTCCGACAAGGTTGAGACGCACGACCGGAAGCTCGCCCCTGCTGTAGCGTGGTATGACTTCGAAGTGGATGGTGTATCCACGCTGGGCTCGCTTCTCGAGGACTCCGCGGCCCACCGGCTTGTACCGAGTCCATTGTTGGTGAATTATTCCGCGCGGGTTGTCCCGCTGACGCAACGGATCTTCACGTCCCTCGGTGAATTGAGCGGGCCATACATAGAGCTCTTTCTCTTGGTTCTGCTCATCTTTGTAATCCTTGAGGCCGGCGCGCTCGTCACCGGAATTGTGCTGACGCGCACGATCACGGGATCCGTCGCGGATCTTTACGAGGCCACCCAATACGTCCGCGCGGGCGATTTCAGCCATCGCATCCGCATCGAGCGGGCCGACCAACTGGGCTCGCTCGGCGAATCATTCAACGCGATGTCCGCTTCGATCAATACCCTTGTGGAGGAGCAGCGCAAGCGCCAGCGCCTGGAAAATGAAGTGTCCATCGCGCATGAAGTGCAATCGCAACTTTTCCCGCGCAGACTGCCTGTGATCCCCGGCGTCGAATTGGGCGCATTCTGCAAGCCCGCGCGGGGGGTCAGCGGCGACTATTACGATTTTCTCCAGTTGGGGCCTACGAAGATCGCGATGGCGCTCGCTGATATCAGCGGGAAGGGAATTTCGGCGGCGCTCCTGATGGCGAGCGTGCAGGCCGCGCTGCGCAGCCAGATCCTGATTGGAGGAAGGGCGGAAGCGGCGACGTCGGTGATCGTCAGCGGGATCAACCGCCATCTGTTCCTGAATACGACGGAAGACCGGTTCGCCACATTTTTCTTCGCGGTCTATGATTCGGCAACCCGCCTGATGCGCTACACAAACGCCGGGCACCTGCCGCCTCTGTGCATTCACGGGAACACAGTTACGCGCCTGGAGGATGGCGGCACAGTCATCGGCGTGTTCGAGGACGCTGTCTATGAAGAAGGCGTTGCCGAACTGGAACCGGAAACGGTTTTCGTGGCGTTCAGTGACGGTCTCGTCGAGCCGGAAAATGTTTACGGAGAAGAATTCGGCACAGCGCGTCTGAAGGATGTTGCCCTGCGCAACCGCAACGCAAGCGCGAGCGCGATGGTCTCCGCGCTACTTGATGCTCCCGAGGAGTGGGCCGGGAGCGCGGAACAGGCCGACGACATGACGGTGATCGTCGCGCGGATGCACTGATCTATTAGCCGTAATGCGTCCATTTCCTGGCGGAGCTGCCAACGTGGCCCGGCTCCCTATGGCGCATGGCTGCCATTCGCTATACTGAATCCGCCTGGTAAATCGTTTCGCGAAGGCATTTTCGAACCATGAGAATACTCACAGCCGCTCAAATGCGCGAGGCCGACCGGCTCACCACCGAGCGCAACTCGATTCCGAGCCTGCAATTGATGGCCAATGCGGGCAGCGGTGTAGTGGAATTTTTGCAAAGAGAATTCCCCGATCTTACCAAGCAACGAATCACGATCATTTGCGGGAAGGGAAATAACGGCGGTGATGGATTTGTGGTGGCGCGGCTTCTGAAGGAGCTGGGCGCCAGCCCGCGGGTATTACTTTTTGGGGCGCCTGAATCACTGAAGGGCGATGCCGCGATGAATTTTGAGCGGTGGAAGCGCGATGGCGGCGTCGCTCTGAGCGTATCTAATTTGGAGGAATGGAATAACCTGAAGGGCGGTCTGGTGAAGCAGACGATCTTAATTGACGCCCTCCTCGGCACAGGATTGAAAGGGCCGGTGGAGGGAGTGATTGCAGCCGCTATCCGCGACATCAACGAAATGACAAAGGGGCAGGGAAGGCGGCCACGCGTTTTGGCCGTGGATATTCCTTCCGGATTGCCGTCCGACGGTCCCGGAGCAGGCGGACCTGTGATCCGCGCCGATTGGACCGTCACGTTTACATCGCCAAAAATCGGCCAGTTGCTTTCACCAGATTGCGAATCAGTTGGGAGACTCATAGTGCACTCGATTGGGACTCCGCGCCCGGTCGTTGAACAAGTGGCGGAAGGCTCGCCGGAATTGCGCTGGCTTGAGCCGGGAGAGTTCCGCGACATCCCGTTGCGGCGACGCGCCGATTCCAATAAAGGTAATTACGGGCACGCGCTCGTTGTCGCTGGGTCGCGCGGGAAAGCCGGCGCCGCGGCGTTGGCTGGATGGGGCGCGCTTCGTTCGGGAGCAGGGCTCGTGACGGTTGCGACGCCTGATGATTCGCTGCCAACAGTCGCGTCCTACAGACCGGAATTAATGACTACGCCTCTCGCGCAGACGGACGCAGGCACAATCAGTCTCCGGAATTTCGAGTACAACCGTTTTGCAGACATCGTCCGCGGGAAGAGTGTGCTCGCTCTTGGTCCCGGAATTTCGATGCAGGTGGAGACGCAGCAATTCGTTTTGCGAGTGTTGTCGGATTGCCCGCTCCCAATCGTGCTTGACGCGGATGGTTTGAACGCGCTGGCCGCGGCTCAATCGCCGCCGGTTGAGCGCCGCTCTCCGGCGCTCGCGCTGACGCCGCATCCGGGTGAGATGGCGCGACTGCTTGGTTGCACGGTCGCCGAAGTTCAAGCGGATCGTATGGCTGCGGCGCGTCGCGCCGCTCAGAAATTCAAAGCGCACGTAGTCCTGAAGGGATTTCACACCATCGTCGCGTCTCCGGACGGACCGGTTTTCATCAATTCAACCGGGAATCCTGGAATGGCAACCGCGGGCACCGGCGACGTACTTACCGGAATTCTTGCCGGCCTTACGGCGCAATTTGGCGTGAAGGATTGGCCGCGCGTGCTTGGCCTGGGCGTTTTCTTGCATGGACTTGCGGGCGACATCGCGGCCGCGCGCGTGGGAGAAGCCCCCCTCATTGCGTCAGATCTGATTGATGCGATTCCCGCCGCGTTCGCGCAACTTCATGCGGAGTTGGAAAATGCCGGTTGAAGAAATTCGGACGAATTCCGCGGAGGAAACAACTGATTTTGGCAGGCGCTTAGCGGCGCGGCTTTCTGTCCCGACCCTCGTGCTCCTCAAAGGAGACCTCGGCGCGGGTAAAACGACTCTCACCAAGGGAATCGTTGCGGGGCTAGGCGCAGCTCAAGAGGATGAAGTCACCAGCCCGACGTTTACGCTTATTCACATGTTCCAGCGGCCGGGAGGCCGGCAGATAAAGGTATATCACGCGGACCTCTATCGCATTGAAGGCGCGCAAGGACTGGAATCGCTCGGCCTGGAAGACATTCTTTCGGAACCGTGCATCCTCATCGTCGAATGGTCGGAACGCCTTACCATGCGCAGCGATTGGCCCATCGTGCGAATTGAACTTGAGCACCTCGGCGGCGACGGGCGGAGCATGCGCGTTTCCGGGCTGGATGCTCCTTCTGCCACCGGTAAGCCTGGAACAGAAATCGCGGCTCGAAACGCAAAGTAATTGCCCCGATTTACAAGCCGCTATTGACAGGTTGGCTCCCTCGTCTTGTTGCAGTCCCACCTAGTTGTTAGAGTGAATAAAGGCCCTCTTCTTTCCCATGGCGGACCAGACCACTACCGTCGTTCCTCCGCGCTCGGTGCCAATCGAGCTGACCCGCTACTCGCCCGAATTGCCCATGACGGCGCTTGTTGTGGGGGTGGACAACATCCATCATGACGTTTATCTCAGTCCCTTGTTTTATGAGGCCACGCGCGTCCTGCTCTTCGATCTGATCCGCCAGACGGTAAACCTTTCGCATTTCCCCGGATTTGAGCGGAAGCCCATGCGCGCGCCGGAAGCGGCGTCATTCCGCAGGATGCTCACCGAGTTGCTGCAGGCTTCGCTCACCCGCGCCAAATATGAAAAAGACATCGAGCGCGACGTCCTGCTTCGAATTTCGCTCCTGCGCTTTTTCGCGGAAGAGACCGTAACCCGTTTTTCCGACTTGCTCCTCGAAGCCAAGGAAGGCATTCGCGCACGCGGGTCTTATTTTGAGCGCAGCGAGCAGGCACACGTCTTGAAATCCCGCCTCGCGGAGATTCAAGCCGGGCGGCGCGATGTGTATCGCCAGGTGGGCAAGCACCTCTATCAAATCTGGAGCGATATCGAGGAGACTTCGCTGGCGCGCTCGCGGAAAGCCCTTTTCGGCGATGAAGCCGGTGGCGCTTATCAGATTCTGAACAACCGGCTCATCTTTGTGGAAGGCGGACGCGACGACCGGCTCTTCCTGGAACATTACGTCTTGCTCGGCAACTATCAAAAGGACTCCGACAGATTTGAAATCGTTGACCGCTTGATGCTCGACCTCCTGCGCGAGCATGTACTTCCGAATGAGCCCGCGGCCCATTCCAACGGCGTCGCGCAATCACATTCAGGACTTGTGGAATCGGCGCAGCGGATGCGGACAGAACTTGAACGTCTGGACAGCGAGCGCGAGGATCTCTTCCGTCGCCTGGATCGCAGCGAAGATTTGCTCGGCCGCGTGCTTCGGCGGGAAGACCCGGCGGACCTCCGCGCCTCCGTCACGGACGTGGATCGGCGCCGCGCGTTCCTTCAGGAAAAGCTCGACTTACTGGCGCCGCAAATCGAGTCCGCCCGGCAGAAAAAAGATTTTCTTGAGGATCAGCACCAGTCCAGGCTCGGCGATTATCTGGACGATCCCGCCAACGCGCGGCGTCTATTTGATAGTTCAACCGGCGGCGCCGGCGGTGAATTCCGCGGCCAACTCCTTGATGAGCTTCTTGCGCGCCTCGATCGCCAGGGAATCCTTCATTCCATTTTGGCGAGCTACGAATTGCGCAATCTCCATCACGATTACTGCCCTCCATTGCATTTGCAGCAATTGCGCAAGGCGTTGGTGTCCCGCGAAGATCTAAAACGCGCGGAAGACGTCCTGAAACAATTTCCGGCGAAGCAGTTTTCGCTGAAGCGGCTGGAGGATGCCTCGCGCCGCCTTCATCGACTTTCGCGAGAGGAGCAGCGCGCCCTCATCCTTCGTTTCGCCGAGGACTTCATGCGGCTGCGGCGCGACCTCCGCGATTATCAGCGGCTGACTTCGGCCATGGAGCGCATCAATCTCATCCACGATGATCGGACGCGCGATCTTTCGCGCTTGAATCGCACGCTTTATGAATTTCTGCTCCCTGAAGAATCCCGGCCCGCGGAAGACCACGTGGTTTCGCACGCCGTTATCAAAGCCGACGTTCGCGGCTCGACCAAAATGACGCGGGAATTGCTTTCACGCGGCTTGAACCCTGCTTCTCACCTGAGCCTGAATCTCTACGAACCCGTACAGCGCGTCCTCGAACGCTACGGCGCGTCAAAAGTCTTTATTGAGGGCGACGCAATCGTCATGGCGATCTACGAGACGGAGGCCAATCGCTCGCGGCAGCGCGCCGTCGGTAAATCCTGCCTGCTCGCGCGGCACATTGTCGGAATCGCCGCCGCGTATAACGAAAAAAGTGAATCAGGCGATTTACCCCGGCTCGAATTGGGAGTCGGCATCGCGTTTCAGGGCTCGCCTCCCACGTATTGGATGGACAACGATTCGAAAATCATGATCTCGTGCGTTGAACCTTTCCGACCGGCTTTCGAGTTGTTCGAAAGCGGCGCGCCGCCTGCTTGGCGACCACGGATCGCCGTTCCGTCTCTTTGTTTTCCAGACGACAATGGAAGGTGCGACGGAAGAGGAACTCGACGAATTCTTGCTTCGCTACAATTTGAATGGAATTGAGCTGAATGAGGAAGGATTCCAGAAGCTCTCGGAGGAAATCTCCCTCGGCCCGCTGGAAGCGGAGTGCAAAATGCCCTGGGGCCGCGAACGCGTCACTTTTTATTCCGGATTAGTCCCTGTGGGCGAGACCCTGGAACCGTTGCTCATCCGTAAGGGATTCGTCCGCCAACTTTTGCCCGACGGAAAGATCGGGGCCGCCGGGACGCGCGCCTACTTTGAGGTCTGCAGCAATTTTGATCTGCCCGGGATGGCAAATTCAGGAAAACCTGAATCCCGCAAACGATAATTATTCCAACGCCCCAATTTGTATGAATTCCAGCCGCAACCTATAATCCATGCCGGAGGCGAAAAGGGTCCGGTGATCCTCCCGGCCTTCAAAGCCGGCGACTCGTTCCTTCGCGGGGCGAGTGGTGGGTTCGACTCCCACACGCTTCCGCCACGCTTCGTCTTTCGCGCTGCGGCGTGTCTAGATTCCCAGCAGATTGGTCTGCAATTTCCGGTAGCCGTGCTCCACTGCCCATAGGTTTAGCGGGATCGTCGCTAATTCGTCTACCACGGGAACAGCGTGGCCATCCTTTGTCAGATCCGCCGACTTGATATAGACGTGGCAAGTGTCGCAGGCTTCCACGCGCACGTGGGCGAATTCTTTCGCGGTGTAAACGGCTAGCTTGTGGACGTCTTCCTCGCCGCACGCGGGACACACGAGGCGCCTGTACTCCCACTCCATCGCGCAAAGAAAGCACGCCAGGAATCTTTTCGCGCCATCGCCCTCCGGACGCAGCACCCCGGCAAGGGGTTTGCCGCCGCAAAGGGGGCAAGTGTTCGGCGTTCCGTGCGGCAGAGTCCAGTCGGAATGGTCCGCGAGATATTCCGCGTAGGGCTGCAAAAAAAGGCGCGAAATAAGCTCATCGTCCGGCTGTATGTTTTTGCGCATGCCTGGGTCTGATTCCCAGAATTGCTTCAGTAACTCTTGCCAGCGCCCGCTTCCATGTTCCCGCAATTCGCCGGTTGCTTTCGCAAGCGGCGCGGGGGCAATTTGCGCGATCAAGGACATGAACGCGCCAAACCGCGGCAGGAGAAAGAACGCGTCAAATTCACCGCGTAAAGTGCCGCCCATGCGCCTTACTTTCACAGCGCCACAAGCAGGTTCAATTTCGGCGTAAAGTGATTTCTGATAGCGGGTGAGCTGTTCGTAGAACTTCAAGGCTTCAGCCGCGAAGGAGTATTCCGCGGCCAACTGGTTCGCGCGCCGGATGCGCGCGTCCCACTTCCCAGGATTCATTTCTTCGCCGCGGAGCTTCGCAGCAACTGTTCATACCACACGCGGTGGTAGCGCTTCGCCCATCCAGCCGAGACATCGCCGTGAATCACCGAGCCGAATGAGCCCACCTCCATCGCCGTACCCATGTAAACGTGAATGATGAAGAGCCCGATCGTCAGCAACGCCGCAACCGGATGCACGATTACAGCAAAGTACCGGAGGTAGCGGAGATTCCACGGCACCATGTTCGTGAACCAAAGTATCAGGCCCGAAACGAGCAGCGCCACGCCGCACCAGAAGAATCCCCAGAACAGAAGTTTCTGCCCGGCGTTAAACCGGCCCGCGGAAGGAACCATGTCATCCTCATTCCTGACATAGTGGGGCACGGCATCCCAGAACGCCTTGTCCGACTCGGTCTTCTTCATCTGCGCGCCCCACATCCGATACATCAGAAGTGTCGAGGCAACGAAGATCAGCCCTGCCCAAGGATGCAATTGGCGCGACACCGTCCCGCCGCCGAGCGCGATTGCAATCCAGAAAAGCCAGGGGGACCAGAAGGCGAGACCCGTCAGCATCAGGTAAATGTAAGAGAGCGCGGCCATCCAATGGATCATGCGCTCGTGGTACGAATAGCGCAGGACGCGTCCGTTCGGAAGAATCTGGGAAGCTGGTGCGCTCATTGTTTTGCCTCGTGCTTCGGAGCTTCATCATCTTCAGGCGCCACTTTGGGACCGAATCGCAAATAGTGCGCGAATACTCCAAGCAGCCCACCGACGATCGCCAAATTGCCCAGCCATTTCAACGGCGTCTTCCACGCCTGCACTGTCCAGGGAATGCTCGGATTTTTCGGCAGCCCGCCATAAGCCTCGGGGTTGGTCGCGTCGTGCAGCACATAGATCACATGCGTTCCACTGACGCCCGATGGATCGTACACGCCGGCGTTTGCGAATCCGGATTGTTCGCGGAGCTGCTTTGCGCGTTTCTCCGCCAGTTCCGACATCTCCGGCTTCGTCCCGAAATGCAGGCACCCGGTGGGGCATGATTTGATGCACGCAGGCTCGAGGCCTTGCGTCACGCGGTCCACGCACAGCGTGCACTTGAAAACTTTTCGCGCCTTTGGGCTGAACTTGGGGATATTGAACGGGCAGCCGCTCATGCAGTAACCGCAACCGATACAGTGGTCCTGATTAAAATCTACGATGCCGTTCATGTATTGCACTATCGCGCCGTCGGCTGGGCAGGCGACAAGGCAGCCCGGCTCCTCACAGTGCATGCACTGGTCCTTGCGCATCAAAAGCTGTAATCCGCCGCCGTCGTCGCGTTCGTGTTCGTTAAACTTGATCAGATTCCAATAATTCCACGCCGTCTCCGGCATGGTCTGGTAGGAATTGTCAAAAGTTGTTTCATGGAATGACAAGCCATTCCATTCGAGACACGCGACCTCGCACGCCTTGCAGCCGATGCAGGTCGTCGTGTCAATCAGCTTGCAGACTTCAAATTCTCGCGCGATTTCGGCCCCGGGCGCGGGCCCGCCGTTTCGCCCGGAAACCCTTCGAATTTCGAGACTCGCCTGGCTCATCGTGTCCCTCTAAGCTTTCTCAACCTTGACGAGGAAGCCCTTCGATTCCGGAGTGAACGCGTTCGGATCAACCACGGTTGGCGTCAGCAAATTGGCCGGCGTTCGGGCGTCTTTGCCTTCGTCTTCGACAATGCCGCGGAAGCCCTGGTGGATCGGGATGCCAACCTGATAGACCTTCTTGCCCTCGATCGTCATGGGCTTGATCCGGCGAGTTACAAATGCCTTCGCAATGTAAGTGCCGCGGATACTCGTCACTTTGATCTTTTCCGATCCGCGAATGCCCATTTCATCGGCAAGCTCAACCGGAATCTCTATGAACGGTTCGGGGATCAACTGCACGTTCATCGGATTGTTCTTCGTCCAATAGTGATATTGCTCGGTCAGGCGATACGTTGTGCAGACGACCGTGTATCCCTGCTCGATCGTGCCGTATTTGTCGGCAGCGGTTGTGAGCTTCTTGACCACCGGATTTGTGGAGTGCTCGGCATGCAGAGGATTCTTGATCGGGCTCTCAATTGGTTCGTAGTGCTCTGGGAAAGGTCCGTCAGCCATTCCGCCGATGGGCACAAACAACCGGCCCACACCCTCAGGGTTCATGATGAACGGCCCCATGTGATCCTTCGGGTGGGAGTCAGGCTTGAAATCGGGAACATCATTTCCCACCCATTTCTGGGAGCTTTCGTTCCACCAAACTTGCCTGCGTGAGGGATCCCAAGGTTTGCCTTCAAGGTCACAGGAGGCACGGTTGTAAAGGACCCGGCGATTCGCAGGCCATGACCACGCCCAGTTCTGATAAATCCCGAGCCCGGAAGGATCTTCCGTCCCGCGGCGGGCAAGTTGGGGCCCGGCTTCGGTCCAGCTGCCGGAGTAGAGCCAGTTCCCGCACGAGGTTGTCCCATCGTCTTTCAACCACGCGAAGCCTGGCACTTGTTGACCGGTCTTGATCTCCTGTTTGGTAACCGGATCCAGAAGGTCCGCGAGCGCCTTGCCGTTGATTTCCTTCGCAATCTCGGCAAGGGGCGGGTGCTGCGCATCGCTGTAAGCCCACGTCGCGTGCAAAATGGGATCCGGAAATTTTCCTCCATCCTTCTGATACAGGGCGCGGACCTTCAAGTAAATTTGCGCGAGGATGTCCTGGTCCAGACGGGCGTCCCCCGGCGGAGGTAATGCGGCGTTTTTCCACTGCAGCCAACGTGCGGAATTCGTCATGGTGCCGTCTTTTTCGGCAAAACCTGCGCACGGCAGCCGGTACACTGTCGTCTTGATCTGCTTCATCTCGTCGATCGATATGCCCGGCGCGCGCCAGAATTCACTTGTCTCATCCGGGTAAATCTCACCGACCACGAGCCAGTCTGCTTTTTTTAGCGCGTCAATATTCTTTCGCGTGTCGGGGCCGATCATCACGCCGTTCATTCCAAACGCAAACAGCCCCTTTACGCCGCCGCGGTACATCTGATCCCAGATCTGGGTCCAAGAATAGTTGCGGTCGATCTTTGGCAAGTAGTCGTACGCGAAATCATTTTGTTTGGTCGCCGCGTCGCCGTAAAACGATTTGAGGAGTGATACCGTAAACTTTGGGTAGTTCGACCAATAGTTGAATGACTCCCACACCCCGGGCTTCGATTGGGTGGGTGTGACGCGCTTTAAGTAGGCCGCTAGATCCGTGTCATTCGGGTTGGGCATTTTTAGATAGCCGGGCAGGATGTCAAAAATGCCGGCCATGTCCGTTGCTCCCTGAATGTTGGAGTGGCCGCGCAACGCATTCACGCCCCCGCCCGCGCGTCCCACGTTTCCGAGGAGCAGTTGAATCATCGCGGCGGTGCGAATGATCTGCGTTCCATACGTATGTTGGGTCCAGCCCACTGCATAAATGATCGTCGCAACTTTTTTCGTGTCACCGTCTTTGCGGATGGAAGTGAAGAGATCGAACGCTTTCACCAACTGGTCTGCGGGAATCCCTGTGATTCCAGAAACCACATCCGGTGTATATCGGGAGTATTGCTGTTTCATTAGCTGGAACACGCACCTCGGATGCTCAAGTGTCAGGTCATACGCGGTATTCGCGGGCAGCAGGACGGGTGGCGGAGGCGCGGCTGGCGCGCCCGGTTTGGTTGGGGTCGCGGCGTGTTGCGGCGCAGGCTTCGCGGCCGCGGGAGCTGCGGCCGTGGCAGCTTTCCCCGTCATCGCGCCGCCCTCTTCATAGTTCCAAGTGGTCTTGTCGTAAACTTTTTTATCGGGATCGAACCCGGAAAAGAGACCGTCAACCGGAAGCTTGAAACCCTCCTTCACGATCAACGCGGCATTCGTATAGTTAACCAGGTATTCTTTGGGGTAGCGGTTGTTTTCGATGGCGTATCGGATCAAGCCGCCGAGGAATGCGATGTCCGCTCCGGCGCGAATCTGGCAGAAGAGATCGGCGGTGGATGCCGTACGCGTGAAGCGGGGATCCACCACGATCATCTTGGCATTGCGGTTGCGTTTTGCTTCGATGGCCCACTTGAAGCCGCAAGGATGGTTCTCGGCGGGATTGCCGCCCATGATCAACATCATGTCCGTGTTTCTGATGTCGATCCAGCCATTCGTCATCGCCCCGCGTCCGAAGGTTGGTCCCAAACTTGAGACCGTGGGGCCATGTCAAACACGGGCCTGGTTTTCCAGGTAGCAGACCCCCAGGCTGCGCATGGTCTTCACGGCCAGATAGTTGAATTCGTTTGTGTCGGTGCACCCGCCTGTGAAAGCGATGCCTTCGCAGCGGTTCACGGTTTTTCCGTTTGCATCTTTCTCAACAAACGTATCGTCGCGAGTCTTCTTCACCTGACCCGCGATCTCGTCGATAGCCTGGCTCCAGGGGATGTCTTCCCAATCGGTCCCACCCGGCCGCCGCACTTGCGGCTTCATCAGGCGGCGTTCATTCAGAATGTCTTGTTCGAGTGACGCGCCCTTCGGGCATAGCGTCCCTCGATTTATGGGATGGTCCGGATCGCCTTCGACGTGGATCACCTGCGGCGTCACGTTCTTCGCCTTGTCTCCCAGCGTGTAGATGATCACGCCGCAGCTCACCGCGCAGTAAGGACACGTGGACCTTGTCTCGGTGGCGCGGGCAATTTTTAATTCGCGAAGTTGAGCGTAGGCGGGGACTAAATTAAACCCGTGAATCGTTGCGGCCAAAGGAGCAAGGGCCGCAACCTTGAAGAACTCTCGCCGGCTGGTGTCCACTCTGGAACCTCCCGCGCTATTTCTTCACGTTCGTCCTGCTTTGGCGGGCATTATCCAGACGGCAATAGCTCCTGTCAATACGATTCCATTAGAATTCACAAAACATTCATAATTGAGCACTCAGCCAAAAGCCGAGCAATTGCAATTAGCGTAATTGGAATGGCACAGCCCCGCGCCGATGGAATGCGCCGCGCACTATTTTGCAGGAGCGTTTATGGATCCCAACATCGCGGCAATGAAATCGTTCAGCGCCGGCCCCCCGCTGATCCAACGCACGACGGCGACGATGTCATTTTCCTGGTCAATGTAAATCACATTGTTCCCGTTGCCTTCAAAGTAGACGGCTGTGGCCGGTGCGGCCGGCAGCGGTTTCCTTTCCGTGTTCAAGAACCAGTTCGCGAAACCGTAGTTTTTATTCGCCGGGCCCGGCGTTCGCGCCATCGCAATCCATTTGTCGGACACGATTTCCCGCCCGTTCCATTTCCCGTTGCGGAGAAACAAATATCCGAATCGCGCCATATCGTAGGCGTTGATGAACATCCCACCGCCCCAGTGCCCGCCTCCGGTGACCGATTGCATCTTCTGGCCGTCAATTTCCACCCACGAATTGTCGTAGCCATACCACCGCCAGGTGGACGAAGCGCCGATCGGCTCCATCACCTCTTCGAGCAACACTTTCTGGAGCGGACGGCGCCACACGTTTAGCGCCGCAAGCGCCATCACGTTTACGCGCACATCGTTGTATTTGTAATGGGTTCCCGGATCCCAAAGTTTTCGGTTTGGCCAGTCGTTAGGCGTCGCGCCCTCGGGCCGGTCCGCCCAATCCGGCTTTCCCCAGAGCGTTCCCTGCCAATCGCTTGTCTGCCGCAACAGGTCATCCCACTTGATCTTCTGATTGTGGGGCGCCTCGAACAGGTCGACTTCGGGCGGCATGTAATCGCGCGCGTAATCGTTCACATCGCGAATCAGTCCGCGTTGCCACGCCAGTCCGATCACGGTGGTGAGAAAAGTTTTCGTAACGCTAAAAGTCATGTCCACGCGGCTGGGCTCGCCCCACTCGGCCACAATGTAGCCGTGCCGTGTGATGATTCCATTCGCGGCGCCGCGGTCTTTCATCGGGCCAATCGGTGAATCGAAGGGCTCACGGCCGCCAAATGTGAGCGCAACGAATAGCTTCATGTCCTTGGTGGCCGGATTCTCTTTGGCGATGGCCAGCTTCACTGCCTCGTCAAGTTTCGCGGAGTCCATTCCCACGTCTTCCGGTTTTTTGTGCAGCCAATTGAGGCGATCCGGGAAGTAAGGCGCGGCGGATTGTTGCGGCGGAGGCGGATTCCCGGCGGCGGAGCCGGCCTGTTGCGCAATAAAAATTGAAGCGAATGTGACCGCGAGCAACGATGTGAATAACGCTAGTTTCCGACGGAGCATGTTTCACCTCACGAGGGCGCAGTATACATTTTTCTTGGAGCAGGGATGGAATTGAAAAAAGTGGTTCGCACATCTTGAATATTCACGTAACCCTGTCGCCCGGAAGCAGTTATATTAGCGGAGATCTATGGACGCCAAAGAGCCGCTGATTCGCAATATTTCGGACACCGCGCGCTGGGTCGCCGCCTATCGCGCGCGCGAGACCGAACGTCGGGACGCCGTCTTCCGCGATCCTTACGCGCGCCGCCTTGCCGGCGACC
Organism: uncultured Acidobacteriota bacterium; assembly: GCA_963737185.1. Lineage (GTDB taxonomy): Bacteria > Acidobacteriota > Terriglobia > Acidiferrales > UBA7541 > DASTCZ01. The sequence continues at coordinate 114,871 of CAVTRS010000026.1, read as the reverse complement.
GCGGCGAAGAAATCGCCAAGTCCATGCCCTACACGGGCAGCACTGAATGGCCGTTCGTCGCTCGCACTTATCTCTACGACCAATTCGTGCAATCGCAGGTGCAGATGGGCGTGGACATGGTCATCAATCTCGCCGCGGGCCTGGATGCCCGCCCCTATCGCATGGATTTGCCCTCATCGCTGAAATGGATTGAAGTGGACCTGCCCGGCATCCTCGATTACAAAGAGGAAATCCTCGCGAATGAAAAGCCGCATTGCTCCCTCGAACGCATTCGAATGGACCTCGCGGATGTTCCGGGGAGGCAAAAACTTTTTGCTGAGCTCGGGGCAAGATCGCGAAACGCCCTCATCATGTCGGAAGGGCTTCTCATCTATCTTTCGCCTGATGAAGTTGGAGCGCTCGCATTGGATCTCGCAGTGCCGCCTAGCTTTCAGCAATGGCTCGCGGACTTTGGTTCTCCCGGCCTGAGAGAAATGCTCAGCAAACAAATGGGCGAAGGTCTCAAAGAGTCGGGAAGTGCGTTCAAATTCGCCCCGGCCGAAGGGCCGGCGTTTTTCACGTGTTACGGTTGGAATCCCGCCGACGTCCGTTCGCTGATCAAGGCCGCGGCGAGATTAAAGCGCTTGCCATTTTTCCTGAAGCTAATGGCAATGCTTCCCGAAAAGAATGGAGCGCAGGGCAATCGGCCATGGTCAGCCGTCTGCCTGTTCACCCGGCAATAGTGGCGCATTCTTTGACTCTCGGCCCGTCCGCGCATAGAATCCACCTTCCGTAAATGTCTTTATCAACGGTGTGCGTAGTATCCGCGCAACGGAGTTTTGATTTCAAAAACGAGGAGCGAAGAAATGCGAAAGAGCTTGAATCTTCTTGTTGTGACCTTCGTCTTAATGTTTGGAACCACTGTGATGGTCCGCGCACAAGGGCAGGGCCGCGGTGGTCGAGGCGGCGCGCCCGGGCAAGCGCAGGGCGGAGCTGCCACGCCCGGCGAGGCGCCGGAGTTACCGGCGCGCGAGGAAGTTTCCGTCACCGAGCACACCATTCACATTGGGAATCAGGACATCCCCTACAAAGCCACGGCCAGCACTACGTTGCTGCGCAACGATGCCGGCGAGCCCACGGGTTTGATGTACAGCGTCGCCTATACGCGCAGCGACGTCAAAGACCTCAGCACGCGCCCCATCTCATTTTTCTACAACGGGGGCCCCGGCTCCGCGACGATGTGGCTGCACATGGGCGCTTTCGGCCCGCGCCGCGTTTGGACGGTGGACGGCGAATTCACTCCTCCCGCTCCTTACAAGCTTGTGGACAACACGGAAACTCTTCTCGACAAGACCGACATGGTTTTCATTGACGCCATGGGCACCGGCTTCAGCCACGCCGCAGGCCGCGGACAAGAGCGCGAATTCTACGGTATTGACCCGGACATGGCCGCCTTCGGCCAGTTCATCAACACTTACATCATGCGGAACAACCGGTGGAACTCGCCAAAGTTTCTGATGGGCGAAAGCTACGGGACGTTCCGCTCGGCGGCCCTCGGAAACTATCTCCAAACGCGCTACAGCCTGGACTTGAACGGGATCGTGCTCATCTCATCCGTGCTCGATCTTTCTACCATCACTTTCGCTCCGGATGACGACCGCGTTTATATTTACTATCTTCCGAGTTACGCCGCCGTCGCGTGGTATCACAAGGCCCTGAAGAATCGCCCCGCGAGTCTCCCTCCTTTCATTGAGGAGGCGCGCCAATATGCGCAGGGCGAATACGCCGCCGCTCTCTTCAAGGGGGCGAAACTCAGTCAGGCCGAAAAAGAAGCCGTTGCGAAGCGGCTCTCCTATTTCACCGGGCTCAGCGAGGATTATTTGATCAAGGACAACCTTCGCGTTACGCTCGGCCAATTCAGCATCGAGCTGCAACGCAGCAAGGGCCTCACCTCCGGCCGCATTGACGCCCGCTTCAACGGCTATACGCCCGACATCCTCGCCGAATCTGCTCAGGGCGATCCGGAAGGGCCGGCCGTCGGAAGCGCATTCACAGCTTTGCTGAACCAATACACGCGGGAAGAACTGAAGTTCAATACAGACAGGGTTTACAACAACACCGCGGGCGGCGCGAACGGCGGCTGGACATGGACCCATGCTGCCGGCGGACGCGGCGGCCGTGGGGGTGGCGGATTCCCGAGCGCGCCCAATGTCGGGCCCGATCTCGCAAACGCGATGATCAGCAATCCCAAGCTGCTCGTCGAAGTTGAGAACGGTTATTACGATATGGCCACGCCATTTTTCCAGAGCGAATTCATGGCGCAGCATCTCGGCCTGCCGCCCGAGCTGCAAGGCCACATCGGGATGAAGTATTACGAAGCGGGCCACATGATGTATTTGCATGATGAAAGTCGCGTACAGCTCCACAACAACATCGCGGCATTCGTCGATCGCGCCACGAAGCAGTAAGGATGTTTTGGAGTTTCATATAGCTAAGGTCCCCCGGCGATTTTTGCCGGGGGATCTGAAGTTCTCCACCGTCGTACCGCTCTCTAGGTAGAGCCCGCGGGCTCCTGCCTGAGGGCGGCGTACTCGATGTAGAATGTTTGAGGTTGTGGCGGATTTTCAGCCCCGCCCCGGTTTTTCGCTCGCCATGCCCAAGCGCCGCAAAAAATTCTCCGCGGCAACGGAAGCCCGTCGCCGAGCGCGCCTCGTTGCAGGCCCGCCGCCTGCCGAACGCGTGATCCCCGATAAGCGCCTCAAGCCGCCGAAGCATAAGCGGCGCATTATCGAGGACGAATTCTAGCCGGCTCCTGCCCTTCGTAGCAGCGCAAACGCATCGCGCGAAAAAAATTCGGCCGCGGCCTTTTCCATCTCGCCGCGGCCCCCTCACTTGACCCCGCATCACTCACGCCATATTGTCTAGCCTCGATATTTCCATGACTCCATCCGCCGCATCATCGCTGCCCTCAGGGGCCTCACGCGCTCTTCGGGCCATCTTCTGGGCCGGACTCACTTGCGGCGTAATGGACATCACCGCCGCGTTCGTCACCTGGCGCATCAAGGGTGTGCAGCCCGCGCGCGTCCTCCGCGGAATCGCCGCGGGATTGCTCGGTCCCAAATCATTTCAGATGGGGATGCCGACTGCCGCGCTTGGTCTGGCGATTCATTTCTTCATCGCTTTCAGCGCCGCCACGGTATTCTTTTTCGCCAGCCGCAGGATCGTGTTCATGACGCAGCAGCCGGTCATCGCGGGAATCCTGTATGGAGCGTTGGTTTATCTCGTCATGTACTGGATCGTCGCTCCTAATTCCGCCGCGCACCGCGCGCCCCTCACGCTCAGCGCGCACATCGTGGCCATCCTCACGCAATTCGTTTGCGTCGGGCTTCCCATCTCCCTCGTCATCCACCACTTCTCCAAATAAGCTTCTCCACGTTCTCATCATGTCTTCGGTCTCCCTCGGCCGCGGAGCCTGCAACGCACGCGCGAGACTACATGAGTCCCGCTAATTACTTGGGAGGGCACAACTCGGCTTCCTTACTCGCTTGACGAGACTCTAATATGATGGAGAAATGTCGTGGATTTATTTCAGTGGTTGCAGACTGGCGCTCTTCAACGAACGTAAAAGCTGTTTTTCGCCATCAGAATGTAATCCTTCCCCTTCTTTCCGAAGGATGGCTTGAGCGTGACCTCCAGTTTGTGCGGCCTGCCGCTGGTCCCTTCGGCGTTCGTGTAGTAACCGAGCGTATAGCGCGTTTTAATCCGCTCGATCAGCGCGCGAAATGTGGACCCCAGATTTGCCACATTTTTCACGTCAAACATCTCTCCGCCCGTCTGGTCCATCACTTTATGAATTTCCACCAGACCGGGGACCATCGCCGCGTGGTAAAGCACCGCTGCCGGATTGTCCCCGGGGATTTTCAAGTTGTATAAAACCGAATCCGCGGCAATGCATTCCGTGACGATGTCCTTCGTCCCCTGTCCCCCTGCGTCCGTGCCAACGTCATCGCTGATTAAAATAATTACGCGGCGGCCCTTCTGCGGCGCGCTGAGCAGGTACTTTGCCGCCACGAAGATGCCGTCATTGATATTTGTCGCGCCGCCTGCATGGAACGTGTTGATCTGTTGCGCGATCGCGGCCTTGTCCGTTGTGAGCGGCACGCGCAATTGGGCCTCGGTCGCAAACGTAAACAGCGCCACCGAATCATCGGGCTTCAGCGATGAAAGCGCGGTATTCGCGGCATCGCGCAATGGCCCCAGAAATGGACCTATCGAATCGCTCAAGTCCAGCACCAGCGCGACGTTCAAGGGCAACTCGTCCCGGCTGAACACCTCTACCTTTTGGGGGACCCCGTCCTCACGAAGCTCGAAGTCATCCCTTTTCAAATCGCCCATGATTTGCCCGCTCTTCGTTTTCACCGTGGCGTCAACCATCACAAGGTTTACGTTTACGCGTAGCGTGCCCTGGTCCTGATCCTGCCCGCGCAAAGGAATCGCGGCGGAAATACCAGCGAAGACGATCAACGCGGACATGCGCAAGATGTTTAGCCAAAGTTTGGACATAGCGGCAGTTCAAAACTCCCTGACTCGCTTCTCAAATCCCTTACAAAAATCCGTAAACATTATACCGCCCTGACCCCGAACCCACAGCGTTTCCTCTCAACATTTTGATCGCCCCTCGCATGCGACCCCCGCCCGTTTATTTGCATCTAAATAAGTGAGACACTAGTGGGCAGGGTTTGTGGGCAAGAGAGAAGGAGGCTTAACGTGAACTCCAAATTTGGCAAAAGGTTTTTGACCAGCCTCGTTGTATGCCCGGTCGCGTTGGCATTGCTCGTTTTTTCAACCGGTGTCGGACTTGCGCAGCAACAGGCTGCGCCTCCGCCGCAGCAAGGCCAGCCGTTGCCGGCAACATTATCACCCTCACAATTGCAGGAATTGGTCGCGCCCATCGCATTGTATCCGGATGCGCTCGTAGCGCAGATTCTTGCGGCGTCTGCTTATCCTACTCAGGTTGTTGAAGCCGAGCGCTTCATCGAAGCAAACCCCGGCTTAAAGGGTCAGCAGCTCGCGGCTGCGGTGGATAAGCAGGATTGGGACCCCAGCGTGAAGGCTCTGTGTGAATTTCCTTCCGTGCTTTCCGATATGGACAAAAATCTTTCGTGGACCTCCACTCTCGGCGATGCGAATTTGAACCAGCAGGCCGACGTGATGGAGGCGGTTCAATTCATGCGCCACCAGGCCGAACAAGCCGGGAATTTGAGAACCACGCCGCAACAGACTGTGACGAATCAGGGGCCCAATGTCGTCATTCAACCGACGGACCCGCAAGTCGTTTACGTGCCGGATTATGATCCCGAACTTTGTTACGGATATCCCGTTGGCCTCTGGCCCGGATTCTATCCGTGGTGGGGAGTCGGCGGTCCGTACCTTTCCTTTGGGATTGGCTTCGGCATCGGCCCATTCTTCGGATTCGGTTGGGGCTGGGGCGGTTGGGGTTTCGATTGGTACCACCGCGGCCTGTTTTTTGGCGGCCGGCCTTATGCCTACCACAGCAACGCGTTTTATAACCGCAACGCTTTTGCCCGCGGCAATTTCCGTGGTTATTCCGCGCCCTTCGCGCGCGGTAGCGCCACGGCGCGTGGTTATGCTCCATCCATCGGACGCGGCGGCACGGCGACGCGTGGCTCCGTTGCTCCTAGGGGGCCGACGGCGGGCACACGTTCCGGCGCTTTTGGCGGAGTCTCGCGCGGTGGAGTGGCACAGGGCTATTCTTCGCGCGGCCGCTCTAGCTTCGGTGGCGGCGGACATGTAGGTGGCGGCGGTGGCCACGCAGGCGGCGGGCACGGAGGTCGTCACTAAATCGCGCAATCGACAACCAAACAATTCTCACAGCTTGGCATTTGCCGGAATGGAGATGTGAATCATGATGTCGGAAATGCGCAGTTCTAAGAACTATCTGGGCGGCGTTGGCGGGTTGGTGGCCTTCGCCGCCCTTGCTGTTTCTGCTGGTTTGCTTCCCTATGTGGCCGCCGGTCAGTCGGCCTCGCAACAGTCAACTCCTCCCGCGCGAAGTTCGATGGTTCGAAAAACTTCCAGTGCGCCGGTCAATGAGGAAATCTTTCCTTCCGCAGGCGACGCCGCTCAGTCCCTGGTCTCAGCCGTTCAGAACAATGATCAGCAGGCCTTGCTGAAAGTGCTGGGCCCGGAGGCAAAAGACATCATCTCCTCGGGCGATGATGCCGAAGACAAGGACAACCGCGCGCAGTTTGTCCAGAAGTATCAGGAGATGCACCGTCTCGTAACAGAACCCAACGGCTCGACGACTCTCTACATCGGCGCGGAAAATTACCCGACACCGATTCCGCTCATGCACAACGCACGCGGATGGTATTTCGACACCGCCGCCGGAAAGCAGGAAGTTCTCTATCGACGGGTCGGGAAAAATGAGCTGGCTGCAATCACTGTCTGCCGCCAACTGGTTGACGCCCAGAAGGAATACTACGGCCAGCCGCACGACGGCGCCGATAAACAGTACGCGCGGAAATTCGTCAGCGATTCAGGCACTCACGATGGACTTTTCTGGACGCCTGCTCCCGGCGAGCCGGATAGCCCGGTTGGCCCGCTTCTCGCATTCGCCACTTCCGAGGGCGCCGCGAAAGATGCAAATCACGAATCGCAGCCCTTCATGGGCTATTACTTCCGCGTGCTCGCAGGGCAAGGCCCGAACGCTCCCGGCGGCGCCCGCAGCTACATCGTGGATGGAAAAATGACGCGGGGCTTCGCCTTCCTGGCCTATCCGGCGGAGTATCGCTCGTCGGGCGTGATGACCTTCATCGTGAATCAGGACGGAATCGTCTACGAAAAGGATCTCGGCCCACGAACCGCCGAGCTCGCGAAATCCCTGACGCGTTACGATCGCGACGCCAGTTGGCGCAAATCGGACTAACCGCAATTAATTTCTCACTCTTCTTGCGTTCCGCGCGCGCCGCGGGCGGTGGCGCGGTTTGTGTAGCGCCGCCCTTCACGGCGGCATTGTCCGGACGGCTGCTAGGCCGATGCTTGTGTAGCTCAGGTCCCCGGCGTCCTCTGCCGGGACCTGAGGCCTTAATTGTTCCGCGTCGCTGGCGCTCCATTTCAAAACGTTTGTCATCCTGAGCGGAGGGCCGATGGTTTCTACCGGCCCTCCGCGAAGGATCCGCTCAAATTACCGGTGAGTCGCGCGTGAGCCTGACGGCCCATGCTCATTTGCGAGTCTTCTAGTCTTTATTCTGTCTTTCAGCTATTCGCATTGCATCCGCCATTGCCTTGCCAATCCGTTTCGACCGCGACGCCGGATTCCTGTAGTAGAAAATCCCCATCAAATGCCCGCGCCTTTGTAGCGGCGACATCACCTTCCATCCCCGCATCGCCTTCGGATCTTCCGCAAACGCGGCCTGAATCGCAGGCGGCAATTCGCGTTCCGCCTCCATCGCGGATAGCATGCACTCCGCAATCTGCTCTGCCCGGCGCACTCGCGCCTCGCCGCTTTTCGCATTCGTAATCAAGTCGGCGAGAAACTTTCGCGCGGAATACGCCAGCGCGTCATACCACCGCCGCAGCGCCTTCTTTTCATCCAGCAAGCGCTTTAATTCAGAAGGAATCGTAATTACGCGCTCATCATGGGACGGTTCCAGAGTGAATTGCACAACAGCGCCAACCGCCGCTTCCCGCGCCTGTCTACCGGCTAGGTAGGCCCGCCCTCTGCTCCGCAGCATGAGAGGCATGCCCGCCCTCCTGCCGGGCAAAGGAAGCAGCCCCGCGCCCGCCTGCATCTTTTTATTTACAAGAATAAAGTGACGGCCATCGCGAGTAGGGAAGAGCGACGTCCGAAACTCAAACCCGTTTATCGTCCCCCGCACTTTCGGCCGCCCACCTTTTCTCCAGGCCTTCTTCACATCAAACGGCACAAACGCGGCCACCCATCCGAGGTTGATCCTCAGCTTCTCGAGCGTCGCCTTAAACGTCTTAGCTGTGCGCTTGATTTCCGCAGTGCGTTTCATCGCAATAATCCTTATGGGATCGCTATTAGTAGTCCGCCGCTTATGCCCAGCGATTGTTCGCGCCCCCGCCCAAAGTTGTATTCGTAGTCCGGTTCGAGGTACCAGCCGAATTTGTGTTTCGCGGAGGGCCAAAACATGAAATCCAGAACGGCTTCACCACTCAGGGAGTTCGTCGTAACGCCGTTATTCCTCAGATGCACCCACTCCGGTCCAACGCCGACCATGAACTCGGCTTTTTTCGACAGCGTCCAGGGCTTCTTAAAAAGCAGGTCGACGTCCCATTCCGTCGAGTGGAGCGTAAAAAGCGGGGTCACACCCGCTTCAAGCTCCAGCCATTTCTCAATCGGCGTAACTTCAACCGCGACCGTGGGGCCGAAGCTCGATCCGCCGCTCTTAAAGTCCCAGTTCGCGGCTCCTCCAAGTTCGACGACTGCGACAGGTTCCTTTTCAGTTGACTGCGCAATGGCATTCCCAGTCCACAGAAGTAGGGATGCTATGAAAACGCATTTTGTCGCGATCATTTGGCGTCCCCGCGTACGAATGACGTTCGCCCCCGCCTATTGTGTCACGCGATTAATCATCGCGTAGTGTGTCGCCTACCGAGAAGGCGCACTTGCCGTCTCCCGAATCGCTTGAGCAACCGCGTCCTTTGCTGAGACATCATTGCGGCTGTGGTCGGTAATTTCGTCGTAACGCAATTGAGTCGTTTCCGGATTCAGTTCCGTGTCGTACTCCCCGGTGATTTCCGCGCCCAAGTCTTGGAGCGTCTTTGTGATTGAGGCGTGAAGGTCCGCGCCCGCCACGGGAACCTGCCTGCCAATATATTTCGCGGCGATTTGCGCGGCGAGCTTGTCTGCCGTCTCGTAATAATACTCCGAGATCTGGCGATGACCGTCCTCGTGCTCGACCACATGGTCGCTCGCTCCCGTGGGCGTCCAAATTGCAACGGTGAGCCCCAGCGTCATCCTGACACCCGTAATCGTGAGCGTGGCATGCGTGGAATCCGATTCTTGCGATTCTCCTAAAACATCGGCCTTTGCGGTGAAATTGGAATCGCATACGGCAAGTTCCCCCGCGGACATTGGCGGCATTTCGGCTGGCAAGGGCGCCGTCGGATCAAACGTGTTGCGCGTGACGATCGCCGCCTGCTTTTCAATGATCGGCACGGCTGCCGCCCGAGGCCGCGCGATCGTCGCGTAATGCTGCAACAGAATCCAGCACAAGCCAAGCAACACCAGCAACACACAAAGCACAACAATCGCCTTACGCAAAGGAAGCGCTTCCTCCAGTTTTCATTCTCGCGGTAACCCCTCGCCGGAGCCAATCATTTGCCGACGCATCATGCCGCGAAAGGCACTCGCACCGTCCGAAGCCTTTTTTCAAATCGCATCCAGGGCGCGTCGTCCGATTTCGCTTGACATTCGCCATAACCCTAAGGTAATATGCGCTGCCGACTTTTAAGTGCCGTGTGCAGTGGAGTTCCAAATCGGGAAGAGTCGCCCTCGCTGGAAGCCGCGCTGTAAGCGTCCTGAATGGAGAGACAGACCTCCCGTAAGAGTATGATTCTAAAGCCTGCCTGCCGCCTGCCTGCCGGTTAGGCAGGGTAGGCAGGGACTCTAAGTCTATTAGAATCACACTCTTACAAGCCATATGCGCCCCGATTTCGTAAGTGATTGATTCTATTATGCTTAGTATACTAAATGTGAATCACCGTAAGTCCTTAAGAATCATACTCTTAACGGGTATCGTCCCGGTAAGCCCTTTAGAATCATACTCTTACAAAAAGATGGGGGGGGGGTGGGGGTAGGGAGGGAGAGATCTAAGCCGCCTCATCGTCTCTAGATTTTCGACTTTGGGCTGTGTTTCAGATCCCGCCGGGACCTAATTCTTGGATCCTCAACCGGGCTTGTAACTGGGCACAACTTCTCCGGGGCGGAATAGCGCCGCTGCAGGGCGCTTTGTGGCAGACGCCAGCTCCGCAGCCATCGCTTCGAGCTTGGGCTTATCGAAGCCGATGCTGGTGAGCTTCACGATTCCGTCGGGGGCGATAAAAAAGACAGACGGCACATTCGTCAGTCCATAAGCGTTGGAGATGGCGTACGGCTCGTTGTCAATCAGAGCGGGAAATGCAATGCCGTACTCAGTGCAAAATTCGCGCGTGTCCTGCGCGTCATCCTGTGAGATGGCGAGGAACGTTGCGGAGGAATTGCCGAAGGATTTATGCATCCGCTCGAGAAAGGGAAATGTGAATTGGCACACGGGACAGGAGATCTTGAAAAATGCCACGAGCGCCGGCCCTTTGCGCAGCTCGTCCGCGAGAGAGTACTCGTTGCCCGCGGCGTCGCGCAAAATAAATTGCGGCGCCTTCTCTTTTTCCTGGATGGTTCTCACGCCGTCGCGCCGTTTGGACATTTTGCGCCAGAAATTCCACGTGTTCCTGCTGCCGTCATTTATGGTAGCGCATCGCCGCAATCGAGGCCAATCGTTGCCGAAGCGGCTGTTGTCACGGAAAGTTCACCCGCCATTCACAGATCGGGCCACGCCGCGTGTTGACAGCGCGCAAATTCCGGCGTCAGAATCGCCTGTATCCACGCTTGCGCTGAACCTGCTCGATGGGTTCATGCCGTAACCGCAGAAAATAAAGGAGCCACCCATGTCAAAAGCTGTCAACTTCAAGCCCGAGCAGTATCACAGCATTACTCCGAATCTCGTGTCCAACAACGCATCCGGTGCAATCGAATTCTACAAGAAGGTATTCGGCGCCACTGGGCTCAGGAGCATGCCCGGTCCTGGCGGGAAAGTGGCGCACGCCGAATTGCAGATCGGCGATTCCATGCTCTTCATTAATGACACGATGAGCGCCGCTGGAATTCACGGCGCCGAGCCGGGCCGAAGCAATCCAACGTATCTTCATATTTATGTGGAGGACGTGGACAAGGTTTTCAAGACGGCACTGGCCGGCGGCGCCCGCGAGGACGTGCCTGTGCAGGATATGTTCTGGGGCGACCGCTACGGCAAGCTGACCGATCCCTTCGGGCAGCAGTGGGGAATTGCCACGCACACCGAGGACGTCACTCCGGAAGAGATGCAGAGCCGCATGAACGCGATGCAATCTCAGGCAGCCGGCCAGAGCGCTTAACGATTTTGTTAAGCGGAAACGCTGGAATCCGCGAATCGTGTCGCGTATGCTTTCGTTGAGCACCTTGCGCGCGGAGGCAACGCTTTGGGCGGAGAGAAATATGCCGGGTTGGATTGACGTGGCGGATTACAGGTATCCGGGCGGATGGAGCGGCGCCGTCACCACGAATCGCTCGCGCTGGTATTGCGAGCAGCTCGAGGCGAACCGCGTCCTTTATTTTTCGCGCCCGCCATTTAATTTCCCTGATGAAGACCGCGAATTCCTAATCCAGCAGAAGCGCGCGGATTCCGCCGTCCACAAGAACGTGTCGTATCGCCCGACGCAGGACAAGCTCAACGGGTTTGAAGGTCCTGACGAAGTGAAAGAGCGGTTGCGCGGAATCATGAGCAACTATTCGCGCCAGGTCGTCGGGTTCGTCCGCAGCTTCCTCGCGCCTTACGACGGAAAATACGCGCTCGACTACACGAGTTTCCGTCCGATCGAGGAAGAAGGCCGCGCGCTTCCGCTCCACAAGCGAAATGATCTTCTCCACGTGGACGCTTTTCCGAGCCGCCCGACGCACGGCGGACGCATCTTACGAGTCTTCGTCAACATCCATCCCACGAAATCGCGCGTGTGGAACGTGGGCGAGGATTTTCCCGTGCTTGTGGATCATCTTGCGCGCGGGGCGGGCCTCGATCGCTTTGCCGCTTCCGGCGGCACGACGCGCTGGGCCGCGATTCTCCGCGCCTTCGGCGCGCCGATTCCGGATCGCTCCGCGTATGACAAATTCATGCTCCGCTTTCACGATTACATGAAAGAGGACGCGACGTATCAAACCGATTCGCCCAAGACGCGCATTGAATTTCCTCCGATGTCCTCGTGGCTCGTGTACACCGATGGCGTGCCCCACGCTGTCCTCAGTGGCCAGCACGCCCTCGAGCAAACATTTATTATTTCGCGCGCAGGTCTGGTCGCGCCGGAAATTTCCCCCATTGGAGTGCTTGAGAAAGTTTGCGGCCGCCCGCTTGCCGCCGCCGCACGCGCGAGTTAATGGCCGCGTCAGTTAGTGAATATGCTTGGTCTTGCGCGACATGAAGTCCATGAGGAGATACTGGCCGAGCGTGTAGGGAGTGGTGAAATAGGCTTTGCCGCGACAAATCTGCGCGACCTTCTGGACGAAATTGACGAGGCTGTAATCGTTGGCGAGCATGAACGTGTTGATCAGGATGCCGGACTTGCGGCACTTCGCGACTTCTTCGAGAGTTTGCGTAACGACGAGCGGGTCGAGGCCGAAAGCATTTTTGTAAATGCGCCCATCTTCAAGCGTTAGCGCGGATGGTTTGCCGTCGGTGATCATCACGATCTGTTTCATATCTTTTTTCTGCTGCGAAAGAATCCGCTGCGCCAATCGCAATCCTTCGCGGGTGTTCGTGTAATACGGGCCAACTTGCACGCGCGCCAATTCGCCGATGGGAACTTCTTCGGCGCTGTCATGGAACAGGACGAGGTGAAGCGTGTCGCCGGGATACTGCGTGCGAATTAAATGCGATAGCGCAAGCGCAACGCGCTTTGCGGGAGTGAAGCGGTCTTCCCCGTAAAGGATCATGCTGTGCGAGCAATCGAGCATCACGACCGTGGCGCAAGAACTTTGGTATTCGCATTGATGGACCATGAGATCGGGATAGTCGAGTTCGATGGGAACTTTGGCGCCGTCTCGGCGCACCGCGTTGAATAAGGTTGCGCCGACATCGAGATTCAGCGTGTCACCAAATTCGTAAGGGCGGGAAATTCCTCCGGATTCGATTCCGGTGGCGAGATCGCGCGTGTCATGGCGGCCAAAGCTGGATTTGCCGAGCGAGCCGAGAAGTTCCTGCAGCGTTTTAAAGCCGAGGAAGTCGATGGTTTTATCCGTGATCTCAAAGCGAGTTTGCGATTCCTGTTGCTGTTCGCCAGCTTGCCCGCGCGGGGTTTTCTCCGGCGGCGCGGTGATTTGAGGAGGTTGCAACGGATTGATGTAGCCCTCTTCGGTCAGGCGCTCGATCAGGCGGTCGAGCATCTGCTGGACTTCCTCGCTGTCATCGCCCTGCTCCATGAGCTTCTCCATAAGATCCTCGGGCAGGAGATCGCCTTCTTCGAGGGCGCGGAGAATCGCGCGGCGCAACTGCTCCATGGTGCGCGCGGAATCCATTTCGGAGATGCCGTAGTAATCGCTCTCAAATCCGCTTTGGAGAAGAAAGTCGGAAAGGCGATTGATCAGGTCGTCGAGGTCCACGCCGTCAGCGGGCTCGCCGGTGTATTTCGAGTAGCGGATGAATTTAGGCATCGTCGTATTTGGTCGTACGCCCCCAGGCCGGAGCCTGGGGGCTCGCGACTATTGTTCTTACTGCCCGAATGCATCAATTAAACTGGCGGCGCGGAGGGCGCGTGTTTGGTTCGCGCGGATCCGGCGTCTTGGGACGCTCGGCGAAAAAGCCGCGCTGCTCGCTGCGGCTGATGCGCTTTTGGGCCCACAAACCTTCGAGAATGAATTCGCCTGCGGCGGCAACGAGGGGCGCGCCATCTTTTCCTCCGACACCGAGTTTATCCACGTGTTCGAGCAGGCCCTGGATTTTGCGTAGCTGGCGGACAAGATCGTCGGAGGAACTTGTGTCGGCAACTTTCAGCTCGCCCCCCATTTCAAACCATTGGATTACATTTTGGAGATTCGCGTCCGCGAGGTATCGCGAGAAGACGCGGCCCGCCGCGCCGCGCACGAGTTCCCGAGCGATGTGCTCGGCGCCCTTGAGTTCACCTTCGTATTCGAGTTCGAGTTTGCCGGTGATGGCGGGGAGCGCGGCGTAAACATCGGCTACGCGCGCGACAACGCTTTCTTCTCCGTTGCGCACGGCGCGCTGCTCGGCGCTGCTCACAATTGTTTCGAGGCATGCGATGGGCAGTCGCTGGCTGACGCCCGAGCGGCGGTCGACACGCTTGTCATCTCGGGCGAGGAATGCGACTTGCTCGACGACCTCGCGCAAGTAATCGGGTACGACGGTTTTACCGCCATTGCGCGCGACCCATGCTTCCTGCCGCGTGATGGACATGCCTTCTTCAACCGTGGCGGGATAGTGCGTGCGAATTTCCGCGCCGATGCGGTCTTTCAGCGGCGTGACGATTTTTCCGCGCGCGGTGTAGTCCTCGGGATTCGCGGTGAAGACGAGCAGCACATCGAGTGGAAGGCGCACGGGATAGCCCTTAATCTGGATATCGCCTTCCTGCATGATGTTGAAAAGGCCGACCTGAATTTTTCCGGCGAGATCGGGCAACTCGTTGATGGCGAAGATGCCGCGATTGGCGCGGGGCAGCAGGCCGTAGTGAATGGTGAGTTCGTCGCCGAGGTCGCGTCCGCCGCGCGCGGCCTTGATGGGGTCGACGTCGCCGATGATGTCGGCGATGGTTACGTCCGGCGTGGCGAGCTTTTCAACGTAGCGGCGGTCGCGCGGGAGCCATGCGATGGGGGTTTCGTCACCTTTTTCCGCGACGAGCTCGCGGCAAGAGCGGCAGAGCGGGTGCAGAGGATGGTCATGGATTTCGCATCCCGCGATGTAGGGAATTTCGGCGTCAAGCAGATCGATCAGTCCGCGAAGGATGCGGCTCTTGGCCTGTCCGCGCAAACCGAGCAGGATGAAATTGTGACGCGCGAGAATGGCGTTGACGATTTGCGGCAGGACGGTCTCTTCGTAGCCGTGGATGCCGGTGAAGAGCGGCTGCTTGCGTTCGAGCGCGCAGAGAAGGTTCTCGCGCATCTCGTCCTTCACATTGCGCGCGGCCTTGCGCGGATCGAATAGCGGACTGCGGCGAAGCTGGCCTAGTGTTTCAGGTTTCGGAGTGTTCGAGGTCATGGGCCCTGTGGTGGCGCGTCCATTTTGGTGCGACGCAGCCTTCAATCATTATAGATGATTCGCGCGGTCGTGCGGTGACATGAAGAAAGGGTCTCAGGTCCTCGGCAAAAAGCGCCGGGGGGCCTGAGCTACACTTGGCCGCCTGCGAGGGAACCTAACTGCTCAATGCGTTGATGTCGCGCGTTTCGATGATTGGATTGGGGGCGCCGCGCTTGGCTGCATTGATCATGGCGCGGGCTAGCTTTTCGGTGGTAGTTACATATTTCGGGAAGGCGGCGGTCAAGAGGGGGACGATGGGGCTCATGATCGCATACATGATGCGATAGCTCTTTGTCCTGGATTTGATGTCGTGCATGGGTTGGATCACGCCAGGTCGGAACATGTACGCGGCTTTGAAGGGCAAGCCAAGCAACGCGTTTTCGGTCTTGCCTTTTACGCGCGCCCACATGGTGCGGCCTTTTTCGGTGCTGTCAGCGCCCATTCCGGAAATATAAATGAAAGTCATGTTCGGGTTGAGTTGTGCCAATATTTTGGCGATGTAGATTGTGAGGTCGTAAGTTACATGATCATAGCCGGCTTCCGTCATGCCTACGGAAGAGACACCGAGGCAGAAAAAGCAGGCGTCGTAACCAGAAAACAGAGGCTTGATCGGATCGAGTTGAAAGAGATCCTTACACACTAATTCGCGAAGCTTTTCATTTTGCCGGCCGACGGAACTGCGTCCAACGGAAAGGACCTCTGATATTTCCGGATCGAGGAGACATTCGCGCAGGACGCCTTGCCCGATCATGCCCGACGCGCCGAAGAGAATAACTTTCATGGGACGTCTAGAGCAGATGGCCGGCGGGGAGGCTGGCTATGGCGGCGGTCATTTCTTCGGCGGCGTGGGCGTCGCCGGTGCGTCCTGCGGCGGCGATCCCGGCGGTGAGAGTTTGGCGCGCTTCGGTGTGGCGCGAGAGGCGCATGTAAAGCTGGCCGAGTTGGAAATAGCCGGTGACGTAATCGGGATGCATGCCGAGCAGCGCGTCAAAATGCTGAATTGCGGCGTCGGAATCGCCGGTGTTGGCGCATTCGAGCGCGAGAGCGTAGAGGGTGAACGGATCATTCGGCTTTGCGGCGGCGAACTCTTCTAATTTCTGGCGGCGCGTTTTTGTTGGTTGTGGTTGGGTCATGGCGTTAGGGGAAGTATTATAGGCTGGTTGGTTGCAGACGCAAATTAAGGAAACTGACGATGAAACGATTCGCTGTTGCCATCGCGTTACTAATCTTAAGCGTTGCGATAATTCCCAGAGCATCTGCGCAACTTCGGCCTCCGTCCACGCCGCTGATCGTGCACGATCCCTATTTCAGCGTGTGGTCCGCGACCGACAATCTGACGGATTCCGACACCAAGCATTGGACCGGCGCGGCGCAACCCATCGCCGGATTGATCCGCGTGGATGGGAATACATTTCGATTTATGGGGAGTCAACCACAGGGAGTTCCGGCGATGCAGCAGGTTTCCAAATTGCTGACGCCGACGCGAACGATTTATGAATTCGAGAAGGGCGGGATCCATCTCATATTGACGTTTTTTACTCCAGCGCTTGCGGCGGATCTGGCGATTTTGTCGCGTCCGGTTACGTACATCTTATGGGACGTCAAGAGTATCGATTCGGCCAAACACGCGGTTTCCGTCTATTTGGATTGCAGCAGCCTGCTGGCGGTGAATACCGCGAACGAATCGGTTGTTTGGTCTAGAGCGAAAGTCGGTGACACCGAATTGCTTAGCGTTGGCTCGTCGGAGCAACGTGTACTCGGCGCGTCGGGCGATGACCTGCGAATAAACTGGGGACATTTCTACCTTGCGGCTCCGGATTCGTCGAGCGAGCGATTGGCGGCAGTGGACGCGCGGGAGGCGCGGCGGAGGTTTTCGACAGGCGGCGGACTTTCGGACACGGACCAGTTGGACATGCCCGCGACGCCTCGAAGTGGGGCGGCCGTGCTGGCTTCGATGATTGATTTCGGAAATGTGGGAGCAGAGCCCGTTTCGCGGCACGTGCTCGCGGCGTACGACGATGTTTATTCGATTGAATACCTGAACCGCAAGCTGCGGCCTTATTGGCGCAAAGACGGGGCCAACTTCGCGGACCTTCTGAGAAAAGCAGTAAGTGAATATGAGCCTTTGCTGCAGCGATCCATCGCGTTTGATAAGGAACTGACGGCGGATCTGACGGTGGCGGGCGGAAGCCAATACGCGGAGCTCGCCGTGCTCGCGTACCAGCAGGCGATTGGGGCGCACAAACTTGTGGCGGACGTGGATGGCACGCCGCTGTTTTTCGCGAAAGAGAATTTCAGCAACGGGTGCATCGATACCGTGGATGTTTTCTATCCTTCGGCGCCGATATTTCTGCTGCTAAACCCGAAACTGGTGGAAGGGCAGATGAAGCCGATTCTTGATTATGCGTCGCTGCCGCGCTGGCGTTGGCCGTTCGCTCCCCATGATCTGGGGACTTACCCGCTGGCCAATGGACAGGTTTACGGAGGAGGCGAGCGCACGGAAGAAAATCAGATGCCCGTTGAAGAGACGGGGAACATGTTGATTCTTGCGCTGGCGGTTGCGAAGGCCGAGGGCAACGCGAATCTTGCGAAAAGTTACTGGCCGCTGCTGACCAAGTGGGCCGATTATCTTCGCGCAAAGGGACTCGATCCGGAGAATCAATTGAGCACCGACGATTTTGCCGGGCACCTGGCGCACAACTCAAATCTTTCTATCAAGGCGGTTGAGGCTGTTGCCAGCTACGCGGAGCTGGCAAAAATGCTGGGGGATTCCGCGCGGGCTGCCGATTATCGCAACACTGCGAAGCAGATGGCGGAACAATGGGAGCACATGGCGTCCGACGGCGACCACTACCGGCTCGCGTTTGATAAGCCGGGAACGTGGAGCCAGAAATACAATTTGGTGTGGGACAAAGTGCTGGGGCTGAATTTATTTGACAAGAGCATCGCGCGCAAGGAGATGGCCTTTTATTTGCAGCATCAAAATGAGTTCGGCCTACCGCTGGATAATCGCAGAACATACACGAAGCTGGATTGGATTGTGTGGACGGCGACGCTTGCGGATGACCAGAAGGATTTTCAGGCGCTGATTGCGCCGCTTTATAAGTATTCGGACGAAACGCCCTCGCGCGTGCCGCTTTCGGATTGGTATGACACGAAAGATGCGAAGCAGCAGGGGTTTCAGGCGCGGTCAGTCGTTGGCGGAGTCTTCATTAAGATGCTCGCGGATCCGGACCGGTGGCGGAAGTGGAGTTCGCAGGCGAATTTAGGGAGTGTGAATTCACAACCGGGAAATTAGTGGAATGGGAGAGTTGGGCAAGCAACCGTGAGAGTAGCGAAGATAAGTTAGGTCGTTAGGAACCGGGAGCGTTGTGTGAACCACGCGGATTTCGAGATTGCAATCTGGCACCCCTTTGGGACCCATGGAAGGGAAAGAGCAGACGACATCATCAAGCGGAAGTGTGACGAAATCGTGAAAAATGGCGGATGGACATTGTGGTCGTTTCAGTATCGGACCCCTGACACATTTGCGAGGTGGAAGGCTGAGTTCTCCTCCACCAAGGCGAAGTCCGTCTTGGTTTTCTGCTCCGAGGGGCGTGGGGCAAAGGATCCAAAGGGCGAGCCGCATTACTGTAAGTCGTTCCAATTTGCCGGAGAGTCGACATGGCAGCTGATTCCAGATGGAATAAAGGTTCCACACCCATTTCCGCGAGGAAAGAAACTAGCAAAACTTGCATCAGCTTTCGTCGTGAGAAACATCATCTACCCCGTAGAAGTCCTGGCGCAGCCATTATACGTGGAATGCTTCAGTCTTAAGAAAGGCTGGGGGCCAGGTTTCAACGGAAAGATTTGGACGCGCCCGGAGTTTCTTATCAGGCTCGGTGGGAAAGACACGATGCTGCCCTACCGGGCAATATTGGAGTTACACTACCCAAATTATTTTGCAACTGTGAGTTTAGATGGTTCGTGCGAAACGAAGGCATAGACTTTCGAGGACAATCTGCCTATGGCCAAGGTGAATGTGAAATTGAACGTGACGAATAGCGGCAAGGGAAAACGCAAGACACAAAGCAACGGCGAGGCTGGCGTGGCCGGAAGACCGGTGAGCGCTTCGCGGACGGAGATGGTGGAAGTGGTGCTGCCGCAAGACGCGAATGCGCTGGGGAACATTCTTGGCGGGCGCGTAATGCACCTGATGGACATCGCTGCGGCGATCGCGGCGCACCGGCACAGCCATAGTTATGCGGTCACGGCGTCGGTAGATTACGTGGATTTCCGGAACCCGATTCGGGTGGGCGAGCTGATCATTTTGAAGAGCAGTGTGAATCGAGTTTTCAAGACGTCGATGGAATGTGGCGTGAAGATTTTTTCGGAAAATATTTTGACGGGAGAACACAAGCATACAACGAGCGCGTATGTGACGTTTGTGGCGATTGATGAGAACCGGCAGCCAAAGGTGGTGGCGCCTTTGATTTTGGAGACGGATGACGACCGGCGAAGGTGGATTGAAGCGGGCGAGCGG
This sequence comes from uncultured Acidobacteriota bacterium, assembly GCA_963737185.1. Taxonomy (GTDB): domain Bacteria; phylum Acidobacteriota; class Terriglobia; order Acidiferrales; family UBA7541; genus DASTCZ01. Next base: position 95,287 of record CAVTRS010000026.1, on the reverse strand, counting down.
CGGGAGATTCGGATGGCACAGAAAGCGAAGAAGAAAGGGAAGTAATGGAACGGGGAGAGATGGAGCGCTCAAGGTGATGCGATCACACAGATCCTTCGGGCATCCTTGGTCGGATGCCCTCAGGATGACATCGCTCTTTCTTGCCGATCCTTCGCAAAAGTATGACTAGGAATTGATGTTGTCGGTGAGGCGGAACGAGCGGGCAACGCAGGCGCCGGTGGATGGTCCTTCCAGGTAGTTTCCAGCCAGAAAAATCCCGGGAAATTCGCGGCAGGTTTCTTCGAGCGCGGCGATGGTGCGTGTGTGGCCTAGGTTGTATTGCGGGAGGGCGCGCGGATAGACACAGACCTTTTGAATCACCGCAGGCTCTTTGATTCGGAGAATGCGCGCGAGGTCTTCGTGGATGGCGGCGGCGATGCGGTCTTCGGGCCACGCACAGAGTTCCGGATTCGTTGCGCCGCCGGCGAAGCTCGTGAGTAGGACATGGCCATCAGGCGCGCGGCCGGGGAATAGAGATGAATTGAACACAGTGCCAAGGATGCGGAGATTCTCTTTGCGCGGGACGAGGAAGCCGAAGCCTTCGAGGGAGTGCGCGACCGCTGACGCGCGATAGCCAGCGGCGACGACCGCGACCGAGGTGAAGGGAATTGGTTCAAGGATTGAAGGGAATTTACGCGAGATTGGGGCGAGAAGACGGCCCGCGGCGGCGGGGTCCGTGGCGACGATGACTGCGGAGGCCTCGAGGGAGTCGGCGCTGTAGTGGCCTGAAATCTGGATGCGAAACCTGGGCCCGGGGCCGGTGGAGACGCGCTCGATCGATTCGACTGCGACTCCGGTGCGCGCGGAGACGCCAAGAGATTTTCCGAGCGTATCGAGGAGCGAGCCGATGCCGCGCTTGAAGGAATGCAGCGTTGGGCGCGCGGGCGCGTCTTTTTTGCGCGAACGCCCTTGCTTGAGCATGCCGCGAAGGACGCTGCCGGATTCCGCATCCCACTTGTGAATTTGCGGGAAGGCAGCGCGGAGGCTGAGTTGTTCGGGATCGCCCGCGTAAATTCCAGAGACGAAAGGGCCGACGAGATTTTCGAGGAGCGATTCGCCGAATTTGCGGCGCGTGAAGGCGGCGATGGATTCGTCGTCATCCGGCGGGCGCGAAAGGCGCAGAGGTTCGGTTAAGAGTCGCCATTTCGTGCTTGCTCCGAGCAGAGGTGACGTGAGCAGTGACGGTGGAGCGAGTGGCGCGCGGACAAGGCGTCCATTTTTGCAGATGAAGCGAGGCGCGCGAGGATTGGCTTGCAGGAGATCGGCGGTGAGTCCGGCGAGTTCGACCAACTCGCGGAGCTCGAGAGTGAGGAGAACTCCCTGCGGGCCAAATTCGATCAGGAAGCCATTTTCTTCGACGGTGTGGACCACACCGCCGAAGCTCGCGGATTTTTCCAAGAGAAGATAGGGAACGCCGCGCTGCTTCAGGCGCGCGGCGCAGGCGAGACCGGAGATTCCTCCGCCGATGATTACGACCGGCGCGGAATTTGTGGCAGGTGCTGGCATGAATTTGCGGCGCGCGCTAGCTCAGAGAGTTTTCGAGAAGAGCGGGCGGCTTTCGAGTTGCTGCTTTTCGAGATACGGGTCGAAGACCATGGCGATGTTGCGGATGAAAATGCGGCCGAGCCAGGAGACGCTGATTTCGTCAGCGGTCAGCGCGACGAGGCCGTCGTCGGCGAAATCCTGAAGGCGCGCCAACTCGGGGGCGAACGTTTCGTCAAAGTTGATGTGAAATTCATTTTCGATTTCGCGCTTACGAATAATGGTGTGGCAAAGCAGCCGGTTGATTACGGCGCGGCGCAGAGAATCATCTTCGCTAAGGTGATAGCCGCGCATGGTGGCCAGGCCACCGCGATCAATCGCGGCGGTGTAGCCGGGGACGTCGCGGAAATTCTGGCCGTAGGTCAGGCCGATGCCGCTGATGGCGCTGACGCCTATGCCGTAAAGGTCGGCGCCCGCCTTCGTGGTGTAACCCTGAAAATTGCGATGCAGGGTGCGGTTTTGCTGCGCGATGGCGAGTTCGTCCCCGGGCTTCGCGAAGTGGTCCATGCCGATGTAGAGATAGCCTGCGTCAAGGAAAGTTTGCAGGCCGGCGCAGAAGATGCGGAATTTTTCCATTCCTTCGGGAAGATGAGCCTGAAACGAACCTTGTTGTTTTTTCATCCAGGGAACATGCGCGTAGCTGAACATGGCGACGCGATCGGGCCTGAGCGTGAGAACCTGCTCGACGGAGATGCGAAAGCGATCGGCGGTTTGATAGGGCAGCCCGTAGATTAAATCGACGTTGATGCTATCGAAGCCGAGCGAGCGCGCGTGGGCGATCAGGTCGCGCGTCATTTCAAAAGGCTGAATGCGATGGATTGCCTGCTGGACTTCGGGATGAAAATCCTGGATGCCGAGGCTCAGGCGATTAAAGCCGAGGCGGCGCAAAGTTTCAAGATGCTCGCGCGAGGTTACTCGCGGGTCCACTTCGATTCCGATTTCGGCGTTGGGCGCGAATGTAAAGTGATCGCGCGTGAAGCTGAAGAGATCGTCCATCTGCGCGGGCGTGAGATAGGTTGGCGTTCCCCCGCCCCAATGAAATTGGACAACGCCGCGGGTGCGCGAGACATGCGGCGCGACGCGCGCGATTTCGCGCTTGAGCGTGGCGAGATAGGGCGGAACGACGCCGGTGTCTTTAGAGATGACGACGGTGCACGCGCAAAAAAGACAGAGGCTTTCGCAATAGGGAAGGTGCATATAAAGAGAGACGGGAGTGCGCGCGGCGTCGGCGATTGCGAAGGACTGTTCTTGATCGCGCGGGCCGTAGGTGTCCTGCCAGACGGGCGCGGTGGGATAACTGGTGTAGCGAGGGCCCGGGCGATTATATTTTGCGAGAAAATCTTCGGAGATGCGGAAGCGCTCGTGAGCGATTTGGAATTCGGCGTTGGGCGTGGAGGACATGGTGGCTGTCAGTTATGTGGTGGGACGCGCTGCGGCGCCTGCTGTTGAAGCCAAAGAAAATTCCTGGCCGGCGCGGATGAAAGCTTGCGCGTTTTCTACGGGCGTCATGGGCAAGATACCGTGGCCGAGATTTAGGATGTGGCCTACGCCGCCCGTCCGTGTGATTGCAGTTGCGACGGCGCTTGCGATGGTTTCTTTCGGGCCGAGAAGGAGGCAGGGGTCAATGTTGCCCTGCAGAGCAATGCGCGGGCCGAGCGCGCGGCGGAGTTCAGCGAGATCGGCGCGCCAATCAACGCTCAGGACGGTGGCTCCGGATTCGGCCGCGAGCGACATCAAATGATTCGACGCTTTCGTGTAAAGAATTACAGGCGTCTCGCCCGCGTTGAGTTCGCTGATGAGAAGCTGCGTCGCGGGGAGAGCGAATTCGCGATAGTCGCTGGCGCTGAGTTCGCCGACCCAGGTGTCGAAAAGTTGGACGGCGGATGCGCCAGCGGCGATTTGCGCTTTCAAATATGCGGCGGTGACGCGCGCAATTTTTTCGAGCAGGCGGCGGAAGAGCGGCGCGTCGCCAAACATCATGGATTTCGTCGCCGGAAAACTTTCGCGGCCGCGGCCGTCAACCATGTAACACGCGAGCGTCCAGGGGGCGGCGGCGAAGCCGAGGACCGGGACATCAGTGCCAAGTTCGCGGCAAAGAAGACGAATCGCGTCGTTGACGAAGCGCGTTTCAGTTTCTGGGTCGAAGGCGCGGAGGGCTTCGACGTGTGCGGCGTCGCGAACGGGATCGGGGAGAAGCGGGCCGCTGTCGGTGAGTTCGAGGCCAAGCCCCATGGCTTCGGCTGGAATCAGGATGTCCGAAAAAACGATTACGGCGTCAACGCCAAGGCGGCGAAACGGCTGGAGAGAAACTTCTGCGGCGAGTTCCGGCGTCTTGGCGACTTCGAGAAATGCATGCTTGCGGCGGAGTTCACGGTATTCGGGCAAATAACGACCGGCCTGGCGCATCATCCAGACGGGGACGCGCGGGGCGGGTTCGCAGCGTGCGGCGCGGAGAAAGACTTCTTTCCGGGTGAACGGCGCGGCGGCTACGGGAATCTGCGTGTTTTGGTGAGCGGCCATCGTTCGCAAAATGCGTTTCAATGATAGCAGAATGGCTTTGCGGGGGCTTGTTTGCGCACATCTCGACAGCGCGCGGGATGACGGTGCGAGCGGCGTATGTTATTCTGTATCTGCCGAATGTACTTGTAAATCCTCTCGGAATGACATGCGGGGGCTGCAAGTTTTCGCTTGCAGCCATTTTTGTTTGCGGCCGCGCGCGGGGTCCTGAAGCAAGCTCCGGCAACTAAAATTAAGAACAACCATGCCAAACATTCGCAATATCGCCATTATCGCGCACGTCGACCACGGGAAGACGACGCTCGTGGACGCGATGCTACGCCAGAGCGGCATTTTTCGCGAGAACGCGGTGCTGGTGGATCGCGTGATGGACTCGAACGATTTGGAGCGCGAGCGCGGAATAACAATTCTGGCGAAGAACACAGCGCTATTTTATCTGGGAACGAAAATCAATATTGTCGATACGCCGGGTCACAGCGATTTTGGCGGGGAAGTGGAGCGCGCGCTGAAGATGGTGGATGGCGTGCTGTTGCTGGTGGACGCGAGCGAGGGGCCGCTGCCGCAGACGCGTTATGTTTTGCAGAAGGCGCTGCAAGCGAAGTTGCCGCCGATTGTGGTGTTGAACAAAATTGACCGGGCGGACGCACGGGCAGCGGAAGTGCTCGACGAAATCTATGATTTGTTTATTGATTTGGAAGCTACAGAAGACCAGCTCGATTTTCCGGTGCTGTACACGAACGCGAAGACAGGCGTGGCGCATGTGAAGCCGGGCGACGGCTCGAAGAATTTGCTGCCGCTCTTCGAGGCGATCGTCAATTCAATTCCGGTGCCGAAGGGCGATCCGGAAGGCGTGTTGCAGGCGCAGGTGATGAATCTCGGGTACAGCGATTTTCTGGGACGCATCGCGATTGGGCGCGTGTTCAGCGGGACGCTGCGGCGCGGCGCGGATGTGGCGATTGCCAAGCTGGACGGCGCAATCGTTCCGATGAAGATCACGAAGCTTTATACGTTCCGCGGGTTGGACCGCGACGAGACGGAAGAGGTCGCGTGTGGGGATATTGCCGCAGTTGCAGGCGTCGAGGGAATTCAAATCGGAGAGACGATTACGAATCTGGAGAATCCCGCGCCGATGTCGCCGCTGACGATTGATGAGCCGACGCTGGCGATGATTTTTACGGTGAATAATGGACCTCTGTCGGGCCGCGAGGGGCAATGGGTGACTTCGCGTGACCTCCGCGAGCGCTTGCACAAGGAATTGCTGACCAACGTGTCACTGCGAATCAGCGACGCGGAGACAACCGACGTGTTTCGCGTGCTGGCGCGCGGCGAATTGCAACTCGCCATTTTGATCGAGACGATGCGGCGCGAGGGATACGAGTTGATGGTCGGCAAGCCGGAAATCGTGGTGCGCGAGGAAAACGGGAAGAAGATGGAGCCGCTCGAAAGGCTGGTGGTGGACTGCCCCGAATCGTTCACCGGCGTGGTGATGGAGGCGCTGGGACAACGGCGCGGGGAATTGGCGCAGATGGTCAACCACGGGTCGGGCTGGGTGCGGCTGGAGTTCATGGTGCCGTCGCGCGGGCTGATTGGGATGCGCGGGCAGTTGATGACGGACACGCGCGGGACGGCGCAGATCCATGCGCTCTTCGAGCGATGGACGGAATACGGCGGCGAGATGGCGACTCGGCCGACTGGCGCGCTGGTGGCGGACCGGGCGGGGGTGTCCACGGCGTTTGCGATTTGGAATTTGCAGGAGCGCGGCGAGATGTTCATCGGCCCCGCGGTGGAAGTCTATGAGGGCATGATTGTCGGGGAGAATTCGCGCGATTCGGACATGGATGTGAACATCACGAAGGAAAAAAAGCAGACGAACATGCGCGCATCTTCTGCTGACGAGGCAATCCGGCTGATTCCGCATCGAGTGTTGAGCCTGGAGCAGGCGATCGAGTTCATCGCCGACGATGAATATGTGGAAGTTACGCCAAAATCGATCCGGTTGCGGAAGAAAGTGCTGCAAGCAGGGAAGCGTCCGCGCCGGTGGCAGGAGATTCGCGCGGCCAAGGAAGCCGCGCAGCAGACAAAGTAGCTGATGAGCCGCAAATTGTCCCCCCGGATTTTTACTGGAGTACAATACCCGCAGCAATTATGAGTCCTTCAAAGAACAAGTGGGCGGCGAAATGACGGGCTTGGCCCTGGCGACGCTGCTGCTTTACGTGGTTAGTTTCGCGGCTTATCTGCGAAATCTCTATGTGGAGAACAAGGCGGTCGGCCTTACGGCTGCAGCTTCACTCGCGGCCGGGCTATTTCTCCACTATTTCGCGTTGCTTGAGCGCGCCCACGTATTACAGGCAGTGCCTTACGAGGACTTGTGGGGGTCGCTATCGCTATTTGCGTGGCTGCTTGGCGCGACATTTCTAGCGCTCGAGCTGGTGCATCGGGGCCGCGCGTTTGGACCCTTTGTCTTGCCGCTTCGTGATTGTTCTGTTTTCACTCTCGCACTTTCGCGACGTATCGCCGCATCCCTCGCCCGCACGGGGGCCGATTTTCGCGTTGCATGTGACGCTGAATATTCTTGCGTACTCGGCGTTTTCGCTCGCCTTCGTGCTCAGTGTGGTTTTTCTGATTCAGAACCGGCTTTTGCGCGCGCGAAAACCCGGCGGAATGTTCTGGCGCTTTCCTCCCATGGACGTGCTCGAGCGAATGTGCCGAAGCGCCGCGCTCGTGGGAGTGCTGGCGCTCACTGCCGGAATTGCATTTGGATTTGTTTGGGCCGACAGGCTGCGCGGGCATTATTGGAGCGGAGATCCCAAGGAGATTGTTTCGCTGCTGATCCTTGCGCTCTATTTAACGTACTTGTGGCTCTCGCGAGGATCGGCCTGGCGGGGGTCGCGCGCGGCGGTGTTTTGTTTGGTCAATTTTGTCTTCGTAATGTTCAGTTACAGCATTGTGAACATTTATCTTTCGCGGTACCACCGGTTCTACTGATGGAAATCGTCCTCCTCGGATTGAATCATCGCACCGCTCCCGTGGAGCTGCGCGAACGCGTGGCTTTCACCCCGGAAAAAGCGGGGCGGGCGGCGGCGGAGCTTCGAGAACGGGGAGTGCTGGCGGAGACGCTTGTTCTGAGCACATGCAACCGCAGCGAACTTTACGGCGTGCCGCGGGAAAGCGCCGCGGAGACGATTCCGCAATTGGAGCGGTATTTTGCCTCGCTTCATGAAATGGATCTGGCTGTTCTGGGCGCGAGCCTATACCACCATCGTGATCACGGAGTCGTGCGACACGTGTTTCGAGTGGCGGCAGGACTGGATTCGATGCTGCTTGGCGAGGCGGAAATTCTTGGCCAAGTTCGAGACGCGTATAAGGCAGCCTACGAACTGGGCGCCACGGGGCCGGTGCTGAACCGGATGTTCCAGGCGGCTCTGGAAGTGGGGAAGCGCGTGCGCACAGAAACGGAGATTGGCACGCGCCCGGTTTCCGTGGCTTTTGCGGGCGTGAAGCTCGCGGAACAAATATTTGGAAAGCTCTCGAAGCATTGCGCCCTGATTCTTGGCGCGGGGACGGTAAGCGAACAGGTCGTGGAGCACCTGCGGGACCGGGGCATTGCTCGATTGCTTGTGGCCAATCGATCGCCGGAGCGCGCGCAGGAGCTGGCGGCGCGTTGGAAAGCCGAAGTGATCGAGTGGGAAAAGATTGGGGATGCCCTGGCCGAGCCGGACATGGTGGTCAGTTCGGTTGGAGCCGAACAGGCGGTGATGTCGCGCGCAATGGCGGAGCGGGCGATGCAGGCGCGCGACAATCGCGCCGTGTTTCTGATTGATCTGGGTGTGCCGCGGAATATCGCGTCTGAAGTGGGCAAGCTTTACAACGTATATCTCTACAACATCGATGACCTTGCGGAAATTGTGGAGGGGAACAAACGGGCGCGGGCGGGGGAAATCCCGCGCGTTGAAGCGATCATCGAGGAACACCTTCTAAAATTTCAGTCGTGGCAGACGGGCGTTGAGGTCACGACAGTGCTGCGCGATTTGCGCGCGAAGCTGGCCTTCAGCAGAAAGGAATTTCTGCGGGAGCGGCTGGCTAAGCAAGGCGAATTGACGCCCGGGGAAATGGAGCAGATGGCGCAGCTTGCGGAGGAGTTGCTCGAGCGCCTTGTGATTTCGCCATTCGAGCACATAAAGGATGAGCGGGACTTGCGCAAGAGGATCGCGGACCTTGAGGCGGTGCGCCGCCTCTTCGGGCTGGATCAGGAGAACCCGTGAAGCCCGTGCGCATCGGCTCGCGCGGAAGCGTCTTGGCTGCGTGGCAGGCAAAGCATGTTGCAGAGTTATTGCAGGCGCAGGGCATTGCGGTGGAAATCATTTACATCAAGACGTCTGGCGACCGATTTCAGGCGGCGGGCGTGAATCAAATTGGAGTGAAGGGCGTCTTCATCAAGGAGATCGAGGACGCGCTGCTGGAAAACCGGGTAGATTTAGCAGTGCACAGCATGAAAGATGTGCCGACGGAGATTCCTAGCGGGCTCGCGATTGCGGCGATTTGCAAACGCGAGGATCCGCGCGACTGCTTGGTCTCGCGCAACGGCGAGATTTTGGCGAAGTTACCTGCCGGCGCGAGGGTGGGGACCGGCAGTTTGCGGCGACAAGCGCAACTTCGCCATGCCCGGCCTGATCTTGCGTTTATGGATTTGCGCGGGAATGTCGACACGAGGCTCTCGAAGCTGGATAAAGGCGATTTCGACGCGATCGTGCTTGCGAAGGCGGGTCTTGGTCGGTTGAGCTTGAGCGGTCGAATCACTGAAGTGATTTCGGAGGGGATTTGCCTGCCGGCGGTAGGGCAGGGCGCAATTGGGATTGAGGTCCGCGCGGATGATGCAATTACGGTTGACGTTGCGCGGAAGCTGAATGATTTCGCGACGAACGAAGCCGTGGTTGCCGAGCGCGCGCTGCTGCGAGATCTGGAAGGCGGCTGCCAGGTGCCGCTTGGTGCGTGGGCGCGAAGGGAATCGGGCGGATTCGTAATGGATGCATGCGTCGCTTCGCCGGATGGCGCAGAATGCATTCGGAAACGCGGCACGGGCGATTCCGCGGGCGGTGAGCAACTTGGAATAAAGCTCGCGCAAGAACTGCTTGCTGCGGGAGCAGGGCGGATTCTGAAGCTTGTGGGGAGAAACGTTGTGGGACATGGCGGAAATTAGCGCGGCGAAGCCACTGGCTCGGCGGCGAATCATGGTGACGCGCGCCATGGAGCAATCGCGCGCGCTCACTGCACGGCTTGAGGAGTTGGGCGCGAAGGTCATCGCTCTGCCCACGATTGCTTTTGAGGAGCCGCGTGACGTTGGGCCGCTGGATGACGCGATTGCCGTACTGCCGACATTTCACTGGCTGCTTTTTACAAGCGCCAACGCGGCGCACTTTTTTGCGCGCCGGTGCAGATCGCTCGGCGTCGACCCGAAAACGATTCAATCCAGCGCTCAGCCGCTCTTTGTGGCAGCAGTAGGCCCGGCGACATCGGAAGCGGCGGCGGCCGAGGGATTCATGGTCGGGCACATGGCTGAGGAATTTCAGGGCGTTGAACTGGCGCGCGAATTGAGCGCGGAAGTATCCGGGAAAAAGGTGCTTCTGCCGCGGAGCGATCAGGCGAATGACGATTTGCCCGCGGCGCTGCGCGCGCCGGCGCGTTTGTGACGGATGTGATTGCATATCGCACGGTTGCTTGCGATGCAGCGTCGCCTGAGGCGATCGCGTCGGTACGCGCGGGCGATATTGACGTCATTTCGTTTTTTAGTTCTTCTGCGTTTCACTCACTGGCGGAGCGGGTCGGGCTGGAAGCATTGCGCTGCACGCCGCTTGCGGCTATCGGGCCCGTGACAGCGTCTGCGATCCGTGAATCCGGGCTGGCGGTGGCCATAGAAGCGCCGCAGGCCACTAGCGAATCATTTGTAGCTGCACTGGTGGAACATTTTTCGGTACGATGTGAACCGGGAAAACAATCGTCATGAGCTTTCCACAACACCGCCCCCGCCGGCTGCGCCGCAATGAATTGATTCGTGGAATGGTGCGCGAGACGAATGTTTCGACGCACGGGGTCATCTATCCGATGTTTGTCTGCCCGGGAACGAATGTGCGCAAGGAAGTTGGGTCGATGCCGGGGATTTTCCAACAATCGGTGGACAAATTTCTTGAAGAGTGCCGCGAAGTGGAGCAACTCGGCGTGCCGGCGATTATTCTGTTTGGCTTGCCCGCGAAAAAAGATGAGCGCGGATCCGAGGCCGTTGCGGCAGATGGCGTGGTGCAGCGAGCGATTGAGGCGGTGCGCAAGGCCGGGCTAAAGTTAATAGTGCTGACCGACGTGTGCTTATGCGAATACACGGATCACGGGCACTGCGGCGTGATTAAAGATGGCGACGTGCAGAATGACGCGACAATTGAAATTCTTGCGGCTGAAGCGCTTTCGCACGCGCGCGCCGGCGCGGACATTGTTGCTCCATCGGACATGATGGACGGGCGCGTGGGCGCGATCCGGGCGACGCTCGATAAAAACGGCTTCGAGAATGTCGCGGTTTTGGCTTACGCGGCGAAATATTGCTCGGGTTTCTACGGACCTTTCCGCGAGGCGGCGCAATCCGCGCCTCAATTCGGCGATCGGCGCAGCTATCAGATGGATCCCGCGAACGCGCGCGAGGCGTTGCGCGAGGTCGCACTCGATCTCGAAGAGGGCGCGGACATGGTGATGGTGAAGCCCGCGCTCGCGTACCTTGACATGATTCGGATGGTGCGTGACAAATTCGACGTGCCCGTCGCAGCCTACAACGTGAGCGGCGAATACGCGATGGTGAAGGCCGCGGCGCGCAACGGCTGGATTGACGAGCAGCGCGTCACACTGGAAATTTTCACCGCGATTCAGCGCGCGGGCGCGAGCATGGTACTGACGTATCATGCGAAGGACCTCGCGCGGTGGTTGAAACATTGTTAGGCAACATCGAGCAGTTCCTCCCAATTCAATGACCCGCGAGCGACACCGTTCCCAGGACATTTTCCGCAGAGGTGAGAAACGCCTTGTTGGCGGCGTGAATAGTCCCGTGCGCGCGTTTCGCGCGGTGGGAGGCACGCCGTTTGTCGCGGCGCGCGGAGAAGGCGCACGATTGTGGGACGCGGACGGAAACGCCTTTGTCGATTATGTGTGCTCCTGGGGCGCCCTGATTCTGGGTCATGCGAATCCGGCGATTGCGTCAGCCGTGGCGGATCAAGCGCGAAAGGGCACGAGCTTCGGGATGACGACGGAGTTGGAGATCGAGCTTGCGGAGCGAATCGCGTCGGCGATGCCGAGCGTTGAAAAGATTCGCTTTGTCAGTTCGGGCACGGAAGCAACGATGAGCGCGGTTCGGCTGGCCCGCGGGTTCACCGGGCGCGACTTGCTGCTGAAATTCGAGGGCTGCTATCACGGCCACTCGGACGGATTTCTTTCTCAGGCGGGTTCGGGACTTGCGACGCTTGGAATTTCTGCGAGTCCCGGCGTGCCCGAGGCCATCGCCGCACTAACGGTAAACGTCCCGTATAACGATTTCGCGGCCGTCGCGAAGGCGTTTCAATCACACAAGGGCAAGATCGCCGCGGTGATTGTCGAGCCAGTGGCTGCAAACATGGGCGTGGTGTTGCCCGCGCAGGATTTCCTGGAATCGCTACGGGAAGTCACGATGCGTGAGGGCGCGCTGCTAATTTTCGATGAGGTGATTACCGGCTTCCGGCTGGCATACGGCGGAGCGCAGGCGCATTACAGGATCACCCCTGACCTCACTACGCTCGGGAAAATTATCGGCGGAGGGCTCCCCGTAGCGGGTTACGGCGGCCGGCGAGAAATCATGGACCGGCTCGCGCCAGTAGGAAACGTCTATCAAGCGGGAACGCTTTCTGGAAATCCGCTGGCGATGCGCGCGGGGATCGAGACGCTGAAATTATTGCAGGCTCCAAAATTCTATGAACAGCTAGATATGCGCGCCGGGCGATTGGCTGCGGCGTTGCGAAAAGAATTGGCGGCAAGCGGCATCGAAGGCCAGGTGCAGGCCATCGGATCGCTCATGACTCTATTCTTCACCTCGCAGCGAATCCAGGACTACGCAGGCGCAAAGAAATCGGACACCGAGCGATTCGGCGCGTTCTTTCGCGCGATGCTCGACCGCGGCGTGTTACTGGCTCCCTCCCAATTCGAGGCGCTGTTTGTCTCGGCGGCGCACACGGATGCCGATGTGGATGCGACGGTGCAAACAGCGCGCGAGAGCCTGCAGGGCGTCGCTCATTCTGCGCACGCGAATTAGGCGCCTACCCACTTACAATTTGTCAACAGTCCACGCAAGGTCTTGCTTTTGACGTGACGCTGTGGTTACATCCCCGCGCCGTCGGGGACGACGGGAGGATTGCGTGCCCCTTATCGAAACGGGTCCGATTTCGCTCAGCGAATTGCTGGATCGCATGTTCACAATCTATCGCAGGTACTTCCTGACGCTGCTCGGCACCACCGTATTCCCTTATTTGTTGCTCATCCCGGTAGGCGCAGTGGCTGGAGTGGGAATGTTTGCGGCGATTAGCGCGGGGTCCGCAAATGCATTTAGTTTGCGGACCGGTGTTTCCGCGATTTTCGCGGTATACGCCGTTTACTTGGCCGCGATATGTTTTTCCTGGATTGCTGTTACGGCAGCAGTCTGGGACATTCAATTGGGGCGGGCGCCCACGATTCGAGGGTCATACCGCGCAGCGTGGCCGCATTTGTGGAAGGCGATCCTGGCAGGAATTTTATTCTCCGTGTGTGTCGTTGCGGGGTTCATTTTCCTCGTGGTGCCCGGAGTTATGCTGGCGCTCGCGTGGAGTTTGATCGGACCGATAATCGTTGCGGAAGACGCGGGGCCGACCCAGGCGATGAGCCGGAGTTGGGACCTTACGAATGGATACAAGGGAAAAGTGTTTGTCGTTGTTTTAATTTGTGCCGGAATTACGTGGGTGATGACGTATGCACTGCAATTTCCCATGCTGATCGCATCTAGTTTCTTTCTCAAGGGCGGATCGAGCCCTGCCTGGATCCTGATAATTTCGGCGCTCGCCGGTGTCGTTGGAGGAATCCTTCCAGCGCCGCTGCAGGCAACCGGAATGTGCCTGGTTTACTATGACGCCCGCGTGCGCAGGGAAGGCTTCGACCTGCAAAGAATGATTGACTCACTCGCGCCGCGAACTTCCGCAACGCCACTGGAGCCGACCTCCAATTAGACGGAGAATCGTGAATCCTGAATGAGCGCACAACCTGCCATTCCTCTCGATCTGAAACCGATGAGCCTTTCGGAGTTGCTCGACCGGACGTTCACGCTCTACCGGAATAACTTTTGGCTCTTTTGCGGATTAATGGCGATACCCCAGGTGGTGATTGCCGCACTATCCATTTTGATCTACTTCAATCCCGCTACAAGGACCACCCCCGTGATTCAGCCGAATCCGCAGGACCCCTTTGCGCCGCTGGCGGCACTCGGGCCTTTGCTTGGTGCGGCCCTTCTCTCGGTATTTTCGGTTTCAATTGTTTTCGGTTTTGCGGTCGGAGCCGTGACATTCGCGGTTTCCGGGCTTTGCCTGGGAAAGCCGGTTTCGATCCGAAAATCATATTCGATGCTTCGCGGGAGAATCCCCGGATTGCTCGGATTGATTCTTATACTTTTTATAATCGCCTTCGTATTTGTAATGGCCGGATTATTGGCTGGAGTGATCGTGGGCGGTTTGGTCGGCGGGCTCTTAAGTTTGATCACGCCAGTGCTTACCGTCCTGTTCGTTTTCCTGGCGGTGATCGCGGGAATGGTGCTGGGATTCTGGCTCCTCATGCGCTATTACGTATCGATTCCGGTATTTTTGTTGGAGGACCGGGGAGCATTCGACGCTCTGGCTCGCAGCGGCGTTCTGACAAAGGGCCATCGTTGGCGAATCCTTGTTGCGGCCATTGTAATGGGGTTAATTATTGTCGTGATTCGTTTTGTGTTCGAATGGCCCTTTGCACTGCACGGGATCCTGCAGCCCAGAAGAGTTGTGATCCCGCTATGGCAACTTGTAGGTTCGAGTGTGGCGGGAGCATTCTCCGGGACTCTCGTCGGAGCGCTCGTTACGATAACCATGGTTCTGATCTATTACGACGTGCGCATTCGCAAGGAAGCGTTCGACCTAGAAGCGATGATGGCAGGCCTCAGGCAGCAGGCTGGCGCGCCGGCCCCTCCGAGCCAGCCGCCGCCCCCGCAGCAAGCCCTCTAGCCGATGCGAGACGCGGCGCCGGAAATGGCTTTGCGATTTAACACCCGCCTGCAACAATGTTCCGCTGACGCGGACTTCGACGAAATGGCCAAACACTTTTTCAAAAGAATGCGCGCATTGCCACGCCAAGCCTTCCTTGCCTGCGTGGTTGGACTCTTATTCGGCTGCATCGCTCCCGCGCTGCGCGCTTCGAATGATGCACCACCGGCGAAATCAACGGTCACGATTGAACAATACGAAGCGGAATTGGACCGCCTTTCATCCGCTATTTCCAATATCGACGGGCACTCGAATGGGATTGATTCGATCCTGAATTCGCTTCCTTCCGAATGGGTTGTTACGGCCCGTGGCGTGCAGTTCGAAGTCTCGTCGGAATGGATTTCTGGTTCGCTTAAAGACCTGAAGACGGGATCGAGGGACGCCAAGGAGCGTCGCAACGAATTAGAGGAATTAGCCGGCCAGTTGCAATACATGCGCAATGAAGCGGGAAGATTGTCAGGAACCGCTCAACCCGCCAATGAGTCAAGCGCGCGGGCGAAATTGAACCACATTCTCAGCGGACGCGAATTCCAGGGCATGCAGAGCGGCGAATCGTGGATTGGCAGGATTTGGGATAAGGTTCAGCGCTGGATTGAGTGGATCCTTGGCGTCACTATTGGGCGCGTGCTGGAAAAAGGGCCGGTGAGAACCGCAATACTCTGGGGGCTTATTGTCAGCGTGTTCCTGGTAATTGCTGTTTGGGTCGTTCGCATTCTGACGCGGATGGCGAAGTCCGAGGCGTTGCGCGTGGAGGGCGCTTTCCCACCGGGAAGGAATTGGCGGGAATGGGCGCAGGAAGCGCTTGCCGCCGCACGTGGACGAGACTACCGCACGGCCTTGCATTCGGCGTACTGGGCGGGTGTTTATCGCCTTTCGGATTTGGGTGCGTGGAAACTCGATCAGGCCAGAACGCCGCGCGAGTATTTGCTGCTCCTCAAGAACCCTCCGGAAAGGGAAGTGAGATTTTCCTCCGGTGAACCTGAGTCGGAGGCAGGGCGCGTATCGGCGCTCGCAGCGCTTACGCGAAATATGGAATCGGCGTGGTACGGCTACATTCCCGCCACGCAACAGGATTTTGAATCAGCAGTCGATCAATTGGAGACGCTCGGATGCAAATTGCGCTCGACCGCGCAGACCGCAAACTCCTGATCGCCGCGCTCGCGCTGATGGTGCTATTGGTTGGCGCGACGGCGACGCTCGCGCCTCCGGTGGCGGCTCCTGCGCCAACTGCGTCCAGCTTTTCGCCGGGCACGACCGGCAGCAAAGCAACGTACCTGCTGCTAGGCGAATTGGGTTACAGGGCTGAGCGGTGGACGCAGCCGCTCAGCGAGTTAAGTGACGCACCTGAGGGCGCGGTTCTGATACTTGCCGACCCGCTCGGCGGAGCCCCGGGAACCGAAGATCGCGATAGTTTGGAGCGCTTCGTGAGGCGCGGCGGCAGACTACTCTTCACGGGAGCGAATAGCTCTGACTTCTTGCCGAAAGCGTTTTCCAGCCTCGTGAAGCCCTGGCAGGCGGTTGAGGCGGTATATCCGTCCGTAGCGGTGAGCCCAATCACGCGCGGCGCTCCGCAAATTACGATGGCGTCCGAGGTTTCATGGAGCGGCACGATTGCATATGAAATCCCGCTGTATGCGCGCGGGACTGACGCCGTTGTGGTGACGTTTACCTTGGGAACAGGCCGCGTGATTTGGTGGGCCAGTTCGATGCCCCTCACGAACGGGGGCATCACGAAGCCGGGCAATCTGGATCTTCTGCTCAATTCACTGGGGGCGCCGGAAAGCGGTGCGGTGCTCTGGGATGAGTATTATCACGGTGAGCGGCGAGGACTTACTGGATACCTTTCCGGGACGCCGGCCCCGTGGATGCTGCTTCAGGCCGGAGTAATTTATTTGTTCCTTCTGCTCGCATTTGGCAGGCGGACGGGGCCGCTCCGAATGCCAACGGTTGAGTCGCGGCTCTCTCCGTTGGAATTTGTAGAGACGCTTGGCGCGCTTTATAAAACCGCGGGCGCGGCTTCCGGCGCCGTGGAAACCGTTTGGCAGAGATTTCGATATCTTGTGTGCACGCGATTGGGGTTGCCGCCCTCCGCCCCGATTCGCCAAATCTTTGATTCCGCGCGCGACCGGCTGGGGTGGCATGAGCCCGGGCTTTTTGAGACTCTGCAACGCGCCGAACGCGGCGCGCGGGACCCCAGCATCAGCAATCAGGAAGCGCTGCAAATTGTGGAATCGCTCGAACACTACGCGGGACTCTTGCATTTGAACAGAGGGAGAACCGAGGAGAAACGACCATGGCAGACCAGGTAGGACGCGTCGCGGAACACGTCCGCACTCAGCTCGGCAAGGCCATCGTGGGGCAGCGCGCGCCGCTCGATCAACTATTGCTGGTGCTTCTGTGCGGCGGACATGCTCTTGTGGAGGGCGTGCCGGGACTGGCAAAAACGCTGTCCGTGAAGGCGCTGGCCCTTATCGGGCGTCTCGAATTCCGGCGCGTGCAATGCACTCCGGATTTGATGCCCGCGGATATTCTCGGCACAACGATTTTCAATCCGCAGGCGGGAACATTTTCATTGCACAAGGGGCCCATCTTCACGGATTTGTTGTTGGTGGATGAAATCAACCGCACTCCTCCCCGCACGCAGTCGGCGCTGCTGGAAGCGATGGAAGAGCGGCAGGTAACACTTGATGGAATTACGCAGCCGCTTTCGCAATTCTTCACCGTGTTTGCGACGCAAAACCCGATTGAATTTGAGGGCACTTACCCATTGCCCGAAGCGCAGCTCGACCGCTTCTTGCTGAAGATCCGGATTGGTTATCCGGATGCGATTGAAGAATCTGAGATATTGAGGCACTTTCAGGAAGGGTTTGATCCGCGGAGCCTCGATCGTCTGGGAATTGAAGCGCTGCCTGCCGGGTGGCTCTCCGCAGCCCGCGCAGAAGTGGCCGCGGTGCGAGTTGAACCTGCGCTATTTCAATATGTGACCACCATCGTGCGCCGCTCGCGGGATTGGCCCGCCCTAAGCCTCGGCGCGAGCCCGCGAGGGGCTGTGAATCTTCTGCTCGCCGCGAAAGCTTCCGCTACGTTGGAAGGGCGCGATTTTCTTATTCCCGATGACGTAAAAGCGACCGCGCCGGCAGTATTGCGGCATCGCATCCTATTGAAGCCGGAAGCGGACCTCGAAGGCATGAACTCGGACCTCGTGATTTCAGAATTGCTCGCCTCAGTCGAAGTGCCGAAGTAGGCCGCATCGGTGAGCGCAGCGGCCCCATCGCGATTCTCAAGCCCGGCGCGGCTCATTCCGCCGGACGTCTCTGCCACGGCAGTTCGCTGGGGCCGAGTTCCATTTGGATTCGGCCCGCGCTTTTTCATGCTGCTTTTGCTCGGGCTCGTCTGGCTCGCGCCGGCCTGGTGGGAGCACCGCTTCGCTTATGTGATGCTGGCGTGGGATGCGTTCATCGTTCTCGTGTGGATGGTGGACTTGATGTCACTCCCCGCGGCTCGATTTCTCTCAATATCGCGGGCGTGGCGTGCGCCGGCCGCATTCGAAACTGAGAGCCGCGTCGCCCTAATTCTCCGGAACAGTGGAGGAAGGGCCGTCCACGCGCGCCTGGTGGATGACGCGCCGCAATCGTTCCGACACGCGCCTCCGGATGTGGAGGTGTTTGCCGCGCCGGGCAGAGAAGGGCTGGTGGAATATCCGATATTGCCAAAGGAGCGCGGCGACGCCCGATTTGGCCGCGTATACATGCGATGCCAGAGCGTTTTGCGCATCGCGGAACGGTGGTCCACCGCGGATCTGAGCCAAAAAGTCCGCGTGTATCCAAATCTGGAGCAAGCGAAGCAGGCGGCGCTCTACTTGATTCGAAGCCGCCAGGTGCAGATGGAACGCCGCCTGAAAAGGCAGCGCGGTCGCGGACGTGAATTCGAGAGCTTGCGCGAATTTCGCGCGGGAGACGAATACCGGGACATCTGCTGGACCGCGACGGCGCGGCGGGGACACCCTGTCACGAAGATCTATCAGGTGGAGCGCAGCCAGACGGTGTGGATCGTGCTCGATGCCGGCAGGCTGCTGCGTGCGCGCGTGGATGGGCCGAGCAAGCTTGACTACGCAGTGAACGCCGGGCTCAGTCTAGCGCATGTTGCACTGTTATCCGGGGACACGGTTGGGTTGCTGGCTTACGGGAGGCGCATCCAGCAGCAATTGCCGCCCGGACGCGGATCAGCGCATCTGCGCAGGATAGTCGAAAGCCTCGCGCTTGTGCATTCGGAATGGAGCGAAGCCGACCACCTGCGCGCCACGGATACCTTTCTAACTTCACAAAAGCGCCGGAGCCTCGTGGTCTGGCTGACGGATTTGGCGGAGACTCCCACGACGCCTGAAGTGATCGAGGGGGCGATTCAACTTTCCTCACGACATCTGGTTTTATTTGGAGCGATCAGCCAGCCGGAATTGAATGCGCTTGGCCGCAAAGAGCCTGAGAGTGTCGCGGAGATGTACGACCACGCAGCGGCCATCGAGATGATTCACCGGCGCGAGCTTTTAATGCGACGCTTGCGCCAGCAGGGCGTGATGGCGTTTGATATTTCGCCCGGCGGGCTGGCCACAGAAATTGTGAATCGTTATCTCGACATTAAGGAGCGAAGCCTGCTGTAGGCGGATGGAAATTAAGCTTGCGTTCGACTTTCTTTCCGCCCTGCTTGTGTCAGGTATACTACAAATAAAGTAAACAGCGCCGCCGCGAAACTGTATTTCAATGCGGGGGGCAGTCTAGTCGGAGAAAGAAATCCTTCAATCGTGCCCGCGACGATGAGAATAGGTATGACGCCCAGCATCAGCCGCGCGCTTTGGCCTCCGGCACGGTAGATAGATTCGCGGCGTGTGAGCAGACCGGGGAAAAGAAATCCCTTCGCAAGCAGCAGCCCCGCGCCTCCGGAGATGAATATGGCGGGCAGCTCGAGGACGCCGTGAGGCGCAACAAAACTCCAAAGCATGTTGGACATGTTGCCTTCAAAGCAGGCCACGCCGATGACGCCGATCAGGAGGCCATTGAAAATTAGCGAGTAAATGGTGCCGATCCCTGCAAATATGCCGCTTGCATACGCGAAGGCGCAAACCATGATGTTGTTGGTCATAATTTGGCTGGAGGCGAGGGGTTTTATGGACACGATGGATTCCGTCCACATCTTGTGCTGATCGATGGTCTCGATCATGCTCGGCGGCACCACATACTTTTCGAATGCAATATCGTGCAGGCTCAGGAAGGCGCCTGCGAGCCCGGAAAACAAGAAGAGCAGAAATGCGGCGAATGTATATTTGAACGTCACGCGGAACATCCGGGGAAAATCGTAACGGTAAAACTGGATAATCCCGCTGGCGGAATGTTTTCGGCCTGCGTATAAAAGGTTGTGCGCGCGCGCGAGAAGCTGGTTAAGGTTGCGTGCGAGTCCCTGCTCCATGGGATCTTCGCGAACGGCGGCTAGGTCGGAAGCTGCCTGTCGGTATAATAGGCCAAGTTCCTGCAGCTCCTTATGGGATAGCGTGCGTACGCCGCTTCGGCCGGAGCGTTCGATGAGTTCAGTGAGTCGCTCCCAATAGGGGCGCCGTTTATTCAGCCAGCGCGCGGAGGGCATAAATGTCAGCTCCAGACCCGGGAATTGGCTCCTGGAACGACAAGCTTACCATTGAAACGCCGGAGCAAACGGCGCTCGAGTTCCCTCTCGCGGGAGTGGGAAGCCGGTGCCTGGCGTTGCTCTTGGACACCCTGATTCAGGCGGGAGTCATATTATCCCTCCTTATCATTTTCAGAATCCTTTCCTCCACAGTGCCAAGCACAGCTTCGTGGGTAGGCACGCTGGGTGTTTGGGCATACGCGATTTTTTACCTGGCGTTCTTCGTGGTCTACTTCGGTTACTTCGCAGCCTTTGAGTGCCTGTGGAATGGACAAACCCCCGGCAAACGAGTGGCGCATCTCCGTGTGATTCAGGAGTCAGGCCGCCCGGTATTGATCTGGCAGGCAATCGCTCGGAATTTGATGCGGGTCGTTGACCAGTTGCCCGGCATTTACGCAGTCGGATTAACCTCGGCACTTTTGAGCAAGCAGAATCGGCGATTGGGTGATTTCGTTGCGGGCACCGTGGTTGTCCATGAAAGAGAGTTGGGGAAAATATCCGTCGGATGGGCAAATGCGCCGGCTTCGGCAGCGCCCGCAATTCCGCTTGGCGCCGCACGGCTTGGCGCGGAGGAGGTCCGGCTTATTGAGGCCTTTCTTGAGCGGCGCGACGCACTTGAACCGGGCGTACGCCGCAGAATGGCGCAACAGATTGCATTCCGCGTGGGACAGGCGATTCAACTTCCCGACGGGCGACGCGCGGAAGCCGGGCTATTGTCTGACGAGTCTTTCCTGGAGACGGTGGCGCGCGAACGGATTGGCGTTCGCGCGCGCTAGAATCTTCGGCCGGTCATTTAATGAGCCCGAAGCATGATGCAGGATTAGATTGGGCTGGGTAGGGCCTCTAGGTGTGGTCCATTAACCTCAATTCAAGGCCAATCGATAACGCTTTCGCCACATAGTACTTCTGTGTAGTCGCACAATTACGCAACACCAACCCACAATTTGGAGTAGTGGTGTGCGTCCGGCCGCCATCGAAAGCAGTGCCAAAGAACATTAAAACGCGCACTACTTCGCCGCTCCGGTTCGATTCCGTGGAACCAGGGTTTGCCGCGCCTTCAGTCTTTTGGACCACGGACCGGCGGCTCAGGATTACCTCCGCGCACGGCAATGGGCTGAATGCGCTCGGCTTGACCCCACAATTCCTTGTTGGCTCGCTTCTTCACGAGCATCTCAACGGTGATCTTCCCGCGGATCCCATATTGGTAGCGCACAACCGGGTCCTGGCGGGAGAGTCGCTCTGTTTTCGAGCAAACCTTGGCGGCCACTCTGTTGAAATCATTATCGCACCCCAACGAGTGGAAAACGAGGAAGTCACAGGGACTATCGGGATGGCCCGGCTAATACTGTGTGCGGCGCCGGCAATGAAGCCGGAAATCGAAGAGAGCGAGAGATTCCGCGCCCTCATGGACAAAAGCCCGGATGTCCTGCTTCTTGCTGACGCCAATGCAAAAATTCATTTTGCGAGCCAGCCATTGGAGCGAGTTCTGGGGTATGCGCCTTCTGAATTCGTCGGGCGCGTTGGTTTCAGTTTCGTCCATCCCGATCAAGAGATCGCCGCCCGCGAGTTGATGCTAGACGTTCTTTCAGAGCCCGGGAATTCGAGGACGGGAGAGTTCCGCGTCCGCGCCAAAGATAACGGCTGGAAGCAACTTGAAGTGACATGCACGAATCTGCTGGACGATCCCGGCGTCGGAGCGGTCGTGGTCAATTTCCGGGATGTAACCGAAAGAAAAAGGATTGAGGACGAACGGCAGGTGATGGTTGAGATCATCCACGCCCTGAACGTCACGTCAAATCTGGATGAGCTTCTTGCACGGATGCATCAGACGCTCAGGACGGTCGTAAGCGCGGAGAATTGTTTTGTGGCGCTCTATGACAAAGATTCCGGAATGGTGAGTTTCCCTTTCGTGGTGGACCGGTTTGACAAGGGTCCTCCCCCTCACAAAGCGGGCAGAACGTGCTCCGCTTACGTGCTGCGAACAGGGAAGCCACTCTTGGTGAACAGGCGCGGGTTTGCGGAGCTTGCGGAGCGCGGAGAGATTGAAATCGTTGGAACCCCCTCTGCGTCATGGCTCGGCGTACCGCTCCGCACAGCTTCGGCAACTCTGGGCGTCCTGGTTGTCCAGAATTACGATGACGAAAACGCGTATTCCCAGCGCGATTTGGAATTGCTTGTTTCCGTTGGCTCGCAAATCGCAATGGCGATTGAGCGGAAGAGGGCCGAACAGGAACTCCGCAAACGCGAGGAAGAGAACACGATTATTTTCAACTCTGTGCCGGGGATGATCGTGTTCAAGGACCGCGAATGCCGTCTGGTTCGCGCGAACCGCGCCACTGCGGAGTTCTTTGGCCTGCCCGCGGAGAAAATGCAGGGTCAACGCATCTCCGATCTATGGCCGGATCTGGCGGGTGATTCGGAGCGGGAAGACCGCGAAGTGATGGAAACGGGTCAACCGAAAATGGGGATGATTGCGCGGTGGCGAGCTGCGTCAGGCGAAGAAAAAATAATCCGCACGCATCGCATCCCGTATCGCGATCATGACGGGCAGATTGCCGGTGTCATAGTATTGGGCACGGACATCACGGAACAGCGAAAGTCGCGCGATTTGCTGGAAAGAGCCCGCTACCAAAACGAGTTGATTCTTCATTGCGCGGGTGAAGGCATTTGTGGCGTGGACCGCGAAGGCCGCTGCACCATGGTGAACTCCGCAGCGGCCGAACTCACTGGTTGGCGCCGCGATGAGCTGCTGGGGCTGGAAATGCATAAGCTGTGGCACCACTCCCGCGTGGATGGAACGCCTTATTTCATTGAGGATTGCCCCGTAAGCGCTGTTTTCCGCGATGGCGCTCCCAGACGCGTTTCCGACGAAGTCTTCTGGCGGAAGGACGGATCGTATTTCCCGGTTGAGTACGTCGCCACTCCGATTCTCGAAGGCGAGAAAATAGTCGGAGCCGTAGTGACCTTTCGAGATGTGACGCGGGAGCACCACGCGCGCCGCGTTTTGCAGGATTCCGAATCGCGTCACCGGTTGCTTGTGGAGAATGCTTCTTACGCCATATTCAGGACCTCCTCGGACGGGCGCTTCCTGGATGCAAATAATGCCCTCGCCACCATGTTGGGATACTCCGCCAAGAAAGAACTCCTCTCGCTGAACATCCGGGATTCCATTTACGTGGATCCCGATCAACGAGATCCTCTGGTCCAGGAAACAATCACTCACGGGAGAGTGGAGGGCCGTGAAGTGGAGTGGAAAAGGAAGGATGGAACAACGCTAACCGTATTGTTGAGCGCGCGCATGGTGCGTGACGCCGCCGGCCACTATTTCGAGGGAATCGCGGAGAACATTACCGAGAGGCGCGTTTTGGAAACTCAGCTTCGCCAGGCTCAAAAAATGGAAGCTGTGGGACGGCTGGCCGGAGGCGTGGCGCATGATTTCAACAACCTGCTGATGGTCATCAAGGGGCATTCGGAACTCCTTTTGGAACGCACATCGCAGGAGCACCCAGACTTCCGAAAAGTCGATCAGATTAAGAAGGCGGCGGACCGCGCAGCCGGATTGACGCGGCAATTACTGGCGTTCAGCCGGATGCAAGTCATGCAACCGCGCGTGATGGATCTGAACGCCACTGTGATCGAGATGGGGAAAATGCTCCCTCGCCTGATTGGCGAGGATATTGAACTGAAAATCCTCACAAAACCGGATTTGGGACGCGTCAAAGCCGACCCGGGACAGATCGAACAAGTCATTTTAAATCTTTCGGTCAATGCTCGTGATGCGATGCCACATGGCGGGAAACTGGTCATCGAAACCGAGAACGCTGAGCTGGACGAAGGATACGCACGGTTGCACCCTCCGCTCGTGCCGGGAAGCTTTGTCATGCTCGCCGTTTCCGATACGGGCATCGGCATGGACGCGGCGACTCAGGCGCACATATTCGAGCCATTCTTTACGACAAAGGAGAAGGGAAAAGGGACGGGGCTCGGTCTGGCCACCGTCTACGGCGTCGTGAAACAGAGCGGCGGATATATTTGGGCCTATAGCGAGGCAGGGAGAGGCACAAGCTTCAAAATTTTCCTGCCGAGGGTCGGCGAAACTCCGGAAGTCGAGCGCGAAAAACGGCCTCAGGAGATGCCGCCGCGCGGGAAAGGAACGATCCTGCTCGCGGAAGATGAGAAAGACGTCCGCGAAGTGGCCCGGGATTTCCTCGAAATTTCCGGGTATACCGTTCTCGAAGCGAAGGACGGAACTGAAGCGATTGAGGTCGCGGCGAAACATACCGGAACGATTGATCTTCTTTTGACGGACATGGTCATGCCTGGGATGAGCGGGCGGGAACTTTCCGCGCGCCTCACCGCCATGCGCGTAGGTTTGCAAGTCATCTATATGTCGGGGTATACCGAGTACGCCGCCATGCGGCATGGTGACGCGGATCCTGACCGGGTGATGCTCCAGAAGCCATTCACTCGCGCGGTGCTGGTTCATACTGTGCGCAAAGTCCTCGGTGAGCAGGCTGAATAGGGCACCTTTCCCGCAAGATTCATTTTCCACTTACTCGCATTCTCATGGACAATGTCGTTTGTCGTTGGGCGCCGGCGTGAAGGGTACTGAGACCTCTCGTTGGTCAAAGACGCTCTAATCTCAGGCGGAAACGAGGAGAGGACTGTGAAAGTTAGAGTCCCAATTTCATCCTCAATCAGGAAGATGGCGCCGATGAAATTGCCCACCGGCGATCGCGCCGGAAAATTGAGGCTCGATTTCAACGAAAATACTGTCGGATGCGCCCCCGCTGTGTTGGAAGCCCTGCGCAGGGTGACCGCCGAACAAATCGCGATGTATCCGGATTACGCCTCCACCGTGAAGTGGCTGGCTCGCTGGCTCCGAGTGCGGCCGGGCGAGCTATCCATCTCGAATGGCGCGGACGGCGGCTTGAGACAGATCGTGGACACGTTCGTAGATCGCGAAAGCGCCGTGCTTTTATCCGTACCAACCTTCCCGATGTACCGGTTCTATTTGGAAATAGCAGGCGCGCAGATTCGCACGATTCAGTATGACGAGAATATGGCTTTTCCCATGGATGCCGCGTTGCGCGAATTGCGAAGTGCGCCGAGGGCGATGTTTCTCGCGAACCCCAATAACCCCACGGGCACATTGTTACAGCCCGCGGAGATTCGAAAGTTGGTTCAAAGCTCTCCGCGCACTCTTTTCGTCATAGATGAAGCCTATTACGAATTCTCCGGTGTCACGGTGCTCCCCTGGATTCGGCGTTATCCGAACTTAATCGTCGTGCGAACATTCTCAAAGGCGGCTGGGCTAGCCGGACTTCGTTTGGGATGCGTGTTGGCCTGTCATGAAGTGACAAGACTTCTGGCGCGGACATTTGAGGCGTTCGCCGTAAATGGCGCGGCTCTGGCTGCGGCGAAAGCAGTGATTCTGCATCCCGCAGCCATTCGGGCCTACGCTCGGGAGATTAATCGCAGCCGCGGATTCGTTGCGAAAGCGCTTGGCGCGCTCGGCATACGTGTATTTCCGAGCGCAGCCAATTTTGTGCTCGCCGATTTCGGACCAAAGGCGCTGACAATCGCGAAAAATCTCGCGAGGAGGGGGATTCTAATTCGGCCAATGAATTTCGATGGCTCCGGCTATGTTCGAATCACAATCGGCACAAGCCCTCAAATGTATCGTTTGGTCCGCGCATTGAAAGCAATCTGGTGAATTCCAAGATTGAAATGATCATATTCGATGTTGACGGCGTCCTCGTGGACGTTCGCGGATCCTTTCATCGCAGCACGATTCAAACTGTGTATCACTTCACGGGCATAAGAGTTTCCATTGCGGGAATCCACAATTGGAAGTCGAGGGGCGGTTTCAACGACGATTGGAAGCTTACGACGGCCTGGATTCGCGAATTGGGCGTCCGCGTAAGCTATGACCAGGTGAAAGAACAATTTATGAAGTTTTATTGGGGCGATGGCCGTCTCGGAAACGTGGCGCGGGAGCGATGGCTCGTGCGGCCAAGCCTTCTACGCCGCTGGTCACAGCATTATGAACTCTCTCTCTTCACCGGGCGTACGCGGAAAGAATTGAGCCACACGTTGCGACGATCTCCGGTGAAAAGCATCTTTCGCCACATTGTGACCATGGATGACATTGATCGGTTGAAACCCCATCCGGATGGATTGGTCTGCATCTTGAAAGGACGCGACCCGTCGCTAGCCGTCTATCTGGGCGATAACGTCGATGACGCGATCGCAGCGCGCAGAGCCGGCGTGAATTTCCTTGGCGTCTTGCCTCGGAACAGCTTCGCCCGCCGATTGCAGGGGCCTGCGTTGCGGCGGGAAGGCGCGCTGAAAATCCTTCACAGCGCTTCCAGTCTTGACCGATGGCTGAAGTAATATCACCCGGGGATTCCCCCCGATTGGGCGTCAAGGCCAGCCATAAGTTGTTTCCTTGCAATCAGTTACAGCAACTTCAGTTTTCATAATCACGTAACGCTGGCTCTGCTATAATCCTGTGTTTGGAAGCGCGCATTGTACGCCGCTTCCGCACCCCGCCTGTTCAGAGGGTTTCCACGAATGAAGCGTTATGGCGAACATAGGTTTCCCGGCCGGCTCTTCGTTGTAGAGGGCATCGACGGTTCGGGGAAGTCCACTCAATTGATGTTGCTGCATCAATGGCTGAAGTCGGAAGGCTATGGCGTCGTCTTTAGCGAATGGAATTCTTCTCTCGTCGTCAAGGACACAACCAAGCGCGGGAAGAAAAAAAAGCTGCTGACGCCGCAGACATTCTGCCTGATTCATGCGACGGATTTTGCCGACCGGATGGAGCGCAACATCATCCCATTGCTGAAGGCGGGAGCAATTGTTTTGTGTGATCGCTATATTTACACTGCCTTTGCGCGCGATACCGCGCGGGGCCTTGATCCGGCATGGGTGCGCGAGCTTTATGCCTTCGCGGTAAAACCAACCGGAGCGTTTTACTTCCGCGTGCCTCTCGAAGTTTCCATGGGCCGCTTGCACGCTGCGCGAAATGGATTCAAGTATTATGAAGCCGGACTCGACCTTGGATTAAGCGAAGATCCCAATGAAAGCTTCCGGCAATTTCAAGGGCGGATCATCGAGGAATACGAAAAGATGGTGCCCGAGTTTGCCCTTACAGTGATTGACGCAACGCAGCCAATCGAAGCGCAGCAAGAGCAGATGCGGGAACTGGCCATATCCAAGCTCGAGCGCGCAAAACAATTGCGGGTGGCTCCATGAAAGACCGAAAGAAAGAAACTTACGGAGTCGTGCTGCCCGGCATGGAGCTTTCCGGCCTGGTTGGCAAGTTGATCGTGATTGAGGGCACGGATGGAGTCGGTCGCTCGACGCAAATCTCTTTGCTGAAGGAGTGGCTCGAACAAAAGGGTCACGCCGTGCTCGACACCGGACTTACACGTTCAGGTCTCGTTGGCAAAGGAATCAAGCGAGCGAAAGAGGGGCACACGCTCGGCCGCATTACGCTCACTCTTTTCTACGGTACGGATTTTGCCGATCGATTGGAGCATGAGATTGTTCCTGCACTCCGCGCCGGATTCGTTGTTCTTACAGACCGCTATATCTACTCGTTGATTGCCCGTGCCATCGTCCGCGGCTTGGACCCCGAATGGGTTCGCAAAGTTTACGCTTTCGCGTTGAAGCCGGACGCGGTCTTCTATCTGCGGATTGCCGTGGATGACCTGATCCCGCGCGTCGTTTTCTCGCGCGGATTTGATTATTGGGAATCGGGGATGGATGTTTATTCGACGGAAGACATGTACGAAGGTTTTCGCAGGTATCAAACTTCATTGCTCGAACAGTTTGACCGGCTGGCTGACGAATACAATTTCAAAGTTGTGGACGCCACCCCCGAGCCGAAAAAGATATTTGAGAAGTTGCGCGCGGGAATTACGAAGGTGCTCGAGGGCGAACCGGGGCGCCCCGCTCTGGAGGTCGCCTCCGGTGGTGCACCCGCGCCGGCAATTTCAACCGTGATTTCCGTGCCGACTTCTGAAGAGCCCGGGAAGCAGGAGACCTCCGCGGCGGCTGGAGCGTCCGTGCCACAGGTTGAGAATGTGAAAACTTAAGCGCGCCGTCACTCCGGCGTCGCCCCTTTTCCCTCACTACCGATGTCCTCAAGCAATCCAACCCCGCAGCAATCTCCAGATCGGATCGCTCTAGATTCAGAACAATCCATTCCTCACTTCTCCCTCGCGAAGTGGCTTACCCGTGTCGCCGACCTGGTTAAGGAAGCTTCAACGCGCCTGGAACCGGATCCCGTGCATGACCTGCGCGTCACGCTGCGCAGATGCCGCTCGGCCGCCATGGGCTTCGAGCAACTGGACCCGAGTCCGGTGTGGCGGCGCTTAAGAAAAGAAACCAAACGCCTTCTTCAAGGCCTCGGGAATTTGCGCGATGTTCAGGTGATGCGAGGGTGGATTTCGAAGTTGGGCATGGCCGAAACGGAATCGGGACGTAGATTGCTTGGAATTCTCTCGAATCGCGAAGTCCGCGCGACACACTTGGCGCGCAAAGAGTTGAAGGATTTTGACAGAAAACATTGGCGCAAGTGGGCGCGCGAATTGCCGGATCGAGTGCGCCGCATCCCTCCGAATAGTTCGGCGCTTGATCTTCTGGTGCTTCAGCAATGGACAGCGGCATTTGAGTTGCATCACGAGGCAATGCGATTGCGCAGCAAAGTCTCCTTTCACCGCTTGCGCGTTGGCCTCAAAAGATTCCGGTACTCAGTGGAATGTTTTCTTCCAATGCGTCATAAATCATGGGGCACGGAACTCAAGAAATTGCAGGACATTCTGGGCGAAGTCCATGATGTCGATGTCCTGTGGGCAGCTGTCACTCGCCTTCGGCCCGTCGTGGAAGAATCCGACCGCCTGAGGTGGCTCGCGGCAATTGAAAATGTGCGGAAACCTCATCTCGCCGCATATCGCGAAAAAATGGGTAGAACGAACCCGCGCTGGGAAAAGTGGCGCGCTGAATTGCCATCGCGTAAAACACTGGAGCGCTGCCGTCTAGATTGGATTGCCGTGTGGGCATCGTTTCTCGATCCCGATCCTGAGCATTCGCGGCTGGTTGCGCGCCTTGCGACGCAGCTTTTCGACGGCGCCCGCGTCGCGCGCGGGTCGCCACGCCTGCCTCGCCACTCCAGGGATTTGTTGGAAGCCGCGGCCATCATGCGCGATGTCGGCCGCGTGGAAGGGGATCGACACCATCAGAAAACGTCATTTCGCCTAATCCAGCGGCAGAGTCCGCCTCCCGGCTGGTCACCGCGACAAATGGCTCGGATTGCATGCGTTGCACGCTTCCACCGTGGAAGTCTGCCGAAGCACGCGGGTTGGGGCGGCTGGCGCGGCATCCCTGAAAAGGATCGTGAAGGATTGAAATTGCTCGGAGGTATACTTCGTCTTGCGGCAGCGCTTGCCGGAAGCGCCGAACAGAGTGTCGATAGTGTGGTTGCCGGCGAAAGACGCGATTTACTCGTGATCCGCGCCGCAGGTTATCGAGGCGAAGAGCCCCTTGCCTCGCATCTCGCGGAGGCGCGCCACTTGCTTGAATCCGCCCTTCACCGGCCGGTCGTCATCGAGCCCGCGAACTAAATCGAGCCCGCAAATTAGTCGCGCAGTTCACGCAACGCGCGCGCTGTCATCAGCCAAATCAAACGGCCGTCGGCGGGCTGGATGGAATCCATCTCCAGATAAGCAGCACCCGCCTTCTTGAGTTCCGTGAAAGGTTTGGCCGCGTGAACGGCGGCTGCGATCACATCATCAAGATTTGGCGCGTGACCAAAGCAAATCGTCTCTTCCGCTTTTGACTTGGAAAGCTCATCGAAAAGCATTCGCGGCGAAGCCCCCGGCAGTAATGCCTCCGTTTGTCGGATACTGTTCACCGGAATTTCCAGCACGACACACGCAATCTCCGCAGTTTGCATGGCGCGAAGATAAGGACTGCTGAGCACGAGGCTGGGTTGAATTCCAAGCGTTCGCAGGCCGCGGGCGGCGGCACGCGTTCGATCCATTCCTCTTTCGGTCAAATGCCGTTCCGGCTCCGGCGGGCAGGCCGGATCTTCGCGGTCAATCGCGATTCCGTGGCGCACAAGGCAGACCAGCATGGCGCCCCCTATTCTACTATGCGGAAGGGGCTGGTCAGGCAGTCAGACTGAACAAACTTCGGGAATCCATTCCTTGATGGTGGCGTGGGGTCCGGCCATAGTCCGCGCGAATCTGTTGAGCGCCGAGCTTTGCGCGGGTCCTCGAGAATCTGACGCGGAGGTCAAATTCTTTCTCGAAAGGCCGCGCTTTCCGTAGTAATTCGCCGAGGTTTGGCGCTGCTCCGGGTGAAAGGTAAAGCCGTACACGGACCCCCTTCCGCGTCTTTTTTACCTGGATTCCGCGAATATCGTGCGTATCACCCGCATCCAGTGCGACCGCAATTTTTAACAAGGAGCTGAGGGCCCGGACGGTGCGCCTGTCGCGCATGTTGAGCCCCGCATAGCCTCTGTGATGCGGTTCCGGCTCGGACTTTGCGTGGTAGCGCACCAGGCAGGCGAGGATGGCCTGCAGTTCATCCGAGATCCCGGGGAAATCCGTATTCCTCACGAGATATTCTCCATGTTTGTGATGCCCTTTAGTGTGGATTGCCTTTCCCGAATCGTGCAGCAGTGCGGCGATTTCGAGAAGGAGTCTCATTTCTTCAGGGAGCCCGAGAATCGGCGCGAGTTGATCGAACAACGAAGAAGCGAGCGTGCGTACATGTTCGGCATGGCGCATCGGGCAATGAAATCGTTCGGCGAGCAGGCGCGCGTGATTCAAAAGGGCATGTGCGCGGTTCCTGTTGAGTCCCGGCGCGCCGAAATGTTCCGCGGCCAATTCGCACAGGATCCCCTCGCGGACGCCGACACCGGGAACCAGCAATGTCTCCAGTTTTATGTGCTCGGCGATACATAGGAAGACAATCGCGGCAATGCCTACCACCTCGGCGCGGTCGCGCCGGATGCGGAATGTTCTCATGCGCGACCGGATGTCGCGGCGGAGGATTTCCCAGGCGCGGTCGCGAAGCAAACGCACATGTATCGACGGTATGCCGCGCAACCGCGGCCCGGGCGCGATGCGGGCAAGCGCTTCGGCATTTCCTCCGCAAAAGACGGCGGGGAATCTTGAAAGATTGGGAGGGGCAGGCCACGCGCTGCGGATTAGCGAGAGCACGCGATGGTGAATTCGTTCAAACTGGTCTTCATCGACAATGCCGGTGAGTTTCATTCCTTCCATCAATCGCACCGTACCGATCGGAAGCGCGATAGACTTCATCACTTTCCAATCCCGCAACAATGTAAGTTCGAGGCTGCCGCCGCCCAGATCCACTACCAGGCGCGGCACAAACGGTCCAAGCACCCCGTGGACGGCTTCCAAGACAAGCCGCGCTTCCTCGGACGCGTCAATCACTTCGAGGCGGATGCCGGTCTCCCGCAAAATCCGTTCGCGCAAGACATCGCGGTTTTCCGCCTCGCGGACGGCGCTCGTCGCCACCGCGCGATACAGTTTTACGTCATACCGCTGCAATGTGGCGCGGAAGTGGCGAAAAGTTTTAACGGCTCGCGCTATCGTGCGTGGGGCGAGGCGGCGCTTCGTGAAGACGTTGTGCCCCAGGCGAACGGGCCACCGTTCCGTGGCGATTTCGTGGATTTCAGATGCGGAAGCTGCCCGGGCAACTGCTGCCCGGATGGCGTTGGAACCTGCGTCTATCGCAACAATTGCGATGGGTCGGGCCAAAGACGAGTCCTCAAGCCTCCCAAGAGCGCGGCACGTGCGCCGCCATGCAACGAGAGGATACCATCTGGCGCGGCAGCGGCAGATGAAAATTTGATGAATGCGCGGCCGCGTTTCGCCGTGAAGGCGCCTCCGTCCGAGCATTAATCGGCATTCAGCGGACTTCAGGCAGCGGGGCTTGTGGGCGAATCTCCGGGCAGGGACCAGAACGATGGCGCTTCTCCCGTAAATGCAACGCCCACTTTGCTTCGCCGGGATCGCTTCGACGCGAGGAACACAACACGGCATGGCTGCTCGCTTTGTGTTGCTGGATTTGTGAGAAGGAGCTCCTGGCCCAACCGGACGCGGTTTGAAAGGGGAAGTAAGGCTCCATGCGAATTCACCACGAGCGAAGTGGTCTCCTCGTGGAATGGCTCATGGCTTCGTCCGTGGCCGTAGACGAACACAGGCACCTGCAGCGCAACACGTTGTGCGCGCCGGCGTTCGAACCCGGATTCGTCCTTGGAATTCTTCGTTTTTGCGAGCTCAGACTGAGCTCGCTTCAGCGCATCATAGATCCGGCTCACTCGCTGGGTCCTCGGAGTCCGGCGGCTGGGTTGCCGGGTGATACGTTAGCTTACGGAGGAGATGGGCAGGTCGGTGAATACTGGGGGCCGTACGAATGAATCAACCGCGTGAGCTTCGCGCGAACGCGGCGATATCAGAGGCGCTACCGGGGCTTTCCCTTGTCGAGTCGCAGTGAGGCTGAATTGATGCAGTAGCGGAGGCCATTCGGCGCGGGGCCATCGTCAAAAACGTGGCCAAGATGCGCTTCGCAGCGTGCGCATTTCACTTCAACGCGCCGCATGCCATGGCTCGCATCCGATTCCTCTTCAATGCTTCCAGGCGCTGCGGGCGAAGTAAAGCTCGGCCAGCCTGTGCCGGACTCAAATTTGGTTTTGGAATCAAAAAGGGGTTGGCCGCAGCACACGCAAAGATAGGTGCCTGCGTCCTTCGTGTCACAATATTCGCCGAGAAAAGGCGGCTCAGTCCCTTTCTGGCGCGTGACGTGATACTGCTTAGGCGTAAGTTGCTTCCGCCATTCGGATTCTGTTTTCTTGATCTTCTCGGCCATGGCTAATTCCGTTGCAAGAGGCGAACCGACGCCAATAAGCTTACATCAACTCGAATCGCTTTGCCCGCGCGGCAGGATTGCGATGGCCGCTTGCGTGGTTGCCCTCATGGATGCGGTTCGGTATCATCGCGCGCGATTCTGCATTCGGAAAGAGTGCTCAATATGAACTCTGGCAAGACACAGGCGGCATGCGTTATGGCAGTGGCCTTTCTATGCGCGGGTCTTGCCGGCCCCCAAACCAAGCCACCATCCTCCGGCTCAACGCCTGCGAAGAAGCCCGCGCCAGGCGCGAATCAGGCCAAGCCGAAGACTGCCGCGCGTGAAGTGCCCCCGCCAGCTCCGCCGCGCCCCATTCAATTGATCCCTCAGCCTGTTTCGATAAAGCCTGGCAATGGTGAGTTCGTATTCAGCGCACACACAGTGATAATCGCTCCCCCAAGCGTACAAGCCCTCGCCGAACAACTTCGTGGTGACCTGCAGCCCGCGATGGGCTTTCCCCTGACAATTGTGCGGCCATCAGGCACGCCGCGCGCAAGCGGCGTCGCTCTATCCATTGACCGCGGTGTGCGCCAGTTCGGCCCAGAGGGTTACAGGCTTGAAATCACGCGCGGCGGTATTCGCATTCGTGCATTTTCACCTGCCGGTCTTTTTTATGGCATCCAGACATTGCGCCAGCTTCTCCCGGCGGATGTATTCCGCCGCAGCCGCGTGGAAGGCGTGCGATGGAGCGTTCCCGCCGCGACGATCGAAGACACTCCGCGTTTTTCATGGCGCGGCGTGCACCTCGACGTTTCCCGCCACTTCATGCCCAAGGAATTCGTCCTAAAGTTTCTCGATTTGATGGCTTTGCATAAGCTGAATGTTTTTCACTGGCATCTGGTGGACGATCAGGGTTGGCGCATCGAAATCAAGAAATTTCCGCGTCTCGCGCTGATCGGCGGAAAAACGGATTACACGACCTTTAATCCCGTGCAGCCGATGCAGGCCGTCAGCTTGCCGCAGGGCGGTTACTATACGCAAGACGATATTCGCGAAGTGGTGCGTTACGCCGCCGACCGGTTCATCACCGTTGTCCCCGAGATCGAAATGCCCGGACATTCCGCTTCCGCCATAGCTGGTTATCCTGAACTCGGCAACAAATTGGAAATCGAAGAAGGTGGAGGCAACACGGCCTTCATGGGAATTTGGGATTCCAATTACAACGTTGACGATTCAACCATTCATTTTCTCCAGGACGTCCTGGCGGAAGTGATGTCGCTATTCCCAAGCAAATTCATTCACATCGGCGGCGATGAGGTGGACAAGCGACCCTGGCACGCGAATCCGAAGGCTCAAGCGCGCATGCAGCAACTCGGCTTGAAGGATGAGAACGAATTGCAAAGCTGGTTTGTGAGCCAGATGGATCAATTCCTCGCCTCGCATGGCCGGCGCCTTGTCGGCTGGGACGAGATCCTCGAGGGCGGCCTCGCGCAGGGCGCGACGGTGATGTCCTGGCGCGGCATGGAGGGGGGCGTCGCAGCGGCGAAGGCCGGGCATGACGTGGTCATGGCCCCCACGGGGTTCACTTACCTCGATTATTACCAGGGCGTCGCCCCGCGCCTCGAACCGCTTGCCATCGGCGGTTACTTGCCGCTCGAGCAGATTTACAGTTTTGATCCGGTCCCACCTGAACTGACTCCTGCTGAGGCGCAGCACATTCTTGGCGGTCAGGCGCAGCTCTGGACGGAATTCATGCCGCAGTCAAAGGAAGTCGAGTATATGGCGTGGCCACGCCTATGTGCGCTCGCGGAGGCCGTATGGTCACCGCGCGGCCCGCGAAATTTCCAGGAATTCACCGATCGCCTGAAGCCGGATATCGAGCGGTTCAAAATCCTCGACGTTCACTACCGGCCGGTAAGCCCGATACCCCCGCCTGCGGCGCACTGGCAAGCCGGCGATGCCTCCGCCCAATTCGCCGAGCACGAATGGGATATTACGAAGAGCATCACCGCGCCGGGCCAGTATGACGTCGCGTTCATGATGACCGGGGGCCGAGGCCACATGGAAATTGAGTGGATTGAGCTTCGCGAGAATGGAACCCTTGTCCAGCGCATCGTTCGCCCCGGCTCAACCGATTGGGCCCAACGCACAAACGATTATGTCTTTGGCTTGCCGGCCTTTCACGCGGGCAGCACTTACACGGTTCACGCAAGCATCCGCGGCGTAGGCGGAATCAATTCCGCCGGCGACATCTACGTCATGCCTCAATAATAGTTTGATCCGGCGCCGCGCCGATTGCACATTACTCATCCCTTAGCGCCGCCATCGGATCAACGCGCGAAGCGCGGAACGCCGGCAAATAGCTCGCCGCCGCCGCAACGATCGCAAGAGCCAAAACCGCCATGAGGATTGTCGCGGGATCATAAGCGTGCAATCCGTAGAGCAATGAGCTGGCGGTTCGGCCCAAAGCCAGCGCGAGCCCCGTCCCGACAATCACCCCAATCGCCAACAGGATTCCCGCTTCGCCCATCACCATCCTCAGAATCGCGGACCTTCCCGCTCCGAGCGCCATGCGAATCCCAATCTCATTTCGCCGCCGCGCCACTGAGTAAGAAATCACGCCATACAATCCGATGGCCGCAAGCAATCCGGCGAGCACGCCAAAGAAGCCGGAAAGCGTGGCCATCAAGCGGTCGCGTATAAGCGATTCTTCAATCGTCGCCCGCAAAGTGTGAAAGTCCAGGTCAATCGCGGGGTTAATCCCGCCGATTATCTGCTTTAAATCGGAAATTAAGTCCGGCAGAGGCAGATTCGACCGGACGATGAACTGATCGCCTTGGCCCGTTTTCGGTTCCTGCATGTCGGGGAAGTAGGCGATGGGCGGAAGCTCGTCGTGCACATCGCCGTATTTTGTATCTTTCACCACGCCGACGATTTCATAAGTCGGATCCGGCTCCCCCACGCCCACTTCGATCCGGAATCTTTGGCCGATTGGATTGCCCGCACCGAGTAATTTGTGAACAAATCGTTCGTTCACGATCGCTACCATCGGCGAAGTAAGCGTATCGTGATTATCAAAATCCCGGCCCGCGATTAAGGGTGTGCTCAAAGTTTTGAAATAGCCCGGGCTGACCCTATTCATGTATGACATGCCCAATCCTTTTCGGTCAGCCCCGGCGCTTTGAATGCGGTCGTTCCAAAAATCTCCACTCGCGGGGACGATCGATGCGTCGGTAACGGCTTCAACGCCCGGAATCGCCGCAATCCGCGTGCGCAAGTCATTGTTAAATGCCAGCCGCCGCTCCGGCGCAACATGCAACTTCGTATAATCCGCATTTATGACCAGAATTCCATCTTCCTGAAACCCCGCATCCAGCGTAGTCAAATTGCGCAGACTGCGGATGAAAAGCAGCGCCCCCACCACCAATACGAGTGACAATGCCACCTGTGAAACGACCAGGATTCGCCGAAGTCCATATCGCTCTCGAGCCGGCGTCATTCCCCTGCCTGCCGCTTTGAGGACCGCACCCGGCGCGACACGCGTTGCCCGCAATGCGGGTGCGAGCCCGAATAGCACAGTCGTTAGGACAGCGAGGCCCGCCGTGAAGCCAAGCAATCGCCAATCCGTGCCAAGGTCAACGAAGAGCGTATCGCCTCCCGTGCTGAGAAACGCGACCAGAAACTGGCTCAATCCGCGCGCGAGAATTGCGCCGAATGCCGCGCCCAGGCCCGCAAGGAGCAGGCTCTCCACCAACAACTGGCGTATCAGGCGCCCGCGAGTCGCCCCAACAGCCAGACGTACCGCGATCTCTTTTTCACGCGCGCTCGCGCGAGCGAGCATCAAGTTTGCGAGGTTGGCGCACGCGATGACCAGAACCAGTCCGGCGATTGCAAGCAGCATCCAAAGCGGCGTCGAGTATTCGCGGCGAAGTTGCGAAAATCCGGAATCCGCGGGGAAAGCCTTTAGCTTGTACTGCGCATATTGCTTCGCGCCTTCGGTGGTCGAGGTAGGCGGCACCGTCTGCTGAAACACGATCGGAGATATTGTTTCGAGTTGCGCCGTGGCTCTCGCAAGCGTCCAGCCGGGTTTCAATCGGCCCATCGCTGCGAGCCACCAGTCGCGCCGAACGTCCAGCTTCGTATCCTCCCCGCGGACCACTGGATCCGAGCAAATTGGAATCGCCACGTCGAATTTGCGGCCCACCTCAACGCCAAAGAACTCCGGCGGCGTGATTCCGATAATTTCAAACGGATGGCCTTCAATCGTCAGTGTCTTGCCAACTGCCTCGGGCGCCCCACCATATTCCCGCTGCCAGAAGGCATAGCTGATGTCCGCTCCGGACGTGCCACACCCGCGTTGGTCGTCGGCTGCGGAAAGAAGGCGGCCCATAAATGGCCTCGCGCCGAGCGTTTCAAAGAAATCGCCGCTGACCCAAATGACATTAGCGAATCGTGCCTCGCCGCCCATCGCGAGGTTCAATCGGTCCGGGCTCCACGCAAAAATCGACGAAAACGCTTCCTGGTGGTCGCGGATCTGCTCCCACTGCGGGTTCGTGAGATTGGAGTACCTGCTTGAAAAGTTGCCAGAACAGCAGTGCGGGTCGTCAATCTCTACTACAGCCAGTTCTTGGGGGTCCTTGACAGGCAAAGTTCGCAGGCGGATCGCGTCAACCAGCTGGAATATGGCCGTATTCGCGCCGATGCCAAGCGCCAGCGAAAGGATGGCAATAGCCGCGAATCCGGGATTCAACCGAAGCAGGCGCGCTCCGTAGCGCACATCCTTCCAAAGAGCTTCCCGAAATCCGGAATTAGCCATTTCACACCCCTCCGCGAATGGGCCGGTCCATTCTCAGAGTAAGACGGAGGGATTCGTGAAACGTCACGCCAGCCAAACGGAATTCTGCATCTATTTACGTGAATTGGTTCCGGATCGTCTTAAGGGTTCTTATCCGGCCAGCCATAAAGCTTCAGCGCGTTTCCGCGCAGCACCATCCTCGCAATTTCAATCGCTCTCTGGCGCGTGATTTCGCCATCCTGCATCATCCCGGTCAACGCAATCGTCAGCGCCTCGCGGCCTGTCTGGCTCGTTTGCCAGCCGATTTCTTCCCAGTCGAATTCTTTCGCGCCCGGATAAAGGTCTGTCCCGTACAAAACCTTCTCTGGATACCATTCCAGCCAGTAGCGCAGCACGCCCGCAAGATGGCGGGGAGAGGTTGCCCAGGTCTGCTCGGAAAGGTCCGTGTAGACGTTAGGTTTCATCAGCAAGACCGCGACGACGTCCGAAAACGCACCCGCCCCGCCATGCAGCAGCACAAAATTCGTCTTCCGAAGATTCGGATCATCCAGCACCGATTCAAGGAGAATTGGATTCGCGCCGTGCAGTTCAAAATATCCTCCGCACCCCGCGCCAGTGTGAATATGGACCGGCATCCCCAGCCGTCCTGCTTCCGCAGCAATGTAGCGAAACAGATAGTCCTGAAGGTGAAGATATTCGTCCTTCGCCGGAACTCCTCCGCCGGCGTACTTGGCGTAAATGGCAGTGGCGTTCTCTTTGCTTTCCGGCTCGAAATCGAGCGAGCGCAGATACGCCGCCTCAAACTTAACTGCCACCGCGCCAGTTTGTTTCTGCCGTTCCAGTTCCGGCGTGATCACGCGCGACGTGTATTCGCCGAGCGTTGCAGGCAGCGCGGCGACTCCCAACTCTTTGCGATAGCGCTCCTGAAGCATCGTCTCGCGCGTGTAGAAGAACTTACGGTCGGGCGTCTCATTCGCCAGTGCGTCCGCGGGGAATGGCACAAGTAACGCGTCGTCGAAGGGCACCCAGCGAAAATGCGGCGCCACAAGCCCGCGCCCGAGCGCGATTCGATTCGCCAGCTCGGTTTCAATCCCAAGTTTCCCCAGTACCCACGCGGGATAATTGTCGCCCTGCTCTCGTTGAATCTTCTCCTTCGTCTTCAACATTTGCTGAACATGCGCGTCGCTCCGGTCGTTGTATGCATATCCCCACAACGCCTTCCACGCTTGAAGAATCTGCGGATTCTCTTCGCGCGCTGAGGTGGGTAGCATCGTCGGCTCCAAAGGATCGCAGGGAAGGGCATCGAACTCGTCGTCGCGCTCCCCGGGACCAACGAGTTTCGGCGGGTGCGAATGGTTATCAATCGCCCGGATTTTGCTGATCTCCGCCGCAAGCGCCGGGTCGGGCGTCTGCGCGGCCGTTGCCATCGCAAAGGCGCAACTCGCCATCAAGACGAAAGTGATTTTTTTCATCGGAAGGGTTCCTCGGAACATCCGAATTCAGAGATCGCGCGATTCCGAACGGTAATCACTTGCTCCGGCTGGCGCGCGTCCGTATAGGCGTTCATCAACTCTATGGACGCCTTGCAGATCATTGTATGTACAGGGGCGCAGGCGTTATTCAGATATGGACCATTCGTTCCTTGGGCGATCGCGCAGCCCTGGGGATCGAATCCCATCTTGAACATTTGGTCGAGCGATTGAACAATGCCCGGGTTTCCGCTGATGAGATACGCCTGGACCATCGTGCCTACTCCTTCTTCAATGCGATTGCTTTCAAAAAGTATGTTCGCCATCAGGAGATAAGTTTCCGGCAGGGAAGGCCCAAGTGCTCGCGCATAGATCGCGGCATTCAAAGCATTCTGATTCTCTCCGAGCCGCAAATACGTCAGCGCCAGCTCCTGATAAAGCGCGACGGAGCCTATATGCGGAATTTCGGAATCCCGCCTGCCGTGCTCGCGCGCGCTTGCGCGGTTCTTCATGTCCGCCAACTTGTCGATCCCTTCCCCCCGCTTCAGAATTTGCAGCGCCTTCTGGTAGATGGGAATACTCGCGGGAGAGACGGTGCGCATCCCCCCTATGCCTGCTTGTAGGCTCAAATCACCTTTGCGTTCGTAATAGGTGCCTGCGCTGGCGTATGGCTCGGCAATGTTCAAGGGATCCGGCAGCGGATCGAGAATTGCCAGACTTTTGTCCGCCTCTCGAATCACCTCGTCAATATTTGCGTGGCTCGGGTCGGCGAGATACATCTCAGTGGCCAGAAATTGGTGGCTCGCAAAACTATTCGGCGCGGTTTCCACGCCTGCCTTCATCAAGCTCATGTTGTCATGCCAATCGGAGTTGCGCGCCCAAGTGCGGGCCGCAAACACAAGGATGATTAGGCCCAGCGCCACCGGAGCTGCAGCCCGAAATTTCACCCGGCTTGCAACAGCCTCGATCGCCATCACGGCGCAGGCCGCAAACCCAATTGCCGGCAGATACAGAAATCTCTCCGCCATAATCGTCCCGATGAGGATCACCAGGTTTGACACCGGAACAATCGCGACAAACGCGAACGCCGCAAAAAAGAACGCCAGCGGATTCCTCCGGAATAAGTAGATGGTTGCGGTCACAATCGCTGCAATCACGATCCATGCGATCCAATCCTGTGCCGCGCCACGCGAAAGCGGGATCTGCGAATAATAATAATTCCACGAAAGTTTCGCAGGCCAAATAAGCAGCCACACATATTTCGCGAGCACCTTAATTGCAGTCAGCTTTGCCACCCAGAAGCCGCTCCCAATCAACGGGTTTTCCACGTAAGGAAATACGGGCGACGGTGTTTTCGCGAAGACGCGCAAGCGTGCGTACCACATCAGCAGAATCGGCAATCCTGCGGCCGCGCAGCCGAGGAACGCCCCGCGAACCTGTTTGCGTTCTTTCCAGAATGCCAACTCATACAGCACAATCACTCCCAGGATCACCACCGCGCTTTCCTTTGAGAAAACGCCCACGGTCGTCACCACGAAAAGTCCGGCCAGCCATCCCCACCGGCCTGAACCAGTCGCCTCCGTACTTTTGAGATACATCCAGAATCCGCAGAGAACCGCGAATGCCGCGAGCAAATCCGCGCGCCCTACAATATTCGTCACGGATTCCGTCAACGCCGGATGAACTCCCCATAATCCCGCAACGAAAAAGCTCGTCCACACATTTCGCAAAAATCGAAGCGCGAGCGCATAAACCAGAAGCACATTTAAAAGGTGAAGCAGCAGGTTGATCGCGTGATACCCAGCGGGCTGCTCGGCATTGCCCAGAATCGCGTAGTTGAACAGATAACTCAGCGTTGTAAACGGACGATACAGCCCTTTCTCCGGCGGCAGAAACCAATAACCATGATCAAAGATGGCGCTCAAATTCTCGGAAGTTACCGCGCGGATGCGCGGATCCTTCAGGATGATGTAGTGGTTGTCGGCGACGAATCCGCTCCCGAAGGAATTCGAGTAGGCCAGCACGCAAATCACGCAAAGCGCCAGGGGTAGCAATAGGGGCTTCCAATCAAAGGCGGCATCCGGCTTTTTCTCGACTGCTTGCGCCGTAGGGGTTTGCGGCTGGCGTCGAGTTTTTCTTCGTCCCATGGCTGGTTCAATTCAATCGGGCAAGGTTCGCCTGGAGCGCTTGGAATATATTTTGACTAGGGCACTGCGTCAAGCGTGGCGACGTGGCCACATGGAAGCAGCCGGGATTTTCGGCTCCTAAGCATCACCGGCATCGGAAATAAGCGTTCGATTATCTTTCATAATCAAAATCCCCAATTTGTACTCGGAATGGCTTCGGCATTCAGCTTGGCAGGCCCACATCCAAATGTCGCAGAGCGTGCCTTCTTTCAGTTTGACGCAGCCTTCGCCACGAAGACTCTGATATCCAACAGGTTGATTGCCCAATACGGTTCCAATTTCCTCAAATGGAATTGCGCGGTTCCATTGTGGTGCAAGTGAAGCCCACAAATGCCTATCAATGCATTCGGTCACAACGCACGATTGCGGTCATCTACTGTGGAATCAACACCTTGGCAGCGCTAAATACGCGAAAGGAAACACAAGTACCTCATTTTCCTGCTTTGGAATTGATATTGCATGCTTACTGACCGGGGGAAAAAGATTTCCGGTCACAAGCGTGAACAGCATCGGCAGGAAAAGAGTGTGAAGGACAACAGAACATCAGCCCCCCTGTTCATCGACCGTCTCTAACGCGTGCTCTTGGTATCGGGCTTCCCAGCTTTGCCATCAGCAAATTGATTCGAAGAAGTATTTGGAACTGGGTGGTGAGGAGAAACTAATGCGCAACGTAAAGTTAATCGAGATTTTTCTCTCGGCGTTCTTGTTGGCAGCCCTGATTGCCGGTTGCAGCGATCCGGACAATATTGCGGGATCCGGGAACCCGGACGCTCCACTCACTCCTCCCACAGTAACGGCCGTAACTCCACCTGCCGGTTCCACTCTGGTATGCCCCAACACGGCAGTGATCACCGCAACTTTCAGCAAGGCGATGAACCCGGCGACGATCAACACATCTACGTTCATTGTTTCTTCCATCGCAGGGGGGGATGTTACTGGCACGGTGTCGTACGTGTCGGCGACCGATATCGCCACCTTTACGCCCTCAACCGCCCTGCTCCCGAGCACAACCTACACCGCAACAATTACCGCCGGCGTGGCCGATACTTTCGGCAATCATTTGGCGGGCATATACATGTGGATGTTCACCACCTCACCTACCTGTCCGCCACCCTCCTCGAGTTTGGGGTCGGCGTGCACATTCGGAATTTTAGCCGCCACTCCCGCCGTCGCCAATACCGGATTCACTATCGTGACGGGTGACATCGGAATCTGGCCGGCAGCTTCAATCACCGGGTTCCCTCCGGGAACCTTCACGGGCACGGAACACTTGGGCGATACCGTCGCGATGATCGCTCAGGGCAGTCTGACCACTGCGTATAACAATGCCGCTGGAGCGGCTGGGGGGGCCGTCCTCCCCGCGGACATTGGAGGGATGACTCTTCCCGCCGGCGTTTATAAGACTACGAGCGCGCAGCCCTCGCTGGGCATAACCGGAACTCTCACTTTCGACGGCGGCGGCAATCCGAATGCGATCTGGATCATCCAGATTGTGTCCACGCTTACAACCGCGGCAGGAAACAGTCAGATCAACCTGATTAATGGCGCCAGTGCTCACAACATAATTTGGCAAGTCGGCAGCTCCGCCACGCTTGGAACCAACACAATTTTCCAGGGAACAATCATGGCGCAGGCATCCATTACGCTCACTACTGGCGCCACGCTGAATGGAAGGGCACTGGCGCGCACGGGCGCGGTCACCCTGGATGGCAATCCGGTGAATGTGCCGTCCTGTCCGTAAGGCATTCAAGCGGCTGGCAAGCATAACGCTGGCGCACCACATATCAGCCTGATTGGGTAGGGTTTGAACTCAACAAAGTTTGGAGGAAGATTCGTATGTCATCTCATTCAAAGGGCTGTCTTGGCCGCGTTTCAGTAGCGCATCCGGCACTGCTAGCTATC
This sequence comes from uncultured Acidobacteriota bacterium, assembly GCA_963737185.1. Classification (GTDB taxonomy): domain Bacteria; phylum Acidobacteriota; class Terriglobia; order Acidiferrales; family UBA7541; genus DASTCZ01. The sequence goes on along the minus strand of CAVTRS010000026.1, from coordinate 51,957 downwards.
CTCTTCACTTTAACCGCAACCGCCGCGGCTCAAGAGCCGCCCGCTCCGAAAATAGAGATCTTTGGCGGCTACTCGCTCTTTTATCCCAACGCGGTCATATCCGGACAGCTTCCGGACGCATTGTTTCCGTTGACCAGCCCTCTGGAAACCAATCCGCGCGGCGCGGGCGTCGGCCTCACCTATGACTTTAACCGTTGGTTCGGATTAACGCTTGACTCGACTTTCCAATGGGGCAGCGGCGAAATTGGGATCCCAATGAAAATTGACGACGCGGAATTGTCCAACTTCTCCTTCGGCCCGAAGATCACTTTCCGTACGCGCCACTTTTCACCATTCGTTGAAGTCTTATTGGGCGACCATCGTTTTATGCCCGAAGCTTTTCACGACATCAATAAACTTGGATTTATGGCCGGCGGCGGTCTTGATCTGAATTTAAACAGGCACATTGCTCTGCGGCTTTTCAGGGCCGACTTTGTTTACTCCGATTACCGGCTGGGTCCTGTGGCGACCACGGGCGCAACCGACATCAGAGGAGTAAGGCTCCAGGCCGGGATTAACATTATGTTGGGCGGTAATAAGGTCACCTCCGCACTGCCCAGTGCAACTTGCTCGGTTCAGCCGAGTGAAGTACTTGAGGGCGAGCCTGTAATCGCGACGGCGAGCGGCTCCAATTTCAATCCGAAGCATACCCTCGCTTATAACTGGATTGGCTCGGGCGTAAATGTCACGGGAAGAAATGCCACCACGCAAATTGACACCTCGAATCTCCGCGCCCAATCATACGGCGTCACAGCAAGCCTAAGCGACGGCACAAAAAATGGCTCCGCTTCTTGCAGCGCAAGATTCACGGTCCGAGAGCCGCGCCCGCCCGTAATTTCATGTCCCGCAAATCCTGCCTCGGTGCAGACAGGCGGCATATCAACTATCCGCTCCAGCGCCAGCAGCCCGGATGGACGCTCAATCACAATCAGTTACATCTCAACCGCCGGTGATATCTCCGGATCCGGATTTTCTGCCACGTTGAACACGCGCAACGCGCAGCCGGGCCGAATCACGGTCACGTGCACGGCAAGCGACGACCGCAATCCTCCGCTTTCGGCGTCGAACACCACTACTGTAGATGTCGAAGCCCCGCCGGCTCCCGCGCCAATTCCCGCGCCCGCCCCGCAGATAACTCAATTGGAAGCGCGGCTCGCCCTGCACAGCATCTACTTTCAAACCGCGCGGCCCACCACCCCGGACCCGGAAGGTGGCTTGCTCGATAGCCAGGAAGAAATCCTGAAATCATTGGCCGAGGACTACGTCAATTACCTGAAACTCATGCCGGACGCACATTTAATCCTTGGCGGACACGCAGACCCGCGCGGCTCGGTCGAATATAACAAGGGCCTTACGCAGCGGCGCGTGGACCGCACCAAGTCTTATCTGGTCGCGCACGGCGTTCCCGAGGATCACATTGAGACGCGTTCATTTGGCAAAGAGGACGAACTGAATGCCGATCAAATTAAAAACCAGATTGCGGACAATCCTGACCTGACCGCCGACGAGCGTCAAAAATTGCTGAAAAATCTTGCCGTCATGGTTCTGGCCAACAACCGCCGCGTGGATGTCTCCCTGAGCACGACCGGACAACAATCCACCCGCCGCTATCCGTTTAATGCCAGGGATTTCCTCGCGTTAATCAGCACAAAGGGCGGGGAGCCGAAGCCGTCAGCTTCCACTCCGCAGAAGAAAACAGACAATCAATAGCCGTCGCCACATTCCCCGGACTGCGGACCATCCTGCGCGCGAATCATCCGCGTCCGGTTCGCGAGTCTAGGCTTCCCAAGAAACATTTCATATTAATATTTATTTTTCTGCTTATCGAGCCAATTCTCCAATTTATACGGATTTCCCACTGGAAGAACGGCGGGGACGAGTGCCCCCACGCGCGTTCCTCTTCAGTTTGACCTGATTATAATCAATCGCGGCGCGAATAAGATCTTTTAGAGCGCGCTCATTAATCTTATCGCCCTCGAATAAATCGATCGCGCGCCAGGCGTTGCCTCCAAGACCCGCGTTGAAAATCTTGTCGGGGTCCGGGAGGTTCGCCCCGTGGGAAAAGGTAAGCTTCACTTTGTCTTTGTGCGCGTTGCCCACAGCGATCATTCCGTCGTGAGACCATACCGGGCTTCCCATCCACTTCCACTCTTCCAGGATCTCAGGATCTGCCTTGTGTATGATTTCGCGCACTTTCGCGAGCGTCTTCCCGCGCCAGTCCGTGAGATCTGCGATCAGCTTGTCAATACGTTGCCTTGGATTCATTGGTCGCATCTTTCATAATTGATTTGTGCTCCATTGATTGGCGGCGCCGCGCCGTTTTATCTCACCTTATTTTGAATCTTGAGACGCCTGGGGCGGCCAGTTGGGCGCCTCGATACCGAACTGCTTGGCATACTCGGCGTTCAGCCGCTGCCATCCGCCGAACTTCATCGCATCGGGGCCGACAATGCGTCCAATCGGCTCGCCCGCGAGAAGCCGCTCAAGCACGTCGAAGCAGATGTGCCAGCCCGCTGCGCCCATTGAGATGAAGCGGTGACCGATGTTGACCCAAAGCGTCAGACGCGTCCCGCCACCAAAGGCTTCGAGTTCCCACCGCATGTCGAAGCCACCCCAGTTGTACTCAAGAGCGTTGGGAGCATCGGCTCGCGTCACTGTTGTTTCGGTAACACGCTGAGCAGGCGCTCCCACCGTGGTGAGCTTCACCGTGGCGCCAACCACTCCCAGGCTCGCATCGGCGTCGAAGGGCGCCCACTCGCGCAGTTCCGCCGGGTCGGTAAGCGCTTGCCAGATTTTCTCCCGCGGATGATGCAGGTTTCTCGTGAGGACGAGAGTCCACCTCTCTCCGTCCTTTCGTACCTGCGCCCCGCTTGCCGGCCCCGGTATGTACTGCGCGTGATCGCTCACCTTCGTCTCCTTAGCGCTTATAGTGTGCCACCTGGCTAAGCTGGATGAGGTTGCCGCAAGTATCTTTCAGCATTGTAATGGTTGAACCGGGCACGTCGGTCGGCGGCATCGTGAACTCGGCGCCGCGAGCCTTGATCCGTTCGTAATCGCCTTTGACGTCCTCAGTGAAAAACATAATTGCCGGCTGGCCCTGTTCAAAAGTCGCCTGCTGATATGCTTTGGCCGCGGGATTGTTGTTCAGCGCCAATTGCAACTCGGGGCCGTCCGGCTGCTCGGCCGGAGCCACGGTCAGCCAGCGATATGGGCCATTGCTGAAATCGGCCTTCTTGGCAAAGCCCAGTACGTCCGTATAGAAGCGCAACGCCTTTTCCTGGTCGTCCACGTAAATGCTGGTCACTTTGATTTTCATTTTTTTTCTCCTTTGTCGCGCCCGCGGTTTGGCCCGCGTCGCCTTTTCCTTGCCGTTCTCTTCGCTGATGTTGGTTGGTCCATGCGGTCGAGATGGCGTTCGAGAGCATCCACGTGAGCGGACCAGAACCGGCGGAAGGGAGCAAGCCACGCATCCACCTCCTCCAGCGATTCAGGTTTCACACGATAGAGACGGCGCTGTGCGTCCACGGTTGCCTCCACCACACCGGCCTCTCGCAGAACCCGTAGGTGCTTTGACACAGTTGGCTGCGACATCCGAAGCTGACGCTCGATCTCTCCAACCGACTGTTGCGAAGAGACCAGCAGGCTCAGGATCGCCCGTCGGTTCGGCTCTGCAATCACCTCGAACACGGTTTCCATGTTCCTAATATACGCGCCAGAGCATATACGTGTCAAGGTATATTTAAGCGAAGGAGTGCTGGCCATGGTTTCAGTCGGTTGGGGGACAACGGAACAATGCGATAGTTCCCTTGGGCTAATTCGGTCGTTAAAGCTGGGTGAACCAATCATTCCTCTGCGGCTTGGAATGAATGGCGGGGACGACGGGACTCGAACCCGCGACCTCTGCCGTGACAGGGCAGCGTTCTAACCAACTGAACTACGTCCCCCGCGATGGGTGCGAACGAATGGTGGGCAGTGCAGGGCTCGAACCTGCGACCTCCTGCTTGTAAGGCAGGCGCTCTAACCAACTGAGCTAACCGCCCCGCACTCCATCGTACAGAACCCCGCCGGAGCCGTCAACGCGCTTTCAAATGTCCGCTTCCGAAATCTCGCGCGCTTCCTTGACACTTCTTGGAACCGGACAGTAAACTGGAAAACTCGCTCCAGCGGAGCCGGGCCAACAGGGATGCTGATCTCACGCGACTACATCACGTACATGGCACAGGAGGTCGTAAAGCGTCTCCTGGCCGACCAGATGATCGAAGCCAAGTCCGCGGAAGAACTTACCGTACGCGTGCGCCAGGCCATGGCCGAAGAGATTGCAGTCGAGGAGCGCGTGAACGAAGAAGCCCGCCAGATCCTGAATGATCATTCCGATGAGATGAAGCGCACCGGCGTGTCCTATCAGGAGATGTTCAAGAAAGTGAAAGCGCAGATCGCCAAGGACCGCAAACTGATTCTGCGTTAGCAAAAGGATATTGATCGTGGAGACCCATCCAGCCCCATGCGTCTGAGCCGAGGAAAGACCGTCCAGCTATCCCACGCCATCATCAAATCCCTCGTGGAAAATGACAACGTTGAATTCATCGAGGATCGCGACACCATTCGACAGAAAATTGTGGATTACCTCCAGGCGTTGCTGAAAGAAGAAGAGCACGTAGACCTCGAGGTCCGCAAGAAGATCGCCTCGCAGAAGAAAGAAATCATTGAAGGCACCGAGGAATGGGACCTTCTTTACCGCCGGCACTACGCGGAGGAATTGAAGAAAAAGGGAGTCGGCATGGTTTCCGAGCGTTAACCGGAGCGCCTCGGCGGAAACAAAAAGGGCGTCCCCTGCGGGACGCCCTTTTTGTTTTTTCAATCGTTAGAGTATCGCTTAATTGTTGCCGCTGCCCGTGCCGCATCCAGTGCCTGTCGTGGGGTTGCACTGAGTGCTGCTCCCAGTCCCAGTTCCGGTTCCAGTTCCGGTTCCAGTTCCATTACCACCATTCCCGTCGCTGCCATCACGCTTCTTCAGAACCGGGCGGTCATCGTCCCCATCCTGCGTGCCCGCTGTTGTGCTATTGGGGTTGTTCGGGTCGTTTTGTTTTTCTGTCTTTGTCTTCAGAGAAGGCCCATTCCCCTTGCCGTTCACCAGCTTGTTGCGCCGCTCGTATGCGAAGAGCCGCGCCTTCACGTTGTCAAATTCTGAAGTGGTCACGATATAATTCTCGCGCGCAGGAAGGATCGCGGAGATCTCATGTTGAGCTCTCTCGATTCGCTCGTCGGTTGGCGGGTGATCGGAAAAAACCTTCGGTACACTCCCGGGCGAGCGCTTCTCCATCTGGCGAATTCTCTCGAAGAAAGTAATGTAAGAATTCGGATCGTACCCGGCGTGGTACATGTATTGCAGGCCGAAGTAATCCGCCTCACGTTCGTCATCTCGCGAAAATTTCAGGAATGCGAGCGGGACTACATTGACGATCCCCTCGTAGATGCCGTATCCAGCCCAACCGCCGGGCAGAAGAATCATCGCGGGAATCATCGCAAGCTGCATCAGGTCCGCCTTGCTCATATTCCGCGTGCCGTGCCGCAAGCAGACATGCGCGATTTCGTGCCCCATCACGCCCGCCAGCTCGGACTCTTCATTCGCTTGCAACATCAATCCTGTGTAGACGTAGAAGAAACCGCCGGGGAGCGCGAACGCATTCACCTCATCGGAATCGATCACTTTGATCGTAAAGGGAACTTTGCAATCGGAATTCCGCACCAGGTTTTGTCCCACGCGGTTCACATATTCGGTGATCACCGGATCATCCACAAGCTTCGCCGTTCGCTCGACCTGCTGCGAATAGGCTTTCCCCATCGCGATTTCGTGCTCGAGGGAATAAAGGTCCGGGACCACTCCCTTGCTGACGTTGCGATCGCCAATTGCATTGACGTCCTGCTTCGACCCTGGCTTTACGTTCGGATTGTCCTGTTGCGCCACCGGCGCATCGCTTCCGGGCGTGCCGGGCTTCGGAGTTGTGGCCGCCGGCGTGCAATTCTGTGTCGTCTGACTCGCTTGTCCCGATTGGGTTTGGCCTGCCGTGCTTGGCGGCGTACCGGGGGTCGTCTGGCCCTGAGGTGCCTGGGCCTGCGGCGTCTGGCCTTGCGTCTGCGAGGCAGTATTCGGCTGCGTGCCTTGCGAAGTCTGGCCCTGTTGCGTCGTGCCCGCCGCGGCGGGCTGCGTCTGCGAAGTTTGCTGGCAGGGTTGTGCTGTCTGGTTTGTCGTCTGCGGCGGTGTCTGTTGTGCTGGTTGCTGATTCGCTTGAGCGGGAACTAGCGCAACGACCAAACCGAGAGCCCCTACTGCAAATAGCTTGAGCAGGTGTCTCATGGACCCTCCCCGGAGCTTCCCTGACTGAGTATACACCCGTACGGGAATGCAAATCATAATTTCTATAGCATACGATGACGAGTTTCGGTATTTGGTTTCCTGCACCAATTAGGAAAAGCGGCCTTCTCCACCCGCCCGCGCATCTTTGGTCTTCTGACGCCGAAAAGGGCAAGCCCGCCGGCCCTTCTTTAACTTTATTTGACACATTTGTCGGGAACCCCTAGATTCGACAGCAACAAATTGACATGGCAAAAATGAAAATTCAGGTCGGGCAAGTCTGGAAAGAAGACTCAACAGGCGAAACATTTTTGGTAACGCGGATCTATGGGGAAGCGCTCGCCACTTTTGCCGTCCTCCGCTCGACCAGGGATGACGCCGCCAAGCCCGTGCGCGTCAAAGTCTCCCGCTCCGCCGAAGGCCCCTCGCTTCCAGGCTATTCCCCAACGCAGTCCTTTGAAGCCGGTTAACCCGTAGCGTCCTGTTTCGGTCTTCAGGCAACCGCCATGAATGTGACATATCCGGCGAAGACCAGAAAAACAATGATGTCGCTCACCATCGCGATTTTTTCATTGCCGGACTTTCCTTTTTCCGCCACGTGCCGGATCCCCGCCACGCCATAAAAAATAGCCGCGATAATCGCAACAGGTAGGACGAAGCCGGGCTTCGCAAGCGACGCCATTCCGGTTATTCCCGTCGCAAAATTTGCCACGCCCAATTCCCGCACCACCGGCAGCGCATCGGCGTTTGTGATGTGGAATATTTCCTCGGCCGTAAATCGCGGCTGGAAAAATTGTCGCAATCCCGCGGCGAAAAGTCTCACTCCCGCCGCCCAAAACACAAACCATTTTCCCACTAGAAACATCAGCGGCGTGGAATTGTGAAAATAGAAATGATCCACGCCAATTGAGCCGATCGGAAACACCGCCATCAGGAGAAGAACAGTCATCAGATACATGGCAGGCCTCGGAGCCCTCCTTCGATCAACTTTGCCGGCATAATATCGATTGAAATCTCACGGCTCAACAGAAAGCGCGACCCGATAACCCGCGGAGAAATCCAGTCCGCGGAATCTCCTAAACCGACCGCACCGGCATTTCCACAACGTCATCCACCTGCATCATCTCGCGAACCACAAACGCCTCGCCATATTTCACTCCGATCAATCCGCCGAAATAGCGCGACATCACTTCAACTCGTTCGCTGAACTGGTCCAGCGGCAAGTGCACTTTCTGCAGCGCCTTCCACTCGCTTTTCGCCGGGCGGAATTGCGATTTGAAGGCCAGCACAGCCCTTTGTCGGCGCGGATACTCCTTTGTGATGTCCACCACAAAACTTGGGCGCATCGGGTAATCAAACGACGTGTAGAGCACTTTAAATGGGCGAAAGGGTTCGCCCCCAATCGGAAGCTGTTTCAGCCCCGCCAGAAAGCACGCCTCGTAGCCCAGACGCCCCGCCGTGTAATGGTCCGGATGCCGCCCCTTCCAGTAGGGCAAGATCACGGTGTGCGGGCGCAGTTGTCGGATGTACTGCGCGACCGCCAGCTTCTGCACCTGCGTCACAGCCAACCCCGCGTCAGGCAGCCCGACATTCCAGCGCACTTTGGCTCCCAGAATTCGCGCGGCGGCCAGCGCCTCACGGTGACGCGTTTCGGGCGTTCCGCGCGTCCCCATCTCTCCCGCGGTGAGATCCAGGATTCCCGTCTTGTAACCGCGCGACGCCATCTTGATCATCGTGCCGCCGCAGGTCAGCTCCACGTCATCGGGATGCGCGGCAATTGCCAGCAGGTCAAGTTTCATGAATCCTCCGTGCGAATTCATTCGTAACATGGTCTGCGAATCCGCATTTCCAACGCGAATACCGCGATTCTATCAGGTGCGGCGTTACCCTAGCGACACCTTGGATTTCCGGTAGTGGGTCAGTTTACGGGTCGCTGACCATCCGACGAGAATCCAGCACCGGAGTAATACAATCCACTCTCGGCTGAAGACAAGCCACGATTACCAACCCATCTGGCTCATCCGCCCAAGGATAATCGCGCTGTAGTTATTCATGCGCTCGGGTCGCCGCTTCAGGGGAGCCGGTAAAATTGCAGCGAGCCGCGCCGACTGTTCCCGCCCGATGTTCCGCGCTGCTGTTTCGTCGTAATAACGACACGCCGCATCCGCGCCATAAATGCCGGGACCCCATTCGATCACATTGAGGTATATCTCCAGAATCCGCCGTTTGCCGAGGACCAATTCGGCCACCGGGACCAGCGTCGTCTCCACGCCCTTGCGGAGGAAAGAGCGGCCCGTTCCGAAGAATAAGTTCTTCACCAGCTGCTGCGTAATGGTGGAAGCTCCGCGGGTGCGATCGCCTTCCAAATCGCCCTCTGCAGCGATTTGGATCTCGTGCCAGTCGAATCCATGATGCTGGTAGAAGCGCGCGTCCTCTGCCGCGATTACGGCGTGCTGCAGATCGGGAGAAATTTGGCTGAGCGGAATAAATTTGTAGCGTTCGTGATATGGAGTGTGGTGAATCCAGGCCTCGAAATGACGCTCGATGTGCACCGCGGTCGTCGGTGGATTGATCCACCGCGCAGCCACAAGCATCAGCGCGGCAAGCAACCAAAGAGACACCACGCCGATGACGAGCCATCGAATAAAGGATCGGAGAAAGCTCCGTCGAGGCGAGGTCTTCGCGGGTTTATCCGGCATCTCAGTCACAACTCAGAATGATAGCCTGAGCCGGGCTGCCACCGATGGATGATCTTGCGCGTGCGATCATGGTATGGTGCGTCCATCTCATCTCCTTCGGGGCAAGCCCTCCTGATCCCGAATCTGATTGAACCCCGATGCGTAGAAAAAGTACGATAGCGCCCGCGGAATCGTTTGCAGCGAGGCAAGTGGTCGGCATAGCGGAGGTAATTCTGTGGCGGACCAAAAGTTAGCGGGCCAGGTGGCGCTCGTAACCGGCGCTGCGAAACGCATCGGGCGAAGCATCGCGCTCGAATTGGCCGCGCGCGGCGCGGATGTCGCCGTGAATTTTCGCGGCTCGCGCGCCGAAGCCGAAGGCGTCGCGAAAGAGATCGAGCAGCTAGGCCGCCGCTCGCGCGCGATTCAGGCGAATGTTTCCTTGCGTCCTGAAGTCGAGCACATGATCGCGGAGACGGAAGCCGCGTTTGGCCGCCTCGACATCCTCGTCAACAACGCCGGCATGTTCCAGCACGTTCCGTTCGAGCAAATTACCGACGCGCAGTGGAATGGCATCATCGCCACAAATCTCACGTCACAATTTCTATGCGCGCAGACCGCCGCACCGCTGCTGCGAAAAAACGGCCGCGGACGAATCGTGAATCTCGCCTCTCTTGGCGGATTGCTCGCGTGGCCCGGCTACGTTCATTACTGCGTCTCCAAAGCCGGAGTAATTCAGCTAACGCGATGCCTCGCCCGCGCCCTCGCGCCCGAAATCACAGTGAACGCCATTGCGCCCGGAACAATCTCATTTGAAGGCGATGCCCCGAACATCGCGGCTGATTTCATCAAAATCGCGCCGCTCCAGCGCACCGGGAAGGGAAGCGACATCGCCGAAGCCGTCGCGTTCCTAATCGAGTCCGACTTCATCACCGGCCAAATCCTCGCCGTCGACGGCGGCCGCGTCCTCGCATAAATGAAAAGCCCCGGTCAGCGCGACCGGGGCTTTTTCATTTTCAATCTGCGGCGAAGCTCAGTACGCCGCCAGCGTTCCCATAGCCGCGTTCACCTTGTCCACATCCACCAGATAATATTTCTGTAGCGGCGGACTGAACGGCATCGGCGGAATATCCGGCCCGGTCACGCGCGTCACCGGTCCATCGAGATACTCAAACGCTTCATCGCTCACGATGGCGGCCAATTCCGCGCCGATTCCCATCGTCTTTTTATCTTCATGCACGATCAGGCACTTGCCCGTTTTCTTCACGGACTCGAGGATGGTGTCCTTATCCATCGGCGAAAGCGTGCGAAGCTCCACAACTTCCGCGTCCACGCCCTGCTTGGCCATCGCTTCAGCGCTTTCCATCGACACGTGCGTCATATATCCGTACGTGAGAATGGTCATGTCCGAGCCTTGGCGCCGGATCGCGGCCTTCCCGATGGGCACGGTGTAATCGCCCTCGGGCACCTCGCCCTTGATCGTGCGGTAAAGTTTCTTGTGCTCGAAAAATAGCACCGGGTTCGGATCGCGAATCGAGGCCAGCAGCAATCCCTTCGCGTCATACGGATTCGACGGCATCACAACCTTCAGCCCCGGCTCGTGCACAAACCACGCCGCATTTTCCTGCGAGTGGTAAAGCCCCGCGCCCGTTCCGCCGCCGCAGCAAATGCGCACGGTAATCGGGCAGGAGAATCCGCCCGCGCTGCGGTAATGCAGCTTGGAAGCCTGCTGCACAAGCTGGTCCATCGCCGGCGTGATGAAATCCGTAAATTGAATTTCCGGAATTGGCCGCAAGCCAACCATCGAAGATCCGATGGCTGCCGCAATAATGATGCCCTCGGCGAGCGGCGTATCCAGCACGCGGTCCTCGCCATACTTGTTGAAGAGCCCCGCCGTCGCGCCGAACACTCCGCCCGAAGGCCCGATGTCTTCGCCCAGCAGGAAGACGCGCTCGTCGCGCGCCATCTCCTGGTCCAGCGCCTCGGTAATCGATTCGATGAATGAAATTGTGTGCGCCATGTCCGGTTATTTCGCCTCCGTCGTCCACACAAAGTTCGGAGCTTCGTTCGTGTCCGGATACGGGCTCTGCTCGGCGAACTCAATCGCCGCGTCCATTTCAGTCACGATTTCCGCGGCAATCTGCTTTTTCTGTTCGTCGGTCAGCAACTTGCGGTCCATCAGATATTTTTCCATTCGCGGGATCGGGTCCTTTTTCTTCCAGGACTCAACCTCTTCCTTAATCCGGTATTTCGCCGGATCAATTTCGGAATGCCCGTACCAGCGATAGGTCTTGCACTCGATCAGCGTCGGCCCTTCGCCGGAGCGCGCCCGCACGATCGCCTTTGACATCACGTCATAAACCGCGAGCACGTCATTGCCATCCACGCTCACGCCGGGGAAGCCGTAACCATCCGCCTTCACGGAAAGGTCCTTCACCGCCGTCTGCAACCGGAGCGGCACCGATTCCGCCCACAAATTATTCTGGCAAACATAAACGATGGGCAGCTTGTGCACGCCCGCGAAATTCAGCGCTTCATGGAAGCCGCCGATGCTCGTCGCGCCGTCGCCGAAGAAGCTGACGACGATGCTGTCCTTGCCCAGCCGCTTCAATCCAAACGCAACGCCCGTGCCCACGTTCAATTGTCCCGCAATCGAGCTGGCCGGAGTGATGATGTTCAGCGCCGGATAACCCATGTGTGCCGGAGAGGAACGCCCGCGGTCGGGGCTGGTTTCCTTCGCGAAGAGCTGCGCGTAGCAGAATTTCAGCGGCGCGCCCTTGATGATGTTGGCGGTCCAATCGCGGTGCGATGGAGCGATCCAGTCGTCTTCGCGCAGGCTGTACGCCGCGCCAACTTCGGTCGCTTCCTGGCCCACCCCGCTGTAAAAGTTGCCTCCATACTTGCCCTGCCGGAAAAGGATGCGCGCTTTTTCGTCGCACATCCGGCACTTCACCATCATTCGATAAAGACCGAGAAGAAGTTCCTTGGAATAATTAGACTTGGCCGTGTCGGGCGCGGAAACCGCCCGATTTGCTTTCGATGCCATTCGGATTTCTCCTATCCCCCAACCGAAACCGCGGAATTGTTTGCGCCAATTTGAATATATCACAGCGAATTGGCTCGTTCAACCTATTGAACAGTTAAAATTTGACCAAATTTGGTGCATCGGTGAGCAAAATGCCACCGGAGCGCCTTTTGTAGCGCCGCCGTCCCCGGCGGCGTCTCGTCTGCGCCAGCCATTAGCCACTAGTCACTAGCCACTCGCCACCGTTCTCCCCCTTGCCACGCCGAAGCCATGGCGCAGGACGGGCTGCCGCGCCGTAGCCCTGGCGAAGGCGGGCCCGCTAAAGAAAGAACGAGCCACCCGCCTGCTGGCTACATGAAATCAACTTGACGCCTACAGTCTCAACCCGATTGCCAGTCAGCCGGAAAACGATTACCTCTAAAAGATGCTGTCAGCAAATTTTTGCAAGACTTCATCTTCATAGGTTTAGAGAGGAGGCCGGAGTGGATTTGGCGTACGACATTTACCAGCAGTTGGAATCAAGAAAGCTGATTTGGCTTGATCGAGTAAGAGAGCTGGAGGAAGCAAAGCAACGCGTCAATATGCTTGAGTTGCGCACTAACGGCCATTACGTAATTTACGATTTCAGGAACCACACCATTATTGATTCGCCCGCGCAAGCGGCGGCCGCTTAGCCGCGTGCCCCGCATTTGTCCCGATGCCGTCTTCGCCGACGGGGTGTCCGCCGCGGCGGACTGCAGCCCCGACGCGCTCAACGTGAGTCCTGGAGCCCCGCGGCGCTTCATTGGAATACGGGCGAACGTGGGGCCTTTGACTCTTTCTGTAATTCGTCATTCCGAACCGCTTCGCTGGTGAGGGACATCCGGAACAGCGTCATCGTTCCGGGGTTTTCTACCTTCTCCCCCCGCGCCCTTTGCATCTGCGTTCTGTGCATCCCGATGCTTTCAGTCGGGACCGATGTTTTGAATCGGGACCGAACCGACTCACACGTTGTCATCTGCGTCGTTTGCATCCCGATGTTTTGAATCGGGACCGAACCGACTCGTGGGTGAGGCCAGCCTGCCGGTAGGCAGGGACCTGCTTTTTCCTTTTCGCCTTACCCCCCATCCCCCATCTTTTCGTAAGAGTAGTGCAACAAAGGACTTACGGGAACGAAGTGCGGTAAGCGGGATTATATACCTCACGCAAAGAAAGAGGTATAATCCCGTGACCTTGCTCGGAGAGTATTTCGCTTTCTGCTGGAGGTCACAGACCTTTAAGCGGAGGCATATTCAGTGGAGAACTGGTTCGCATTGTTTCGGGCTATCGGGGGGAATGCTGTGACCCTCTGGAGCGGGATTTTCGGATTGATGGCTACATTCTTGGGTCTTCTCTCCCGCAAGACTCCTTACGGAAAGTATTTTTTTGCCGCAGGAATAGCCGCTTTAGTCCTAAGTCCCGCATTGGCATGGATTGATGAACATAAACTACGTCTACAATTGGAGACAGTTAGACCCTATGTTGTCATTGAGGAACTAACATCCGCGCAGATTCGTGCAATGTCTTTGAAAGACCCTCGAAACCCCGTTCTTCCAGAGGGTGCATATGACCGTGGATATGTTACCGGGCTAAGTACCAGTGGCCAGGAAATACTGTTTTACAATGTCAGAAACACAGAGACGCTAACTGCTAGGAATGTCACTCTTTATAATAAAATAACAACGATTGGCGATGAGCCAGCACAGACTATTGCCGCTTTACCCCCAGAAAACAAACGAACTGTGTTAATTCCGGGTCAATTTATTACGCGTTCGGTTGTAGTTCCACGCGGGACTTTTTTTACTGGCCTGCCGAACGAAAAAAGAAAACTGCGCGTCGAATTGGTTCTTACTTTTTCAGGTCAACTATCCGACAAAAACACTTATTTCTATAAGATTGTTCTTAGGGCACAACGTTACACTGACCTAGCGCATATGAATCGTGTAGCTATGGGCTTGCAAGCTGAGTCAACGGACGAGGGAATTGTGAAGGATGCACAGCATTTGAATGAGCTAATTAATTAGGCCGCTGATTCCTTGTCTTGCGCAGTTAGTTCTTTGTATTCGACGTTTGAAGTCTGGATTAGCTTGATAATCGTATCCCGGAAAAGATAAGGATTCTTGCGGTTATTGAATCGGAAGCTCATTTCGCCCAGATAGGCAGGGAGATGCTTCGCGCTGACTTTATGCCACGTTCCAACGATGCCCCGTTTCAAGAGGCTAAACGCCGATTCAATCCTATTGGTGTGAACATCGCCATGCGCGTATTCCTTGGAATGGTTAATCGTCTGGTGCTTGTTCTTCGGGGAGTTTTTCAACACAAACGGATAAATCATGGATTCATCGGTCATAACGACTTCAACGTGCCCGCCGATATTCGCATTTACGATGTCGCGCACCGTCTTGGCCTTCGCATCCTTAGCTCGGATCAACCGCAAATCCCCGTTGCGTTGGCGAATCCCAATGACAACCTGTTTCTTGCCTTGTTGACGCCATCGGCGCGGCTTCCCATAAACGTAGGTTTCGTCCACTTCTACCGTGCCGCTCAAGGGCTTTGGCGCAACCTCTTGCATCGCGGCGCGGATGCGGTGCGTGAGGTACCACGCCGTCTTGTAGCTGACTCCGATGGTGCGTTGAATCTGGCACGCCGACATTCCCGTTTTTGCTTCGCAGAGCAACGCGACGGTGATAAACCACTTCCAAAGGGACAGGTGCGAATCGTGGAATATCGTGCCGGAAGTCACGCTGAACTGGTAATGGCATGAATCGCAATCGAATTGGTCGCGGTTGGCGATTGGAGTGGCCTTCGATGCGCAACGCGGGCACTCTGCGCCGTCTTTCCAGCGAAGTTGCTCTAGGGCCTTGCGGCACTTGGCATCTGTCCCAAACTGTTCTGTTAGCTGCGCTAGATTTATATTCGGAGTGTTCATAGAATCCTCATGGCGAAAAAGAAAAAGCATCCGGCGAAAATGACGAGCGATGAATTGATGCGGCACTTATTCCACCCGAAAGTGGTGAAGCACATTAAGCGGGTTGCCAACGCCCGTAAGGTCTCTCGCACGAAGAAAGCATAGCAGGAGAACACTTTTGTGTCAAGTATATAATCCCGCGCTGGAGGGCTTAGCCGGTAGGCTTTTCGGGGAGTTTTGAATCGTCCAAGACGCAGATGGTGCAGGGTTCCTTTTTTCCGGCGGAGTTGCGGCAACGATCTTCGGCCAATTTTTCAGCGTCCTTATCCGATTTCCTCCCGAAGCTATAGCCGAAGTATCCGCTGGCAGAGACCGCAAATGCCCTGTGCATCGGAAGGGAAAGAAAATAATAGAACTGGGTGAGTCCTTCTTCTGAAAGTTGTTCCGGCGGGTCTATGCCCGTCGTTCGCGGCAAGGCCAGCAACGTTTTGCGTAACACGAGGTTTTGCCTCCGCAGGAAGGCATCGACCATCGGCGTCCAGACTGGGATTCCACTGCGGGAAAACAAGTGGTGGCCGTTCTCGTCGAATGGATCGGCTACCACAAACTGAGCGATTCCACCCCCGGCCCTGAATGCCCTGTAGAATTCCGCGGCTATGTCGGGATAAAAGAATTGATCGTTTTGCGCGTATACCCAAAGCATGGGAATGCGAGAAGTTTCCCCGAATTTGCGGAATGCATAGAGCAGATCTGTCTGATTACACACTTGGTGTTTCTCCGGCTCACCGCCGCGACCGCCCGCAAAGCTGATCGCGGCCACAAGCCCCGGCGGTGGTTGCGCGGTAAGAGCAACAGTAGCGAATCCTCCTCCGGAAACACCCACGCTGATGATCCGAGTGGAGTCGACTTCAGGAAGTGTGGAAAGGTACGTGATGGCCGCACGCAAGTCGCTCGCGGCCTGCTCACCGGCCCCGTAATAATTCGGGAACTGGCTGCATCCGTCGGCCTCCTCTGCGTAATCGCCACCCGAGGTTCCATATCCGCGGCGCATCACGATCACTGTGGTCCAACCTCGGCGAGCAAATTCTCTGGCTTGAGGCAGCATTTCCCGTGGCGTCTTCCTCACCCTATTTTCAGCTAATTTTTCTGATGGAGTGCCATGATTGATCAATGCGAGCGGATGGGGCCCCGGCTCATTGGGGCGAACCATAAGTGCCTGGAGGCCCTTCTTTCCAGCCCCCGGCGCGGGTATGCGCAGCTCCTGCTCAATAAGATCCTGTTCGACGGCGCCAGGGAGCGCCTGAAATTCCGATGCTCCCGGGTCCTGCGCTGGACCGTGCAGCTTGTTTTCGAGAAAGCCTTCTCCGGTGATCGGAAGGCCGAGCGCCTGAAGTGCGAAGGGCGCTAGCAACATCAGCGGGAATTTCTTATTTGACTTCAAACAACGCTCCGAGTGAATGCTCATTTCGTTCGCAACGGCGCGACACGATTTTCACTGATACATTCTTGCCCAACCCGTGATTTCTTTGGACACCACAGAGAACGGCCGATTCGAAGCCCACTTTTACAATAACTATCCAAGGATCACAACCCGCCGGGCGGGATTTAGTTGCGCAAAACGCGGGTGGCACAGCCTTTGACGTGGGCGGCCCATTCTTTTTTCGCCGCGAAGAAAGGGCGGGGCTTTTGATTTTTGTTTTTTTACCTTCACTTTTTGCCCGTGGTTGTAGCCTTCGAGACTCTTCGCCAGGAATGCAAAATAAGAAGCAAAGGAAAGGCTACAGCAAAATCAAGACAAACGCCGGGTGCCCCATGTTCGTCCCATCCTCAACGGGCGAACGTGGGGTCTTTCACTTTCGGGCGGATGGCCCATCCTTTGCGGAGCTGGCTTATGCAAAGGGTGGGGAACTTGACTGAATGAATCGCTCCGCCTAGATTTTCTTATTCGAACACTCATTCGAATAGGATTTGTAACAAATCTTCCCATAATTCCTAAAGAATTCTCTTGACAGTGGTTAACTCATGTGGTAACTTGTCACATGAGATCGTCTACCCTTACACCGCGCGATGTTTTGGCCTTGCGCGGTCCAGCCCCTGCGGGATGGCATATGGAATCGCCGCATCGAATCATGATCCCCAGTAACACAGGCTTCAGCCTGTGCGGGGTTTCCCAAAACGGAACTTACCGCGTGAAGCCCGCGTGCCGGTTAGGCAAGGATCCGAGTTACACGGTTTCCCTTAACTACTTTAGGCGCTTGCTCTTGTCACACTTAGTCCCCGTAACTCCTTTAGGCGCACACTCTTGCGAAAAGATAGGGGGGTATGCTAGCCACCAGCCACTCGCCACTAGCCACTGTTCCGCTAAGTCCTTTATTCCCAGCACTTACGGGGTCCGCAGCTGTAACCCCTTTAGAATCAGCACTTACAGAAAAAAGGCGGGTGGGGGCCTGCCGTCCAGAGCTTCAGCGAAGGCGGGCCTGCCCTCCATGGCCTTGGCGAAGGAGGGAGGCAGCGCATTTTGCCTCCCGCAGTGGATTAGGAGGTAGGTTCTAAAGCTAGCCACTAGCCACTAGACACTCGCCACTGACGATCTTCGCGATTAATTCGGCGTTGGCTGGGAGGAAGTCGTAGGCTGCCAATTCGGCGGGAGCGGCCCAGGCGATCTGCTCGAAGGATTCCGGATCCATTTTGGGAATTTGCGCGCCGGCATCCGCCAGATGGAAGACGACGAGGAGCGGCTCGGCGAAGCCCGGATATTGATAGGTGGCGCGCCAGATTTCGCGGCCGATTGTGGCGCGGATTGCGAGTTCCTCGTGAAGTTCGCGGACGAGCGCCGTGTGCAAGTCTTCGCCGGGCTCAACTTTTCCGCCGGGAAATTCCCACTTCAAGGGGAACGAGCCTTTGCGGCTGCGCTGGCAAATCAGCAGGCGGGAATCGCGCACGATGAGCGCCGCGACAACGGTCTTCGCCATCAGCGCCGCTTTCGATTGCGCGCGCGGGCTGATTTTCCGGTTTGGGATG
Source organism: uncultured Acidobacteriota bacterium (assembly GCA_963737185.1). Lineage (GTDB taxonomy): Bacteria > Acidobacteriota > Terriglobia > Acidiferrales > UBA7541 > DASTCZ01. Next base: position 33,919 of record CAVTRS010000026.1, on the reverse strand, counting down.
CCTCTGCGTCCCGCCCCAAGGCATCGGGATGCGAAGGGCGCAGATGAATCAAGCGCAGCAACTCGCGCGCTCCCGCGACGAGCGGCGGCCCGGGCGTGTTGAGCAGCTCATCGCGGACCACGAAGACGCGCTGATTGCGAATCGCGGGGACGTCGCGCCACGCGGCAACTTCGAGCGCTTGCCGCGGATCGGATTTTCCGCCGGTCGCGGCCCACGCGAGGATGATTACGTCCGGCTGCGCTTCTGCGACCTGCGCATCGGAGACGCGCTGTCCCGCGGGCACAACCATTGTGCCGCCGTCGATTTCGACAATCTCGGCGACCCACGGCGGGGAAACGATGCGCGGGTGCGGCCACGCTTCGCAATAAACACGCGGTCGCTTTCCTTTTGTGGCGCGCAACCCGCGCGCGGCTTGCCTGCGAATGGCCGCGAATTCAGCGCGCATTCTTGCGACGAGTTTTCGCGCCGCGGCAGCGCGTCCCGCGATTGCGCCGAGCAGATGAATATCGGATTCCACATCCGCGAGCGAGCGCGGATTCGTGGCCAGAAATGTGAGCGGATGCTCGAGGAGCTTCGCGACGGTTTCCTGCTTGTAGGGAACGGAGCCGATTACGAGCGTCGGCTTCAGGCTGACGACGCTTTCCGGATCGAGCGACCAGCAATCGCCGACGCGCGGAAGGTCGGCAACTTCGGGCGCGACATCAGGGCACCACTTCGAGACGCCGACGAGCAATTTGCGCGCGCCCAGCGCAACGAGAATTGAAGTTGCGCTCGGCGCGAGCGACACGATGCGCTGTTGAGTCACGATGCGATGTTGCGTTTGCGTTCCAGGCATCCGCGAGGGCCGGAGCATCGGCTATTGCTGCCCGCCGCCAGTCGACACGACGGGGATAATCGGAGGCGGTGGATATTCCGGAAGTTTTGCTTTCGCGCGATCGTCGCGGCGGATTTCCAGCTCGTCGAAAAGCATCGAGGAGCTGATCACCGTGCCGGGAACGGTTCCGGAGCGGTTGCTCACGAACATATCATTGCCGACGGCGACGAGATCGTTGCGCAGGCCGCGGACATCGAGTTCGTTAAGCAATGCGCCACGCACGAGTTCTTCGTGGCCGTCATTGACCCACACGCGATAGAGCAGGCGCGGCGAAGTGAGCCCGCCGAAAGTTTCCACGCGGTAGCCGTAAGGCTTGCCTTGATCCTTGCACATCTGAATTAATTTCTTCTTCAGCTCATCCGGCGAGACCGCTTCGGAACTCGTAAGAGTGAGGACGCCGAAATGCGGTTGCGGCGGCCCCCCATTCGCGGCCATCGCGTGTCCATTGGAAGAAGGGAAATCCTGAATCGGCTGGCGCGTGGTGAGGAAACTTACGAGCTGGCCTTTGTCGATCACGGTCAGCGGAGCGACGCGCACACCTTCATCATCGTAGCGATAGCTGCCGACGAGGCTCTCGCCGTGATAAGTGGTTTGCGTTGGGTCGTCAATCACCGTGACAAAATTGGGAAGGACGCGCGATTTATAGGCGGAAGCGAATTGGCCGAGCGTGCGTCCGCTGCGTCCCGGCGCGGGCTTGCGCGCGCCAAGATTATCGCCAATCAATGTGGCGAGGACGTCGCTTGCCGCGTCAGCCGAAAGCAAAACGGGGCCGCGATATTCTTCTTCCACGACGGGAGCATCGCGGAGCGCCTTGAGCGTGGCGACAACCTGGTGCGCTTCGGAGACGAACTTGGCTTCGCTGGGCAGCTCTTCCGCGCGGGCATAATATTCGGAAGGAGTGCGGGTCAACTGCATTCCGTCTTTCGCCTGCGCGACGCCGGTGAGGCCGATGGAATAGTAAGTTTCGCCGTGCCGCGTGACGGTTCCTTCGGTGTTGATGAAGTAATCGTTCTTGGCGTCGTATTGCACGGCGGCGTCAAGCAATTGCAAATCCGGGTCTTCCACATAGATCGCGGTCGCGGCCTTCAGCATGTGATCCGTGCTCGCCTGATCGAGTTCCAACTTCACGGTTGGGTCCACAGCGACGACCACCGGTGCGTGGGCGAAATCTTCCACGCTCAAATCCGGGTTCACTTCCTTCAACATGGCCTGCTTGGCGGCAAGCGCTTCACCGGCGCGTTTGTAAGCGGTGTCGGTGAGCAGCCAGAGAGAATGCCGCAACGCGAAGATGTCGTCTTCCACCGTCACTTCCTCAGCGATTCCTTGTCCCTGGCCGAAGTAGCTGTCCTGTTTGTAATCTCCGATGCGGACGACGGCGCGCAAAACGCGTTCGCGGACGCGCTGGCTATATCGCATGGCGCCGAAAGCGGCGTCGGCTTCGTAGATGTCGCGGTCGGTGATGCGGTACTCGATGTAATAGGGGCGCGCGACATTGTCCATCTTGAGTTGATCTTTGGAGCGGGTTAGTTCCGCGAGCATTGCCTGAAGGATTGGATCCTGCGCGGCGGCGGACGACTGCGCGGCAGCAACGGAAGGATTGGCGGGCAGTGATTTGCCCTCCGCGGAGTTTGACTGCCCGCGCACGCAGGGAACTACGCCAACCACGAGAATCATGCTCGCGGCGCAGGCACGTAAAAATTTATTCTGCGTGACGACCCGGCGAAGGGAGCTCATCGCGCGCCTCCTGCATTGCCCGAACCTGTTCCGCCTGAACTGGATCCCGGTGGCGGCAGGATAGGAGGCCGGTCGCGGCCGTGAGAGGATTTTTGGACTTCCATTTCCGAGAACAACATCGCGGGGGCGGCGGCGGAAACGGGAACAAAACCGGACTCCGCGCCGCAGACGCCGTTGAACACTTCCATCTTGTCGCCCGTGACAAGAATTCGTTCGAGCGCAGAGAGCGGCGTTCCGACAATATCTACGCCGCGGACAAGCTCATCAGGCCGGCCATCCGGATAGACGCGCCACACAATGATGGGCAGCACCTGGAATGCCTGGGGCATTTCGCGTTGCGTGAGCGTGAAGCCGCCTTCCACGTCTTCAAAATAGAGGCCGTAGGGCTTCCCCTGTTTTTTAATTTCGTCGATGAATCGCTTGCGCAATTCAGATTCAGGCAGCGTGTTCGTGGAAGTGACGATTAAATTGCCCTGGCGGCCCGTGGCCATGCGGCCTGCCTGGCGGCGGCCGTGGCCATTCGAGTGGTCAAAGTTGGCGATTGGGATGCGAGACATCAGGAAATTTTTCAGGATGCCGTTTTCAATTACGTCCACGCGTTCGGCGGGCGTGCCTTCGTCGTCGAATTCGTAGGTTCCAGCAAGGTCGATCCCATTCAATTTTTTCAGAGTTGGATCGTCGGTGACGCTCAGAAAGCTGGGGAGCACGGCCTGGCCGACTTTTTTCGTGAACGTCTGTCCTTCTTCTTCGCCGCGCTGGCGATGACCTTCGAGGCGATGTCCGAGGACTTCATGGAAGAAGACGGCGGTCGCGCGGCCGGAAAGCAGCGCAGGGCCGTCATAAGGATCGGCAACGGGCGCGGCGCGCAGAGCCTTCAAATCCGAGGCCATTTTTTCGATCTTTGCGGAAATTTCCGTTGCCGGAGGAAATTGTTCCGGAGTCGACGCCTGGAAAGTCTCCACGCGCAGCAGATCCATGCCGTCATCGGCGCGCGTCTCCGCTTCAAGCACGAGGCGGGCCTGATGCCCCGGTTCGGAGAGGCGCGTGCCGTCGGTCGAAACCATGTATTCCGTGCCCTGGTCAAAATTGAGTGACGCGACGGAATTGTAGATGAATGGATATTTCTTGAATTCCGCCGAATACGCGCGCACCTGATTTTCCCATTCTTTTTGGTGAATGGCGGCGGGAGGCCCGGGCGGGAGAACATCCTGATGAGATTTCTCGGTGGAAAAATCCGGCGACTTGTCCTCTTCTTCGGATTGCACCGCGTTCTGCGTTTTTACCTGCAGGAACGCGCCGGAGGCCTGCCGATATTCCGTGTAGGTGAGAAGCCACAGGCTGCGCGCGATGGCGTTGGCGTCATTCCCAAGCGGTAGGGGCAGTGAATTGATGCCCGATTCGCGGCCCTGGTCGTGCGTGTTATCTAGCGCGGGCGTGCCCACGTGCATGGTCACATCGGCGCGGCGCTGCTGGCTGGAGATGGAATTGACGATGGCGCCTTCCTCGGCGGTCACGGAGACGGTTTGCTGGTCAAAAATCGCGTAGCTGATGAAATATGGCGGGGGGTCCAGCTTTCCAAGCGAAGATTGTGCACGGGTCAGTTCATGCTGCATCGTGCCCATCAGCATTTCGGCCTGTGGATCGGCGGCTGGTTTGGCGCCGCATGTGGCCGCGAGGCTTACCCCCGCGGCGAAAAGGGCTATGCGCGTAAAAATTCGGTTGCGGCTGCTTGAATTCGTAGTGAGAGGCATAGGTAGTTGGATGGCTCCGTCCGAAGAATAGTTATCTGTGGCTTTAATCGCAATGGTTTTAACGGATAATGATGCGCTTGCTTGCGTATTTGGGCAAATCCAATGTGCTCATATTGTCCTACAGCGCCAGCCAGATGATGCGAGACTTCATGGGAAAGCAAAGGACGATTAATGCGCTCTAATGGTGTAATCTGAAGGGACCTGGAAGAGTGATGGGTCCGGCTCGGTGCGGGAGAAATCCGTAATCGTGACCTTTGTTTCACCCGATCGCGGGTCCGACCTAATGCTGAATACAACGATTCTGAAATCGAGGGATCTCCACTCTTCGTAAGTCGCGACGATTGGTGCATCGTTTCCACTAAAATGCGGAGGGTAAGTAGTGGTTGATTTTGACCCCTCAACCTCCAATCCCGCCATGATTTGCGTTCCCAGAGACTCAGTCGAAGTATGTGATTCAGGGCCGCGTGCTACCGGGCCCGCAGCGCGACCTGCACCGCTTGATCGTGCAGTTCCGTCTTGAATGATTTGACCCCCGCCGAGATCGGAGCGAATGCCGCTGTGACCTCGAATAAGTAGTGAATATTGATAGCCCGCAACCGGGTCAAGGATGCCGACGGTAGAAGGGGCATCCTCCAGCTCCTCACTCCCGGGACGCATCTGAAACGATTCGACACGGAGCCTGCCGCTTGTGTCGCGATAAACTCGCAACTTGGACTTTGAAACAATGTGAGTTCCATCGAGCAAAGTCTGGGTGCGCTCGGTAAGCTGCGTGGCGGAAAAGGGAAGACCCGGTTCGGCGAAGAATCCATTGTATTGTGGGCGCGGAGGCGTGCTTTGGACTCCCGGAAAATGCGAGAACCCGGAAAACGGAATAAGTGCCAGCCCAAGCGTTGCCACGGCCGACAGCAGCGGCTTCTTCGTCAAGTGAATTCTGGATGAGTACATTACTTCTACCCGTAACATTTGACGTATGAGCCCAATCGTACGTTGCATGCGGCACGCGGAAAGGGAATGAGATACACTATCCGGGATGACCACTGAAATGTACGACGCCAAAGTGCTCGAGCACTTTAAGAACCCGCGGCACGCGGGCGAAATGGAATGCGCGGATTATTCCGTGGAAGTCAGCAACCCGGTGTGCGGGGATACGCTGCAACTTTCCGCGCAGATTATGGATGGGCGCGTAAAGGTCGCGCAGTTTCTTGCGCGTGGCTGCGTCACGTCCATCGCCTGCGGCTCCGCGCTGACGGATCGGATGCAGGGGAAGTCTCCGGCGGAACTGAAGAACATTTCTCCCGCGAATATTTCCGCCGATTTGGGCGGCCTGCCTCCGGCTACTTTTCATGCGGCGCAACTCGCATGCGACGCGTTGACGGCGCTGCTCGAAAAAATCTCGGCTCATTAGCGGGATGCGACTCAAGATTCGCCGAGGGCGCTTTGGAATGCTTCGGGGTCGTTGAGGTTCAGCACCGCGCCCTGTTCTTCCGTGGGAACCTCTTCCACTTCATCGGGATGCCCCCAAACAACTGAACGCGCGCCTTTTTCGATGGGCGCGCATAGCAGCTCATCGAAAAGAGTTTTTGCAAAGATAACCGGATGTCCGCGGCGGCCCTGGTATACCGGCAATACGACACATTTTCCGCTCAAATAGAAGGCCTCGACAATTTCATTCACAAGCGCGGACGAGATGAGTGGATGATCCACGAGGCAAAGAAGAATGCCGTCAACGGGTGTGCCTTCGAGCGAACGAATGGCGGCCTGGATGGAGGAAAGCTGACCTTTTTCCCAATCAGAATTCACCACGACTAGCGCGGGATTGAGATTGAGGCGCGCGGTGATTTGCTCCGCACCGGCGCCGAGGACAATACGTTGCACTCCTACTCTCGGATGGCGCGTTACGTCAAGAAGGTGATCGACAAACGTTCGGTCGTGGTAAAGAAGGAGCGCCTTGGGCGAACCCATGCGCCGCGATTCTCCTCCCGCGAGAATGACGGCGGCCAGCAAGTTTTCTTACCCCCCCGCGGTTTCGGCCATGCGAAGCGCCTGAACGGATTTATGAGACAGGCCCTTCGCGTTGCGGCGCACGGCTATCAATTCGGCGGTGATGCTGATGGCGATCTCTTCGGGTGTAAGCGCGCCAATCTCGAGGCCCACCGGCGCATGGACGCGAGCGAGTTTTTCAACGGGGACGCCCTCGCGTTCGAGCGCTTCATAGACGGTCAGGACTTTGCGCTTGCTGCCGATCATTCCGATGTAGCGCGCATTGGTTTGCGAGGCCCAGCCGAGCACGCGCATGTCATCTCGGTGCCCGCGCGTGACGATCACCAAATAGCTCGACTCGGTCGGCTTCAGTTTCTCAAACGCTTCCTCATAGGTTGTGTAGATTTCGGCGGCCATCGGGAAGCGGTCTTTATTCGCGAAGGTATCGCGGTCGTCCACAATGCCGATGGCAAAGCCCGCCGTGTGCGCCGCAAGCGCCAGAGCCATCGAGACGTGCCCTCCGCCAAAAATGGTGAGCATCGGCGGAGGGAGAATCGGCTCCACAAATACCTCCAAAGTGCCGCCGCAGATGAGGCCATTATCGTAGCTGGCCTCATGATTCAGGTTGAAAACCATTTTGCGCGGCGCTTCGAGCTTCATCACTTCCTTCGCCGCGGCCCAGACATCCGCTTCCACGCAGCCGCCGCCGATGGTTCCGGCGATCGAGCCGTCTTCGCGCACCAGCATGCGCGAGCTTTCGTAGCTCGGAATCGAGCCGTTGGTGTGGACGATCGTCGCCAGCGCTCCGCGCCTTCCCGCGCGCCGCATCGCACGATTTCTTCGAAGAGGTCCATGGGAAGCCGATGAATGCCCTGAAAACAGGGTACGGCGCGAGGAAGGGACTGTCAATCCACGCTGCACAAGAACAGGGCACCCGACTGACGGATGCGAAGACTCTACGCTTTGAAGCGCGTGTGGACACGCAGCAACCGCGAATGCTAGCGTAGCCGCGCGCGATTTGCCCTGCGCCCCGGAGTTTGGAATGAAAGCAATCGCAATCAACAAGCACGGCGGCCCGGAAGTGCTTCAGCAGATGGAGCTTCCGGATCCGGAGATCGCGGCGAATGAAGTTCTTGTGCGCGTCCGCGCGGTGGCGCTGAACCATCTTGATCTTTGGGTGCGGCGCGGATTGCCGGGGCTAAACGTAACCTTTCCTCATGTGCTGGGCAGCGATATCGCTGGCGAGGTCGCACGCGTGGGAAATCTGGTGAGCAGCGTGCGTGTTGGAGAACGAGTTCTGCTTGCGCCGGGGCTTTCGTGCGGCCATTGCCAGGCCTGTGCCGCGGGGGCCGATAATCGCTGCCGCGAATACACGCTTTTCGGCTATCGCGTGGATGGCGGCTGCGCTGAATATGTGAAGACGCCGCCGGCAAATGTGATCCCTATTCCCGCAACGATGAAATTTGAAGAAGCCGCGGCGATACCCGTTGTTTTTCTGACGGCGTGGCACATGCTCATCACTCGCGCGGCCGTGCAGCCGGGCGAGGACGTGCTAATCCTTGCGGCGGGAAGCGGTGTCGGGACGGCTGGAATTCAAATCGCGAAACTCGCCGGCGCTCGCGTGATTGCAACGGCAGGAAGCGACGCCAAGCTTGCCAAAGCGCGAGAACTTGGCGCGAACGAGACGATCAATCATTCCACGCAGGATATTCTTGCAGAAGTGAAGCGACTGACGGGAAAACGCGGCGTGGATGTGGTGTTCGAGCACGTTGGCGAGGCGACCTGGGAGAAAAGCGTGCTCAGCCTCGCGCAGAGTGGCCGACTCGTCACCTGCGGCGCCACGACCGGATATAACGGCAAATTCGACCTGCGGTATTTATACTCGCGCAATCTTTCGCTGCTCGGGTCATTTATGGGAAGCCGCTCCGAATTATTTCCGGTGTTGAAACTGGTTTCGGCAGGAAAGCTGAAACCAATTATTGACAGGGTGCTTCCGCTTAGCGAATGCCACAAAGCCCATGAACTTCTCGAGAACCGCGAGCAATTCGGAAAAATAGTGCTGCAAGTTTAGCGGAATGAATCCTCCAAAGCTCTCCAGAGCGTACCAGGCGTGGAGGGGCAGGTATTTGGCCCCTTTTTTGTAGCTATTTCGGAGGCAATCTTGGGTATACTTATCGCACGCCAGCTGGGCAGGCTGGAAAAACCTTTGTCGTTGGGCCGACATCTAAGTTGGGCAGTGGGTGCGGCCGCGTAGATCGCGTAGTCCCAATTCTTTGGGAGGCTTGATGCTCCTTCGGCGAGTCCGCGGAATAAATTTTGGCCATCTTGTGCGCCGTGCAACCGCGCTCGGGCTTGCCGCGGGAATGGCTTTGAATGCCCCTGCCGCGTGGGCCGATCGCACCCAAATAAAACCCGGCGTGAACATGTATTCGACCGATGATGACATCCGCATGGGCCAGAAATTGGCCGCGGATGCCGAAGCAAAGCTGCCGATGTTGAATGACCTGCGGGTGGATGGCTACCTGAACAGGCTGGGCCAAAAACTTGCGACCTACGCCCCCGGCCCGGCGTTTGCCTACGAATTCCACTGCGTGAACGCGGAACAATTGAATTCCTTTGCCCTCCCGGGCGGATTTGTTTTTGTGAACCGGGCGATCATCGAGGAAGCGAGCGACGAAGCCCAACTCGCCGGTGTGCTGGCGCACGAAATTTCGCATGTTGCTTTGAGGCACGGCACCAATCAGGCCACGAAGAAAGAGATGGGAAATGGGATTGTCGGGATTGCGGGCGCAATCCTCGGCGGCGGAATCCTCACGAATCTGGCGTCGCAGATCAGCGGCAGCCTGGCGGAGAGCGCGGTCCTGCTGAAATATTCCCGCACCTCGGAGGATCAAGCGGATATCCTGGGGACGCAAATTCTTTATGACGCCGGATACGATCCCCGCGCGATGGCGCAGTTTTTCGAAATGCTCGAGTCCGAGAGCAAGGGAAGGCTGAGGCCGGAATTTTTCTCGGATCACCCAGTTCCCGCGCACCGAATTGATCGCGTGACCGATGAAATCGACAACATGGGCGGGATGCCGGAAAATTACAAGTCGGACTCCGCAGATTTCCGCGAGATTCGCCGCTATATTCTCTCGCTGCCCCCTGCGCCTGAAAAAGGAGATAAGGGTATATTTGCCGAGCCAAGAGATCCCGCCGCAGCGGGCTCGATCTCGACCGAGGCATCGGCGCCTGCTGTGAGCACGGCGAAGCCGCCAACATCACCTGCTTCGGCAGACTTCCCGGATTCCACGGAATATGTCGGCGAAACATTTGCGCTTCGCCATCCTGAAAGCTGGAGGGTTTCCGGAAGCGGGGACCTGGCAAAGATCGTTCCGCTCGGGCGGTTGGTGAAGGATGCGAATGGGAAAGCGGTTACGACAGTTGGAATCATCGCGGAAAATTATCCGGTGAATCCTGAAGATGAGGGCGCGACCCTCAATCTGGCGACCAACTCTTACGTTGCCGATCTTCGCGGCCGGATACCTTCGTTGCAGATCGCGGGCGAAGGCGAAACGATTCAGGTGGACGGGCAACCGGCGATGTCCATGAAACTTTCCGCGGATTCCGGAGGCGGGGGAGAAGAGACGCGCTGGCTCGTAACGGTATTGAGGGGAGATGAATTGCTCGCTTTTGTTTGCTTTGCACCGGCGAACGATTATGCCGGCTATGACGAGACCTTCAAGCAGGTTATTTCTTCAATCCATTTTTCCCACTAGGATTTACTTCAGGACGGAATTACTCCCGAGCGGGTAACTACCGTAGCTTTTCAATTTAAGGGAATTGCTCCGGCTAATCCGCTGCTTCACTTGTGGCTTTTGGTTTCCAGCGGAGAATGGGTTTTCGGGCGGCGCCGACTTCGTCCAGCCTGCCAACGCGCGTGTTATGCGGTGCCGTGCGGACCAATTCGGGATTCTTGTCGGCCTCGCCGGCGATGGAGCGCATGGCGTCAATAAATAAATCACATTCCTCTTTCGACTCGGACTCGGTCGGCTCAATCATCATCGCGCCGTGGACGATCAACGGGAACGCCGTTGTGTACGGGTGGAAGCCGTAGTCGATCAATCGCTTTGCGATGTCCATTGTGCTGACGCCCTTTTCTTTCTGCTTCGCGTCGCTGAACACCACTTCATGCATGGAGGGGGAAGAGTAGGGAAGGTCGAACACACCTTCGAGATTCTTGCGGATGTAATTCGCGTTGGTGACTGCGTCTTCGGTGGCCTGCCGGATGCCGGGACCATAGGCAAGCGTGTAAGCCAGCGCGCGCACCAGGACGCCGAAATTTCCCACGAACGCGCGGACGCGGCCGATGGAATTCGGCCTGTTCAAATCGAGCGCGAGGGTTCCGTCCGGCTTTTTTACAAGCACGGGCACGGGCAGGAAGGGTTCGAGGATCTTTTTCACCATCACCGGGCCAGCGCCCGGGCCGCCGCCGCCGTGCGGTGTGGAAAATGTTTTGTGCAGATTCAGGTGCATTACATCAACGCCGAAATCGCCGGGGCGCGTGACACCGGCGAGCGCGTTCATGTTCGCGCCATCCATATAGAGGAGCGCGCCGGCCTTGTGCAGTATTTCCGCGGCTTCGGCGATACGTTGCTCGAATACGCCGAGCGTCGAAGGATTCGTAACCATCAGCGCGGCAACATCCTCGTTGACGATGCGCTTCAACTGGTCGATATCAATTTGGCCGCGCGCATCGGAGCGGATATTTTCGACTTCATATCCGGCAATCACTGCAGTGGCGGGATTGGTGCCGTGCGCGGAATCGGGAATCAAAACTTTCTTGCGCGGATTGCCCTTGCTCTGTAAGTACGCGCGGATCAGGAGCAGGCCGGTGAGTTCGCCTTGCGCGCCGGCGGAGGGCTGCAGGGTAATTGCGTCCATGCCCGTAATTTCGATAAGGCATTGTTGCAGGACTTCGAGAACTTTCAGGCAGCCCTGGGAGAGCGCGTCCGGTTGATAGGGATGCTCGCTCGCGATGCCATCGAGGCGCGCGACAAATTCATTCACGCGCGGATTGTATTTCATGGTGCAGGAGCCGAGGGGATACATTCCGAGGTCAATCGCGAAATTCCACGTCGAAAGACGCGTGAAATGGCGGATGACCTCAATCTCACTCACCTCGGGAAAATTCGCCACTTCGGCGCGCGCGTTCTCCGCGCCGAGCGCCTTGCCGATATCCACCGCGGGCACGTCGAGCGGAGGCAGTTCGATGCCGCGCTTGCCCGGCGCGGATTTTTCGAAGATGAGCCCTTCGTTCTGGCTTACGTTCGTGCCGGCTTTTTTGATTCCGTCGCTCAAATTGGTTCCTTCAGTGCGTTGCCCAATGCCGCGGCGAAACGCTCGATTTCCGTGCGCTTTGTCACTTCGGTAACGCAAACGAGCCCGTGCTTGGTCAGCTCCGGATAAAATGTTCCCAGCGCCAGAGGGCCGATGATTTTTTCTTTGCGCAGAGAAGCGTTCACAATTTTCACTGAGCGCGGAAGCTCAATTACAAATTCGTTGAATGCCGGGCCGCTGAATGCCAGTTTCACGCCCGGAACCTTGGCAAGTTCCGCGGCAGCAAAGCGTGCCTTGGCCACATTCTGCGCGGCCATTTCCTTCAACCCTTCTTTTCCAAGCAGGCAAAGATGAACGGTGGCCGCAAGCGCGCACAGGGCTTGATTCGTGCAAATATTTGAGGTCGCCTTCTCGCGGCGGATGTGCTGCTCGCGCGTTGCAAGCGTGAGGCAGAACCCACGGCGCCCTTTGTTGTCCACGGTTTGTCCCGCGAGGCGCCCCGGCATTTGGCGGACAAATTTTTCGCGCGTGGCGATAACTCCGGCAAATGGCCCGCCATAACTTGGCGCCATCCCGAAGCTCTGGCCTTCCATCGCAACGATGTCCGCTTCGACGGGCGGCTTCACCGCGCCGAGCGAAACAGCCTCTGCAATTGCGACTACCATCAGCGCTTCTTTCGCGTGCGCGATTTCCGCAATTTTCGCGATGGGCTCGATCACGCCGAAAAAGTTGGGAGACTGTGCCACGACGCAGGATGTATCGTCATGCACAAGTTTTCGGACCGCGTCCAAATCCATTTGGCCGGATTCGGTGAACCCGACCTCGAGGATCTCCATATTAAGGTTCCGCGCGTAAGTCGCGAGCACTTGCCGGTATTCCGGATGCAGCGAGCGCGCCACAATCACACGCCGCTTGTTGGTCAGACGGTCCGCCATCAGCACGGCTTCCGTGACGGCGGTCGAGCCGTCATACATCGAAGCGTTTGCAACTTCTTGCCCTGTGAGCTCGCACATCAGCGTTTGAAATTCGAAGATCGCCTGCAGCGTGCCCTGGCTGATCTCCGCCTGGTAGGGCGTATAAGAAGTGAGGAATTCGCCGCGCTGGATCATCGCGTCGGTGACCACGGAGCGAAGGTGGTTGTAAACGCCCGCTCCGAGAAAACTGGTGTAGCCGCGGGAATTTTCCGCGGCGCGCGCCTGAAAGAAATCGATGATCTCCATTTCCGAAAGCGCGGCGGGAAGCGCAAGCGGCTTCTTCAGGCGGAATTCGGCGGGGATCGAGGAAAAAAGTTCGTCGATCGACTTGACGCCGATGGCCGCAAGCATCTCCTGGCGTTCGGAAGGGCTCTTGGGCAGATAGCGCATCAGGCGTGGGCTTCCTTGTCTTGCTCCGAAATATATTTCTGATAGGCGGCGGCATCCATCAAGCCGGAAAGCTCGCCGGTGTTGGATAACTTCACTTTAATGAGCCAAGCCGCGCCGTGCGGGTCGGAGTTAATTTTTTCCGGCGAATCGGCCAGCGTGGAATTGATCTCCGTAACATCTCCGCTGACCGGCGAATAAATTTCGCTCACGGCTTTCACCGATTCGACGGTGCCGAGTGGTTTTCCCGCGACGAGCTTCGCGCCGACTTTCGGCAGCTCGACGAACACGACGTCGCCCAGTTCGCTCTGCGCGTAGTCCGTTATGCCCACGGTACCGGCGTCGCCCTTCGCGTCAATCCATTCGTGCTCTTTGGTGTAACGATAGTTGGTTGGATACATTGCCCCTCCTGGTTGTCCTGTAAGCGACGCGCTATTTCGCTCTCTTATAAAACGGCAACGGAACAATCTTGGCGGGCACTTCGTTGCCGCGAATTCCAATGTGAATTTCGGTTCCGACCTTGTCCATTCCAGGCGGGACATACGCCATGCCGATATTTTTCTTCAGGAATGGCGCAGGCGAACCGCTGGTCACTCGGCCAACGGGTTTGCCGCCGGCCGACACGGTGCATCCATCGCGGCCCGGCTGACGGCCGAGCATCTCGAATCCGACGAGAATACGCGGAAGCCCGTGTTCTTTCTGCTTCTTGATTACATCGCGGCCCATGAACTCGTGTTTATCGAGTTTCGTAATCCAGCCAAGCCCGGCCTCGAGCGGCGTAGTCGTGTCATCAATTTCATGGCCGTAGAGGCACATCCCGGCTTCGAGGCGCAAAGTGTTTCGCGCGCCCAGGCCGCAGGGAATTAGCCCATCCGCCGCGCCCGCGCTCAGCAAGTCATTCCACAGCTTCTCGCTGTGATGCGGCTCAAAATAGATCTCGAATCCGTCTTCGCCGGTGTATCCTGTGCGCGCGATCAGACAATGCACGCCATTCACCGGGCCGGAAAGGAAGTGGTAATACTTGAGGTCGCCAATCGGCGCCTTCGTGAGCCGCTGCATGATGCCCAGCGCCTTGGGCCCCTGCACCGCGAGTTGTGAATATCTCGGGCCGCTATTTTCCAGCTCCGCGCCCACCGCATTGTTGTTCCGGATGTGATCGAAATCGCCATCCTGATTGCCTGCGTTCACGCAGAGGAAGTAGTGCCGGTCGGAAATTTTGTGGACGAGCAGATCGTCGACAAACGTGCCGCGATCGGTCATCAACCCGGAATACTGCGCCTGGCCAACGTGTAATTTGGAGGCATCGTTGGTCGTGACATGCTGCACCACTTCGAGGGCCGTCCCGCCTCGCACTTCGATTTCGCCCATGTGGCTCACGTCAAAAAGCCCCGCGGCCGTGCGCGTGGCCATATGCTCTGCAATGATTCCCGAATATTCGACGGGCATGTCCCAGCCGCCGAAGTCAACCATCTTGGCTCCCATCCGGCGATGGACAGAATTGAGCGCGGTTTTGCGGAGTTCCGTTGCTGGCAATGTCACGAAAATTTCCGAAATGTCATGCAGACAAAAGAATCTAGCATGAGGGTCTCAGGCGGTCAAGAAAGCCAGGGCACGCACAACTTCGCCGCGGGCGGCCACTCTCCATTAGATGACGCCCGCGGCGAAAGGAATCAGGAGTGCCCGTTCTTGTTCTTAATTGCCGGCTGCAACCGCTTTATAGCCGGTGGTCGAAGCCTTCTTCAGCGCTTCAAGCGCCTCAGTGGTTGTGAGCAGGGGAGTTGTCTTGACCGCCCGCACCGCGCCGCCGGCGGCGAACGCCATGGCAATCGCGGCGGCATCCACAATGTTGTGAAATTCGGTGATGGTAATGACGTCGTATTCGCCAAACGAAAAATATGCACTGATGATTTTGCCGCCGAGCTTTTCGATTGCCGGACGCACGGCCTCAATGCGGTTCTGCGGGTTGCTGACGAGCGCGGACCACGCTTCCTGAGTGTAGGAAACCTGCTGGAGGTAACTTGGCATGTTGACTTCTCCTTTACGGGTGTCTTTGGGGGTGAATTCGAATCCTGCGTGGCGGGGATAGCCATTCGGATTCTGCCGAGAAGCTACACCTCCGGATGGTCGCAGTCAATTACAGGATTGTGAATGCCGGAAGAAATGAATTCTCTAAGCCGATTCGGGGCTCACCTTCCAATACGCGGCATAGCGCTCGTCCATAATCTGGTACATCGGAACGAGGGCGGTGGATTCCGTTTGTCCCGCCAGCCGGAATGAAAGCTTTGCGTTCGGCACCGGCTCGACCCAGTCAACGCCCTTGCCGGCGCTCTTCACTTCCGGCGATGGCGCGCCGGGACGCATTCGCGCGGCCGAGGGCCCGTAAATCATCTGGCGAGAAAGTCCCTCATTGCCGAAGCGCCCGGCCAGCACGAGCGGCCCGTACATCGCGGCTTGCAAATCCGGAGCGCCCAAGAGCGGCGCTGCGTGCAAACTCATCGGCATTGAGATTTCAACTTTGTCGCCATTTTTCCATGAGCGATTAATTGTCATATAGCTGCCCGGCTTCGCCGCAACGCTTTGTGCGGCGCCGTTCACTTTCACGTGGACTCCGCGCGTTGCCCAGTAAGGTACACGGACGCGCAGCGCAAGTTGGACAGGATTCTTCGCCTGCACGGCGAGCGTCGTCCCTTCCTGCTCCGGGAATGCTGTGTCCTGCAATAGCTTGAGTCCTTTTTCCGGCCAGCTCACCTCGGAAGCGATGAATTGGTTCACGTAAATACTATTCGCATCGTGGAAATAAATTGTGTCGTTGAGCTTTGAATACTCCTCAATGCCGGAGCCGGTGCAGCACCACATGGAATCGTAAGGAGTGCCAAATGTTTTCCACCCGCGCGGGGCGAGGGAGACGTAATACATCAACATGCCGTTAGGATCTTGCGTGCCCAGGCGAACGTTGAAGAGCAGCCGCTCGTAGTAGTCCATGTAATTGGCGTCGGCGGTCCAGCCGTAAAGGTGGCGCGAAAGCTTCATCATGTTGTAGCTGCAGCAGCACTCTTCGGCGGAAATGCCCAGCTGCTTGCTCAGGTCGCCGGCGTCGGAGTACCAGCCCTCGCCGTTGCTGGTGCCGCCGGTCGCGTAACTTCGCTGCCCAACCACTTCATGCCAGAAATAATCTGCGATGGTGTGGTAGCGATCGTCGCCGGTCATCTCGTATCCACGCGCCGCGCCGATGACCTTTGGAATATTCGTGTTCGTGTGCAAACCCTTCAATTCATCGCGGCGCTCGGCCAGCGGATCGAAGAATTTCTTGTGGTCAAAATGACGAGCCAGGGCGAGATATTTTTCCTTGCCCGTGACGGAATACATGTTGAAGAGAGTCTCGTTCATGCCGCCGTGTTCTACCATCTGCATATGCGCCCACTGGTCATCCGCTACGGGCGCCAGATAATTTTCCACCCAGCCGGCCATATTCTCGACGTTTTGCAACGCCTGCTCATTTCCGCAGTGCAAATACATGTCGAGGTGCCCAGCCATAATTTTGTGGATTGTGTAAAAGGGTGCCCACACGTGTGTGGTCCCGGCCTTGAGCCGGTCAAATAATTCCGTGGGGAAGGCACTCAGATATCCGTTGCCGTTTGCTTCCTGGCACCGGGCCAGCTCGTTGACAAGCGCGTCAGCTTTCGTCTTCACATCCTCGTCGCCGGTGCTCGCGTACATCAGCGCGCTCGCGCTCAAATAATGTCCACCGGTCAAGTGCCCGCGCAATTCCACATCCGGGGCTTCCCATCCTCCGAACGGCTGCACGCTCGACTGGAGTCCCGCCGTCGCTCGAAACGAATAGAGCAAGCGGTCGTTGGGAAGCATTGCGATGTAACGATGATTAGTCTCTTGCATGTTCTGGAAAATGCCGGGGCGCAGGCGGACCTGCGTCATCGGAAATGGCACAACCTTCCACGCAACTTTTTCGCGGCTCGCGGCGCCCTTTAGACCGTCGACGACGGGGTCTTGTAAATTTGTCGCGGGCTGCGCGCCGAGCGACGTCAGCGCGGAAACCCATCGCCCCGGTACGAGCGACGCTCCGGCAACCGCCGCGCCTGCTCGTAAAATTTGCCGCCGCGTCAAATGAGTGCGCTTCTTCATCGCTCACCTCTCATATCGGGGTCTGAACCAGTTTCAAACTGGCCGCCGCCAACTCAACAACATGGACACTTTACAACGATTGGCAATTGCGCGATAGCCCCGTTTCAATTCAAAACACTCAGGCATGACGCAATACACGAATGTGTTTAATCCAACCGAAATTCACAAGAGACGGACGCGATATTAATTGACACGTATCCAGGTTGCGGGTAGGATGCCGCCGATTTAGTCCCTTCCCGTAGTTGCCACGTGACATTTGTCTGACGGAGTTGCGATCGGGCCCTTTGCGCGGTTTGGCGGTTGCATCGAATTTTTGGAGGCTGACACAGGACCGCGTAATTTGCGATTCGTGCAGTTGGTCGAAGCGAAAGAGTCCGCAGGTCTGGCTTACGGACAAAAACGGAGACACCCTCATGAGAAGCGCCCAGTCCTTCCGATTGAGAATTCCCGCGGTTCTTTTAGTGATTCTCTCTTTTTGCGGACTGACAAGTCTGCTGAAAGCAGACAGGACAAGTGTGTCCTCTGAAGCGTCCGCGAGACGCGGCGGGATACCTCTGGCTGCGGGGTCCATGGCAGCGCCTACGATAACGGGCGCGCGCATGAGCAATGCGCCGGCATCCCAACCGGCAAAACGTGCGGAACTGAAGACACAGCCAGACGCGCACTCTGTGAGCGTTTCCACGACGCCCACGCCTTCGAATGCTTCCATCGCTCCAGGCAAGACTTCCGGTTTTCCCGCAGCCAGCACCTCTTCCGCTAACGGGAGCGCATCCGTGGGAAATGGTTCTCCAGCGCCCGCAGGGCCGCAGAACGGCCCGTCCCAACCGGCGCAGCCCCGCCGGCTTGTGACGGATGAAGTATCTGACTCAATTCTTGTGACGCTTCCTCACTCGGTCCATCCCCTCGCGCGCGCCGAATTTGATCAAGGCCCGGCGCCGGCGGATTTGCCGATGAACAGGATGCTGTTGGTCCTCAACCGCACCTCAGAGCAGGAAGCCGCGCTGGATCAATTGCTGATTGATCCTGACGATGTTCGCCGACGAAGACACCGTCAGGGCGGCGTTCGCGGCCGGCGCCGTCGGCTATCTGGTGAAAGACTGCTCCACGACCGAGATGGTCGCTACTGTAACGGCGGCTGCCGTGGGCTCCAGCGAGCTCGGAGGCGGACTGGCCAACGCCTTTCTCAGACGTGGGGCGAGGCGCGACGGGCCGACCACCGTCCTCACTCGTCGCGAGGTTGAGGTGCTACAGATGTTGGCCAACGGGGCCTCGTCGGGTGATGTGGCCAAGAGGCTTTTCATCAGCAGCAAGACAGTGAAGAACCATCTGGCCCACATCTATTCCAAGCTCGGAGCGTCCAGTCGGACGCAGGCGGTGGCGGCAGCCGTGAGGTCGGGTATCGTCCGCATCGGCTGATCCGGAGCGTAGTTGCGCGCCCGAAGAGCGTTCGGCCGTTCGGTCCATTCTTCCATGCTGATGACCCGGCTGGGACGGATGCCGCTAAATTTTGCCCCTCTGGGCGCCGTTTCGGTTTCTGGGCGTGACATCCGTCGAAGCGGAGCAGAAAATACGCCCAGAACCAGAAAGCGCACCCAGAAAGATGCCTTCTGACCTTCAGCGACTATCGCGCAATTGGCACCCTCGTCGCGCAGACATCTTGACGTCCGCTCACCAGGTCCCTATGTGCTCGAACACCAGAGCCGCGCCTGTCCTGTCAGCGATCTTCCACTGAGGGTCGTGTGAGAGGAACACGCTAAGGGGCGAGCCTCTGTTCCACATCACCCAACGAACGTCCCAGTGGCGGAACACCGGGTCCGGGTCGACGGTAACGCCTGACACATTGAGCCAGGTCTGGAGGATGTCGGTGCCGAAATAAAGGTCGGTGCGGCCATCGACGAAGACCGGAATGTGCCGGTAGATCAAGTAGTCGCCCCACCAATAAGTCGTGAACACTCTGCCCGTTTGATGCTCCAGGAAGTTGGTCGCCGCCACGGGGGCACCGAGCGGGCCACCCTCAGCAGTCGCCCCCGGGGACACGTGGGGTCCTGCCACTAACGCGACCACCAGCACTACCGCCAGAGGCAACGTGAGCACGCTAGGACGGATGGTCTCGGTCCTTATGGGTTTCCAGGGAGCCAGCATGGCGCACGCGGCAAGGGCGAAATAGGGCGTGAAGCGCACGGCGTGGAGAGCAGCCGAGAAGCATCAGGCAGGCCAGGACAACGTCGTCCAGAGCGAACACCGTTCGTCGAAAGGGCCAAGCAGGCCGATCAGCAAGAGGACCGGGCCGATAATTACGCCCAGGTACAGGTACGAATGAAAGTTCGGGCTCTGCCACTCGGCGATGGTGTTGCTGAGTTGGGGGGAAGAGGTGACCTTCAGGGCGTAGGCGAGTAGCGCCGGCCCATGAGGGTTTACCAGGGTCGCTAGCAGGCCCGAGGCGAAAGTAAGCCCGGCTAGCTTTCGAGGTAGCGGTCGGGAAATTGACATCCGCCCCATAACTGAAGGCAAAAAACTCCACACGACCTCGAGGGCAAGAACGCCCGAGGCCGAGCAGAAAGCTCCCGTGTACGTTGGCCCAGACAAGTAGCAGCGCAGGGACGGCGAAGAGCCAAGCGTGACGCCGACGGGCGAGGGTAAGCAGAAGCATGACCAGAGCAAAGAAGAAATAGCTGAGGTCCTGTGGGCGCGGGGCCAGGCCGACAGACAAGCCGGCGGCGGCCAGCACCGATAGGGCGGCTGTCCATAGCCAACCAGCACCCGTCATCCTCCATCGCGCCACGCCGGCCAGCAGCGCGGCGACGCAGGCCCCGGCAGAGACCAGCCAGTAGGAAATGGCACCGATGTGGTTCACCGTCCAAGCCAGAAGTACCTCGAAACCCCATTCTTCGGCCAGCCACGGTCGCCCAGTAACCGTGTAGGAGAACACGTCGTGGCGGATCACCGAGTGATGGGCAAGCATCCACTGGCCGGCGGCCAACTGGTAGAACACGTCGCCCGAAAGACCGGTCCGCATTACTTGATGAAATAGGGCCGCACAGGCGCCTGCCACCACTATTAGCGCGGGGTGCAGACGCGGTATGTGAGAGGTCCGCCACCGTGTGCCCTCAATAGCTCTAACACCAGTGCTGCCGAGTGCCTCGGAATCCAGGTTTACCGCCGAAATATCACTTAGAGTCACCAGAACCGGCCCATCTTCTACTAAACGCCTCATTGCCAAGCGTAAAGCAGATCCGCAGGCAGCGCTAGGTCTACCACAGGAAAATGAGCCTTTTGGCCCATGGAACTCGCGCCACCTTCAGTGAAGACTTGTTTAACCCCCGCCGGAAGCGCGGGAACCGGCCTGTCAGTCCCGGTGGGCCTGTTGCAAAAGAGGAGATCTGACGGTGAAGCGGATCATGACTTGGCCCATGTTGCTGGTGGATTGGGCTCAGCAGAAGTTCACTGGCAAGGATGACGTGGGAGCCAGCCTGGTGGAATACGCTTTGTTGCTGGCCTTGATTGCCGTCGTCGCCATTGGTGCCATCGCCTTTCTGGGTGGCGCGGTCAATAACCAGCTACACAACGTTGGCGAACGTAATAAATACAATACAGTCCGTAACCGTGCTTGGCGAGGCAACCGCCGAGGCGAGGATGCTACTCGACGAATAGCGAGGCCCTAACGATGCCCCGTCCAACGGTTCAGCGGGGAGTGAGCTTTCGTCGTAGGTTTGGCTCGTGGGGTGGTTGCGCTTGCGTTGCGAATTTCTCGGCGGAGGCGAAGTGACAACGAAGCGTTGCGCTCCGTTTCAAGGTCCAGGCATTACCGCCTAAGGGAGGATGGCGTAAGCATCCTCGAATATGTCCTCCTGGTGGCGTTGGTAGCGATGGTCGCCACCGGGACGTTGCTTTACCTGGGGCGGGGAACGCGCCAGCCCATCTCACGTGGCGAACAACGTCGGCAACAATGTGTCTGTCTGGTCAAAACGGTGGCTCGGGAGGTGCCGGTGGCGCGCCCGTCGGCATCTCGACCGGCCGCCAGGCCAATACTGGTGCACGAGTGGCCAGTCCAATTGCACGGACCCTATCAATGTCTCAGGTACCGAGCAGATACAGTTTACGCCTTCGGGAGGAACGCCCCCCTACTCGTTCATCCTTCAAGGGCAACAGAGCTTTATGAGCCTCGACCCCGCTAAACACATAATCAACGTCCACCCGACAGCTGCAAAGACGCCCGCAGCTACCCGATCTCGCTCATCGTCACCGACAGCGCCTAGCCGGTAGTTTGATCTTCGGTCAACAATGCCAGATGCTGAACAGGATTCCAGCTTGCGCGATCCTGCTGACCAGCAGGTGCTTGCTACATTGCGTGCATCAAAGGCCAACTACTTGATTACCGGGGATAAGGACTTATTGGCGCTTGCCAGAAGTACCCCATCGTGACCCCCTCCACATTTTGGGCAAGGCATGGCTGAGCAATTGGCGGGGCCGTTTCGATGATAGTGAGATGAAAGGCCTGCTTTGTGACAATCGTGAAACTTGCTTTGAAAACGGCGTAAAGTGCGTGGCTAAATAGCCAAGGTTGGTGGTGCTTGGCAACCCATCGAGGAGCGTAATGTGAAACGGCCAACCGCAATCACAACACTCGCGCTACTCCTACTTTTTTGGGGAGTGGCCCACGGGATTCAAGCAGCGGTGTTGTTTTCAAATCCGGACATTGGAGCAAGATTCACCAATACTTATCTCCGGCATCTTTTTCCGAGCGATTCTGCTCATATTGCTGGCGCGCTGTTGGCGGCTGTGTTCTCTTTGGTGATCTGCGCCGGACTCTGGTTTCTTCAGAGTTGGGCACGGTTAGGGCTGCTTATGGCTACCGGAATTCCTTTAGGTCGAGGTTTGGTAGCTGCCGCGGCAACTCTCGTTACGAGTCCGAGCACCTTCAGTTCGTATTTTGGAGGTGCCTTTTGGTTCGCGACTCTAGTCTATGGCGCAATCGTCCTTTTTCTTATGCGGCCCAACGTTCAACATGCATTCACAGGGCGCAAGGAGTATTACGATGCATACGGCTCGACAGGCGGAATGAAACTGGAGCGTAGAGAGAGACTGAGGACTACAGTCAAAGGAATGTCACAATCCCGAAACGAGCGCTTAGATCAAGCCGCCCATGCAAAATGCGCACCCGAAGGTGCGCATGATTGCGTGCGCCTGCTGCCCTGGCCGCTCAGCCGGGGAATCAGACACTGATAGGTAAGACTACGCCTTCGGCTCTTCGCCGCCCTCAGCCGCTGGGCCCTGGGATTCTTCCATCGCCTTACGCGTTTCTTCAGCGCGCTTGGCACGGACTTCGGCGCGTTTTGCACGCTTTTCATCGACCACCTTCTCGCTGCCGAGAATCTCGATGAAAGCCTTCGCGCCGCCGTCTCCCTTGCGGAAGCCGGTGAGGATGATGCGGGTATAACCGCCGTTCCGGTCGCCGAAGCGAGGTCCGATGGTCTTGAACAGTTTATCGACCGCCTCGGGGGTCATAAGATACGACGCAGCGAGACGACGGTGAGCAACACCACCTTTTTTGCCGAGCGTGATCATCTTCTCAGCGTGGGACTTCATTGCCTTGGCCTTGGTTACGGTGGTCTCGATGCGCTCCTCGATGATCAGAGAGGTGACGAGATTCCTTAACAAAGCGCGACGGTGGGAGGTGTTCCGGCCTAATTTCCAACCTGCTACACGATGACGCATGACTAATCCTTGATATCGCCGGAGCCGCTGACATTCCGGCTGAACTTTACTCCTCGGCGAACCGGGAGAATTGCGGGAGGTGCTTGCGGCGTCCTCCCGCAATAAACTTAGTAGCTCGGGTTACCATCTCCACCGGAGCCGAACGTGGACGGCAAGCTGCTGCCCATGGTTGACTGGCTGGTGGCTACGGCGTTGCCGTGCTCGTCGATCTTCATTCCGAGGCCGAGACCCATCGAAGCCAGGATTTCCTTGATTTCGTTGAGTGACTTGCGGCCGAAATTCTTGGTTTTCAGCATTTCGGCTTCGGTCTTGCAAACCAACTCGCCGATTGTCTGAATGTTCGCGTTCTTCAGGCAGTTGTAGCTGCGAACGCTTAACTCCAGCTCTTCAACCGAGCGGTTCAGATTCTCGTTGCGATCTCCGGCTTGTTGTCCACGAAATTCCGCTGGCTTCGACTTCTTCTTCGAAGTTGATGAAGATGTTCATGTGGTCTTTGAGCAGTTTGGCCGCCAGTCCAATGGCATCCGGAGGCG
Source organism: uncultured Acidobacteriota bacterium (assembly GCA_963737185.1). GTDB lineage: Bacteria > Acidobacteriota > Terriglobia > Acidiferrales > UBA7541 > DASTCZ01. The sequence goes on along the minus strand of CAVTRS010000026.1, from coordinate 10,509 downwards.
TGACCGAACCGTTGGTCCACACTTCTAGGGCTAGCTTGTCGTAGTCGGTAATTTGACCGAGACGAGCCGCCTCGACTGCGTAGTTGACCTTGCGTACAGGCGAGTGAACGGAATCAATTGGAATGAAGCCGAGTCCGAGATCCTCGTCGAAATTCTTGTCCGCTGAAACGTAGCCCCGCCCTTTCTTCAGGCGTAGCTCCATGTCAATCTTGCCGCCTTCGCTGACAGTTGCGATGTAAACGTCCTTATCCAGAACCTCGACGTCGCCGTCGGCTTCGATCATGCCGCTGGTGATAACTCCGGGCTGATCGGCGCGCAGGTAGATCATCTTCGGCGCATCCCCGGAAAGCTTGAACGGGATCTGCTTGAGGTTAAGAATAATGTCGGTGGCATCTTCGACGACACCGGGGATCGATTGGAATTCGTGCAGCACGCCTTCGATTTTGACGGCGGTGATGGCCGCTCCCTCAATCGAGGAAAGCAGTACCCGGCGCAGCGCGTTTCCGATGGTCGTACCGAATCCGCGCTCGAACGGCTGCGCCCAGAAGTGACCATACTTGTCAGTCAGCGATTCAGAATCCATCGCCAGGCGCTTCGGCTTTTGAAATCCCTTCCAGAGCATTCGTTTCTCCTCTTTCTTCGGCCGTTTGGCACTGCGGCGAAGTTGGGCCGCAGGCGGATCTGGTCCGAGACAGGGTGATGCGGCACGGTTTTGAGGGCCGTGCCGCGGTTAAGTAGGTGGCTCGCCATGCGAGCGTCAGCGGCGTCGGCTCCCGTGGAACCCATGCAGCAAGCAGACCAGGGAAGCGCGCAAGCGTCCGCCCCGTTACTTGCTGTACAGTTCGACGATGAGCTGCTCGTTGACGGGCAGGTTGATATCTTCGCGCCGCGGCAGAGACAGTACGCGGCCCTTGTAATTCTCGCGGTCGATCTCCAGCCAGGTCGGGGAAGTCTGATGCGAAGCAAACTCCTTCGCCCCTTCCAGAATGACAAGCTTTACGGCTGCTCTCGCGAACCGCGATCTCTTCGCCCACATTGACCTGGAACGAAGGGATGTTCACCTTGCGGCCGTTGACCGCAATGTGACCGTGGCGCACGAGTTGGCGGGCCTGACGGCGCGCCACAGCGAAGCCAAGACGGTAAACCACTGAATCGAGACGGCGCTCAAGCTGCTGGAGCAGAATCTCGCCGGTCACGCCCTTGGCGCGAGCGGCCTTCTCGAAGTAATTGCGGAATTGGCTTTCCTGCGCAAAGTACATGCGCTTGGCCTTCTGCTTTTCGCGGAGCTGGAGACCGTAACCGACGATCTTCGCCTTGCGATCCTTGCCGTGCTGGCCTGGGGCAAAATTGCGCTTCTCGACCGGACACTTTTCCATAAAGCACTTTGCGCCCTTGAGGAACAACTTGGTGCCCTCTCGGCGGCAAAGGCGGCATACTGCGTCTTTATAGCGAGCCAACTTATATCTCCTTCGGTCTGGGAGCGGTTTACAGGAGTTGGAATCCCTTCCATCCCGCTCGAATCTTTGTCATCCGGCACTGGCCTCGGCCAAACAGGCGAGCCATGCCGGGGCGCCGCACACACGGGCGGCTACGGTACTGCAATCAAACGCGGCGCTTCTTCGGCGGACGGCAGCCGTTGTGCGGAACCGGGGTAACGTCCTTAATGGTGCGGACTTCAATTCCGGCTGCGGCCAGCGCGCGAATCGCGGATTCGCGACCCGAGCCCGGGCCTGAAACACGAACATCCACGGAGCGAAGACCATGATCGCGCGCCGTGTTGGCGGCGTTCATCGCGGCTTGCTGCGCGGCAAATGGCGTACCCTTGCGGGAGCCGCGGAATCCCAGCGAGCCGGAGCTCTTCCAGGAAATCACGTTGCCCGATGGGTCGCTGATGGTGACGATGGTGTTGTTGAAAGACGCGCTGATCGTCACAAGCCCGTGAGGGATGTGCTTGCGCTCCTTCTTCTTGAACTTCTTGCTCTTACCCTTCTTGTCCGACGCGGCGCCGGACCCGGCTGCCTGCTGCTTTTGCCATATTCCGTTCTCTATTCCTGTTCTGGGTTTACCAGTAAGCGCTTTCCATACGTGCCGACAGCTAGCGTCAGCGACCGGAGGGCCGTTTGGCCCGTACCCATCGCCAATCCCTTGCCGCCTACCCACACGGCTTGCGGAAAGACGCGACCTTGCGACAAGGCGAAATTACTTCGCCGCCTTCTTCTTGCCAGCCACTGTTCCCTTGCGCGGACCTTTACGGGTACGGGCATTGGTATGCGTGCGCTGTCCGCGGACAGGCAAGCTGCGACGGTGACGGTTGCCGCGATAAGAGCCGATTTCAATGAGCCGCTTGATGTGAAGCGAGATTTCCTTGCGCAGATCACCTTCGACCTGGCCTTCATTCTCGATCACCTGACGGATGCGATTCACTTCCTCTTCGCTCAGGTCCTGGATCTTCTTGAGCGGATCGACCGTAGCTGTGCCAAGAATCCTATTGGCGCGGGGCTGGCCGATTCCGTAGATGTAAGTGAGCGCGATGCGTGCCTGTTTGTTGCGGGGCAGATCGACGCCTGCAATACGTGCCATGTGTGTGTCCTACTCTGGGTTTCTACTTCCTGTTGGGCAGCCCGCTCAGGATTAACCCTGGCGCTGCTTATGTTTCGAGTTTTCGCAGATCACGCGCACCACGCCATGGCGGTGTATGACCTTGCACTTGTCACAGATTTTCTTTACTGAAGCCCTTACTTTCATTAGCCACTTCCTTGTTCAACTACCTTAACGCCCAGTTTCCCGAACGCTCCTCAAGTACTCCCTCGCATACATCACGCGCGAGAGTTACATCAGGGCCTTGCAGCCCTTTCGCAAACACGCAAATACCCGCTAGTCCACTAGTCCATCGGACCGTTGCGGGTTGCGCGAACTTTCCGCTACTTGTAGCGGTACACAATGCGTCCGCGATTCAGGTCGTAAGGAGAAAGTTCTACGGCCACGCGGTCACCCGGAAGAATTCGAATAAAGTTTTTGCGCATCTTGCCCGAAACGTGCGCAAGCACCTCGTGGTCATTCTCAAGTTTAACCCTGAACATCGCATTGGGCAGTGGCTCCATCACCATTGCCATTACTTCAATCGCGTCTTCCTTACTCATCCAACCTCAATTTCAATCTCCAGCTTCGAGTCACGAGGCCCGAAATCTGAAACTAATCGGTCAAGATCACTGGACCGTCTTTTGTAATGGCGACGCAGTGCTCAAAGTGCGCGCTAGGTCTTCCATCCTGGGTTACTGCCGTCCACTTGTCGTCCAACACTCGAACCGACGCTTCGCCTGCATTCACCATCGGCTCAATTGCGATGACCATGCCTTCCTTTAACTTGAGACCCTGATCGCGCACGCCATAGTTAGGAACCTGCGGATCCTCGTGCAACTTGGTCCCTATGCCGTGCCCTACAAATTCTCGAACCACGCTGAATCCGGCAGCTTCAACGAACTCTTGTACCGAAGCACCGATATCGCCAAGCCGGCTTCCGATGCGCGCCGCCTCAATTCCCTTGTGCAGCGACTGTTCCGTAACTTCAACCAGGGTGCGAACCTCATCGCTGATTGCACCCACAGCTACGGTGATCGCTGAATCGCCGTAATAGCCGTCCAGCACTACACCGCAATCGATGGAAACGATATCGCCCTCGGCAAGCTTGCGCGTCTCCGAAGGAATACCGTGCACAACTTCCTGATTGATCGAAGTGCAAAGCACGCAAGGGTAGTCATAGTATCCCTTGAACGCTGGCTTTGCACCTAGATCGCGAATCTTCTTTTCTGCCGCGCGCTCCAGATCCATCGTGCTCAGACCCGGCGCGACGAGCACCCTTATTGCATCCAGCACTTGCCGGACAATGTGGCCGCTTCGTCGCATTTTTTCGATTTCACCGGCCGACTTACATACTATCGCCATTTTCGATTGCCTTGAATGCCTCGGCCGTTATACTGTCCAAATCTACCGCACCATCAACTTCTCTTAGCCGGCCAGGTCCGTGTAGTAGTTCACCAGCGGTAGGGTCTGAGCTTCGTAGTTCTTCAACCGCTCGATAATAACGTCATCGCGGTCATCCTTACGCGTGATGAAAGTCGAGCCGTCTACGTCGCAGACGCCTTCGACCTTTGATCGCTGAGTGGTGTGAACGTTATAGATCCGTCCGCAGGCAGGACAGGTCCGCCGCCCGGTAACCTTGGCAGTAGTCGATTATACGCCACCATAACTGGATCACAACCAACTGCTTGCGGCCACTCTCAGTTTCAAAGAGACGATTCTCGGCAAGATATTTGTCGAGCCACATTGCCTGTTTCACCGTTCGCGGAAAGCCGTCGAGGATGAAACCACGCGCGCAATCCGGTTGAGCTAAACGATCAGCAACCATCTGGCATACTAACTCGTCGGAAACCAGTTCCCCGCGCTCCATCAACCCTCCGGCTTGTTTGCCTAACGGAGTGCCTCGTCGAAGGTTGTCGCGCAGGATGTCTCCCGTCGAAATTTGCGGAATCCCGTAATGTTCCGAGAGCCGCTTGGCTTGGGTGCCCTTACCAGCGCCCGGTGCCCCCAGAAGGACAATCGGACCAATGAGAACTTCCGCGTTCGGTGTTTACAACCGATACCGGGGTGGCTACAGGCTCCATAAACCTTGCCTCCTACAACATCAGCTTCAATTTAATTTAGGTAATGTAATCTACCACGCCCTGCGTCCTCTGACGTGACCACTTTTGGGAGTAAATCCTTCATAGTGTCGCATGATGAGCTGCGACTCGATCTGGTTAACCGTATCCATTGCCACGCCAACCACGATCAACAGTGAGGTTCCACCGAAGTAGAAGTTCACATTCAGACCATGCAAGACCCAGTTGGGTAGGTGATCGAAGATCCCGCCACCCATCCAAAGTGGCAAATTGTTTAGGTGAATACCTGCAATCATCCATTCTGGAATTAGCGAAATGACGATCAGGTACAACGTCCAACCAAAGTGATGCGGGTTAAGACATCATTGATGTAATTGCTCGTCCGAACCCCGGGGACGGATACCTGGAACGACCCGCCGTACTTCTGCATATTGTCACTTACGTCCTTTGGATTGAAGACGATGGACACATAAGAGGCGAAAGAGAATGCCGACCGCATACAGGAACGTGCGCACGGTTCACCCCAGCCCGAGGCTTTGCTTAATCCTGCAAAGAATGGTCCGAAGTATTTGTTGCTCGATAGTGCGTATCCAACTGTCTGCGGCAGGGTCAGGACCGAACTGTGAAGATGACCGGCATCACACCGCCGGAGTTGACACGCAGAGGCAGATGGGTAGACTGACCGCCCATCACCTTGCGTCCCACAACCCGCTTGGCGTACTGCACCGGGACGCGTCGCTCGGATCGCTCCACAAAGACGATGAACCCGACCACCAGAATCATCACGCCCAGCAGGAACACAATGCCGATCGGGCCGAGTGCGCCGCCGCTGGTAGCCTTGAGGTACAGCTCGACTACTGCATGAGGCAGTCCCACGACGATACCGGTAAAGATGATCAGCGACATGCCATCGCCATGCCGGGCGGTGTGATCTGCTCGCCAAGCCACTGATGAACGTGGTGCCGGTGGTGAGCGACGAGCATGGCGATCATCAGCACAAAGCCAATCCGCAGATGCGCTCGCTCACCGCCGACTCGATGCTGCAGGGTCATGGCAATGCCGAACGACTGCATCGTCGAGATGATCGTCAGGCAGCGGGTCCACTGGGCCGTGTTCCGGCGGCCGAGTTCGCCTTCCTTCTGCAGTCGTGCCAACGGCCGAGTAAACTACCGTCAGTAATTGGGAAATGATCGACGAGTGACGTAGAGGGCATGATGCCCAGAGCGAAGATCGTGGATCGTCGCACATTGCCGCCGCTGAACGATTGATCGAAGCGGAGCAATCCACCGCCAGGTTGTGAAACTGCCGCGCGAGGGCAGAGGGATCGATGCCAGGTGTTGCAGGTGACCGCCGATGCGGTAGACGGCTAACAACCCAAGCGTAAACAGAACGCGCTTGCGCAGATCTGGTACTTGAAGATGTTCGCTAGCTTCTCGAACATGGTAAGGGGCCTCGTACCTATGCTGTTCGGGCCGCGATCATTCCAAGGGAAGAACCGGACCCAGCCGACCTGTTCGCAGCAGGTGGGCTTGGTGATCTTCTACCGCGCTTAATCGGAGCTGGCTGCTTTACTTCGATAATCTCAGCCTTGCCCCCCGCTGCAGTAATCTTCTGCTGTGCTGTCTCGCTGAACTTATGGGCATACACGGTAAGGGCAAGCGGTCAGATCGCCTACGCCCAATACCTTGATCAGTCCATTTTTCTTGCTGATGACACGCAGCTCATAGAGAACTTCCGGAGTCAAATCCGTCACGCCCAGCTCAGCCAGTCGCGACAGGTTTATGACTTGAAATTCCTTCTTGAAAATATTGACGAAGCCCCGCTTAGGCAAACGGCGATGCAGTGGCATCTGGCCGCCTTCAAATCCGCGCATACTGCGCGAACCGGAGCGCGAACGCTGCCCTTTGTGTCCACGGGTCGAAGTCTTGCCCATGCCGGAGCCCATACCACGGCCCACGCGCTTGCGGTTTTCATTTGCCTTGGCCGGCTTGCGAATCGTTGTCAGATTCATTGTTTATCCCTTGCTATGGTGCCAAACATGCTATTGGGCCGTCTGTGACAGCCGAACATCTCCACTAAAACGCAGAGCGTTCCCCGTGGCAAGCGGGCCATTTCCTGGCGCCGCCGATATTCCGGCGACTCGGTTTGCGAGCGTCTGCGGCTGGAGCGGCATTTCGCCGCCTTCAGGCCAGGCACTCGTATCGTGCGCCTATCCGATCCGCTCCGGCCTACTCGCCGAGAATCTGGATCAGATGCGGCACTTTGGCCACCATTCCGCGAATCGACAATGTATCTTCGCGTTCGATGACTTGGTTCAGATGGGTAAACCCGAGACCTTTCACGACCAGCCGCTGCTTCGCTGGCGTGCAATTCTGGGAGATCACCCACTTCAGTTTCATCCGGGTGCCGGCCGGAGCCTCCACCCTGGGAGTCTTTGTACGTTGACGTGGCATGGTTTAGAGCTCCTCCACGGATTTGCCGCGATTGGCTGCCACTTCGGCACGGTCACGCAGCTTCTTCAGCGCGTCAAACGTAGCTTTAATGACGTTATGCGGGTTGGTGGTACCAATTGATTTAGTCAGCACATTCTGAATTCCCACCGAAGTCATCACCGCGCGGACCGCGCCGCCAGCGATAACGCCAGTGCCTTCCGGAGCTGGCTTCAGCGAGCACTCTGCCCGAGCCGTAACGGCCCAGCGAGATGTGCGGAATCGAAGTGTGGGTAAGGTGCACCTTGATCAGGTTCTTCTTGGCCGATTCAATTCCCTTGCGGATTGCCTGGGGAACCTCCTTGGCTTTGCCAGAACCGTAGCCAACCACGCCAGTGGACGGATCGCCGATCACGACCAGGGCCGCAAACGACATATTCTTGCCGCCTTTAACTACCTTGGTCACACGGTTTATGTTGACGACCTGATCCTTCAGGTTGTAATTCCCGGCATCGAGCTTTTTCTTGACGATTGCCATTGCTTGTCGACTCTCCTGGAGACCGCGCCTGCATCTCCGAAATCCTGCGGACTAACGGTTTGCACCTCGCCCGCTTAACTCTGTCGCGCCCCTGCGGCTCAGATTGAGCCACCGCCGGAACTAGAACTTCAGGCCGCCTTCACGGGCAGAATCCGCCACGGCCTTGATCCGTCCGTGGTACAGATAGCCGCCCCGGTCAAAGACAACCGATTCAATACCCTTGGCTTTGGCGCGCTCTGCAATCAACTTGCCGACCTGCTTGGCGGATGCAATGTTGCCGCCGCCAATGTGCTTCTTGCCGTCTTTGCCCTGTTCGAGCGAACTGGCTGAGACGATCGTCGCACCCTTTGCGTCGTCAATGAGCTGTACGTAAATGTGGTTAACCGAACGGTATACGTTCAGGCGAGGCCGCGCAGTGGTTCCGGCTAGTTTCTTTCGGATCCGGGTATGAATCTTCTCGCGCGTTGCATTCTTGGAAGCTTTGATCAGCATTCTTCTTGTCCTTCGCTCCGGCCTCTTTCCCGGGTTTCGAGTACCTCAGCAGCTTTCGCCGCCAGTACTCAGTGCCGGGGACCGGTCTGTCCCAGCGAAATCCTTCGCCGGGGTTGTGCGGACGCCCGCCAGATTCTCGTCTGGCGGGCACCTTAGCATGTTGGCCGGGAAAAAACCCTGCCGTATCAAATGAGCGCGACCAGCGCGCTTCATCCGCAAATTACTTGGCCCCAGTCTTGCCGACCTTCTTCTTCAGCTTTTCACCAACGTAACGCACGCCCTTCTGCTTGTAAGGGTCGGGCGGACGCAGCGCAACGCATTTCAGCAGCAACCTGGCCAACCTTCTGACGGTCGATACCGCTAATGGTCAGCTTCGTCAACTTGGCATCAATCGCGACTTCGATGCCTGTAGGCAACGGATACTCGATCAGGTGCGAATAGCCCAGGGAGAAGACCACGATTCCCTTGCCCTTCAACTCTGCGCGGTAGCCGATTCCGACGATTTCCAGATCGCGAGTCCAGCCGGTGGTTACACCCACAACGGCGTTGTTGACCAGAGCGCGAACCAAGCCATGAACTGCAGCCTTGGAATCGTCCTCACGCTTAACCAGCAGCACGCCATCTTCGGTTCCAAGCGTAACGCCACCTGGAAGATGGTTGGTGACGGTTCCCTTCGGACCCTTAACGGTGATGACGTTGCCGTCTACGGTGTACGAGACACCCTTGGGCAACGGAATAGGTTTCTTACCAATTCTTGACATTGCTTTCTCCTGCACCGCCGTGAACCCTGTCACGGTGGGCTTCCGGGCAAGCTATTCGCCAGCCTCGTCTGCTCCAAGCGCCCGCGGACGGAGCGGCATCTTTTGCCGCGTACCCGGCTGCGAAGCTTGTGACCTTAATAAACTTCGCAGATCACTTCGCCGCCCACGCCTTCTCTGCGGGCTTGCTTGCCACTGCGAACGCCCTTCGGGGTGGTCAGGATAGTGATACCCAGACCGCCGAGGACGCGGGGAATTTCGTTGTGGTTGACGTACACACGGCAACCAGGGCGCGAAATGCGCTTGATGTCGGTGATCGAGGCGACGTTGTCGGCGTTGTACTTGATGTACACGCGAACTACTTTCTTGCCGTCTTCTTCGGTCGCCTTGTAATTTGCGAGGTAGCCTTCTTCCTTCAGAACCCGGGCAATCTCAAGCTTCAGCTTGGAAGCGGGGGCATCGACCTTCTGGTGCCGGGCCTTGATGCCGTTGCGGATCCTGGTCAAGAAGTCTGCCACTGGATCGGTAAAGCTCATCTTTCCATCTCCTGAGTTCGTTCGCCCGTTCTCTTTCTTGCGCGCACTGGCTTGGCACAATACTGCACCGGCTCACGCCGGTTGCCCTCAATCTCGAGAGCTACAGTGGAAAGAACCTGCGGCGACGTTCTGTTCCTGCTTTCGCAGGACGGTCCTGGTTTGTGAATCTTGCTCGGACCACGTGCCAGTAATTGCGGGGCTCACCCCCGCGGGTCAGGGTACTATTCGCCTACCAGGACGACTTCGAAACCCCAGGAATCTCACCACGCAGAGCCAAGCCGCGGAAGCACAGCCTGCAAAGGCCGAACTTGCGTAGATAGGCGCGTGGACGTCCGCACAACTTACAACGGTTGTGCTGACGCGATGAGAACTTGGGCTTCTTGTTATCCTTTGCGATGCTTGATGTTCTGGCCATCGTTTCCTTTATCTCTCGCACCCTGGTTTCCAGGGCTGCGCTTTTACAGCTTTAACTTTCAATCACTTGCAACCATCCTCCACGGGACGTTCGCCTGCGGAAGGTAGGAACTTAAATAGCGTTCGGAGCGCGGAACGGCATTCCAATCGCCTTCAGCAGCGCTTGCCCATGTTCGTCGCTCGTGGCAGTGGTGACGATCGTGATGTTCATACCCTTCTGATGTTCCACCTTCGAATAGTCAATCTCAGGGAAGATCAGCTGATCGCGCAGACCGAGCGTGAAGTTGCCGCGCCCATCGAAGGACCGGCTAGGAACACCGCGGAAGTCGCGAACGCGGGGCAGCGCGACATTCAACAGGCGGTCCAGAAATTCGTACATGCGGTCGCCGCGCAGCGTAACCATGCAACCGATCGGCATTCCCTCGCGCACCTTGAAGGCGGCGATGGATTTCTTGGCGCGGGTGACAACCGGCTTCTGGCCAGTGATCTGTGCCAACTCTGCCACGGCCGGGTCCAGCACCTTGGCATTCTGAGTGGCTTCGCCAACGCCCATGTTGACTACAACCTTCTCAACCCGGGGAACGGCCATGGTGTTGGTCAGCCCCAGTTCCTTCATCAGGGCCGGGCGTAGCTCTTCAAAATATTTCGTGCGCAGGCGGGCAGAAGCGGCGTTATTCGCCTTAG
>CAVTRS010000025.1:0-244638 GCA_963737185.1 uncultured Acidobacteriota bacterium | reverse complement strand
CGCCTATGATTCCGCCATCGCCGCCGCGCGCACTTGTTACGCGCCGAAGCTCGTCACGCCCGAGGAAATCACGGACAAGCAGCGCCTGACTATCGGCGCGGCGACGTTTTATTCCGGCCATCACACCGTTTACCAGCACGCGCATTTCGAATTTGGCCTCGAAAACGTTAGCCGGCAATTTGTCTGGTCATTTCTGCACGCGCATCCGTTTTACAACTCCGAGCAGCAGAGCCAGCGCTACGTCCGGCTCAATCAAGCTGTCGCGTACATCCCGCCCGAGGGCGCGGGGGTTCGGCGCCGCCGAGCGCAAAATCTTCGAGGGCACCATCGCGCGCGCGTGGGATTACTACCGCGAGCTGACCGCGATCCTGCATCCGGAAGCGCGCGAAATTCTTGGCGACATCTGGCACGTCGGAAAACTTTCGCACCCGCGGCGCGTCCAAAAAGTAGAGCGGCAAGCCGAGAAGCGCGCCATCGAAGTCGCTCGCTACGTTTTGCCTGTCGCGGCGGCCACCACGATGGTGCACACGCTTTCGGGCATCGTGCTCCACCGGCTGTGGCGGATGCAGATTGCGTCGGACACGCCGGTGGAATCGCGCGCCGTTGATCGGAGAGATGGTCGCGCGAGTCCGCGAGATCGACCCGCAATTCTTCGACCGCTTCGACAACGAACCGCTCGAATCACTTCCGGAGTTGGAACAACTTTGCGCCGCGCCGAAGACCGTTTCAGGAAATGGCGGGGATGACTTTGCGCGCGAATTTGATAAGGAACTTGCCGGGCGCGTGTCGCGGCTGATTGACTGGTCGCACCGCGCCACGTATGTGCTGGCCGATGCGTATCGCGCTATCGTCGGGATCACCGAGCGCCGAATGCTCCGACGAAGAGGCCATCGCGCGGCTGCTCGACCCGGCGCGGAATCCGTATCGCCTCGAGACGCTCGATATTGGAGTCCATGCGCCCATGATGCGTGCGCTGCAACACGCGACATTTACATTCGCGAAAAAAATCAGCCACACGGCCGATAGCCAGGACCAGCGGCATCGCATGGTGCCCGGCTCGCGTCCGCTGCTTACGCTGGCGGACACGCGTTCACCGGATTACGTCACGCCGATGCTGATCGCAGGAAACGCGCGCGCGAAGGAAGTGTTTGCGCGCGCCATGGCCGACGCGTGGAACGCGAAAAACGAATTGCTCGATCGCGGCGCGCCGCTCGAAGCCGCGCTCTATTTGCTGCCGAACGCGAAGGCCATTCGGCTCGTCGAAACCGGGTCGCTGCTGCACCTGCTGCACAAGTGGACGATGCGCACCTGCTTCAACGCGCAGGAGGAGATTTACAACGCTTCGATGGACGAGCTGCAACAATTGAGCGCCGCCGCGCCCGAACTGGCGAAATATATCGGGCCGCCGTGCCATCTCCGTGCCGGAATCGCCACGCCCATCTGCACCGAAGGCTCGCACTTCTGCGGTGTAAAAGTCTGGGAGAATTTTCCGGGCATCGAGCGGAGGATTTGAGGCGCTCATGACCCGGAAGGGAAGCATCGCCTACTATCTGGCCGCGGTCGTGTGCGGCAGTTTTTTCTTCACGCTCGCGCAATTCGTTATTGGCCGCGCGAACCACGGCGGCTTTGGCGATTTGGCGCGCAATTTTCTATTTGCGTTTTTTTTGGAGTCGATTTTCGGCTGCGTGCCGCAATTGCTCGCCGCATTTGTTTTGCGCCGCCTCGCCACGCCGCTTCGATGGACCGAGGCGTGGCACTGGGCCGTTGGAGGTGCCGGAGTTTTCCTGCTTGTTCTATTCGCGCTGAGCCTGCTCGGCGCGGGATTCAACCGCATCGCGGGTGACACGCGCATTGCGCCGCTCGGTCAGTATTTATTCAGCCAGGCCGCGGATTCGCTGCACGGGGGCATCTGGCAGGCGTTGGCCGCGGGCGCGCTCACCGCGCTGGTGCTCTTCGCGGTCAACCGCGCGTTTACCCGGGAGTATCCTTCGCAACCTCCATCCAATTGACTTGGAGTGAGCGCGGGATTATTCTGAATTCAGGAGTGAAATTGAAGAGGATGTTCGCCGCATTCTATTAGGTTTTCCCTTTCCGGCGCCCTTGCAAGGGGCGCTTAGCCCTCTACCAGAGTGTTTCTTTCTTCGATTGCTTTGTGAATTGCTTTTATCCCGCGGGAGAACCGAGCCATGGCTGCATTGACGCTGTTTGAAAAACTAAATCAAGTTGAATCGCGCTACGAAGAGATGACCGCGCAGCTTTCCTCGCCGGAAGTGCTCGCCGATTCCGCGCGCATCCAGAAGCTTGCCAAAATGCATTCGGAGATGAGCGAGATCGTAAAAAAATATCGCGAGTGGAAGAAGCTGGATCAGGCGTTGCGCGAAGCCAAGCAGATGGCTTCCGACTCGGAAGATGCAGACATGCGCCAGATGGCACACGACGAAGAAAGACAACTGGAGCCGCGCATGGAACAAGTCGAAGAGGAACTGAAGATGTTGCTGCTCCCCAAGGACCCGAACGACGATAAGAACGTGATCGTTGAAATTCGCGCGGGCACCGGCGGGGAAGAGGCCGCGCTTTTTGCCGGCGAACTTTTCCGGATGTATTCGCGATACGCCGAGGCGCAACGCTGGAAAGTCGAAGTGCTGGAAAGCTCGCCCACTTCTCTCGGCGGCCTGAAGGAAATCACCGCGTCGATTTCGGGGCAAAAGGTTTACTCGAAGTTGAAATATGAAAGCGGTGTCCATCGCGTGCAGCGAGTCCCCGCTACGGAACAGCAGGGGCGCATTCACACTTCCGCGGCAACCGTGGCCGTGCTTCCCGAGGCCGACGACATTGATATTAAAATCGAAGCGAAGGATCTCCGCATTGACACGTTCTGCTCCTCCGGCCCCGGCGGGCAATCCGTGAACACGACTTACTCCGCGGTGCGTATCACGCACCTGCCCTCGGGGCTCGTCGTCTCGCAGCAGGACGAGAAATCGCAAATCAAGAATCGCGCGAAGGCGATGCGCGTCCTCCGCACGCGGCTTTTTGAGATGGAGCAATCCAAGCAGCACGAACTAATTGCGGCGGAACGCCGCGGGCAAATCGGCTCCGGCGACCGATCGGAAAAAATCCGCACATACAATTTTCCGCAGAATCGTGTAACCGATCACCGCATCGGCATGACGCTGCACCAGCTCACGGAAGTAATGGATGGAAAACTTGGGCCGCTCGTGGATGCGCTGGTCGGCCACTTCCAAGCGGAGCGTTTGAAACAAGAATTAGTCGAGGCATAAGGGGCAAACGCAATGTCGCACGCCATGCCCGGATTAAAAGCAATGCAGATGCGCGACGCACTACGCGAAGGAATCGCGCGTCTCGACGCAGCCGGTGCGGCTTCGGCCTCATTTGCAGCGGAGCTGCTTTTAATGCATGTCGCGGGACGTGATCGCTCCTGGCTTTACGCGCATCCCGAAGATTTGCTTTCGCCGCAGCAAGCCGCGCAGTTCTTCGCGCTCGTCGAGCGCCGCGCTGCGGGGGAGCCCACGCAACACCTCACCGGCACGCAGGAATTCTGGGGCCTCGAATTCGAGGTGACTTCCGATGTTTTAATTCCGCGCCCGGAAACTGAACACGTTGTTGAAGTTGCGCTCTCGCGTCTCGGCGAGGCGCGCCGCAACGCACCGCTCCGTATCGCCGACATCGGCGCCGGCTCCGGCTGCATCGCCGTCGCGCTTGCGAAAGAACTCCCCGCCGCAAAAATCCTCGCGACCGACGTTTCAGCGCCCGCGCTTGAAGTCGCCCTCCGTAACGCCGCGCGCCATGGAGTCGCGGACCGCGTGAAATTTGTAGAATGCAATTTGCTCGACGGAGTGGCCGAGCCGGCGCAATTCGATCTCATCGTCAGCAACCCGCCGTATGTCGGCACGCGCGACCGCGAATCGTTGCCGAAGGAAGTCCGCGATCACGAGCCGGACGCCGCGCTGTTCGCCGGCGAAGATGGCCTCGCGCTTTACCCCGCGCTCATTGCGCAAGCCGCCGCGCGGCTCGCGCCCGGCGGCGTGCTCGTCCTCGAAATCGGAATCGGTCAGTTTGAAGCCGTAAGCGATCTCCTCGATGCCGCGCGCGGCTGGACTCGCGTCAGCGCGATGCCGGACCTCGCCGGAATTATTCGCGTCATCTCCGCTGTGAGAGACTGAATACTCATGCCGAAGCTGGTCACTTTTCGCGCAAAGCACAGTGACCCGCGCGGGGAAACCCCCGCACGCGCGCAGGGCTCCACGCCAATCCTCCATCTCGATATGGACGCGTTCTACGTTTCCGTCGAGTTGCTCGAGCGCCCCGAATTGCGCGGCAAGCCCGTGATCGTAGGCGGGCGGCCCGACCAGCGCGGCGTCGTCTCCGCCGCAAGCTACGAAGCGCGCCACTTCGGCGTTCATTCCGCGATGCCGTTGCGCACCGCCGCGAAGCTTTGCCCTAACGCGGTTTTCCTTGATTGTCGTCATTCACTCTATGAGGAATGGTCGGATAAGGTCGCCGCAATTCTGGGTAAATTTTCGCCCATCGTCGAAATGGCCTCGATTGACGAAGCTTATCTCGATTTAAGCGGCACCGGGCGCCTTCACGGGCCGCCGCTCGCCGCCGCGCACTCTTTGCTTCGCGACATCACCGCGACGACCGGCCTGCCATGTTCCGGCGGGCTTGCAGCGACCCGCCTCGTGGCCAAAGTTGCCAGCGATCAGGCCAAGCCGCGCGGCCTGCTGTGGGTTCCTGCTGGCGCCGAAGAAAAATTCCTTGCGCCTCTCGGTGTGCGCCGCATTCCCGGTATCGGCAAAGTTACGGAGGCGGCTTTGCACGCCCTCGCAATAGAAACGGTGGGCCAGCTCGCTGCTGTGCCACTCGAAAAATTGAAGAACTCGTTCGGTCTGTGGGGCTCGGCGCTTTATCGCAAAGCGCGCGGCGAGGACGCCTTCGAGTTCTTCCTTGACGCCGAGGCGAAATCCATCTCGCACAACCACACCTTCGGCGAAGACCTCGCGGACCCGCATACGCTGCACACCATGCTCAGCCACCTTTGCCAGAAGGCCGCGAAGCGCCTTCGCGATGCCGGGCTTTCCGCGCGCACGGTCACCCTTACGATTCGCTATCAGAGTTTTCGCACCACAACTCACGCGCGCACATTCTCCGAGCCAACAGACCTTGACACCGTCATCCTTGCCGCCGTCCGCGATCTGTTTGAAGCGCGCTGGGACCGCCGCCAGAAAGTGCGTCTCGTCGGCGTCGCTCTTTCACATTTTTCTCATGGCGCATTGCAGCTCGATCTCCTCGAAGGTGAGCGCCGTGAAAAACTTGAAAAGCTCGCGCGCGCCACCGACAAGTTGCGTGACCGCTTCGGCTTCGAGAAAATTCAGTATGGCGGCTCGCTCGGCACAAAGGGGCGGGACCCCGGCAGTCGCGAAGTCTGAAATACACACACAGGCACACGCAAGTTTGTTGCACTTGGCGCGGCGCGCCGCCGCGCGGATAATCGGCCCATGATTGCAGGCATCAATTCGCGCCCTCTCGCGGAGGAGATTTGTCGCACCCTCCGTGCGAACGGCCAACAGGCCCTTCTCGTAGGCGGATGTGTGCGCGATCTCCTACTCGGACGCGAGCCCGCCGATTACGATGTCTCGACTGACGCCGTCCCCGCGCGAATTGAGGAGCTGTTTCCCGGAAGCCTGACCGTCGGCGCGCAATTCGGCGTTGTGATCGTGCCGCGCGATGGCGCGCAGGTCGAAGTAGCCACGTTCCGCTCCGATATCGGCTATTCCGATGGACGCCATCCCGACCGCGTCGTCTTCTCAAAGACTCCGCAGGAGGACGTGAAGCGCCGCGATTTCACTATCAACGGTCTGCTCATGGATCCCGCGAACGGCGAGGTCCTCGACTATGTCGGCGGGCGGAATGATTTAAAGGCAGGAGTGATTCGCACCATTGGCGAACCATTCTTGAGATTCACGGAAGATAAGCTGCGTCTCGCCCGCGCCGTGCGTTTCGCCGCGCGCTTCGGCTATTCCATCGAGCCGTTGACTTTCACCGCCATAAAGAAACTTGCGCTAAAGATCATCCAGGTTTCGCCGGAGAGGCTCCGCGATGAATTGACCAAGATTCTCACCGAAGGCGCCGCGCGCCGCGGTTTCGAGCTTCTCGACGAAACAGGAATTCTCGACATCGTCCTTCCCCAAGTTGAAAAAATGAAGGGCGTTCCGCAGCCGCCGGAATATCACCCCGAAGGCGATGTCTGGATTCACACGCGAATGCTCCTTGAACAATTGCCCGCGGGGTGCTCTCCGACTCTCGCATGGGGAGCGCTGCTTCACGATATTGGCAAGCCGCCCACGTTCCGCCCGGCAAGCGAAACCGGGGACCGCATCCGCTTTGACGGCCACGATGAAATCGGCGCGAAAATGGCCGAAGAGATTTGCCGCCGTCTGCATTTTTCCAATGATGAGACCGCGCAGATCGTTGCGCTCGTAGCGAAGCACATGAAATTCAAGGATGCAACGCAAATGCGGCAATCAACTCTGAAGCGTTTTGTGCGCATCCCTTCTTTCGATGAACACCTCGAGCTTCATCGCATTGATTGCCTTTCGAGCCATCGGATGCTGGGCACCTGGGATTACGTCAAGCGCTTCATCGCCGAAACTCCGCCGGAGCAGGTCCGTCCCCCGCGCCTCCTAACCGGAGAAGATCTCCAATCCATGGGGTTTCCGCCCGGTCCGACATTCAAGACAGTGCTTACTTCTCTGGAAGACGCGCAACTCGATGGGCGCGTGAAAACTAGGGATGATGCTGTCAGGTTCGTCCAGCATGAATTTGCGGCTATTCAGGCCTTGGCAACAAAGAGTTCGGGGACGGGGGCGAGCAAGCAGAGATGAGCTATTCCAGTAAGTCTCTGAAAGTAATAGAGTTATGGCGACAGATAGAACACCATGAGGGCAGCTTTGGTAACTTGCATCCAGCGCGCTAAGGTGATATACAATCTTTAGTGTAATCCGCTCATGTTTAGTGAGTTTATGTAACTTAGCTGTACGCAACGTTTATTTGTTCCTAGCATCTAACTATGGTAGGTAAAGCGCTCTCCATATTAATGAGTGCTTTCCAGGGGCCCGATGACCGAAAAACAAATCATCATTCCAAATGAACTCGCAATCCTGCCTGTGCGGGACATCGTCCTTTTCCCCGGCGGCGTGACGCCGCTCCCCATCGGCCGCGAAACTTCCATCGCGCTCGTCAATTCGCTCCAAGGCGATGAAAAAATTATTGGCGTCGTCGCGCAACTCGATCCGCGCATTGACGATCCCAGCGGCGCCGACCTCCATGCCGTGGGCACGGCCGCAAAGCTGCACAAGACCGTAAAAATGCCGAACGGCAACATGGTCATTTTCCTTGAAGGTTTGCAGCGCATCCGCATCTCGGAAATCGTAAGCCTGCGTCCTTATATTCGGGCGCGCGTTGATGCTCAGCCCGATATTGTTGGGCCGCTGGATGCGGAGCTGACCGCTCTCGAACGCAACGCCCAAACTCTTTTCAAGGACGTTGTCGCGCGTTCGCCGCAGCTTTCTGACGATCTACAAACCGTCGTAACAAATATTGATGATCCGGGACGGCTCGCCGACTTCATTGCCGGGATGCTGCCTTCGCTCAATACGCTCATCAAGCAGGAATTGCTTGAGACGGCGTCGGTCCGCAAGCGCCTCGAGACTTTGATCCGCGAACTCAGCAAGGAAGTCGAAGTCCTCGAGCTCAAAAATAAGATTCAGGAGCAGGTGCAGGAGCAGGTCAGCCAGAGCCAGCGCGAATACTTGCTGCGCGAGCAGATGAAGGCCATTCAAAAGGAGCTTGGCGAAAGCGACGACGGGCAGACCGAGCTCGAAGAATTGCGAAAGAAGATTGCGGAGTCCGGCATGACCGCCGAAGCGAAGAAGGAATGCGATCGCGAGGTGAAGCGCCTCGAACGCATGACTCCCTCCTCCGCGGAATATATGGTCGCGCGCACGTATCTCGAATGGATGACTTCGCTGCCGTGGGCAAAATCCTCCGGCGTGGAAGAGATTGACATCCCGAAGGCGCAGACCATTCTCGACGAAGATCATTACGACCTCGAGAAGGTAAAGCAGCGCATCCTCGATTATTTGGCCGTGAAAAAACTTCAGCCCGGCATGAAGGGGCCGATCCTTTGCTTCATCGGGCCTCCCGGCGTCGGCAAAACTTCGCTCGGCAAATCGATTGCCCGCGCGATGGGGCGGAAATTCGTCCGCATCTCCCTCGGCGGCATGCACGACGAAGCGGAAATCCGCGGACATCGCCGTACATACATCGGCGCGCTGCCCGGACAGATTCTGCAGGGATTGCGCCGCGCGGAAGTGAATGACCCTGTGTTCATGCTCGACGAAGTGGATAAACTCGGGCGCGATTTCCGCGGCGATCCCTCCGCGGCGCTGATGGAAGTTCTTGATCCGGAGCAGAACGGGACATTCCGCGATCACTATCTCGACGTGCCGTTCGATCTCTCAAAGGTGATTTTCATTTGCACCGCAAACTGGCTCGATCCGATTCCGGAGCCATTGCGCGACCGCATGGAAATGATCGAGCTTGCGGGCTACACCGAAGAGGAAAAGGTCCACATCGCGCGGAAGTATTTGATTCCGAAGCAGGCCGCCGAACATGGCATCAAGGTCGGCGAACAAATCGAGTTCACCGATGCGGGCCTGCGCGAACTCATCACCAGCTTTACGCGGGAGGCAGGCGTCCGCAATCTGGAACGCGAAATCGCCACGCTCGTCCGCAAGCAGGCGCGGCGCATGGCCGAAGGCAAAACGGAAAAGCTTGAAGTCACGCCCGAAGTCGTTCGCGATGTCCTCGGCGTGCCGAAATTCCGCTCCGAGAAGGAAGCCGAAGAGCGCGTGAAGCGCCCCGGCGTCTCCGTCGGATTGGTCTGGACGCCCGTCGGTGGCGACATCGTATTCATCGAAGCCACCGGCATGCGCGGCGGCAAGCAGTTCACCATGACCGGCCACCTCGGCGAAGTGATGCAGGAGTCCATGACCGCGGCGCTTTCCTGGGTTCGCGCCAACGCAGACCGTTATGGCGTTGACCCGGATTTCTTCCGCAAGCAGGATATCCACATCCACGTACCTTCGGGCGCGGTGCCAAAGGACGGCCCATCCGCCGGCGTCGCGATGGTGACGGCGCTCGTGAGTTTGTTGACAGGACGGGCCGTGCGTCCGCGCGTTGCAATGACGGGGGAGATTTCGCTCCTCGGCGTCGTCCTGCCCATCGGCGGCGTGAAGGAAAAAATCCTTGGCGCGCGCCGCGCGGGCATCCGCGAAGTGATTCTGCCGGCGGACAATGAACCGAACGTGAAGGAAGACTTGCAGCCGGAAATGCTCGAGGGGATTACCATCCACTACGTTCGCACCGTGGATCAAGCCCTCGATATCGCGCTCGAAAAGAAGGCGGTCAACGTGCCGTCCACCGTAAAGAAGCCTGCGGCGGATCGCCCGGCGCCATCCAGCGTTCCTCCGCTGCACTGAGGCGCGTACAACGCATTATTCACAAATGGCGGGGATAGCCGAAAGGCGCTCCCCGCCATTTCTTTTTCCGCGCACCATCGCAACAGAGCTTCAATCAAACCCTTGCGCAACGGCCCGATGTCGCGTACACCTTTTTCCCTTACACTCTGGAAGGGCAAATGCCTTCACGAACAAAATCGGAATGGCCTCCGCGCGAACTCGCCCGCCGCATCGTGGCGGAGATCTCTCGCGCGAAATTCGCGCCTGCATTTCTCGAAGGCTACGCCCGGGAATTCAATCGTGCGGACGTGATCGCCCATTTCGATCGCCGCCGCGAACTCGAATCCATCCTCAGCCGCGAAATCCTTCTCGCGATCGCGGCGCGCATCGCTCTCGCGCTCGAAGAGCAAAACACACCGGCGCGAGGCCAACGCTCCAAACGCCTCGCACGCGGACGCCGGCTCCCGCGCCCCTTCATCCAATGGAATTCCGGCACGTTTATTCGCGAACTCGCCGCCGCCATTGCGCGCGAATCCGGTTGGACCCTCGGCGATTCCGTGGAATTTCAAAGCGACTTGCAGATTTACATCAGCTTGTCGAAGGCGCCCATTCCGGGCCGCTCCACATCAGGCCGCACGCAGGCCGCGCGCCATCGCAATCCCTTCGTGGACCGCTGCGCGATTCTCCTCGATCCATCCATGCTCGAAAACGCCAGCCGCGCCGCCGCGAAATTGCTCGTGCAGATCGAATCCCTCGCGGATTATCTCTTGAAGGGTTCGCCTTCGCCAAAAAAATAGCGGCGGCGGGTCACGCTCCATTACCTCCTCGCCAGATTTCTTGTCGCCTCGGTCTATCGGTTCGGCTCGACCACCACCGCCGTCCCATACGCCAGCACTTCTGTCACGCCGTTCATCACTTCGCATGCGTCGTAGCGCATCCCGATGACGGCGTTCGCGCCGCGCGTCGCCGCGTGGTCCGCCATCAGCTCGAAGGCATCTTCGCGCGTCTTTTCGCAGAGCTCCGTGTAAATCGTGATGTTGCCTCCCACAATTGTCTGCATCGCAGCCCCCAAATTCCCAAGCAGGCTGCGCGACCTCACCACAATTCCCCGCACGATTCCAATCGTCTTCACAACGCGGAATCCATCCAGCTCAAACGCCGTCGTCACCAGCGCCGGATCAATTCTCAGTGGCATATTTCCCCCTTCGCTTTTCCAAACGTTTGTTTTACCGATACGCGAGCCCGATTCTAACCGCAATCCCCGCGCCGCGCATGTCAGAATCGTCTTGCTGGGGTCGCCAAACTCGATGGAGCACGCGTTTTACATCGTCGCAGGTCTGGTTCTGCTCCTGGCGCTGTGGTCGCTCTGGGGCGGCATCCAATGGTTCACACTGGCCCGCCGCAGCCGCCTGCGCCATCCCGGTTTTTACGCTCCGCGCGTCGCGCTGATTTGCCCCTGCAAAGGTTTTGAGCCCGGCCTCGAGCAGAATCTCATCGCCCTCACCGAGCAGGACTACACAAGCTACGAAATCTTCTTCGTCCTCGCCCGCTCCGACGACTCCGCCCACAGCGTCGTAAAATTTGTCGCCGATTCGAGCCTGCCCCGCGCGCACATCGTCATCGCCGGCAAGCCCGAGGACTGCGGCGAGAAGGTCAACAATCTGCGCGTCGCCGTCGAGCAACTCGACTCCAGCTTCGACGTTTTTGTTTTCGCCGATTCCGATGGCCGCCCCGATAAGCACTGGCTCGAGCATCTCGTCGCGCCGCTTCACGATCCCAAGCTCGGCGCCGCCACATCCTTCCGCTGGTGGCTCCCGGATCAGGGCGGCTTCTGGAGCGCGTTCGGCGCCGCCTGGGACGCGGGCATCGCCTCCATGCAGGGCGCGCACGAAAATAATTTTTGCTGGGGAGGCGCTACCGCCATCCGCCGCGACGTTTTCGAGCAGGCCGCCGTCCGCACGCATTGGACTGGCGCTCTCAGCGATGACTGGGCTATGACCCGCGCGCTCCGCTTCGCCGGCCGCCCCATCGAGTTCGTCCCCGAATGCCTCACACCCACATTGCGCGACGCCGATTTCCGCGGCCTTCTCGAATTCACGAATCGGCAGATCATCATCACACGCGTTTACGCGCCCTCAACATGGCTCGGCGGATTCCTGTATCACCTGCTTTACTGTGCGAGTTTTATTTTGGGATTGCTGCTAATCGTTCAAGCGTGGATCATTGGACAGCTCTGGCTCACCACCGCGCTGATTTTATTTTTGATCACGCTGATTGTGGCGCTGAAAGGTTTGGTGCGATGGCTTGCCGTCAACGAGTTGCTTCCCGCGTGGCGGAATAAACTCCTGACTTACGCATGGGCCTGGACATTCCTCGCGCCCATCGTCCCGCTCCTGTACACGGCAAATTTTTTTGTCTCGATGTTCAAGCGCAGCATCCGTTGGCGCGGCGTCCGCTATCGCCTGCTTTCTCCCGGCCAGACAAAAATCCTCACGCGCTAACCGCCGCAGCCATCACCCCGCCGCGCGCATCGCTGGTGACAAAATTTTCTTCAAGTACGCGTCCATTTCCTTCACGCCCAGCAGCTTGCATATCACCACCGTCAGCAGCAGCCCCGCCGAGCTCGCCACGCACAAATCGAAAAACGCGCCGGAGAATCGCAGCCACGAAAAATGTTCGCCCATCACCAGCACAATCTTCCAGGTCGCCGCGCCCGCCGCCGCCGAGGCAATCAGCACCTTCACAAAAAATCCCATCAGCCCGCGCGCCCCCGCGCCGTGCGTCCTGCGCAGTAGCAGCGCGAATAAAATAATCGTGTATACCGTGATCCCGATCGAGCTCGCCATTGCCAGGCCGATGTGCTGTTCCGCCCGCGATAGCGCCCAGTAAACGGGAATCGTCAGAATCGTCAGCGAAGTTCCCACCACCGCGGGCGTGATTGTGTCGCGCATCGCGTAAAACCCGCGGGCCAGAATGTTTTGCGCGCCCCACGCGAACATCCCCGTCGAAAACCACACCAGCGTCCCCGCCGTCGCCAGAAAGTCCGCCTC
The DNA here is from genome assembly GCA_963737185.1 of uncultured Acidobacteriota bacterium. Classification (GTDB taxonomy): domain Bacteria; phylum Acidobacteriota; class Terriglobia; order Acidiferrales; family UBA7541; genus DASTCZ01. Next base: position 232,049 of record CAVTRS010000025.1, on the reverse strand, counting down.
GGTCAAGCGCGTATGCGAATAAATTAGATGTACCAGCGGCACGCTCTGCGCAATCGTCAGCGCGGCAATCGGCGTCAGCAGCAGGATCAATCCCTTCAGAGTCCCGCTCAGAATTCTGTCCAATTCATCAAATCGTTTCTCCGAATAAAGCTTCGCCATCACCGGGAATGACGCCACGCCGATCGCCTGTCCCACCACTCCCAGCGGCGCGCGCATCAAATTTTTCGCGTAGCTCAGCCACGTGATGGACGCCTCCTGCAAATGCGACCCGAACCAGCGGATGATCCAGTCATCCGTGAAGGGAAGTGACAGCGCCAGCATGATTGGGATCGCCAGCTTCAGGAACATCTTGAAGCCCGGATGCCCGAGATGCAGCGAAGGAAAGAACTTCGCGCCCGCGCGGCTCGCTCCATACACTTGCAGCAGAAAATTTCCCGCGATGGCGCCAACCAGCACGCCCACCGCGAATCCAGTCATTCCAATTCGCGGCGCCAGCGCCACGCCGCACGCGATAATCCCGATGTTGTAAATCAGTGGCGCCAGCGACGGCACGATGAACTGGTTTTTCGCATATTGCACCGCGCTCAGGATTCCGCCCATGAAGAAGCAGAATTGCGCGGGCAGCATCAGCCGCGTTAACGAAATCGCGCGCAACCGTTCCGCCGGCCCGAACCCCGGCGCAATCGCGGCCACCACGGTCGGCGCGAAAATTTCCGCAAGCGCCACTGCCGCCACCAGCACCAACCCCATGAACGTCACCACAATCGAAAACGCCCTCCAGCCCTCCTCCTCATTTTTTTCAGCGAGATATTTCGAGAAGACCGGAATGAACGTCACGCTCAGCGAGCCCGCCGCGACAAGGTAATTCAAAAAATCCGGCAGCGTGAACGCCACGATGTACGCGTCCGTCCGCGCATTCGCGCCAACTTCGCGCGCGATTGCCCAGTCGCGGCCCACACCCAGCACGCGGCTCAGCAGCACGCTCGTCATCACAATGCCGGTTGAGAGCGCGATCTGCCGCCCGAGCGACTTTTGCGGCTTCTCTGTCATGTCGTGGAAATTGTCGCGGATTGCGCGCCGCGCCGCCAATGCGCGTTTCGCGCGCGTTGCGCATCCGCCACGCTTCGGGTTCGTACTAATACTTCAAGTTCGCATCAATATTTTAACGCGAGCCCCCGGGCTCCAGCCCGGGGGGGCGGCGTGAATCGTGGGTGCCCCAGACGCCGTTTTTTGCGTCTGGGTTTTTCGCTTGTTCCCCCGCGCGCCTCAATTCCCCGACAAAAACGGGAAATGGCTAGCCGCCTCCATGAAGAACAGCAGCGGTATCGTCAGCCAGCATCCAATGATCACCACCACCCCGAGCATCTGCTGCACCTTCATGAATTCCGGCGGCAACGGCGTCCCTTGTTCAACCGCCGCGCGCACCCACGCAATTGTTTTTTTCTGCGCGCGCCACACGATTCCCCACGCCGCCATAAACATCAGCGTCCCGATCCCGCCCCCAACGCTGATGCACAATGTTCGATTGCTCGTAGCCGGCCCCGCAACCAGAGTCAGGTTCGCCCACGACGCCGCTACCACCACGATCAGGGCCAGCAAGTTCAGCAACGGCGGAGAAAGCTTTCCCGATTGCAGCGCGCCCATGAAAATCACAAACGCTCCCACCCAGACCGCGAACCAGATCCCGATCCATCGCCACGCCAGCGACGGGTCCCCCGCGTTCGCCGCATCCGTCTGCGCGTAAATCATGAAATACCTGAACCCCGCGAGCCATGTGATCGCCGCGCCGAATCGTGCCACCGCGGCCGCGCGCGGCATCAATACCAGCGCCACCTTCCCGCGCGTTGCCGGATCGAGTTTCATCATCCCGGGCGCCACAACGATCGCCGTGTAATAAAGCGCGCCCACCCACACGATCGCCGCGAAGATGTGCACCCACCTTAATACAACCTGTTCCATCGCCGCGCCGCCCGCGGGAAACGCAACGTCCAGCTTCAGAATTATTGCCGCCATCCAAGCTATGAAGTTCACGGTCTGCTCCTTTTCTCTTGCATAAAAACAGAACTGCCCGCCGAAGGCATCGCCTTCGGCGGGCAGTTAATCATTTCAGGTTGCTCTGTGTCTACTTTTTCGCCGTAGCGTAATGGTCCGCGATGGCGTTCCAATCCACCACGTTCCACCAAGCCTCGATGTAGTCGGCGCGCTTGTTCTGATATTTCAAATAATACGCGTGCTCCCACACATCCAGGCCGAACACCGGCTTCCCGCCGCTCATGATCGGGTTGTCCTGGTTTGGCGAAGACTCAATCGCCAGCTTGCCGTCTTTCACCACCACCCACGCCCAGCCCGAGCCGAACCGGCCCATGCCCGCCGCGGCAAATTTCGTTTTGAATTCCGCGAACGAACCGAATGCCGAGGTGATCGCCGCGGCCAGATCGCCCTTTGGCTCTCCGCCGCCGCCCTTCTTCATGATTTTCCAGAACATGCTGTGGTTCCAGTGCCCGCCGCCGTTGTTCCGCACGGCCGCCCGGATGTTTTCGGGCACCGTGTCAATCTTCGCCAGCAGCGCGTCAATCGAAAGCGACTGCAGCGCGCTCTGCCCTTCAAGCGCCTTGTTCAAATTCGTCACATAAGCGCCATGATGTTTGTCGTGATGGATCTCCATTGTTTTCGCGTCGATGTATGGTTCGAGTGCGTCAAATGAGTAGGTTAGCGCTGGAAGTTCAAATGCCACGGGACTCTCCTTCTTGGAAGTTGCCTGCTGTGCCATAAATCCTCCTCAGTATAATCAGATTCACCCTCGCACGTCTCGGATACATTGAAATCCAAGCCCCGCCCTCCCGCTGTCTAATTCTGAACACTCCGCCCAGCAGGATGCGCCTTTCGTGTTTGCGTTTCATTCGTAACTGTCCTAGGATGTAGCTAGGAGAATCCAATGGCTACCCTATACGTCGAAAACGTTCCCCAGGAGCTTTATGAGGCTCTGCGGGCGAGAGCCCGCTCCCGCCGCCGTTCGATTGCCGCCGAAATTGTGGCATTGCTCGAGGAAACGATTCCTACTGCGCGGGAATTGAAAGCTCGGCGCGAATTCGTCCGGCGCTTGGAGCGCATGCGGGCAAGACCCGTGCGCAACCGCGGCCGGTTCCCATCCACGGAGGAACTGCAGCGCGAGGATCGCGCCAGGTGAATAGCCTTGTCGTCGATGGCAGTGTCGCGGCCAAGTGGTTCCTCCCGCCGCAGACTGAGCCGCTTGCCGACGCGGCATTTTCTATCCTCCTTCGGCACTCAAGCGGCGAAATCCGCATTATCGTCCCGGATCTGTTTTGGGCGGAGCTAGGCAACATCCTTTGGAAAGCGGTCCGTCAAAAAAGGCGAAATCTCAGCGACGCAAAGGCGGACATCCTTTTGCTCTCCGCGCGGGGATTCGTCACTGTTTCCTCACTGGACCTGATTCATCTTGCCTTCACGATTGCGGACGCATACAACCGTACCGTCTACGACTCACTGTATGTAGCGCTTGCGGTCGAATCCAAATCCCAATTAATCACCGCAGACGAGCGTCTGGCCAATGCACTCGCCGCGCACCTTCCCGTAAAATGGCTCGGCGCCCTGTGAACTACAAAAGAGGTGACACCAATGCCATTCCTACTCGTCCGACACAAAGTGTCCGACTTCGATCAGTGGAAGCGCGTCTTCGATTCCCACGCCGCCGCCCAGCACCGCGCCGGCCTGAAAATCATCCACATCATGCGCAACGTCGAGGATCCCAGCGAAGTCGTCCTCTTCTTTGAGGCCCAGACCATCGAGGGAGCCCGCGGCTTCGTCTTCTCGCCCGAAGTCCCCCAATCCAAAGAGCAGTCCGGCGTAACCGACAAGCCCGACATCTATTTCCTGACCTAGAGGAATGTGCGCTTTCCACACTTTTCGCTTGACATTCGCCATAACTCTAAGGTAATATTATTTGTTGACCGCGACGTCCCGTTCGGTGTATCCCGAAGCTTCGGGACCAAAACGGGAAAAGTCGCCTCCGCTGAGACCGCATTGTTCGCGCGCTGTAAGATGCCCGTAAGAGTATGATTCTAAAGGACTTTAAGTCTATTAGAATCACACTCTTACAAGCCAAGTTTGACCGGATTTCGTAAGTCATTGAATCTATTATGTTTAAGTTACTACAAGTGAAACACGCTAACCCCTTAAGAATCATACTCTTAGAGGCAATCGGCACCGTAAGTCCTTTAGAATCACATTCTTACCAAAACATAGGGGGTAGGGGGGGTCTGAGATGATTAAGCTCCGCTCCAAAGGTGACGTTTCACGCCCTCGGGCGTCTCTATATCCAGTGCGGCAGCACGCAATCTCGCTTTCCGAGATCGGCCCGCAGGGAGGCATTTGAGATGCGGAAATACGGAATCACAGTTTTGGTTGTCGCAATCCTCGCGGCGGTTCTCGTCCACTCTGTCCCGGCGCAGGAAGCGCCGCGCGGCGAATGGCGCGCCGAGTTTCAGACTGGCGCCGAGCAGGTCTGGTTGCAGATGCACTGGACCAATGGCGACGGCAACAACACCTGGGGCTTTGACCGCCCGGTTGCCGAAATCTGGGGCCTCGAGCCCGGCTTCTCCATTGGCACTCATCCGGGCGTGAAATTTGAATTGCGCCGCGATGCCGGAACCATCGCCTTCACCGGCGATTTCGATAAGGGCGTCGGCATCGGTCAATTCCAGTTCACTGCCAACCCGGAATTCATTCAAGAGATGAAGAAGATGGGCTACGGCGATCTCTCTCAACTCCAACTTTTCCAGATGACGGAGTTCGATCTCTCCCGTTCCTACACGCAACAGATGAAATCGCTCGGCTATAAGGACGTCACCATTGACGAATTCATTCGCATGGCGTCGCACGGCGTCACCCTCGATTACGTCATGGGTCTGAAGGATCTGGGATATAAGGACCTCAGCGTCGAAGATTTGATTCGCATCCGCAATCATGGCGTGTCACTCGACTACGTCCGCGGCCTGAAGAGCGCGGGCCTCGGTCAACTTTCTCTGGATAATCTTGTGCTCCTCCGGAATCACGGCGTCACGCCAGAATATATTTCAGAAATGACGTCGCTCGGATTCAAGGATCTCAGCATCGATCAACTTGTGAATCTCCGGAATCATGGCGTAACGCCGGAATATATTCACGGCATGCGCGATCTCGGCTTCACTTCATCCGACCTGAACGCGATCATCAACATGCGCAATCACGGCATCACCCCGGAATACGTGATGGAGATGCGCGCCCTCGGCTTCAAGACAGCGAGCGTCGATGAAATCATTCATCTTCGCGACCGCGGCATCACTGCCGATTATGTCCGCGACATGCGCTCGGCCGGTTTTGATTCATCCAGCTTTGATGAGCTCATCAACATGCGGAGTCACGGCATCACCGCGGAGTACGTGAAGCAGATGCGCGATCTCGGTTTCAAGGCCACAAATGTGGATGAACTCATCCGCCTTCGCGACCGTGGCATTTCCGCCGAATATATTCATGACATGCGCGCTGCGGGCTATGGGAATTCCAACGTGGACGACCTCATCACGCTAAAGAGTCACGGCGTTAATTCCGATTACATCCGCGACCTCAAAGTGCAGGGCATGGATCATCTCTCTGTGGATCAACTCGTTTCGCTCCGCAATCGTGGCGTCAACGCGGATTACGTCAAGGACCTGAAGGATCTTGGTTACAAGGATATTCCAGTGGACAAGCTCATCGAGTTGAGATCAGTTGGCGTATCAGCCGACTTCATTCGCGATGTCCAATCCCGTGGATACAAGAATGCAACGTTGGATGACCTCATCGATTTGCGCCGCCGCGGATTTCCGCGAAGGACCACCATGTAGTCGCGGTTCCTGATTCACTTCCGGGGTGTGTGACGGCCGCCGTCACACACCCCGGATTGTTTGCGCAACTTCCGGCCCCGGCGTTTTCCACAATTTCATCTTCCATTTCTCCCGTTTCGGATTAGAATGTCGCGCGATTGAACTTCTCAGGAGGATTCATGGCCAGATTGCGTGCAACCGCTCTACTTATCTGCTTGCTCGCCGCGATGCCGATCGTCGCGCAAGCTCCCAGCCTCACCAGCGTCTATGATCAGATCCGCGCGGAGGAAACCAACAACTCCAAGATCATGTGGATCATCCACGAGATCGCCGACGTTTACGGCCCGCGCCTTACAGGCACGCCGAATCTCCGCCACGCGCAGGATTGGGCCGTCCAGACGATGACGAGTTGGGGTCTCGCGAACGCGCACCTCGAGCCATGGACATTCCAGCCTCCGAGCGCCGCGAAGCCCGCGCCCGGCTGGGCGAATCTCGACCTGGTCGCTGACGCCGTGAGTCCGTTCACCGGCCAGTTGATCGTGAAGCCTCTCGCGTGGACGCCGGGAACAAAGGGTCCGGTGACCGCGACGGTTGTGCAGTTGCTTCCCCCCGGGTTGGGCGGCGGTGGGGGATTTGGCGGCCGAGGTCGCGGCGCGCGCGGCGCTGAAGAGAACGCAGCTCCGCCGAAGCCGGCCATGGGCCCGCCGATGCCGCAGGCTCCGGCGCCAACTCCGAATCAGACGACGCAAGCGGAACTCGATGCGTATTTGAATTCCATGAAGCTCAAGGTGCGCGGACACATCGTGCTCGTTGGCAGGCACGTGGAAGTGGACAACAACCCGGCGGATTCTGTCGCGCCATCGCAACGGCGGACGGACGAATCGTGGGCTTGTTCTTACGATCCGAATGGTCCCAATTGTCCCCCCGGCGGCCGCGGTGGCCGAGGCGCTCGAGGCGGCGGTGGCCGTGGAGGGAATCCTCCTCCGGAGGGCACGCTCACGCCCGCGGAAGTGGCGCGCCAAGTGGATAGATTTCTGGTGGAGAACGGCGCGCTGGTGCGGATCAACGATGCGGGACGCCAGTATGGAGTCATCGTCGCGCAGCAGAGCAACTACTACGATTTGACGCGCGTGGTGCCGACGCTATTGATGCGCAACGAAGATTACGGACGCATCTCGCGCATTCTCGAAGTTGATAAGAAGCCCGTGACGCTGCACATCAACATCGTGAATACAGTTTATCCGGAAGGAACGAAGGTTTACGACGTGATTGGAGAAATTCCCGGCTCGGACAAAGCGGATGAAGTGGTGATGCTCGGCGGTCACTATGATTCATGGCACGGAGCAACGGGCGCGACGGACAACGGCATCGGTTCCACGATGATGCTCGAAGCGATTCGGTTGCTGGCTACGCTGCACGTGAAACCGCGGCGCACAATCCGCGTTGCACTGTGGAGCGGCGAGGAAGAGGGCTTGCTCGGGTCGATTGCATACGTGCAGCACCACTTCGGCACGGCGGAAAATCCGAAGCCGGAATGGGCGAAGCTCGATATTTATTTCAATATTGACGACGGCACGGGCAAGCCGCGCGGAGCGAGCATTTTCGGACCTCCGGCCGCGGCGACGATGCTGCGTGACGCTTTCCTGCCGTATTACAAGGATTGGGGATTTTTCGGCGTGAATCCGACTACGAGCCGCAACCTCGGGGGGACGGACAGCACGACATTCAACAATGCCGGTTTGCCGGGCGTCAACCTCGCGCAAGATCCCTTTGACTACAACTCCTACACGCATCACACGAACTTTGACACCTACGAACGGATTTACGAAGAGGATGTTCGCGAAGGCGCGGTGGAAATCGCGTCCGCGGTTTACGCCATGGCAATGGCGGATGAAATGGTGCCGCGATTCCCGTCAGGACAAATGCCGACGCCTGTCTGCCTCGATGCTCCGGGTTCGCGTGCTGTCCCCTTGAAGGGTCCCATTCCGCCGCCGTGCGGTGGCGCAGCGGGACGTGGAGCTGGACGCGGAGCCGCCCCCGCCGGACGCGGTCAGTAGAACGAACAGAAACTTTTGCCGCGAAACCGGATTTTGTGCAGGATCAAGGTTTCGCGGCAACTGATTCAAGACGATTAAGAGCCCAGCGAGCGTGCGTGGCGATTAAGGTGTCGCTTGATGCGGCGAGGCGCGCGAGGAGCGCGGATATTCGCGAATGGGCGGGCGTGTTGCGCTGCACGTCCGAGTTTCCTAAAGCCACGCATGCGTTGCGGATTAGGCCGCGCCACTTCGTGCGCTTCAACGGGCTATTGTGGAAAACCTTCCTGAATTCTTCTTCGGTTAGAGAAGCCAGCCATTCGAGATCCGGCTCTAGCAATCCATCGCGCGGAGCGAATGCGGGCTCGCTGCTTACTGGCGCGCGGCGATTCCACGGGCAAACGTCCTGGCAGATGTCGCAGCCGAAGACGTGGCGTCCCATCGGCGCGCGGAGAGCGTCAGGGATTTCGCCGCGCAATTCGATGGTGAGATAGGAGATGCAGCGGCGCGCGTCAAGAACGTAAGGCTCGACGATGGCACTGGTTGGGCATGCGTCAATGCAAAGGGTGCACTGGCCGCAGAGATCGGGCGGCGGTGCTTCGGTCCCTCCTGCGTCAGGGTCTGCGACGCTAGCGAGGGACGGCGCGAGGTCGAGCGTCGTTAGAATTACGCCGAGAAAAATCCACGAGCCAATTTCTGGATTAATCAGGAGCGTATTCTTGGCGAGCCAGCCGAGTCCGGCACGATGAGCGGCGGCGCGCTCATGAATCGGGCCGGTGTCGACGTACCACTTTGCGTCGAATGGCTCGGCGAATTCGGCGCGCATTGCTGAGACGAGGGCATCGAGTTTTGCGCCGAGGACTTCATGATAGTCCGTGCCCCAGGCGTAGCGGGAAATCCAGCCTCGGCGCGAATCATTCCCAGGATTATTTCCGGACCCATCAATCGCAACATCGGTTGATTGGGGGTTCTGCGTATTGTAATTGAGGGCGCAGACGATGACGCTTTTTGCTCCGGGCATTGCAGATTGCGGTGATTGGCGGCGCGAGTCATGGAGGTAGCGCATTTCACCCGCGTGGTTGCGCGCGAGCCACTCGGGCAACCGCTTCAATTCAGACCAATCTTCGGCGCGCGCGATTCCGCAGAGGTTAAAATCCAACTTTTGGGCTTGCCGAATCACCCAATCGGAGCGCGCGGCAGGGTTTGTGGGGAGAGCCACAAAGAGATTCTGACACAATTGCCCGGCAGGGCAGGGCTGAGGTATGGTCTAGCTCAAAAGTGAGGCCCAAAACGGGAAATCCGGTATGATGCAATCTAGATGCTTACTAACCCAGCCGGTGGAATGTCGCATGGCTGCAAAGCCGCGCTTGAATGCGCGCCGCAGGGTCGGCTTAGACCACGAATTGAGCCATGACTGAAACAGGTACAACTTCCTCCTCGACGCCTGCTCTTATTGAAGCACACGGTCTTCGCCGGACGTTTGACGAAGGGCGCGTGGAAGCATTGCGCGGTGTCAGTTTCGTGATCAACGAAGGCGAATTCGTGGCGATTCAGGGGCCGAGCGGCTCGGGGAAATCCACACTCTTGCAGATGCTGGGAGCGCTTGATGCGCCGACAGAGGGCGAAATGCGATTTCGCGGGAAGTCATTCGACGCGATGGGGGACATGACGACGTTTCGCGCTCGGACGGTCGGATTCATTTTCCAGTCGTTTCACCTGCTGCCGACGCTTTCGGCGATGGAAAACGTACAGATCCCGATGTTTGAGATGAAGTGGTCCATGCAAGAGCGGAAGCAGCGGGCGAAAAGTCTGCTGGAAGCGGTGGGACTTGGAGACCGGCTGGACCATTTGCCGCCAAAGCTTTCGGGGGGCGAGCGCCAGAGAGTGGCGATTGCAAGGAGTCTGGCGAATGAGCCGGCGCTTTTGCTGGCCGACGAGCCAACGGGAAACCTCGATAGCGTGAACGCTGAAAAGATCCTGGAACTGCTGGAGATGATCCACAAGGAGCGCGGCATGACGCTCATCGTTGTGACGCATGACACGGTTGTTTCAAGTCATGCGCAGCGAGTATTGCAAATGAAAGATGGAAAAATCGTGTCGGATGGCCGCCCCGCGCGGACCGCAAGAGTGAGATTGAAGAATGAATTTCTTCACGATCATCTGTAAGAACCTGCTGCGCCGCCGGGCGCGGAGCCTGCTGACGATCGTGGGCATCTCGATCGGCATTGGCGCGGTGGTGGCGCTCGCGAGCATCGCGTGGGGATTCGAGGCGGTGTGGGTGAAGACGTACACGGCGCGCGGGACGGATATGATCGTAACGAAGGTGACGAGCCAAAGCCCCATTCCAGCGCCATTCGATGAATCGCGCGAAAAAGAAATGGCGGCAATGCCGAATGTGGTGCTTTCGAGCGGTCTGCTGAGCGACCTAATCAGCATTGAGGACGCGCCAACGGTGCTTGTATTCGGTTGGAAACAAGATTCTTTCCTCTGGGATCACCTGAATCTTGTGAAGGGCCGCTGGCCTGCGAACGACGAAGAGCACACCGTGGTGCTGGGCAGCGTGGCGGCGGATATGCTGGGGAAGACCATCGGGTCCACCGTACAGATCGAGACGGGCACGTTCCAAGTGTGCGGAATTTTTGAGAGCTCGGCGCTCATGGAAAATGGCGCGGTAATCCTGCGTCTTGCGCAAATGCAACGGATTACGGAGCAGGAAGGGAAGATAAATTTCATCAACATCAAGCTCGCTCCCGGAACCACGCCGGCGCAAATTGAGGAGTTAAAGCGCGATGTTGCCGCGAAGATGCAGGGGTTTAAGGCCTTCACCGCCAGCGAAGTGGCGCAGAACAACAGCGGGATCGAGCTGGCCAAGGCGATGAGCTGGGTGACTTCGGCGATCGCGCTTTTTATCGGCGCGCTTTTTGTGATGAACACGGTGCTGATGAGCGTGTTCGAGCGGATGCATGAGATCGGGATCCTTTTGGCCATCGGCTGGCGGCGGAGCCGGATCCTGCGAATGATCCTGTACGAGTCGATTTTGCTGGGAGTGGTGGGCGGGGTCGTGGGTAGCGCGGTGGGAACGGTGGCGGTAAAACTTCTTCAGACAAGCCCTCTTTTACGGGGTAAAATTGAGGGTGAGTTCAGCGTGTTCCTATTCGCGCTGGCGTTGGTCATATCGATTGTGCTGGGTGCGCTGGGCGGCCTTTATCCCGCGATTCGGGGTTCGCGCATGCATCCGAGCGAGGCGTTGAGGTACGAATGATCCGAAGTATCAGCCGCGCGGGCGCGATTGCAGCGTTCGCGGCGACCTTCCTGGCCGCCATGTCGATTTACGCCAATCCCCAGACCAAAAGGGCTGGGCTGACGGCGGACGAGGTCATTAACAAAGTGATCGAAGCGCGAACCACTTCGGGATCCCGCGTCCATGCGAGGTTGATGCGCACATCCGGAGGACCGGACGCCGATAAGGGCAAGGACACGCGTCAACTGCTGATCAAGACCACGCGCGACGGCGAAAAGACCAAAACGCTCTATCAAGTGCTATGGCCTAGAGAATTCTTGGGTGATTCGATCCTGATTGAGGATTCGGGCGACCATCATCCGAAGGGTTACCTCTATCAGAAAAAGATTGCCACGCCGCTGACGAATCAGATGCTGGAAGCTCCGTTTTTCGGCTCGGACCTGCGGATTGAGGATGTGATTGAGGATTTCTGGTACTGGCCTTCCCGCAGGTTGGCGGGCGAGGAGACGATCGACAAGCGCGATTGCCTGATTGTTGAGTTGCGCCCCGGGCCGGATTCCGCGACTCAATATTCGATGGTGAAGGTGTGGGTGGCGCCGGAGATTTCACTCCCCATGAAGGTCCAATTTTTCGCACGGGATGGAAGACTCGTGAAGACGGTGACGACGGACCGCGTGGTGAAAGAAGGAAAAGTGTGGCTATCGGCGGTGCTGAAGATTCAGCCGGCGGGGAGCAAGAGCCAGACGGTGCTTGAGGGGACAAAATCGGAAAGGGATTTGCAACTGCCTTCCGGGGATTTCACGCTGGACGCGATCAAGGATTTCGCGAAGGGCGGGCGGTAGAGCCGTCCTTTTTTGCTAAGTGCGCCCGGGCATCAAATTACATTTTGCGATTAGTTCTTGCCGAGAAGTGACCATTCCTGCTATTCCAGTAAACCAAATCCAATCCGGCAGCGCTCCGAGATGCGTACTTTGGAGTGAGCCGGCCGAGGAAGCGTGAGTACAGGCACCGGCACAGAATTGCGGGCAACGGACGTGACGCTCATCGGACAGGTGGTGGCGCGCGATGAGGCAGCGCTTTCAGCGCTGTATGACCGCTATTCGGGCATGGTGTATTCGGTGGTGATGCGGATTGTGAAGGATTCGCAGGCGGCCGAAGAGATATTGCAGGACGTTTTTCACCAACTGTGGCGGAACGCGTCGCGCTTTGACGCGGAACGCGGGTCGCTTCCGGGATTCTTGATGGTGAGCGCGCGGAACCGGGCGATCTCGCGGATGCGTCGAAAGGGCACGGGCCTTACGGACGAGCTGAACGAGAACACGGTCGTGCTGCCATACAATCTGGAAAGCTCCATCGCGCAGAAGCAGTTGCTCGGCAAGGTGACGGGAGCGATGGAAAGCCTGCCGCCGCCGCAGAAGCAGGCGGTGGAGCTGGCTTATTTTGAGGGATTGACGCACAGCGAAATCGCGGAGCGGACGGGCGAGCCGCTGGGAACAATCAAGACGCGGTTGCGGTCGGCGATGGAGACGCTGAAAAATAGTCTGAACCCATGAGCGGACATCCACAACACGAGGAAGATTTCGACCTTTACGCGCTGGGAGCGCTGGAGGGCGAAGAGAAGCAGGCGCTCGAGGCACATATTGCCGAATGCTCGGCGTGCTCGGCGAAGCTGGCGGAGGCGCGCGGACGCGTGTCACTGCTGGCGCTGGCCGCGAAGCCTTTGACGCCTCCGGCTTCGGTGAAGAGCCGATTGATGGAACAGGTGCGCGCGGAAAGCCGCCCGGCGCGCGAGCGCGCGGAGTCGCAGAGCGCGGGTGGATTATTTGGGCGCTGGACGATGGCGTGGGTCGCGGCGGCGGCGGTGCTGGCGCTGGCGACAGGATTGTTGTGGTATCAAAACGCGAAGGAAGAGGAGAGGATTCAGCAGGCGCTCAAAGAGGCCGCGGCTGCTCAATTGAAAATCGAGAACGGGCAAAAGCTGATCGAGATTCTGCAGGCGCCGGATTCAGTGATGATTTCTCTCGCGGCATCGGGTTCATCGCAGGTTACCGGGAAAGTTTGTTACAACGCGCGGCTCGGGAAGCTGGCGTGCTCGACGCATTTGCCTTCTGCTCCACCGGACAAGAGCTACCAATTGTGGCTCGTGCCGATGGCGGGAAATCCCGTGAGCGCGGGATTGATTGCGCCGAATATGATTTCTACGGACGCCATGTGGATGGCCGACGTGAAAGCGGGAACGGCGGCGAAGGCATTCGCGGTGACGCTCGAGCCCGCGGGCGGGATGCCTCAACCGACCGGGCCAAAGGTGCTGGTGGGTCTTGCGCCACAGGCCACGTCTTATTTCCGTCACAAGGGAGCTATTCAGGCGTATTCTGTAGACGCAACGGCTTGGGGGGCGGCCGGCGGATCCTCGCCGAACTGGCCGGTGCGTGCTCGCGAATCTTCAGAGGATATGAGGTGACGGCTATGAAGAAATTGGGGGGAGTGGTTGCACTGATCGCGATGTTTGCCGTGATTGCTTTTTCCGTGGCGCAGGCACGTGTTCCGGATATGACTTGGACCGGTTACATTACCGATAGTGCTTGTGCGGCCAAAGAGGGAATGTGGGCGAACAAGGATTGCGCCGTCAAGTGCGTGAAGGACCGGGGCGCAACTTATGTCCTCGTGACCCCCGCGGACAAGAAGGTTGTAAAAATCCAAAATCAAGACGCAGTGAAGGACGACAATGTCGGCGTCCAGGTGAAAGTGACCGGCAATCTTACGGATGACGGCTCGTTGCACATCAGCAAGGTCGAGCCGGTAAAGAGCAAGTAAGGGCCACTGTTTTTCCGGCTGCGGGCTCCGGTAGTTCGAAAAATTCGAATGGACGAAAAACTGGCTGCGCTTTGATGCGCGGCCAGTTTTTGTTTTGCGGGGCTGAAATTCTGGAGAGTGCGACAAGCGCTAGACGTGGCGGACGGCTTGCATGGGGTCCACACGCATCCAGGGGCGGGCGGCGGAATAAGCGGTGACGAGCGTCATCGCGATCATTGCGAGGGCGACGCCGAAGAATACGAACCACTCGACCGGCTGAATCTGGTAAAGCAGCGAGCGCGCAAGGATGCTTGCGCCTACGCCTCCGGCGATTCCCAGAACGACGCCAATGATCGTGATGACGCTCGTTTGGCGCAGGACCAACTTCCACAAATCCCATGGCGAAGCGCCTAGAGCGACGCGGATGCCCATCTCGCGGGTGCGCTCGCTGACGGAGTAGAAGACGGCGCCGTAAAGGCCGACGGCGGCGAGGATGAAGGCGAGTGCTCCGAAGGCGCCGATGCAGATGAGTGTGAGGCGCGGGATGTATAAGGCGATGCTGCGCATTTCATCCATCGAGGAAGGCAGGTAGGTTATTTCCGGGTCCAGTTTGCGCATCGTTTCCTGGAGAGTCTCCAGCGATTGTTCCGCGTTCCCATGCGTGCGCGCCAAGAGAGAGAAGCCGGAGGAATAGTGGTGGGCAAGAGAAACGTACATGTACGGCTCGGGATCTTCGTCAATATCTGAATACTTGGAATCGCCCACGACTCCGATTACGGCGTAATGGTCCTTGCCATCTTCACTGCGAGCCGTTTTTCCAATTGGAATCTGATTGGGCCAATACTTTTCCGCCATGGTGCGATTGATCACAACGGCTTCGGGAGATTTCGCCGTGTCGGATGGGGTGAACACGCGTCCGGCAAGGATGGGGATTCCTAGCGTGGAGAAAAAAGTGTCGTCCACGGTGCCAAGGCCAATCGATTCGCCATGCTCGGAGTTTGAAGGTACATCGTCGATTTGCACTTGAATGGTGGGGGAGTCTCCCGACAACGGGAATGTGTTTGCAAGGCTGACGGACTCAATTCCGGGCAACGGGGAGACGGATTCGCGAATGCGGGCGTAAAGCGCGCGGCCCTGTGTTTCGGAATAGCCGTTTGCATGGACGTCATTGATCATCAGAATCGCGACATTGCGGGCCGAAAAACCCAGGCTTGTATTTTGTAAATTGCGGATGCTTCTGAGGCACAAACCAACGCCGATCAGGACGACGGTGCACGCGGCAACCTGCATCACGACGAGAAGATTGCGGACGCGGCCTTTGCGCGTGCCGCCGATTGCGATTTCACCGCTGAGCGCTCCCGCGAGATTCGGAGTGGAAGCGTGGAGGCCCGGCGCCAGGCCTGTCGCGAGCCCGACGGCGAAAACCACGACGACCATGACGGCGAGAACGGTGAAATCAGGACGGAAATCCAGAGTCAAATTGAACACGCCGAACCCCGGAAGCTCAGGCTTGAAGTCCAGCAAGCGGCGAAGACCGTAAGAAGCGAGCGCGAAGCCCAGAATCCCGCCGGCAGCGGAGATGATGGTGCTGTCTAAAAGAAGCTGGCGAATCAAACGGGCACGAGTTGCGCCGAGCGCGGCGCGAATCAGGATCTCGTGGCGGCGCGCGCTTGCAAGCGCGAGGAGAAGGTTTGCAACATTGGCGCAGGCCGCGAACAAGACGAGGCCAACAACCGCAAGGATAAGCGCGCCGAGCAACTTTGCGTCGGAAACCCATTCCGGAGCGAGCATGGTCGTTGGGGTGACGGCGGCAACGTGGTCCTTGTCTGTTTGTGGATACGCCGCGGCCAGTTGGCGGGACAGCCCCTGCATTTCAGCGAGCGCCTGTTGGCGCGTGACGCCGGGCTTCAAGCGGCCAATCATTGAAATGTGATGGCGGGAGCGATCCGTGCGCCAATCGCCAGTGTAATCCGCGGAGAGCGGCTTCCAGACATCGGGAAGATCGGTGAGTATGGTTCCCGCGAAATCACGCGGGGCGACTCCGATGACGGTGAGCGAGGTGCCGTTCACTGAAATGGATTTGCCGATGGCTTTGGGATCCGAGCCAAGCCATTTCCAGTAGGGATAACTCAGGATTGCGGAATTGGTGGTTTTGTCGTCATCGCCGGGAGCGAAGAAACTGCCGAGAAACGGATGAACGCCGAGGACGGAGAAGTAATTGTCCGACACCGCGTTCGTCAGGCCTTGTCTTGCCCGCTTTTCGAAAGTGATCGTCTGCATGCTTATGGAGAAAGGAATCGCGCAGAGTCCGGAAAAAACTTGATTGTTGTCGCGGTAAAAAAGGAAATCCGGGTAGGAAAACGTGTTGAAGGGCGCATCCGGTTCGACGGAATAAATTGTGAGCAAGCGACCCGGATTTGGGACGGCGGGAGGGCGGACAAGCATCGCGTTGTACGTGCTGAGGCCGACGGACGCAGAGGCCATGCCGATGGCGAGGGAAAAAACGGCGATGCAGGCGAGCTTCGCGTGCTTGCGGAGGATTCGGAGTGAAAACCGAATGCTGGGGAGGAGCGCCATATTTTCTCCGGTAGAGAGTACAACTTTATCGGCGATTGCTCACCTGGGAGATGCGAAGCGGAAGGGCAGAGTTGCCAAGGGGCACTGATGGTTCAACGAGGGGGTGGTTGGGCAGGTCGGCGGAACGGTGCGGCCATGGAAAAGCCTTGTGCAGATTGGCTCGCAGAGCGCGGCACTGATAGAATGCTTGAACATGCCAGACTGGCGACACATCCAGGGAAGAATCCGCAAAGCTAGAACGAGCAAAGATCCCGCGGCGGAGCTTGCGGCACTTTACCAAACCACGAATGACGCGATGGTCGCGTTTGAGCTCGCGCAGTTCCATGAGAAGGCCGGGAGCCACGCGGACGCCGCACAGTGGTATCAGGCCGCGGCGCAGAGGTTCCGGCGCGCTCAGTGGAAGCTGAAGGCAGAGCAGGCGCTGGCGCGGCTTGGAGTGGAAGTGCCATTGGCGGCGGTGGAAGCTGAGGCGGAAGCACCCATGCACAGAATGTCCGATTCAAAAGGCGTCATCGGCGGGGAAGCCGAGCCGCCAAATGAATTTTCCGAAGCAGCGGCGGCTCCCGATTCCGAAGATACAGCGGAAGCGGCAGACCCCCGAATGCCGGAGAGCAACGAGAGCGCGAGTTTGAATGCCATGGCCGGCGAAGCAGCCTCCGGCGAATTGGGGAAGAAGAAACGGCGACGCGGACGCAGAGGCGGCCGCGGACGGCGGAAGAAGGGCGATGCAGCACCCTCCGCGGCGAGAGCAAGCGCGCCAAGAGCTGTTCAGGGAGGGCAAGCAGCGAGTCCTCCGGCCCGCCAACCCGTTCGACGAGCCGCGGCGCCACTCGCAGCTCCACCGGCGTCGCGAAAACGCGGCCCGGAGCCGGAGGAAGAACCACATGTCGTTGGCGGAGTCGGGCCGGCTGCGTGGCAATCGCGGCGGCATACAGGTGGCGAACCGGCTCTGGCCTCCAGGCTTGCGCAATTGGAATCGAAGATCCGGCGATTGCTTTCGGCATTGCCGGAATCGTTGGAAAACGCCGATCAAGCTCCGGCAGGGCCGGGAGTTTTCGTCCTGTCTGATTCAGACCTCCATGAAGTCTATTATGTGGAGGCCTGCCAAACGCTGCGGATAGGAATCGGCAACATTGTGAAGACAGGCCGGACGCGCGATGGTGAGAACATCCGCGGGAAGCTGGCAGAGCATCTGGGAATCACGGAAGCTCAAGTGTCAAAATACCTGAAGGAACACTGCGCGGTCCGGTGGATCCAATTGGACGATGAGGCACCCCTTGTGGCCCACTTTGCGATAGCCGTCCTGCGGCCAGCCACCAACAATTGATCCCTCCTTTGAGACCGGATTCCGAGGGCTCTGCGGCCTAAGGGTAACTCCCATTTTTGGGATTATTTGACGCCGGATACCGCCATTAACTGCCTCAGGATGCCATTCAGACCCCCATTTTGCCCGCTCGACGTATCTGACTGGACGGGGGGTCCAATACGGTGGAAGCTATAGCGGGGGAAAGACTTAGCTGGACAGCCCGCCCGGGAGTATATAAGCTTTTTTGCGGGAACAAGGTGTCTGGACTGCAATGAGGGGGATGGGTCTTTCCGAGAATTCCGATTTTGGAACATAGCCAGAGATTTTGAAGTTCACATTGAAAGTGAGGACTCGACATGCCCCGCAGATTCGGGACGAATGCGCTGAAGTTTGGGGACCTTTTGGCGGCAAAGACGGCTGGAGCGGCATTTAGGACCATTAAGTTCTTCTCTGGCGATAAGGCGAACCCATCGTTCACGCCGAATTGGTCGGAGAAGCCGCTGCTGAAGTCCTGGGAAAAGACGAAGCCGACTCTCGGGTGGCCGCGGCAGACGGACTCTCTTTGTCCGGGCTGCGTGAAGGATGCGCGGGAGTCCATCTTCAAAGGTGACAAGGATTGGCGCGACCTGATGAGCGAGAAGGTCGGCGAGATCAAGGCGCAGATTATCAAGCGTGATGGCCAGGTGTGGATGATTAAGGAATGCCCCATCCACGGGAAGTATGAAGACCTGATGGCAATTGACGAAAAGTTCCTCGGTTGGATTGAAAAGAATTTCCCCGGGCGCGATATTCCCGCCCACAACGACGAAGACCTTCACAAGCATGGCTCGAGCACGGTGCGCTACGGCCGCGGCTCCGTCCTGACCGTTGACCTGACCAACCGCTGCAACATGATGTGTGACCCCTGTTTCATGGATGCGAACCAGGTGGGTTACGTCCACGAATTGGGTTGGGAAGAGATCCAGGAAATCCTGGGCAACGCCATTCGAATTAAGCCGAAGCGGCAGATGTCCGTGCAATTCTCGGGCGGCGAGCCAACGATGCACCCCAACTTCCTCGATGCGGTGAAGTACGCAAGGAAGCTCGGATACAACAGCGTACAGGCGGCGACGAACGGAATTGAATTCGCCAAGAGCAAGGAATTTTCGCGGATGGCCTTCGAAGCGGGGCTGCGGTATGCGTATCTGCAATTCGACGGCATCGGCAACGACGCGAACAGCCACCGGCAAGTCGGGAACCTGTTCGATGTGAAGTTGCGCGCCATTGAGAACATGCACGAGGCGGGCATCGAAATCATTCTGGTGGTGACGATCGTCAACAGCGTGAACAATGACCAGGTGGGCGCGATCGTCAAGTTCGCCATGGAAAACCCGAAGAAAATCGCGTTCGTGGCGTTCCAGCCGGTTTCGTTCACGGGACGCGACGAAGACATCACGCCGGAGCGCCGCCTAAAGCAGCGCTACACCCTTTCTCACCTCGCGCAGGATGTAAGCAAGCAGGTGGGCAAGGTTGAGCCGACGCGCGACTGGTTCCCGATTTCACTAATCAGCGTGTTTTCAGGTTTCGCCGACCTGATGCACGGGCCGGAAGCGCAGTGGGGCACGGTTTCCTGCGGATGCCACCCGAATTGCGGCGTAGGCACAGCGGTGATGATCAACAAGGACACGAAGGAATGGGCGCCGGTGCCGCGTTTCCTGGATGTGCCGCAGCTCGTGAAGGACATTACATACATTACGGACCGGAACCGCGGCAAGGGCTGGTCCAAGACGATGATGGGCCTCGCGCTGCTGAAGAGTTACAAGCCGTTCCAGGGGCCGAAGAGCCTGGCGCTGATTGACCTGTGGAAGAAGTTTGACAAGTCATGGGGTCTTTCGAAGGACCACAAGAAAAAGTACGGCGATTCGAGCCCGGACCGAACGTTTGACGACGCCATGAAGCGCCGCCAGGACCCATGGAACTTCCTGTTCATCGCGGGGATGTGGTTCCAGGATCTCTTCAACTATGATTTCCGCCGCACCGAGATGTGCATCATCCCGTACGCAACGCAGCAGGGCGAGATTTCGTTCTGCGCGTACAACACGGGCATCGGCTGGCGGAAGATTATCGAGAACATGTACAAGAACGCGACTGTCGCGCAGTGGTACAAGGAACACGGCAAACACGAGATTTACGCCGCGGGCAAGAAGGTCAACCTCGGGACGTACGAGCACTCACTCGTGATTGACGAGCACGACGCCGCGCGCGTGCGTGTGAAGGATGCAGACAACGTCCCGGAGACCGCGGCCGAAGAAGATCGTATGCGCCGCAAGCAGGCGCAGCAGGAAGCGGCTAAGGTGCGGCAGATTTATGAAGAGATGGTGCTGAAGAAGCCCGCGCCGACGGTTGTGACGATTGGATCCGTGGATCAGATTAAGAGAGCGACGCCCGCGGGCCATTCGGCTCCGGTGGTCAACCTCAACGGAAATGGCCATTCGAATGGCAACGGCAAGGGCGCAGCAAAGCCGGAAGTTGCCGAGCCGGTTGCCGGAGACTGACGAGCGCATTCAAATAGCAGCGATATCCTCCAACTGCCCGCGGTTCGCCGCGGGCAGTTGTTTTTTGAAGTTGAGAAATAGAATCGCCGCAAACGTGCGGCTGCCACTAAGTATTCCAGTCGGGTTAACTCGCGCGGTTACTTCGTGACCTCAAAGGATTCGAGGAATTTGTCCACGGCCGCGGAATAATCCTGTGCTCCTTTTTTATATAGGAACACGGCCATGTAAGCGCGGTTTCCGCGAACCACGACAATGGCTTTTCCAGCGGTTGTTTCGCCATTCATGCTGAAGGCGAGCGCGGGAAGTTTTTCATCGCCCGCCTGGAAATCGTAGCGATGGCTGTCGATAGCCGTCAAATTCAGCGCCTTGACAAAATTGTCGCGGTCGGCGGCCAGCTCTTTCTCAGCATCCACAGTGAAGTTGTAATCGGTGGCGCCGGCAAGCGCCAGGTAAACGCCCTGCGTTCCCGCTGTAAACAGATAGCCTGTGGATTCCACGGAACCGTCATCTCTCTTCGTGACCTGTGGATCATTCTTCACGGGATCAGCGGGAAAGAGGACGGCAAACTTGAGTTCGGGTTCTTTGAATGGAGTCCATTTAAAGTCCTGGCCAAGCACAGGCCTCGCGAACGCGAGAAGCGAGCAAATCCCGAGCAAGTACATTTTCACGCGGCGTCTGCTTGATTGAAATTGAAAGCCGGAAACGAGGCGCATACAACAAGCTTAACATCGCTCGCACGTTGTCATCTCTTAAGTGATCGCGAGTATGTAGTAGGGGCTAATGCTCTCTTACGACGAGCAGGGCGTTCGGACGGCCACGCTCGTAGCCGTCGGAGGGGGAGTTCACAATTGTCAGACCGGAATTCGGCGCGGCGGGAAGGATTGAGGAGCGGGCGGCATCGGGAGGCAGTGCGACAGCCATTTCCGTTGAACTACCGCCATCGAGATTTATCGCTTCGATGCAACCGAGGGAAACCATGAAGCCGGCGAGCTCCTGCATGGTCATTCCAACACTGAGCTTCGGCTGGCGGCCGTCCACGACGGCAAATATAATTTTCTCGGGCGTATAACAGACGGCGGTGCGCGGGTATCGCGCGTTGAGGTATTCTCCCGGTTCGCTCCCTCCTCCGATGGAGATTTTTCCGTCCGAAACGAGCGTGGGAAGGCCGCCAATCGCTTCGTGAATCTCCGCGCGGCCACCAAGAAGAGTGGCAGTCCAAAGGATCGCGGGTTGGCCCACCTTGAACAACTTGAAGACACTCTTGGAATCAGGCATGTCAGGCGGCTCAGCGATCAGGACCGAATCTTTCGGAATGGCCTGAACTTCGGCGGTGTGGCGAATTTCCGTAATCACGCCGCGAAGACCGCCATAAATCTGAATGGGAATGCCGGGGCTTAGTTGCGATAGGACAATTGCGCGGAACGGCTTCGGCGCTTTCACCTCGGTGCCAAAGCCGCGCGTATAGGCCCGCAGGTTGTGTCCTTTGGAAAACCCCATCGGTTTATTGAGCGTATCAATCGGTAGGAACTTATCTTTAATGTGCAACCTGAGAGTGTAATTGGGGACGCCAATGACCGGGGTGCCCCAATCGAGGATTCCCATTGCTGGACGGGGAGGGCCGCCGGCACTCCATATCCTTCCGTTGCTGACTGCGAACCCACTGGGAAGGCCGAGATTGGGGTCGGCCATGTCGTAATCCCCGTTGATGGCGGCGAGAACGTTTTCACCTTCCGCCTTGGCTTGCGAAGCCAGTTCCGTGAGCGGGACTCGCGCGAGACGCCCTGTCGTCTGGTCCACGCCGACGCGCGAGCGCACGATCAGACTGCGGCGGTGGCGCGCAACCTCAAGGATGTTGATGGACCAGGGGCCCGCGGGCGCGCCTGGGGGTTGACCCGCAGCGGGAGCCGCGTTTGGATTTGCCGGGGCCTCACGGCAAATGTGAATCCAGGTAACTTCGGTGTCGATCTGCGCCTCTTCGCGTAATTCGGCGGGGCAGGTCTGCTGGGGTTGCTGCAGCTTTTGCGGCGCTTGAGCGGGCGCGATCGCGCAAAGGGCAAACACTGCCGCAAGCACGATTCCGTGCGGTACTCTGCGCCGAATCATAAAGTCCAATTTCACTTTTTTGGTTGCGGGAACCCGCGGACCACCCGGAGGCCACTATACTCCAATGAAGCCGGTTGATAAGCGGTTTTATTGTCCGCGGGGCGGTCGGCGCTGCCGCCCAGGGTCTTGCCAGTGCCGTCGGCGGCAACCACCCATTCAGCAACATTTCCGCCGAGATCGAAGATGAGCTCCTCATCCTTATCGCCCTGGCCGCGAAAGCTGCCGACTTCGCGAAGCAGGGGCGCGTCGCCGGGCAACTCAGCGATTTCCTTCATCAGGCGGGCTGCGTCATCGGGATTGGGAGAGTAACCGGCCCAATAATCGAGCGTGTTTTCGCCGCTGCTGCTTTTGTAGAGCGAGGCGACTTCGTCTTCGTTGGGGATTCGCCATTGTTCATGCGTGATAGTGGAGAGCCAGGCGGCGAAAGCTTTTGCTCGTTCAAAAGTGATGCCGTTGGCTGGATAGTTTTCCGTGCCGGGATCGATCTTATAAGAGTGATCAAATGCGGCGTATTGTGCGCGCGTGACTTCAAAGCGGCCGATTTCAAGATTGCCGCGCCTCACCACTTCCGGAGTGAGCAGAGGCGTGGCGCCCGCGAGTTTGATCAGATTGCCGTATCTGGCGCCATCTCGCGCGATATCCCGCCGCCGCAGTGCCTCGCCGAGGGGAGAATCCTTTTTGAAGGCTTCGTTTTCCGGCTTCTCTGTTTTGAAAAGGTAGCGATCCATCCAGGCCATCTCTTCATTCACCTTGCGGAGCTGGTGAGTGAGTTTGGCCGGCCCGTGAGCTTCGCCGGGGAAGAGAATGAACCGCACCGGCGCTTTGTTGATGGTGTAAAGAGTGCGGTAGTGCGTCCAACCCTCTTCGGTGGGCACCTGGCGGTCATTGGTGCCGAAGAAAATCAGCGTGGGCGTGCGGACTTTGTCCATCTGAAAGATTGGTGATTTCTTGATGTAGAGTTCGGGATCTTCGAGCGGCGACTTGCCGAAATAGTAGGAGTCGAAGGATTCGCCGAAATCCACGTTGGCCCAATCGCTGATCCATTCGACGTCACCCGCCCCGCACATCGCGGCTTTGTAACGGGCGGGATTCGCGATGGTGAGTTCGATGCTGAGAATCGAGCCGTTGGACCAGCCGGCGGTGCCGATGCGATCAGGATCTACTTTGCCCTGCTGGATCAGAGCGTCGACGCCCTTTTCGATATCCGGAATTTCGAGATCGTAGTAATGGCCGCAGCAGATGGACTCAACAAATTTCAGGCCATGATTGCTGCTGCCGTGATAATTGACCTTGAGAACAAACGCGCCGCGCTCGGTGTAAAGCTGTGTGGGATACGTCCAGCTTTCCGACCAGAGGTCGAGATCGGTGCCGGCGGGGCCGCCATGAATGCCGAGAACGAGCGGATATTTTTTGCCGGCTTCATAATGCAGCGGGTAGAAAAGAATGCCGTCCACGTCATCATCATTCGCGCCTTTCCAGTGGACGACTTCGGATTTGGCGATTTCCTTTTTGGCGAACGATGGATTGAGAGTTGTAATCTGCATCGGGCTGGTAAGGTGCGTGCCGTCCAGCGCGGCGCCGTACCACTGGGCCGGGATGCTGGGCGTGGAATAGTTGTAAACGACGCGTTTCCCGTCTTCGCTGATGCTAAGGCCGCCGATGTTGTTGGCGTGATCGCCGTCGATCATCGCGCGGGTCCATTTGCGCGAAGTGCCGGTGCCGCTCACGGTGTAACGCGCGGGGGCGCGCTTCGTGCCCGCCGCTAGAAAGGTAACGAAGCCGTCGGGCGTTACATCAACGCCGCCAGCCAGGCCGTTTTCCCAATCAATATCCACTTTGTGGGCTTCGCCTGCGGCGAGGTCATAGAAATAAAGCAATTCGATGGTGGCGGTGTAGAAGCGCGGGTCCGAGGAGTACGGCGCCGTCATATAGAAGCCGGTTCCGTCGAGTGTAGAGTCCACTCCGGAGGGGCGAATTTTTCCGTCAGTGAATATCTGTTTGCTTTGGCCGGTGCGGAGATCCCACACAAAGGTAGCAGGGGCGACCTTCTGGTCCCAGGCATAACTCAACTCGCGGCTGTGCACTGTTATCGCGTGCGAGAGGTCTTTCGTGACAGCCCAGGATTGAATGCGGTCGTTGTTTTCGGTGAGGCGCGTGACCTTCTTGTCCTTGACGGAAAGCTTGTAGAGCCGCACGGGCGGGGCGTGGGTTTCGTCGTCAACCACGCGCGAGTCATCTTTCCGTTGCTCGGTCTCCTTTTCATAAAGAGTGGCGTCTTCTTCCGCGGTGAAAATGATTACGTCGTCAGTGATCCAATCGAACCCCAGGATTCCACGTTCAGATGTTGTGAGCGGCCATGGTTCGCCGCCAAACGGGTTCATCAGCCAGATCTGCGAGTGGGACATCCCGGGCTTGGCGTCGGGCAGCGGCTTCGTGCTCGTGAAAGCGATCAGGTCGCCTTTGGGCGACCATTGCGGCACGGCGTTTGTATCCGTGCCCCGCGTGAGCTGTACTTCCTTTTTCTCGGTCAGGCTGGAAAGAAAGAGATTGTAAACGCGACCGTCTTTCTCCTTATTCGTGATGCTCTTTGACCAGACGACCCATTTCCCGTCGGGAGAGATGCGGAAGCCGGCGGCGGTTTCCGCGTTGATGATGTCTTCGGGCGTCCAGGGCATGGCCGCGGTGCCGGTGGGCTTCGCTGGGGGATTTTGGGCGGCGTCTTGCGGCGCGGAAAACACGGGCAGCACGCATGCGATGACGATGGCGAGTCCTGTTGCGAGCCCCAATGGAGTTCCGATGCTGCGTGTCCGATTGCGCATGAGCAATTTCTCCTTTGAATCTCCGACTGCTGCGAAAGCTGAGTGCGGCCCAGCCTGCAAAACATCAAAAAACCAGATTTGCGGTGGCCAATAGTAAGATGTCGGCGCGAAAAGGCGCAAGGGGGGATTGCATGAATTCCGGGATTGGGCGAAGGAAGGGAATCACGAAGGAGACGTTCCGCTTTTTCAAGGATCTCACAAAGCACAATGAAAAGGAGTGGATGGATGCGAACCGCGAGCGCTACCAGGAGCACGTGGTCGAGGCGATGCGCGGGTTGCTCGAGGAATTGACGCCGGGCGTGTTGAAGCTCAACGGCGGGTTCGTGATCACCGGGAAGACCAACACAAATTTTTCACGCATCAATCGCGATATTCGGTTCGCCAAGGACAAGACGCCCTATCACACGCGGATGTATTTGAAGCTGCCGAACTCCGCGGAGGGCGAGTGCGGAGAGCTTTATGTCGGAATCAATCCCGATACGGTCACGGCGGGGTTCCGTATTTATGCCGGGTCGGATCACAAAAAGTCTCTCTTCGCGCGATTTGGAGTGCAGCGCGCGCTCGCGCACCCGTCGTGGATTACAAAGCAGAAGAAGCGGCTGGGCCGAAAATACGAAAGCTACTGGCACGCGATGGAAAAAGGCGAATGGACGAAACATGAGGGCTGGCCGGAATCGCCGGAAGAATGGATGAAGATTCGCGCGTGGATTGTGCGGAAAAAAGCGAGCCCCCCCGCTGCGGTGAAACCGGCATTCATCGCGGATTTGACGCGAGTATTCCGCGATTTGGCGCCGCTCTGCGCGTTTGCGTCTTCACCAAAGTGGAAGCCGTAGCGCGAAGCTACGACGCTTGATAGTAGCCGCGCCCCGCTAAATTTCATCTTGTATGAAACTCGCGCAGCGAAGCGGGCGTCTCAGCATACGATTGCCGGGGATCCCAAAATATTTTTCAAAGCAGCTGCGAATCGGTGTAGATTCCCGGCTGTGTCTTCAAAGTAGAAGAGGGGAGATAGAAGGCTCATGGACATAAAGCGAATCGTTTTCGGAAGTCTCGCGATGGCGTTGGCCGCCGCGGTTGCTGCTCCGTATGCATTTGCGCAGGGACGCCGCGGCGGCGGAGGCGGGCAGCAGGGAGCGGCCCAGACGCCCGCGCCCGGCGCGCAGAACGCGCGGCCCACGCCCGCTCCGGAAGAGAGAACTTCCGTGACACATCACAGCGCGAATATCGGCGGGCAGAAGATTGATTACACGGCGACGGCTGGCACGTACGTCCTGAAAGACGACAGCGGCACGCCGAAAGCGACGATGTTTTATGTGGCGTACACAAAGGACGGCGTGGACGACATCGCGAAGCGGCCTGTAGCGTTTTCCTACAACGGCGGGCCGGGATCGGCTTCGTGCTTCGTGCACATGGGCTTCGGGCCGAAGCGCACTGTCGTGAGCGCTGACGGCCACGGTTCGCCCGCGCCTTACTCGACGGTGGATAATCAGGAGTCTTTCCTCGATGCGACGGACCTCGTCTTCGTGGACGCGATCTCGACGGGGTACAGCCGCCCGGCGCCGGGCGAGAACCCCGCGCAGTTTCACGGCGTCATCGAAGACGCTAATTGGTTTTCCGATTTCATCTATCAATACATCACGCGCAACCAGCGGTGGGCATCGCCCAAGTATTTGATCGGAGAAAGTTACGGGACTACGCGTTCGGCGGAACTCTCCGGAGTGCTTGAGCGCCGGCACGAAATCTATTTGAACGGAATCGTGCTGGTTTCCACCGTAGCATTTGCGGCAGCCGATCCGGATGCGCGCGCAATCTTCCCATTCCCCGGATATGCCGCGACGGCGTGGTATCACCATTTGCTGCCGCCCGATCTGCAGAAGGAGACTGTGGATCAAGTGGTGCAACAGGCGCGCGATTTCGCGAAGGGCGAATACCACGCCGCTTTGATGAAGGGTGACAAGCTTTCGGCGGCGGATCGGCAAAAAGTGATCGCGCAAATCGCGCGGTTCACCGGGCTTTCGCCAAAATTTATCGACGATTGCAACCTGCGCATCAGTTCGCAGCGCTGGTTCAAGGAAGTCGAACGTGACAAGCGCCTCACCGTCGGCCGCCTGGATTCCCGCTTTGAAGGGATGGACGCCGACGCCGCGGGCGAGCGCGAAGAATACGATCCAAGCGAAGCCTCGTATGAGGGGGCGTGGGTCGCCACATTTCAGGATTACATTCGCCGCGAGCTGAAGTGGGATACGGACATGTATTACACGGTGACGGCGCAGGTGCAGCCGTGGGACCAGACCGGGAATTCGCTTGTCGCGGAAACATTGCGCGGAGCGATGACGCGGCAATCGTTCTTGAAAGTGCTGGTCGTCTGCGGCTACTACGATTTTGCTACGCCGTTTTTCGGAATTGAGTACACCGTGGACCACATGGGCCTCGAGCCGCCGATCCGGAAGAACATCAGTTTCGCCTACTACGAATCCGGACACATGGTTTACATCGATGAGAAAGCCCACGCCAAGCTGCATAAGGACGTGGACGATTTCATCCGCGGCAGCTCGACGCATTAAATGACATCGTTCAACAACTTATCATTTGGGAGCGAGAGGAAACGGAGAGTGATGAAAATGAATCGCGCAATGATTGCAGGATTGGCGGTCGCGCTAGCTGCGAGTGGCGCTTGGGCGCAAGGCCGTCGAGGCGGGGACAACACCGACCAGGCCGCACAGCAGGGCCGTGGGCGCGGAACCCAGACACAGCAGACAGGAACAACCGGAGCCGCGGAGCAACCGCGCCAGCCGGTGGTCCAGGAAAAGAGTTCGGTGACGCATCACACCGCCAAGATTGGCGGCGCGGACATCGCTTACACGGCGACGGCCGCTACCTACGTCATTAAGAATGATGCGGGCGATCCGATGACGACTTTCTTTTTCGTCGCCTACACCAAAGACGGCGTGGACGACATGAGCAAGCGGCCGATCGCGTTTTCGTATAACGGCGGCCCCGGCTCCGCGTCGCTATTCGTGCATCTGGGATTCGGGCCGCGGCGCGTGGTGCTCACGCCCGATGGTCATGGGATGCCCGCACCCTATTCGATGGCCGACAACGACGATTCATTTCTCGACGCGACCGACATCGTATTCATTGACGCCGTCTCGACCGGCTACAGCCGTCCGGAGCCGGGCGAAAGTCCCGCCCTTTTCCACGGCCTGAATGAAGACGCGAATTACTTTGCGGATTTCATCTACCAATACATCACGCGCAACCAGCGGTGGGATTCGCCGAAATTTTTGATTGGGGAAAGCTATGGCACCACGCGCTCGGCACAGCTTGCCGGCACGCTCATGCGGCGCCACGAGATGTACCTCAACGGCATCGTGCTCGTCTCCGCGGTGATGAATTTTGATTCGCTGGAATTCGGCCCGGGCAATGATTTGCCGCCGGTGAGCTTCCTGCCGACCTATGCGACGACCGCGTGGTATCACAAGCTGTTGCCCACCGACATGCAGAGCAGGACCGTCGAGCAGGTGGCTCAGATGGCGCGCGAATTCGCCGATGGCGAATACGCGGCGGCGCTGATGAAGGGCGACCAGTTGACCGGCGCTGAAAAGCAAAAAGTTGTCGCCGATCTGGCGCGGTTCACCGGACTTTCGCCGAAATATATCGAAGAAACGAATCTGCGGATTAATGACGGCCGCTGGTTTAAGGAACTCGAGCGCAACAAGCGCATGACCGTTGGCCGCCTCGATTCGCGTTTCGAGGGCATGGACGCTGACGCCGCGGGCGAGCGCAGCTCTTACGATCCGAGCGAGGCGTCGTATGAAGGCGCGTACACCGCGGCGTTTCAGGATTATGTCCGCCGCGATTTGAAGTGGGATAGCGACATGTATTACGCCGTCAGCGGAAATGTCCGCCCGTGGGACGAAAACGGTTACAACGGCGTGGCGGAAACGTTGCGCGCCGCAATGACGCAGGAGACCTACCTGAAGGTGCTGGTTGTCTGCGGCTATTACGACGTCGCGACGGTATTCCACGGCATCGAGTACACCGTGGATCATATGGGGCTCGAGCCCTCGATCCGCAAGAACATCAGCTTCTCGTACTACGAATCCGGACACATGGTTTATGTTGATGAAAAGGCGCACGCCAAGCTGCACAAAGACGTGGACAATTTCATCAATTCGAGTTACACGCACTAAGTGAAATTTCTCAGGGTTCTGTTGTGGGCCGCGGTTGCGCTGGCGGGCGCCGCGGGGCTTGGCGCTATCGCGTTTGAGCGCGGTGAGCCGATCAACGCGACGTGGTTCATCGTTGCCGCGGCCTGCACATTTCTCGTCGCCTACCGTTTCTATTCCTCATTCATCGCCGCAAAAGTTCTTGCGCTCGACCCGCGGCGCGCCACTCCGGCAGAGCGCCTCGATGATGGCCGCGATTTTGTTCCCACAAATAAATGGGTGCTGCTCGGGCACCACTTTGCAGCGATTGCCGGCCCGGGCCCCCTCGTGGGCCCGACACTCGCGGCTCAATTCGGTTACCTGCCCGGTACATTATGGCTGATTGTTGGCGCGGTGCTTGGCGGCTGCGTGCAGGACTTCGTCATATTGTTCTGCTCGATCCGGCGCAACGGCAAATCGCTCGGCCAGATGGCGCGCGAAGAGGTCGGCCGGCGCGGCGGGTTCATCGCGCAAATTGCGGTGCTCGCAATCATGATCATATTGCTTGCCGTGGTTGGTCTCGTGGTGGTGAATGCGCTGAAGGCTTCGCCGTGGGGAATGTTCACGCTCGCGATGACGGTCCCCATCGCAATGCTGATGGGCGTGTATTTGCGCTACTTGCGCCCGGGCCGCGTGCTCGAAGCCTCGGCGATTGGCGTTGCACTGATCGCGCTGGATGTTGTTGGAGGACAATGGGTGGCGGCGTCGCCATCGTGGGCCAATGTATTTTCGCTCGGCGCGCCCTCGCTCGCCATTGCGCTCATCGTGTATGGATTTGCGGCATCATCGCTGCCGGTGTGGCTGCTGCTCGCGCCGCGCGATTATCTCAGCGCATTCATCAAAGTTGGCGCGATATGGGCGCTCGCCGGCGGCATCCTGCCTCGTGCGTCCGGTGATTCAGATGCCCGCCCTCACGCGGTTCACGGACGGCACCGGGCCCGTCTTTGCCGGAAAAATATTTCCGTTCTGCTTCATCACAATTGCGTGCGGCGCGGTAAGCGGCTTCCATTCGCTCGTCGCTTCCGGCACTACGCCAAAAATGATCATGCGTGAAACGAACGCGCGCCTCGTGGGTTATGGCGCGATGCTGATGGAGTCATTTGTCGGTGTGATGGCGATGGTCGCCGCGTGCTCGCTGCAGCCCGGCGTCTATTTCGCGATGAACAGCCCGCCCGCAATTGTTGGCGCGACGGTGCAGTCCGCCGCGCAGACGATCTCCGGCTGGGGCTTTCCGCTCGCGCCGCAAACGATGACGGACCTCGCGCACATGGTCGGCGAGCAGACGCTGCTAAACCGCGCGGGCGGCGCACCGTCGCTCGCCGTGGGCATGGCGCAAATTTTCAGCCATACCATCGGCGGCCCACGGCTGATGGCGCTGTGGTATCACTTCGCAATCATGTTCGAGGCGCTTTTTATTCTGACGGTGCTTGACGCCGGCACGCGCGTCGGCCGATTCATGGTGCAGGACTTGCTCGGGCACGTCAGCAAACCGCTCGGCCGCGCGGGCTGGTATCCGAGCATTTTATTTTCAAGCGCGCTAATCGTCGCCGCGTGGGGCTACTTTCTCTATCAGGGCGTCCTTGACCCGCTCGGCGGAATCAATTCGCTGTGGCCGCTCTTCGGCATCGCGAACCAGTTGCTTGCGGCGGTCGCACTGGTCGTGGCCACGACGATCCTCCTGAAGATGGGCAAGCGGCGCTATCTTTGGGTCACGCTTGTCCCCGCGGCGGCACTCGTCACCGTCACAATGACAGCCAGCTTCGAAAAAATCTTCGGCGCCGACCCGCGCCTCGGCTTCTTGTCCGCGGCGCGCCAGATGGCCGCGCAAATCTCCAGCGGCGCGATTCCCGCGGCGAAGATCGCCGAGACCTCGCGCCTCATTTTCAATCAGCGCCTCGACGCTGCCGTCACAGCCACCCTCGCGCTGATGGTGCTGGCGCTGGTGGCGGAGGCGCTCTACGAATGGGTTCGGATTTGGCGCGGTACAGTGGCGCCAGTGTTGCACGAAGCGCCATTCGTAGAAACGCGATGGGCGGAGGGAGACTGATGCCGCGATTTACTCAAGATATCTTTGTCAAAGCAATCCGCGCGGCTGCGCAAGTGTGGTGGGCAGTGCGCCAAATTTTCGGCGATGCCGCGTATGAGAACTATCTCCGCAGTTTCAATCCACGCGGCGAATCAGCTTTCGGCGCCACGCCAACCGGCGCCTCTTCCACGCCGCTCTCCCGCGCCGATTTTTATCTTGACTCCCTCCGCCGCCGCTATTCGCGCATCAGCCGCTGCTGTTGACTCTTTTAAGGAAATTTTCCGCGACTGCTGCGCCATCACGGCCCCCTCCTCCTCCCCGAGCGAAGCGCGCCCCGGCGTGCTAAACTTTTATCTGGAACCCGAACCTCGCGAAATATTCCTCATGGCTCGCAAAAAGCGCATCGGAATCCTTACCGGCGGCGGAGATGTCCCGGGCCTGAACCCCGTCATTAAGAGCGTCGTTTATAAAGCGACCGAAGTGGGTGACGAAGTCATCGGGATCCGCAGGGGCTGGGAAGGCCTCACGCACATGCGTCCCGGCGCGGAGCTTGACGCCGAATATATCCGGCCGCTCGACCGCATCAACACGCGCGGGATAGACCGCACCGGCGGGACCGTGCTCCACACATCGCGCACGAATCCGCAGCGGATCAGTGCCGCGCGCCTGCCCGCTCACATCGGCGCTGGCGAGCGCAAGAAACTCGAGTCCGGCGAAGGCAGATATGATTTGACGCCGGTGGTGCTTCAGAATATCTCCGCTCTCGGAATTGACTACCTCATCGCCATCGGCGGCGACGACACGCTGAGCTTCGCGCAGGTCCTCGAGCGCGCGGGCGTTCCGATTCTCGGCATCCCCAAGACGATGGATAACGATGTTCAGGGAACGGAATACTGCATCGGCTTTTCAACGGCGATCACTCGCGCCAAGGAATTGATCACTCGCCAGCGCACAACACTCGGCTCGCACGAGCGCATCGGCGTGTTCCGCATTTTCGGCCGCGATTCGGGATTTACGGCGCTTTACACTGCCTACGTCACTTCCGCGCGGTGCGTGCTGCCCGAGCTGGTGTTTGATCTACCGCGGCTCACCGAGATTCTCGCCGAGGACAAGCGTAACAATCCCAGCCGTTACGCCTTCGTCATCGCCTCCGAAGGAGCTGTTTGGAAGGGTGAAAATGTCGGTGAATTTGGCGAGGCCGACGCCTACGGCCATCGCAAGAAAATCGATATCGGCCACGCGCTCGCCCAGGAAATCCACGAACGTACCGGCGAAGAGACAATGTCGAGCGACCTCACCTACGATCTGCGCAGCGGGGAAGCGGACGCGCTCGACCAAATGGTGGCGATGACCTTTGCAAATCTGGCCATGGATCTCATCCGCGAGGGGATCCACGGCCGGCTGATTGCCGTGCAGGACGGCAAATACACTCACGCGCCTCTGCCGGACCCAAAGCTCGGCCCGCGCAAAGTGGATATCCCGAGCCTTTACAATGTCGCGCGATTCCGCCCGCATTATTCCGGCAAGCTCGGCGTTCCGCTGCTTCTCAGTGCTGTGCGCACCGCTGGTTAACAATTGGCTTTGAAGAACCGGATCTTGGACCAGATGTTAGGCGGAGCGGCTACCGGCCCCTTCCCGCTAACACCTTTCCATCAATCGCGCTGACCAGCACGGTCACGCCCTGCCTATGCTGTTCCTCGCCATACACAATCGTAACCGCATAGAAGAGGTTGTCCGCTCCGCCGCGCAGTTCGCAATTGACCACCGTGCCCGGATGGCCTTTCGTGGCGACCTCAATGGCTTGTGACATCGGAATTTTCACGCGCGCAGCAAGTTCTGTTTGAACCTGTTTGAATTCCGCGATCTGTGCTTTTCCTTCGGGCCCGTAATACACGAATCTGCCCGTCTGTCCTTCTTCCATGATGTCAGTCTGGATCTTTTCCTTGTCCTTGATCTCTTTCGATTTAAGCACCTCTTCTTCCCGCTTCTGATTCATCATCATGTTTTGAATCTGCGCCAGTTCCGCCTCCGCGCGCTGCACCCCTTCTGCGTCGTTTGCCGCAGCCGCGCTGTCTCTGGTGCGCTCCAGGTCCTGAATCTGCTGTTGCAAGGCGCGCAGCTTTTGGTCCTGATTCACCAGAATGGCCATATCTTCTTTATCGCGGCGCGCCCTTAACTCCGCCGCCTGAGCATCAAGCGTCGCACCCTGCGCGTCCTCGCGCGCTTTTTCGGCCTGCAAATCCAACTCGCGCTTTTCGCGCGCTTCATCTTCCGCGCCGCCGTCGAGTTGGAATTGCACTTGAATGGGAACTCGTAGCTCGATTGGCTTGCCGTCCTTCACGGCCGGCTTAAATTTCCAATTCTTTACTGCGTCCACAGCATTTTTGTCGAGCGACGGGTAAAGCGATTTTGTGACCTTGATGTCGTACGCCTTCCCATCCGTCTTGACCGTTACTTCCACCGAAACCTCGCCCTGGATCTTTTGTTCGCGAGCATCCGCGGAATATTCCGGTCTTGGGCAGTAAATACAATGTGGGTATTCCTGATCCTCCTGCGAAATCCTCGCCGGCTCGTTTTGCTGGACAACTTCTTGCACGCGGCTTGGTATCCCGGCCGGCAAGTAATTGGCCGGAGCAGCAATTCTGCGCACCGGCGTGACGCTTGCCTGCGGCATACGAATGCCAATCCGCAAAATGTGTGGCGCTGCGGCAACGCACGGAATCGCAAAAAGAAGGGAGGCGGCTGCAATCGAAACAGTCTTCTTGCCCGTCCTGATTCTTTTCTTGCGAAGTATGGACATGACGCGTTCCTCCAGGTTTCCTGCATCGGCGATGCCAACGGAAATCACCGGCGATGAAATATTGACGGGCGCGGCCCAGCTCGCCATTTTCACGAGCGAGCGGGCGTAGGCCGCGGCATTAAGAAGTTTCTCGGTCACCAGCTCGTCGCAGCGCTGCTCGCGGGTGAAGCGGATGCGGCGCTTGACCCATGCCGCCGCGGGATGAAATGAAATCGGAAGGTACACGATTTCGTAAACCAAATTGAGGGCGTAATCGCGGCGGCGAACGTGAGCCAGTTCATGGCCCAGCGCTGTTGTCAGAAGATCGGTATCTTTTTCGTCGAGCATCTTTTCGGGAAGGATCACCACGGGCCGCAAAGCTCCAATCGTCACCGGAACGGCGATCACTGGCGACCACAGGATGCGCACTTTCGTGATGCCGATCGTTTCGAGACACCGGTCAATTATTTCCCTGATGTGAGCCGGCAGCTCAACTTCGTTCGCGCCGCGCACAATCGCTCGCGTCTTCAACCATGCTTTCAAAAGCTGGATGGCGCGGAACAGCAGGAGCAATGCATACGCCTCAATGAGCGCAAAGGCCACGCTTTGTCCAATCGGAATCGTCTTTTCATGCTCCGGCAAAGGAATCTGCTGAAGTGTTTCTCCGAAAATTATCATCGACGATCCGTTCGCTCGCATGCCAGGGCTGAAATCCACCAGGGTCGCCGGCCCAGGTTTGAGGATGTCGTACTTGGGGCCAAGCCAAAAAGTGATGGCCGCCAGGCACACTGGCGCGACAAGCGCCGCGACCCACAACAGGTGCCGCGTCCCGGCCTTGGCGGGGCGCAGCAGCCTTGCGCAGAGCGTCGCGACCGCCGCAATTAACGCGATCTGCCAAAGGGAATTGAAAAGCAGCGTGAGCAATTCCTGGCTAATGATTCTCATCGCGATCCTCCTGTGATTCCTTCAGCAGTTTTCGCAGCCTTCCGAGCTGCGCCGGCGTCAGCTGTTTTGAATCCACAAGCGTCATCACCAGGCTTTCCGCGGAGCCGCCGAACAGCCGCTCGACGATGTCGCCCAACGATTGCCGCATCACCCGGCTGCGGCTCACCGCGGGTTTGTAAAAATAGGCCCGGTCTTTCAGCGCGCGGGTCACTTTCCCTTTGCGATGCAAAATGTTCAGCATCGTCTGGACCGTCGTGTAGGCAAGTTCGCGGCCGAGCTGGCGTTGCACGGTCTGCACGTTCGCGGCGCCCGTCTCCCACAGGACGTTCATGATTTCGAGTTCGAGCGGAGTAAGCTGGTCGGTTTTACGGGGTGTCACGCTGTACCTCCTAAACAGTTAGGAGGCTACGCCCGCCCGCCAACGTTTGTCAACTAAAATCTTAGGAGTTGCAACCCGTGCGACCAATGAAATACGACTCCAGGCCATATCATTGATGATTCGAGTCCGGGATGACTCGTATCAGGGCGCGGCTTCAGCCGCGCCGAAAGGCTTCATAAACTTGGGGGTTTTAACCCCTGGAGCCGGCAAGGTGGTCGGTCTGGAGATTCATGAAATTGCTTCCCAAAAAGCTAGAAAAGATCTTCATCTTCGCGCTTCTTCAAACGCGTGATCTTCTGTGTGATGCGGATTTCGCGCGAGCGCACGCCAACAAGGATCGCCTGGCGCGTTTTTGTTGGCAGCGCCTCGGGCGGGAATACGCCGAACTCATCCTTGGGGAAGCTGCGGATGAACTGCGCGGCCATCGTTGCGGTCGCATACGCGATTGGTGTGACCGCGAGGCCCCACAATTGTATTTGATAGAGCGTGGGGAATTGACAATCCCAGCGGATGAGCATGGGCTGATCTTTTTTCATGCCCGTGACCAGCACCGATGCCGCAAACCGCGCGTTCTGCAAAACGCCGCGCCGGATAAGACGCGCCACGCGCCGCGGCGACGCAGTGTGCGGAAACCGGGCCTTCACCATGCCGCGCGATTTGGAAAGTTTTCCCTGGCGGTACCAGCGGCTCAGGCGGTCGAATTCATTGCCGCCAATTTTCACGTCCATTTCCTTCAACGGAATGTAATACGGAATCGTGCCAACTTCGTCCTGCGCCGCGAGCACAACGCCCGCTTCGCCAACAGGCTGCGGGAAGCGAAATTTTTCCTTTTCGCTGAATCGCTTCGCCAGCCGGAATTTGCCGCCGCGGACAATGCGGGGACGCGATATCGCCTCATCGAATGCACCTGCCGCCGACCATTGCGAGACGGCGTGCTCGCTGTCGGTGCTTTCGTAAAGCCGGATGTGGATCGCCTCGACATGGTCCAGCAAATCCGCGGCGCGGCGTGCCAGAAGGTTCGTCAATCCCGGCGCGACTCCTGCATTGATAACCGCGGTGCGGCGCTTCTTTTCAAATCGCCGCGCATAGCGAAGCTGCTCGGCCTTGAACGGATTCCGCGTCATGTGGCTCGCCATGTCAACGTAGTGCGCGCGCAAGCGCAGCGCCGCCCGCAGGACAATTTCGTTGAAGACGGCCGCCGACGCGTTCACGATCAGCTGGCTTCCGCGCGCCGCCTTCACGATGCCCCACAGGTTGCGCGCGTTCACCTCGCGGACTTCAATCGCGCTGCGTTTGCCAAGGAAGTGTTTGGCGCGCTCGGGATTCTTATCGCCGCAGACAACCTCATGGCCCTGGCGGGCCAGCATTTGAGCCAGTAAAGCTCCGGTCGCCCCTGCTCCCAGAACAAAGATTCGCATTGGGCCGAAACTCTATCACAACCCTTCGCGGGAATTGACCCTCGGGGCCGCTGCCGCATCCAACAGGGCAGTGATGCCGCGCGCCATGAACCTGCTGGAAAAAAACGGCCAGTCAAGCGAGAATGGAACAGGCGAACCTTAATGGCAGACCAGGATCAGAAACCCCGAAAACGAGCAGCGCATCTTCACGCTGAAGGAAGCGGAAAGCACGCGCCGTGAGATTGAGCCGCTGTTGCTCGAAGCGATGGACTCACGGCGCAAGCTCGCTGATACCGACGAGAAGCTCGCGCGAATCGTCAGCCGCATCATGGTGATGGGCGGAATCCTGATCAACACCGCGGTGGCGGCCGAGCTTCGCAGCGAACATGATCAATTTGTCGGACAAGTTCGCAATGCGCTGGAAACGATCCAGGCCACCGGCTGTGTGGTGAAAGACCTCGATAGCGGCCTGCTCGATTTTCCTGCGCGCATTGACGGACAGGAAGTCTATCTTTGCTGGCGGCTGGGCGAGGATCGAATCCGCTATTGGCACCGGCAGGATGAAGGTTTCTCCGGACGCAGGCCGATCGATCCGCGCGATCCCGGCCCGAGTTCGCAGGTTCAGTAGCGCCCGGCTTTTCCATAATTACAAATTGTTGCGTGTGACGTGCGCCCGCAGGCGCGCCCACCTCGAAAGGGTCCACCTTGTCCGGAGAGAATCCGAAGCAACCTGCCGCGAAGGCGCACCGCCTTGCTGCATCCACAAGTCCTTACCTGCGCTCTGCCGCGCACCAGCCCGTGGAATGGTATGAATGGAGCGAAGAAGCTTTCGCCGCCGCGCGCGAGCAGAACAAACCCATTCTTCTCGACATCGGCGCGGTGTGGTGCCACTGGTGCCATGTGATGGACCGCGAGAGCTATGAGAACGCGGAGACCGCCGCGCTCATCAATCGGTATTTCATTCCCGTGAAAGTAGATCGCGACGAGAGGCCTGACGTGGATTCGCGCTACCAGTCTGCCGTCAGCGCCGTCTCCGGGCAGGGCGGTTGGCCGCTCACCGGTTTCCTCACGCCGGACGGCCGTCCATTTTTCGGCGGCACCTATTTTCCTCCCATGGACGCGATGGGCCGCCCCGGTTTCCCGCGAATCCTGCAAGCCGTCGCCGATGCCTACGCAAACAAACGCGAGGAACTCGAGCGCGCCGCCGTGGGGCTTTCGGAAGCTGTCTCCAAGTCGGAATCATTCGCCGGCGCCCGCGGCGAATTCGATCCCGGCGTCGTGGGCCACATGGTGGGCGCGATAGTCGAACTTTTCGACCCGCGCTTCGGCGGATTTGGCCGCGCGCCAAAATTCCCCCACTCGCAGGCGATTGATTTGCTGCTCGAGTGCCATCAGGCCACGCACGAAGAGCGGCTTTTGCACATCTCCGAGCGCACGCTCGTCAACATGGCTTGCGGCGGCGTGTACGACCAGCTTGCCGGCGGTTTCCACCGTTACTCGGTGGACGAGCGCTGGCTTCGTGCCGCATTTCGAGAAAATGTCCTACGACAATTCGGAATTGCTGAAGAATTTCGTCCACGCGTGGCAGATCACGCAGAAGCCGTTTTTCCGCGATGTCGCGACAAACATCATCGGCTGGGTGAACCACACGCTTTCCGATCAGCAGCGCGGCGGCTTCTACGCCAGCCAGGACGCCGATTTCTCGCTCGACGACGACGGCGACTATTTCACCTGGACGCTCGAGGAGTTGCGCGCTGTCCTTTCGCCCGAAGAAGCGCGCGTCGCCGAGCTGCACTTCGATGTCGAAGCAAACGGCGAGATGCATCACAACCCGGCGAAAAATGTGCTCTGGATCGCGCGCGGCGCCGCGGAAATCGCCGCACAAATTGGAATTAGCGAGAAAGAGACAACGGATATCCTCGATGGCGCCGCCCGAAAAATGCTTGCCGCGCGCCTGAAGCGCCCCACTCCTGCCGTGGACACGACGATTTACATAGGATGGAACGGGATGTTTGCTTCGGCCTACCTCGAAGCTGCGCGCGCATTCGGCGGAGAAATCGGCGAACATTGCCGCGCCTTCGCATTGAAAACTCTTGACCGCATCCTTGCGGAAGCGTGGGACGACAAGCACGGCCTCGCGCATCGCGCGGGCGGCGCGTGGCTGCCCGGCACTCTCGATGACCACGTTTTCATCGCGCAAGCTCTGCTTGATGCTTACGAAGCGACGCTCGACCGCCGCTGTTTCGATGCGGCCGAGCGCGCCATCGCGCGCGTTCTTGCGCAGCATTGGGACGCGGAGAATGGCGGTTTTTTTGACCGCGCCGCGGATGCGCCGCCAATGGGCGGGCTCGATGTGCGCCGCAAGCCGCTGCAGGATTCGCCCACGCCCGCGGGCAACGCGATTGCCGCACATCGTGCTGGATCGCCTCTATGGTTTCACCGGCAACTCGATGTATCGCGAGCGCGCCGAGGAAACTTTGAGCGCATTCGCAGGCGTCGCGCCTCAATATGGATTATTCGCCGGGAGTTACGCGCTGGCGGTCGCTTTTCACGCGCGGGGAACAATTGAAGTAGTCGTCACCGGCAACGCCGATGATCCTGCCGCGCAGAAGCTCGAACGCGCTGCCGCGGAAACCTTCCGCTTCGGAAAGGCGTTGCTCCGCATCACTCCGGAAACACAATCCAATGGTTGGCTCGCACCCGCGCTAGCGGAAACGCTTCCACATCTGAATGCGGGGATCGCACAAGGAATCGTTTGTTCCGGAACTACTTGCCAGCCCCCGGTCACGGAGCCGGATGCCTTGCGCGCGCTCTTGCTGAATGGCTCGGCCGGCGCCGCTTCCGGCGCTTCGCGCTAGTTCTTACGCCTCCAACCCTCAATGCAAAACCGAATCCGCCATCGTACAGCTGCGCGGCGTTTGATGCCTTCGCGCCGCGTTTACTCTTACCGCGAAGCCGGCGGCACCATGTTATTCGCCCGGTAGTAGACCACTAATTGGCCATAGTGCTCGCCGCTATGCTCGATCGCTTCCATCCAGTTATAGGAGTTGTGCACCATCATATTTGCGAACGGGAATTTTGATGTCTTGTCGAGGCCCACGTCACCCTGTTCCTTGATCAGCGCGGCGCCGTCCGCAACGGCCTGCTTTACGAATGCCACGACCTGCGCTTTTGTCTTGTAATTTGCGCGCGACGGGTTCTCGGGATCTTGTCCGGGGTCAGGCCCCATATTTCTACCGGAGATCGCTCTCATCAACATGTAATCAACCCCGGCGACGTGCAGCAGATTCTCAGCGAATGTGCGCTGGTCCTTCTGCACTTTGAAGTCGAACTTGTCCTCCGGGAAGTCCGCGGCCATTCCAATCAATTTATTGCCAACGCTGTTCCACATTTGAAGCATCTCAGCTGACTTCGACCCCACCGGCTTCGGCGCCTGATTTTGTCCTTGGCCCCGGGCATACAAGTTCACGCCCCCAATTGTCACGACCGCACCGACGATCGCCATCAGCGCTACCGCAATTGCCGCATGCCCGCCAGCAATCCTCCACCGCGAAGGGTGTTGCATAATATTTCTCCTTTTATCTCCGATTCTTGTCGAAAAACCTTGCACGGAGGCTAGCACGGCTGCCGCCCGCGCGTCCACGATTGGCAAGCGAAGCCCCACCCGAAAACATCGTTGTCAAACGCGGCAAAGACCAAAATTGTTTCACGTGAAACAATTTTTAAGTTATTGATACACCTGGGCTTAGCACAGCTATTTTATTCGATTGAGTTTTCCACGGCCCCCAACGGGATTTAATCCACAGGCAGTGGTTCGAGCGAGGTTGCCGCGCCCGCGTGCGGGTGACATAATTGCATTTCACCAAATCGCCGCACGGCGGCGAAGTGTTTCAGGGGGACCGAATGGGATTGAGAGATGGATGGATTGAGAAGCGGCTCGCGTCGGCGGGGAACAACGGCACTCGCAATGTTTCGCAAATGCATTTTGCGCGGCAGGGCGCGATCACGGAAGAGATGGAGTATGTAGCCAAGCGCGAGAAGATTTCGCCCGAGACCGTGCGCGATGAAGTGGCACGCGGCCGCGCAATCATTCCCGCCAACATTCATCACAAATCGCTCGAGCCGATGGGAATCGGCGTCGCCTTCAAGTGCAAGATTAACGCGAATATTGGAAATTCCGCGGTCACCAGTGAAATCGCGGCCGAGCTGGAAAAATTGCATCACAGCGTTCACTACGGTTCAGATACCGTGATGGACCTGAGCACCGGTGGCGACATCCCCACAATCCGCAAAGCAATCATTGAGGCCTCGCCAGTGCCAATCGGCACCGTGCCGATTTACGAAGCCATCTCGCGCGTGAAGCGCGCCGAAGATCTCACGCCGGAAATAATGCTGGAAGTGATTGAGGAGCAAGCCGAGCAGGGCGTGGACTACATGACCATCCACGCGGGCGTGCTGGCGGAATTCGTCCCCATGGTGCGGCAGCGGATCACGGGCATCGTGAGCCGCGGCGGCGCGATCATGGCGCAGTGGATGAATTTCAATAAGAAAGAGAATTTTCTCTTCGAGCGCTTTGAAGACATCTGCAAAATATTCAAAAAGCACGACGTGAGTTTTTCGCTTGGCGATGGGCTGCGTCCCGGGTGCCTTGCCGATGCAAGCGACGACGCCCAGTTTTCCGAATTGAAAATCCTAGGCCAATTGACAAAGAAAGCCTGGGAGCACGATGTGCAGGTGATGATAGAAGGCCCCGGCCATGTGCCAATGGACCAGATCGAGCTACAGGTGAAGAAGGAAGTCGAACTTTGCCACGAGGCCCCGTTTTACACACTGGGTCCGCTCGTCACGGACATCGCACCGGGCTACGACCACATCACCAGCGCGATTGGCGCGGCGATGATCGGAATGTACGGCGCGGCGATGCTCTGTTACGTCACGCCGAAGGAACACCTCGGCTTGCCGAATGCTGAAGACGTGAAGCAGGGCGTCATTGCTTACAAGATCGCGGCGCACGCAGCGGACGTTGCACGGCATCGCCCCGGCGCACGAGACCGCGACGATGCGCTTTCCTACGCGCGTTTTCTGTTTGACTGGAACAAGCAATTCGATCTCTCGCTCGACCCGGAAACGGCTCGCAAGATGCACGACGAAACGCTGCCCGACGATTTCT
Source organism: uncultured Acidobacteriota bacterium (assembly GCA_963737185.1). Taxonomy (GTDB): domain Bacteria; phylum Acidobacteriota; class Terriglobia; order Acidiferrales; family UBA7541; genus DASTCZ01. The sequence goes on along the minus strand of CAVTRS010000025.1, from coordinate 189,878 downwards.
ACAAGGACGCGAAATTCTGCTCAATGTGTGGGCCAAAGTTCTGCTCGATGAACATCACGCAGGTCGCCGAAGGCCATGCGGGTCAGGATCAGGCAGAGCGGCAGGAAAAATTCGTCAAATTGCTCGCCAAGGTCCAGGCTGCGCAGTAACGCGATATTCACAGTCCGGGTGTACCTTCGCCTTCGCGCCGTTCATCTAAATTGCCACAGAGGGATTTGACATAGGGCGAAACTAAAGCGAAGATGTCATCCCCTCTACTCAAGGAGAAAACGAAATGCCGATTAACCAAGCTTTCCTCGGAGAATTCGACCACGAAATGGCAAACACGCGGAAGTCGCTCGAGCGCATTCCGGAAGATAAATTTGACTGGGCGCCTCATCCGAAATCCACGAAGCTGGGGCGGCTCGCAATGCACCTTGCCGAAATGCCGGGATGGACAAAAGAGACAATTGAAAAGGACAAGGTGGATGTCTCCAAGTACGCCGGACCAACGGAACCGAAATCGAAGAAGGAAGTACTCGCACTTTTCGACAAGAACGTGGCCGAGGCGCGCGCTGCGCTGGTTGCCGCAACCGACGACGCGAACTGGATGAAAACCTGGTCCATGGTGAGGGGCGACCAGGTGGTTTTCAGCATGCCAAAGGTCGCCGTCATGCGGAGCTTCATTTTCAATCATAACGTGCATCACCGCGCTCAGCTCGGCGTATATCTGCGGCTAAATGACATTGCCGTGCCGTCGATTTACGGCCCGTCCGCCGACGAAGGGGCAATGTAAACTTTCTTTTCCGCGTGAAATTCGTTATCAAGAGGGGCCGGCGCCGCGTGGTTGCCGGCCTCTTATGCATTAGAATGAATCGGCAACTGAAGACTTCCAGCCTCCGGTGGCGCAATGAAAAGCGATCTCGAAAAAATGCAGGGCGTTTGGAATATCACAACCCTCGAAATCGATGGCAACAAGCTGCCCCAGAGCGCGTTTCCCGGATCTCGGATTGTCGTCAAAGGCGACGTGTTCGAGTCGCTTTCGATGGGCATGGTCTATGCGGGGAATGTCACGCTCGACGTTGGGAAGAACCCCAAACATTTTGACATCGCATTCACGGAAGGCCACGCGAAGGGAGTGATAAATCGCGGGATCTACGAATTGAAAGGCGATACCTGGAGATTTTGCCTGAACACATTCGGAAAAGGCCGTCCCAAGACTTTTGCCACGAAGCCGGGCAGCGGCTTTGCGCTTGAAACACTGAAGCGCGCGCCTGCGGGCGCGAAAATTGTAGCGGCAGGAAAGGCAGCTGTCGCAAAACCGGTGAAGAGCTCAAGAAGTGAACCGGCCGCGAAGAAATCCAGCGGCGCGGCAACGGAATTAGAAGGCGAATGGGCCATGGTTTCGGGCGTGATGGACGGCGTTGCCATGGATGCGTTCACGGTGCAGTGGGTGAAGCGCGTCACGCATGGGAACGAATCCACTGTGACCGCCGGGCCGCAGACTATGTTGAAGGTGAAATTCACGCATGACCCGTCAAAATCGCCAAAGACAATCGACTACGTCAATCAATTTGGCGCAAACAAAGGGAAAAGTCAGGAAGGCATCTACGAATTCGAGGGCGATATTTTGAAGTTTTGCGTCGCCCCGCCGGGCAAGCCGCGACCACGTGAGTTTGCATCGTGCCGCGGCGATGGACGCTCTTTCACTACGTGGAAGCGCGCGTAGAGCGCCATCTGCACAAATCTCAGGAGGAGCTAATTATTCGCATGACCGACCCAACCGCCGCCGAAAATTTACGCGCTGAATTCAACCGCTGGGCCGAATCCGGCAAGGGCGAATCGATGGAGGAGGATCACCTTCCCATCGCGCTGCCGGTGCTCGCGAAGATGGCGTTGCGCGCGGATGAGAACGTTCTTGACGTTGGATGCGGCGCTGGCTGGCTTGTGCGATTGATCGCCCGCGAAGTCACCGAGGGACGCATCGTCGGCATGGACATCTCCGACGAGATGGTTCGCCACGCGCGGCGGGTTTGCGCCGATGTGGAGAACGCGCTGTTTATCGTGGGCGCATCCGAAGAGATTCCCTGGGAGCCGAATTTCTTCACGCGCGCGGTAAGCGTGGAATCGTCCTACTATTGGCCGGACCCGGCGCGCGCGATGCGCGAAATCTTTCGCGTGCTGCACGAAGGCGGCGAGGCCTGGATCCTGATCAACTATTATCGCGACAACCCGTATTGCCATCAGTGGGGTGCGTTGCTCTCGATTCCGGCGAAATTGCTTTCCGCCGACGAATGGGCCGCGCTGTTCCGCGATGCAGGCTTCGTTGACGTGAAGCACGAACGCGTCGTTGATCCAACTCCCGCGCCGGAAGTTTACACGGGCCGGTGGTTCCGCGATGCGGCGGAGCTGGCCGCGTTCCGGCGAGAAGGGGCGCTGCTGATTCGCGCAGTTAAGTCTAGTCGCTAAGTGTTGGCAACGGGTAAAAGCCGACTGGAGTTGAAAGCATCGTGATTGTGCCATTGGCTCCAGCGCCCCAAATGGTTCCGTCGTCGAGCACTGTGAGGGCGTTCACATTCGCCGAGCCACCGTGCATCCAATGCGCGCCGGCATCGTAGCTTAAGTCCACTCCATTCGGCCCTGCCGCGGTAAAAAACCTTGCCTCGGAGCCCACCACAGCCGAGCGATAGCCGCCGGGTTGGTCCGCGGCGAGTTGCCAGGTCGCGCCTCGGTCCGTTGAGTAAGCGGCCGCGGATGTCGCCAAAGTTGTTTGCCTGTAATCGCCGCCAACGACGACTACGGTATCCCCGCTGCGCGCGACGCTGAAGATGCCCGCCGAGGCAATCCCCGCCGCGATCGGAGTTGCGGTCGCAGTCCAGCTCTTCCCCATGTCCGCGGTATGGAACACGCGGGAAGAGGCGCCGCCGCCCGTGCCAAAATAAATCTCGTGATCGCCATAGACCGCGAGCGCGGAATTGCCCGCAGCGAATGCACCTTCACCGGCCAGCGCGGGGGGCATGGTCTCGCGCGGCAATTCACTCCAGTGTTCGCCATCCAGAGTCGCAAGCACAATAAATTTGCCTTCAACCGGATCGCTCAACGCGAAGCATTTAGTTTCTGAGGAGCAAACGAGCGCATCCAGAAAGAATCCCGTTCGTTTGTCCGAATATTCGAGCTTCCAAGTTTTTCCGGCGTCCGTTGTTTTGTAGATCCGTGAACTTTCGCCTCCGCCCGTGGACATCAAATAAGCGGTGTTCGCGTCAATCGCCCGGATGCCGCGGAAGTCGAGCTTCTCCCCGCCCGTAACAGAAAGCTGCTCCCAAGTTTTCCCTGCATCGGGTGAGCGAAGCACCACCCCATTTGAGCCCGAAGCCCAAATGACGGGCGTCTTGTCCGTCCGCGAGGCATAAGTGGCGCTAATCCCCCGCAAATTGGTCCTGATTCCGCTCGTTTGCACGGTCCAGGACGGTCTGTCCTGCGGTGCGTTAAAGGCCCGGGCGCCAAGAGTGATCGCGCCGACTATTAGGATCAGATAGATGGGTCGCACACACCGCATTCTAGCAACATTTCGCCCGACCACAATCAGCGAACCTCCTCCCCATCGTTGCCTTTGACTGCCCCCGCGCGCGCGGATATACTCCGCTTTTCCAGTATGGAGGATCGTTCGGCCCATGGGCGTACTCGACCAGCGCTTTGAAAAGAATTTCCTGATTACCTCGGTGGACTATGTGTTCAATTGGGCGCGCAAAAGCGCCATCTGGCCGCTTACGTTTGGCCTGGCTTGTTGCGCAATCGAGATGATCGCCTCGACGACCTCGCGGTTTGACATGGCGCGATTCGGCGCGGAAGTCTTCCGCCCCTCGCCGCGCCAGGCGGACTTGATGATCGTGGCCGGGACGGTAACGCTGAAGATGGCTCCGGTGCTCAAGCGCGTGTGGGACCAGATGCCCGATCCGAAGTGGTGCATTTCAATGGGCGCCTGTTCGAGCGTCGGGGGCCCATTCAACGCATATTCCGTGCTGCAGGGCGTGGACAAGGTTGTGCCCGTGGACGTTTACGTCGTCGGATGCCCGCCGCGGCCCGAGGGGCTTTTCTTCGCGTTGCTTAAATTGCAGGACAAAATTGATCTGATGTCGCTGGCCAAGCGGCCCACCGAAGTGCGCCTGCAACCCGCGATGGTGGAAGATTTCAAGCGCGGCGTGATGGTCGCGCAGACGCCCGCGCCGCGCTGATTCGCGCGCCAAACAAAATCCAAGGAGACAGCGCATGCCCTTTCTGCGAACTGCCCGCAAAGATGAAATCCCCGTTGGCGCAATCCGCGAATTTTCCGTTGAAGGAAGGGCGATTGCGCTGGCAAACGTGGGGGGAAAGTTCTTCGCCATCGACAATACCTGTCTGCATCGCGGCGGCCCGCTGGGATCCGGCGAGCTAGCGGGCAATGTGGTTACCTGCCCCTGGCACGGCTGGCAGTATGATGTGACCACGGGCAAGCTCACAATGAATCCTGCCGCGGGGGTGCAATGCCACGCGGTCGAGGTGCGCGGCGAGGATATCTACGTGGATTTGGCGCTGGCTTAGCCAGCTAAGTTGCTGAATTTAAAGTAGTTACAGCGTGTCATGTGCAGCAGAGAATCTGCAAAAAGCTCTAGATGTCCGCATTCCTAAGAGACACCCGCTTGCATTTTTTTTGTGAAAAGTTTCGACAAATCTTAGCGGTTTGAAGTATAGTCTGCGCCCGAAAGTGTCCAGCAAACCAGATCGGCGAACGCCGAAACCCGGAAAAGACAATAAGCCAGCGGCGCCCGCTACCAGGCGGCGATTTTGGCTTTTTAGCGCCGACCCTCATCATTATCACTGGGACACGCTCTTCGTGAAGGGCAAGGAGATGTGGCGCGGCGCAAAGGCCAAGCCCGATGCCCAGCGATTGCTGAAGCAGATCAATCGCGGCGATCGCGTGCTTTGTTATCACCTTGCTCCGGAGCGCGCGCTTTACGCGCTTGCGGAAGTTACGCGCACGCCTTATCCCGATCCGGGCGACCCTGAAGGAAAGAATCTTGTCGCGGATTTGCGCGCGCTCGAACGCCTTCCCCGCCAGGTGACGCTGGACGAGATGCGCGAGAATCCAATCGTGCGCAGAATGAAATTTTTGAAAAACGTCCGGCTGATCATTTCCGCACTGACGGAAGAAGAATATCAAGAGCTCCTACGCATGGCGGGTATCGTGGCTTCGCCCGGCATGCCGCTGCCATAGCGCCGGCTTCCATTATTTCCCACGCAAGGTGATTCGCTCCGCGACCCGAGTTGCGCGATAATCGGGCCGCACTCATGTCCAAGCCGGAAAATAAATTTCAGCATAAGCCGCTCGATGAAGCGCTTGGAGATATTGCGCCGGGGCGTGCGCGTATCATTGACCTGACACACTCCATCAACGCGGATTTGCCTCCGTGGCCCGGAGACAAGAAATCATTCGAAGCGATTCCGAATGCCAGCGTGGAAAAAGACGGCTACTTCACGCGCAGCTTCTGGATGCTCGAGCACTATGGGACGCACCTGGATGCGCCCATTCATTTCCCGCCGGGAAAGACTACCGTGGACCGCATTCCGGTTGAGCGGCTTATCGGGCCTGCGGTCGTGCTGGATGTACGCAAAGAGGGCGAGCGCGACGCCGATTACCGGTTGCCACTCGCTCGCGTAGAAGAGTGGGAGCGGGCGCATGGCGAAATTCCGGCGGGCGCAATTGTGTTGCTGCGAACAGGAAAGGCGTCGCTCTGGCCGGATGCCAATCGTTATCGCGGCATGGATTCCGCGGGAACGATGCACTTTCCGGGGTTCTCAGTGGGAGCCATAAAATATTTAATCTCGAAGCGGATCAGCGGCATCGGCGCGGACGCCATGAGCGTTGACGCCGGCAATTCGAAGGACTACGAAGTCCATCATCTCGCGCTGGGCTCGGACCTATTTCAAATTGAAAATCTGGCGGACTTGAGCGAGTTACCGGAATCAGGCGCGCGGTTGATTGTTGCGCCGATCAAACTTGAGGGCGGGTCTGGCGGCCCTTGCCGCGTCTTTGCGGTTTTCTCGAATTAATCCGTGTGAAGGGGCGTGCGGGACCTTAATTCGCAAATAAGGTGAGGGCATTTCTGCTTTCCGGCGCCACGTGGAACAACTTTCCGTCAAACGTAAACTCAATCTCATAAGTTTTCAACGACGCCGGTGGTGTTTCGCCCTTTGACGTATCACCGACCTGGCTGCACCGGACATTTCCAAGCGTGGCCGTCACCGACACTCCTGAGAGTTCGCCCGTCTCTTTCGTGGCATATTGTACTTTCTTTATGGCTGATTCTTTGACAACGACGGATCCATCGTCGTCGCACGTGCCGGTCGTGTCCATTGTCCTGAAGACGACCGTTTCAGTGCCTTTGCCGCTTCCATCAAATACCTCGGAGTCTACGTACGATTCAGCCTCTCCTTGGCCGCCCCATTCTCCATTGCAGACCAGAAAATCCCGGCCGTCATCGAAAGGGAACACGCGGCATTGGTCCATGAAAAGAGCCGGATCGTATTTCAGAAGCCGGAGTCTGCCCGCTCTTCGTGTGAAAACATAGCTTCCGCCAAAATTGTGCGCGTGCGAATCGCATCCGAATCCGCTGATGAGGAGGTTCTCAGCGCTCGATGATGTAAAGTGGCCCCACATCGTGCCGCTACGCAGCTCCCACTCGGTGCGCGCTCCCGTCCCGAACATATCGGTGCCCGTAGGACACCTGCTGCAACCGCTGATCTTGCCGTCCTTGCCGCGAAGAATTTCGCGCTTCGGGCAGAACATTGGGACGGCCAGCTCAATATCGGCGTCGCTTGCTGCAGCGCCGGGGACGATCGCTGACGGAGCCCGCGCTACTGCTCCGGGAGGAGATGGAGGCCGCTTTGCCGGCGCGGCTTGCGACCTGGCTGCCGGAGCGAACGTCAGCAACGCGAGCGCTGTTGCGATAACGAATCTTTCTTGAAACACAGCCATTCCGCGATTGTATCTCATCATCCAACGGCTTGCCGCCGCATGAAGTATAGTGTTTAGAGGGGGATTGCACCTTGCCGGAATTGCCCGAAGTCGAAACCGTCGTGCGCGGATTGCGCGGCTCGCTTGTGGGCCGCCGCATCGTGGGAGTTCGCTTCGGCAAAACAGATTTCATCGAAGATCCGGTCGCGCTTGGCGAGCAATTGCCGGGGAGCCGCATCGCGCGCGTCGAGAGGTACGGGAAATTCGTCACGATGGCGCTCGAGCCGCTGAGCGACACGCGCGCACCGTTCCATCTCTTCATCCACCTCGGCATGACGGGCCAGTTGATGCCGCGCAAGCCTTACGAACCGGTCGCTGCGCACACGCACGCGTTCGTCGAGCTGGACGACGGCTTCGAGCTTCGCTACACGGACATTCGCCGCTTCGGGCAAATGAGGCTCGTGCCGCAAGAGCGCATCGCAAGCTTTCAGGAAAATCTTGGCTCGGACCCGCTTGACATCAGCGCGAAGGATTTCATCAGCAAGATCCGCGGCCGTCGCGCGCGCATCAAGGCGCTGCTGCTGGATCAAAGCGTATTGCGCGGGATGGGCAATATTTATACGGACGAAAGCCTTTGGCGTGCGCGCATCCATCCGGCGCGAATAGGCGCAAATCTTCAGGCACCGCAACTTTCCGCGCTTCATCGCGCGATGCAGAAAGTCTTGTCCGCGGCAATAAAGCTTCGCGGCTCATCGATCTCGGATTATCTCGATGCCGAAGGGCTGCCCGGCGAATATCAAAGCCGCCACCGGGTTTATGGACGCAAAGGGAAGCCCTGCCCGCGCTGCCGTTCCGCAATTCGCCGCACGATTGTCGCGGGACGCAGCAGTTATTTTTGCCCGCAATGCCAGCCCGCACCGCGCGCCCGAACGCGTCACTAACACGCCTGCATCGCAAATCTGAATTTGTTAATTTCAAAATCGACTCGCGCTTCAATCCGCGGCAGCGCCGTGCGCTTTATCATTGAAACGGATTCGGGGCGTGGCAGCGGCGAATATCAGCTCGCCCCACACGCGGCGTTCGCGCCGGTCGAGGCGCAGTACGCGGTCGTGCAGTTTTTGAAACGGAGGTTCATCGAGAAGTTCTTCAATCAGGTCGTGAATGCGTTGCTGGAATTCCAAATTTTCGGAGCGAAACCCGTCCGGCGGAATTCCGTCGGCCATGGGCGGCACGGCCACAAGCAGTGTGTATGTGTCCATCCACCAGGAAAGCCACGCCTCGAGCTGCGGCTGGCGGCCAAACTTATTGACGAGGTAGCCGTAATTATCGAGCACGGCGCGATCGCAGATCACGTGCGGCGCGCGTGCCGCGGCTTCCAATTCCGCGGCAATCTGCGCATGCAAAATCCAAAGCTGCCCTTCGAGCGTCGTGCCCTCGTTCACTGGAAATGGCGAGCGGCGCGCGACTTCCGTCACCAGCTCAACGTTGTAGTCCGCCTTTTTCAGAAGTGAACACACTTCGTAGGCGAGAGTGGTTTTGCCGACGCCGTGCGTTCCGATGAGCGCGAGTTTCAATGACCGGATCCTCGAGTGAGGCACGCGCATTTCTAACACAGAATGCCGCCGGAGAAAACAGGTAGAATGTCCGCGCTGTGGGAGGCCGGTGGAAAAGTGAGAGCTGTCATCCAACGCGTCAGCCGCGCAAGAGTCACCATCGAGGGCCGTACATCCGGCGAAATCGGCATGGGCCTCGTCGTTTTGCTCGGCATCGGTAAAGAAGATTCAGCCGAAGCCGCGAGTTATCTGGCTGAGAAGACGGCCCATCTGCGAATCTTCGCCGACGCGGAAGGAAAGATGAATCGCTCGCTGGCGGATTGTGGCGGCGCCGCGCTCGTCGTTTCGCAATTCACACTTTATGGCGACGCGCGCGGCCAGCGCCGCCCCGGTTTCATTCGCGCCGCTCCACCCGAAGAGGCCAATCGCCTCTACGAAGAATTCGTCCGCGTTTTGCGCGGCCTCGGCGTGCGCGTTGAGACCGGCGTTTTTCAAACGCACATGGAAGTCGAGCTTACGAATGATGGACCGGTGACAATTTTGCTCGATTCAGAGAAGCTCTTTTAACGCAAAATCATGAGCGCGCTAAAGAACCGCGAAATGATTCGGATTCGCGCCCCGCGCATCGAGGATGCCGCGGCTCTGGCGCGGCTTTCCACTCAACTCGGATACCCCGCAACGCCGGAGCAAGTCGCGCCACGCCTGGAAGGGATTCTGCGCGACCCCACCGCCGCGATATTCGTCGCCGAAAGAGTGTCCGGCGACGTTGCAGGATTCATCCATCTTTTGCACCAACATTTGATCGAATACGATCCGCGCACGGAAGTCGCCGGGCTGGTTGTCGACGAAGACTGCCGGGGCATGGGAGTTGGGCGTGCGCTCATGGCCCGCGCAGAAGAATGGGCCGCCGACCGCGGCTGCCGGTTCGTTCACGTGCGCTCCAAAATTTCGCGCGCCGCAGCCCACTCCTTTTATGAAGGCCTCGGTTATGAACACTTTAAAACGCAGAAAGCCTTTCGCAAGTTTTTGACACCTCCCAAAGCCTGAAAGCCACCTTTCAACGCCCATTATCTTTTGAGCGAACGCGATTGTGCGAATTCGCAAATAATATCGTTTAACGATATAATTGATAAGCATGGGCCACAGGATTGCGGAGACAGATTACCGGGCGCTTGCGGAATTCCGCTATCGCATCCGGCTGTTCCTGGAGGCCAGCGCGGAAGCCGCGCGGTCACTGAGACTCGAGCCCGAGCAATATCAGCTGCTCCTTGCTGTTCGCGGGATGCCGCCGGGAAGGGAAGCCACGATCCAGGCTCTGGCCGAACAGCTGTGTGTCCGGCACAACACTGTCGTCGAGCGCGTGGATCGCCTGGTCAGCCGGGGATATGTCCACCGGTCCCGCAGCCGGAAGGATGGGAGGAGGGTGTTGGTGGAGCTGCGACCAAAGGGGAAGCGAACACTACATGGTCTTGCCCGTAAACATCTGACTGAACTACGCCGTAGCGGCCCCGAATTGATTCGTTCGCTTGCGAAGGTCGTCGCAATGACGCGGCGTTCGACGGAAAACCGCTGATTCTGTAACACGATCACCCTGGTTTTTCCGTAGGAGGAAGAATTGTCCGTACAATCCAACCCCGGCGGCGTCGCCCGAATTCACACAAGCGAATCCGCCGGCTACCGGGTCGAATTTATTTCTCTGCTCGCTGCAGGCGTGGGCATCCTCGCTGGCGTCGTCGCATTCGTCCTATATGAATTGATCGCGTTTTTCACGAATCTTGCCTTTTATCATCAGGTTTCATTTCATTTCCGCAGTCCCGCGGCGAATCAACTCGGTGTGTGGGTCATCCTCATGCCTGTGGTCGGAGGGCTGGTGGTCGGCTACATGGCGAAGTACGGCTCGAAGAAGATCAAAGGACATGGCATTCCCGAAGCAATGGAGGCCGTCCTCACTACCCGCAGCCGGATTGAGCCGAAGGTTGCCATTCTGAAACCAATTTCCGCCGCGATTGCGATTGGGACAGGTGGGCCATTCGGCGCTGAAGGGCCCATTATTCAGACAGGCGGCGCTCTCGGCTCCTTAACCGGACAGCTCTTCACAACAACCGCAGCAGAGCGGAAAGTCCTTCTCGCTTGCGGAGCCGCCGCCGGCATGGCTGCAACCTTCAACACGCCTATCGCTGCCGTAATTCTCGCCATCGAGCTGCTTCTGTTTGAATTTCGCTCCCGCTCGTTCATTCCACTTGTGATCGCAACCACTCTTGCGACCTTTGTCCGTTTCATGTTTCTGGGCAATTCTGTCATGTTTCATTTTTCGGGTGTGGACTTCGGCGTCCCCGGAAATTTGCCTTTCTATTTGATTCTCGGAGTATTTTGCGGCTTTGCGGCGGTTGGCCTCACCCGTTTTCTATATTGGGTTGAAGATCTATTCGAACACCTGCCATTCGACGAGCTTTGGCATCCGGCCGTCGGCGCGCTATCGGTTGGATTGATCGGGTTCTTTGTGCCTCGCGCCCTCGGCGTCGGTTACGACACTCTATCCGACATCCTCAATGGCCAACTCGCATTCAAACTCCTTCTGGTTCTCGCTGTATTCAAGATGCTTGCGCTGGTCATCTCGCTAGGATCCGGCACGTCGGGCGGTTTGCTCGCGCCTACATTCATTTCCAGCGCCGCGATGGGCGGCGCTCTTGCCTATGCGATCAATTACATTTACCCTGCGGCGCATATTGCTCCCGGCGCGTTTGCTCTCGTCGCCATGGGGGCTGTATTTGGCGCCGCCGCTCGCTCAACGTTTGCTTTCATCGTCTTTGCGTTTGAAATCACGCACGACTACAACTCAATCCTACCGCTCATGCTCGTTTGCGTTATCGCGGATGCCATCGCCATCCGCTATCTTCCGAATTCCATCATGACGGAAAAGCTCGCGCGCCGCGGCCTGGAGACTCACCAGGAATATGAGACCAACATAATGTGCCACGTAAAAATCAGTGAGGTGATGTTTCATGACGTCCTCTCCTTGCCTCCTACCCAGAAAGTAGGGCAAATCGCCGACCTTATCGCCTCACACGATCCCAGGTTCACGCGGCACCAGGCCTTTTCAATCGTGGATGATGAGGGCAGCCTCGTGGGCCTTCTGACGCTGGGCGATCTCCTCCGCATATTGGAACTCGAGGGTGGCCGGGAGAAAACTGTTCTGGAGGCCGGCACGCGCTCGCTCGTCGTTTGTTTCCCGGATGAGACTGTTTTCGACGCTCTCACCCGGATGCTACGAAGCAACATCGGCCGCCTTCCCGTTGTCAGCCGCGAGGACCCGCACCGAATGGTCGGCTACATAGGCCGCACCAGCGTTATTGCGGCGTGGGGCCGGCATGTTGACGAAGAATCCGTCCGCGAACGGGGATGGTTCGGAGATTTTCTCGCCGTGCAGAGCGACTCGCAGACCAATTGAGCGCCCGGGTTTAAATGACTCGACTCTTCTACACGCGCTGCTCAACACAGATTGAACAAAATCGCGTATATTTATAAAGTTCACATTCGACAATGACGGAAGCAACCGACACTGCAAGTTTATCTCTGCCTCGTTATCGCTGGCTAACGCGCGTCTTCCCATTCAAACAGCGCGAGGACCAAATCATTCTTTTCCTGGCACTCGTGATCGGTGCGATTACGGGTTTGGCGGTGGTGGCATTCATTTTAGTGACGGAGCGCCTGGGCGCTCGTCTCTATCCCGTTGGAAGCGCTGCCTGGAGGCGCATGCTCACTCCGGTACTTGGTTCATTGGGTGCAGGATATCTTCTCTTCAGGGTTTTTCCCAGTTCGCGGGGCAACGGCGTCATCCAGACGAAGGCTGCTTTGTTCGCGCGCGAGGGCCTGATCACATTTCGGACGGTAGTTGGGAAATTTCTGTGTACATCGATCACCCTCGCCTCGGGAATTCCGCTAGGACCTGAAGGTCCTTCCGTCCAAGTTGGCGGTGGCATCGCCTCTGTGCTGGGGCGTGCTCTCGGACTCAAGCCAAATCAAGTAAAAAAACTAATCCCCGTTGGGGCTGCGGCGGCAATCGCCGCGGCATTCAATACGCCTCTGGCCGCGGTCCTTTTCACATTGGAAGAAATTGTCGGTGACCTGAACGCCCCGATGATGGGCGCGGTTGTCGTCGCGTCCGCGACCGCCTGGGTCGTGCTCCGATTGCTGCTTGGCGACAGCCCTCTTTTTAAGGTCCCGGAATACACGCTGGGTCACCCTGTGGAGCTGATCTTTTACGCGATCCTCGGAGTTGCCGGCGGACTCGTCTCTGTGGCGTTCACCAGGCTGCTGGTCGGTATGCGGGAGCGCTTCCTTCGGTTCTCCAAGAAGACCGTTTGGTTTCAACCTGTTGCTGGAGGACTCCTGGTCGGTTTGATGGGATTGTTCGTGCCGCAAGTCCTCGGCGTAGGTTATGGATATGTGGGCGACGTTTTAAACGGCAGAATGGTCTTTCGAATTATGGTACTGCTCGTGGTTCTGAAACTTGTGTCTGTGACCGTGAGCTATGCTTCCGGCAATGCCGGCGGCATTTTCGCGCCTTGCCTGTTCATCGGCTCAATGTTGGGTGGCGCGGTGGGAAGTCTCGCTCACCATTTAATGCCCACGCAGACCGGAACCCCCGGAGCGTATGCTTTGGTCGGCATGGGCGCCGTGTTTGCCGGGATTATCCGCACGCCGATGACTTCCGTCTTGATCATTTTTGAGATGACGCGCGATTACACCGTCATCGTGCCTTTGATGATTGCAAATCTCGTAAGCCTCTTCATCTCCTCCCGTTTGCAGCCACGGACCATTTACGAGTCCCTTTCACTTCAAGACGGCATCCATTTGCCTTCGTCGGAGACGCGCCGGGAACTGGGCAAGTTTCTGGCAGGCAGGGCCATGCGCGCTCCGAATGTGGTTTTGACAGCGGGCATGACGGTTCAAGACGCGATGGAGCGCACCCAATCAACTGAATTTACCGCTTGGCCTGTAGTGAACGAACGGGGCTTGATTGGGGTCGTGACTCGCAAATTGCTCGAGAAGGAGTTTGCGACCGGAAAAGGCGAAAAGCAGCTTGGCGAATATCTGAATCCAGATGATTTCCCACACATTCATTCGGACCATTCGCTTGACATCGCGCTCGGCCGCATGGGATCGGCGCAACTGGAACTCCTCCCTGTAGTCAGCCGTGCTGACGTGCATAAACTCGAAGGCGTAATCACGCTCCGCGATATTTTGGATTCCTACGGTGTAAGTCGCAAAGATTCTTCTTGAATGCTCACTTGTCGCCGCGCTCCGCTCATGCCAAATTAGGGGCATGTTCCTGCGCCCAGTCCATCGAATTGGATTAGCCGCTGCGCTATTTCTCTGGTTTTTTCATGCGCAGCCCGCCTCTGCTCAGGATCGCGAAGAAACTGTCCGCATCAATACCAATCCGCGCACGTATATTGTTCACCTGCCCACGGGGTTTGACGCGAAAAAGCGTTACCCGGTCGTCCTCGCCCTTCACCCTCTCGGCGGCGATGGCATGCTCATGGCGCGCGTCTCGCATCTCGACGAAGCCGCCGACCGCTTTGGCTTTATCGTCGTCTATCCGAACGCCGGCGAGGGCCGCTGGACCAGGCTGGACCCCCGTCCTCAAGTCGGATTTGGCGGAATCGGCCGCGGACGCATCGGAATGGGCCCGCCCCCCGCGGCGACCGGAAGAAATGCAAGCGAGCCCGGCGGCGAACCGATCAACGACACGATTTATTTCGATACCTTGCTCGACAAGATCGAATCGGAGTATCACGTTGACGCTTCCCGAGTTTATGCCACGGGCTTCTCCGACGGCGGATTCATGGCTTTCCGTCTCGGCTGCGAAATGGCGTATCGCATCGCTGCCATTGCTACCGTTGCCGCCACACTGCCCATGGATTTGTCGGAGAGCTGCGCAAATTGGGCCTGGCGGCCGGTGCCTTTGCTCATGATCAATGGCACTTCCGATCCGCTTATCTCTTACTCGGGTCGCCCCGGCCTGGACGTTCGCTATCCACTTCTCGGCGCAAAGGAAACACTGAAGCTCTGGTCAAAAATGGACGGCTGCGGCGGAAAACCTGCGCGGACAAAGATTCCGCCCCACACACCCGGAGGCATGGAGACCGAAGTCGATACCTACAACGACTGTCAAGAAGGCGGCGCCGCGATTCTTTACAGCGTCGTCAAAGGCGGCCACACCTGGCCCGGCGGCGATCCATATATGCCAGAACAACGAACCGGCGCGACGAGCCATGACCTCGATGCCGCTGAAGCAATCTGGCAATTCTTTTCCGCGCACCCTTTTCCGCCGGCTTTGCATTAGAATCATCCCTGGTTTCAAGTCGCCCACTTAAAGTGTTCTGAGGCAACCATGTATGCATTGTGGGCGTCCCAAGTCGGTGTAGGAGTGTGGAAATGAAATCGAGCGCCTTTCACAAGTTCACTTTCCTGATCCTCGTCATCTTCGCATTTTCAGCGGCTGCAAGAACTCAATCACAGGGAACTCAAGCGCCTCCTGCCTCGGCTCCGAATGCGATTCCGCAGGCCGACAAAGAGGAAACCATTACGGTTGAGGACGTCACGCGGAACTTCCTCGTCCATCTTCCCAAAGACTATGACTCCCACAAGAAGTATCCCGTCGTGCTCGTCATCCATGACCGCGACAACGATGCCGCGGACATGTCTCGAATTTCCGGCTTTGACCAAACAGCGGACCAGGTCGGCGCGATTGTTGTCTATCCAAACGCCGTCCATGAACGCTGGCTTTCCGGCGCGGAAGAGAGCACCGGCAACCGCAATGGTGGATATGGCCGCCAGCGCGGCGGAGGAATGGGCGGCGGCGGTGGTATGGGGGGCGGAGGAATGGGCGGGGGGCACCGGGGCGGCGGTGGAGGATATCCCGGCGGCTCGGGAGGAGGCGGTCAACGATCCGCGGCTCAGACCACGAATAACCTTGCCTACTTCAATGCGCTTCTCGATCAGGTTGAAGCCGAATACGCCGTTGACACTGGACGGGTTTTCGCAACCGGTTTTTCCGAAGGCGCGCAGGTGGATTTTCAGCTCGGCTGCAATTTGTCGTACCGCATTGCCGCGATCGCCCCCGTCGGGGCGACCTTGCCAAAATCGGAAGCCGATATTTGCAAGGATTGGAACGGTCGCCCGGTCGCCCTTTTGATGATTGAAGGCACCGCGGACCCGGTCAATCCGTATAAGGGCCGCACTCAGGCGCCTTCGGCGCTTTCCGCGGAAGATACAATCAAAATTTGGTCCAAGATGGACAGTTGCAGCGGGAAATCGCAGCAGGCAAAGCTGCCTCCCCCGGACAAAACTGATCTCGAAACACGCGTGGATACTTTTTCCGATTGCCAGCAGGGAACGGAAGTTTCCCTGTATAGCATTGAGGAAGGCGGCCATTTCTGGCCCGGCGGCGAACAGCCCTACGTTCCCGCCAACCGCATTGGGAAAACGAACGCGGGCATCAGCGCGGACGATATTATCTGGAAGTTTTTTGCCGCGCATCCGATGCCGGCTACAAAATAGTTTTTTGCTTCGGCGGTTTCCGAAGAGAACTAGTTTTCCCCGTCGCGGATGGGTCTGGAGGCCTTGCTCATCGCGCTCACCGCGTGCAAGATGCAGCCATGGCTCGCCGGAGCGCCCGCGCGCAATTTGTTC
This sequence comes from uncultured Acidobacteriota bacterium, assembly GCA_963737185.1. Lineage (GTDB taxonomy): Bacteria > Acidobacteriota > Terriglobia > Acidiferrales > UBA7541 > DASTCZ01. The sequence goes on along the minus strand of CAVTRS010000025.1, from coordinate 173,657 downwards.
TTATTTGTATAATCGTTGCGCTGATACTTATCTTTCTCGTGCGCCGCTTGCGCGCGGAGACCCGCTCCGCCGCGCTAGAACCCGCCTCCGCCGCCGCCGCCAAATCCGCCGCCGGAAAATCCGCCTCCGCCCATCCCGCCGAAGCCGCTCCCGCCGCTCACACTCCGCGGGGCTGACACCATCGCCGCGCTCGCCTGCATGGACATCATGTGCATATCGGCGATGAACATCATTGGATAAAAAGTTGGCCCGTACATCCCGCCCTGATACCACGACGGCGGCTGCTTGCAAATGTCCCCGAACGCCGAGACCCACTTTTTTTCCACGCCGAGCGCCATCGCATACGGCAGGAATTTCTCGAACATCTCCGGTGTCTTCTCAATCCGCGCGATGCGGTCCGACTCCACATGCTGCAGAAAATCCTCGAATCCCAGCGCTCCTTCGAGCGCCCGCTCGCCTTTGTCCGTCCGCGCCGGCATGAAGTAGCCGAAGATCACCATCACAAGCCCCGTGGCGATTCCGGAAACGATGAACAGCAGCGGGGCCATCCCCATTCCCCCCGCGATCGCATTTCCGAATACCGCCAGCAGCACTCCCACGAAAATTCCGCCCGCCATCCACCCGCCTCTCACATTGTCCGGACGGTGCAGGTAATAGCCGTGGTCAAGCATCGAATCCAGCATGCCATCCTTGATGTCGGGAAGTTCTTTGTAAAAATGGTTTTGCAAATCCGCCAGGCTCACGGAGTCAATCGCGCCATTCGTAAACAGCGCCGCGAGCAGGCTGAGTTCGTGTGATTTCAGCCCTTTCCAATCGGTCGCCGGTTTTTTCAAATGGAACGTGTAAGTCTTGTTCGAGTGAAGCCCCATCATGGTCTTGTCTTCTTTTTGTTCGATGGTGATGTAACCGCGCACAGCCAGGTCCACGAGCGTCGCCGTGATGTCCCGCATCGCCGCCGCGCTGTCCACCAATGTGCCCACTTCGCCCGGACTCAGATCGTCCGGCGGCTCATATTTCACCGCAATCGGATTGCGCCGCGGATCGCGCCCGTGCGTCCACCAGATCCAAAACATGATGAAGAACGCGACGAACGGGATCACCAGCGGCCAGTTGCTGCGCAGGAATTGAACGATTTTCTCGCCGGCCGTCGGCTCGTGGACGAATCCCTTGTCCCACCCTACAACCACGGTCAGCCCTTCATGGAATGCCAGCGGCCGCGTCATCGCGACGCTTACGGTTGAACCGCTCGTCTCAATTTTTGCGTCTTGTGCGGACGACCCATACGATCCCGTGTAAGCAGTTGAGCGCAGCCCGGTCACTCCCGCCGGCAAAATAATATCCGCCGACGCCGCCTGGATCGCCTCATCCCAGTCGTTCCCCGTCACATTCCAATAGAGTTCGTCGTGGTCCGGGAAGAATCGCAGCGCGTCGCTCGTGCGGTAGTGCACCACGATCGTCTTGGTCACATCCGTGGCATTCGGCACGTAAATCTTCAGCTGCAAGTAGCCGCCGCTGCGGCTCGAGTCATAGCGCAGACTGTTGCCCGAATCGTCGGTGACGGCCACCACATCCACGAACAATGAATAGTTCAGCCCTTGCGGCGTCGAATATTCAATGGGGATGGTGCGGTACAGTCCGTTCCAGGATCCCGCAAACTGCGCCTGAATTGATTCAACCACGTCCACCATTCCATCCGGCGTGATGGTCACCACAGTATGAAAATTTTGGATGGTTAGCGTGCGCGCCGCGGCGGCATTCGCCGCCAGCGCAAGAAATGCCAGCGCCAGCAGCGCGTAAGCGCGCAGCGCCGATCGCCGATTCTTGCGAGCCCCCAATCCCCAGCTGCGAGCCCCCAGGCTCCCGCCTGGGGGCACTTCACGTTGTTTTTTCATTCGATTTACGCCGCTGGCGTGCCGAAGCTCACCTTCGGAGCATCGCGCTCCGTAGGAGCCGAAACCTCGAAGAATTCCCGCGGTTTGAAATTGAACATCCCCGCGATGATATTGGAGGGGAACACCTGGATTTTTGTGTTCAGGTCGCGCACCACGGCGTTGTAATAACGCCGCGCGTTCTGGATCGAATCCTCCAGTTGCGTTAGCGTGTTCTGCAGTTGTGTGAAGCTTTCCACCGCGCGAAGTTGCGGGTAGGACTCCGAAAGCGCGAACAATTGCCGCAGCGCGCCGGTCAGCATGTTTTCCGCGTCCGCCTTCGCCGCGGGGCCTTGCGCCGCCATCGCCGAACTTCGCGCCTGGATCACCGCCTCCAGCGTGCCTTTTTCATGCCCGGCGTAGCCCTTCACCGTTTCCACCACGTTCGGCACCAGGTCGTAGCGACGCTTCAGCTGCACGTCAATATCGCTCCACGCGTTGTCCGCCTGCACGCGCAGACGGATTAGCCCGTTGTAAAGCCCGATCACAATCACTATCAGCAGTCCAGCCGCAATCAGCAATATCCAGGCAATGGACATGAGGGAACCTCTTTCCGCGCGAACTCCCGGCGCTACCCAAACTCTGCGTACACTTTATCCTCTGATGTTTGCCCTGTAAAGGGAACCGGAACGGGGCTTCATGCGTTTATTGGGATAGTGAGGCTCGGGCACCCGCAATTATCAGTTCAGAGTGTCGCGGTCAATTGACTATACTTGCTCTGGGGAGTCTAACAAAAGGAGACTGTCGCATGGCATCTTCCTCCATTCAGGTTCAACAAATGAATAGCATCCCGCTCCCAGTCATCCGGCGCAAGACGACCTTGTCCGAACTTTCGCGCTTGGTACCCGAGTGTTGTGGCCTGGTCTCGAACGAACTCCGCGCACAGCAAGCGAAGGCTGGCCGTAACGTTGCTATCTACTGGGATGACAGTGTGCGGCTCGAAGTCGGTGTGGAGCTTCTTGAGCCTTTTACTGAGCATGGCGAGGTCGTCCGCTCGGCAACGCCCGCTGGCACGGTGGCATTGGCAACATGCTTCGGGCCTTATAGCGGCCTCGGAGCGGTGCACGATGCTGTGCGCCGCTGGTGCAAGGACAACAATCGCGGCATTGCGGGGCCCAATTGGGAGATCTACGGCCATTGGCAGCCTGAATGGAACGCCGATCCGTCAAAGATTCGCACGGACGTTTATTACCTGATTGTCCGTTGAACCAGACGGGCAGCCGTGGCCCCGTGCGGTCCTTCAAATTTGCTAAAGTGATTTGCGGTGCAGCAGCCACATTGTCAGTCCAAGAGTTACGACGATGAAGACTCCCGTAGACCAAAACGGCCATGGATCTCCGAACTTGTGGAATTGCAGATAGCTCTCGCTCACACTAACAATTTCCGAATTCTTGGGAAGAATGCGGTACGCCCAGTTGAATATTCCTCGCGCCCAATCGGCTGTGATAAAGACAAAAAATGTTCTGTCCCGGTTCGCCAGCAATGGCGAAAAAAAGTCTATGATCACGGCCACGATGATCGGCAGCGCCACGCCGGTCCGGGTCGTGCATACCAAGGCGGCCAGCGCCATCAGCGCGGCGAAACCGAACACCTGCAGCCCTATTGCAACAAAAAGTGGGTAAATTGCCATTCCCGCCTTCGCCCAAAGCCAAATTGCCGTCGGAAGTGTGGCCATCCCTAAAGTTACGGCGTATAAAGTTAGGCCGCCGAAGTAGGCACCCAATAATATCCGCCAGCGCGGCACTGCTTTGGTCAGCGTCAATTCCACCCAGCCTTTTTCGAGGGCCGATACCAAGAGCGGCGTGGATGCAAAGATCGCGAGGAATAACCAGAGTCCCCCGGTTATTTTTACCTCTTGGGCCAAAACCGCAGGGCCCGCAAGGGACGCCGGGCCAAATGCCAACCGGCCCATGAATAACATCGGGTCACCATTGGGCAGCGGCTTCAACGTAATAAGATGAAAGATCAAATAGGCGACCAGGATTGCCATCCCGATCAGGACCAGCGCCATCCTCCGATGGACTGATTCGCGAATTGTGTGCAGGTAGGCCGCGAGCATTACTTATCCTCTCCCGTGACCACCTTCAGGAAGAATTGCTCGAGCGAATTTTTCATCGGCTCGATCGCTTCAATATCCACCGGCACGGCGCGCAATTTATCCACCAGCGCATTCAATTGAGCCCGGTCGCGCGGCGAAAATCGCAGCGATGAGTCCTGCCAAGTGCCCGCGCTCGCCACCGAAGCGGCCGCCGCGCGCACGGCGTCATTCACTTCCGCCACGCGCACGATGTATTCGCCCGAACCGCGCGTGAATTCATCCGGCGTCGCCGCTCGCGCCACCAATCCCTGATGCAGAATCACCACGCGGTCGCACACCTGCTCCACTTCCGAGAGCATGTGCGAATTAAGAAAGATCGTTTTGCCCGCTGCCTTCAACGCGAGCAGCAGGTCGCGCACCTGTTTCCGTCCAAGCGGGTCCAGCCCGTCGGTAGGTTCGTCTAAAATCAAAAGTTCGGGATCATTCAGCAGAGCCTGCGCCAGTCCCAGCCGTTGCAGCATCCCTTTGGAATATGCCTTCGCGGGCTTCTTCACGCCGCCAAGGCCCACTTGCTCGAGCAACTGGGGAATGCGCTGCTTCAGCGTCCCGGACGGCACACCGTTCAGCCGCCCCATATACCGCAGGAACGCCGGCCCCTTGATGTAATCCGGCAGGCGCATTTGCTCGGGCAAGTATCCAATTCGGCGCCGGGCCTTCGTATCGCCCGGATGGCTGTCCAACAGCCGTGCCGAGCCGCTCGTCGCATCCGCCAGCCCCAGCAAGATTTTCACGAGCGTCGTTTTCCCTGCGCCATTCGGCCCCAGCAGCCCGAACACAGTCCCGCGCTCAACATTCAGCGACACGCCATTCAGCGCCGGAATCTCTTTCCGGCGCATCGTGACGTATTTCTTGTGCAGGTCTTGTGTTTCGATGGCTGGGTTTGTCATCGCTGGTCAATACGCAAAGATGAGTCGCAAAGTTTCGTCAATCACAAAATCGAACGCGTGCCGTTCTACAACGACTTTGATTCTAGCCAACGCCGCCGCCCAAATGCGATCCACCGGAGCGCTCGTTGTCGAACGCGCTAACCCTGTAAGTATCCTTGGCTATTTATTACCAAATGAGTTATCTTTCTCTTCCGCGCCTCTTGCGCCTATCTGCGCCGCGCGCCCACTCCATGCTCTTCAAGAGTTTCAGCGCCGCCGTCTATGGCATTGACGCCTACCTCGTGGAAGTCGAGGTGGACGTCGGCTCGACCAAAATGGGCGATTTCAACGTCGTCGGTCTGCCCGACATCGCCGTGAAGGAAAGCCGCGAACGCATCAAAGCCGCGCTCAAGAATTGCGGCTTCGATTTTCCCGCGCCGCAAAGCGTCACCGTAAATCTCGCTCCCGCCGACATCCGCAAGGAGGGCTCGGCGTTTGATCTTCCCATGTCGCTCGGCATTCTCGGCTGCATGGGTACATTTTTCGGCAAGGCGCTCGATACCCATGTTTTTCTCGGCGAGCTTTCGCTCGATGGCGGCGTGCGCCCGGTGCGTGGCGCGCTTTCCGCCGCGCTAGCCGCACGCGAACACGGCATCAAGCGTGTCGTCGTCCCCGAAGCAAACGCACGTGAAGCCGCCGTCGTCGAAGGCATTGACGTCTTCGCCGTCCGCTCGCTCCCCCAAACCGTGGACCTCATCAACGCGCCCGAATCCTTCACGCCCGTGCGATGCGACGCCCGCGGCATGTTGACACAGGCCGCGCAATATCCCGTGGACCTCCGGGACGTCCGCGGCCAGATGGCCGCCAAGCGCGCGCTCGAAATCGCCTGCGCCGGCGGACACAACATCCTGCTCCTCGGCCCGCCCGGTGCCGGAAAAACGATGCTCGCCAAGCGCATCCCCACGATCCTTCCCCCGATGTCGCTCGAGGAAGCAATCGAGACCACGCGCATCCACAGCGTCGCCGGAGTCCTCGACGCATCCTGCGGCCTTGTCGGCACGCGCCCCTATCGTTCGCCGCATCACACCATTTCCGATGCGGGCCTCATCGGCGGCGGAGCCATCCCGCGCCCCGGCGAAGTCTCGCTCGCTCACCACGGCGTTTTATTTCTGGACGAGCTGCCCGAATTCGAGCGCAACGTCCTCGAAGTCCTTCGCCAGCCGCTCGAAGAAGGCAATGTCACCATCGCCCGCGCCGCGCTCTCGGTCACTTTTCCATCGCGCTTCATGCTCGCCGCCGCGATGAACCCGTGCCCCTGCGGATTTTTCGGCGACCCCACGCGCGAATGTCGCTGTACGCCGCCGCAAATCCAGCGTTACGTCAGCAAGATTTCCGGCCCGCTGCTCGACCGCATTGACATCCACATCGAAGTCCCCGCCGTGAAATACAAGGAACTCCGCAGCACCACTGACCTCGAAGATTCCGCCACCGTGCGATCCCGCGTCGTAGCCGCCCGCAACCGCCAGCTCACGCGCTTCACCGCCGACAAAATCTACGGGAACGCGCAAATGTCATCCCGCCTTATCCGCAAGCACTGTGCCATCACCGCAGACGGCGAAAAAATCCTTGAAAGCGCAATCGCCCGCCTCGGCCTCTCCGCCCGCGCCCACGACCGCATCCTCAAGGTAGCCCGCACCATCGCCGATCTCGAGCCCTCCGCCAATATCGAGCCCAAGCATCTGGGAGAGGCAATTCAGTATCGAACTTTAGACAGAAGTTACTGGGTGTAGTTTGGGAATCAGCAAAGCACGCCTTTCGCACCGGCATTCTTACCCCGTTTGGCGCGGCAAGGACGACATCCATCGGTACTCGTGACGTGGCATAAGCAATCGCGATTGAGGTCACAGGGCAGATACCGGTTGCCGGGGGATAAGCGCCCGGACTAGGATATTCCTCCCCGACACCGCCGCACCAAGAACTCGCGGCCAAGGAGGCTCCCTTGAGGCTTCGTTACGGACACGGCCGCGAGTTCCTGCTGGCAGGAATATTGTTGTTCGGACCAACCACAGCACTTGCACAATCCGCAACGACAACTCCTCCGGGTTCGCCAGGCCAGGCCGCACCGGGAACAGCCGGAACGAATCCGTTCACGGGCAGCACGCCTGCAAAGCTCGTCCCGGGAGTGATGCCGCTTTCCTTGCAGGACGCCATTGACCGCGGGCTGAAACAAAATCTCGGGGTGCTCCTTTCGAGCGCAGACATCAACTCGGCCCGCGGACAACGCTGGGAGCAATTGAGCGCGCTCTTACCGCATGTCACTGCGGCCCCGTATGTGGCTGCCTCGGAAGTCAATGTCGAACAGCTTGGTTTTAGCGGTCTTGCCGGCCTGCTGCATATCTCGCCATCCGTTGGCCCTTTTTCTTATTTTGACGCCCGTGTAGCCGTGACTCAGTCTTTATTCGATTGGAAATCGATCAACGGCACGCGCGCGGCCGGCGAGAGCTTGAAATCCACCACCTATACTTATAAAGACGCGCGCGACCTCGTTGTGCTCGCGGTAGGCTTTAGCTATTTGCAGGCCATCGCCGACGAGGCCCGAGTCGAAACGGCGGATGCGCAGGTCAAAACGGCTCAGGCGCTCTTCAATCAAGCAACGGATCAGGTAACCGCGGGCACTTCGCCCGATATTGATGCACTCCGCGCAAGAGTAGAACTCCAGACCCGCCAGCAGCAATTGATTCAGGCGAAAAACAATTTCGCCATCCAAAAACTGGCCGTTGCGCGCGTGATTGGCTTGGCCCCGGGGCAGGAATTTGATCTCACGGACAAATCGCCTTACCAGCCGTTCGAGGGCATTTCCGTTGATGAAGCTTTGAAACGCGCTTACGCTTCACGCTTCGATTACCAGGCCGCAATGGCCGACGTGCGCGCCGCCGAATTCTTCCGCAAGGCTGCGGTCGCCGGCTATTTTCCGTCACTTGCCTTTGACGCGGACTATGGAGCGGGAGCGGCGCATCCCTCCACGGCAACGCAGGTGTTCGACGTGCGTGGAACGCTCTCGATTCCAATCTTTCAGGGCGGCAGCGTTCACGGTGACGTTTTGCAGGCCAACGCGAGACTCGAGCAAAGCCGCGAAAAGCTGGATAATCTCCGGGCGCAGATCGACTCCGACGTTCGCACCGCCTTGCTGAACCTGCAGTCGTCCGCGGATCTCGTCACCGTCGCCCGCAGCAATATTGATTTGGCGGAACAGACGCTGGTCCAGTCGCGCGATCGCTTCAGCGCGGGTGTCGCTGATTCTGTCGAGGTGGTGCAATCGCAAGAAGCGGTTGCCAGCGCCCATGAACAGTTCATCTCGAGTCTGTACAACTTCAATTCAGCAAAAATTTCCCTGGCCCGCGCCCTGGGTATGGCGGAAGAGGGCTTCAAGGAATATTTCAAAGGAAAATAAACATGGCGGACGAGAACTCACAGTCTTCAACGCCCGGCTCAGGCGATGAATCACAGGTCAAGCCGTCGGCCCCTGCGGACACACCGCACGTGACGCCGCCGTACCGGAGATCGAACCGCCGCAGAAACATCATCCTCCTCGTCGGTGTCGCCGTATTGGTCGTCGCCGGCGTGTTCTTGTGGCGCTACTTCAGCAGCTATGAGTCCACCGACGACGCACAGGCGGATGTTCACCTGTATCCTGTCAGCGCGCGCATTTCCGGTTATGTCGTGAAGGTGAATGTGGACGACAACCAGTGGGTTGAGAAGGGGACCGTCCTGGTCGAGATCGACCCGAAAGATTTTGAAGTTGCGGTCGCGCAGGCCCAGGCCAATCTGGCCAACGCCGTAGCCACGGCCCAATCTTTGAACATCACCGTTCCGATTACTTCAATAAACACTTCGAGCCAGTTGAAGTTCACCGCGTCGGGCATGGATGATGCAAACGCCGGAATCGTTGCCGCCGAGAGGCAGCTCACCGCCGCCCATGACCAGTTGGAAGAGGCCGAAGCCAACGATGTAAAGGCGCAGGACGATCTTCACCGCTACAAGCTGCTGGTCGACAAACGAGAAGTGGCCGAGCAGGTCTACGATCAGGCGCTGGCCGCCGCCAAATCCAGCACCGCTGCGGTAGCCGCGGCCCGCGCCAATGAGTCCGCCGCACAACAATTTGTGATACAGGCCCGCAGCCATCTGGCACAAGCGGACGCGAGCCACCAATCCGCGGAGACCGGACCGCAGCAGGTGTCGTCCACGCAGGCCCGTGTGCGCGCGGCAATCGCCGACGTCGAGCAAAAGCGCGCCCTCCTCGAGCAAGCCGAGTTAAATCTCCAATACACCAAAATCGTCGCGCCGGTCGCCGGTGAAGTGAATAAATCAGTTGTCGTGGGCTTAAACGTTCAACCCGGGCAGCAACTCCTCACCGTGGTGCCCCTTGACGAGGTGTGGGTAACGGCCAACTTCAAAGAAGCGCAGCTCAGGCACATGCGCGTCGGACAGAAAGCGGAAATCCACGTGGATTCGACTGGCCAGACACTGAAGGGCCACGTAGACAGCATCGCAGGAGCGACTGGGCCGGTTTTCAGTTTGCTTCCGCCGGAGAATGCCACCGGCAACTACGTGAAAATTGTGCAAAGAATTCCTGTGAAGATCGTCCTCGATCCGGGCGAAAACAGTGATCGCCGGCTTCGGCCCGGTATGAACGTCGTACCGGACGTTTTCCTCAAATGAGCGCCGCTGCCATCGCGATTGACCAGGATATTTGGCGACCCAAATTTAATCCGTGGCTGATCGCTGTTGTTGTGGCCCTCGGCGCTTTCATGGAGGTCCTTGACACCAGCATCGCCAACGTCGCGCTGCCGTATATGGCCGGGAACCTCGGCGCGAGCAACGACCAGAGCACGTGGGTCCTTACCTCGTACCTGGTCTCGAACGCAATCATTCTGCCGATCAGCGGCTGGCTCGCAGGCGCCTTTGGACGGAAGCGCTTCTTCATGATCTGTTTAGGAGTATTTACCATCAGTTCGTTGCTTTGCGGAATTGCGCCGAATCTTGGCCTTCTTCTTTTCTTCCGCGTACTGCAAGGAGCGGGCGGCGGTGGGCTGCAGCCGATGGCCCAGGCCATTCTTGCGGACACTTTTCCACCCCAGCAGAGAGGTATGGCGTTTGCTTTGTACGGCATCACGGCCATCATGGCGCCCACGATCGGACCTACTCTGGGCGGGTGGATCACCTTCAACTATTCCTGGCGGTGGATTTTTTTCATCAACCTTCCGGTTGGCGTAGCCACTTGGTTTCTTGTCCGCCACTTTGTCGAAGATCCGCCCTATTTGAAGCGACTCAAGTCGGCTGGGGTTAAGTTGGACTACATTGGCATCGCTCTCTTGGCTCTGGGTATCGGGGCCTTGCAAGTGCTGCTCGACAAGGGCCAGGAGGATGATTGGTTTGGGTCGCACTTCATCACCACCCTGGTCGTCGTGGCGACGGTTTGCCTGATCTCACTGGTTATCTGGGAGTGGCATCAGAAGGCCCCGATCATTGACGTCCGCATGTTCAAGAGTTTTAACTTCGCCAGTTCGAGCTTGATGATGTTCACCCTGGGAATTTTATTGTTCAGCAGCCTTGTACTTATGCCGCAGTTCCTCGAGACGCTTTTGGGTTACACCTCCCAACTGGCGGGGCTCGCCCTTTCGGCCGGCGGTATCGTATTGCTGATCGAAATGCCCATCATGGGCCAGTTGACCACCAAGATTCAGGCGCGCTACCTGATCGCTTTCGGTTGGCTCGCCTTGTCCATCGCCATGTACTATTCGACTCAGCGGATTGACTTGCAAATCAGCTTTAGTGCCGCGGTGTGGCTGCGCATCGTTCAGGTGATTGGCCTGGGGTTCTTGTTTGTGCCGATTACTTTGGTGGCCTACGTCGGAATTTCGCCGGAGAAGAACAACTCCGTCGCCGGGATCATCAATTTCATGCGCAATATAGGAAGCAGTGTCGGAACTTCATTGGTCACAACGTTGATTGCGCGGCGTTCGCAATTCCATCAGGCAAGGCTGGTTCAATACGCCAGGCCCGATAACCCCAATTTCCAGAATTCGGTAAATGGCCTCGCCCAGCACCTGGTTCGCTCGGGATTGAGCGCACTTGGGGCGCAAATGCGGGCTCTCGCATTGATTTACCAGGGCCTGCAAGCGCAGGCGGCGAGCCTGGCATACATTGATACCTTCATGGTCCTTTCCGTGGGCGCGGCGATCATGTTTTGTCTCTCTTTTATTTTGAAGAGGAATCGTCCCGGCGCTGGCGGAGCGGTGGAGGCGGGTTAGTCGAAGCAGATTTATTCGCGATAAGATCGTGTGTGGCGCATAGAAGGAGCAGGGAATTTACATGATCAAAATTGTCACAATTGAACGTGAATACGGATGCGGGGGCGGCGAAATCGCGCAATCGCTTGCGACGCGCCTCGGCTGGAAGCTTTGGGATCAGTTGCTCACTGAGGAGATCGCAAAACTTGCTGAATGTCCCAGGGCTGTCGTCGAGGTCCGTGAGGAACGTACCGATCCGCTCTACTACCGGCTGCTCAAATCTTTTTTGCGTGGAAGCTATGAAGGCAGCCTCAACGCGCACAAGCTCAAGCTGGCGGATAGCGAAAGCATTTTGAGGTTTACCGAACGGGTCGTCCAGCACGCCGCGAAGACAGGAAATTCCGTAATCGTCGGAAGAGGCTCCCAGCATTTTCTCAGAGACCACTCGGACACGCTCCGCATATTTCTTTACGCTCCCAAGGAAAATAAAGTGCGCCGCCTCATGGCTCGCGGCAAGACTGAAAAGGAAGCCCAGGAGCGTGTGGATACCGTTGACCGCGAGCGCCACGACTTTATCCAGAAATACTTCAACGTCGAATGGCCTGACCGCGCCATTTACCACGCCATGATGAATACCGCGATCGGCGATGAGGCCGTCGTTCGAATGATTGTGGATTTCATGAAAACCCTCGATGCCGAAGTCACTGCCTGACCGCCCGCGGAATGGAGCCGTGGCGATAGTGTGGTGCGCGGAACAGTCTTGGTTGGGCCGATCCCTGTTGCTATCGACGTCCTCTCATCGTCTGCAACCTGAATCCACCGCGAAAACGGCGACTAGGGCTGGATTGCCGGGGCACCATTTTCCCGCTCCCAAATGATTGACTTCCTCCAGACCCCTGTGCTACCCATAGCTTTGCCTTGAGCCATCCTCCCAACGGCCGCTCCAACGCGGATACCCAGCGCATCGAAGTCACTCTCGAATCGCTGCTCGATAGCGTGAGCCTCGCTGAAGAGATGTGCACGCGCATTGCCGGCGCCGCGGGCTTCGATGAAGACGACTGTTTCAAGATCGGAATGTCCGTCCGCGAAGGCGTCATCAACGCTTACAATTACGGCAGCCAGAAGCAGCGCGAGAAAAAAATCTTCCTCACCTTTGAATTGACTCCCGAAAAACTCGTCATCTACGTTCGCGATCAGGGCAAAGGCTTTCGCCTCGAAAATGTTCCCGATCCGCTCGCCGACGAAAATCTCCTGAAAAGTTCCGGCCGCGGCATTTTTCTCATGCGCTCATTTATGGACGAATTTGACGTCCACCACGCCCGCGAGGGCGGCGCCGAAATTGTCATGGCCAAGCGGCTGCATCACGGAGCCCACTCCTAGCCGCACGCCAGTTCGTAGCACCAGCCCAAAGGAGCGTCCCCGGTGAAGTTCCGGGCCACACCCCGCGCCTCCGGCAATGTCCTCATCATTGACATGAGCGGGACGCTGAAACTCGGCGAAGGCATCGCCGAATTCCGCGCGCTCCTCCGCAAGAATCTTGACGAAGGTAATCGCCGCATCCTGCTCAATCTCGCCGACGTCGAGCATCTCGATAGCAGCGGCATCGGCGAACTTGTCAGCGCTTATTCCAAAGCGAAGCGCGAAGGCGGCGAGGTCAAACTACTCAAGCTCAGCCGCGCCGTGGATAACGCGCTCCTCGCCACCAAGCTCTACACGCTCTTTGACATCCACTCCGACGAAGGCGAAGCCATCGCCAGTTTCCACTAACCCTTCCGCACAAATCCTCTTTACACACGCCCGAAATTTATGCCAGCATGTCGCCGCGTCTGTGGGTCATGTAATCCCGTAGGTGAACGGAAGCTCGCCTGCCTGCCGCTCGACGGTTGCAAGCTGGGTTTTTTGTGGCACCGATTGGCATTACGCCCAGAACTCGCAATCTCTCGAAACAGGAGAACGCCAGTGAGCAGGGAACAAGGAACAGTAAAGTGGTTTAACTCGGCAAAAGGTTACGGCTTCATTCAGCGTCAGTCAGGTGAAGATGTTTTCGTGCATTTCTCCGCAATCGAAATGGACGGTTACAAGTCCCTCAACGAGGGCCAGACCGTCGAATTCGAGGTCAAGCAGGGCCCAAAGGGCCTGCAGGCAGACAAAGTCACGGCGGCCTCTTAGGCTGCCGCGCCGGTCAATCTCAAAGCGCCCCGCACGGCGTCCCGCGCGGGGCCTTTTCCGTTTGTGATAGGATAGTCGTTTCGCCAGGGTGCAAGGAACCGAACCGTGCCGCAGCATATATCCCGCAAGGACTTGAAAAAGGACGATGTCCGTGAAGCCTTCGTCCACGGCGGCGAAGCCGTCGCATCGCATAGGAAGCTTCTCGGGCAAATCGCCGTTGTCGTCCTGGTTGTCGCAGTCGCCGTGTTCGGCTGGCGCTGGTACACGGAGTGGCAGACGGGCAAAGCCTCCATCGACCTGGACGACGCCATGAAAACCTACAACGCGCCAATCCGCGCCGCCGGCGAGCCGTCTGATCCCAACATCCCTTCCTTTTTCGACGAGAAAATCAAGTACGACGCCGCTGCCAAGCAACTCGCCATCGTCGCCGACCACTATCCCCGCACGCGCCCCGGCCAGGAAGCGCGATACTTTGAGGCGCTGTGCGATGAACAACTCGGGCGCAATGACCGCGCCGCCTCTGAACTCGAAGCTCTCAGCAACAGCAGCAACGCCGATCTCGAGCCGCTCGCAAAATTCCGCCTCGCCGGCGTATACGTCAAGCTCGGCAAGACCGCTCAGGCCGTGCAAGCCTACAAAGACCTGATGGCCAAGCCGACCGTCCTTCTTCCAAAGCCGATGGTGATGCTCACGCTCGCCGACTTTTACAGCAAATCAAACCCTGCTGAGGCCACCGTGCTTCTGAATCAGGTGAAGCAGGAATTTCCCGAATCACCCGCGTCGCAGGAAGCCGATAAGCGCCTCGAAGCCGCGGCCGAATCCGCCGGCCATTCCTGAACTCTCTTTCTTCCATAGCAGCGTGTTTTCTCCACGTTCCTCCTTTAACTCTGTGCCTCTGCGTTATCTTTCGATCTTGCGCCAGTCACGCCGCCATTCCAATTTTGGCGCCACGCGCCGCGTAGCATAGAATTGCCGCATGCCCGCGCCCCCCCTCGCTCCTTACGCAATGGACGCATCCCAATCGCGCGGGCGCAAATACCCCGAACCCGAGCATCCCTATCGCACCGCCTACGCGCGGGACCGCGACCGCATCATCCACGCGCGCGCGTTCCGGCGGCTCGAAGCCAAGACGCAGGTCTTCACCACGCGCTATTCCGACCATTTCCGCAATCGACTTACGCACACGCTCGAGGTCGCGCAGATTGCGCGCACCGTCGCGGGCGCGCTCGGCCTCAACACCGATCTCGCCGAAGCGCTCGCACTTGTCCATGACATCGGACATCCTCCCTTCGGCCACGCGGGCGAGCACAAGCTCGATGAACTCCTGCTGCCATTCGGACTGCGCTTTGACCACAACCTGCACGCGCTCCGCATCGTCGAGTTGCTCGAGCAGCGCTATGCCGCATTTCCCGGCCTGAACCTTACCTTCGAGGTGCGCGAAGGCATCGTGAAGCACTCGCATGAATATCCCGCCTCGGAACACCCCGAACTTTCGGAATATCTGCTGGATCTTCGTCCGCCGCTCGAATCCCAGCTCATCGATTTCGTGGACGAGATTGCTTACAACACCGCGGACATGGACGACGGCATCGAGGGCGACCTCATCTCAATTGCCGAGGCTTGCGGGAAAATCCCGTTTCTTCGCGATGCGTATGCGGCGGTCCGCCGCGAATATCCAAGCGCATCGGTCAAGGTACTGTTCAGCGAAGCGAACCGGCGTTTGCTCGATCACCTTGCCACCGACCTGATCGAGACAACGCGCGCGCGAATCGCGGAGCATGGAATTCAATCCGCGGAGGACGCGCGCCGCTTCCACGGGAAACTGGCGGGATTCAGCGGGAGTTCATCCGAATTGATTACTCAACACCTGAAAAAATTCCTGCTTTCCAGTCTTTACAATCATCCGGCGATCGTGGAAGACCGTGAACGCTCCGTCGCGGCGCTCGGCGAGCTTTTCTTTTACTACATGGAGAAGCCGCAAACGCTGCCGAAATTTTTCCTCGACCTCGAGGCCAGCGATGGACGCGCCCGGATCGTCGCCGATTACATCGCCGGAATGACGGATCATTTCCTGCTGCGTCTGCACCGCGAACTGCTTGGGCCAACTACGACTCAGTAGTGGTAGCACAGGAAATCCCCAGGGCCACAACGAAGAATCAAAGGCCTCAGGTCCGTCCCGCAAATTACGCGGGCCGAGACCTGAGCTACAGAAATGCTCGTGATACTCACACTCACTTCCCAAGCGTGTTCGCGGAGAAAAAATCCACAATTTGTGAGGTTACAAACGGCGGATAGATGTGTCCCTCGCTGTGGATGATGGTTTCCACCGGCGCGTTCTTCTTGGATGGATACAATGTGCACATCGGCCCGCACGGAGTTCCTTTGCCCGACGCGCCGTTTATCTTTATCTCTTTTTGGATCGTCTCTTGCTGCGCCTTGTAGGAGACCGTCGCATCTTCTTCTCCCGCCACGTGGATCACCGGCTTCGGCCCTTTGATGGAAACGTCCGGGAAAAGTTCGCCTGCCACAATGGCGAACGCCGCAAAGATATTCGGCCGCACGCTCCAGAGGAGCAGCGAGAAGAATGCGCCATTGGAAAATCCCATGGAGTAGATCCGCGTGTCATCCACCGGATATTTTCCGCGGAGGGTGGCGAGCGCGGCGTCAAAAAATTTCAGGTCGCGGTCGCCATCCTGCCCCATCTCGTATTGCCAACCCGGCAGGAGTTCATTGGGGCGGAGCCGTGATTTCATCGGGAGGCCTTGCATGTAAACGACAATCGCCTGCGGCCATGCGAGTTGAACATTCGCGGTGCGCGAAAATGCCACCATGTTGCCGCCGAGCCCGTGGAACGCGAATACCAGCGGAGCCTTTTGGCCGGGGGTCGTGGAGGTCGGCTCAAATACAAGCGCCTTGCGCTCGACGCCATTTACCTGGAAGGTCATTTCGTCGGCGTGAGCCGATTGCGGCGCGAGCATTGCAGCGAGCGCGACCATCAACGAGAGAAGCAGCACGCTCCTCTTCCGGGCATTCCAGACTGTCCAAAGATTCATACTCTGCACCTCGCGGGCTGCGAGTTTAATTCAGGTGCTCGCCGCCGCGTCAACAGGATTGCTCTTGTCACGCGATCCGCATTCCACAGTCCCGCAGTTGCGGGACTGTGTTACGCGCGCCCCCTCCTGCGCTGAAGCTTCGGAGGGCAGGCCGTCCGACGCTGAAGCTCTGGATGGCAGGCCCCCTCCCGACTGAATTCGTCGGAACGCACACGCCGCGCCACCCTACACCCCCCATCTTTTTGTAAGAGTAACGCAACAAAGGACTTACGGCGAAAACATGCGGTAAGAGTAGTGCAATAAACGACTTACGGGTTTTTTCGCAGTATTGGTCATAAGTGATTCCATCTAAATGATTTACGGGCGCTAGTGCACCAAAGTTGTGCAGGGTTGGCTGTAAGAGTAGTGCAACATTGGATTTACGGGTTTTAGATCGCGGATGCGGCGAGCGCCCCGATCGAAGGCATCGGGGTGCGAAATATGCCGCGGTTGAAAAGCCGTCAGCGCAGTTCATGACCGATGTTACAACAAGGGTAAACTGATGTCAAGAGAATTATATAGAAATTATAGGAAAATACTTTCCCATATCAATTCGAATGAGTGTTCGAATGAAATGGTCAAGGGGGCTAGTCGGAGTGGGTGTCACCGAGGTTGAGATTGATTGGAAGTGCCACCCTGAAGGGATGGCGCTACACTACTGCCCGAACATGGGAGTGCGGAGGAGCAATTGAAAACGAGTCGATTGTTGCCAGTAGTGATTGTTGTTGCGATGTGCTTGGTTGCACTCGGTGCGATCGCCGGGCCGCAGGCGCCAGCGTCGGGGCCGAACGCCGAGGGGATCAAGATTACCGTGGACCACAACATGGGGAAGGCGGCGACGCCGGAATTTAAGTTTGCGCGCGTGCCTTCGCCGGTGGGGGATAACGCCGCGTCGAAGGCGACGGTGACCATCGTGGCGGGCAAAGAGGACGAGAATAGCGGCGGGCTGAACCGGTTGACGGACGGCCGCTTGCCCACCGAAGAGGACGAGCCGGACGCGAATTTCTTTTTCGACGCGGGCACCTGGGGCGGGCGATTGCGCATGGATTTGGGCGGCGCGATCGAGATCGCCGCGGTGAATTCGTATTCGTGGCATCCGGACACGCGCGGGCCGCAGGTGTACGCGCTCTACGCGAGCGACGGCACGGATTCGAATTTCGATCCCGCGCCGAAAACGAAGGTGGATCCGACAACCGTTGGATGGCGGCGCATCGCGTGGGTGGACACGCGGCCGAAACAACAGGGGCCTGACAGCCATGAGGACGCGGCGTACGACGACGTGTTCGGCGGCCAGTATGGAGTGAGCATCACGCACGCGAGCGGGAGCATCGGGAAATTCCGGTACTTGTTGTTCGATTGCTTTGAGACGGAGTCGGAGGATGATTGGGGGAATACGTTTTATAGTGAGATTAATGTGATTGCGAAGAGGTAGGCGGAGGCAGAAGCAATTCGCTTGGAGTGAGGAATGTACTTCATGGTGCGCTCAAGGTGGAGTTTTCACACAGATCCTTCAGCCATCCTGGTCGGATGGCTTCAGGATGACAGCAATAACTCTGCGGGAAAAGTTAAACCGCGGCGGCGGTCGCTAGCGGGGATCTCTACCGCTATGGCTTTGCTCGCGCTTGGCGCGAATGCTGGGTTTCCCGCGATAAGCGCGGGACAGGCAGGGACGAGCACGGAGGGGATCAAGATTACGGTGGACCGCAACGTTGGGGATGCGGCTACTGGTGAATTCAAGTTTGCGCATGTGCCTTCGCCGGTGGCTGATGATGCGGGCGCGCGGGCTAAAGTGACGCTCATCGCGGGGATCGTGGATCCAAATAGCGGCGGGCTCGCGGCGCTCACGGATGGTTGGCTTCCGTCACAGGAGGATGAGCCGGAATCGAATTTTTTCTTTGCCCAGCAGACCTGGGGCGGGCGAATCCGCGTGGACCTGGGCAGCGCGATCGAGATTGCTGCGGTGAATTCCTATTCGTGGCATTACGGCGACCGCGGTCCGCAGAATTACGTGATGTATGCGAGCGACGGCACGGCGGCAAATTTCAATGCTGCGCCGACTACGGATTTGGATCCGACCACGGTGGGCTGGCGCCGGATTGCGCGGGTGGACACGCGTCCGAGGAAAGACGGGGTTGTGATTCCGGAGGGGATGGAATTGGGCGGTCAGTATGGAGTGAGCATCACGGGTGCGAGCGGGAGCATTGGGAAGTTTCGGTACCTGCTGTTCGATATTTTCGAGGCGGAGACGCAGGACGATTGGGGGAATACGTTTTATAGCGAGATTGATGTGATTGCGAAGAAGTAGGGCGGAGGCAATGCGCTTTGATTGGGGAATGTACTTGATGGCTCGCTCAAGGTGGAGTTGCCACACAGATCCTTCAGCCATCCTTGGTCGGATGGCTTCAGGATGACAACGTAGGCTCTTCGAGAATGTAATTCCGAGGAAATTGGGGGCGCGTCAAAAGCAGATTCCTCACCCGATGCTGCGGGTTCGGAATGACAAGTTTTAGGCCATGCGGACAACACAGAATCCGTTTGATAATTTGCGCGTGGTGCTGGTGGCTACGCGGAACCCGCTGAATCTTGGCGCGGCAGCGCGCGCGATGAGCAATTTTGGCGTGCGGCGGCTGCGCGTGGTGAATCCGTACGATCCGGCATTTCGGGAAGCGAAGTCGGCGGTGGGCGCTTCGCATGTGCTGAAAAACGCGGAAGTTTTTACGAGCGTTGCGGACGCGTTGGGGGATTGCACGCTGGTTGTGGGAACTACAGCGGTGCGGCATCGGGAGTTGCAGCACCAGCTGCGGCGATTGGAAGAGGGAGCCCGGCTGATCCGGAAGCGGCTGGCGGCGGAGAACAAGAAGAGCACTGCGAATTCAAGTTGCGTCGCGCTTCTGTTTGGGAGCGAGAAGCGCGGGCTTTCCAATGCAGACTTGAGTTATTGCCACTGGCTGATGCGCATTCCGACGCACGAAGAAAATATTTCGATGAATTTGGGGCAGGCGGTGGCGGTTTGTCTTTACGAACTGGCGCGCGATCCCAAGGCTGTGAAGTCCGCGGAGAAATTGGAGCTGGCGCGGGCGGATGTGGTCGAGCGGATGACGGCGTATCTTTTTGAAGCTTTGGAAGAGAGTGGGTACTTTAGCCTGCGGATTGTGCCGGATGTGAGGGAGCGGATGCGCCGGTTGGTGCGGCGGCTGAATTTGCCGGCTCGGGATGCGGATGTTTGGCTGGGGGTGATGCATCAGATTGTTTGGAAGTTGCAGGGCGGGGTGATTAAGGGGCGGGAGTACGCGAAAAAAACTTAGGGCGGCATTCTTTGAAAATGGATAGAGTTGTGGAGTTTGCAGACGGATCCTTCTGCCGCAGGGCGGCATCAGGATGACAACCGCCTAATAAGGTCGGGGGAAAATTTGGGAATGACGAAAAATATTCTTCGCGCGGGGGTTTTTGCGCTGATGGTTTGGATATTGACGCCGGGCGCGGCGCGTGCGTGCGAGTGCGCGATGCCCAATGCGCCGTGCAAGGTATTTGCGAACAGTCCAGCGGTGTTTGCGGGGCGCGTTGCGAAGATTGTGACGAGCCCTAATGGCAACCGGACCGTAAGCTTTGAGGTTTCGCAGGCCTTCCGCGGCGTGACCGGGGATGCGGTTGAGCTTACAACCGGGTCGGGGGTTGGCGATTGCGGATACGATTTTAAGGAGGGCGCCAACTATTTGGTTTATGCCTACGATGGGGCGCCGCCTTTGGGAGAAGTGGGAAAGCTTTATACAAGTATTTGCTCGCGGACGCGTCCGCTTGCGGAGGCGAAGGACGATCTGGATTATTTGAGCAAGAAGGATGACCCGGCGCGCGCGTCGGGAATCGTGGGCGACGTCCTGATGCAATATCGCGATTCGCAAAATAGGCTGCAACCCACAAGCTCGTCGGGGGGGATCAGCGTGGTGATTTCAGGCGTGGGAGTGCGGAAGTCAGTGGTGACCCGCAAGGATGGGCATTTCGAGATTTGGGGACTGGAGCCCGGAGCCTACCGGGTGAGTCCGACATTTCCCGATGGATTTCAGAAGGCCGCTCAGACAGTGAAGCTTGCAGCGCAAAGCTGCGAAGAAGTGCATTTTCAAGGTGTGCCACCACCAAAGAAAGCTCCATAGTAGATAGCCAGCGACCAAGCAAGACTCGCGTTGTCGCAAACGCGCAGATCCGCCCAGCCAGGAGTAGCCGTGCCACTAAAACCGCAAAATAACCCGCATTTTTGAGGCTTTCTTGACTTGGTTGAGAGTGGGCCTTATGATGGAAATACGCCGATTTTGCGGCATTTTTTATGTTTATTGACATCAACGAACTCGCAGTCCACAAGGTCCGCATCAGCAAGGCCTTCGCGCCGGGGTCTATCGATTTTCAGACGAAGGATTTCCGGCAGATCGAGCCGATCCAGGTGAGGGCCACGGCGGAGCTGATGGAGGGGCAGATTCGCGTCTCGGGATCGATGCACACGCGGCTGGAGCTGGTGTGCGCGCGGTGCCTGGATGAGGTGACGGAAGAGGTTTCGCGCGAGTTTGATCTGTTTTATGCGCCCGCGAAAGAGGAAGGGCGCGGAGACGAAAAGCGCCTGAAAGATGCCGACACCGAAATCGCTTTTTTTGAGGGCGAAGGGATTTTTCTGACGGACATCCTTGCCGAGCAAATTTTGCTGGCGCTTCCGGTGAAGGTGATTTGCCGCAGCGATTGCCGGGGACTGTGTCCGCAATGCGGAGTAAATCTGAACAGCGAAGATTGCCGGTGCGAGGCGAAGTCCAGCGATCCGCGGCTGGCTCCGCTGGCGCGGTTGAAGCAGCAAATGTTCAAGAAGCAATAAAATCAAGTAGAATGATCCTTCCTGAGCAGGGTCAACCTGAGGAGCAATTATGCCAAATCCGAAGCGGCGTCATTCAAAAGCTCGCACGAGCAAACGCCGGGCGCACGATTTCCTGACGGCGCCCGCGATCGCGAAATGCCCGAATTGTCATGAGGCCAAGCCGCCGCACCAGGTGTGTCCGCACTGCGGCTACTATAAGGGCCGTGAAGTGATTGAAACAAAGGCCTGACGGCCCCGCACGCCCAGAAATAATCCTGCCCTTTTTTGCTGGAGCGCCAATGAACACGATTGCCCTGGATGCGATGGGAAGCGACCTCGCTCCGCGCCCGGAAATTGAAGGGGCGATTCAGGCGTCGCGTGAATATGGAGTGAAGGTTTTGGCGGTGGGGCAGCCGGCGCCGCTGAAGGCGGAGCTGGGGCGGCACGCGCGTCGTGGGGCGAATGTTGAGATTGCGCCGGCGAGCGAAGTGATTGCGATGAAAGATGCGCCGATGCAGGCGTTCCGCAAGAAGAAGGACAGCTCGATTCACGTGGCGGCGCGGTTGGTGCGGGACGGGCAGGCGCAGGCGTTTGTAAGTGCGGGAAATACGGGCGCGGCGATGGCCGTGGCGCGGTTTGTGTTGGGGACGCTGCCGTCGGTGGACCGGTTGGCGCTGGCGGCTCCATTTCCCACGGCGCGCGGCGGAACGAGCGTGCTGCTCGATGTTGGCGCGAACGTCGATTCGCGGCCGGAGCATCTGGTGCAATTCGCGGTGATGGGCGAGATTTATTACCGCGTGATTTTCGGGACGAAGCGCCCGCGGGTGGGTCTGCTAAGCATCGGCGAGGAAGAAAGCAAAGGCAATGAACTGGTGCGCGAGACGCACGACCGGTTGAAAAAGATACCTTTGAACTTTGTGGGGAACGTTGAGGGTAGGGATGTGTTCGCGGGGAACGTCGAGGTGATTGTGAGCGACGGCTTCATCGGGAATATCGCGCTGAAGATCAGCGAGGGCGCGGCGCAGCAGATTGGAGCGATGCTCAAGGTGGCGCTGAAGAGAACCATCGCAACACAACTTGGGTCGATGCTGGCGCGTAGCGCGTTCCAGGAATTGAAGAAGCAGATAGATTATTCGGAGTACGGCGGCGCGCCGCTGCTGGGTGTGCGCGGAGTTACGGTGATCGGGCACGGTCGGTCGAATGCAAACGCGATTAAGAATGCCATCCGCGTGGCGAACGAATTGGCGCGGGCGAATGTGACTGAAAAAATTGAAGAGGAGTTGAGCCATCCGGCGGTGCGTCAACTGGCGCAGGCAGGGGCGACGGTTTAGCAGAAGGCGGCAGGGGAAGGCCGCAAATTCGATGGGGAAAATCGCATTCATATTTCCGGGGCAGGCGTCGCAATACTCCGGAATGGGCAAGGACCTGGCGGAAAAATTTCCCGTGGCGCGAGCTGTGTTCGATGAAGCGGACCGCGTGCTTGGATTCCCGATTTCGCGGATTTGTTTTGAGGGTACGGAAGAGGAGTTGAAGCAGACGGCGAATACGCAGCCGGCGATCCTGACGGTGTCAGTGGCGGCGTATCGAGTGCTATCAAATGGATCCGGGCCGGGGATTGCGCCGGATTTTGTGGCGGGACACAGCCTGGGTGAATATTCGGCGCTGGTCGCGGGCGGCGCGCTGGAATTTGCGGATGCGGTGAAGCTCGTGAGAATGCGCGGGACGCTGATGCAGGAATCCGTGCCGGCTGGCGAAGGCGCAATGGCGGCGATCCTAGGACTTTCTCCCACGACAGTGGCGGATATTTGCAAGCGCGCGGCGGATGGCGAAATCGTGTCGGCGGCGAACTTAAACTCGCCGGAGCAGACCGTGATTTCAGGGAACGCGGCGGCGGTGAAGCGTGCGGTCGAGCTGGCGTCGCAGAACGGGGCGAAGCGCGCGGTGGTGCTGGCCGTCTCCGCGCCATTCCATTGTGCGATGATGCAGCCCGCGCAGGCGAAGATGGAGCCAGAGCTACGCGCGGCGGCGTTCCATGATTTGCGCGTGCCGGTGGTGACGAACGCGGACGCGGAAGCGACATCGAGCGGCGCGGAAGCGCGCGAGGCGCTGATCCGGCAGATTACGCTGCCGGTGCGATGGGAAGATTCCGTACGCGAATTGGTGGAGCAGGGCGTGAAGACATTTGTGGAAGTTGGGCCGGGGCGCGTGTTGAGCGGGCTGCTGCGGCAGATTGACCGCTCGGTGCACAGTTTGAACGTGGAAGATGAGGCGAGCTTGCGGGCGACGCAGGCGAAGTTGGCGGCGATTCATGCGGAAGCGGGGGAAGGTTAGGACGCGGGGAAAATGTTCAGCTTGAAAGACAGAGTGGCGCTGGTGACCGGAGCATCGCAGGGAATTGGGCGGGCGACGGCGATTGCACTTGCGGCGGCTGGCGCGAAAGTTGCGTGCGCTGCGCGAAACGCGGAGAAGCTCGCGGAGGTCGCGCGGGAGATCGCAGCCGCAGGCGGCGAGGCGATTGCGATTCAAATGGATGTGGCGGATGTCGGGCAGATCAAGGCTGGGTTTGCGCAGGCGCTTGAAAATTTCGGGAAGCTGGACATCCTCGTAAACAATGCGGCTGTCACGCGCGACACATTGGCGCTTCGGATGAAACAGGACGATTGGGACGCGGTTTTGCGAACGAATTTGACCGGGGCCCACTTGTGCATCCAACAGGCGCTTGGCGTGATGATGCGGGCGCGGTACGGCCGCATCATCAACGTAACTTCGGTGGTGGGGCAAACGGGAAATCAAGGGCAGGCGAATTACGTGGCGGCGAAGGCCGGATTAATCGGACTGACGAAAGCGATCGCGATGGAATATGCCTCGCGAAACATCACCGTGAACGCAGTGGCGCCGGGATTTATCACTTCGCCCATGACGGACCCACTGCCGCAGCAGGTGAAAGACGCCATGCTGGCACGCGTGCCCCTTGCGCGGATGGGGACTGACGCCGAGATTGCGGCTGCGATTATTTATCTCGCGAGTGATGAGGCCGGATACGTTACCGGGCACGTGCTGAACGTGAACGGCGGCTTGTATATGGGTTAGTCGGGGCGTAGCATTGCGTCCCTGAAGTGGCGGGAGCGGCAAAAATGCCGATGACCTTCACAATTGACCCGGCCCGAAAAGTAGTTTTCACGACTGTGTCGGATGAATTGACCGAGCAGGACGTGAGGGAATATCAAGAGCGGTTGTTGCGCGATCCGCAGTTTAATCCTGAATATTCCCAGTTGATGGACGCCACGACGCTGAAAACCGTGCGGCTGACGTCACTTTCCACCGAGCGTCTGATCCGAACGCGACCTTTCAAACAGAGCGCACGATGCGCCGTGATTGCCGAAAGCGACCTGGCATTCGGCATTTCCCGGATGATTGAATTGCACTGTGAGGCGCAGGGCATCCCATTTCGCGGATTCCGGAAACGCGCGGAAGCCGAGGACTGGCTGTTTCATAATCCGGAGGATACCGACGCAGGTTGAGGCGGCCGCATTGAGTCAGCGGCCAAGGACTTCATTTATTTCAGCAACCCGTACATTTCCACTTCGCCCCGCACGCTAAAGTAAACACGGCCATTCGCGACGATTGGGATAACGAAGCGCGTGCCTTTCGCAGCGCGGTCACGCGCGCTGTCTTGCTCCGAGCTGTAGATGGGTTGGCTGATATTGCTCGCAGCGAAGGCGTACAGGACCGCCGGTTGGTCAGGACCATTCCATGTTTTGGTTGCGATTGCCCAGACGATGGCGTCCTTTGTTCCGTTCGCGGAAACGGACGGAGTTGCGCCGGGGTTATCGAATTTGGTTGAGGAGGAAGCAATCGGTTTCAATTGACCATTTGTGATCGCGTAATCACGCAGGTGATCGTCTTCGCAGGCGAAGAAGACGTGCTGATTCCAGTAAGCCATCCCGCCATAACCGCCGCCCGCCATTCTTATCGCCTGCACAATATCGTCGCGATCGGGATGAAACGCGCCCATTCGGTCGCGGTCGATCACATAGATCATGCCGCCCTTTGTCGGCTGCAGCAGCAGGTGACGATGTGGGCCCGGCTGATCCGGCAAAAGCAGCGGGCCGCTGGAACCGAGATCGAGGTCGGCGTCGCTCAATTTAGCTTGATCATGCGGTGTGAAGTAATCGCGCACGCTCAGCGATGAGCCATCCAGCGTCAGCTTGAGCACTGCATCGCCGTAGTCATGGCCGCCTGACGCTGAATCAAAGGTTCCGTTGCCGGTTGGGACGAATATATTGCCATCCGAATCAGCACCCGGGCCAGTGTCGCTCGCCCAGATCCCGCCTTCATTGCCGTCGGGCGTGACATTCAGAACGGCTTTCTGCGCCAGATTGTCCGCGCCATATGCCATCACCCAGCCGTGATAGGGGTTCACGTCGCATGACGAGGCCCAGGAGAGATACACAGTGTTATTTACCAGCAGCAGCGAAGCGCGCGGATTTTCGCGCAGGGGATTGAATCGCACTTGCCCGCCGGATCCGCCGTCGCCTTTGCCGGGCACCGATGCCTCGATCAGTTTTGGGCCGCCGAATTTCTCCGCGCCGGTAGTAATCGCAAGCGCGTGTAAGTGCTGAAAATAATCGCTGTTGGTGAGCGTGTGGCCGATCATCGTCCGTGCGAGCACATAGAGCGTGCCCGTTTTCAGGTCGATCACCGGCGTAGGTGTGATTCCAACCTCCGGCTGGATGAACGGGCATTGCACATCTCGCGCCGGGACAGCCGTCAGATTGCGCTTGGGATCGAGGAAGCTGACCTGCCATAGTGGCGCGTCATTGGGGTGGTCCGCGTCGAAGGCATAGACGCTGTCATGCTCCGTGGCAACAAACAGGACATTACGTTTGCCCTTTCCGGGGATTTCGAGCGCGGGAACGAATAATGGTTGCGCGTATACAGGGCCGTCGACTTTGAACGCGCCCAGTTTTCCGAATTGAGCGACATTCACATTCCTCGGCGTCAGGATTTTTTCATTCAGCGTGGCGCCGGTGCGCAGGTTATCGTATTGCGAAGTGGTGATTGGCGCGACGCCAGTTGTGGTGGGAAGGGCAACGACAAGCGCAAGCAGAATGCAGGCAACAATCAGCAGTTTCATGGAAATTCCCCCCGTTAAATTCCGCCTCTGTCAATCCTTTGGCGGAGGCGCGCGGTTTATAGCCGAGACATGCCTATCTTACATGCGATATTCGCGCAAATAGTCTAGACGCCGTTTTTCCGGGTTCTGTTCACCGGATGGTTTGCCTACGCCGAAGGCCAATGTCAGGATTTGGCTGGGAATTTATGGCATTCCCGCCGCAGGGGAAGGCGGCGGTTGACCTAGCCTAGGTTGACTGCTTAGAATGAGCGAGCCAAATATCCATTCGGGAAGACGCCGGGGGGATGCCGCAACGGCGAATATGGCGGAGCCGAAAACTGCCGCAAGCCTGCCTACCCGCAGGCGGGGGGAAAAATGCCGAGTATTGAAGAGCGCGTAAAGCAGATCATTGTGGAGCAGTTGGGGGTGGACGAAGGCGAAGTCACGCCAACCGCCTCATTCGTGGACGATCTCGGCGCCGATTCGCTCGACATGGTCGAGCTGGTGATGGCGTTTGAAGAGGCATTCGGGCTCGAGATTCCCGACGAAGACGCCGAAAAGATCGCGACGGTGAAGGACGCGATAACCTACATCGAGAAGCATGGCAAGAAGTAGTTCCTTGCGTCTCCGAAATCCGCGGGAGAATCCCTCTTGAGCCGACGCGTCGTCGTCACCGGTGTCGGGCTGGTCTGTGCATGTGGCATCGGAACCGAAGAATCCTGGGCAAATATCATCGCGGGCCGGAGCGGCATCGCGACGATTACTCATTTTGATCCCAAGGGGTACGATTGCCGAATCGCCGGTGAAGTCAAACACTTCGACCCGCTGAAATGGGTCGAGAAAAAAGAACTGAAGAAAATGGGCCGGTTTATCCAACTGGCCCTGGCGGCGGCGGATTTTGCCACGCGGATGGCGGAGTTGAAGATCGCGCCTGATGAAGCCGACGCCGCGGGCGTGTATGTAAGCAGCGGGATCGGCGGATTCGACGTCATCGAGCGGGAACACCTGAAACTCCTAAGCGGAGGACCGGGCCGTATCTCACCATTTTTCATTCCCGCGGCAATCATCAATCTTGCATCAGGGCAGATTTCCATTCGGTATGGCGCGCGTGGGCCGAACTCCGCGACGGCGACGGCATGCTCGGCTTCGGCGCATGCCATCGGCGATTCATTCAAGATCATCCAGCGCGGCGACGCGGACATCATGATCTGCGGGGGAGCGGAAGCGTCCATCACCCCCATGGGCATCGGCGGGTTCGCGGCGATGAAGGCGCTTTCAACGCGCAACGATGAGCCGGCACGCGCGAGCCGGCCTTTTGACGCGGACCGCGACGGATTCGTTGTCGGCGAAGGTGCGGGGATTCTGATATTGGAGACGCTCGAGCGAGCGCAGAGACGCGGCGCGCGGATTCTGGCGGAGGTGGTGGGCTACGGGATGTCCGGCGACGCATACCACATCACGCAGCCGAGCGAGAATGGCGATGGCGCGTTCCGCGTGATGCGGAAGGCGATGGGTGACGCGAAGATCGATCCGAAGCAGGTGGGCTACGTCAACGCGCACGGAACTTCGACGCCACTCGGCGACGCCATCGAGACAGTGGCGATGAAGCGCGCGTTTGGAGAGCACGCCGCGCGCATCGCGGTCAGCTCGACAAAATCCATGACCGGCCATTTGCTGGGGGGCGCGGGCGGACTTGAGGCCGGGATCAGCGTGCTGGCATTGCGCGACCAGATAATGCCGCCAACGATCAATTATGAGAAGCCGGATCCCGCATGTGATTTGGACTACGTGCCGAACCACGCGCGGAAGGCGCGGATCGAATATGCGCTCTCCAATTCATTTGGATTTGGCGGCACGAATGCGGCGCTGGTGTTCCGGCATTGGGATGGAAAGTAAATCGTTTAGGAGTTGAAATTTGAACATCGTAGTTTGCGTGAAACAGGTTCCGGCGAAGGACGCACCGCTGACGATTGCGCCGGACGCGACCTGGATCCGCGAGGCCGATATCGGCTTCGAGATGAATGAGCCGGATAGCTATGCTTTGGAAGAGGCTTTGCGGCTGAAGGAAAAGCACGGCGGCGAAGTGGTAGCGCTCTCAATGGGGCCGGAGCGCGTGAAGCAGACTATCAAGGAAGCGCTGGCGAAGGGCGCGGACCGCGGCATCCATGTCGACGGACGACAAATTTTTTACGCTCGATCCGCTGGGCGCGGCGCGATCGCTTGCAGCGGCGCTGAAGAATGAAAAATTCGATCTCATCCTGACCGGGCTGCAGAGCGATGACTGCGGATTCGGGCAGACGGGCGTGCTGCTGGCGGAACTGCTTGGGCTGCCGCACGCGACGATCATCATGCAGATCGAAGCCGCGGAAGGCCGGTTGAAATTGAAACGGGAATTGGAAGCCGGGTGGTTCCAGTGGGTAGAGCTGTTGATGCCCGCGGTGCTTTCGATCCAGTCGGGGATCAACAAGGTGCGTTACGCGACGTTGAAAGGGATTATGGGCGCGAAGAAAAAAGAGATTGCGGTGATTGATCGTGCGTCGCTGGGCGTGAGCACGGATCTGACGCAGAAACTCGAACGCATTTACGTGCCGCAGAAGACGAAGAAGACGGAGTTTATTACAGGAACGCCGAAGGAAGCGGCGGCGAAGCTGGTGGAGAAGTTGAGGCACGAGGCGAGGGTCCTGTAAGAGACTGACGAAATGAAAATCCTGGCCATCACCGAGCAGCGCGACGCGAAATGGAACAAGACGAGCTTTGAGACGCTCGCGGCGGCGCAGCAAATTGCGAAGGAAACGGGCGGAACGCTCGCGGCCGCGGTTGTCGGCAACGGAGTCGCCACACTTGCGGATGAGCTTGCCGGGAAAGATGTCGCCGAAGTGGTGCTCGTCGAGCACGAACTGCTTGGCGTCTACACGCCGGATGGATTTTCGTTGGCGTTGAAGCAGGTGATTACGCAGTCCGCGCCGGACCTCGTCTTGTTGCCGCACACATATCAGGTGCGCGATTTCGCCCCG
This sequence comes from uncultured Acidobacteriota bacterium, assembly GCA_963737185.1. GTDB lineage: Bacteria > Acidobacteriota > Terriglobia > Acidiferrales > UBA7541 > DASTCZ01. The sequence continues at coordinate 144,253 of CAVTRS010000025.1, read as the reverse complement.
AAGCTTGCGGCGTCGCTTGGGAAGGGAATGATTGGCGATTGCATCGGTTTTCGCAACGAGGCCGGCCGGCTGATTTTTGTGCGGCAGATGTTTCAGGGCAAGACGGCGGCGGACGTGAGTTTTGTGGGCGCGGGGCCGTGGTTCGCAACATTTCAGGCGGGCGCGTTTCGCGCGGACCTGGTCGAGGCGCATCCCGGCGGCAAGGCTCCCGTGCGCAAGGCGGCGATTGAGTTGAAGGCCGAGCAGATTCGCACGAAGCCGATGGAACTTTTCCGCGAAGCAAAGCAGGCCGTGGACCTGACGCAGGCGCCGATTATCGTGGCGATTGGCCGCGGCATCAAGGCGCCGGAAAATATTCCTATGGTTGAAAAACTTGCGAAGGCAATCGGTGGTGAGATTGCTGCGTCGCGTCCAATTTGCGATGAAGGCTGGTTGCCGATGGAGCGCCAAATCGGGAGTTCGGGGCAGACCGTCGCGCCGAAACTTTATTTGGCGCTGGGGATTAGCGGTGCGATCCAGCACGTGGTCGGGATGAAGGGATCGCGGACGATCGCTGCCGTTAACAAAGACCAGAATGCGCCTATCTTTGAAGTCGCCGATTATGGGATTGTCGGCGATATATTTGAGATTATTCCCGCGCTGACGGAAGAACTCGAAAAAACCAAGGCGTGATGGGGCAGCACCACCCGGAAGTGTGTGGGGTAACCGCTTCGCAGCGCGCGCGACTTTTCCGCGCTACGCTCCGCAGACCATCGATGTCCCCCTGCTAGAATAAGTGCATGCATGCCACTCGTGCGAAATGGAAAAAGTGCGCGTTGACGCTGCCCGCGATCCTTTTCATCATTCCTGTATTTTCCGAGGCAATGCACGCGCAGGCCACGCAAAATTGTCCGGATGGCCTCGAGCTGAAAATCAGCGCGCCGCAATCCTCGCAGGGATCATTGCTGCGAGTGGAATTGCGAAGCGGCGCTCCGCTTGACGATGTGAAGGGATCCTGGGCTGGCCACGAGGTTTCCTTCTGGGAGGACGACGCCAACGCGAATATCCACAGTGCGTACTTGGGTATTGATTTGGAACAAGCGCCGGGGCCGAGCAAATTCGCGCTCACGGCAAAAATGCAGAGCGGCGAGAGTGTTTCATGCAGCGCCGGTGTAACGGTGAGAGCCGGTCACTTTGTCGTGGAGAAGCTCACCGTGGACGAGAAATTCGTGGAACCCAACCCGGAAGATGCCGCGCGGGCGAAAAAAGAGGGCGAGCGATTGCATGCGATCTACGCCACGCGCAGCGCGGAGAAATTGTGGAATGGCGATTTCCGGTTCCCGGTGGCGGGCCCGCGGCAGGGAAGCAATTTTGGCAGCCGCCGCGTATTGAATGGCGAAGCGCGATCGCCGCACAGCGGGCTCGATATTCACGCCGCGACGGGTACACCGGTGCGCGCGGCGCAGCGCGGCCGTGTAGTGCTCGCGGAAGAGCTTTATTTTGGCGGGAACACGGTCGTGCTGGATCACGGAATGGGCATTTATACTTCTTACATGCATCTGTCGAGGATTGATGTAAGGGAAGGCGACCTCGTCGATGCCGGGACGATAATCGGGCTTGTGGGTGCGACGGGCCGCGTCACGGGGCCGCATCTGCACTGGGGACTCGAAGTGAACGAGGCGCGCGTGAATCCGCTGCAAATTCTGCCGCCGCTTCCGCCGCCGAAAAAACCGCAGCCGGCGGGCCAATTACACAAATGAGTCGCCATCCATGAAGGGCGGAAGCCGGTCGCGCACCTCTGCTAGAATGTCGCCGTGACGGTTGAACGCGAGCGGCTGGATGCGGATGTATTGATTGTGGGTGCGGGGCCGGCCGGCCTCGCGTGCGCGCTGCATCTTTCCAATCTGATTCACAAGCATAACGAATCGGGCGCGAAGCCCGAACTTTCCACTGAAAATATTTATGTGCTGGAGAAAGCGCGCGAAATCGGCGCGCACCAGCTTTCCGGCGCCATCATGGACCCGCGCGCGATGCGCGAGCTTGTGCCGGATTTTGAGAAGGCGGCCCCGTTTGACACCCCCGTAACCAGCGACGCGTTTTATTTCTTCACGAAGGGCCGCGCGTTGAAATCGCCCATCACGCCGCCGCCGTTTCATAATCACGGCAACTACATCGTTTCGCTGAACAAGCTCGTGAAATGGCTCGGCGGCCTGGTGGAAAAGACGGGCGTGAATTTATTCACGCAGTTTGCCGGGGCGAATTTGATTTACGAAAATGGCGGCATCGCGGGCGTGATCACGGAAGACAAGGGCCTCAACAAGGAAGGGAAGCCCAAGGACAATTACACGCCGGGATACGAACTGCGCGCGAAGGTGACCGTGCTTGCCGAAGGCCCGCGCGGCTCGCTCACGAAGCAGCTTGTGTCGCATTACAAGCTCGATGGCGTGAATCCGCAGACGTACGGGATCGGCATCAAGGAATTGTGGGAAGTGCCCGAGGGCCGGATCCAGCCGGGATTTGTGGCCCACACGCTCGGATGGCCGCTCGAATTTGATAAGTATGGCGGCGGATGGGTTTACGGGTTGCGCGAGAACCGAGTTTCGCTCGGCATGGTGATCGCGCTGCAATATCACGATCCCCTTTTCGATCCGCATGAGGCGTTTCAGCAATTCAAGACGCACCCGTTCGTGCGGCGCATTCTCGAAGGTGGAAAGATGGTGCGCTATGGCGCGAAGACGGTGCCCTATGGCGGGTGGTATTCGCGTCCGCAAAGCCACATTGCCGGCGGACTGATCATCGGCGATTCCGGGAGCCTGCTCAATTCGCAGCGGCTGAAGGGGATTCACACGGCGATCAAGAGCGGGATGCTCGCAGCGGAAACAATTTTCGATTCCCTTCGTGCGGGAGATACATCGGCGGAGAAGCTCTCGGCATACACGAAAAAACTTGAATCCAGCTGGGTGCGCGATGAACTGTGGGCCGTTCGCAATTTCCATCAAGGGTATGAGCATGGCCTCTTCCGCGGAATGTTTCACACCGGTTTGCAGATGATTTCCGGCGGGCGCGGCTTGGTGGATCCGATGCACACGCGCGCGGGCTATGAGGAATACAAAAAGCTCAATCGCGGCGCGGCGCAGGCCGGCGAATTGATCGATCAGAGCACGCGCTTCAAGGGCGATGGAAAACTTACGTTCGATCGCCTGACGGATGTTTTCCATTCCGGCACGCGGCACGAGGAAGATCAGCCGTGCCACCTCATCGTGCTGGAGCCGGACGTATGCGGCAACCGCTGCGTGCGCGAATACGGAAATCCCTGCCAGTATTTCTGTCCCGCGGCGGTTTATGAAATGGTGCGGGAGAAAGATGGCGCGCGGCTGAAAATAAATGCGTCTAATTGCGTCCACTGCAAAACGTGCGATATCGCGGATCCCTACCAGATCATCAACTGGGTTCCACCGGAAGGCGGGGGAGGGCCGAATTACGAAGGGATGTAGAGGCTGTGCAAGTGCGGCCGGAAAGAATTGTGCTGCATTTCAAATTTGTCGCCGCGTAATTTTATCCACCAAATAGTTTTCGGAAAAAACCGCCGATTCTTGCAATCAGTCCCGGCCGCGCAGATTGGAGGGCGATAACCGGGTCCGCCTGGGCCGTGAGCGTCCTCGCCCCGTGATTCTTGCTGGGAACGACGGAACCGGTATAGACGACCTCGCCATGCACAACCGCTGTCCTCACCAATACAATTGTATCCGCGCTCGCATCGGTGGGCGGCTCCGGTGATGACGCGTCAAATCTCAGTGGAGGCATCAGGACTTTGTAAACCGGCTCGTCCACAACCGGCGGTGATGGTGCGTTTCCGCTGGGTCCATTTCGCGCGGAAGGGCTGTTCAGTGAAGGCATGGGCGAATTTCGCGCGCCGGTGGGCGCAGACGTTTGCGATGATGTGCCGGGGCCGGGCCGCCCCACCGCGCCCACGGCAACCTCGACGTGCGGCGGATAAAGCTTCGCCGCGTCAAGATTGCACGTGCAGCCCGATGCGGATGCCAGAACGGGCGCAATCTGCGAGCCAACAAGCGAGAGTGCTCCAAATTGTGGCACCAGCAGCGTTTGGTCGCCAAACTGCTGCTGGACGCGCACGGCTCCCAACGCCGCCCGGATGCACATCCGGCCATCCTGATCGAGGCCAATCGTTGCATCGCGCGCGCCGCCAACCGCGATAGTCGTCGCAATCACCTGCGGCGTGTACACAGCGATGGGCGAAGCGTTCTCAATATGCAATCGCAGCGTGCCGTAGTCCAACGCAATCGTAATTGCGCCGTCCGATTTCAGAAGTTGAAGACGCGTCGCGCCGCAAATCAGGATTTCTGCGCCATCCTGCAGAATAATCCGCGCCTGGCCGCTGCGCACAAGAATCCTGCTGCCGCTGGTCAATTGATTCGCCGCGTCGCCCCCAACCAGTGGAGCGCCGGTCGCTGGCTCAACTGTAAAATCGAGGCCCTCGACGCGGCCGATGATTTCCGAGGGAAGTTGCGCCGCCGAAAAATAATGCGGCGCGGCAATGGCAACTGCAAGGAGCGCGCCGCACACCAGCCATCGCGTGTGAAAAGTCAACCTTTTGGGCTTGAGCCGTCTCGTGGTCTTTGGGGTGAGGCTCATCATCTGTGGCAGGAACGCCGCGACGCTGCGGCTTCCACGCGCTTCCCCTATACTATACGCCGATGGATGAAGAGGCGAAATCCGCACCGGAAGAAGTGCCCTCGATCCGGCACTTCGATGCGCGGCTGCCGAGGTATTCGCTTTGGCGCCGCATACAGATGAGGGTCATCGCCGGAGCGGTTATCGGCGTGGTGCGAACGATTGGGCCGACGCTGCGCTATGAAGTGCTTGGTTGGCAACATGCCGAGCGCGCCTATGCCGCCGGCCACCGGTGCATCTGGGTCTTCTGGCACCAGGCAATCATCGGCGTGCTCTGGTGGGGGCGCGGGCGCGGCGTCGTAATTTTGAACAGCACAAATTTTGACGGTCAATGGGCGGAGCGTGTGATCAAGAGTTTCGGCTACGGCACCGCGCATGGGAGCTCGACGCGCGGCGGCTTGCGAGGGCTGAATGAATTGGCGGAGCGGCTGAACGTGGGCCGCGACGCTGGCTTCACGATTGACGGGCCGCGCGGGCCGCGGTTCGTGGCAAAGCAAGGACCGGTCATGCTGGCTCGCCAGAGCGGGCAGGCTATCTTTCCGTTTCACGTTGCCTACGAGCGCGCGAAAACCTTTGAAAAAAGTTGGGACCATTTCCGCGTGCCGCGGCCGTTCACCCGTGTCCTGATGGTATTTACTCCGCCCATTTCAGTGCCAATCAATGCGGATCGCTCGACCGTGGAGGCGAAACAGGCGGAATTGCAAGCGGCGCTCGATCGTGCCCGCGAATTTGGGGAGAGCTGGTTCGCGCTCTCCGCTGCCGAGCAGGCGCTCGAACGGGGAAAATGGAACGCGTGAAGCGTTTCTCTTCGTGAAATTGATCCAATGTTTTCAACCAAAGATCCGCGCTTAGCGTCCTTCGCCGTGGCTCTGCGATTGATCCGTCAGCGTTACTGTGGCATCCGCTTTTTTCCCGTTGCGATAATAGGTCACCATGATCGAGTCGCCGGGCTTCTTGTGATTCAACAGAATGTTTAAATCCAGCAGGCTCTTGACGTCTTTTCCATCCATGGAAACGATCACATCGCCGCCGATGGTCAGGCGCTGCATCCCCAGAATGACGTTCCGGTTCCCTCCGTGCAATCCCGCGCGCCCCGCCGGTCCGTTTTGATCGACGGTTAGCACCAGCAGGCCTTCCTTCACCGGAAGTTGGAGCGCATCGGCGAGATCCGGCCACAGCGGAAGCGGAGTGAGGCCGAAGTAGGCGCGGTGGACGACTCCATCCGTCATCAAGTCCTGCGCGATCCGCTTCGCCGTATTGATGGGAATCGCGAAGCCGATGCCGGCCGTCGTGCCGCTTGGAGTGTACATCGCGGAATTGATGCCGATCACTTCCCCGTGCGAATTGAGCAGCGGCCCGCCGGAATTGCCCTGATTGATCGCGGCGTCCGTCTGAATGGCTTCGTCAATGAATGTCGTGTCGCCGGTCTGCACCGTGCGCCCAAGCGCGCTGATCACGCCCGTCGTGAGCGTGGAAGAAAATTGGAAAGGGTTGCCGATCGCCAGCACCTCCTGGCCCACGAGCAAATTGGAGGAATCCGCCAGCGTGAGCGCCGTCAGCGTTTTCCCTCTGGGATCGATCTTCAGCAGCGCAACGTCATTCCGTGGGTCGTCGCCGACCAGCTTCGCCGAAAATTGCGATTTGTCGCCGAGCGTGACTTCGATCGTGTCGGCATCCTCCACCACGTGAAAATTGGTAAGCACGTAGCCGCGTGCGTCAATCACAAATCCAGAACCCGCGCCCTCCATCGCGACGGGCCGCATAAACATATCGGTCTCCACCGTGCGCGTGTTGATATTCGCAACGCCCGGCGAAGCCTGCCGGTAGATGCTGATAGTGCGCGATTCCTCGTCCGTCAGGCCCGCGAAGCCGGGCGTGCCGCGGCCGGGCGCGCGTTGTGTCTGCAGCGCTTCGACGTTTGCGGGACCGTGTGCTCCCCAGCGCGCGCCTGCCCAGTAAGCGGCAAGAGCGATCAGCGCACCCGCGATCAACACCCGGAGTGCGTTTGCGGCTCTTGGATTTGAATTCATGGCTTCACTCCCTCCATTGCGGATTCGTTTCCTTCGGCGGCGGCCAACTGCTTCAGTCGGGCGACTAGCGCGGCGACTTGCGCGCGCGTTTCTTCAATCGTCCCGGAGTTGTCAATTTCATCCGTCGCCAGGCGGCGCTTTTCTTCCACCGGCATCTGCGCCGCGATGCGCCGCTGGGCGTCTTCGCGCGCCATCCCGCGTCCTCCCGGTTTTGTCAGCCGCTCGATTTGTTGCTCCGGGCGGCACCAGACCACAATGAGCCGGTCCAGAAATTTATGATATCCCGCTTCCACGAGGAGCGCGGCTTCCACCACGGCGACGGCCTTCGGGTCCGTCTGCGCAATCTCGTCAAGCTGACGTTGCTGTTCGGCGATGACGCGGGGATGCAGGATCTCATTCAGTTTCGCCAGTTTGGACGCATCGCTGAACACTACGTGAGCCATGCGCGAACGATCCATGCGCCCATCGGCTGCGAGGATTTCTTTGCCAAAGGCTTGGACGATTTCCTGAAGGGCGGGCTGGCCGGGCTCGGCCAGATCGCGCGCGAGTGCGTCGGCGTCCAGCACGCGGCAGCCAAGCTCGTGCATGATTGCGGCCACGGTGGATTTCCCGCAGCCGATTCCGCCTGTCAGTCCGGCGCGTAGCATTAGCCGTTTGTAAGGGAGGCCGCGGCACGGCCGGAGGGTGGATTGGCCGACGCGTTGCCGGCCGAATTGCCCGGAACGCTGCGCGAATTTTCTCCGCGGCGCAGGCGGGCGGCTTTCACCGTATTGCTCATCAGCATGGCGATGGTGAGCGGCCCGACGCCGCCCGGCACCGGCGTGATTGCTCCCGCCACGTTCGCGGCATCGGGATGCACGTCTCCGACGAGCGTCTTGCCCTTCTCGCGGAACTTGGCGAGGCGTTCGGGGAAATGCGCGAAGAGCCGCTCCGCAAGCGCAGGATCCGTAATCGAATTTGTGCCGACGTCAATCACAGTCGCGCCGGGGCGGATCCAATCCGCGGCAATCATTCCCGCGCGGCCCATCGCGGCGATCACAATGTCAGCTCCGCGGATCACGCCGGGAAGGTCGCGCGTCTTGGAATGGCAAATCGTGACCGTTGCGTTCGCATGCATCAGCAGGAGCGCCATCGGTTTGCCGACGATGTCACTGCGTCCCGCGACCACGGCGTTCGCCCCTTCGATGGGGATTCCGCTCCGGCGCAGGATTTCCATCACGCCGCTCGGCGTGCACGCGACAAGTCCCGGCCGCCCCGTGACGAGATTCCCCAGGCTGACCGGATGGAAGCCGTCGACGTCCTTCGAGGGATGCACGGCCTCGAGCACGCGCTTCGAGTCCACCTGTGGGGGCAACGGGAGCTGGACCAGGATGCCGTCCACGTCATTGTTTGCGTTCAATTCAGCCACGAGCGCCAGCAGTTCATCAGTGGTGACGGACGCAGGTGGTGTGTGCCGCCAGCTAATCAAGCCAAGCTGCTCGCATGCGGCAATCTTGCTGCTCACATAAATCTTGGAGGCGGGATTTTCGCCCACGAGCACCGTCGCAAGCCCGGGCTGGATTCCGGCGGCGCGCAGGCGTTCGATTTCGCCGCGCAACTCGCTGTAAATCTCATCTCTGATTAAATTGCCATTCAGAATCCTTGCAGGCATGAGCTTCCTCTTGAAGTGATGAATCAATCCGCGTCAAATGGCATCATATCATACGCGGGAATGGCGTAATTCAAGCGCTGGTGGAGCACCATAAGAAATGATTTTTGGCGAAAATACTGAACGCAAAAAACTCGAGCGGCAGATGCGCGATGCTGGGCGGCTTCCGCCGGGGCAGTCGCTCACGCTCAAGTGGCCCGTGCTCCAATATGGCGCGGTCCCGCGATTCGACCCCGCGCGCTGGGATTTTGAAATTTCGGGGCTCGTGGAAAAGCCGGTGCGCCTGAGTTGGGAAGAGTTCAACAAGCTTCCACAAACGGAAGAGGTCGCAGATTTCCATTGTGTTACGCGCTGGAGCCGCTTCGACAATCACTGGCAGGGCGTCCCCATCGCCGAGATTCTGAAACTCGCGCCGCCGCTGCCAGACGCGCACTTTGTTTTGGTTCACGCCGAAGCGGGCTATACGGCAAACCTGCCGTTCGCCGATTTCGCGCGCCCCGACTCGATCTTTGCGTTCCGCCACGATGGCGAGCCGCTCACTGCCGAGCACGGCTATCCTGTCCGGCTCATCGTGCCGCATCTTTATGCCTGGAAAAGTGTGAAGTGGGTGCGCGGAGTCGAGTTCCTCGCGACGGACCAACCGGGCTTCTGGGAGCAAAACGGCTACCACATGTACGGCGACCCGTTCAAAGAGCAGCGCTTCGACACGGACGCTTGAAATTTTTCTCAGGCTAAAACAAAAGCGCCCAGGCCGCAGCCCGGGCGCTTTTTCAGTTTCGCTCCTCCGAATCGCAACGCCTAGAAAATATCGTACTGCTCCCAGTGCAGCGTTGGATCCGACTTGAATGATGACGCTCTTGCGCGTGGAGCCCTCCAGCTCCTCGATCAGCGGAGCCTCGCGCGTCTTGAGCGCCTTGGCGATTTCCGGATTTACGCGCAGCGTGACGCTCGCCGAATCGATGTCGGCGGCCATCTTCTTTGCTTCCTGCCTGGATCTCGTAGCAAATCGTCGGGATGGACTTCACCATGCCCGAGCCCGTGCAATACGGGCACGGCTGGCACAGCACGCGTTCGAGCGCCTGCTTGGTGCGCTTGCGCGTGATGTTGACCAGGCCGAATTCGTTGAAGGGCAGCACCTTCGACGGCGCCCGGTCCGCGCGGAGCGCGTCATCGAGCGCGTCCATGACCTTGTCGCGGTTGCGCCGCTCTTCCATGTCGATGAAGTCCACGACGATGATGCCGCCGAGATCGCGCAGGCGGATCTGCCGCACGATTTCCTTCACCGCTTCGAGGTTGGTCTTGACGATGGTGTCTTCGAGCCGCGTCGAGCCGCGCCCGACGATACTTGCCGGTGTTGACGTCGATCGCCACCAGCGCTTCGGTGTGGTTGATGACGATGTACCCGCCGGACTTCAGCCACACTTTCGGCCGCAGCGCCTTGTCGAGCTCCTGCTGAATGCCGAACTCCTCGAAGATTGGCGCTTCCTTGGTGTAGAGCTTCACGCGGCTCACCAGCTTCGGCTGGAAGCGGCTGACGAATTCGACGACCTTGCTGAACTCTTCCTCGTTGTCGATCCAGATCGAGGTGTAATCGTAGTTGACGTAGTCGCGAAGGATCCGCTCGACCAGGTTGAGGTCGCGGTGCAGCAGCGCGGGCGCCTTCCTTTGCTCGGAGCGCGCGCAGATGTCCTGCCAGGTTTGTCCCGAGGAACTCGACGTCCGCGCGGATGTCCTCCTCGGTGCACATTTCCCGCCGCAGTGCGGACGATAAACCCGCCGGGGAACGTGCCCTTGTACTCGCCCACCACGCTGCGAAGCCGCGATCGCATCTCCGCTGAATTGATTTTCCGCGATACGCCGATGTGGTTCACCGTCGGCATGTACACCAGGAACCGGCCGGGCAGCGCGACGTGGCTTGTGATGCGCGCGCCCTTCTTGCCCAGCGGCTCCTTGGCGATCTGTACGATGATTTCCTGGCCCGCCTTCAGCATTTCCGAAATCAGTTGCGGGCGGCGCTGGGGGGTATGGCGGTCTTGCGGCCGTCCATGGCCGTGGCGCATCGGCGGGCGTCCGCCGCGCTGGCGTCCACCTCTGCGCATCGGGCGTTGGAAACGCGCGCGCCGGCTGTCGTCCATTCGAGCGCCGGTTCGTGGCCCGCGGTTCTCAAAAGGCTGTGACGGTTGCTGAGGATCCGCGATTTCCTGCTGCCCGGATTCGGCACCCGCTTGAATTTCCGCCGCCTCGTCATGCGTTTCTGAGGCGTCCTCATGCGATTCTTCGTTCCCCTCTTCGGACTCGATGGCCGCGCCGTTTTCCTCGACGAACTCAGCGCCGCCGATCTCATTGGCGATCTCGTCGTCGGCTTCTTCGTGCGTCTCCTCGTGCTTGGCCTCGACAAAACTATCCGCCAGCGTTCGCACCTGTTCGTCGGTCAATTCAGGATGTTGCTCGTGTGACCCAGCCGGGCTGGGCGCGCCAAACTCAATCCATTCGTCATCGCCGGATTCCGCGGCTGATTCTTCCGAACGTGATTGTTCTTGTTCCGCGCCTGCCTGCTCTTCGCCGTGCTCCTCGCTGGTCTGCTCTTCGATGAAGTGTCCCGTGGCTTCGAAGCGTTCATCCGATGCAGTGGAATCGCCGGATTCGTGCATCCCCTCTTCAAGCGATTCAGGCTGCGCACGCAAATTGTCGGGAAATGCGGACTCGGTCTCTTCGTGAAAGCTGAAACCGCCCGAAGTCTGAGAATCCTGCGAAAGTTGCGGGGTTTGCTCCGCCGGGCTTTCGTGTTGCGTCGCACCCGAAGCATGTGCAGCCGCGCGCTCCTGATACTTTGCGAGTGACTCGCCGGGCAGCAGGATCGGTTCGGAGCCTTCCGCGGGTGCCGGGGGCGGTGAACTGTGTCCGCCTTCAGGGCCGCGCGGAGAAAATGAAGATCGTGGCGAAGCATATTTTGACTGGGGCAGGTCCCGGCTCCCCGGGCGCCGGTCTCGATCCCCGCGCGGACCTCTTCCTCTGTCTCCGCCGCCGGGGCCGCCGCGCCGGAATCGCCCGCCACCGCCGCTGCGGCCACCGCGATCGCGGCCACCGCGGTCGCGCCCGCCGCCGCGGCCAAATCCGCCGCCGAAGCCGCGGTCTCCGCGTGGCCGGTCATGATGGCTCGAAATCGGCGCGCGGAACGGCAACGCGTCGGATGCGTCTCGAGCCACTCGCGTCTCACCGGGTAAAATTTCGCCGCTGGGTTGGGGGATTGGTGCTTCCGGCGAGGCCGATGCCTCGACGCCCTCAACCGGTGCAACCTGCGCAGCTTCCGCGCTGGGCGCTGCGCTCTCCGATGCAGGATAAAAGTCATGCATCGGCGCTTCCGGGGGATGCTCCTGAGATTGCTCGGAATGCGAAGACTCGTGCTCGCCCGCGTGCATCGCCTGCGCCGGCTCATAACTCGGCGTGGAGGCAGCGGGAGCCGCGTGAACCCGTGCATGCCCGTTTCCCGACGGAGCGTACTTCTGCCCGCGCTCCTCCTCGGTCGGCACGTGGTCGTACTCCTCGAGATGTTCCAGGAAATCGCTTACGTAGAGGAAGGCGTCGGTGTCACGCCCGATGTCCACGAATGCCGATTGCATGCCGGGAAGCACGCGTGTCACTCGGCCCTTGTAGATGCTTCCGACTAACGCAAATTCCTTCTCGCGTTCAATGTAAATCTCACAAAGGTGACCATCTTCCAAAATTGCGACGCGCGTTTCGTGAGCGGTCGCTGATATTACCAATTCTTTCGACATGAATACTCCTCGGAGCGCACCGGCACGGCGGGGCGTAAGCGCCCGCGCGCACGGAGCCCGCGGCAGTCCCGCTGTGCGGGATTTCAACGCTGCGGTCGTATGGCATCTTGTGTGTGCTCGCCATGTGGTGCTGCTCAAGCTGAAGGGATGTGCTCCGGCAAAGCTGCCCGGCCTCAGTCGCCGCCAGGGCCCAGCTGCGGGCCGGAACTCTCATCCCGATGGATTTAATTGACGAAGCGCCGGATCCGAACATTCATCACCAGCCCTAGCGCCATAAATATGAACAACGTGGCCGATCCGCCGTAGCTCATTAGCGGCAGCGGAATTCCGGTCACCGGCATATAGCCGATCACCATGGCCGCGTTGACCAAAACGTGAAACCCTAAAACCGCCGCCACGCCCATCACCAGATACATCCCAGAGCGGTCCATCGCGCGCGTCGCGTTATGGACCAGGCGCAGCAGCAATGCCATGTACAGCGTCAGCGTCAATAGCACGCCGATAAAACCCGTTTCTTCCGCGAATGCCGCCAGAATAAAATCCGAATACGCGATGGGCACAAACGCCCCCTGATTCTGACTTCCGCGTCCCAAGCCCTTTCCCCAGAATCCGCCCGCTCCTACGGCGATCTTCGATTGCATGACCTGGTAGCCGGACTTCTTGGGATCTTCCTCCGGCCTCAAAAATGTGTTTACTCTCTGCTTCTGGTACGGATTCATGAAATGCCAACCGACCGGGAGCATCATCGCGCCGAGCAACACAATCGCCGCGGCATGTTTCCACTGGATGCCCGCCAGGAACGCCCCGATCACCGCCACCGGAAGCAGCACCATTGCCGTGCCGAGGTCCGGTTCTTTCAATATCAGGATCAGCGGAATGCCGGTCAGGACTCCTACTTTTACCAAATCCCCCAAAGTCAGGCGGTCGGTTCTTACTTCACTGTAAAACCGGGCCAGCACAATGATTATAATCAACTTCACCAACTCTGACACCTGAAAAAACGCTCCTAGGATGGGAAGCCACCGTTTGGCCCCCAACTTGGTTGTGCCCACGGCCGCCACCGCCACCAGCGCGACGAGGCCGATCAAATAGAGAATCGGCGCTTGCTCCAGGATCCGGTGATAGTCGATGCGCGAAATCGCCAGCATGCACAGCACGCCCAACCCAATCCAGCAGAGTTGCTTCAAATACATCGGCGTTCCCGCGTGGATGTTGTGCGTGGCGGAATATATTTCCAGTTCGCCGAGCGCGCAAATCGCGCCCGCGATTCCCAGCAGCCACCAGTCGTACTCGCGGATTCCTGCTCGTTCTTTCATTTTCTAGTGAGTCGTCGCGGTTCTTTTCGCCTGAGCCGGAATCGGCGCCTGCTGCTTCGGCTCGGGCATCCCCGCTGGCTGCCCGCCGGGCTGCGGCGTCTTCGGCTGCGGTCCTCCGGCAGCGGGTGCCACCGATTTATTCGCGCCCGGCGCCGGATTGCCAAGTTGCGGAACGTTTCCCGCGGCTGCCGAAATCTGCGGCGCGAGCTTGCCGGCTTTCTTATCGAAATACGCCTTCACCACGTCCCGCACGATTGGCGCGGCAACCTCGCCGCCGTGAAGATTCGTGCTCTGCACCAGCACCGCCACCACAATTTCCGGATTGTGACGCTGCGCAAATCCTACAAACCACGCATTGTCCTTGAACTCAGCCTTGTTGCCCGCCTTTTTCAGCCCCTCATAACTGATTACTTGCGCGCTTCCGGACTTGCCGCACAGTTCAATTCCCGGAATGTAAGCTACATGCGCGGTCCCGCCCGGGTATTTTGGATCCACCACGTCTTCCATATACTGCGTTACTTTTTCGAGTGTCTCGCTCGATATCGGAAAGCGGAACTCCGGCACGGGGTCGGACGTCATCAGCAGGTGCGGCTGTTTGAAAATCCCGCCCATCGCGATGCCGCCAATCGTATGAGCAAGCTGAATCGGAGTGGTAGTGATGGCGCCCTGTCCCACGCCCACGGAAAGGTTCTCGCCGGGATACCACGGCTGATGTTGCGTCCGCATCTTCCATTCCGCGGAAGGCATCAGCCCCGGCTCTTCTCCCGGCAAGTCAATTCCCGTGCGTCGTCCGAGTCCGAATTGAGTCGCGTAATAGGACATCTTGTCGATGCCCAGCCTCAACCCGACGTTGTAGAAAAAAATATCGCACGATTTCGCGACCCCCTCTTCCAGATTCACTGTTCCGTGCCCCTTCGGGTCCCAGCAATGGAACACCCTCCCGAAAAAATTCGCCTGGCCCGGGCAGAAAACTGTAAAGGTCTCCGGGATTGCTTTCGACTCCAGCATCGCCGTAGCCATGATCACCTTGAACACGGAACCCGGCGCGAGTTGCGCCTGAATCACGCGGTTCATCAGCGGCAAATCCGGATCCGAATTCAGCCGTTGCCACTCCTGCTTTGACACGCGCACCGCGAATGAATTCGGATCCGGTGAAGGACGGCTCACATACGCCAGCACTTCGCCCGTCCTCGGATCCAGCGCAATCACCGCGCCCTTGCGGTCCCCAAGCGATTGTTCCGCCGCGGCCTGTATATCAATATCTATCGTTAATTGGATGTTCTTCCCGGCAATTGGTTCCACTTCATCGAGCCGCGCCGTTTCTCTGCCATGGCTGTCAACTTGTATGCGCCGCTGGCCGTCCGTGCCCTGCAGCACTTCGTTGTACTGCTTCTCGAGCCCCGTCTTTCCCACCATGTCGCCGGGACGGTACGTGTCTTCGCTGTGGTCGATGTCCGTCTCGCTCACTTCGCCCACATAACCGATCGCGCCCGCAAGAAATCCGTTCGCCGGATAACGCCGCCGGTGCACCATCACCATTTCCAGCATCGGCAAATCCGGCCGGTGCGATTCGATGAACGCAACGTCCGCCTGCGTCGCTTCCGGCTTGATGATGATGGGCTCGTATTTCGCCAGCCACTTCGCCGCGTCAAGCTGCTGTTGGATGTCGTCTTTCCCGAGGCCCAGCCCTTCGGAAATTTGCGGCAGCGAGCGCGTCACCTGCGCCATATCGTCGCGCAGCAGCAGCACGCTGAAGGAAGGGTAGTTGTCCACGATGATGCGCCCTTCGCGGTCCAACATTTTTCCGCGCGGCGCCAGCACTGGAATCGTGCGGATGCGGTTGCGGTCCGCCTGTTCCTGATAACGCGTGGAATCAATGATTTGGATTTTCCAGAAGCCGATGAGGAGCAGCAGCGTCAGGCCCACAATCACGTAGGAAATAACGGCCAGCCGCGTTTGCGGCAATTTCGTATCGCTGCCAAACCAAAGAGACACGCTTGCTCAGTTCTCGCTGCAGGTTTGCGCCCTGAAGCCGCCCGATAAACCCAAGGCCCGGTGATTCACGGTAGCACCTGCACCAATCCGGTGCAATATGGCCCCCAGGACAGGTGCGCCATTTTCGCACTCCCCGGTCTGTGACGTGGACACGGTGTGAGGTATTCTCTAAAAGCTATGCCGCAAATGTTTGTTGTCATAGATCGCTCGGGTATCAGAGATTGTTCGAGTTTCAGGGGCTGTTCGCGCCTAAGGGATCGTTCGTGTATCAGGGCACGGCTTCAGCCGTGCTGAATCGCTCTTGAGCATCGGGGGTTTTAACCCCGGATGCCTGTCTACACCATCAGGGAATGAAGGCAATCAAAGTATGACAATCAGTCGCAAAAACATTCCCGCCAATGCCCACGCCGACCAATCTCGCCCCGAAAACTCCCGCATAGGCCTCTGCCTCGACTGCCGCCACGCCCGCAAAGTGGACTCCTCCCGCGGCTCCAGTTTCTACCTATGCGCCCTCTCCGATTCCGACCCCGCCTTCCCCAAGTACCCCCGCCTCCCAGTCCTTCACTGCGCTGGCTACATTTCTAAGAATTGACGGTTTGATTCCGCGCGCGTGTGCAGCGTCTTTGTTCGTGTAGCTCAGGTCTCGGCCCGCGTTTTTCGCGGGTCAGACCTGAGGCCTTCCGCCGTCATCCTGAGATGCCGTACAACTGGTTGTCATCCTGAACGAAGGCCGTTCCGGCCGCAGTGAAGGATCTGCTTCAACCTCTACAATTCGAGCCAATTGAAATCCTTCGCGCGCCGCGGGCCCGCCTCTTTAGCTCTTGGCCTTTCGCCAACAAACGATAATGCGTCGCTACTTACTTTGCCTATTTCCCCGCCGCATTCACTTCCTGGCTCGCCTGAACCAGCAAGTTCTTGGCTCTCGTAGCGTGGCCCGCCTTATCAAATTCGTTATGCTCCTGAGCGATCACAATAATGTTAAACGCATTCTGAATAGCCACATTCGTGTTGAAAAGGTTTGGGTGCGTCTTGATGTCCACGGTATTGGTGGGCGCGCCCTGCGCGTAAGCCACCCCCGCACACACCAGCGACAATACAATCACAACTCGCAGCGCCCAATTCGTTCGTATCATCTCATCCTCCATAAAATTGTGGATTTGAATCCCCGTCCCGGGGATCCCCGGTCCGCGGAATATACACCACATTTCCATTCTTGCGGCGTTCGGATGATTTTGCTTTAAGGGTGCCCCATGTTCGTCCCGCCTTTTTGGGCGAACGTGGGGCTTTTGACGTTGTTGTTGATTCGTCTTTCGGTTTCCCGGGTGCCGCCTGCCTGCCGGTAGGCCCGGGGCCCTTCGCCTTTAATGGTGCGGATTTTGCCTCTTCTTTTTCTCTTTTCCTCTCTTCTTTGCGTCCCCGCCACCTTCGCGACCCTGCGAGAAATTCTTTTTGTCTCTCTCTGAAATTTCAAATTTTGAATTTCAAATTGCTTTTCTCTGCCTTTTTGTCCGCACAGCTTGCGCATCCTCCACACACACCCGCACCCAACCCCTCGCCGGGACGCGCCCTCCGCGATCTTCAACTCTGTTTTTGGATTACCTGCCGGCTGCGATTCCTGCCGCGTTCACTTCCTTGTTCGCCTGGAGAAGCAGGTTCTTGGCGTTTACGGCGTGCCCTTGCATGTCGAAATCGTTCTGCTGTTGAGCCACGGTTAGCAGGTTGAAAGCGTTCGTGATGGCCACGTTCGCGTTGTAAAGATTCGGGTGGAGCTTGCCGTTCACCGTATTCGTGGGCGCCTGCGCCGCGTACGCCACGCCGGTGCACACCAGCGCCAATACAAACAAAAGTCGAATCACTTTATTCGTCCGGATCATCTTTTTCTCCTGGAAGGTTTTTGGTTGGATTCCCGATCCACAGTTCCGATGCGGCGCGACTATACACCACTATCTCCTTCGTGACCCGATTTGTTCGCGCGCTCCGCAAATCATCGCCCGCAAGAAGCCGGCCGGCCACGGGCAGGGATCCGTTTTTCGCTTCTGTGCAATTCGGCGGCGCCTTCCGAAACCTTCGCGAAGGCCGGTCCTCCTATCTCATTCTTTGGATTCTTTTAGCTCGGCAGCCGCAGCTTATCCAGAAGCGGGAACATCGCCACGGCAACAACCGCATTCACCGCCGCGGCAATCAGCAGATGCGTGGTGAAGAACGCCTCAGACTGCGCCAGCAGCAGTCGCTGCGCGAGCGTGTAGGCAGCCTGGTGGAAAATGTAGAACGCCACAGTCAACCCGAAGCGGCTCAGCGGATGCTCCACATCAATCCGCGAACCGAAGGAGGAAGCGAGATATCCCGTCAAAGTTTTCGAGATGCCATAGAGCCCGATAAAAGATCGCCCCAGGCTGTCTTGCGCAAGTCCGATCACCATGCCGAGCAACAGACCCGTCGAAGGATTTCGGCGGCTGAATCCGAAATAAAGCGTGATCAGCAGCGGCAGGTCCAGCATCCGCGCGCGGGGAAAATGGACGGGAAGAAAACTCTGAATTAACAGCGCCGCAAGCGTCACGCCGATCACGGCGATGACGCGGAACTTATGCACTTCGATATGCGTCTCGGTTGGAGAGTATGCGGACATCGTTCGGCTACTCAAGCGCCTTTAAATCCTTTCCATCCTGCGCGCGCATCGAAAATTCGCGCGTCGCAATTTCGCGCGCGTCATTGTTCGTGTTTCACTGGCGCCGCAGGCCCACTCGCCGGCGGCGGATTTTCCGCGCCAGTCGTCCTTGAAATCTCCTGGCGCGTCAGCAGGACGAGCACCTCTTCCAACCGGTCAAGATGCGCGGCGGGCTTCACGCGAATCAATTTGAAGGGCGTGCCTGTTTTCACTTCGGCAACCGTGCCGACCGGCAAATCCTTCGGATATATGCGGTCTTCGCCGGAGGTCAGCACTTCCTGCCCGACCGTAACGTTCTCGTCGTTGCTGATGTATTTCATCACCATCAGCGGATCGCCTGTTCCGCCGACAGGCCCTTGCGTACGCGACCCGGCCAGCAGCGCGCCGACTCCGCTCTCCTTATCGGTGAGCAGAAGCACTTGCGAGGTGCTGCGGTACACCTCGAAAACTTTTCCGACCACGCCATCCGGCGTGATCACCGCCATGTTGCGGCGAATTCCGTCGTGCTCCCCGCGGTTGATGAAGATTGCGTGGCTCGAGCTATCCGCGCTCGCCGCAATCACGCGCGCCGCCAGCATGGGCGCATCGGGATGTGCGTCGCGGAAACCAAGCAGCGCGGCAAGCCGCGCCGATTCCGCCGATTCGCTTTCAAGTTCGGTGTTGCGGATTCGCAGCCGGTCCACTTCCGCGTGCAAATCCTGGTTTTCAGCTGCACGTGGATGAGCCCGATGTATCCGTTCCACGCGCCGCGGGCTTTTGTAATCGTCCAGTTTCCCGCGCGCTCGAAGGAGTCACAACTTCCACGACCCACACGCGGATCAGCCGCCCCTGGCTTTTCGTGCTTGATCTGCACAGCCAGCATAAGCACTTGTATTAGCAGCACGACGCCGAGCAGGGTGAGCGACCGGTGGCGCATGGGGACGGCGGGCATCAGCATCCTTCCTTCGGAAACGGATTCTCAGTCAATGGAAACCAGGCGCAGCAGGCGGAAATCGCTGAGCATCTTGCCGGTGCCGAGCACCACCGAAGCGAGCGGATCGTCCGCGATCGAAACGGGCAAGCCGGTTTCTTCGCGGATGCGCTTGTCGAGATTTTTGATGCAGCGCGCCGCCGCCGGTCAGCACGATGCCGCGGTCGCTGATATCGGCGGAAAGCTCGGGCGGCGTGCGTTCCAGCGCCACGCGAATCGCGTTCAAAATCGTGGCAACGCATTCGGAGAGCGCCTCGCGGATTTCGCTGTCGTCGATGGTGACGGTGCGCGGCACGCCTTCGATCAGGTTGCGGCCCTTCACTTCCATGGTCAGCGGTTTTTCCAGCGGATAGGCCGAGCCGATTTCCATCTTGATCTGTTCGGCGGTGCGCTCGCCGACCAGCAGGTTGTACTTGCGCTTCAGGTAGTGCATCACCGCTTCGTCCATCTCGTTGCCGGCCACGCGCACCGAACGCGAATAGACGATGCCGCTCATGGAAATGACGGCGATGTCCGTGGTGCCGCCGCCGATATCCACCACCATGTTTCCCGAAGGCTCTTCGATGGGCAGGCCCGCGCCGATGGCCGCGGCCATGGCCTGCTCGACCAGATAGACCTCGCTCGCGCGCGCGCGATAGGCCGAGTCCTGCACGGCGCGTTTTTCCACCGGCGTGATTTCGCTGGGCACGCCGATGACGATGCGCGGATGCACCAGAACGCGCCGGTTGTGCGCCTTCTGGATGAAATAGGTGAGCATCTTCTCGGTCACTTTGAAGTCGGCGATCACGCCGTCCTTCATCGGCTTGATGGCCACCACGTTGCCCGGCGTGCGGCCGAGCATCTCCTTGGCCTCGCGCCCGACGGCGACCACTTCACCGCTGTTCTTGTTGATTGCCACGATGCGAGGGCTCGTTCACGACGATGCCTTTGCCCTTGGCGAAGACGAGCGTGTTCGCCGTGCCCAGATCAATGGCCAGGTCGGAAGAAAACAAGCTGAAGACCGACCGAAAGTTATACCCGTTCTTCGACATGCTTCCCCTCAGTAGGGGGCGTCCACGCCGCCCTCTTCGCGCCCGCCGCGCGACCGCCTGCTACGGAATAACGATTGGCACGCGCAGGGTTGCCGAGCCGCCCCTGCGGTTTTGCCCGGTAATCACAATCGTCTGGCTACCCTTGGCCATCGGGTCGGTGAAAAATCGGAAGCGCCCGTCCGGAGAGATATCCGCAACATGCTGGCCATTGATGATCAATGCAGCGCTCGGTTCGGTGCGTCCAATCACTTCCACGACGTTGCCCTGCACCACGGTCTGCTCCACCGTCAGGAGCATGTCCTGGCTCTTGCCCTGCGCCACCAGTGTAAACTTATATGTGTCGCTCGGTTCGCTTTGTTGCTTGTTCGCGCCGACCGCAACGACATTCCAAAAATAATCACCTGCGTCGAGCCCGGTAACATCCACGCTCGTTCCGGTGGCATGCTTCTCCACGGCTACCGTGTTGAATGTGGAATTCGAGCTGACGTGAAGCAAATATTCCACCGCTTGTTCCGACCGCTTCCACTCAAAGTGAACCGACGCCTGTTTCGGGTCAGGTTCGATCAGCGGCTGCAAATTGAGCGGCGCAACAAGGTCCGGCGGACCGAGAACATTGGTCTTCGCAATGGTTCCACCGGCGGTGATCGATGCCCGCTGCCACTTTTCCAGGGATACCGTCTGACTGCCTTCCTGCACTTGAGCGCCGCCGGTCACAACCGTGACTTCGCCTTGCGTGCCACCCGCCTCACTGCGCACGGCCGCGCGCGTATTTTGATTCATCGAAGCAGTGGCGTCCGCAACTTTTACTTGCGCCTTCGATCCGGGGGAATCCCATGTCGGCGTTGAGAGATCTACAGCGCCGGAACTGACTCTGACGGAAACATTTGTCGCGTGGTCCCGGCCGATGGAATTTTCCTCCACCACCACGAGCGTGTCGGCCTTCACCGTGTATGTTGTGCCGTCCGGGAAGGAAAGTTTTGCAAGGCCATCGGGACCGGTTTGAATTACATCGCCTTTATCGAGTGTGATTCCGAGGCCCGCGTTGAGCCAGGTGACGGAATTCACTTTCTTCACCTGAACCGCGCCATCAAGATTCACAAAACGCACCTGCCCCGGAGTCGCAGGCCCGCGCGCGGAATCATCGCCGCTCACCACGCGGTCGAGATGATCCAACGCGGAATTCACCCACGCGGGGTTCATCAAATAGAGCACGGCGACGACAACCGCAATCGCCAGCAACGCGTAAACTACCACCGTGCGATAGGTGACGTTCGTCCAATACACCTCGACACGAGACACGTTGTGCCGCTGAACGCCGGGTTGTCGCGAGTCGCGCATGGCTATAAATCGCTGATTTTGCTCTATTTTGGAATCTAGCACAGGGACTGGTACCCGGCAAGAAATCAGGCCAGTAGCGATGTCGCGCCCTGCAACACCAATAATGCCAGTGCCGGAGGCTGAATTCGGCGGGGCCCTTCGATTAATAATCTGTCAGCCGTCTCTTAGTGTTGAATCGCGGTGGGATGGATTTCCTTCCAGCCATTTTGTGGATCCCAGGAGAGAATGTGCCGGGGGCCGAATCGATCTGGACACTGATTCTCAGAATGTTTGATTGCGCCACTTTCCTCAAGCTCCCTGTGGGCATACCAATAACCGTCTGAATATGCAGCGTTCATTAGATTAATCTCAGGAGAGAAAGTGAAGATCCCCTCGGCGGTTTCATAACGCCCTGTACCTGTTCCTTCCTGAGTCCGGGCAAAAATCATTTCGCTCGACTTGTCCAGGCTGGTGAAGCTCAACTCCTCCCCGGCAGCAATATTGACTTCAGACCTCGGGAAAATGAAATACTTCAGGGGACGGCCCGGGCCGCAGCTCTTGCATTCGTAGATTGATCCAGCGCGTTCTGGAGAACTCCCCGACAAATTTGCCGGCTCAAGAACAGCGAGCATCGCTCCATCTCCTGAATTCGATGAACCTCCGGCGAGTAACAAAGTTCCGGATGAAGTGTTCACGGCTTTGAGCGCCAGTATCCATCCGGAATTCACAAACGTTCCGACAGTGCGACCTTGCGTATCGAGGAGGACGACCGCGCTCGGCCACCAAACGTCATGATGCAACGCCACGGCAATTCTCCCGTCGCCGTTTACGCGAAAAACCTCCAAACCTTGCACAATCCACGGCGGGCTGAATACTTGGGACCCAAACGTTAGTGTGTCGCGCAACCTAAAACTCCACGTCAAGATTCCCGTATTTGTGAAGCAATCAAGTTCGTGACTTTCGCCATCGTTCCATGCCACTGAGACGAGCGCATCAGCCTCCTGATCATGGCACGGCACTTCAGCCGATACGGGATAAAGATGTGAGGAGCCTGGAGGACGTGAGTAAGTATGGCTCCAAACTTTTGTGCCATTTGAATTCAGGGCTACCAATTGATTTCCGGAGAGATAAACCGACGCCACAGGGATTTTGCCTGCATGGCGCCCCAGGCCCCAGAACAGACTGGAAACCAAGCCTGCGAGGAGAACTACTGTCGCAATCCAGATCGGGATAGGAGCTTTCCGTGGGATCCATTGCGGCAGGTTGAGCAGCCTTCGAGATTCCTCTTGTTGAGTGGGCTCGACAATCGCGGCGTGCGGCGAATTACCATTCGTTTCCGCATCCGTTGGTTCAGTTGGGGTTGGCTTGTCGTCAGTTGCAAAAGGGGCTACGTCCTCGGTGATGCTCGTCGCCGAACTGTGATTGTGCCACCACGCATCAAGCTCTAGCTTATACGCATAAACAGACCCCTGCCTGCGATGCAGATGCCGGCGGACAGGCAGCCCTTCGTTTTCTTCCCAGCGCTGGACGGTACGAATATCCCGTTTCAGATAAGCCGCGATTTCTTTCCAGGAATCGAGGCGATCCGACGCAGGCTTGAGAGCCGGATTTTCTTCGATGGGTGGCTGGGCGGCCACAGATGCTCCCACAAATCTGAGTGGCTTTCCGTCTCGCGAGGATAGCTTTATCTATATTTACTGAAGTTGTCAACGATTGCAGGTCCGAGCGGCAAACGACGACATGTGTGCGCCTCCGCTCTTTGCCGCTTGCCATCAATGTGGTCTCCCACTATACGTCCGAGTCGGGGAATGAGCCGGAAAAAAACTCACCGCAGGAGCGAACTATGACGCCGAAAAGCCGCTTGTTTGTAAGCTTCATTTTCATTGCTGTTCTTTGCACAGCATTGATTCCCAACTCGTTCGATCGAATGCCGGACCGGGGGAGGAAGTCTGAAGAAAGAGACGTAAGTCGACAATCTCAGCCTGCGCTTCGGCAAACAACATCTCCTGCACCGGTCCTCAGCAATGAAAAGCTCAAGCCCATTGTGAATTCGATTTTAGGCAATCTGCCTCTTAGTTTTGAGGCCAATCATGGTCAGACAGATGGCCGCGTGAAATTCGTTTCCCGGGGCAATGGCTACACCCTTTTCTTGACGGCAGACCAGGCAGTGTTGGAAATGCACGCTCAAAGTGGAAAGCGGAAGGCGCAAGGCAACACCGCAGAAGCCGCAGGAGCGGTTGTGAAAATGAAGCTCGTCGGGGCGAACCAGAATCCGGAAATGTTGGGTGAAAACGAACTTCCCGGCAAGAGCAATTATTTCCTCGGCAACGACCCGGCCAAATGGCGCACCAACGTGCCCAATTACTCAAAGATTCGTTATAGGGACGTGTATCCGGGTGTTGACCTCGTTTATTACGGCAATCGACAGCAACTGGAATATGACCTCTTGGTTGCCCCCGGCGCTGACCCTAAGGCGATTCGATTCGCTGCGAAAGGCGCGGAGAAGTTGGAGCTGAATGCTGAAGGCGGCTTGGTGCTTCACGTTGGCGGCGATCAAATTGTTTTTCAAAAGCCAGTGGTCTATCAAGAGGTGAGCGGACGGCGCCGATACATCGGGGGCGGATATGTGCTTCGCGGCAAGAATGAAGTGGGGTTCGAGATCGGTTCCTATAATCGGAACGAGACTCTCACAATTGATCCCACATTGAGTTTGGTTTATTCCACGTACCTCGGCGGAAGCAACCAGGAGAACGGCGATTCCGTCGCTGTGGATACTTCTGGGAACATCTACGTGACTGGCTGGGCTTTCTCAACCGACTTTCCCACCACTCCCGGCTCGTACCAGCCTACGTGGCCGGGTGCGCGTCTGAATGCCTTCGTTGCCAAGATTAAACCCACAGCTTCAGGCTCCGCCTCTCTTGTCTACTCCACATACTTAGGCAGCGATGAGCCTGGTACCAATAATGGAGCCGTTGGAATAGCGGTTGACGGCTCAGGCAACGCCTATGTGACGGGGGCAACTAACTCAACCAACTTTCCGACTACCTCCGGGGCTCTCCAAACCAATTATGGCGGCGGCCCTCTCGGTTATGGCGATGCCTTCGTGACGAAGCTAAATGCCGCGGGAAACGGGCTACTTTACTCGACTTACTTAGGTGGAAGTGGGGATGATTGGGCCCAAGGCATTACCATCGATTCCTCGGGCAACGCTTATGTGACAGGAAATACGGATTCGATCGACTTCCCGACCACTTCGGGTGCCTTCCAGACTACTTACGGGGGCGGTTTCTGGAACGCGTTTGTAAGTAAACTGAATCCGACAGCATTCGGGTCCGCCTCTCTGGTCTACTCTACATACCTCGGCGGGACGGGTTACTACGGCGGCCTTGGTCAGGGTATCGCTGTGGGACCCTCCGGAAGTGTTTATGTAGTCGGGACGACCGACGCAACCAACTTTCCCACCACATCAAGTGCCTTCCAGACCACCTTCCAAGGTTCCGTTCAAGACATTTACGTGACCGAGTTGAATCCCTCGCTCTCCGGTCCCAGCTCTTTGGTGTATTCAACCTACCTGGGCGGCAGTAGCAAGAATGATGGCAACGGCATCGCTGTGGATTTCTCCGGCAATATTTACGTGGCGGGCGATACGGAATCGAGCGACTTCCCCACAACGCCCAGCGCCTTTCAAACTGCAATCGGCGGGGGCTCGAACGCAATCGTTGCCAAGCTCAATCCTTCGGCATACGGCGCTGCATCTCTCCTTTATTCCACATATCTGGGCGGTAACAGCGACGGTGACACGGCAACTGCCATCGCGGTTGATTCCTCTGGCAACGCCTATGTAATAGGCGATGCCGATTCGGCCAACTTCCCCACCACACCCGGGGCCTTGCAGACTACTTACACTGGCAGCGGGGACGTGTTCGTAAGTAAGCTGAATCCGGCGGCGTCGGGCGCCGCCTCCTTGGTCTATTCCACGTACCTTGGTGGCAGCGGTTATGTCCAGGTTGCTGCCGCCGATGGCATTGCCGTGGACGGATTCGGTAACGTCTACGTGACGGGGCTAACTAACTCAACCGACTTCCCGACAACTTCCACCGCCTTCCAGACGACCCTTCCCGGGTCAGTTCAAAGCGGATTCGTGACGGAGATTTCTAATTCCCCGATACTCACACCACAAACGTGGACGGCAACGGGGAGCATGAATGTCCCGCGCGCACCATATGGGCAAGTGGCACTACTGAACAACGGGGAAGTGCTCGTTGAAGGGGGATGCGTCCCTGATTTGTCGAGTGCTGAGCTTTACGATCCTGCGACAGGAGCTTTCTCTCTCACAGGGAGTATGACCACGCCCCGATGCGGTTCCCCCGCCACCCTCTTGCAGAATGGCAAAGTTCTCATAACTGGAGGGTGTAGTCATGCCGATCAAACCAGTATATCCAGTGCGGAGTTGTATGACCCCGCTACTGGTACATTCACAGCGACGGGGAGCATGACCACTCCCCGCTCCAATCACACGGCCACACTCCTAGCCAATGGCCAAGTTCTCATTACAGGAGGGCTTTCCGACTGCTACTTTTCGGGCACGGTTATTTCGGGAGCTGAACTATATGACCCGACTACCGGGACTTTCTCTCCAACCGGCAGCATGAGCTTCGCAAGCTGGCAGCAGACGGCAACGCTGCTGGGCAACGGCGAAGTCTTGGTAGCGGGAGGGGCCTCGACCGGTTGCTGTTTTTCGAATGCGGACCTTTATGACCCGAACGCTGGAACGTTCACTCCAACGGGGAGTATGACGACAGGCCGTGAGTATGATACGGCAACACTCTTAACCAGCGGCCAAGTACTTGTAGCGGGCGGGGCAAATAACGGCAATTTGTTATCGAGCTCTGAGCTTTACGACCCGGCGACAGGGGATTTCACGCTCACCGGAAGCATGACGACGGCGCGGTATGTCCATACGGCGACGCCGCTCAACAACGGCACGGTATTGATCGCGGGCGGCAACGGCCCCAGCGGTGTTTTGGCCAGTGCTGAGCTATATGACCCTACGACGGGAGACTTCACGGCAACAGCCAGCATGATTACCGCCCGTGCCACACATGGCGCGGCGCTTCTGGGTAACGGGACTGTGCTTGCCGCAGGTGGGAGTAATTCGAGCGGATTTCTATCGAGCGCGGAGATCTACCAGCCTAGTGGCGCTCCCGCGCTTATCGCGCCGACGATCACTTTTACCGGCGCTCCAGCTACGGCGGCTTACCAATCCACGTTCAACGTATCCGCGACAACGAATGCCAGCACAACGGCCGTGATCACGGCGACTGGCGCCTGCATGATTTCGGAGGACACCGTTACCATGACCAGCGGAACAGGCACATGTAACCTTCTGGCAACTTGGGCGGCGGACTCTACTTATATGTCTGCTTCCGCAACGCAATCAACGACCGCGCAGCAGGAAACGCCGGCGGTTACTTTTACTGGTGCACCAGGAAGCGCGGTTTACCAATCCACGTTTAACGTATCCGCAACAACGAATGCCAGTACAACGGCCGTGATCACGGCGACGGGCGCCTGCATGATTTCGGGGAACACCGTCACCATGACCAGCGGCACGGGCACGTGCAACCTGCTGGCAACCTGGGCGGCGGATTCCAATTATCTTGCCGCTTCCGCCACACAATCCACTTCAGCAATGAAGGCAGCTCCGGTAATCACATGGGCGTCGCCTGCAGCGATCACTTTGGGTACGGCGCTCAACGGAACGCAGTTGAACGCGACGGCAAACGTGGCAGGCAACTTCGTCTATAGCCCAGCCGCGGGAACGGTCCTGCCAGCTGGAACTACCAACTTGTCGGTGACTTTCACACCGAACAACAATGCAGACTACTCGACCGCAACCGCCTCCGTACCGATTACCGTGAACGACACCGGCAACCTGACCATCTCGACCGGGCAGTCCTACACATTCACAAACGGCAAGATCAACGGAAACGTGACAGTGACCGGGGGGACACTGATTCTCAACAACTCCTCGGTCGGCGGGAACATCACGATGAGCGGCGGCAGCCTGATCCTTGAAGGCGCCAGCACGGTGGGTGGAAACGTCACAATCACTGGCGGCATCTTCGCGATCGGGTCCGGGAAAATCAGCGGAAATCTGACGATCCAGAATATCCCGGCGAGTGCGGCGCAAAATCAGATCTGCGGCGAGACGGTGAATGGCGGATTAACATTCCAGAACAACGGGACCGCCGTCCAGATCGGCTCATCCTCCTGCGCTGGGAATACAATCGCCGGCAATCTTCAGGTGACGAACAATTCTGCCTCCGTGCAAGTCGACAATAACAAGGTCAGCGGCAACATCCAGATACAAAACAACACCGCCGCAGCGGCAATCTTCACGAATACAGCCAAAGGGAATCTTTCGTGCAGCGGAAACACCGCCTCGCTGTTGACAGGAGGCGGAAACACGGCCGCGACAAAGCAGGGCCAGTGCGCCGATTTCTAGGCCGCTGAACTTCACAACCAAGTCGCCCATCCTTCGTTCGTGCACCGCACGAAGGATGGGCGTTTTCCCAAGGCTCCTGAATTTTGGGGCCATCCGGGCCCGCCCAGCCGCGATATGCAACACTTCAGCCAGCCAAAAATGAATGGCATTTGGAGTTGAGCCGCGGTGAAGCCTCCCATATAATCATTGTTTCGGCATAGGGGCGGAGAAGTCCCGGAGAGGTCAATCCGTTGGACACGAAGAAGACAGGCGTTCGCATCCTTCTTGGGATCGTAGTGGGTATCATCGCTATCGGCATGTTGTTGTATCTCGTCCCGGGCTCGAGCAACTCGGACATCGAAAGCGCGGAAGTCGTGGCCGACGTCGCGGGCCAGACGGTGAGCGTCCCGGAAGTCCAGGCTCAGTTGACGCGCATGCAAAACAGCGGACAGGTGCCGGCGCAATTCATGACCTATTACGCGCGCCAGATCGTCGAAAACCTGGTGTTTCAAAAAATGCTGGAGATTGAAGCGAAGCGGCTGGGAATTTCCGTAACCGACGCCGAGGTGGCGGACCGCATCAAGACCATGCTCCCGCCCACCGCGATTGAGAATGGCGCGATCAATATGGACGTTTACACATCGCTTGTTTCCCAGAGCGGCGAGACCGTCAAAGAATTTGAAGACTCGATACAGCAGGGAATGCTTCAGGAGAAAGTGCAGGACCTGGTCACATCCACCGTCTCTGTATCGCCCGAAGAAGTGCAGGCTGAATTCGTGCGCAAGAATGAAAAGATCAAGATGGATTATGTGGTGGTCCATCCGGATTCGCTGGAATCGCAAGTGCAGGTTTCCGACGCCGACCTCAATGCCTACTATGAAAAGAATAAGGCGATGTACATGGTCCCCGAACAGCGCGTGGTCCGTTACATTTTGATCGATCCCGCGGAGCTGCAGGCCAAGCTGACCGTGCCGGACGCGGAGATCCAGGCCTATTACAATGCGAACCTTGCGTCCTATAAGGTGGAGGACCGCTCGCAAATTTCCGTAATCCAGTTCAAGACAATGGGCAAGACAGACGCGGAAATCGCGGAGATCAAGAAGAAAGCCGATGACGTAGTGAAAGAAGCCCGGAAACCCGGCGCGAAATTCGACGATTTGGCCAAGAAATATTCCGAGGACGCAGCGACGAAGGACAAAGGCGGCGACATGGGCTGGATCGTCCGCGGCCAGGCCCTGCCGGAAATGGAGCGCGCCGCTTTCAGTCTTCCGAAAGGCGGCGTTTCGGATCCGATCCAAACGCAAATCGGGATTTACATCATCAAGGTGACCGACCGGGAAACGGCGCACACGAAGACGCTGGCCGAAGTCGTCCCTGAAATCCTGCAGACGCTGGGTTCGCAAAAGGCGGAGGCGCTCGCTAATGATGACGTGGACAAAATCAGCGATTTGATCCGGCGCTCCGCTCATCCTTCGCTCGACGACATTGCAAAACAATTTGGATTGACCGTCGGCGAAACAAAGCCGATTTCCCTTACCGACCCGACCCCCGAACTGGGCGCATCTCCTGAATTACACGCCGCGATCTCAACTCTAAGGGTTGGCGAGGTGAGCCAGCCGCTTCCCACCGACAAGGGCCACGCGGTGATCTCCATCAAGAGCATCACGCCCGCGCATCAGGGCACGCTTGACGAAGTCCGCGCCAAGTTGACCACCGATTATCGCCACGAGAAAGCCGTGGACCTGGCGAAGCAGCGCGCGGCGGAACTTGCCAGGCGCGCGCAGGGCGGCGAAGATTTTGTAAAAGCCGCGAAGGCGCTGAACCTTGACGAGAAAACGAGCGACCTCATTGCGCGCGACGGCTCAATTCCAAATGCTGGAACGGCGAAGCAATTCATCGCAGCCTTCGACGTGCCTGCGGGAAAGACCGGCGATCCCATTTTTCTTGGCGGTGATTGGCTGGTGTACCGAATTGCGGAGCATCAGACTGCGAATCCGGCTGACTTCGACAAGCAGAAGAAAGAGATCGAGGATGGGCTGCTGAACTCGAAGCGCCAGCTTGCCTTTGACAGCTTCCGCATGGCCCTCGAAGACCAGTTCAGGGCTGAAGGCAAACTGACCTATAACAAAGACGCGCTGGCAAAACTAGCCGGTGCCGGCACAACTTAGGCCGTCGCTCCTAAGTTACTGATAATTAAGGACTTATAACCGCGAGCTTGCCAATTGTTCTTTTCCCCAGGTTGCGATAAACTGGTTTGTGTCCGCAGCAAATGTCCCTTCGCCAGAGGGATTCTTTAGAGGTTGCTACAGCCTTCCCATCTGGACTCAGAAAACTAGGTTGTTTTGGACTGGTTGATAATTGCGGCCCGCGAACCGCGCGATGCGGTTTGAAGAGACTCGCAGAGGCCACGCTGGAACGCAACAGGATTCCTTTTGATAAAGGCACATTTGATGCAGGCAAGAAGGTCCGGGGAGGTGCAAGATGCCCGCGAAAACGAATGGCCGCTTGAACCAATACCGCTGCAGCATGGAAAAAAACCAGGCCGGGAAATATTGCGTTAGGATTCGCGCGCGGTTTGCGCGGCGCGGCTGGGATCTTCCCGTCTATTTTCTGGCTGCCGGGCGGGACCACGCCTTGCGCAAGCTCGAACAATCGCTGCGCTTTCTGCAGGAGAATGAAGAGCGGCTGTGGTTCTGGGGAGTTGACCGCTCGGATGACCCGAATTTTGCCGCGGAACTTTTGGACGAAGCTTCGCTGAAGCTTGACCGGCGCACGGAATTTCCGCACAAGGCCTCTGAAATTGTGCTCGCACCCGATAGCCCGATGGCGGCGACACTGCTCGCGCCTGTGCGCCGCGATCTGGCCGCGGCCCGCGAGAGTCTTCGCGTTGCAGGCGACTAGCTCCAGATACACGCTGGCCGGATTCGCCTCTTTCCAGCACCCCGAATCAACAACACAAATCGTGTCACAATCCGCTTGCCCAAGCGTCATAACCTAGCAGGGAATGTATCGAAGATGAAGGAAGGGACTCGCGCGAAATGAACATCGTGGGGTGGATTGAAACAGCGGCGCAAGATCTGCGATTCGCCGCGCGGATGCTGAAGAAGAACCCGGGTTTTACGGCCATCGCGGTTATGACGCTGGCGCTGGGGATTGGCGCGAACACGGCGATGTTCACGGTGGTGGAAAGCGTGATGGTGAGGCCGCTGCCGTATGCGCATGCCGCGCGGATGGTTTTAATCGGGCTGGGGGACCAGGACACCATCGGAAATGCCTCGTACTTGGATTACCGGGACATACGAGATCAAACGAAGCTGCTGGATGAAGTGGGGTGTTTTCTCGTGGATGTGGGCGTCGTGCAAGGCAGGGATGGATCGGTAAGCGTGGACACCTCACGCATTACGCCAAACGTATTCCAGATTCTTGGCGTGCAACCGATCCTGGGGCGGACTTTCACGGAGGAGGAAGGAAAGGTTGGCGGGCCGCAGTCGGTGCTGCTCTCGGAAATAATGTGGAAAGGAAATTTTGGAGCCGATCCACAAATAATCGGCAAGACCATCCGCGTGAACGATCAGGCGAGAGTTGTGGTGGGAGTGATGCCCGCCCCATTCCGCTTCCCGGATTTGGGCGGAGCGGACGTCGCGAAAGGCGTTTGGGTTCCGATGCAGCCGACGCCGGAAATGGAAAAGGAACGCGGGTTCAACTTGTTCAGCATCGTGGGTGAAATGAAACCCGGAGTGAATGTTGCGCAGGCGCGCGCTGAACTCGGCGTGATCGTGAAGCAGATTCAGAGTGCGGATCCAAAGCACGCGGAGCATCTGGCGTTGTACATGAAATCGTATCCGGAGGCTTTGACGGGGCCGCTCGACCCGGTATTTCTGGCGTTGGGCGTGGCGCTGGGACTGGTGCTGCTGATTGCCTGCGCAAACGTGGCGAACCTGATGATCGCGCGCTGCGTGGGAAGGCAACAGGAATTTGCAGTGCGCGCGGCGCTGGGCGCGGGTCGCATGCGTCTGATCCGGCAGTTGATTATTGAGGGAGGATTACTGAGCACATTGGGCTGTCTGCTGGGGTTCTTGATGGTTTATGAGGCGATTGGCCTGGTGCACAAGATGCCGCCGGACACAATTCCTCGCGCGGACGAAATCGCGGTGCGCTGGACGATCCTGCTGGCGCTTGCGGCGATTGCGACAGCGACGACAATTATTTCCTCTCTGCTTCCGGCGCTGCTGGCGGGGCGTACGGATCCGCAGCGCGCGCTGCAGTCGGCGGCGCGCTCGACGGGGACGAAATCGGCGAAGGGAAGATTGAGCAGGGGACTGGTGGCGGCGGAGGTTGCTCTTTCCGTGGTTCTGCTGGTGGCGACGGGATTATTGTTTCACACGCTGCTGAATCTGGAACACGCGCGTCTCGGTTTTGAAACCACCAATGTGAGTTCATTCACCGCTATGCCTGCGGACGCGGCGGGATTCGCGAACCTTGCGGTTTCGACGGATCAAAAGCAGGCGGCGCCATCGGTGGCGGCGCTGATTTATCAACCCGCGTTGTTGCGGATTCGTGCGTTGCCCGGCGTGCAGGGAGCTGCGCTCATGTCCGCGCTGCCGCTCTCGGGAGTTGACCTCGGGGGTGATTTTGAAGTGGAAGGCCGGCCGAAAGATCCCTCCAACAAACCCGGCGCACGATTTGCGGCGGTCAGCGCCGATTACGACCGCGTGATGGGCACGCCGATGATTCGCGGTCGAATGATCAATGAGGATGATTCCGCTGCAGCTCCAACCGTGGTGGTGATTAATGAGGCGCTGGCAAAGAACTATTTCGCGAACGAAGACCCCATCGGAAAGGAACTTGACCTGGGCGAAGGCACCGGAATGCACAGGCTTGTTAAAATTGTTGGAGTAATCGGCGATCAGGTGGATGACAGCGTTACCGGAAAGCCGCGTCCGCTGATTCTGCTTTCGTATCAGCAAATTCCGACGACCTCGGTGTTTTACGCGGCGCTGATCAAGACGGCCGTGTTTTTTGTGGTGAAGACCAACGGAAATATCGCGGTTGCGCCCATGATGAGGGGCGTGTTCCACGATGTAGCGCCCGATATGGCGCTGGACAATTTTGAAACCCTGCAAAAAACCGTGGACGACAGCAACTTCAGCTCGCGCCTGGGATTGTATTTGACGGGCGCGTTCGCAGGAATTGCCGTGCTGATGGTGGTAGCGGGATTGTATGGTGTGCTGGCGCAATTGGTGGGCTACCGCAAGCGCGAGATCGGATTGCGGATGGCGCTGGGGGCTTCTCCGCGAAATATTTTGGCGATGGTGCTGCGACAAGGGTCGGTGCTGGTGGTGGCGGGATTGGTGGGGGGCTTGGGGCTGGCGCTGCTCGCCGCGAAATTGTTAAAGGACTTCTTGTATCACGTGAGTTCCGTGGACCCGTGGACGTATATGGGTGTCGCGATTCTACTGTTGGTGGTTGGCAGCGTTGCCGCGCTACTGCCCGCGCGGCGGGCAGCCGCGGTTGAGCCTATGCAGGCATTGCGCGAGGAATAGCAGGCCTAATTGTTTTACGCTTCGCGAAGCACAACTTCGCCCGCGCCGATCCGCTGGTCATTCAAATAAAGCTTGTACTTAAATGAGCCGGGACTTGTGCCGGGGCGCGGCGGCCCGCTCAAGAGGTGCGCGCCTGCCGGAGCCTGATAAACGTTTGACGAAAACGGGCAGCGGTTCGGATCGAATTCAATCTTCAAATTTCCAGCGTCGGAAAGCCACAAGACCGAGTCATTCGGCCCGATGACGATCACTTCGGGGATCACTCCTACCAGAACTAATTTTTCCGCCATCTCTTTGGGCCTCGATTTATTTCAACGATTCCGCCGCCGCGACGATGTGCCGCGCGGAAATTCCAAACTTGTCGATCAGTTCATCCTGCTTCCCTGAATGCGGCACGCGATCCACGGCCAGCCGCTTCACGGCCGTGGGGAACGCGCCTGCGTCAGCAAGCGCAGCGAGCACGGCTTCGCCGATGCCGCCTTCGTGGTAATGGTCCTCCACGGTGACGAGCTTTCCTTTACCCGCGCGGATTTCCGCGGCGAGCTTCGCGCCGTCAAGCGGCTTCACGCAGTAAAGATCGACAACGCGCGCCGCGATTCCTTTTGCTTTCAATTGGTCATAGGCCTTCAGTGATTCGTGCACCGTGATTCCCGCGGCGACGATGGTCAGCGCGTCATTCGCGCTTTGCCGCAGCACTTTGAAGCCCGGCACCGGGAATTCCTCGGTGGGTGAATAAAGAACCGCTGTTTTTGGGCGCGAAGTGCGGATGTACGTGATGCCGGGAAGCCGCGCGGCGGATTCCGTCACGCGTTCCGCGGAGACGGCATCGCAGGGATAGAAAACAATCGCGCCGGGGATCGCGCGGAACATCGCGAGATCCTCGAGGCCCATCTGCGAGGGGCCGTCTTCGCCGATGCTCACGCCGCAATGCGACCCGCAAAGTTTAATCGAGGCGCGGCTCACCGCGGCCATGCGCACCTGATCGTATGCGCGCGAAAGGAAGCATGCGAAGGTCGCCGCAAATGGCACCAGTCCCTGCGCCGCGAGGCCGACACTCATCGCGACCATGTTTTGCTCGGCGATGTAACCCTGGATCAACCTTTCGGGATAAGCCTTCTGCAATGTTTCCGAAAATGTCGAGTTCTTCACGTCGCCATCCACCGCGACAACTTTTTGATTCACCGCGCCGAGTTTTTTCAGCGCAATGCCATATGCTTCGCGCGTGGCCACCTGCGCGCCCGCGGGATAATCAGGCGGCGCGGGAGCGGGAAAATCCGGAGGCACGGGCAATGAAGTGCGCGCATACGATTTCCCATCATCAGGAATCACCGGCGGCAGGGGGCCCATTTCCGCGAGCGCCTTCTCAAGTTGCTCCGGCGAAAGAGGCTTGCCATGCCAGCCGTCGCGATCCGCAAGGAAACTGACGCCCTGGCCTTTTACGGTGCGCGCGATGATCGCGGTTGGCTTGTCGCTTGCCGCGCGCGCGCGGTCGAGCGCGGCGACCACCGCGGCTGCGTCGTGGCCGTCGATCATTTCCGTGCGCCAGCCTTCCGACTCAAATTTGCGCTGATAGACTTCCACGTCGTGCTGATACATCGTGCGCTCGCTTTGCCCGAGCGCATTCACGTCGGCAATTGCGGTGAGGTTGGTGATGCTCGCGTGCGCCGCGAACCCAGCCGCTTCCCACACGTTGCCCTCGGCCATTTCGCCATCGCCCATCAAGACGTAAATGTGCGCATCGCTGCCAGAAATTTCCGCGCCGTGCGCGAGTCCGGCGCCGACGGAAAGGCCCTGTCCGAGTGAGCCCGTGGCGGCGTCCACGCCGCGAATCAGCGGTGTGGGGTGGCCCTCAAGTTCGCTGGTCACCTGCCGCAGCGTCATCAACCTGGAAATTGGGAACACACCCGCCTCCGCAAGCGCGGCGTAAAGGATCGGCGCGGCGTGCCCCTTGGAAAGCACGAAGCGGTCGCCCGAAATCGCGTTGGGATTCTTTGGGTCGAAGCGCATGGCGTGGAAAAATACGGCCGCCATAATTTCCGCGCACGAAAGGCATGACGTCGGATGTCCGCTGGCCGCGGCCGTGGTCATGCGCATGGAGTGGATGCGCAGCAGACGCGCCTTTTCGCGAATCGTTTCGATTGAGTTGGATTGCGTTGAACTTCCCGGCGCCGCGCTCATGCGGAAACCTCCATGATTGATTGTGCGGATTCATTCTACATCGAATCGGAAATCCGCTGCCCGGGGCTGCTGTGGAATTCCGGCCGGCAGATGCGAACTACCAGCGGTTTCGTCCAACTCGGCTCTGGCGAAATCCGCGTATCCGCGATACATTGACCAGCCGTTGCCGGGGTTATCCTCGCCTGCGCGGGGTATCCGGCATGAACCTGTTCAGGAGGCAGCTTGATTATGAAAGCCCGATCTTCGCGGAAGCCGTTATTGGCGAATCGTTTCGTATGGCCGGCAATGCTGGCCGCACTGATTGTATCGACTGTCGTTGTGACAAACCTGCTCGCGCAGAACCCGCAGATGCAGGGTGGCGCGCCGGCGGGCCCGGTGACTCCCAATTGGGACTTGGCCTCGCGTTGGACATCCGCGAAAATCGGCAAGCTCGTCTTCGACACCAGCGTCACGCCGCACTGGTTCATGGAATCGAACCGATTCTGGTACAGCTATGAGACTCCCGAAGGGACGCGCTATTGGGTGGTGGACCCCGCGACGAAGAAGAAGTCTCCGCTCTTCGATAACGCAAAGGTTGCGGCGCAGCTCTCATTGCTCACGGGATTTGCTTACGACGCTCAGCACCTGGCCATTCGCAATTTGCACCTCGGCAAGAAGGACACCGTACTGACCTTCGAGGTGATGGTCTCAAAAGACGCCGTGATCCCAAACGAAGAAAAGAAGGAAGAAAAGACGGACGATACAAACCAGGAACTGAATCAAACGGATCAGCAACAGCAGCAAGGCGGCCGCGGGCGGGGCGGACGCGGCGCTCAGGGAGGCGCGGCGGCGGCAGCACCGGAAACGACGCGCACCATTTATTTCGAGTTGGAGCTTGCGACGGGGAAAGTCACACGGCTTGACAAGTTTGAGCCGGTCACGCCGCGCCCCCGCTGGGCTTCATCGATTTCTCCCGACGGGAAAACGATTCTCTTCGCGCGCGGCTTCAACCTTTACATGATGGACGAGGCCAACTACAAGAAGGCTCAGAAGAATCCCGGCGATACGACCGTCGTGGAAACGCAGCTCACCACCGACGGCGAAAACCATTACAGCTACGCGCGCGTTTTGCTCGATGAAGAGCAGCAGATGCTCCGCCGCGACCAACGCAATGACAAGGTGAAGCCCGGCCCGCGCACACCCGCTATCGGCGTGGAGTGGTCTAAGGACTCGAAAAAGTTCAGCACCGTCCGCCGCGACGAACGAAAGGTCGCCGACCTGTGGGTGATCCACACGCTGGCGAATCCGCGGCCGACACTCGAAACCTATCGCTACGCAATGCCCGGCGACGAAAATGCCCCGCAGTACGAACTTTATGTATTCGACGTAGCCTCGAAACAGCGCGTGACGGTGCAAGCGGCTTCATTCAAGGATCAAACGCTGCAAGTTTCCACGGATCGCGTGACGTACCGCTCGCGCGAACTCCAGCAACTACGCGACGGTGGCGAAGGCGGTGGCGGCGGAAGGGGCGGAGGCGGCGGGGGCGGGGGCATGTTCGGCGGCGTCACGCCCATCTGGCTTGCCGACACGAACGATAAGCTTTATTTCCTGCGCACAAGCCGCGACATCCATCGAGTGGACTTTTGCGTCGCGGACACCGCAACCGGCACGGTGAAGGCGCTGATTCAGGAGCGCGCGAACCTTTTCATTGATGTAAAACCCGTGCACATCCTCAACAACGGCGCCGAAATCCTCTGGTGGTCGGAGCGCGACGGCTGGGGTCATTATTATCTCTACGATGGCGCAGGCACGCTCAAGAGGCAGATCACCTCGGGCGAATACATGGCCGACACGATCATCTCCGTGGACGACAAGGCGCGCAGCATGTATTTCACCGCGAACGCGCACGAGCCCGATGAGGATCCCTACTACCTGCATCTCTACAAAGTGAATCTCGATGGGACGGGTCTCAAGCTGCTCACTCCCGGGAATTTCGATCACGCCGCGGGCGCATCCGATGACGGCAAGCTTTTCATTGACAACTACTCGCGCGTGGACACCGCCCCTAAATCCACGCTCGTGGACGCCATGGGCGCTGTGATGGACCTCGAGACCACCGACGTCCGCCGGTTGCTCGAAGCCGGCTTCAAATATCCCGAAACGTTTCACATCAAGGCCGATGACGGCATCACCGATCTTTACGGCGTGATGTACAAGCCGTTTGATTTCGACGCGCGAAAGAAATACCCGATCATCGAATACGTCTATCCCGGCCCGCAGACCGAGAGCGTCTCGAAAACTTTCACTCCCCGCAATGCCAGCGTCACGCTCGCCAATGTCGGCTTTATCGTCATCGAGGTCGGCAACCGCGGCGGCAATCCGAGTCGCGACCGCTGGTACGAAACTTTCGGTTACGGCAACATGCGCGACTACGGCCTTGTCGATAAGAAGGACGCCGCCGAAGAACTCGCCGCGCTCCATCCTTATATTGACATCAACCGCGTCGGCATCTGGGGTCACAGCGGCGGAGGTTTCATGTCCGCCGCGGCGCTTCTCGAATATCCGGATTTCTTCAAGGTCGCGTGGTCCGAATCCGGAAACCACGAGAACAATGTTTACAACAATACCTGGAGCGAAAAATACAACGGCATCAAGGAAGAAGACGAGAAAGACGGCACCGTCAAATTCCTTTACAATGTTGACAAAAACTCCGAGCTGGCGAAAAACTTGAAAGGCCATCTGATGCTCACCACCGGCGATATGGACAACAACGTCCACATGGCGAACACCATGCGCCTCGCTGATGCGCTCATCCGGGCCGACAAGCGCTTCGATATGCTTGTCCTGCCCGGCCAGCGCCATGGTTACACCACCGACGGCGATTACATCCTGTGGCAGCGCATGAATTATTTCAGCCGCTGGCTGCTCGGTTCCGATGAAGAAGGCGCGGATCTAATCGAGCTTCAGCGCGAACGCGCCAACCCCGGCGACACAGCGCGGGGCCGCGGCGCTGCGGGACAAGGCCAGGGCCAGCAGCAGCCTCCGCCGCCGCCCGATGAAGAGCGTTGCTGCCGCCAGTGAGCTAGCTGGATCGAAATTTAACTCAGGTTCCCCCGCAAACTTTCTCGAAGCGCCGCGGGGCCCCAGCACACCGGACCCCGTCGGCAACGACAAAACCGCGGGGGCCTGAGGTTTTTTTCAATCGGCGCGGCATTCCCACAGCGCGGAATCATCAGGAGTTTTTCCAATGTCCACAAACGCAAATAATGGCCGCATGGACTACATCGAATTCCCCGCCACGGACATCGCGAAAACGAAAGCCTTCTATACGCAGGCCTTCGGCTGGAAGTTCACCGATTACGGCCCGGACTACACCAGCTTTGAAGACGGCCGCATCGCCGGCGGATTCACAAAGGATCATCCCGTCGCGCAGGGCGTCCTCGTCGTCATCTACGCGAGCGACCTCGTCGCCTGCGAGGCGAAGGTCAAGGCCGCGGGCGGCAAAATCGTGAAGCCGCCATTTGATTTCCCCGGCGGCCGCCGCTTCCATTTCGCCGACCCCAGCGGCAACGAACTCGCCGTCTGGTCCGAAAAATAATCCTAAGAGGGAACCGGGCGCCCCATGTTCGTCCCAGGCTTTTCGGGCGAACGTGGGGTCTTTAGCTCCGCCCGCGCTTCACAAGCGATGCTTTCACTTGCGCCAGCGCGACGCCTTTTCCCTTTTTCCGCGATTCAGCCACAAGGCCGTCCTGGAAATCTTCCCACAGCGAACCGTGCCGCCGCAGATCGATTCTCACCGCGACTTTGCGCCCCTTCTTGTCGGTCTGAAATTGTATTCCGGTCACATTTCCCTGCGTTCAATCCATACTGTTATTGTAACAACATATCTCCGCGGTATGGGAACCCGCTTCGCACTGTTGAAGCGGACACCGCCGCGAACCCCAAAGGCAGCGCCACGCGCCCATCGCGCATCACAGGAACCAACACAGTCCTAGGAGGCAGCAATGAAGCGAGTGATCGTCAAAGCAATCGCATTGCCTGTTTTCATCTTGGCTGTTGCATTCGGCGCCGCGTGGGCGATGCACGCGCAGGTCGCCCGAGCAACGTATCCAACGATGGCGCCCGCCGAGAAATATTTGATCGCAGACCGCAATGCCGAAATCGTTCTCGCGCGTACCGCGGCTCCCGCGTCGCTCTCCGGCGACGCGACAATCCTCGTCCTCGGAAGGCATGGCTACGAGTCCGCGGTCACAGGCAAGAATGGTTTCACCTGTCTTGTCGAGCGCGGCTGGAATTCCCCATTCGATTCCCCGGATTTCTGGAATCCCAAGCTGCGCGGCCCGGACTGCTACAATCCGCCGGCGGCGCGAGACATTCTGCCGCTCATCCTCAAGCGCGCCGAGTGGGCGTTAGCCGGCATGACCAAAGATCAAATGGCCACGCGGCTCAAAGCAATGACCGAGAAGAAGGAACTGCCGCCGCTCGAGCCGGGCGCGATGACCTACATGATGTCGAAGGACGCCTACCTAACCGATGACGACGGCCACAACATGTCTCACCTGATGTTTTATCTTCCGAAAGGAACCGATTGGGCCGCCGGCCTCCACGGCACGCCGGTGCAACACGGCAATGTCGACATCCTCGGCACGCCAACGCCGGTAACCGAATTCCTGATCCCAGTGATCCGCTGGTCCGACGGAACGCTGCAGGTAACCGGCAGCCACTAACGGCCCGTGTTTTGCCGTCGCCTTCGTAGGGCCCATCCCGCAGCGGCGGGATGAGCCCTACGACTGACCCTGCCCCCCCCCCGCCTTTTTTGTAAGTGCTGATTCTAAAGGACTTACGCCTCCGAACCCCGTAAGTGCTGGGAATAAAGGGCTTAGAGGGACAGTGGCGAGTGATTAGTGGCTAGCCCCCCCCTCCCCCTTTTTTCGTAAGAAGTTGAAAACACAGGTACTTACGGGAGGGGGGTCTCGTAAGAAGTTGAAAACACTGGTAGTTAGAGGACGAGTCGCGAGTGGGAAGCGGCTGGTGGCTAGCATGCGAAACCCTCCCGACTGAAAGCGTCGGGACGCAGAAAGCGCGCCTCCATACCCCCCTACCCCCCATCTTCTTGTAAGAGTAACGCAACAAAGGGTCCCGCGTAGATGCGCGGGACGCAGAAGGCGCGCTTACGGGAACAAAGAGCGGTAAGAGTAACGCAGCATTGGAGTTACGGGGAAACGCGTAACTTAGATCCTTCGCTCCGCTCAGGACGCATAAGGCGCGCTTACGGGTGTCCTGGTGCGGGATGGCGTGATCGAGCGGTGGTCCCGATAGAGAGCATCGGGATGCAATCATAGTCGAGGTTGAAAGGCCGTCAGCGCAATTCATGCGTCATGTTACCCCAACAGTAATCTAATGTCAAGAGAATTCTTTAGGAATTAGGGGAAGATTTGTTACAAAACCTATTCGAATGAGTATTCGAATGGGTGGCTCGGGGATAGCTAACGCAAGACGGTTTGCCTCAACCTAATCGTACGCGGAAACAATTTGCTTGTCGCCAAGGGCCTTCACGCCACCGTTTTCATCGCAAATGTCGCAGCCTGGTTCATGTTTGTCATCCGCAATAAATATTATCCCGTCGGTGGCATCGTAGAGTTGGTTTAATGGCTGCGCTCCGCCAGTCAGATTTACGAAGATGTTGATTGCGGCTGTTACGGCGAGCCCGCCCACTGTCGCGTTCAGGGATATCACCGACGGGACACTTTCATCAATCCCGATGATATAGCCTTCGCGTTCAAGGTCGCGTCGTTCGGCCTTCGGAATTGATTCGGCATGAATCCTCTCGGAGTTGATGTTCCCAGAGCAGCGTAGGCAAGTCATACTTGGTCCTACGACACTCACCCTGCCCGCTGCGCGAACAATGTCTCCTGTTCGGCCGTCAAGACGTATGCCCATATCAATCAAAGGGATCACATACTGATGGGCAAATCTATTCAGGATTGACCTACTCAGATCGTTGTCCACGCAGCTAAAGACGATATCTCTATCGCGGAGGAGTAGGAGGGTTTCCTGGCGTGTTGCCGAGTCTATGATCGTGAGGACTTTTTTGGCCCCGATTCTCCGTAAATGTGCAGCGACAACGGCGGCCTTTTCAGAACCAACATCCTTCCGGTTTGCTCCAAATAAACGGCTGACATTGCTTTTTTCCACGTCCTCAGGATCAACGAGCACAATGTCTTTCACGCCCGCGCGGGTCAATTGCTCAGCGACAATAGATCCTGTGCCGCCCGTTCCTACAATGGCTACCTTCAGGTCGCATAAGATCTTTTGTCCCCCCGTTCCGAATACGCGGATCTGACGGTCGAAAAAGCCCTGGTCTTTATCCTTTTCGGATTTCTCATCCTTGAATGATATTGTCTCCGTTCGCTGGCCAACGATGGTGAGCGAGTTGAAGTCGATAAACTCGTTCCCTTTGTATCGCCGGCCATTCGCCGATGTATGGCTCACCAACATACTCGCAACTTCGCGTCCGGGGATAAGCGATTCCAAAACGGGCAAGAGACGCGACTCACCATAATCGTCCGACATCGAATAGTGGGCGGGACCTGAGAAAGGGTGGGAGTGGACAATTATAACGTTTAGGTCTTCCTTTAGTGCTGCGTCAACGACCCTGTTGTAATAGCTTGGCGCCACCTCCAAGTGGTATGACATGCGTTCCGTATATTCACTTTGCGTGGCAGGAATGATTTTTCGAACAAGAAGTCTTTGTTCAGATTCGGTCTTGGCGGAGCCACAAAGGAGTGCAGCGGCGTTCTCGTTCCCGTCGTCAGTAAACAAGGCCCGCCTCAGTGAGCTCCAATCGGAGCGGGATATCCTTATTGAGGTACGCGTGGGCTTCATTGTTTCTGCTCAAGTCTGTGTCGGATAAACTCGATATAGGTGGACATGTTGTCCCTTAAACTGTCCCAGCGGCTGCGGTGCCATGAAAACCTCTGCCACTGGCGTCCTAGGATTTGCTGCCTCACATTTGCGGCCTGCGGTTCTTGGCCATTAGACAAAAGTACTGCCGGGGACATCCAAAACATATCCGGCCCGGTGTCGGGGTAGGACCGGGGAATTCGCACTAGCACGTCTGCGGAGACGAGATTGAAACCAGTGCCAAGTGGAAAGCCCTTAAGGACAAGATTAACGAATAATTCGTCCTCCTGGACTTCGAGGTCCAGCACATTCTGGAGCTCTTTAATCTCCTGACTCAGTTTAGGAGGCAGCGGCATTTGTGCCGAATGTCCCGGCTGGAATTGCTCTAAAATGTTCGCCCGCGTGAATATGAACCACTTGGTTGTCCGCGATTCGCTCGCTCTTGTCACCTCGAACTATATATAACTCGTAGTCGAGTGGGACTTTAGCCAGATCCTTGATCTGTGCGCCTTCAATTTCCTCTTGAGGGGAGAAGAACTCCCTATTGTTTACAAAGAATTCGATCTTTTTCTTATCATCAGTTTCTGGCATTGTCGCGACTCCTAATGGGAGATCCATTTTCCAAGGGCTTTAGTGTCTTGTGATGACTCATGATGGGATAAAATTCCATAACGCAACGGCCCCCTTCAGTAGAGCATAAACCACTACCCACGACCCAAGAAACGCTAGGAACCTGAAGGAATAGTGAATCCATGGGGCGTGTCGCCGAACAGATGGGAACGTCGAGATGGAAAGCAAACGTCCGTTGATAGAGATCGAGTCGAGCGCTTCATCCGGGCCCGGCGGGGTGCCGTACACATACGTTACAAACACAGTTTGGCCGCGCGGAATCACTTCAAAACATATGCCCACCTCGCCGGTTTGTGTGTCCTGGCGACGCCAGACAATGTGGGTAGGCAGTACGGCCCAATCCCAGCCCCCCTCTCTCCAGGTAAATATAACGCGAACATTTTTCTCTTCGCGCAGCCCAACATTTTGAATGACTAATGTATTTGTTCGTATGCGAACATTTGCAAGCTTCAGCGTGGGATCTTCTGTCCTGAACCAGACCACCTTTGGTTTGAAGAAAAGGTCATACAATATCTTTGCGACTGAAACCGCTGAGGCGACGGCGAGCGCTACGATTATAGAATGGAGATCTTGATGGTACGGACTGCTTCGTGGTAGGGCTGGCCGCATCGAAAAACAGCATTAGTAAAATGGAATTCATGAATTTCGTTTTCCAGATCTGGTCAGGGACGCCGCGTATCTTCGCAGATGTTAGGACACTTGGCAATCCAAGAGAATGCTAATACTGGCAGGCAATGAGGACAGCATTTAGGGCGCATGGGCGAGGAAGAGGTAAAGCACGGATCCGTTGATTTTTATGGGAGGAGGATG
This sequence comes from uncultured Acidobacteriota bacterium, assembly GCA_963737185.1. Lineage (GTDB taxonomy): Bacteria > Acidobacteriota > Terriglobia > Acidiferrales > UBA7541 > DASTCZ01. The sequence goes on along the minus strand of CAVTRS010000025.1, from coordinate 100,304 downwards.
AGAGTAGGAGTGCTTCGGCGTGGGGGTTGGGCGCACGGCGTGAGGCGCAGAATTATTAATGTCCTCACGGGGCGGGGCTGGCGCTTGGGAAACCCAAAGACCTCCTCAAGCCCCACCTCTTCGCCGCATGGCCTAGTGGTTTTGATCGCCTGCCTGCGAAGGACGGACTCTCAAATCCGAACCTGCCGCAAGCGCCAGCATCTGCTCGTAGGCGCGTTTCGTCATTTGAAAGTGCGCGACCTCGGTTGTTGGGCCTACCTCTTCCCCCTGCCAATAGAATAGGAAGGACGCCATATTTGGCTTAGCCTTCTGCCACGAATCCAGACTCACGGTCGAAAGGTGATTGTTGCTGTCAACTAGGCTCGGTCCACCGCGAACCAATGTTTTCGCCGGCGGTGCTTGGTTCAAGATGGCGAGAGTACCCTCAAATGCGCGAGTGGTGACAGCTATTTCAAGTAGTGGCGTACCCGGAGCAGGAGCGACCTCGTCAAACCACCAAAATACAATCTTGGGGGATGCGAGGACGGCTAAGATTTTGTACGTTTCCGATTGCGTCTTTTTTCCATCCAGGCTTACTACCCAGATCAACCTCGCGTTATCGCCGTGAAACTCTGCCTGAATGTCGGCTACCAACGGCTCCCGGCAATTCCTGTGGTTGCCGGCAGCACCAGCAAAGTGCTCCGCGAATTTAATGTCGCAATTCACCACCGCAATGCGGCCGTCCGGCAGCAAGAGCGATAGGGTCGCACCGCGCACGTCGAACGATCCAGCGCGGGCGGGCAAGCTGATCGTATTGGTTGTGCTCGCCCCGTTGCAGTTGGCTTGGCCGTTTGTGCTGGCCGTATTTCCCCAGACTGTCGTGGTGGCCGCCCCATTGCAATTTGCACTGCCTGTGGTGTTTGACGTCGAATATCCGGGGACGACGTAGTTGTAACTGGAGATATGCTCCTGATGGTCGATCACTTTCACGTCAAGCGTTTGTGCTGAGGCACTTGTGGCGGACAGTAAAATTAGCGCGGCAAGTGTAAGCTTCATTCCTAATCTCCTAGGTTAGAGAGAATATTCTCATATTATGGTCTGGTACAAGTCTGCCGCCTGCAATAGATGGGTAGCGTTTTGTCGCTGATTTGACAACGGACGGGCGGATCGTCCTTGGCTCTTGGGTGGCCATCAAGTTAGGAGTGCTTCGGCCGTGCCTATCCGGCAGGCAGGCGTGGACCCTCCTACACCAAGGTTACGGAGGGCAGGGGGAGTTGGGGGGGAGGTAAACCCCCGGCGGATACTGCTCCCCGGGAGATCCTTCGGGCCATGAAGCAAGGCCGGCCCTCGAGGATGACAAATTAAAGAGGGAGGCAAAACCCCCGGCGGAGACTTCTTGCAAGCGCCGCGGGGCTGCAGCGAACCGGAGATTGACGGGGCATTTTTGAAGTGCCGCGGGGCTCCAGCACACCGGACCCCGTCGGCGAAGACAAAACCGTCGGCAAAGACGAAACCTCGCCGGGATATCCTTCGCCTGCGAATCGGCTCAGGATGACGGATTAAGGAATGAGTCAAGAGAAAAGCAGATTCCTCACCCGCTCCGGCGGGTTCGGAATGACAAATGGGGAAGGGGGGTGTTTGTAGCGCCGGCGTCCCTGCCGGCGGGTTTTGGATCTGAACTTGGCCACCGCGGAGGGTGGCGCTACAAAGGGTGGCGCTACAGAGGGTGCCGCTACAAAGGAGGGACAACTCGCCGCCGGGGACGGCGGCGCTACGGAGGGTGGCGCTACGAAGGAGGGACAATTCGCCGCCGGGGACGGCGGCGCTACAAGGGCGGTTCCAAATTGGCGGTTGACCTTAAACCTATGAATTGGGGACAATGTTAGCCTGCGCACGCCCGGGCCGCGCCTTTCAGCCTCGCTGCCGTGCCTTTTCGTAGCTGGACCGAATGCATGTCTTTATGGCCCGTGTTTTCGGGCAAGGAAACCGCCCAATGATGAAGCCCAATACTGGTGAACTGACTCCCCCGAACCGGCTGATGATGACGCCCGGCCCGTCGTCGGTGGACCCACGGATTTACCGCGCGCTTTCGACCCCCCTTGTGGGGCACATGGACCCCTGGTTCAACGAGGTCCTGATCGCCGATATTGAAGTGCTGATGAAATATGTTTTTCAGACGACGAACCGCATCACGTTTCCGATTTCGGCGTCCGGTTCGGGCGGCATCGAGGCTTCGATGCTGAATCCGCTGGAAGCGGGCGACGACGCGTTGATTTGCGTGAACGGCTGGTTTTCCGAGCGCATGGCGATGGTGGCCGAGCGCACTCCCGCGAACATCATCCGCGTGGAAGCGCCGATGGGTCGCACCGTGGATCCGGATGACGTCCGGCGCGCGGGCAAAGGGAAAAAAGTGAAGGTTGTGGGATTGGCGCACGGCGAAACTTCCACCGGCGTCGTGCAGAATATTGACGACTACCGCAAAGTTGCCGATGAACTGGGCGCGCTGCTTGTTGTTGACGCGGTCGCAACGCTTGCGGGAATTCCGCTCAACATTGATCGCCAGCGCGTGGACATCTGCTTCAGCGGCTCGCAGAAAGCGCTGAGCGCGCCGCCGGGAATGAGTCCGATTACGGTGAGCGCGCGCGCGGAAGAAGTGATCAAGGCGCGCAAAACGAAAGTGCAGAGCTGGTATTTCGATCTCACCAACACGATGAGCATGTGGGGAAGCGAGCGGCTCTATCACCACACGCCGCCGATTTCGCTGCTCTATGCGTTGCGCGAAGCGATGCGCATGGTGAGCGAAGAAGGGCTCGAGGCGCGGTGGGAGCGGCACCGTCAGAATCAGGCGGCGCTGATCGCTGGCCTGGAAGCGATGGGAATGAAGATGCTCGTCGCGAATCCGGGCGACCGATTGGCGACCGTGACGGCCGTGCTGATTCCTGATGGCGTGGACGATGTGAAGTCGCGCCGGCAATTGTTGAGCGAATTCGGAATCGAAATCGCGGGCGGCTTTGGCGCGTTGAAGGGCAAGATGTGGCGCGTTGGCCTCATGGGATTTGTGAGCCAGCGGACGAACGTGCTGCTGTTCCTCGCGTCGCTGGAAAAGGTGCTGCTGGATCAGGGCTACCGGACAGCGCCGGGCGCGGGAGTCGGCGCCGCGGTGAGGAGTTACACGCAAGGCGCGAGCGCCGCGCGGCCCGCGGCACATTCTGAGAAGCCAATTCCGGTTGGCGCGCAGAAATAACGCGCGGATTGCGATGCCCGGAAAAACATTCACGATCGCAAACGCAGGCGGAATGAGCGAATTCATTCCGTCATTCGACGTGCCTTCAAAACTGACCGACCAGGTGTACCACTGCAATTTTTCGCACCTGTGGAACGCCACGGCCACGCGCCACTCGGACACGATTGACACGAAATTTTTCGTGGATGGCCGCGCGGTGGTTGTCGGCCTCGCGCACACCGCGTTTTACGATTTCCGTGAGCGCACCGGCCGCGACATCACCGACCGCGAAGCAAGTTACGTCGCCGCCGAATATTTGCGCGAGCGCCTGGAAGAGGAAGACGAGCACGCGCTCTACGATGTCCCCGCCGCCGAAGTCACCCGCCTGATTGGCCGCCTGAAGCTTAACTAACGATTTCAATGCAGGAGAAATTACAGCGGGAAGCGAAAGAAACTGGTTGAGGGCGCGTCAGGCGTCGGAGAGAGAGCCGTCCACAGAATTTTCAGGGCTTGCGGCGGGCGGCTGCTCGCCGGCTTCAAAAATTTCCCCGCAGATGAGGCATTCGAGGTATTCGGCGTCCTGATCCTTGGCGATTACGCGCGTGCGCGGGTGCGCACAAGGCACGCCGCCTGGTGGTACGGCTTGCGGGTTCTTATCGGCAGGGCTTGACATAGCTGGCCGCACCGCGCGGCTGGAAACAATTATATACTTGCCGGACTACGCGGCGCCCCGCTTTGGCGGGCGCGCCTGCGCTAACGCCGATGGCGCCACTTTCCACAAAGGCTTCACGATCCGAGGCAAGCCGCGAGCGGCTCAACACGATATTGCTTTACGCTTCCGTGCTGTTGCTCGGCTACCTGGTGTACCTGATTTTCGCGCCATTTCTTGTGCCGATCGGCTGGGCGGGAATTCTGGCGGTGCTAATTCATCCGTGGCATTCGCGGTTGACGAAGCGGATGGGCGAGACGGGCGCGGCGGCGGTCAGCACGTTTTTCGTCACGTTGCTGTTGATCGTGCCAACGCTCGCGCTTGCGACGCTTTTTGTGCGTGAAGCAGTGCAGGCGGCATTGAGCATGCAGCAATCATTTGCGCGCGGAGAGATGCCGTGGGTGAACAACGGATGGACCTGGCTGGTGGCGCATTTGCCGGGCGGGTCCGGGAGAGACCTGTCGTCGCTCTTGGACCAGGCGGGCGAAAAAATCGGCAATGGCGCAACGGCGATGCTGAGCACCGTGCTGACGCACACGGCGATGTTTTTCTTTGATCTATTCATCACGGTGTTCGCGCTTTTTTATTTTTTCCGCGATGGAAGCGATTTGCTGGCGGCTATCCGAGGCGCATTGCCATTTGAAGAGGAGCACGCGGAGAAAATCATCAAGGGCGCGGAGAGATTGATTCGCGCAACGGTGACGACGAGTCTGGTGGTCGCGGCTGTGCAGGGAATTCTTTGTGGGATTGGATTTGCGGTTGTGGGGATCAGCGCGGCGGTGTTCTGGGGAGCGGGAATGGCATTTTGTTCGCTGCTGCCGGTGCTGGGGTCGGCGCTAATCTGGTTTCCCGCGACAGTGTGGCTGCTGGCGACAGGGCACTGGGGCAAGGCGATTGCGCTGGTGGCAATTTGCGCGGGATTGACGACGGGCGTGGACAGTTTGCTGCGGCCATTTCTATTGAGCGGGCGCACGCGGATGAATGCGTTGATGGTGTTTGTGAGCGTGCTGGGCGGCGTGGCGGTGTTCGGGATGATCGGGCTCGTCCTCGGGCCGATCCTGGTGGCGATGGGGGTGGGAGTGGTGAAGGCGTACGCGGAGTCGCGCGCGGCTACATAAGGGAAACCGTGCGGGATGTGCGGGGCGTCTAAGTAAGCGCAATGCCGCGTGAGGTATGCCGCGGCAATTGCGGAAGCCATGAAGGTGTTTCCATCCGCGCGTCGCGAGATAATCGTAGCGCTTGCCGCCACGGCGGCGCTGCTGGTTTTGGCGGGGAGTGCCCAGCCGGGGAATTCCACGCAAGTTGGCTTTTCATCATTTCACCTTGCGCCGCCCACGCAGGGTCAACAAACATCGATTCTGGTGCGCTCGAGCTTGGTGCAAGTGGATGCGACGGTGACGGACAAGAATGGAAAGCATATCTCGGGACTGAAGCCGGAAAACTTTCAGCTTTCCGAGGACAATGAAGTGCAGAGGCTCAGCGCGGTGGATTACTTCGATGTGGCGATAAAGCCCGAAGAGGATGGGTTCGGGCCAATTGTCATCGAGCTCGAGGGATTGCGCGATTCGGCTGAACTCCGCGCGATCTGCCGGGACCACCGCTTGATCGTGCTTTTCTTCGACCGAACGTCGATGTCTTCGGAAGACATGTTGCGCTCGGTTGATGAGTCCAAGAGATTCGTCAGGGAACAGATGACGCCGGAGGATCTTGTTGCCATCGCGTCATTTGGAAAGGAATTGCGCGTGATCCAAAGTTTTACGAACGATCGCGAAATGCTGGAGGGCGCGTTGGAATTCCTGATTCCCGACAAGAAGGCCGTGTCGCCGAGTGCTCCCGTGGATGATCCGGTGAACAGAAGAACCAGCGTGGCCACAACGGAGGAAAGACTGGACGCGGCGGCGGCATTGGCGGAAATGTTTGAACCGATTCCCGGCCGGAAATCCGTGATTCATTTTACCGGGGGTTTGGGTTCGCCCACAGGCGTGAATAATCCCGCTGTCGATACGGCGACGGGTGCGGCGAACAAGAGCAACGTGTCATTTTACGAGATGGATTCAAAGGGACTATGTGTAAGGCCGCCCGAAGCGAGAATAGGACGGGGCGGTGTTCCCGGCCCGGCCTCGACGGTAGGACCTTCCAGCATGTATTGCGCTTCCGTAGACGCGCTGTACACATTGGCGGCTGACACGGGAGGAGCGTTGTTCACCAACTCAAACGACTACGCGCCGTTCTTTAAACAGGTGCAAGAGGATTCCACGGGCTACTATTTATTGGCGTATGACCCGTCGAACAAAAAGCTTGATGGGACTTATCGGGCTATCACGGTGAAGTTAATTGGAGTTCCCGGAGGGCGCGTGACGTTTCGGGCGGGATATTATGCGCCGAAGGAACAGAAGAAGTGAGATTTTATTTGGTTGCGTGCGTCCTGGTATCAATCGTGCTGGTCGAGGGAATGGCCGCACATCAATCCACACAGATCAAACCGCAGTCGCTCAAGGAGAGAATTTCCATCTACGCGGACACGCAATGCAAAGGAAAGGATGGCGAAGCCGCAACGAAATGCAGGTTGGAGAAATTGTGGGATGGGACGCAATGCGACCCAAAGGTTCTGGAAGAACAAGCAAAATCGCCGACGGCAGAAGGGAATGAATGCCTCATCACGAGGGGCGGATTTGCTTTCGACGTCTTTTCGATCAAGCCGCACAAGGAGATAGCCGGGGAAAGGAGGGGCGTTGGGGCCGGCGGCTTCAGGCTCGACGGCTACAGGGCACTGAACATGTCGATCTACAACTTCATCTACAACGCGTTCAACCCTGCGTCCGAGCTATCACTTGAAATTGCCGGAGGCCCGCGCTGGCTGAACGAGGATCGCTACGACTTCGAAGGAAAGTATGCGCCGGAGGTCACGGACGCGATGCTGAAGTTGAGCAGGGACGATTACATTTTCGTGTCTAGTTACTCGCTACAACAATTTTTGAAAGACCGCATGAATCTCGTGGTGCACATGGAAACAAAAGAAGTGCCCACATTCGATTTGGTCACAGGAAAAAATGGCCCGAAACTGAAGGATGCCGACCTCGCGGCGCCCGACGTCGGCGACATTGTGACAAGCGCGGTTCCAGGAAAACGGGGAGTGGTCCAGACGATCGCCAAAGGCGTGAACACAAAATATATGGCGCACCTGATCTCAAGACCGGCAGGCCGGCCGGTGGTTGACAAGACGGGTCTGACTGGTCTCTACGACATCACACTTGAGTACGCGCCGCCCCAAACATTGTCGGCGACAGCGCAGGGAGGAAGCCCGGCGGGAACCACCCCGATTGCGGCGCCGGATCCTATCGGGCCGTCTATATTTGAGGCGGTTGGATCGTTGGGATTGAGGCTGGTGCCGTCACGCGGGGCGATGATTGTGGTGGTGATAGATCACATCGAGAGGCCTTCGGGAAATTAGTTTTGGGCGGGCTACGAAAGGCGCGACGCGCGAAATGGTGCGAATGGCTCGGGTTCTGGCGGGCGATACGGATCCCTGCCTACCGGCAGGCAGGCTTCTCTCGCATGGCGGCACCAGAATGACAATATTATTTGTGCGGGGTGTGGGTTGCGCGATGAACCGCACTCAAGTTGATGCTGACACACAGATCCTTCGGGCATCCTTGGTCGGATGCCCTCAGGATGACAACAACTCACGCTAGCGTGATTGAAGGGAATACCCGGTGAAAACGAAAGGGGAGCCGAACTTTCCGGCCCCCCTGATTATTTTCCCCGCCTCTGTTTGAGACTTTTCTGTTAGCGGCCCGTTCCGGTTGAAACGGATGCGGTCTGCTGCACCGACTTCGGAATGCTGATGTAGCCGGTGATCTTGTCTTTTTCCACCTGATTCACGACGAACTCGAGCGGCAGCTTGTTGCCATGAGTGGTGAAGAAGATGGGCTGATTGACGTTGCGGCTCTTGTTCTCGGTGCGCTTGTCGTCAACGACGAGCGCGACTGTGAACTGATTCTTGTTCGGGTTGGTGCCGCGGAGAGTAACCGTAACGTTGCCAACTTTTTGCTCTTTGTTTTTACCGTTGATGACGAATTCGACGTAATCGCGTTCGCCGAGTCGGCGGAGTTCTTCAACTTCGTCGTGGTTCTTGGCGATGAGCGTGCCGAGTTCGGACTTGGTCATATTCAGATTTTCTTTGGTGGCAGCAAGATCCGTCTTGGTGGCATCGAGATCGGTGCGCACGCCGGTGACGTTGCCGGAAACAACCTGAACATCCGCGGTATCGGCCTTGGCGGAGAGCTTTTGCTGAACGTCGGTATTCATGGCCGCGAGCTTCTGTGCGTCGTCTTCGCGGATTTGCGCCGCTTCATCGCGGGCCTTCTTGAGATCGGCCTGGGTGATTCGCAGCTTCTTGGTGACGGTGGTCAAATCATCCTGCAGCGCGGTGTTGGACTGCTCTTCAGCAGTCAAGCGCTGCTGGACGGTGTCCATGTCCTTTGCATAGCCCTGCTTCATGGTCTGGATGTCATTGGCAACACTTGCGCGCGTATCCTGCGCGTAAGTGGAAGCCCACCAACCAGTGCCCAGCCCGCCGAGCGCTACGAGAGCCGCAACCACAACAGCGGCTACCAGCCACTTCGGAGAACCGTGGTTCTCGTTGGACATACCTTCATTTTCGTTTTCGGTCGTCATTTCGCTCCCCCTCAAATTTGGATCCTTCCCCCGAGTATAAGAAGCACGCCCCATGCCATAGTGCCTGAATGGCACGCAGCCACAAGTAATTGCGAATAAAGGGTTTCCAGTCAGTGACGGGGGCGGCGGTTCAATTCCTTGCGCGGCTGGATAGAAGATTTTACGCGAGGTGTGTGTTTATGGGGTGGGTGGCTGGAGACGGTGGAATCGCGCGATTGGCGCGGGAGTGGTCTGTGTTAGAGTAACGCGCTTGAACCGACTTGCCATGAAAAACAAGACTGCAAAGGCTCATACGGAACTGCCCGCGGAGAAACTGCGCTGGCGGTGCGATCCCAGCCGCATGCCGTTTGAGACGACGGCGGAGGCGGAGCCGCTCGAAGGCGTGATCGGGCAGGACCGCGCCCTGCGCGCCCTGAAGATGGGGATTGAGATTCCGGCGCCCGGGTACAACGTGTTCGTGTGCGGATTGGCGGGGACGAGCCGGGGCAGCACGATTGTCCGCATCCTCGAGGAATTGCGGCCGGAGTCGAGCCAATCGCCGGACCGCTGCTACGTCCACAGCTTCAAGAATCCTGACCGGCCGCGATTGCTGACGCTCGCGCGTGGTCGGGCGAACGCGTTCAAAAAGGACGTGCAGTCGGGGATCGAATTTTTGCGGCGGCGCATCCCGCAGGTGTTCGAAGGCGAGCCGTTCCAGCGGCAGAAGGCGCGGATTGTGGATCGCTACACGGCGCGCGAAAAGGAGTTGATGGACGACTTCACGCGGCGAATTGCGCGGGACAATTTCGCGCTGGGGCATATGCAGGTGGGCGCGGTGGCGCTGCCGGAAATTTTCCCGGTGCTTGAAGGGCAGATGGTGCCGATTGAAGACATTCCGAAGATGGTCCATGAAGGAAAAATTGAGACGACGGCGGCGGAAGATTTGGAGCGGCGGTACGAACAGTTCCGGCAGGAATTCACGGTGGTGTACCGCAAAACGCTGACGCTTTCACGCGAGCTGGCGAGCGAGTTGAGCTATCTCGAACAGGAAGCGGCGTCCGTGCTGGTGGACGGCGTGATCGAGGAGTTGAAGGAAAAATACACGGGTCAGCCGGCCGCGGAATATCTTGAAGAGGTGCGACAGAATATTTTGGACAACCTGGAGCCGTTCCGCGAGCGCGAGGGGGAAGAGGAGAACGAAACTCCGCCGGAGGCCGCGCCGCGCGGGCCGTCAACGAATGACAGGGACCCATTCCGCGTGTACGGGGTGAATGTGATATTGGCGCACACGGAAGATGGGACGCCGCCGGTGATTTTCGAGACCACGCCAACGTACGCAAACCTTTTCGGAACAATCCAGCGAAATTATGACTGGCGCGGCTCCTGGACATCGGACTTCATGGATTTGCGCGGCGGTTCAATGCTGCGCGCGGACGGCGGCTATCTGATTTTGTATGCGTTTGACGCGCTTACGGAACCGGGCGTGTGGAAGACTCTGAAGCGGACGATGAACCACGGGAAATTGGAAATTCAGCCGATGGAGCTGATGTTCCCGCTGGGCGCGACGGGAATCAAGCCGGAGCCCATCGATTTGAAAGTGAAAATTATTTTAATAGGCGACCGCGACCTTTACGAAATGTTCTACACGTACGAGGAAGAGTTCCGGAAAATTTTCAAAGTGCGCGTGGAATTCGATGATGAGATGCCGATGGCGGATGAGGTGATCCGGGAATTCGGCGGCGGCTACGAAAGCTAAGCGATGACGAAGGGTTGTGTCCCTTCGATCGCGGCGCTGTGGGCGCGTTGATTGAGTACGGAGTACGGAAAGCGGGGCGGCGGAACAAGGTGACGTCGCGGTTCGTGGATTTGGCGGACCTGGCGCGCGAGGCTTGTTATCTGGCGCGTGAATGCGGGGAGACGCCGGTGACGGCGGAACACGTGCGGATGGCGCTGGACGCGAAGGTTGAGCGGCACAGTCTTCTGGAAACAAAGCTGCGCGAAATGATTGAGGAAGGGACACTGCTGGTGGACGTGGCCGGCTCGCGCACCGGGCAAGTGAACGGGCTGAGCGTTTTTGAAATCGGCGGGTACATGTTTGGGAAGCCGGTGCGGATTACGGCGACGGCGGCGCTCGGGAAAGCAGGATTGATTAACGTGGAGCGGGAAGCGAATTTGAGCGGACGGATCCACGACAAGGGAATGCAGATTATCGCGGGATTTATGCGCTCGAAATTCGCGCAGGACAAACCACTTTCGCTCGCGGCAAGCATCTGCTTCGAGCAATCGTATTCCGGAGTGGATGGGGACAGCGCAAGTTCGACGGAGATTTATGCACTGCTCTCGGCACTGGCGGACCTGCCGATCCGGCAGGATATTGCCGTGACGGGGTCGGTGAATCAGCAGGGGGACATCCAGCCGATCGGCGGCGTAAACCAGAAAATCGAAGGGTTTTACGATATCTGCCGCGTGAAAGGATTCACTGGGACGCAGGGAGTGATTATCCCCGCGGAGAATGTGGAAGATTTAATGCTGCGCGAAGACGTGATTGGCGCGGTGCGCGGAGGGAAATTCCACGTTTTTCCGGTGAAGAGGATTGAAGAGGGAATCGAAATCCTGACGGGGTTGCAAGCCGGCGGGCGCACCACGAAGGGTAAATTTGAGCCGGGAACTGTTTTCGCGCTGGCGGACGCGCGGCTGGCGCAAATGGCAAAAATGCTGAAAGGGTTCGAGTAAGGAGCGCTGACCGCCCCCGGATTTAAATCACGCGATTCTGAATTTAGTTCCCGCCAACAATGTTCCGCCAGGAATCAAACTTCCACGCGATGGGACGGCTTCAATCTATGAAAATCTATGACGCAGGTTTGGCTGTCGGCGCCGGAGCGGATGAATCCTTCGGCGTAGACAGGTAACCGGTGATGCGATCCTTGCCGATTTCAAAGACGACCACATCGTAGGGAGCGCGCGAGCCGCGAGTAGTAATTTGCCAAAGCTCGTCCACCGTTTTGTCTTTCTTTTCGATGTGCTTGTCGTCCACGACCATCACCACCGTGTACTTGTACTTCTTGCTGTCGACTTTGGTGAGTTGGAGCTGGATCGGCCCAACTTTTTGAGGGCCTTTGGTTTTGGTGGTAAGGGTGAAGTCGTAGATATTGCGGTCGTTGAGGCGTTTTAATTCTTCGACTTCATCATGGTTCTTGGCGATAAGCGTGCCCTGGTTGTTGATATCGCCAGTGGCCATGGTGAGCTTGTTCTTGGTGACGTCGAGGTCTTTCTTTGTCGCGTCAAGATCGGTTTTCGTGCCGGAAAGATCGGTGGAAACCGCGCCGATCTTCGCGTCGGTGTCCTGTTTTACCTGGCCAATTTGCGCGGTGAGATGGGCGTCGCTATCCTGCTGTTCCTTCTCAATTTGCGCGGCGCGGCTTTGCGCGCGAGAAACTTCGGCTTGGGTGAGACCGAGCTTGCCGGACGTGACTTCAAGGCGGCCCCGCATCTCCGCGATGCGGGCGTTGGCCTGCTCGAGCCTGGCGGAAAGTTGCGCGGCGTCATCCTGGCTCTTTGCGAGATCGGCGTTGAGTTGTTGGCGCGCGGTGTAACCCGCATACGCGAGATAGCCGATTCCCGCCAGCAGGATTAGAAACGCAAAATAGATCCAGCGCGGCAAAGGCGAGGGTTGCGGCGGCGGTGGCGGCTCACTGGGAGACACGGTGGGATTGGCTGTAATGCTCATTCGCCCTCCATAAATTAGGCGCGCACAGTGCGCCACTGGCAGATTGGATTATCACCGAGGTGTCAGGGGTTGTCTATGCCCGCGAGCGGCGCTGCGGCCAATGTGCCTCGACCGTGGTGGTGAGGCCTCCGCGTGGGGTAAATTCGCCACGAACGGTGCACCAGGCGGGGTGTGCCGCCGCGACGATGTCGCGAAGCATCCGGTTCACGGCATTTTCGTAGAAAATGCCGAGGTTCCGATAAGCCAGCAGGTAAAGCTTTAGGGACTTAAGTTCGAGGCACGCTTTGCGCGGCTCATATTCGATGGTGATTGCGCCGTAGTCGGGCATCCCGGTCTTCGGGCAAACCGATGTGTATTCGGGGAAGCGGGTGGTGATGCGATACCCGGGGAACTGATTGGGCCAGACTTCAAGTTTTGGAAGCTTCGCCTGAATGCCGGCGCGGGAGTGTTCGGTTGTGTAGGAAGGCATCGGAATCTCCCTGAGGGGCAATATTCTACACGGGCTTGCGGTTTCACGCGTGATGGAGGATTCATTGAAGAGGAATCAATCGAGTATTCCCAAGGAAATCGAAGGGCGCATTATCCCTTGCGCACGAGCGCGGGAGGGCCTATGCTTTCGAAGGCGATGTGAGTGAAGGACGCAATGTGATCTGTCCGCGCTGCCATCAGACATCCTCTCGAAGATCGCGCCGCCGGGGTGTCCGCGACTACCTGGTGGGAATCACCGGATTGCGTCCCTGGCGCTGCCGGGAGTGCGAGCACCGGTTTTTTGCGTGGGCGGTGCCGTTTCCCTATCAGAAGTATGCGCACTGCTCGCAGTGCGGGAATCTGGATGTGCAGCGGATTTCAGGCGAGTTCGTGGAAGGAAAGCTTCGTTTTCTCTGGCGGAAGCTGCACATCCCAGCGTACCGCTGCGCGCCTTGCCGGCGAAAATTTTTCACTCTTCGACATCGGCGGACCAGAGAAACTGTAAACGCCACTTCGACCGCAAGCTGATTTTTCGCCGCTGGATTACCCGCTTCGGGAGACCTTTGTTGCCCCGTAGAATCTCTTGACCCTTGCCGGAGTATGTTGGATATTTGGGACTCAATTAAGGAATCTTGCACCCGTCTGCCAGGTACCCAGACTTCAATCAATTCGGAGAAAGCGGGGAAGAAAAGCGATGTGTAAATCAAATTGCCTTTGTAACATGCGCGCGATGCGCGTTTTCATGTTTGGGGTTTTGGCGATTCTATTCTGCGCAGCGCCCAGCTTCGCGCAGCGAGGCGGCCGTGGCAGGGGCGGCGGTGAAGGTCTGGGTTTTCGATTTGTCGGGCCAGCGGTTGGCAACCGCGTATCCGCGATTGCGGGCGTACCTGGCGACATCAATACTTACTACGCGGGAGGAGCGTCCGGGGGAGTTTGGAAGTCCACGGACGGCGGAAACCAGTGGCTGCCCATTTTTGACGGCCAGCCAGTGCAGGCAATCGGCGCGCTCGCCGTGGCGCCAACGGACCCGAACGTTGTGTGGGCCGGAACAGGCGAGGCGTGGGCCATCCGCGACAGCGATGTTGGCGGCGATGGGGTTTACAAATCCGTGGATTCCGGAAAAACGTGGACGAATATGGGCTTGCCCGATTCCGGACGCATCGGGCGGATCATTGTGGACCCGAGGAATGAGGACAACGTGTTTGTGTGCGCGCTGGGGCGGATGACCGGGCCACAGAAGGAGCGCGGTGTTTACCGCACAACAGACGGAGGCAAGAACTGGGAGCAGGTCTTGTTTGCAGACGAGAAAACCGGCTGCTCCGGACTTTCAATGGATCCGCATAACTCCCGCGTACTTTTCGCGGGGATGTGGCAGGTGGAGATGCACACATACGGGGAATTCAGCGGCGGACCGGGAAGCGGTGTGTATGTTTCGCGGGACGGCGGTTCGCACTGGACCAGGTTGCAGGGGCGCGGATTGCCGGGGCCTCCGGCAGGGAAGGACATCGGGAAAATTGATGTTGCGGTTGCGCCGTCAAATTCGAATCGAGTTTATGCGTTGATCCAGACGGCGGACCAGGGTTCGCTCTGGCGATCGGATGATGGCGGGGATGTGTGGCGCGTTGTGAATTGGGACCGCGCATTGATTGGCCGCGCGGGATATTACGTTCGCCTGGCGGTCTCGCCGGGCGACGACGACGAGGTTCTCGTTTCGAATAGCGCGTTCCTGCATTCTACGGATGGCGGCGAGACGTTTCGATCAGTGCCGTGGGGCGGCGACAACCACGACATCTGGATTGATCCGACGAATCCCGATCGCTTTGTGATTACCGACGATGGCGGGCTGAACATCACAACGGTGCATGGCCGAGGGTTCCACCGCGTCGCGTTGCCAGTTGGGCAGATCTATCACGTGGCCGTGGATAACCAGATCCCGTATTACGTTTACGGGAACATGCAGGACGACGGCACGATGCGCGGCATCAGCACCGCGGGAGGCCGCGGATTTGGCGCGGGAGGCGAACAGGATTGGGATCATCCGATGGGCGGATGCGAATCCGGGTTTACGGTTCCCGATCCGACGGATCCGAACATCGTTTGGGCGACATGTTATGGAGACGAGGTCACTCGATGGGACGCGCGGACTCGCGAAGCGCGATCCGTCAGCCCGTGGTATCACACGCTCGACTCTCCGCCCAATGACACAAAGTACCGCTGCCACTGGACACCGCCGCTTGCGATAGATCCCTTTGACCACAACACGGTGTATTACGGTTGTCAGGTTATCTGGAAAACGTCGAATGCCGGGCAGAGTTGGACAGTAATCAGTCCTGATCTTTCGACGCAGGACCCGAAATATATTGTGCCCTCCGGGGGAATTGTGGGCGACAACCTCGGACAGTTTTATGGCGAGGTCGTTTTCGCGATTGCACCTTCGCCCAAACAGAAAGGGCTCATCTGGGCGGGAACGAATGACGGACAGGTGTGGAACACGGAGGATGGCGGCGCGAATTGGACGAACGTCACAAAGAACATTAGCGGCATGCCAGCATGGGGGACGATTACGTGTATTTCTCCTTCAAATTTCGACGCGGGCACGGCGTACATTGCGGTGGACCTCCATTTGATGGACAACCGCGATCCCTATTTTTACAAGACAAACGATTTTGGCGCGACGTGGACGCAAATCAGCAGCAATTTGCCGACGAAGCATCCGCTCGCTTATGCGAAAAGCATCGCGGAAGACCCGAATAAGAAAGGACTGCTATTCGCGGGCACCGGGAACGGCTTCTATTATTCGTTGGACGATGGCGGCCATTGGACAAACCTGCAAACGGGTCTGCCGCGATCCCCGGTTTCCTGGATCGCCGTGCAGAAGCAATACCACGACGTGGTTATTTCAACTTACGGTCGCGGAATTTACATTATGGACGACGTGACACCGCTCGAGCAGTTGCCGTCCACGGGGCAGCCTGACGCGGCCGCCGTCGTCTTCGCGCCGCGAGCCGTGTATCGCTCCGCGCGCGGCGGGCGCGGCACAATTGATTACTGGTTGAAGGGCGCATCGCAGGGGCCCGTTCAAATACAAGTCCTCGATGCGGGCGGCAATGTGATCCGCGAATTGCGCGGAGGAGGGCGCGCGGGTCTGAACCGCGCGGCCTGGGATCTGCACTATGAGGGGCCGCATATGATTGCGTTGCGCACCACGCCGCAGGACAACCCGCATATCTGGGAAGAGCCACGCTTCCGCGGGATGGATTCGCGGCCGATTACGCACTGGGGGATGTCGCCGGTCATTTCCGGGCCGCTGGTGGCGCCGGGAAAATACACAATCAAGGTCACGGCGAACGGACAGACCTACACACAGACGCTGGATGTGCAGCTGGATCCGAAGATAAAAACGACAGACGCGGATCTTGCAGCATCCGTGAAATTGCAACTGCGGATCCGGGATGACATCAACAAGACATCAGGGATGGTCAATCAGATCGAATGGATGCGGAGGCAACTTGAAGAAATCGAGAAAATGCTCCGCACAGAGACAGGCAAGGCCGATTTGCTGAAGACCGTCACAGATATGGATGCGAAGTTGCAAGCGGTTGAGTACAAGCTTCTCAGCAAAGCCCTGACCACGAGCGACGACAAGTATTTCATCGAGGCGTACAAGGTCTATTTCAATTTGCTGTGGCTTAACGGCGAAGTCGGGCCGGGCGCGGGCGACGTGGCGGGCGGCGAGGATTTCGGTCCGACCGACACGGAGCGCAACCTGCTCGAAATGATTGAAAAAGACCTGGCCGCGGCAACGGCGGAGTATCGAAGTTTGATGGACAAGGATCTACCGGCGTTCAACAAGTCGCTTTCGGAGCATGGAGTGACGCCGCTGGTGGCAACGATTCCGTCCGCGGCCGAAATGAAGGACGCAGCGGGGGAAACGCCTGACAATTAGGGTGGGAAGAGAATTCGGGCAACCGGATTCCGCCGGGAGTTGCTCGGCGACTGCTTCCAGCGCATCTTTCGTATAAACTCAAATACATGAACAAGGAAGCGCAACGCGTCCGCGTGGTGGACTCCCACACTGGAGGCGAGCCGACGCGCGTCGTGATTGATGGAGACCCGGATTTGGGATCGGGGCCACTGACGGATCGGCTGGCGAAGCTGCGCGCGGAGCATGATGAATTGCGCGTGGCACTGGTGACGGAGCCGCGCGGGTCCGAGGTGATTGTCGGCGCGCTTCTCTGCAAGCCGCACGATCCTTCCTGCACCGCGGGCGTTATTTTTTTCAATAACGTCGGCTATTTGGGGATGTGCGGCCACGGGACGATTGGATTAATCGTGACGCTGGCGTGGCTGGGGCGGATTCGTCCGGGGACGCACAAGATTGAGACGCCGGTTGGGATCGTCTCGGCGCAGCTGCACGAGGTCGGGTGAAGTTACAGTGCGGAATGTGCACAGTTATCGTCACTTAAAAGATGCGGCGGTTGAATTGGAGGACCACGGGATTTTCACCGGCGATGTCGCGTGGGGCGGAAACTGGTTTTACATCATGGAGAATCACGGTTTGCATATTTCATTGGACAACGTGGAGCACCTTACTGACTTTGCCTGGAAAGTACGTTGCGCGCTCGTTTCGCAGGGCGTGACCGGCGCGGGCGGCGCGGAGATTGATCATATTGAACTTTCCGGCCCGGCGCAGCGGCCTTATGCCGACAGCAAAAATTTTGTCCTGTGTCCCGGGAAGATTTATGACCGCTCGCCCTGCGGGACGGGCACTTCTGCAAAAATGGCGTGCTACTTCACGGATGGAAAAGTGAAGGAAGGCGAGATCTACCGCCAGGAAGGCATCGTGGGAAGTGTGTTTGAAGCAAGCGTGGAGATCTGCAACAGCAAGATTGTCCCCCACATCAAAGGCTCCGCATTCATTACCGGGGAAGGGGATCTGCTCTTCGACCCGCAAGATCCTTTCTGCAACGGAATCCCGAGGTAAATTGTGTCCACGCCCGACGTAGTGATTATCGGCGGCGGAATTGTTGGAGCGGCGTGCGCATGGGAGTGCGCGCGTGAAGGGATGCGCGTCACTGCTATCGAAGCGGACGTGATCGGCGGAGGCGCGACCGCGGCGGGGATGGGGCATCTTGTCGTGCTGGATGATTCCGAAGCGCAATTTGCACTGTGCCGGTATTCAGTGGACCTGTGGAACAACCTGGTGGAGGAACTCCCCGCGGATGTCGAGTATCTAAATTGCGGCACGCTATGGGTGGCCGCGGATGAAGAGGAGATGAGTTTTCTGCCCAAGAAGCGTGAGTTTTATCTCTCGCGCGGCGTGCGCGCTGAAATATTGGATTCGCGCGCGCTCGCAGCGGCCGAACCGCATCTGCGCGCCGGGCTTCCGGGTGGTTTACTGATTCCGGATGACGGCGTGATCTATTCGCCGTGCGCGGCGCGGTTTTTTATCGAGCGCGCGCAGGCGCTCGGCGCAACTGTTACGATTGGCCGCCGCGTCGCTGAAATTGAGCGCGATGGCGTGAAATTGGAGGACGGCTCGCGGATTTTCGCGGGCGCGATTGTGAATGCGGCGGGGGCCGCTGCGGGAAAACTCACCCCGGGCGTTCCGATTCGTCCGCGCAAAGGACATTTGCTGATTACGGATCGCTATCCCGCCTACGTGACTCACCAGCTTGTTGAGCTCGGCTATCTGAAGAGCGCCCATTCGACGACAACGGATTCGGTCGCATTCAACGTGCAGCCGCGTGCAACAGGCCAACTTTTGATTGGCTCCTCGCGGCAATATGGCGCCGAGGATCGCGCGGTTTCGCCGGCAATGCTCGCGCGGATGCTTACGCGTGTAGAAGAATTCATGCCCTCGCTCGGCGAAGTTTCGGCAATCCGCACTTGGACCGGGTTCCGCGCGGCGACGCCGGACAAGATGCCGCTGATTGGGCCGTGGCCGGGGCACGACCGGCTTTATCTTGCGGCGGGGCATGAAGGGCTGGGGATTACGACTTCACTCGGTACGGCAAAGTTGTTGGTGGATCAACTACTTATGCGGCAGTCCGCGATCCCACAAGCGCCATATTCGGCGGGACGCCGGTTTAACGAAGCGGTTCATTAGGGCCGGAAATGGATAAAAAGCAAAAACAAACTGCGACATTGATTAGGGTGCGTGTAAACGGCGCGGATGTGCGGGTGCCAACGGGCTCGACCGTCGCAGCCGCCGTATACCGGGCTTTTGGTAATGAGGCGCCGCGATTCCGGCGTTCTGTATCCGGCGAACCGCGAGGGCCGCTCTGCGGAATGGGAATCTGCTACGAATGCCGAGTGACAATTGACGGGCGCCCGCACGCGAGAAGCTGCCAGATTCTTTGCGCTGAGGGGATGGATGTGAAGACCGATGACTGAGCGCGGCGTGCAAACTTTCGATGCCTTAATCGTTGGCGCGGGGCCGGCGGGAATTGCGGCGGCGTGCGCCGCGGCTGAATCCGGCGCGACGATTGGAATGGTGGACGACAACCCCGGACCGGGCGGGCAGATCTGGCGCGGGCTGCCGGTGGACGAAGATCTTGCGACGCGATCCAGCCATGAGGGAGAGCAAGCGGAATGGCATGCTCGATTGAGGCGTGCGCAAGTGAAGCATTTTTACGGGACAAGGATTGTCGCGCAAGGAGCGCCGGGAACTCTAATCGCAGAGACGTACGAAGAGGTGTTCGCGCTGCGATTCAAAAAATTAATTCTGGCTACGGGCGCGCGCGAACGATTCCTGCCATTTCCGGGATGGACGCTGCCCGGAGTGATGGGCGCGGGCGGCTGGCAAGCTTTGGTGAAAAGCGGATGCCTTCCGGTTGGAAATCACATTCGGGTTGTGATTGCCGGGAGCGGACCGCTTCTACTTGCCATCGGAGCGTTTTTCCGCAAAATGGAATCAACGAATCGGCCGCAGCTCGTCATGATTGCGGAGCAGGCGCCTGCATCCCGGATTCAGCGATTCGCAAGGAAGCTGCTCGGACATGGAAAAAAACTTTTGCAGGCGATGCAACTGCGGTTGGCGCTTGCCAGTGTGCCCTATCGCACGGGGACCTGGCTGGTTCGCGCCGGCGGTGCCGAGAAACTGGAATGGGTGGAACTGACGAATGGCCGCAAAACCTGGCGCATTGCGTGCGACTATCTTGCGTGCGGATTCCACCTTGTGCCGAATACCGAGCTTGCGGAATTGCTTGGCTGCGAATTGCGGGGCGGGTTCGTGCGCGTGAATGAGTTTCAGGAGACGAGTGTCGAGAATGTTTTTTGCGCGGGCGAACCGGTGGGAATCGGCGGGCTCGAAACGGCGCTTATTGAAGGACAGGTTGCGGGGTACGCAGCTACGGACAAGTCCGAAGCCGCGCGCGGGCTTTTGCAGAAGTGCGCGACGGCCCGGCGATTCGCGGCGCTGCTGGAAGAAACGTTTGCACTTCGCAAGGAGTTGCGCGAAATGCCGACACCGGATACCTTCGTTTGCCGGTGTGAGGACGTGACGTTTGCGCGCTTGGCGCGGCGCAGCGGCTGGCGCGACGCGAAGCTTCACACGCGTTGCGGCATGGGGCCGTGCCAGGGACGTGTCTGCGGACCGGCTGCGGAATTTCTTTTTGGGTGGAAAGTGGACTCGGTGCGGCCGCCGATTTTTCCCGCGCGTGTAGAATCACTGGCGCTGGCCGGCGACGCCAAGAAATAAACAATAGGGCGAATCTGCAGCTTGAAAGGATGACGGGATGAAATGGCAAGGGGTGATGCCCGCAATTACGACGAGTTTTGACGCCGCATTGAAAGTGGATACGGCGTTTGTGACGGAGCACAGCCGTTGGCTTGTGGAGAGCGGATGCACGGCGATTATTCCGCTTGGCTCGCTTGGAGAAGGCGCGACGCTTGAATTTGAGGAAAAACTTGCGGTGATTGACGCGTGTGTGAAAGGCGTGGCGGGCCGCGTGCCCGTTGCACCCGCGATTTCCGCTCTGCGCACGCCCGATGCCGTGAAACTGGCGAAGTCGGCTGTGGACCACGGCGCGCAAGGGCTGATGGTGCTGCCGCCATATGTTTATAAGGGCGACTGGCGCGAGATGAAGGCGCACGTCGCGGCCGTGATTCGCGCGACGCCGCTCTCTTGCATGCTGTACAACAACCCGATTTCCTATGGCACGGATTTTCTGCCCGAACAGATTGCCGAACTCGCGCACGAGCACGAGAACCTTCATGCGGTGAAAGAGTCGAGCACGGACGTGCGGAGGATCACTGCGATTCGCGCGCTAGTCGGAGACCGGCTTCAAATTTCCGCGGGAGTGGATGACCTGATCCTGGAAGCGATCGGTGCCGGCGCGGTGGGCTGGGTTGCGGGGCTTGTGAACGCGATGCCGATCGAGTCAGTCGCGCTTTTCGACCACGGAATCCGCGGCGAGCATAAGAAAGCTTTTGAATTGTACCGCTGGTTTTTGCCGCTGCTCCGCATGGACACAGTTCCGAAATTTGTGCAGTTGATCAAACTGGTGCAGCAGGAATGCGGGAAGGGCAGCGCGCTGTGCGCCCGCCCAGGCTCCTGGTAACGGACAACGAACTCGCGGAAGCGCTAGTTACGATTAAGCGTGCACTTGCTGACAGGCCTCGGCTGGCGGCGCAGGCATAGGGGCACGAAGATGATCGCGTGAAATTCATCGCGCGGATTTGAAAAGGGGAATCCATGGATTTGAAGGGGAAGTCATTTATCGGATGGGAAATCGGGGCGGATAGCGGAAAAAAGTTTGCGGCGATTAATCCAGCGCAAAATGCTGCGTTGGAACCGGCTTACTTTTCTGCCTCCCCGCAGGAGGTGGATCGCGCGGCACGGCTGGCGGCCCAGGCGTTCACTTCTTATTCCAAATTCAGCGGCAGACAAAAGGCCTTATTCCTTCGCGCGATTGCGAAGGGTTTGGAAGGCATCACCGATGCCCTGGTTGTGCGAGTGAATCAGGAAGCAGGGCTGCCGGAGGCGCGCATCCGTTCGGAAGCCGCGCGCACTGTTTTCCAATTGCGCATGTTTGCGGATTTGGTGGAAGAAGGATCGTGGGTGCGCGCGCGGCTGGACCGCGGAGATCCTGCGCGCAAGCCCGCGCCAAAACCGGACCTGCGTTCGATGTGGCGTCCTCTCGGGCCCGTGGTGGTGTTTGGCGCGAGTAATTTTCCGCTGGCATATTCGGTCGCGGGCGGTGACACGGCCTCGGCATTCGCCGCAGGGAATCCAGTTGTTGTGAAAGCGCATCCGGCGCATCCGGGGACATCGGAGCTGGTCGGCGCCGTAATTCGTTCCGCCGCGCGCGAGTGCAATTTGCCGGAAGGGATTTTTTCGCTCCTCTTCGACTCGGGAACGGAAGTGGGAGCAGCGCTGGTGAAGCATCCCCTTGTTCGCGGGGTTGGGTTCACCGGTTCGCAACGCGGCGGACGCGCCTTGATGGATATGGCTGCGGCGCGGCCGGAGCCGATCCCCGTGTTTGCAGAGATGGGTAGCACAAATCCAGTGTTCCTTTTGCCGGGCGCACTCGCTTCGCGCGCGGAGCAAATCGCGGAGGGGATGCACGGGTCGGTGACGCTCGGCGCGGGACAATTTTGTACGAAGCCCGGGCTTGTGTTCTTGCCACCGGCAGCGGAAGCGAAAACTTTTTCGCAGAGCCTCGCGCGGCGCATGGCGGAATCCCCAGCGCCGGTGATGTTGACTCCGCAAATCCAGGCGGCGTATGCCGGGCAGGTGGCTGCGCGCAAAGCGCGTACGAGCGTCGCACTCGCTGCGGAGGGGAAACCAGCCGGCAGCGAGCCGGGGGTGCGCGGCGCCACGGCGCTCTTCACGGCGGGCGCGCGCGAGTTTATTGCGCAACCCGATCTCGCGGCGGAAGTTTTTGGCCCGGCGACTCTGGTCGTAAGCTGTGGACAGAAGGAAGAAATGCTTGAAATCGCGCGCGGATTGCACGGACACCTTACGGCAACGATTCACGGCACGGAAGAAGATCTGCGCGAGTACCGGGAACTTGTCGAAATCCTGGAGCAAAAGGCGGGGCGGCTTGTGTTCAACGGGTTTCCGACGGGGGTTGAAGTGGGCCACGCGATGATTCATGGGGGCCCGTATCCCGCGACATCTGACGGACAATCCACCTCCGTGGGCAGCCAGGCGATTTACCGTTTTGCGCGCCCCGTGTGTTTCCAGAATTTCGCCAATGAAGCCTTGCCGGAGGAGTTGAAGGACGGCAACCCGCTCGGGATCTGGCGGCTCACGGATGGCGCGCCGGGAAAAGATTAAGTTGGGCAAGGCGTGTATTTCCGCCAATTGATTGCTGGAAGAGGGCGCGGTTCCAATTGCAAAGGTTGCGCGTCGCTTGCGCGCGTATTCCAAACGTGTGAAAATTCATTGCTGCTCCCGCGGTTTTTTTCTCATTGGCGATATCGTCTAAGGGTTAGGACGTGGCCCTCTCAAGGCCAAAATCCGGGTTCGAATCCCGGTATCGCTACCAGCCTTCCACACGCCACATTCCTGTAATACTGATGCAACTTTAGTGAGCCATTTGGCGTCAAATCAGGAACTCGGAAGGAACGTTTTTTAAGAGTTGGAAGGTTCGTCAGCAATCCTGTCACTGGGTGGGTAAGGGGGACAATCAATTCATGGGCAGAAGTTTCAGGGGCTGGGACAGATTTGTCTTTGCAGTGGTCGCCCCTGCAATGCTCTTGCTGGCTTTTCCGTTAACTGCGCAGGAGCAGGCCGGCACTCCTCCAGTGCAAGACCCGCCAAAGACTGATGCAAACCGGCAGACTGGCGACAAATACCAGGACAAAACCCAAAAGGACGCGCCGCCTCCGATTGATCCCTCGACGGGAGCCAGCAAGAACGATCGCATTTTTGGGGTCATCCCGAACTACAACACAGTCGTAGGCGCGACCGAAATCACGCCTATTAGGCCGGCGCAAAAATTCAAACTCGCCTTTTCAAACCTCCTGGATCCATATACCTACGGCATTGTTACTGTCTTGGCGCTTGAAGACCAGGCGGAAGGTGACCCGAGGGAGTGGGGTGGAGGGTTCAAGGGTTTTGGAAGAAGATATGCAGCCTCGCTTACGGATCAGACGATTGGCCCGCTGATGTCGACCGGGGTTTTCCCCACACTTTTGCATCAGGATCCGCGATACTTCCAACTGGGTAAGGGAGGATTCAAAAAGAGATTCGCGTACTCAATGGAACGGCTAGTGGTTACTCGGACAGATTCGGGGCAACGACAATTCAATTATTCAGAGTTTTTTGGGAATGCTGTCGCGACGGGTCTCTCAAACCTCTATTACCCCCCATCGAACCGCACGGCAGGAGGAAATATCAGTGAATTTGCGACCCAGGTCGGAGTGGATGCGCTTGGAAACTTCCTGAAGGAATTCTGGCCGGACATGAAGCGCAAACTCCGCGGAAGAAAATCCGGCACATAAATTGGGCTAGCGACGAGGGATCTTCCGTTTTGGGCGGACATGGTGGATGGCGCATAATTGGGCCGTGCTGAAGGGAAAACCCCCGCGAGAAGGTTCGGCTGAGGTTGCAACCGGAGCCGATTCTAAACGAGCCACTGTTACTGTTTCTCCGAATCACAGCAGTAGCCATCAACGTGCCCCGAAGTGGTTTGACGTTGTTCTCCTATTATTCGTCGCGGGACTTGCCGTTCTTCCTCCGATTCGGGAATATCACAAACAACTCATCCTTGCCGCGATCGTCATTGTCCAACTCCTGGAAAGCAAGATTGTGGCGCGGTCGCCACAACGCGGTCCTGCGTATTCCGTTCTGCTAAAAATTGTTCTCGCGACAATTCTGCTGGATCACACGGGCTATTACGCGGGCGATTTGGGGATCAACAGCAGTTACTGGCCAATCTATTTGTTGCCTGTCGTCACCGCCGCGACGTATTTCGGTCCGTGGGGCACGCTGATTTGGACCTCGCTTAGTTCGGCGGCTTACTGCGCCTATTTAATTCCGGCGTCACAGCTGTATGTGATCACAATTGAGAGCGTCGGAGAACTCGCCGGCCGCGTGCTCTTTTTTTTCCTGGCGGCAATGTTCGTAAATCGGTTCGCGGTGGAGATACGAAAAAGGGTGGCTGCATACCGGGTTCTCGCGGAGCAGATGGCGGAGACGAACCGGCGCCTTGCGCAAGCACAGGAAGAGGCGCGGCGTTCCGAGCGGCTTGCGGCGCTCGGTCAGATGTCCGCGGGTTTGGCGCATGAGATCAGGAATCCGCTGGGAGTGATCCGCGGGTCGGCGGAAATGTTGAACCAGAAATTGCGGCAAGCGAACCCGCTAGCGAGCGAGCTTGCCGGTTATATTCTGAGTGAAACCAACCGCCTGAGCGCGCTCGTTGCGAGGTTCCTCGATTTCGCGAGGCCGATGTCGCTCGAACTTGTGCCGGGGAATTTAATCGAGGTGGCGGGCCGGGCGCTCGAGGCGGCGCGCGCGCAGCGGCCGGATTCGAAGGTCCGGGTGGAGCGGGTTTATTCTCCCAGTCTTCCGCTGGTGCCTATGGATGAACGATTGTGCGAGCAAGTGTTCGTGAATCTTGCGCTGAATGCGTACGATGCTATGGAAGCGGATGGCGGAGAGCTTCAAGTGGAGATCTCCGGTGCAAATCGAGCGGGAATTGCCGGGATTGAAGTGGTGTTTCGTGACACCGGGCCGGGGATTCCTCCGGATTTATCCCAGCAAATCTTCAATCCATTTTTTACGACAAAAAAATCAGGAGTGGGGTTGGGGCTGGCGATCGTTTCAAAAATTGTGGATGAACATCACGGGTCGCTCCGCGTGGAAAGCGAGCCGGGGCAAGGAGCGACTTTTCGCGTATTCTTTCCAGCAGCGGAGCGAGAAGCGATACCGGCCGGCGCGCAGCCCGCAAATTCATAGGACACACTTGAAATGGCAACGATATTGATCGTTGAAGACGAAGCAAAAATGCGGCGCCTGCTCGAATTGAATTTGAGCGAAGAGGGAATGGCGACATTTTCCGCCGGCGATGCGGAAGAGGGTCTGAAGATACTAGGGCGCGAATCGATTGATCTTATCCTGACGGATTTCAAACTTCCGGGAATGAACGGCCTCGAATTTCTCAAGGCGATTCGCAAGATCAATGTTGAAGTACCCGTCATATTGATGACCGCGTACGGAAGCGTTGAGGCCGCGGTCGAGG
Organism: uncultured Acidobacteriota bacterium; assembly: GCA_963737185.1. Lineage (GTDB taxonomy): Bacteria > Acidobacteriota > Terriglobia > Acidiferrales > UBA7541 > DASTCZ01. The sequence goes on along the minus strand of CAVTRS010000025.1, from coordinate 74,349 downwards.
CGATGCGCAACGGCGCAAGCAACTACGTGATGAAGCCATTTCCGCTCGAAGAGATCACACTGGTGATTCGCAAGGAGTTGGATGTACGCAAACTTGTGGTTGAGAATCGGAACCTGCGCGAAGAGCTGGGCAAGCGCTACGACTACCCGAACATCGTCTCGAAGAGCGCGCGGATGCAAGAGGTGCTTGCCGCTGTCGAGCGGGTCGCTCCGACGAATTCCACCGTTCTGATCGGCGGAGAAAGCGGCGTAGGAAAAGAATTAATCGCGCGGGCGATTCACCAGCACTCCAAGCGAGCCGGCGGGCCCTTCATTAAAATCAACTGCACCGCGATTCCCGAGAACCTCTTGGAGAGCGAGCTTTTCGGCTACGAGAAGGGCGCGTTCACAGGGGCCACCGCCAGCAAACCCGGAAAATTCGAGCTGGCCGACAAAGGCACTCTTTTCCTCGATGAAATCGGCGACGTTCCGACGGCCACTCAGGCAAAGCTGCTGCGCGTGCTCCAAGAACGGGAATTCGAGCGGCTTGGCGGGACTCGCACAATCAAAGTCGTTGTGCGGATGATCGCCGCCACGAACCGTGATCTTCGCGCTGCGCTCGAGCAAGGGACGTTTCGCGAGGATCTATATTACCGGCTAAACGTAGTGCCTATTGATGTGCCGCCGCTGCGCGAACACAAAGAGGACATCCCCGGGCTTGTTGAACATTTCCTGGAGCGCTACAGCAAGGAGAGCGGGAAACCTGTTCGCAGCGTGGCGCCCGCCGCGATGCAGACGCTGATGAGTTTTCACTGGCCGGGTAATGTCCGCGAGCTGCAGAACATTATCGAGCGGGGCGTCACTTTCGCGAAAAACGACCGGGTCGAAGCAAGCGATATTCAACTGGATATTGCTCCAGCGAAGGGAAATTCCACCGCGCAAAGCTTTCTTCCACAGGGGATGACGCTCGACAGTTGGGAAGATGAGATGATTCGCGAGGCGCTGCGGCGTGCAAGCGGAAACAAAAGCCAGGCGGCACGATTGCTCGGCCTTACCCGAAACGCGCTGCGATACCGCCTTTCAAAGATCGGGATTCCGGATGACCCGGAGACGCAGGAATAACATTCCAAACAGTTAATTGGCTGAAATCAACCACCTCTGGCTTAAAGGCACCGATTCCAAGCCGTGATTTACAGGCGTATGCCCAGCAATAGTGCCCGTAACTAACTGATTCCATTGAGTTTACCTTAGCCGCAGAATTCGCGATCCTTTGGCATCGTCCATGCAATATAAAGCGAGGATGATATTGCTATCCCGCTAAATTGCCCTGGCAACAGGCGGGAGGCGCCCAGCGAGGTGGGCGATGAAAGCGACAGCAAAAATTCTTGGGCTTCTAGTTCTGGCGGCCTTTGCAGTGGTTCAAGCAAATGCCCAGGACCAGGCACCTCCGCCCCCAGGCGTTGACCCGCAGCAGCAACAGCAACAACAAGCTGGGCCACCTCCCGACGTCGCGCGAATGAGTTTTATCCACGGCGATGTGTCCATGCGCCGCGGAGACTCAGGCGATTGGGTTGCGCTGACATTGAATACTCCGCTGATGGCCGGCGATTCGGTATCGACCGCAGACGGCGCGCGCGCGGAACTTCAGCTCGATTTCGCGAACATCCTCCGATTATCCGGGCACTCAGAAGCCAACATTGCCGGCATGGCCGACGGTCATATACAGATTCAGATCGCGCAGGGACTAGTGGAATATTCCGTGCTGAAGGGCGCCGAGGGTGACGCTGAGATTGATACGCCCACTGTGGCAATACATCCGCTCCGCGATGGCGAGTATCGCATCGAAGTAAACGACGCCGGAGAGACGATTGTAATCGTGCGCAAAGGGCAAGCAGAAGTCTCCACTCCAGAAGGCAGCACGAAAGTTGACGAAGGGGAAATGATCACGGTCCACGGGACTGGGGCCGACGTTCAATTTAAGAAGTCGGAAGCGCGTTCGAGCGATGAATGGGACAAGTGGAGCGAAGACCGCGACAAACTCATCCAGAACGCCGAAGGCACTCGCCGAACCAATCCGTATTACACCGGTGCAGGCGACCTGGATTCGAATGGCACCTGGCAAGAAAATCCTGATTACGGACAGGTCTGGACGCCGAATGTCGGGCCCGATTGGGCGCCCTATCGGGACGGAGACTGGGTCTGGGAGCCTTATTACGGCTGGACGTGGGTTTCTTATGAGCCTTGGGGCTGGGCTCCTTATCACTACGGGCGGTGGTTTCTTTCGGGCGCGCGCTGGTTCTGGTGGCCCGGGCCTGTGTACGCGGGGTACCGGCCGCTCTGGTCACCAGCGTACGTTTCATTCTTCGGATTCGGCGGGCGGTTCGGAGTCGGCCTCGGCTTCGGATCCATCGGATGGTTCCCGATCGGCCCGTGCGATCCATTTTTCCCGTGGTTCGGGTTTGGAATCCGGTTCGGGTTCGCAGACTTCTTCGGATTCCGCGGCGGATTTGATTACCGGCGATTCCCCGGCGCGATTGGTCCCCTTCGTGGGCGTTTTGACGCGCGATTCTCAAATTTTAATTTGGCGGAGCGCAACCCTGGAATTGTTTCTTCGATGCGCGCGGGAGAATTTGGCCGCGGCGTAGTTAGTGTGAGGGCGGGAATTACGGCCAGCGAGTTTCATGGAGGCCAGGTGATGACCGGGCACGTTCCGGTCGCTCCCACGCGCGCGAGCCTGAGCTCCACAAACCGGGCTGCGAGCGCCTCAACGATTCGCAGCGGCGGACAACAGCACTTTTTCGGATCCACTGCTTCGACAAATTCACGGAGCGGGTCTTTTAATGAGCAGGCCGGGCGTATCCAAAATGCATTGCGAGCCAGCGGGCAAGCGTCTGGGGGCGGCCAGGCAACCGGCACGAACCGCAGCTATGGTGTGAATCGGCAGGACGACAGGCAACGCGCTTCGCAATCGTCCGTGCGGAGTAACAGCGTGACGAATCAGGGAAACCGCAACGACAGGCCGGCGTCCTCGCAGCAACCTGTGAGGTCGTTTGAGGCCCAGGGGCAGCGTCCGCAGCAATCTCCGCAATCCGGGGCAAATTCCGGCGGCTGGCAGCGGTTTACGCCTCAGACAAACGAGCCTTCGCGGGGTTCCGTGTCAGGTGGAAGGCAGCTTTCGCAACCTCGATATCAAGGAAATTCGCAGTCGAGCAACTCACGGCCGGCGCTGAATTTGCGCAGGCCGATCGTGAATGACCGTGCTCAACCCACAGGCAATTCCCGATACTCCCCCCCGCCGACCAGCCGGCCGAGTTACTCGCCCCCGCCGGGACGTTCAAGCGGCGGCGCTCCGCGCTCCGCACCGGCCCCGAGCCGCTCCAGCGGTGGCAGTTCACACGGGAGTTCCCGCGGAAGTTCTCATGGAAGCTCGCATGGCGGTGGCGGACACCACCGATAGATCTCTGCCCACAAACAACCGGCGCGGACGATTCCTAAAAGGGTCGCCGCGCCGGTTGAATTTTCAGGGTACTCCCAATTTAAGAAATTGAATTAAGCAATTGGCGGGCGATTAAATTGGTCTTCGGCGGGGGCGGTAAAGAGTACTCGCTCGCGTTTGCCGCCTCTCAACCAAGTCTGAAGCCGATCCATGTAAAGGTAGACAACAGGAGTCGTGAAGAGCGTAAGCATTTGGCTAAAGATTAGGCCGCCAACGATCGTTAGACCCAGAGGCTGGCGAAGTTCTGAGCCGGTTCCCCCACCGATGGCGAGCGGCACCGCACCCAGCATCGCGGCCATGGTCGTCATCATGATAGGGCGGAAGCGGAGAACACAGGCTTGATGAATAGCGTCAACGGGTGATTTGCCATCCATGCGCTCGGACTGCAACGCAAAGTCGATCATCAGAATTGCGTTCTTCTTTACAATTCCAATCAAAAGGATGATGCCGATGAGGGCGATGATGCTGAGGTCCGTCTTGAATAGCATCAGGGCGAGCAGCGCGCCGACGCCGGCGGATGGCACGGTGGAAAGAATTGTGACCGGATGGATGTAACTCTCGTAGAGAATTCCGAGAACGATATAAACCGCGGCAAGCGCCGTCAAAATTAGCAACGGCATCGTAGAGAGCGAGTCCGCGAATGCCGCCGCCGTACCTTGAAAAGTACCGCGGACCGTCGGGGGAAGGCCAACCTGCCGTTCGGCGGCAAGGATGTCGTTGTACGCCTGGCCCAGCGGAGCGCCCGGCGCCAGATTGAAGGAGAGCGTAATGGCGGGGACCTGTCCCTGGTGATTCAAGCTGAGCGGCGTCAGAGCCGGTCCGTAATGTGAAAATGAGCTAAGCGGAACCACAGAGCCCGAGTTAGTCGGGACGTAGATCTGCTTCAGAGTATCCGGGTTCCGCAAATACTGTGGAGCGACTTCAAGTACCACGTAATATTGGTTGAGCGGCTTATAGAGGATCGAAACTTGCCGCTGCCCGAATGAATCGTTCAACGTGTTATCGATCGACGACATCGTGACGCCGAGCCTCGAAGCAGTGTCCCGATCAATGATCAGAGAAGCGGAGAGGCCATGGATTTGCTGGTCGCTATTGGCGTCGCGCAATTCAGGGATTAGGGCAATTTTATCCAGAAGGATTGGCGCCCAATGGTTCAGATCCTCCAAATTGTCCGCCTCGAGCGTGTATTGATACTGTGAGTTGCTTCTCCGGCCGCCGACACTCACATCCTGGCTGGCCGTCAAATAAAGCGTTGCGCCCGGGACTTTGGCGGCCTTGGTGCGAATGCGCGCGATCACCTGGTCCACCGTGAGCTTTCTTTCCCCTATCGGTTTCAACTGCACAAACATGCGGCCGGTATTCGTTGGGCCGCCGTACCCTCCGCCCCCGGTGGAATCGCCAATTGTGTCCACAGCCGGGTCAGACTGGACAATTTTTGCAAACTCACGGAGTTTCGCATCCATCGCGGGGTAGGAGACATCCTGATCGGCAACAATATTGCCGCTCAATCTTCCGGTGTCCTGCTGAGGGAAAAAGCCCTTCGGGGTGACGTAATAGAGGTACACGCTCAAACAAGCGGTGGCAAGTGTCAGCGCCAGAACAAACGCCTGGTGCCGCAGGACCCACCGCAGGCACAATTCGTAGATTTTTTTTAATCCTTCAAAGCCACCTTCCGCCACCCGGTACGCAAGGCCATGGTTGCCGGTTTCAGGTCTCAGGAAACGGGCGCACATCATCGGAGTGGTCGTGAGCGACACCACGAGGGAAACGCCGATTGCCGTACTCAGCGTGACAGCGAACTCCCTGAACAGCCGCCCAACGATTCCTCCCATTAGCAGAATCGGTATGAAGACGGCTACAAGGGATGTGCTCATGGAGAGAACAGTGAAGCCAATTTCGCGTGATCCGCGGAGCGCCGCTTCGAACGGTTTCAGGCCAGCTTCCAGGTAGCGCGTGATGTTTTCGATCACGACGATGGCATCATCCACAACAAAACCCGTGGAAATCGTAAGCGCCATCAATGAAAGATTGTCCAATGTGTAGTGGGCCAGATACATAACACCAAAAGTTCCGACAAGAGAGAGCGGGACAGCGACACTGGGTATCGCAGTTGCCCAGGGGCTTCGCAGAAATGCAAAGACGACCAGGACGACCAAGATAATCGAAATCACCATGGTGATCTCGACGTCACGGATTGAAGCGCGAATCGTCGGGGTCCGGTCTAACAGGATTCCCAGATGGATCGTCGGAGGGATGGAGGCCTGCAAGAGTGGCAGAGCTGCCCGGATACGGTCCACCGTCTCCAAGATGTTTGCGCCGGGCTGACGAAATATCACGATGGTGATGGCAGGCTGGCCGTTCGCGTAGCCCGAAGTGCGTACATCCGCCACGGAATCCACGACGTTGGCGACATCTTGCAACCGAACTGCCGCACCGTTGCGATAAGTGACGACAAGCGGCTGGTACTCCCAGGCCTTATAGATCTGGTCGGTGGTTGAGATGTTCCAAGTTTGATTATCGCTGGAAAGTTGGCCTTTGGGTCTATTTGCATTTGCTGAACCAAGCGCAGTCCGAATTTGTTCGAGGCTGATCCCGTAGCTGTTCAGCTCAGTTGGATTGGCATCCACGCGAACCGCGGGCTGAGCGCCACCGCCTGCGGATACCTGGCCGACGCCGGGGATCTGGGAAAGCTTCTGATCCACGATTGAATCGGCCGCGTCATAGACTTGCGATTTCGGCACTGTGGTTGACGTCATGCTGAGAAGCATGATTGGAGATTCGGCGGGATTAGCTTTGCGGTAAGTCGGTTGTGTTGGCAAACCCGCCGGGAGCTGGCCGCGCGCTGCATTGATGGCGGCCTGGACGTCGCGCGCAGCAGCATCAATGTTCCGGTTCAAATCGAATTGGAGTGTAACGCTCGTGGAGCCCAACGAGCTCGTGGAGGTCATTTCCGTAATGCTTGCGATGCGGCCGAATTGACGCTCCAGCGGGGTTGCGACGGAAGAAGCCATTGTTTCCGGGCTCGCGCCAGGCAGGCCTGCGGAAACGTTGATAGTGGGGAAATCCACCTGGGGGAGCGGCGAAATAGGCAAGAGTTTAAAGGCCAAGCTTCCGGCCATGAAGAGCGCAATCGTCAGAAGCGTAGTCGCCACCGGGCGTCTGATAAATGGGGCCGAGAAGTTTGACGAAATATTCATGCGTCAATCAGCGGAGGCGGGTTGATGCGCCTCGCCCCCAACATGAGACCGTCGGCTGAGCCGCCGCGCGAGCCAGTCAAACGCAAGGTAAACAACGGGCGTCGTATAAAGCGTGAGCACCTGGCTCAAAATCAAACCGCCGACAATTGAAATGCCGAGAGGGCGCCGCAGTTCGGAGCCCGTCCCCGTTCCGAGCGCGAGGGGAAGCCCGCCGAGGAGCGCGGCCATTGTCGTCATCATGATGGGGCGGAATCTCAAGAGGCAGGCCTCGTAAATCGCATCGAGGGGAGACTTGCCTTCCTTGCGTTCCGCTTCGAGGGCAAAGTCAATCATCATGATGGCGTTCTTTTTCACAATGCCGATCAGCAGGATCAACCCAATCAGCGCAATAACACTGAACTCCGTCTTGAAAAGGAGCAGCGCCAGGATGGCGCCCACACCTGCGGAAGGCAGCGTGGAAAGAATCGTGATCGGATGAATGTAGCTCTCGTACAGCACGCCGAGCACAATGTAAACGGTAATCACCGCCGCGAGGATGAGCAGCGGTTCATTGGAAAGCGATTTCATAAAGGCGGCAGCAGTTCCCTGGAAATTCGTTTGAATGCTCGGGGGAAGGCCGACCTCATTGCGAGCCGCGTTTATGGCATTCACGGCGTCACCGAGGGACGCATCCGGAGCCAGGTTGAATGAAATTGTAACGACAGGGAATTGGCCCTGGTGGTTGTTGACGAGCGCGGAGGACCCCTCCTCTATATGGGTGAAAGAACTCAGCGCTACCTGCCCTCCAGTTCCGGTGGGCACATAAATATCCTTGAGTGAATCGGGGCTTATCTGCAACCGCGGGTCCACCTCGAGCACGACGTGGTACTGATTCAACTGCGTAAACATTGTGGACACTTGCCTCTGGCCGAAGGCATCGTAGAGCACGTTGTCAATCGTCTGCGGCAGGATGCCGAGACGCGATGCGGTGTCGCGGTCAATCACCAGAGTTGTGAGGAGCCCCCCGTTTAGTTGATCGCTGGCGACATCGCGAAGCTGCGGGAGAGTCTGCAGCTTTGCGATCAAGCGGGGAGTCCATATCGCAAGCTCCTTTGCGTCAACATCTTCCACGCTATATTGAAATTCCGTGCGGCTGATCCGGTCTTCCACGGTGAGGTCCTGCACGGGCTGGAGAAAGAGCGAGATCCCTTCCACGCTGGCAAGTTGCGGTTGGAGGCGGCGGATTACATCGGATGCGGAAATGTGGCGTTCCTCCACCGGTTTCAAATTGATCTGAATGCGGCCTGTATTGGTCGTCGTATTCGTCCCATCAATACCAAGAAAAGAGGAGAGACTGGCAACCGCGGGATCCTGAAGAATCACATGTGTGAGTTCCTGTTGTCGCTTGGCCATCGCACTGAATGAGATATCCTGCGCGGCTTCCGACACACCCATAATTACGCCCGTGTCCTGCACGGGGAAGAAACCCTTCGGCACATAGATATAGAGAAGGATCGTCGCGACGAGCGTCGCGACCGTGACAATCAGTGTAATTGTCCTGTATTGCAGGACAAACCGAAGAGTCCGCCCGTAGAACGCGATGACCGATTCAAATGCGCGTTCGGAAGTGCGATAGAACCATCCGCGCTCAGATTCCTTCTGATGTTTCAGGAGCTTCGCGCACATCATAGGAGTCAGCGTCAGAGAAACGATGGCGGAGACGAGAATCGTCACGGCCAGAGTGACGGCAAACTCCCGGAACAGCCGTCCAACGATGTCTCCCATAAAGAGCAATGGAATCAGCACGGCGATCAGGGAAACCGTCAGTGAGAGGATCGTGAAACCGATTTGCTCGGAACCCTTCAGCGCGGCCTCGAGGGGCGTATCGCCCTGCTCGATGAAACGGCTGATGTTTTCGATCATCACGATCGCGTCGTCCACAACAAATCCTGTGGAGATTGTCAGCGCCATCAGGGAAAGATTGTCCAGGCTGTAGCCCAGCAAATACATCACGCCGAAAGTTCCGACAATCGAAAGCGGCACCGCAATACTCGGGATCACCGTCGCGGAGACACTCCGTAAGAATAGGAAAATGACCAGGACGACCAGCCCGACGGTCAGCATCAGCTCCATCTTCACGTCCGCAACAGAGGCTCGAATCGTCGTGGTGCGGTCCGTCAGCACCGTGACTTTGACGGAGGATGGGAGAGAAAGTTGAAGAGTCGGAAGAATCTTTTGAATGCGGTCCACCACACTGATTATGTTTGCGCCGGGCTGCCGCTGAATGTTTAGAATTACGGCGGGACTCTCATTCGCCCACGCAGCCATCTTTGTGTTTTCCGCGCTATCGACAACGTTCGCCACATCGATAAGCCGGACAGGGGCGCCGTTTCGATAGGCCACGATGAGGGGCTTATAGGCATCGGCGGTTAAGAGTTGATCGTTCGCGCCGATAGTAAAAGCCTGGTGTGGTCCATCAAAGTTTCCCTTGGCCTGGTCCACGTTTGCGGCGCCCAGCGCAGTCCGCAGGTCCTCGAGGCTCATCCCATAGGAGGCGAGCGCCGTCGGATTTGCCTGAATCCGAACCGCGGGTTTCTGGCCGCCGCTAATGCTGACGAGTCCCACGCCGGTTAGCTGCGAAATCTTCTGAGCCAGCGTCGTGTCGGCAAGGTCTTCCACCTTGGCGAGCGGAAGCGTGGTCGACGTAAGCGCGAGCGTAAGGATCGGGGCGTCGGCAGGATTTATTTTGCTGTAGATGGGCGGGTTCGGCAGGTCCGTGGGCAGAAGATTCGATGCGGCATTAATCGCCGCCTGCACGCTCTGTTCGGCTACGTCAATGTTCAAATCGAGCGTGAATTGAAGCGTGATGGTTGAGCTTCCGAAGGAGCTCATGGAAGTCATCTGGTTGAGGCCGGGTATTTGGCCGAACTGCCGCTCAAGCGGGGCGGTAACAGATGACGACATCACATCCGGGCTTGCACCCGGATAAAACGTCTGAACTTGAATTGTCGGATAGTCGACTTCGGGCAGCGCGGAAATCGGCAATTGGCTGTAGGCCACAAATCCAGCCAACATGATCCCAACCATTAAGAGACTCGTCGCGACCGGACGAAGAATGAATGGCCTGGAAATGCTCATTTTTTACTGTTTCCCGCGTCGGGAACCGGGGCTGGAGATTTCGGGGTTGGAGGAGTCGAACTCGCGTCTACTTTGGTTCCGTCCTGCAATTTGTCCTGTCCGTCCACAACAACGACATCACCTGGTTTTAGTCCGTCGGTGAGGCCGACCTGGGTTCCTTCCGTAATCGCTATGTTCACCATGCGGATCGAGGCAGTGCCATTCGATGTGACGACGTAAGCAAACGTGCCCTGCGGCCCTCGCTGGATCGCCGTGGCTGGAACAATGGTCAGGCCTTGCTTTTTGCCGACCAAAACACGAATGTTTACAAACTGATTGGGAAAAAGATGATTGTCCTCGTTGTCAAACACCGCCTTCAGTTTGTATGTGCCGGTCGTCGGGTCAATCTGATTGTCAATCGTGAGAACTTTTCCTGACGCGAGTTTGTTGACTCCGTCTTCGTCAAAGGCATCGACGGGAAGTTGTACGCCTGCGCGGACCTGATTGAACACTTCGGGAAGCGTGTCCTGCGGCAAGGAAACAAGCGCGGAGATCGGTTGGACTTGAGTGATGACAACCAATCCACCTGTATCCGTCGCGTGAACAATATTTCCCAAATCTACGAGTCGCAGGCCGACGCGCCCGCCGATTGGCGCCGTAATCCGGCAATAGACGATCTGGAGTTTTGCAGTGTCTATCTGAGCTTGATCGGATTTGATCGCGCCATCGTACTGGTCCACAGTGGCCTTCTGTGTGTCCATCTGCTGCTTTGGAATCACACCCTGCTTGTAGAGGTCGGCGTAACGTTCGAAATTTACATTGGCGTCGTTTCGAAGCGCGATATCGTGAGCGAGCGTTCCTTCCGCTTGTTCAAGCTGCGCCTCGAAAGGACGCGGATCCAGTTCAGCCAGCAAATCTCCCTCATGTACAAATTGCCCTTCCTGGAAGGCAACGTTCACCAGCTGGCCATCCACCCTGGTGTGCACTGTGACCGTGTTGAACGCCGTAACAGTGCCAAGCCCGCGCAAGTAAACCGGGATGTCGCCGCGAACCGCCGTCGCGACTGAAACCGGAACCGCTGAACTCCCGCCGCGTCCCGCGCGCCCCGAACTTGCGGGTGACGTTGATGAGGAGTTGCTGGCGAACACTCCTCGATAGCGCCAGCCCCCATATCCAAGTGCGGCGAGAACTATAAGCCAAATCCACCAGCGACTTTTACTTCTTGGAGTGGTGGAGTTGCCATCGTTGGTCGGCGAATTCAAATTTTGGTTTCTTTCCTCAATTGTTGTTGGCATCAGGCTGCTCTCGTTAGGGAGTCAAGTCTCCAGTGAGCCACCTTAGAATTGCAAATAGCGCGGCATGCGATAATTGATTCTCGAATGGTCCCACGGCTATAACGCCAAACCCCGCCTATAGTTTGACGATTCTGGAGCCCCAGCCGTTGCGTGCCATATAAAAAACTTCCAACGTGTCCGATTCCGATACGCTCAATCCCATGAACGGCCAGACGGCGGTATTTCCCGGATCCGAGCGCTCCTTAAATCCTTGGAAACAAAGGAATTATGCCACAGAATGGACGGCCCCGCAGGTGCCCAATACTCTTAAGGCAAAACGCTGCTTGCTTGCCTTCTTGCGGTGCGAAGTTATGGGGCGGGCGTGTCATCCAAATGGAGCGACCGGCGCAAGGGTTTTCTTCGGGCCGAGCTTCAATCAACTAGATTGAGATAGGAGTTTTTATGGCAAAAATGGAGCGTGTTCGGGAGGTATTGCAGGGGCCACTTGACGACGATCATGTTCGGCAGAGGACTTCGGCGGGGTGGCGGATGCTTGCCATCGAATGGGAGCGTCCCACAGAGGGAAAGGAAGACCGGCCCTTCGGGAAAATGGAGACGGAACTTCCTTACGGGCTGCAAGTTTCCGGCGATTGTCTGCACCTCGAGGAAAACCTCATCGAGAAAGAAGCGCTTGTGCTTATGCTCGAATTTATTGTGCAGGATTATCCATTCTCACGGATCGCCGGCGACCTGAATGATCGCGGCTACCGCACGCGTTCCGGCGCCAAATGGGATCCTGTCGCCGTTTTTAACTTGCTCCCCCGCATGATTGAAGTTGGCCCGCGCGTTTTCACAAGTGAGGATTGGGCCGAGCGCCGGGAGCGTCTATTCAAAGTATTTGTTTAACCATTGCTCAGGGCGCTTCGGATTTTCTTCATGACATTTGCAAACATCGCCGGCGTCAACCTGCCTGTCTGCGTGTTCTGCTGGCTTGGATGATATGAGCCGATCAGTCGTGGCAAGTTTTCCGGCAGCACATAGTCGGCTCCGTGCGAAAACTTGAATGCGCTCGGACGTTCGATTAATCCCCGCCGCTGCAACAAGCGCAAGTACTCCCTCCATGCAATGTGCCCCAGCGCAAGAATTACTCGCGGCTTCAGCATATCCAATTCCGCCTCAAGGTACGGAACGCAGTTGCAAATTTCACCGGGTGCCGGCTTGTTCGCGGGCGGCGCGCATCGAGCGACCGCGCCGATGTAAGCATTCTTCAGCGCAAGACCGTCGTCGCGCGAAACGGATATCGGCTGGTTTGCAAATCCTGCGCGGAATAGCTGGGCGTAAAGAAAATCTCCGCTGCGGTCTCCCGTAAACATGCGTCCGGTGCGATTTGCTCCGTGCGCGCCGGGTGCCAGACCGATGATCAGCAACTCGGCTTCTGGGTCCCCAAATCCCGGCACGGGGCGCCCCCAATAAGTTTGTTCCCGATAAGCGCGCCGCTTCACGCGGGCAATGTGTTCGCGATAACGCACAAGCCTCGGACACTTGCGGCAATTCTCAATCTTGCTGTTCAAGACATGCAAAGATTTTGCGATTTGAATTGATTTCATTTCTGCTCTTGATCGATCCGATGGGCGAGGGGATTCTACTGCGATTCAATCGGCAGGCGCAGCCGTGCGCGGACCCCGTGGCTGGCCTTCCGATTCATCAGAATCAAGCTGCCGCCATGCGCCTCGGCAATCTGCCGGCTCAGCACAAGTCCAATCCCAGAGCCGCCGGGCTTCGTCGTGAAGAACGGCACGAAAAGATTCGCCGTGTTGGAAAGCCCCGGGCCGTCGTCCTCCACCCACACATCAATCGATTCGCCATTTTTCGACCAGCCCACGCGTACGCCGCCACCGGTCTCCAGCGCCGCGTCGGTCGCGTTGCGCAATAGATTGATGAGGAGCTGGTCGAGCTGGTCGCCGTCCGCGGAAATTATCACGCGCGGCCCGGGTACGACGGTGACATTCAGTCTTTGTTCGAGGCTCACAGTCCGCGCGATCCATCGCGCCACATCCACTGGTGCGTGCTGAGGTTGCGGCAATCGCGCAAGCCGGGCGTACGCGCTCATGAACCGCCCAAGCGCCTCCGACCGCGCGCGAATCACTCCGAAGCCGCTCTTCATGTCCGCGGATGCATCGGAGGGCCATTCCGCGGGAACCGGCAGGCGCCCAAGGAGTGTCTCCATGCTTTCCGCGACGCTATGGATTGGCGCGAGCGAATTGTTCAGTTCATGGCCCAGTACGCGGATTAAGCGCTGCCATGCCTGCCTCTCTTCTTCGCGCAACGCGCGGCTCAAATCCGAGAGGACGAGCAACTGATGCTGCAAGCCTCCTTCGCGGAATGTGCTCCGCCGCATTCCCCATCGGCCCGTGCCTCCGGGAAAACTCACTTCGAGCGTGCGCGCCGACTCACCTTCGAGACATCCCGCAAGATTCAACTCCGCAGCGGTTCGGCCGAGCATCCTCTCGGCGGGCAGCCCGAGCAGGCGCTCTCCAGCCCGGTTCACAACGAGCAGTTGCTGCGTTCCGTCAAATGTGAAAACGGCGAAATCAATCTCTTCCACCACTTTTCGCAAGAGCGTCGTTGCTTCCACGGCGCCCAACCGTTGCTCGCGCAAAGTTTGTCCGAGCGCGTTGACTTCGCGGATCACGTCGCCAAGTGCGTCAGGCGCTGTCGCGCCGCGCCCCCGCATCGAGTAGTCACCCTCGCGCATCGCCGCTAGCAAATTCGAAAGAGTCTGCAGAGGAAAGGCAACTCGTTGTCGTGTGGACGCCGCAAAGCCAAGCCACACGGTGACAATCAGAATGGTCAACGGCCAGCAGGTTCTGGCGGAATAGGGTCCTGTCCAAAGAAGAATCAGCGCGATAACGGAACCGGGAAGGCCCGCGACCAGCGCCAGGAGCAGGACGCGGCGCTCATGGAAAAGCTCTTTCATAGGCCATACTTTTGCATGCGGCGATAAAGCCCGCTGCGGCTCAGCCCCAGCGCTCCCGCGGCCTGGCTCACGTTGCCGTCAAAACGCGCCAATGTTTTTTTCACCAGATAACGCTCAACGTCTTCGAGGCTCATCTCTTCCAGCCGCGCGGCTCCGCCGCTGGCCGCTGCCGGGCGAAGGCCAAGATCCGATGCACGCACCTGATTTCCCTGCGCAAGCAAAACCGCGCGCTCAATGGAGTGATCCAATTCGCGGACGTTTCCCGGCCACAGATGCTCGAGCAATGCCTGCGACGCGGCCGTATCAAATCCGCCGAGAGTTTTTCGGTAGCGTTGCGCATATGTGCGCAAAAAATGGTTTGCCAGCAAGGGAATATCTTCCCGGCGTTCGCGCAGCGGCGGCAGTTGGATCTCGATGGTGTTCAATCGGAAGAGCAAGTCCTGCCGGAAGCGTCCCGCTGAGACTTCCGCGTTTACGTCCGCATTCGTTGCCGCCAGAATTCGCACATCCACTTTTCGCGTCTTCGAAGAGCCAACCCGCTCCATTTCGCCCGTCTCAAGCACGCGCAGAAGTTTTGCCTGCAAATTCATCGGGACATTGGCGATTTCGTCGAGGAAGAGCGTCCCGCCGTCCGCCAATTCAAATCTCCCCACGCGATCCATTTTGGCGTCTGTAAATGCACCTTTGACGTGTCCGAATAGCTCGCTTTCGAACAGCCCCTCGGAGAGGCCGCCCGCATTCACCGTCACCAGCGGTTTGCCAGAGCGCGGCGAAAGCGCATAAAGAGTTTTCGCGATCACTTCCTTTCCGGTTCCATGCTCGCCGGTGACAAGCACGTTCGCGTCCGACGGCCCAATGCGCGCGATCAATTCCAGCACTGGCCGCATCGCCGCGGATTCCGCAATCAGCGTCGGCAGCGAATCCGCGCGCAAGAGTCTGTTCTCAGCTTCGAGACGCATCTGGCGGCGCAATGATTGGCGCAACTCGATTTGAGTGCGGACAATGGTCAGTAGCCGCGCGTTTTCCCACGGCTTTTGGATAAAGTCACGCGCCCCGCGGCGCATCGCCTCAACGGCTACCTGCACGCTGCCCCACGCCGTCATCACCACCACCGGGAGCGCGCTATCCATCGCCTGGATGCGCATGAGGAGGTCCAGGCCTTCCGCGCCCGAAGTGGTGTCACGCGCATAATTCAAGTCCATCAGGACAATATCGAATTCGCGTGCTTCGAGCGCCGCCAGGATTTCGGAGGGAGACGCTGCGGTCTGGATTTCGTAGCCTTCGTTTTTCAGCAGCAGCCGCAACGCCTCGCGCACGTCGGGCTGATCATCCGCGATAAGCACGCGCGCTGCGGCCGGGTTCGATGTTCTCATTCCGTCGTCAGGCGTGCGTCCTTCGTCGCATTTCCAGCGGACCTGGCCCAACAGGATGGCCCGCCTTTCGCGCGCAGGCCGCCAGTTCAATCCCGGCCCGCTTCCGCGCGCCTCTATTCTACGCGAATACTGCCGGATGACGTGGTCGCGTAAATGATCGGGCCACCGCCGTGAGCCTTGCCGCGCAACTCGTGTTTGTTCAGCGTCCCGCTCACGGTCAATTCGTGAGTGGTTGTCACGCTGCCCGAGCCCGTGCTCGCGTCGAGTTCAAATCCCGCGTCGGCAGGCAGGCGCAGCGTCACTTCGCCGGAGCCTGTATGAAGCCGCCAATCACCCGTGGGTGTGCCTTCCGCCACAATGTGGCCGCTGGCGGCGCGTGCGTGAATGGTCCCGTGCACGCCGCGCATTTCAATTCCGCCCGATCCCGTTTCAATATCCACGTCACCCGGAGCCGTCTGCTCGTACTCTACGGTGCCGCTTCCGGTGCGTGCACTGATTCCGCCGCCGATGCCATGCGCGCGGATGCCGCCGCTGCCAGTCGATGCGCGCACGCTGCCCTTGATTTCCTCAAGGGTGATCGTGCCGGACCCCGTGCTCGCCCGCAGCTCGTTTCCAATTTTGCTGGCGTTGATGCTGCCCGAGCCTGTAGTCGAATCCACAGGGCCGTGTACGCCTTCAATCATCTGGCTGCCCGACCCCGTGGAAGAATGCAATTGCGTTTCGGCCGGCGTCACCACTTCATAGCTAATGGAAACATTCCGCCGCAGCTCTTCATCGCGGATTTCTCTGATGCGGATCGTGTTGCCCTCCTGCTCGATCGGAGGATTTGCCTCGAGTTTGTGAACTTTGTCCTTCGCGGATGCTGATGAGACGCCCCAGCCTTCATGCACTCGGATTCTGCCGATTACATGAACCGTGGAGTCGTCGCCCGGGCGCACGCTGATCGTCCCGGAGCCGGTGTTCACCGTAAGATTCACCGCGCCGGTCACTTTCAACGTCTTGTCAAATTGCCCTTCGGCGTAGTCGTCGTCCGCAGCGTTTGCACGTGAGGGGTGCGCCGCGGTTGCGGCGAGTACGATGCCAAGCACTGCGATCACTGGCCCCCAAATTCTTGCCATTCTCATTTTCCAACCTCCTGTGTAGCCTTAATTGAGGCTACTCGTTGCGCAGCGCTTCGACCGGGTTCACCCGCGTTGCGCGCTGTGCCGGAATGTAGGACGCCAGAAATACGGCAAACGTCAGATGCGGCGCCATTTCCCTAAACCACCCGCCAACATTAGAGATTGTCAGAAACGGATGCAAGTTCGCTGCCTTGGCAGCTACCCATAAGTGCCTGATTCAATTGGGGTTAGTCAATAAGTTGGACAAAAAGATATGCCGTAGTGTCCGGAAATGGGACGCATCGTTGCAAAACTGGTGGGAATACTTTCCCGCTTAGCAATCGAGGTTCTAGGTTGCGGCGCTTGAGCCCAAGCCTGCGGCAACGGGCCGCGTCTCGTCCACCACCCAGCCATCCTTCAAATTTATGATGCGGTCACCATACGCCGCATTGCGCTCTGAGTGCGTAACTTGAATGATGGTGGTGCCCGCGTCGTTCAACCGCTTGAAAAGCTGCATGATCTCTTCGCCTTGCCCTGAGTGCAAGTTGCCGGTAGGTTCGTCGGCAAGAATGAGGCGCGGACTCATCACGACGGCGCGCGCCACAGCGATAAGCTGCTGCTGACCGCCGGAGAGTTGATTCGGATAGAGATCTTTTTTCCCGACGATATTGAAGCGATCCAGGATGTCGCAAACCGAACTCGTGCGTTCGCTGCGCGGCACATTCTTGTAGGAGAGAGGAATCTCGAGATTCTCGAAGACGGTCAGGTTGTCAATCAGGTGGTAGCTCTGAAATACGAATCCGATGTAGCGCTTGTGCAATTCGTTTCGCTGCTTGATGCTCAGCTTGTGCACGGGCTGGTCAAGAAAACGATACTCGCCGGTCCAGGCTCCATCCAGCATCCCGATAATGGAAAGCAGCGTCGATTTGCCCGCGCCCGAAGGCCCCATGATGGTGACGAACTCGCCGGCCTGAACGTCAACATTGACGCGCCGCAACACAAAAAATTTTCCGGCGGCGATGTCATACGCTTTTTCAATATTCCGCAACTGAATCAATGGTTCGGGCATTTCAGCATTCTCCCTCGCACCCTTAGACTCCGCGTATCCCCCAATGTCTCTCGATAGTTCATTCCACTGGCTCTTTTAATCCATCCGCAGCGCCAGAATTGGATCCACGCTGGTCGCCCGTCGGGCTGGAATTATACAAGCGGCAAGTCCGATCGCCGCCAGAATCGCAGGCACGCTCACAAACGTCCATACGTCAGTCGGCCTGACTTGGAACAACATTGCGCCAAGGAACCGGCTCAGGTACAGCGCCCCGCCAAGCCCAAAGGCAATTCCGATTACGAGCAGCGCCATTCCGCCGCGCACTACCAATCGGAAAATGTCGCTGCGGGCAGCCCCAAGCGCGATGCGAATCCCTATTTCCTGCGTTCGCTGCGTGACTGTGTATGACATTACCCCATATATGCCGACCGCCGCCAGCACCAGCGCAAGCCCGGCAAATGAGCCGAGCAGAAGCACCGTCAGGCGGCGAGGCGCTACGTTCTCGTCAACAATATCCGCGAGCGTCTGAATCTGCGAAATGGGAATGTTTGGATTCACGGACCGCATTGCGTCGCGCATTGCTTGAGTAAGGCTTGCCGGGTCGCCGGAGGTCCGCAAAACCACATATCCCCCCTCCGCTGGGCATTTGCGCTTTGGAAAAAGCCCCGCGGTGATTTGGCGCATGCGAAGGCTCTCCGGCGCGCCCTCTCCCGTCAGAATTGCAACATTTCCGCGGTATGGCGCCATGCTCTCAAACACCGTATTCATTTTGCGCCAGTCGTCGAAGTTCTCCATCGAATTGCTCATATCGGAAATTTGCGGGGAATTTTCAGCGAGGAAAACGATCCGTTCCGGGTGCGGATAGGGAAGCGGCCGCAAGAGGACGGCATCCACTACGCTGAAGATCGCCGTATTGGCACCGATACCAAGTCCGAGCGTCAGCACTGCAATCGCTGTGACGCCGGGTCTTCTCCCAAGCATCCGAATTCCATACTTGATGTCTTGGATTAGCGATCCCATGATTCCTCCTCTTATCCTGATGATAAGCGCCAGACGGGAATTGCTTCTGTCACTTCAGGGAAAAATGAAATCCGATCCCCAATGGTTCCGAGCACATCAATCCGCACATATCCGGGCAAGTTACAAGCATGTCGGCGGCCTAGTCTTATGGCTGTAACCTCTTGAAAGCACTATAGTTAATCTTTGATTCAGAGGGTTGTTTACACCAGCCTGCCCGGTATTGGGACGCAGTGTAGCGAAAGCGGAGGCTCGCTTCAGAGTCCTATTCGTGCCGCAATGCGACGATCGGATCCACTCGCGTAGCTCGGCGCGCTGGGACGAGGCACGCGGCCAGCGCAACCACAAGTAAAAGGAGCGACGCGGCGCTGAGGCTCAATAGGTCCGCGTGGCCGAGCCCGGTGATGTAGCTCCCCGCCAATGGGATAAGCATAAATGAGAGTGGCACTCCAATCACAAGCCCCGTGGCAACCAGCAGCATCCCGCGGCCTACAATCAATTTCATGATATCGCCGCGAAAAGCTCCAAGGGCCATTCGAATGCCGAGTTCGTGTTTTGAGTCCGCAACAACATATGCCATGACGCCATAAACTCCGATGGCGGCGAGCACAAGCGCCAGCGCGCCGAGCGCGCCCATCATTTGCGCGGCGGTCGTAAGTTCGATGGTTCCTTCGCGAAGCTGCTCAGACATGGACTTGACCGCGAACACCGGCTGATCCGGATCCACGGAAGCGATCGCGGAACGCACCGCCGAAACATAGGAGGCCGGATTCCCCGAAGTCCGGATGGCAAGCGAAGCATAAGCGCGCGGAAACTGGGCGTATGGAATGTAGATCACGGAATCCAGCGCGGGGTCCGTCCAGTCCATTTGCAGATCCCCCACCACGCCGACAATGGTCATCCAGGCGTAATGCGGATCGTCCGCTGCTCCGATGCGAATTCGATGGCCGAGGGGATCCTCGTTTGGCCAGTAGGTATGCGCAAGATGTTGGCTGATCACAACAACCGGCGGTGAAGTCGAAACGTCCTGGTCCGTGAGGTCGCGGCCGCGTATCAGTGGCACTCCGAACACGCGGAAGTAACTCGGGCTGACGCACTCGAAATCCGCGTTTTCAGATTCAGCGGGATTTGTCCAGGGCCGCCCTTCGATGCTGAAGACGTGAGTGGAATGTCCGACGGAATGCGGCAGTGTCGTGGTGGTAGCCGCTCCTTCCACGCCCGGCAGTGCCGCGATTCGCTCCAGCGTCTTATCGAAGAATGCCTGGATCTGGATCTGGTCCGGCTTCGAGTCTGGCTTTGAGTATTTTGTTGCCGGCAAGTTCAGGATCATTGTCAGCAGTGTATCCGGACGGTAGCTGCGATTTGCATCGAGGATCCCCTGAAATCTTCGGATCAGGGAGCCCGCCAGCGCGAGAAGCACAATCGCGGATGCAACTTGCACAATCACCAAAAGGCTGCGCAGCCGGTGACGCGCCCGCCCACTCGTGCTTGAGCGCCCTCCCTCCTTCAGCGTCTCGCTCAACGCCACGCGCGAACTTTCGAGCGATGGAAGAAGTCCGGCCAGGATTCCCGCCGTCACGGCGACGCAGATGCTGAATGCGAGCGCGCGCCAATCCAGGCGGATGGATTCCCAGCCGGCAATCGAATTCGATTTCTCCGCGGGTATATCCAGCAGGATAAGTCGGATCGTCCACTCGGCCACCAAAAATCCAAGCACCGCGCCGCCGAGACCCAGAAGAATGCTTTCCGTGAGCAATTGCTTCACGATGCGCCAACGGCTCCCGCCCAGCGCAGCGCGAATCGCGATCTCCTTCACACGGCCCGCTCCGCGCACGAATTGCAAATTGGCAATGTTCGCGCAAACAAGAAGCAGCACAAGGCCCACGGCCACGAGCAGCAAATACGTGTCGCCCTCTGCATCCGTTCCCACTTCGAATTCGCGAATCGGCGTCAGCACGACATGCCAGCCCCGCAGGGTCGATGGATATGTTTCACCCAGACGCTGCTCGATGCCGTTGATTTCCGCGGAAGCCTCGCGCGGTTTGGCGCCCGGCTTTAATCTCCCGATGGCAACGAGCGCGCGCCAATCCCGGCGTGTCCACAGTCTGTCCGGAATATTCAGCGGCAACCACACTTCGGCGGCGATGGGAAAACGGAAGGAAGGGGGCATCACGCCGATAACGGTGTAGGGCTTGCCGTCAAAATGGATTGTACTATTGACGATATTCGGGCCCGATCCGAACTGTCGCACCCAGAACCCATGGCTCAAAATAACGACATCGCCATGCCCCGGCTTGCCGTCTTCCGGAAGAAATGTCCGGCCCATGAATGCCTGGGCGCCGCCGATCGAAAAGAAATTTGAGCTGACGGCGTATCCCTGCACCTTTTCCGGATCCCCTGTACCCGTCAGGTTGACGGAATCCCACATCCATAAGCTCATCTCGTCAAGGGTTTTGGTCTGATTTTTCCAATCGAGGAAATTCGCGGGGGCAACGCCGGTGGCGTCAATTCCCAATTGACCCGGCGCCTGCTCCAACAGGATCACAAGGTGATCCGGATCCGGAAGATTTATCGGCTTTAGTAAAAGCGCGTCCGCCACGCTGAATATGGCCGTGCCGGCGCCGATGCCGAGCGCCAGGGCCAGAATGGCAATCGCGGAAAATCCTGGAGACTTGCGCAGTGATCGCAGCCCGAACCGGATGTCCTGCCAGAGGGAGTTCACGGCGGGTATATTACTCGATAGTACGAGACCGGGCGAATATCTTTATATCATTTACAATTGCGCGCTATTCGCACCGGAGCGCGACAATCGGGTCCACTTGTGTTGCGCGCCACGCCGGTATCCGCACGCGGCAAGCGAAACAACGATCAGCGCCGCAGCCACTCCCGCAAACCTCAGCGGGTCAAACGCCTTCACCTGAAATAAAAAGCCTTCCAACAACCGCGTAAGTCCGAATGCGCCCCCAAGCCCCAGCGCGACTCCCAACATCGTCAACCTCGTTATTTATTCGTATCGCAGCGCAATGATGGGATCGACGCGCACGGCGCGCTGCGCCGGAATCCAACACGCCGCAAGGGTGACAATTAATAGCGCCACCGAAACGCCCGCGTAAGTCACCGGATCGCCGGCTCCAACGCCATAAACGAGGCTGGCAAGGAGCCGCGCCACCACAAATCCCGCGGGCAATCCAAGCACAAGTCCTATAAATGCCAGCATCAGACCGCCCCCGACAATTAATCGCAACACATTTCCCTGCTGCGCGCCCAGCGCCACCCGGATTCCGATCTCATGCGTGCGCTCGGTAACGGCAAATGCCATCACGCCATAAACTCCGAACGCAGCAAGCAGAAGCGCCAGCCCTCCGATCACCCCCATCATCACAGAAAGATAAGCGAGTCCCAACATCGAGTCCGCGATAACTTTGGACATTGGCTTGACGTCAATCACCGGTATCTGCGCGTCCACGGCCGCAACAGCCGATTGGGCCGCCGAGGCCAGCATCATGGGATCGCCCGCGGTCCGCATCACAAATGAGCCATAATCCCTGGGAAGTTGCCGATACGGCCGGTAAAACGCGTAGGTGGGGCGCGGACTGCCCGGGTCCATTGCAACGTTTCCGACGATGCCGATAATCCTCATCCACGAATTCGCGGACAAGTCGGTTGGGATTCTGATCCGATGCCCGATTGCATCCTCGTTGGGGAAAAAAGTATTTGCCAGGCTCTGGCTGACCACCGTGACTCGTTCCGAGTCCGGTCCATCCTGATCGCTAATCAATCGCCCTCGAAGCAACGGGATGTGCATCGTCTCGATGTATCGGGCGCTCACCACCAGCGAGTCCGCTGTGGGCACTTCACTTGCGTCGCGCCACGACTTGCCTTCAATGTCAAATTGCTGGCGGCCTCCTCCGTCGCCATATGGAATCCACGAAGTTTCCGCCGCGCTTTGCACGCCGGGAAGCGCGGAGAGCCGTTCGAGCACTTGGTCGAAAAAGATGCGCCGCTGCTGCGGCGTCGTATATTGCGTATCCGGCAGGTTCACGCGCATCGTGAGCAATGTTCCCGGTTGGAAGCGGTCTCCAACGTCAACCAGCACGCGAAACCCGCGCGCGAACAAAGTTGTAAGAATGAGCAGGAAAACCGCCAGAAATACCTGTGTCACCACAAGGGTGTCACGAAGAATGTGCCGTCCCCGGGCCCCGGACCCCGAACGGCCGCCCTCCTTCAGCGTTTCATTCACATTCACACGTGCGCTCTGCAAGGCGGGCAGGACTCCCGCAACCACTCCCGCGATTGCCGCCGCGCAAATGGTGAAGACCAGCGCGCGGTTATCCAACCCTATTTCATACCAGCCGGGAATGTACTTGGCGATTTCAGGCGGCATGTAACGAAGGACCATCCGGATGGACCAGTATGCAAATACAAGGCCCAGCGCCGCCCCGCCCGTTGCCGTGATCATGCTCTCGGTAAGTAATTGCCGGACAACTCGCCAGCGGCTGCCCCCGAGCGCCGCCCGAATCGCCATCTCTTTTTGCCGGCTCGCCGCCCGCACGAACTGCAGGTTCGCCACGTTCGCGCACACAATCAGCAGCAGGAATCCGACCGCGCCCATCAGGACGATCACGTAATTCCGCGTGTCTTCTCCGAGAAAATAAAGACGAATACTCATCGCCCGCGCGCCCCAGCCCCGGTTCGTGTCCGGATAAGCAACCGCCAAACGTTCCGCGATCTGATGAAGCTCCGCGTTCGTTTTTGGCAGGTCGGCGCCCCCTCGAAGTTTTCCAACCACGATAAGGTAACGCGACTTGCGGTCATTCCAGTCGCTTGGTTTCATCGCGAGCGGCAGCCACAGCTCCGCCGTCATCGGAAAATCAAAATTCTTCGGCATGATCCCGATCACTGTGTACGGACGTTCGTTCAAATGAATATCGTGACCAATCAAATTCGGATCCGACCCAAAGTGCCGTTCCCAAAGAGCATGGCTTAGCACCACGACGCCATCGTGGCCCGGCTGCTCCTCCTCCGGCAAGAACACGCGGCCAAATTCCGCCCGCGCCTGGCTTAGCTCGAAGAGATTTGCGGTGACGAGGAACCCCTGCACTTTTTCCGGCAGACCCATCCCTGTCAGGTTCACTTCGTCCCACTGGTATGCCGCCATCGATTCGAATGACGTGACCTGCGTCTTCCAGTCCGCGAAATTTGCGGGCGAGATGTTGTTCACGCCCGTGGTCTGCTTCGGCGCGATCTCTCCGGCAATCACAAGATGCTCGGGGTCCGGGATGTTGACCGGCTTCAATAGAAACGCGTCCGCAATGCTGAAGATGGCCGTGTTCGCGCCGATCCCAAGAGCGAGTGCCACCACAGCAATCGCAGTAAAGCCGGGAGACTTCACCAGCATCCGCCAGCCGTACTTCATGTCCTGCCAGAATGTTTCCATGCCGGACCTCGGCCTTCCTAATGTATGTCGAAATCCCGACTACAAGAAAGGAACGCAAACAAGAAGCAATGTTCCAACCAATCCTAAACTAAAAGAACCGGCGCGCGCGGTTTTATACCGCGCGCGCCGGTCAAGTTCAAAAGGAGTTTGCCGTTTCGAGCTCAGTGCGCGGCGGCGCTGCTCTCTTCAAAATTCTCCTCGACGATGCGTCCGTCAAACAGGTGAATGCTCCGGTCCGCAAACGCCGAATAGCGCGGATCGTGCGTCACCATGCAGAGCGTCGCCCCGCCGCGGTGCAGTTCCGTCATTAGCTCCATCACCGCTTCGCCGTTTTTTGAATCGAGGTTGCCGGTCGGCTCGTCCGCCAGCAGGATGGATGGGTCGCCCACGAGCGCGCGCGCCACAGCCACGCGCTGTTGCTGACCTCCCGATAGCTGCGAGGGGTAGTGCTTGATGCGGTGCGCCATGCCGACCTTCTCCAGCGCCTGCTGCACTCGCTGCTTGCGCTCCGCCGAGCCCATGCCGCGATATGTGAGCGGCAGCTCAACGTTTTCGTACACGTTCAAATCGCCGATCAAGTTGAACGCTTGGAAGATGAACCCGATCTCCCGGTTGCGGATCCGCGTCCGGTCCGATAGGGACAAATTCGAGACCGGCTTGCTGTTCAGCACGTAGTTGCCGTCCGAAGGCGAATCCAGCAGCCCGAGAATCGAGAGCAGCGTTGACTTGCCGCAGCCTGAGGGGCCGTTGATGGCCACGAATTCGCCGCGCTTGATCTGAAGGTGGATATTGGCGAGCGCGTGCGTCTCGACCTCATCGGTCAGGAAGACCTTCTTCACGCTCTCCATAAGGATCAGGATTTCATTGTTGTTTTCAGCCATTGGGCAACGCTCTCCTTTTTGAACGCTTCGGACGCCCTACATCTTACTTGTTTATTGCCGGTCTATAATGATCTATACGCCAGAACCGCCCATTTCGTTCCAATTTCTACTAATACTACTCAAATCTAAAGGCGATAATCGGGTCCACCCGCTTGGCCCGCCTGGCTGGCAAGTAAGACGCCGCCGGGGCCACAATGGTTAGCAGGGCAGTTTCGCCGTTTCTCGGTCTCGTCCGCCATTCCACTATTCGTACCGCAATGCAATAATCGGATCCACTCGCATCGCACGCCGAGCCGGCAAATAACACGCGAACATCGCCACCAGCAGCAGGATCGCCGCCGTTCCGAAGAAACTCGGCGCATCGAAGAAACCGATTCCAAAAAGAAGGCTGTTCATGCTGCGGGTCAGCGCTGTGGATAGAAACAGCCCAATTACAATTCCGGCGAAGATCATGGCCGCTCCGTTGCGCAGGACGAGCCGGAGAACATCGCCCCTCTGGGCTCCCAGGGCCATCCGAATTCCTATTTCTTGCGTCCGTTGCGAAACCGAATAGGACATCACGCCATACGTGCCGATCGCCGCAAGCAGCAGCGCAAGCGCCCCAAAAGCGCCAAGCAATTCAGCCCCGAGCCTCGGCGGCCCGAGCGTCAGATCCAGCGCCTCTTTACCGGTCTGGAATCTGCCCAGTGGAAGTGCTGGGTCCATGCCCTGCAACGTAGCTCGAACGCTCGGCAGCGCAGCATTCGGGTCGTCCTTTGCGCGGACATACATGACCACCGCGGCCGTATAGTGCTGCTTCAGTGGGAAGTAAACGATGGGCTGCGGCGGCTCGCCGAGCGTCAGGTACTTCACCGTTTTCACAAGTCCCACAACCTCGACGTCCCAGGTTTGCTGTGCGAACCGCAGATGTTGTCCGATTGGGTCCTTGCCCGGCCAGGTCCGGTCCACCAGCGCCTGGTTGACCACCGCGATCATGTGCGCTTGTGCGTCGTCGTGATCATTGAATTCGCGCCCCTTCAACAATGAAATTCCGGCTGCGGCAAAGAATCCCGGTGAGACGCTGATTGTCGGCGTCAGCTTTCCGTTTTGCAGGTCCGTGGTGTCCGCCCCTTCGGGAAACGTCGTGCGCTGGAAGCCGCCCGTGAACGGCGGACTATCGGATAGCGCCGCGCCCGCCACCATGGAAAGCGCCCTGACCCGGTCCAATGAATCCCTGAAAAACTGTTCCGCGCGCGCCTGATCGTAATGCTGCGTTGCAAGATTGATTCCCACTGTGAGTTCGTGCTTGGTATCAAATCCCGGATCCATCTGCTGCGCATTCTTCAAGCTGTGAATAAAAAGTCCCGCCCCCACAAGCGCCACCAGTGAAAGCGTTACCTGCGTCATCACCAAAATACCGCGCAGCCCATACCATCGCGCCGCGCCGCCGGGTGCGTCCGTTCGGTCCCGCAGGGATCCCATTTGTGAAGCCTTCGATGCCTGAAGCGAGGGAACCAGTCCGAAAAGTGCCGCTGCGATAATCGCAAGCCCCATGGTGAACAGAAGTACTCGAATGTCGATGGACGGGTCCACACCACCCGGCAATCCGCCGGGCAGCAGCGTAATCACCAGGCGCTTGGCCCAATAAGCGGACAGGATGCCCAAACCTCCGGCCACCAGACCAATCAACAAGCTCTCAGTCAGCAGTTGCCGGATAATTCGCGCGCGCGAAGCTCCGAGCGAAAGCCTCACCGCGATTTCGCGCCGGCGTTGCGTTGCCCGCGTCAATAAAAGGTTTGCCACATTTGCGCACGCAATCAGCAGCACCAGGCCAACTGTAATCATCATCAGCGCGCCTGCGCGCAAAAACAACGCGCGCTGCTGCGGAGGGATGTTTGTTTGATCGAGCGGCACGAGGTCGTTGTTTCGGCCCTTGTTGTCCGTCGGGTATTCTTCTTCGAGCCGCGTGCCCAGCGCATGCATTGATGTTTGCGCCTGTGCGAGCGTCACGTTTGGTTTCAGCCTCGCAACACCAAGCGCAATGCGGGCAACCCGCGCGTTGTACCATTCCTTCGGCAGCCCGGTCAAAATCAAATCGTGCATCGTCGTGGGTATCCAGAAGTCCGGGCTTCCCAGCGTGCCCACGTCGTGAAAATCGGCGGGCGCAACGCCGATCACCGTGAAGTTCTGCCCGTTGATCTGTACATTTTGTCCTACGATTTTAGGATCCGAGCCAAAATCAGTGTTCCACTTTGCGTAGCTGATGATCGCCACGGGATTCTTGCCTTCCGTCTGATCGTCTTCAGGCAAAAAATCGCGTCCTTGTGAAATGTGAACGCCAAGCAAGCCGAAATGTTCGTGGTTCACCAACTCCACAAAAGCGGGCGTGTCTTTGCCGTTGCGCGTCAGCGGCGCCCCTGTGAACACCACAACCGACATCGCCGAGAACACATCGTTCTTATCCCGGTAGTCCTTCCCGTTCAGAACTGTAATTGGCAAAAATTGTTGAGGGGTGCTTCCGCGGCTCGATTGCGTGGAATAGATCGCGACCACCCTGCTCGGATCCTTCACCGGGATGCCTTGCAAGAAGATCGCCTTGACCATCGTAAAAATTGTTGTATTCGCGCCGATGCCCAAAGTCAGGGAAAGAATTGCGATGGAGGTAAAGCCCGGCTTTTTTGCCAGTGTCCGGACCGCGTAGCGGATATCTTGCCAGAGAGTGCCCATCGTTTCCCCCGTTTAGGAATCTCTTCGAATTAGCTGCTCGGGGCGCCTCCCCCAACCATTGGACGCGGCGCTTCGAACTGCGTCATCAACTTCCGGCAAGACCTTGCAAAAGTTCATCCTCTTTCTATCCACCCCCGCGCCGCTCGTTCGCGAAGGTGCACTTCGTGGAACTCAATGGACCTGGATGCGCGGCGAAAATTGGATCCGGTCCACATTGTCATAGTTCGACATGTCATTGAGGATGGCCACGTCTCCCTCTTTTAACCCCGCAAGCACTTCAATCGAACTCACGGAGCCGGGTCCCACCTTTACGGTCACTCGCTGGCCTTCTGTCCCGTCCGCATTTACCTTGAAAAGTCCGCAGTCGCTGTTTTGTTCGCAATGCACCGGCCGCGCGATATAGAGGACGTTGGTCATGTTTTGGATTTCAACGGTTCCGTCCACGCTCAGGTCCGGCCGCGCACCCGCCGGCAGCGGTTCATCGAAACTGATGTCCACTCCGACCGTCCCGTTGATAGGCGCGGCGTCAATGCGCGTAACGTGTCCGTTCGCAATTCCATTGCGCGTGTCCACGGTCGCTTTTTGCAACATGGCCACATCCTTCGCTTGTGTCTCAGGAACCTGAATGGTCGCTTTCAGCTTGGTCGGGTCGGCCACTCGCGCGAGGTTGGTGCCCGGCGTCACCTGCTGCCCCTCGGCGACGTCGGTTCCGGGCGCTGTGCAAACGCACTGCACCACTCCATTGATTCCCGCCTTCACATGCAAAGCCTCAAGCTGGCTCTTTTTCAAATCGTAAAGGGCGCGCGCCGCTTCCACCTTTGCCTGTTGTGACGCAATTTGCGCTTTGGACGAGTCCTCAAACACGGCCAGCTTCTGTTTTTCCATTTTCAACTGGATCTCGTCCTGTTCCTTCTTCATTCTCGACGTCTCGGCATCCATCTGCGGGCCCACGCCTTCCGCCCATTTCTCCTGGTCCAGCTTGGCGATCAGCGAATCCACATTGAAAGTGCCTTCAATACCCGCCTCTTCAACCTGCAGTCCCGCGCGGTTCTGGTTCACCGTCGCCTTTGCATTGTCCAGGTCGGCGAGTGACTGCTTGTAGGTAAACTCCGCATTGGTTGCGTCGTTTTGCAGTTGCGGGTCGCTGAGTTCGAGAATCACGCTGTCCGCCTTCACTGTTGCGCCGGACCGGATCAGGATCCTGTCGATCTTCGCGCTCGATTGTGCCGCGATCCACCGGATGTCTTCCGGCACCAGCGTTCCCAGTCCGTGAACCTCAATCATCATGTTGCCGCGCTTTACGGTGTCGGCGTACGCGATGGAGCCATCCATCGTCGGCGCGGCGGGCTTCATCTTTGCAAGCAACACCGTCAACCCCGCGATCACGATCGCCGCCACACCCAGCATCATGATCATTCGTATTCGTTTCTTTCTCTTCTGGTCGGGCCGGGCAATATCCATGGAATCACTTGTCCTTAGCGATGGGAAATCACACTGGTAGACCCGCAACTGCTGGGCCTAGCTTCATGGCCTCTATGTTACTGCAAATAAGATGGTTAGCCAATTTTCCGCCCGCTAAAGAGCTGCCCCCTTGGCCGCTTGTGGGAATGCCCGTCGCAAAAGCGAACAGACCGGGAAGCCACTTTGGACTGGCCCCGCTCGGCCCTAAAATTGACATCACCCGCTCTGCCGCTTAGCATTACTGAATTCCCTATCGCTGCGCGTGTCGCAGTATAGGGTGTCTATGCAGCCGGGCATCCAATCCGGAAGTGTATTAGACCGCATCCTTGACGCGCGCCGCGCCTCCATCGCGCACCGCAAGCGCGTCCTGCCCGAAGCGGTCCTGCGCATGAGTGTGAAAAAGGCCTCGCCCGTTCGCGATTTTGGCGCCGCCCTTACCCGCGCCGGAGTGAACGTCATTGCCGAGTTGAAGAAGGCCTCGCCCTCGCGCGGAGTGATCCGCGAAGATTTCCCAGTCGAGGATCTCGCGCGTTCATTCGAGCATGCGGGCGCCGCGGCCCTTTCCGTTCTCACCGAAGAAGAGTTTTTTCAGGGCTCGCTGCAAAACATGCGTAACGCCCGCAAGAATGTGGAAATCCCGGTCTTGCGCAAAGACTTTATCGTGGACCCCTGGCAGGTCTGGGAAACTCGCGGAACCGATGGAGATTCTTTTCTTCTCATCGTTGCGGCGCTTTCGGATGCCGCGCTCGGTGAATTACTTTCGCTCGGGCGCGAATTGGGAATGGAGCCGCTGGTCGAAGTTCACACACGCGAAGAGCTCGATCGCGCTCTCGCCGCGGACGCTCGAATCATTGGCGTCAATAATCGAGACTTGCGCACGCTGGAAGTCCGCCTCGAAACTTCCTTTGAATTGATTGAGGTGATCCCCGATGAATGCACTGCCGTTTGTGAATCGGGGATCCGAATCGCCTCTGAAATCGCCGCGCTACGCAAAGCCGGATTTGATGCGTTTCTCGTCGGCGAGCATCTGATGTCGCAGCCGGATCCCGCGACTGGTTTATCGAAATTGTTGGCGGCCGAATGAAATTTTTGGAGATGGCATGGTCCGCGTAAAAATTTGCGGCATCACGAGCTGGGCGGACGCGAAGCTCTGCATTGACGCAGGCGCGCACGCTCTCGGCTTCAATTTTTTTCCGCCAAGCCCGCGCTGCATCAGCCCCGCGGAAGCCTGGGACATGATTCGCCGCCTCCCGCCTTATGTGGAATCTTGGGGCGTCTTCGTTGATTGGAAGCCCTCCGCGATGCTCGCTCTCGCCCGCGCCATTCACTTGACCGGCTTGCAGCTTCACGGCAACGAGCCCGCAAGCGACGTCACGTCGCTCGCGAAGCACGCCCCGGTCGTGAAAGCATTCGCGGTGAAAGATGGCTTCAAGCCAGAGTCCCTTCGCCGGTACCGCGCCGCGAGCGCAATTCTTCTCGAGGGTTTTCGCCGGGGCTTCCACGGCGGCTCCGGTGCGATGATGGATTGGGAAATCGCCCGACGCGCCGGAGCCGTCGCTCGCGTCGTACTCGCCGGCGGCCTGACGCCTGAAAATGTCGCCGAAGCAATTCGCACCGCGCAGCCCTATGCCGTTGATGTCGCGACCGGCCTCGAAGTAAAAGTTGCCAAGAAAGATCCCGCGCGCGTAAAAGCATTCATGCGCGCTGTGGAAGTAGTGAATCGCGAATCGCAATCATCGAGCTAAATGAAAATGAGCGCACCCGCACAATCCTGGCCTGACGCCCACGGCCGCTTCGGCCCTTACGGCGGCCGTTACGTCCCCGAGACGCTGATGGCGCCAGTCGAAGAACTCGCGCTCGCCTACGACTCCGCGCAACGCGACCCGAAATTTTCCGCCGAACTCGAAGACCTGCTCCACAATTTCGCCGGCCGCCCCACGCCTCTCCAATTCGCCGCGCGCCTCACCGAGCATCTCGGCGGCCCGCGCATCTACCTCAAGCGCGAAGACCTTCTCCACACCGGCGCGCACAAAATTAATAATTGCCTCGGCCAGGGACTTCTCGTGAAGCGCATGGGCAAGCAGCGCATCGT
Source organism: uncultured Acidobacteriota bacterium (assembly GCA_963737185.1). Taxonomy (GTDB): domain Bacteria; phylum Acidobacteriota; class Terriglobia; order Acidiferrales; family UBA7541; genus DASTCZ01. The sequence goes on along the minus strand of CAVTRS010000025.1, from coordinate 43,216 downwards.
CGCCGAAACCGGCGCGGGGCAGCACGGCACCGCCACGGCCACCGTCGCCGCGCGACTCGGCCTCGAATGCGTCGTTTACATGGGCACCGAGGATATGGACCGCCAGCGCCTGAATGTTTCGCGAATGAAAATGCTCGGCGCGGAAGTAGTAGGAGTGAATTCAGGCAGCCGCACGCTCAAAGACGCCATCAATGAAGCCATGCGCGACTGGGTCACCAACGTTCGCACCACGCACTATCTTCTCGGCTCCGTCCTCGGCCCGCATCCTTATCCGCAATTGGTGCGCGATTTTCATCGCGTCATCGGCGTCGAAGCGCGCGAACAAATCCTCCGCTCCGAAGGCCGCCTGCCCTCCGCGCTTTTCGCCTGCGTAGGCGGCGGCTCGAATTCCATCGGACTCTTCCACGCATTCATGAATGACTCAGCAGTGAAATTTATCGGCGTCGAAGCCGGCGGACGCGGCCACGCCCTCGGCGAACACGCCGCGCGTCTCTCTGCCGCCGAAGGTTACCTCGGCGCAAAGCCCGGTGTGCTCCACGGCACTTACACTTACGTTCTGCAAAATGGAGACGGCCAAATCGCGCAAACGCATTCCATTTCCGCGGGCCTCGACTATCCCGCCATCGGCCCCGAGCACGTCTGGCTAATGGATCAGCACCGCGCGGAATACACAGCCGTGAGCGACGCCGCCGCCCTCGACGCCGCGCGCACGCTCTCTCGCCTCGAAGGCATCATCCCGGCCCTCGAAAGCGCCCACGCCGTCGCCGAATTAATCGCCCGCGCGCCAAAAATGCCGCGTGATTCCGCCGTGATCCTGAATGTTTCCGGCCGCGGGGATAAGGACATGGAGACCTACGCGCGCCATCTCTAATCCATCATGACCACCGCGCATCCATCCACGGCAACCAACGCGACGCGCATCACGCGCCGCTTCGCAGAACTTTCCCGCGCGGGCGAGCTCGGACTCATCGCTTACATCACCGCCGGCGATCCCTCGCTCGACGCCACGCGCCAAATCGTTCTCGCCGCCGCCGAAGCTGGCGCTGACATAATCGAACTCGGCGTTCCCTTCAGCGATCCCTTAGCCGACGGCCCCACCATTCAGCGCGCCAGTGAACGTGCCCTGCGAGCCGGAGCAACTCTCGCAGGTGTCCTTGATCTCGTCGCCGAAATTCGCCGCGCAAGCCAGATCCCAATCGTCCTCTTCAGCTATTTCAATCCAGTCCTGCAAATGGGTCTGGAGCAATTCGCAGGGCGCGCCGCCAAAGCCGGTGCCGATGGCTCGCTCATCACTGACCTCACGCCCGAAGAAGCCCCCGACTATCGCGCCGCACTCCGCGCACGCGGCCTCGACACAATTTTCCTCGCCGCGCCAACCACATCCGAAGCCCGCATGAAGCGCATCGCCGAAGCCTCCTCCGGCTTTCTCTATCTCGTCTCCCGCACCGGAGTCACCGGCACGCGCGAGAATTTGCCCGAAGATTTGCCCGCGCTTGTGCGCCGGGCACGCGCCGCCACTTCGTTGCCGCTCGCCGTCGGCTTCGGCATCTCGCTTCCCGGCCACGTCTCGATTCTCGGCGGCCTTGCCGACGCCGCCGTCGTCGGCTCCGCCCTCGTCGAAGAAATTGAGCGTGCGCCGAGTCCCGCCGCCGCTGCCGCAATCGTCGCCGCGCGCATCCGTTCGCTGAAGGAAGCCGCGGGCCGCGGACTCAGCCGGAGGGAGGCGCGCCCGTGAGCACAATTGAAGATTGGCGCCGCCGCATCAATGAAATTGATCGCAAGCTCGTCGAGCTGCTCAATGAGCGCTCGCGCTGCGCCATGGAAATCGGCCACATCAAACACGAGCAGGGAATTCCGCTTTATCAGCCGGATCGCGAAAAAGAAGTCATCGCGAATGCGGAAAGCCAGAATCACGGCCCGCTACCGGACACCGCGATTCGCCGCCTCTTCGAACGCATTCTTGACGAAGCGCGCTCCGTCGAGCGGCACGCGATGGAGCCCGGCGATTCTTCGCCGAAGAATCCGCCGAAGTAAGGTTGATTCGTTATCGGCAAATGACATTCAGCGGCCGCACGCCGCCGCATAAGTTTTTCTCAGGGGGAACACATGGTAGTTGTCATGCAGCAGGGAGCCAGCGATGAACAAATTCAGCGCGTCATTGACCGCATGGTCGCGCTCGGCTTTGACGTTCATCGCTCGACCGGCGCGTCGCAGACCGTCCTCGGCGCCGTCGGCGTCCGCGCCGATTACGATCCGCGCGAATTTGAATTGCTCGCGGGCGTGCGCGAAGTCGTTCGTATCACCCAGCCCTATAAACTCGCCAGCCGCGCGTTTCGTCCCGAAGGCACCATCGTCGAGTTGCCGCTCGGCGTGAAAATCGGCGGCCCGGAGGTCATCGTGGCCGCAGGGCCGTGCTCCGTCGAATCCGCCGAACAAATCGAAATCATCGCGGGGCACGTCGCGCGTTGCGGCGCAAAAATTCTTCGCGGCGGCGCGTTCAAGCCGCGCACCTCTCCCTACAGCTATCAGGGCATGGGCGAAAAAGCTTTGGAATTAATGCGCAACGCCGCCGACCGCCACAAACTCCTCGTCGTCAGCGAAGTGATGGACCCCTCTCAAATCCAAATGATGTTGCCCATGGTTGATATTCTTCAGGTCGGCGCGCGCAACATGCAGAACTATCATCTTCTCCGCGCGCTCGGCGAAGTCAGAAAGCCTGTCCTCCTCAAGCGCGGCATGTCCGCCACCATCGAGGAACTCCTCCTCGGCGCCGAATACATCATGGCCGGCGGCAATCACAATGTAATCCTCTGCGAACGCGGCATCCGCACCTTTGAAACCTACACGCGCAACACGCTGGATATCGCCGCCATCCCCATCATCAAAAAACTTTCGCATCTCCCGATATTCGCCGACCCGTCGCATGGCACCGGACTCCGCGACAAAGTCGCGCCTATGGCCCGCGCCGCGGTCGCCGCGGGCGCGGATGGACTACTCATCGAGGTCCATCACGATCCCGAGCACGCGCTCTCCGATGGCGCCCAATCTCTTTTCGTAGAACAGTTCGCGCAACTCATGACCGAATTGCGCATAATCGCGCCGGCCGTAGGCCGCCGCGTCGGCTAGACGTTGCTTTATTCGCCGCAGCGGTTTACGTTTCTACGGAAATGTCGTCCGGGGGGCAAATTTAAAGTGTTGTCATCCTGAGGCGCGCTCTTTGCGTCCCGAGTCTTGTTCGGGAAGCGCCTTACGCGACGAAGGATCATTCCGGCGCCGCGATACTGCTCGAATCACAAATGACTCCAAGCGCAAGCCCATCTTTTTCTCGCGTCGCCATCCTCGGCACAGGCCTGATCGGCGGTTCCTTCGCCCTGGCCCTGCGCAAGCATCATCCATCCGCCCACATCATCGGCTATGACCACGAACCAATTCTCCGCGAAGCCCAGGCCCGCAACGCCATCCACGAATCCGCGCCCGATATCGCCCGCGCCGTCGCAAACGCCGATCTCGTCTACGTCGCTCTCCCAATCTCCGCCACGATGGAAGCCCTCCCCGAAATCGCGCGCCACGCCGCGCCCACCGCGCTCGTCACTGACGCGTGCAGCACCAAGCGCTCCATCTGCCAATTCGCCGCACAGCATTTCAAATCCGGCGGTGCACTTTTTCTCGGCGGACATCCCATGGCAGGCAAGGAAACGCGGGGAATCGCCGCCGCTAACGCCGAATTATTCCGCGGCGCGAATTACGCTCTCATCGGCGACGCCGAATCGCAGCCCGACCCGCGCGCCGCTGCCTTCGCCGCTCTCCTCGCATCTTTGGGCGCGCGCGTCGCCTGGCTTGACGCTGAAACTCACGACTGGGCCGCCGCGATCATCTCCCATCTTCCGCAAATGACGGCCATCGCCCTCGCCGAAGTCATCTCCGCCGAAACCGACGAGTCCGGCCTCCCCGCGTCGCTCACAGGCCCCGGCGCACGCGAAATGCTTAGACTCGCCGGAAGTCCTTACTCCATGTGGCGTGACATCGCGGTTTCCAATCGAGACAATCTTTCCCGCGCTTTAGACCGCCTCGCCCAGGCCATCGACCATCTCCGCACTCATCTCACCTCGCGCGAACTCGAAAATTCCTTCGCCGAAGCCAATCGCCTCCACGATTCCTTGAAAGAACAAAAGTAAATCGGCCCCGCAATCCCATATTTCATCTGGCCCAAGATTCCCCGCACCGTCCCGGCCGGTCATTCTATGGAATCCCTCCCGCCGAATTCCATGGCATCCGGATTTTCAGCGTTAAAATGAAGAAATGCAGCGCAAAATATTCTGGGGCACTTTCACAGCCTTGGGTCTCGTGGCCGACCTCGCCCTGCCCTTTTGGTGGGCACTCGCCGCTACCGTCCCCATTGGATTCGTTTGCTGGTGGGTTGCCTACCGCAGCGACTGGTTTTGAAGCCACCTGTACGTCCCCTGTCCGTGAGTACTATGGCCTGGACTTTGGCAATTCTTTAGACTGGAAGCCCAGTCGCAACCCAGCATCCCGATTTGCGAAAGGACGAATTTGCGTATCTCGCGGCGAGCCACGAATCCTGACGGGACAAAAGTCGAAAAGAGGCGGTCTCAGCGGTTTCTTGTGTCAGTTCCTGTCGAAGTGAGCTGGCCGGGGCGGGATGGAATCGCCGTCAAGGCGGATGGCATCGCGCGCCAGGTCAATTGCCGCGGCGGCTTCATCGAAATGCAAACGCTGCCCGAATTCGGCAGCCGCGTCTCCCTCACCAATTTTCTCTCCGCGCAAACCGTCGAAGCCCGCGTCCTCGCCACGCCGCAGACGCGCGCGGGGATTGCCGGCGGTGTCGCCGTTGAATTGGTCCATCCCAATGAAGACTTCTGGGGCGTGGATCTTCAGGTCAAGAAAACATCCGTCGAACTGCACAAGCTCGAATCCGCGCTCAATGCGCAGGGCGTCGACCTTCGTCTGCTAAGCGAATTCCGCGACGCCGTCGAATACATTCGCGGAGTCGCCGCTCTCGCCCAGCAATTGCGCGAAGTCCAGCTTCGCGGCCGTGACGAAGAGGAAGTACACTCCGAAATCGCCGCCGATCGCGTCCGCCGCGCCACAAAACTCTGCCGTGAAATCGCCGCCGATCTCGACGCCGTTTCCGCCGGCCACGGCCACCACAGCAGCAATTCGGGTTCAGCGAACGCCGCGGCGGACTCGCACGCCCTGAATTCCGTCGCGCCAGTTAGCGCCGAGCTCGCCGAATTGCGCAAGGCCGCCGCGCAAATCACGCAGCGCCTGAAGCGCGTCCAAGCGCAATCCGAGTCTGCCAATGCGTCCGCTCACGCGCGCGATCTCGTCACCCGATCCTGACTTCTCTTCCGGAATTTCTCTACAAATATTCATGAAATCCGCGGTTTCCCTTGTGCCACTCCCGCGTGACGCTCGACACGCGAGCCAGTAGCCACGGTCACTGCTTTTGACACTCACGCAGTGCCAGTATGAACGCGCAGAAGGAACGAGATCCCGCTGGAAGTGGGCTGGCAAATCTCGGAGTAGGGACGAAACCGATAGATTTTGCAGCCCCACCTGTTCCGCTGGGGAACCGAACGTGCGGCGGGTTCGACCATCGAAAATTCTGGTTTCCTTCTCTCGGGGGCGGCGGGCTGGGCTCCAGCCTCTAAAGCAGCGCCCGGATTTCCGACGCACCGGCCATACACGGCCGGAATGGCTAAGGCCCCGGCGGCTGCCCCCGATAAAATTTCCACCGATTCCATATTTGAGAGACAGAGTTGAAACAGAAAGAAGAGGTGTGTGATGACGAATTTGATTCTGCGTGACAATTTGTTTGACGAGCTGTTTGATGTTCGCCGCGAATTCGACAAGATATTCAATCGGATGCTGACCGCAAAGCCAGTGGGCAAGGAGCAGGTTACCCCGTGGACTGGCTTCAACTTTGCGCCGGCAATGGAGTCCTATTTGGATAAGGACGCCAAGAAGTATGTCTGCAAGTTCGCTCTGCCGGGCATCGAGCCGAAGGATGTCCAGATCCATGTGCAGGGGAATCTGCTCACAATCGAGGGCGAGAGGAAATTCACCCGCGAGACCAAGGAAGTGGATTACCTCTACCAGGAGTTCAACTACGGGAAGTTCGAGCGCGAATTCGAGCTGCCCGAGGGCGTGAATTCCGACAAGATGAATGCTGCGTTTGTGAACGGCATGCTGGAAATCACCGCGCCGGTTGCGGAAGTGGCGCTGCCGAAGAAAATCGAAATCAAGACGGTGCCATTCGTGAAGCAAGTCGCCGCGTAAAGCGCGGTTGCCCGATGTAATTAGCCGGCGGTAGTAAGGCCCGGTCCGGTTCAGCGGACCGGGCCTTCTTTGTTTTGAAATCACAGAAATCTGCTACGGCACCACGCGATCGGAACTACGTCTTGCTTAGTGTCCGTCCGGATGGCTGTGGCGCCAATTCCAGTAATTCGACTGCTCTTTCCTGCTGGCATGCGAATACTCGTGATACTTGCTGTGGTTGTTGGTAAGGAAGACCGTCCACGCGCTATTTTCGTTGGCGTCCCAAATGTGATAGTCCTTGTGATCCCGGTCATAAACACGGACCGTAGCTTCCTGTGGCTTGGCGGCTGCCAAAATTGACACCGGCATCAAAAGGGCGGCGCCGAGAATCAGCGAAGCGATTAAACGATTTGTCTTCAACATCCTGTATTCCTCCGAATTTCAGATTCCGCATTCCGATCCGCGGGAGCCATCACAATGCGCTTTCGACGCTTTGATAGATGTTCCATACAGCACAGTTGCGCGCGATCGGAAAAACTCGCGGTATTTGTAAACATGATGTTCCCAAGCGGCACATTTCGCGCTTCGGGGATTTTTCGGCGCCTCCTAGTTTTTTATCGCGCGCGTCATCAGGAAATCCTGCTGCATAAAGTTGTCATGAAAATATTCCGTGGCGAGCGCATCGTATTCCTTGCGGAATGTTGCGAGCTTGGCCGGATCATTCGCCGCTAAATTTTCAACCAGCTTGATCACCGGCCCGGCGGTCTTCTCCGTCAGCGTACGGAAGTGCTGCGGACTGAGCGCCGGGGATTGCATTGTGTCCCGCTCAAACGTGATGTCGCGGACGGCGCTGCCCAGCCGCTCGCGGACAATTTTTTCATCGCCCCATTGCGGCGGCGGGGCAATGCCGGGCGGCGGGGGCGGCATGTAACTCGCCGCGAGGCGGAACATTCGGCCCGTCATAAATTCGGGCGGCCAGGTGGAGAATGCGATTGTCCCGCCCGGTTTCAGCACGCGCAGCATTTCGGCAAGGGCCAATGCCGGCCGGGGCGCGAACATGTGGCCGAACTGACTGAGCACCACATCGAACGCCGCATCGCCGAAATGCAATTTCTCCGCGTCGCCTTCGCGCGCGTCCACTTCCACTCCGGCGATTTGGAAGTTTTCGCGGGCACGCTCGAGAAGTTCCGGCGTCAGATCGATCGCGCTGACCTTGGCGCCGATGCGCGCAGCAGTCACCGCGACAACGCCCGTGCCGCAGGCAACATCGAGAACGTGCTGGCCCGCTTTGACGCCGGCAAATTTCACGAGCCGCGCCGCGGGAATCGTCGTGACCATCTGCAGCGGCGCGAAATGCGCCCATCCCTGCTTCTGCGAAGCTTTGAATGAATCAAATACGTCCATGGTTTCCTCCGGCTAAATTTGCGCCGAACATTTCGGCCGGGGGATTTTACCCCGAGCGCCCCCTTCCGTGTAAAATCGCGTCACTATGAATGCGGCGACTCCATCGAATCGTCCGTTTGAACTCCAGCCCACATTGACGGGCGAATTGATTTCGCTCCGGCCGCTGCGGCCTGAAGATTTCGACGAGCTTTACGCCGTCGCCTCCGATCCGCTCATCTGGGAACTGCATCCGGAAAGAGAGCGGTACAAGGAAGAAGTGTTCCGCGAATTCTTCCGCGTGGCCATTGCGTCCGGCGGAGCGTTTGCCGCGATCGATTCCAAGACTGGGCGCGTCATTGGTTCCTCGCGCTTTTTCGGATACAACGCGGAAAAAAGCGAGATCGAAATCGGCTGGACGTTTCTGGCGCGGCGGTATTGGGGCGGCATGTACAACGGCGAAATGAAACGCCTGATGCTGCGCCACGCATTCCAGTTTGTGAACACCGTTGTGTTCCTCGTTGGCCCGAAGAATTGGCGCTCGCAGCGGGCGATGGAGAAGATCGGCGGCGTGCGCGCCGGGACCAGGATTGATGACACGGGCCGCGAGAGTGTCGTGTTCCAAATCACACGTCCCTTCCTACGCTGAAGCTTCGGACGGCAGGCCCGTTCCCGACTGAAAGCGTTGGTCCCGACCTGAAGCATCGGGATGCAAAAGGCGCAGACCAAACCCCGCGCCCCCTCCCCCCCGCCTCTTTTTTGTAAGTGCTGATTCTAAAGGACTTACAGCCGCGGACCCCGTAAGTGCTGGGAATAAAGGACTTAGAGGAACCAACTGCGAAGCGCGTTGATCGAACGGCGAGGACGTCATGAGGAATCCCGCGGGGGCGGGACGGAGCATGAAGAAAGCGGCGCGCGGTGCGTGAATAGAGGACTCCATGAGGAATGTTACCATATGAGTTAAATCTAGTCAAGAGAATTCTTTAGGTATTAGGGGAAGATTTGTTACATAGACTATTCGAATAGGCATTCGAATGAGAGGATCCAGGTGATACGGCCCGTCGCACGAGTTGGCCTCACTGTCGCAGGCACCCTCATGTCAAACGCTGACTCACCCGCCCGACAAGTGGGTCACGCCGATTGGGCTCTAAATCTCGGACGGGGTCTCCCGATCTCAAGAGCAACATTCTCAAGTTGCGCTTTGATTCGCTCTATGGCGTTTGTTGGATCGTGCGACCTACTCAGCAGTCTGACGGCGTGTGAAAAGACCAATATTCGAGTGTCATTCGGAGAAACCCCAAATCCAGATTGTAGCAACCTGTGTAGTTGACTTGAGGCCGCCCCTTCCGCTTCTTCACACACATGGTTGGGTTCAGATATCTGGGCCCCTTCTAACTTTCTACAAACAAAGATCATGTCCAGCCCGATGGGATCTTTCGCTTGGCTTAAAGGGGTGGCGGTGGACATTTCTGACCTGATGGGGTGCGCCGCGACGACATAGAATCCTCCCTTGTGAAGAGAGCCCAGTAATGCACCCCATCCATCAGAGCGCGAGTGGTGAAACGTGAACACCATCAATCCGTCTGGTTTCAAGACTCTTCTACATTCGGTCCACACACTAGCCAATCGATTTTCAAAGACAAGCGCGTCCGCGTGTTGCACCTCTTCGCTTGCGCGTGTACTGACACTTAGATGGAATTCGCTTTTTCCCAAAACGTGCCTCTGCCAAACGAAGAAAAAGTCCGCGAGTTCCGAATAATGAACATTGTCGAAGAACGGTGGATCGGTAATGACTGCATGCACGGAACCTGACTTCAATCCGATTTTTGATGAGTCTCCACATCCGAAGCATTGGCGCTGATTCTCTGTGGACGGGGTCAGTAGCTTGGAGAGATAAAATATTTTCTTCGTCTTCTTACCATTCGGTTTGATTTCAAAAGGATTCTCGGCATATTCGATGGCACGAAGTATTCTGCTCTTGAAAAGTGTCGAAAAGGATCCTGAACTCCTGGGGGTTCCCCAAATATTGGCCTCGATCGGAGTGCGTTCAGGCTTCAAGACGTGGTGAGAGAACATGTGCCGAACAGCCCCCGTGCCCTCACCTTTGTAAGAGGCAAACATGTTGTTGAATTCCAGCGTGCCTGAGAAGAGACAGCAAAAGAGTTCCCTGAGCCTCTGGTCGGCGATTGCTCTGATTCTGTCAGCCAAAATACTCAAACAAAGTAGTTGCCTATCGTTGAACAATTCATGCCATGAGCGATAGCAGTACTTGAGAATCTGGTTTGTGTTATAGCCCGGAGTGATTGAATCCGTAGGAAAGGCATTTGGCTTTTGAGAAAGCTGGCGGGCTGCCCGATCGTACAAAGCACGGTCCTCTTCATTTGCTGCCAGATAGCTTTTTTGGCCATTGCTGCTAAGCACCAGTTTTGCATAGAGGCGATGCCTCGGAGGTTTATCAGACGCTTGGACTGCCTTTACAATGCGAAATGTCTTGTTGCAATTGCTACACGTCGCCTGACTCAGGCTGACTGTCCCGATGAGAGGATTGAACGTAAATTTGCACTCCGGGCACTCGCTCGCACTGATTCCAAAGGTCCCCGCATAGACGTTGCTGCACGAGGGGCAGATAATTTGGACTTGGGGGTGTTGCTTCTTGTAAACGTGCTGGGCGAAAACGTAGCTTGGGAAAAGGTCGACTGGCTCCTGGCAATGAATGCAGTCAACGTTTTTTACCCAAAAATAATAGAGGACTTGTGCAACGTCCCCATTTGGGAGCTTTGCCGAATAGAGCTCCAAAATCTTGCGGGATGTGTCGGCTTCTATGGCTCTAAAGGTTTGAAGGATCTCATCGCGACGAGGGAGGTCTAATGCATTTTTTACTAGAAAGTAAGCAACAGGGTTAATGTCCTGCCCAAAGGCGCGCCCACCCAATTTGAGCACTTCTCCGAGTGTAGTTCCACTGCCCATGAAGGGGTCGAAGACAACTCGATCTCCAATGCGTGAAGGTTTATAAAAAAGGTCAACAATGTCGGAGCCCTTCGGGTAAAAAGTACCTAGAGTCAAAGCTCTGAAAACTGACCCAAGCCGCTGTGCCCACCACTTGTGAATATGGTAGGTGGGACGGTTGATTTCTTTTCTCCAACTCTCTTGCTCAGCGATTTTGCTAAGTTCTTCAAAAGGGAAAAGCGGGTCTTCGACAGCACGCATTGCTGTCTCATCTGGGGGCGGAAATATTTCCAGAGTACGGTCGTTGCTAAATAGGTGCGTCTGAGTCATCGTCTTCTTCGGCGGCGCAATTTTCCTTGGCCTTCACAGGTGCCAATGCGACTTTTGGTTGATCATTTCCTGGAGTGCGGTAAGCGACAAAATCATGTTTAGTCCCTGCGCCTGGATTGTCAACAAGCTCTGACGAAATAACATTATTTTTAAGGTCAAAACTATACCCAACGACCAGCTTCGGAGCCTCAATTCTTCTGATATCGCCAACCTTTACTATGCGCTTATCAATCTTGGCCTTTCTTGGCAGGATCAATGTTTGGTGGCCAGTGGTGCCAGTCGTAAGGGCGAATGGTGTTGGGGCGACATACATCTTGCGGTCGCGGATCATTATGTCGCCGTAAGTTCCGAAGCCCCTTACGCTCTTGTTTTTGTGTACATAGGTATGGTCAGCGTTCAAGAAGTCGCCGTGACACATGACAAAGTCAATGACTGGGTAATCGTCCTTGTCTGGATCCGCTGGATAGCGCCCAAAGAGGTAGTAAATCTCCCTGTCATTGTGAACCCCCGTCGGGATTTGGCTATTTGAATCGTATGTCGCTTCACGGCCCGGAAACGCGAGGCCTTTGATTTCGTAGCCTTCCGTGAATTTGACTAGGCGGAAATCTGGATATGTGTTGCGGGCCGGAGCGTCATATGCAAGCTTTAGCTTGTCTAGACGCGCACTGAACCAATTCTGAAAATGGAATTCCTTGTCTTGTCTATTGGCGCGGTGGATTAGGATATGTTTCTGCACTGCTGCACAGCATGCCAAAAAAATATCTATGCAAACGCTGTCTCCTTTGGGCACGCCAACCCCCTGTCAAGTACGCGGCTCAGAATACCATGCATTGGTTAGCAGGACTCGCGAGAGTGGCGTCGTCCAGTGCTTGTCTCAGCTTAAGCCAATCTCCAACAATGTTGGGAGAGGCAGGAAGGGGTTGCAAACTTTCGATATGTAGCCTGGAAGGTCGCATTACTCACGTGGGCTGGAACAGACGGGTTTAGGCTCGTTACGGGCCTAGCAAATAAGGCAATCCAATCCAATGGCAGGCCTGGTGGCATTATTAAGAGTGATGTCGCATCATAACGTCGGAGAGAGGTGAATGGACAAACGTGTAGCCAGCGCAGACGCTGCAATCGCAAAACTAAATGACGGGGCTACCGTCCTTATGGGCGGGTTTGGGCTTTGCGGGATACCGGAGAATTTGATTGCGGCGGTGCGGCGTCGCGGGACAAAAAATCTTACGGTTGTGAGCAACAACGCCGGGCTTGATGATTTCGGGATTGGGTTGCTGCTGCAGACGCGTCAGATCAAGAAGATGATCGCAACTTATGTGGGCGAAAATAAATTATTCGAGCAGCTCGTGCTGAGCGGGGAGATTGAGGTCGAGCTGAATCCGCAAGGCACGATGGCCGAGCGGTTGCGCGCGGGCGGCGCGGGCATCGCCGCGTTTTACACGCCGACCGGCGTGGGCACGCTGGTGGCGGAGAAAAAAGAGGTGCGCGAATTTGACGGGCGTCCGCACCTGATGGAGCGCGGGCTGCGCGGCGATTTCGCGTTTGTGAAGGCGTGGAAGGGCGACCGCTGGGGCAATCTGGTGTTTCGGAAGACGACGCGGAATTACAACGCAGTGATGGTGGCCGCGGCGGATTATGTGGTGGCGGAGGTCGAGCAACTGGTGGAGCTGGGCGAGTTGAAGCCGGATGAGATTCACACGCCCGGCGTTTATGTGAACGCGATTTTTCAGGGCTCGAATTATGAGAAGAGGATTGAGAAAAGAACAGTGAGGAAGAAGCCAGTGGCTAGTGGCGTAGTGGCTAGTGGCGAGCTTTCGAAAACGGATTTTATTGCGCGGCGCGTGGCTCGGGAGTTGCGCGACGGGTTTTACGTCAATTTGGGGATTGGGATTCCTACGCTGGTGGCGAATCACATTCCGGCGGGCATGGAGGTGGTGCTGCAGTCGGAAAACGGAATGCTGGGCGTGGGGCCATTTCCGTGGGAAGGCGAAGAGGACCCCGATCTGATTAACGCGGGGAAGGAAACGGTGACGGAGATTGCGGGGACGTCTTATTTTTCCAGCTCGGAATCCTTCGCGATGATTCGCGGGCGGCACATTGACCTGACCGTGCTGGGCGCGTTGCAGGTGGATGAGCGCGGGAATCTGGCGAACTGGGCGATCCCCGGGAAAATGTTGAAGGGCATGGGCGGCGCGATGGATTTGGTGGCGGGGGCGCGTCGCGTGATTATCGCGATGGAACACGCAACGCGCGACGGCAAGCCGAAAATTTTGAAGGCGTGCACGCTGCCGCTGACCGGTGTGGGCGTGGTGGACTTGATTATTACGGAGATGGGAGTGATTGAGGTGACGCCGGAGGGATTGGTGCTGCGGGAGGTTGCGAAGGGCGTGTCGGCGGAGATGGTGCAGGGGGTTACGGAGGCGCGGCTGAAGATTGCGGGGGAATTGAGGGAGATGGAGTAGGGCGGAAAGGGAGGAAACCCCCGGCGGGAACTGCTCGCCGGGATATTCCTCGCCTGCGAAGCGGCTCGGAATGACGGAATATGGGACAGGCAGACCTGAAGGCAAAAGCCCCACACGCAAATACGGCGCGTGGGGCACCCACCCTGAAAGATGACGGCGCGAAGTTGATGCGCTAGGATGGACGGGGTCAGGGGTTAAAACCCCTTGATTTCAGCGGCAATTCGGCACGGCTGAAGCCGTGCCCTGATACGAACCAGGAATACGACCCAGGAATACAAACAAGGGATATGAGCTCGAGATACAAAACAGGGAAATAAATCGAGAGCTGAGTCAGGTAGAGACAAGAAGGGAACCGAGTGGACGCGCATTCCATTGTTATTGTTAGCTTGCACACGCCTAAGGAAAAAATTTGGGGCGAGTTGATACAGCTTCAGCCGGCGGGCGTGACGGTGCGCGGGATCGATTTGAATTCGTTTGATGATTTTGTGCGGCAGGTGCTGGAGCCGGATGGCGCGCGCGTGGGGCTGCCGACAGTTTTTTTGCCGATGCAACGAATTGAACGCGTGGCGCTGGACGAGCCGACCGGGTCGATCCCGTCGGTGGCCGCGATGTTTGAGAAACGAGCGGGGCGCTCGATCCGCGAGTACCTGGATCTTTTTGTCTGACCTGCGATGACGGGAACTCCCAAGCCTCCCAAATTCTTAACCGTGCCGAACCAGCTGACGTTTCTGCGGCTTGGATTCCTGCCGCTATTCCTCGTGCTGGTGATGAACGAGCATTACAAGTGGGCGCTGGCGGTGCTGCTCCTTGCGGCGGTAAGCGATGGATTAGATGGATGGCTTGCGCGACATTTGAATCAGCGCACGGCACTGGGCGCGTATCTGGATCCGATTGCGGATAAATTGCTGCTGTCGTCGTCGTTCCTGGTGCTGTCACTGAAAGGGAAAATTGTTTGGTGGCTGACGACGGTGGTGCTTACGCGCGACGTGTTGATGCTGACGGCGGCGGTGGTGATTATTCTGGTGGTGGGCTACCGTCCATTTCCGCCGACGATTTACGGAAAGTGGACGACGTTTCTGCAAATCGTGCTGGTGTTCGCGACAGTGACGCAGGCGGCGTTTCCGGCGATCGCGCTTACTCACGTGCATATGTTTCTGAAATACGCGGTGGCGGGGATCACAACATTTTCGGGATTGCACTACAGCATCGTGGTGGCGCGGCGGCTTTCAGCGTGAAAGCGGCGAGCCGGGGCTGAGAAAAAACGCCACCATGAATCCGAAGCAGACGAGGACGACGACGGCGGTCGCCCAGCCGACGGCGCGCGCGCGGCGCTGCTCGTCGGGGCCGGAAGGCGGGCGGTCAGAAATAATTTTGCCGAGGCCGAAGCCCGCGGCCAGGCCGCCGATGTGCGCGGCGTTGTCCGTGCCGAGACCCCTGAAAACAAAACCGATGATGAGGATGTATACGACCCAGCGAATCAACTGCGCACGAATCATCTGCGCGCCGGCGCTCTTGCGCCCCGTGGTGGCGGCGATGAGCAAGCCGATGAGTCCGAGAAGCGAGCCCGAAGCGCCAACACTGAAATGTCCGATAACGGAGCTGGCGACAAAGCCCACTGCGCCGGTCACGATAAAAAGCGCGAAGTAGCGCGCCGACCCATAAAGCTCCTCGACCATCGGGCCGATATCCATCAACACCCACATGTTGAAAAGAATGTGCAGCAAGCTTCCGTGGAGGAAGATAGCGGTGACGAAGCGCCAGGGTTCGTACAACCCTAGAACATACGGAAGGGGAATCGATTCGCCGAGCGCGATCGAGACGTGTTGATCAATTGACCCGATGCCGAAGAGCGCGCCGATGCCGCCGCCTTCCGGGGCGAGCGACCCCCCAATTTTGATGGTGAGCAGGAGGCTGATGCCGTAGAGCAGGCAGCAAACGGTCATCAATGCATAGGTGACGGGGGAGTTGGTTGGGAGCAGCCGGCCAAGTGATTTTCCGGCGGCGGCGATGCCGAAGCGGACGTTGGCGCCGCAGACGTGGCACTTCGTAGCCGATGAACCAACGAGCGTGCCGCAGGAGGGGCAGAGGCGGGGGCGCGCGTTCTGCTGGCCTCCGCCGAAAAATGATTTTATCCTGTCGCGGAAGCGATCGAGCTTCCACTGCATGCGGGGTGAGAGCGGCAAGCAGTCTCCTTGCGAGCGTTTCCGTCGCGTGCCTATAATAGCTGAAATCAAAAAACGCCGCGTGAAGCGCGGGCAAAGGCGGCAGGCGATGAGGGACTTTGAGGATTTTGGACGCTGGCTCGATGAAGAGATGAAGCATGTAAGGGAAGTGGTCGAGAAGGAAATCCGGCCGACCGCGGAGAAGAAGATTATTTCCGCGCTGAAAACGGCGTCCGCGAAGATGGCGGAGATGGCGAAGGAACTCGAGGAGCGCCGCGCGCGTTCGGGCGCCTGAGCCGATGGCGCGAAAGAAGCACGAAGCCGGAGACGCACTCGGCGCGACAAGTGTTCATTGGCGCGCTGTTTCTTGTTGCGTGCTTTGTGATCGGGTGCGGGCAACACAACGTCGCCGCAAATCGCCCGCCTTCCATTACCGCGAACAACTCGCAGCCAAGCATGACGCCGCCAACGGCGCCTCCCGCCTCCGGGACATCTTCCGGAAATTCAGACGAAGGTACGCGCGTGCGGCCGAGCGCGCCGCTTGCCGTTTTGCCGGGCGCGCCAGTGGAGCAGGGAATCGCGTCATGGTACGGCGTGCCGTATCACGGGCGGCGCGCGTCAAACGGCGAAATTTACGACATGTATAAATTGACGGCGGCGCACCGCACGCTGCCGTTCAACACCCTCGTGCGCGTGACGAATCTCGCGAATGGCAAGCATGTGGACGTGCGCATCACGGACCGCGGGCCGTTCGTTGAAGACAGGATTATTGATTTGTCCCTTGCCGCGGCGAGAGAGATTGACATGGTCGGGACGGGAACGGCGCGCGTGAAGGTGGAGATTCTTTCCGGTTCTCCCGCGATCGCGGCGGGAAATTTCTCGGTGCAGATTGGCGCATTCGCCGAACGCGCGAACGCGGTGCGCGTGCGGAACCAGCTCGGGCCGCGTTATGCGCCGATTTTCATTCAGGATTATGATTCGCCGACGGGCCATTTATTCCGCGTGCGAGTGGGCAGCGTGGCGAGCGAAGGCGCGGCGCAGCAGCTTGCTACAAAGCTGCAAAGCGAAACGGGGTTCCAAACTTTTGTGGTGAGGCTGGATGACGCGCCAGTCGCCGCGTCCCACGCGGGAAGTGAGCCGCGATGAGCGACTGCCTCTTCTGCAAGATCGGGCGAAAGGAAATTCCGGCGAAGTTCGTATATGAGGACCACGAAATCTTCGCGTTTGAAGATATTCATCCGCAGGCTCCGACGCACTTGCTGATCTGTCCGCGCAAGCACATGGTTTCGCTTAATGAGGCGGAGCCCGCTGACGCAGCGATGCTTGGGCGCGTGCTGCTCGTCGCAAAGGAGCTTGCCGCGGTGCGCGGTATTGTGGGTGGTTACAGAACGATCTTCAATAATGGCGCGGGCGCGGGGCAGACCGTGGACCATCTCCATTTGCATCTGCTCGGCGGACGCGCGATGCGCTGGCCGCCCGGATAGGTCTGGCGCAGAATTTTGATGCGATTTGCTCCTCCCGATGCCTCCAAAGAACATTCTGTCCCTGCTTGAAGGCGGGAACGAGCGTTCGATTGGCCGCGCTGGTTTATCAGAATATTATCTGAACATTGCATGGGCGTTATAGACTCAACGCTATGCGCAAGATTGATAGCATCACGGTGAGTGATGGAAGTCGCGAAAGGTCCGTCTCGTTTTGGCTGGGCGATCTGACTGACATTCCAGCCGACGATCCGGTTGATCTCCTGATTGTATCGGCCTTTCAAAATGATTATGTGCCGACCCAATCTTCGCTCATTGGAGCGTTGCACCGGAAGGGGTTGTCAGTAGAAAAGCTCTCCCAAAACAAAGCCATCGACTTGCGCGACACTGCCGGATTCTGGTTATCCAAGACATTGCCGGAAAACTCCACAACGGTGGGAGTCCGGCGGATACTCTGTTTCGAGCCACATTTTCTCGGAATCCAGCCCAGCGAAGTTGTCGGCAATTTATTCCGCGGGCTTTTCCCCTTTCTATCGGATACGCAGGATGCGACCGTCGCGATGGCCATCCTAGCAGCGGGAAATATCGGCGAGGATCCCGCGCGAATGTTGCGCGCGCTGGTTACCGCGGCGGTAATGTGGATGAAACGCGGCTTGCCCATCCGCGAGTTGAGAATTGTCGAACGGAATCCCGATCGCGTGGCTTTGCTTACGCCGGTGTTCGCAGAGATCAAAAAAGTCCCGGCTCCCGCCGAAGAAGCAAGAGCGCCCGCGGGATTTCACGTATTTCTAAGTTTTTCGAGTCATGATGCGGCCGCGGCCACTGAGGTCTCGAAAGCAATGCGAGGGCGAACGCCGGGACTCCGAATGTTTGACTACAGACTCTCAATTAATAACGGCAAGGTGTGGCAAAACGAGATCGACGAAGCGATGCGCAGCTGTCAGAGGATGGTTGCTCTCCTCTCCCCTTCCTATTTCAAGAGCCCGGAGTGCCGGGAGGAGCTCAGCGTTGCCCGGCTCCTGCACAAGCGGCGAAATCACACGTTTCTATTTCCCCTCTACGTATGCTCCCTTGCCAATGACGACGAGCTGCCTTACTGGCTGCAGGCGATTACTTATATTGATTGTCGAGAGGGCGATTCGGAAAAGTTGGCGGCCGCCGCGAATCGATTTGAGCTAGAGTCGGACCCTGATCTTTAAAACTCGGCCAGGATGATGCACGTCCTATGTGTGCCGCCAGAGTTTGAATTTGTCGAGCAGGCCGTCGTTTTCGGGCGCGATGGTGACGATAATTACGGTCGAGTTGTCCACGCCGCCGTTTTCATTTGCCAATTCGATGATGCGATCCGCGGCGGCTTGCGCGCCGGGCGTGGTGAGAAGCGTGCTCGCAATCTCCTCGTCGGAGACCATGCGCGTGACGCCATCGGTGCAGAGGATGAGGGTGTCGCCGGGCTGCAGCGTGTGTTCCGCAGCGTCGATCTCGATGTCATAGTGCGGGCCAAGTGCGCGTGTCAAAACATTCTGCAACTCGCTCAATTCAGCTTGCTGGGGAGTGATGTAGCCGCGGCGGACTTGTTCCGCAACAAGCGAGTGATCGGCGGTCAGTTGCTGAAGCGCGCCCGCGCGAAGCAAATAAACGCGGCTATCGCCAACGTGCACGAGGCTGAGCTTCAGTTCGTCGAGCCATGCGGCGACGACCGTCGCGCCCATGCCTCGGTCGCTGGGGTCGCGCTCTGCGGCCTCATAAATGCGGCGGTTCGCAAGATTGACCGCGCTCGCCAGCCTGTTCGTGCGCGCGGAAAGCTCCGGGCGCGCCCCACCGACGAGCGGAGCGGAAGGATCCGCGCCGTCAGTCTGGCAATGTTCGGCAATGGTCTGGACGGCGATGGCGCTCGCGACTTCGCCGTGAGCTTCGCCACCCATTCCGTCGGAGACGATAAAAAGATTGATCGGGGCGACCACGAAGGAACGCGTCCTCGTTGTTTTCCCGGACGCGCCCGACATCGGTGCGCGCACCCACATCCATGCGCAAAGGAGGCCTCTTCCGGCTGGCAGGCTAACAAAGCGAGGCACCGTTCGCAAGCCGGGGTGACAGCCGGGATACAAACGCGAGAGGTAGTGCTATCCGGCATCTGGCGATTGGCTATACTGAATTCGTTCGAAAGCGATCCGGGTCCATGCCCTCTCTCAAGCACGTATGGTTCACACCGGGAAGTGTCCATAGACGCTGGGCCGGATGGCTGCAGAAACGCTACAAGATTCGCACTGACATCCCGGCTGCAACCGATCTCCAGAAAATAGGCAGTCAAAGCAAAAACCACATCGTTTGCGTGGCAGATCCCGCACGGGATGACATGAAACGCCTTCGAGTATTCAGCAAGAAATTCACTTCAATCCGTTTTCTCGGGACGATTGGAGCGCAGGCGCCTGCGCGGGCACGTGCTGCGGAGTGGTTCGCGTGGCTGCCGCGAAACGCGTCGCGCGCGCTTGTTGAGAAAACAGTGGCGACAGCGTTTGAGAGCCTTGAACTCGCGGAACAGCGCGCCGCCGCCAAAGACGAAGTTGCGCGGACCGGGAAAGAAATGGACCAACTTCACCGGATCGGGATCGCGCTTTCGTCCATGCATGACTCGGACGAAGTGCTCGAAATGATTTTGACCAAGGCGCGCGAAATGACAAACGCGGACGCCGGCTCAATCTACCTGGTGGAAGAAAAACGGGCGGACGGGAAGTCATCCGGCGTTGAGCATCGATATCTCCGATTCAAGCTTTCGCAGAACGACAGCGTGGAACTTCCGAAGCGGGAACTGACGATGCCGATTTC
This sequence comes from uncultured Acidobacteriota bacterium, assembly GCA_963737185.1. Taxonomy (GTDB): domain Bacteria; phylum Acidobacteriota; class Terriglobia; order Acidiferrales; family UBA7541; genus DASTCZ01. The sequence continues at coordinate 23,353 of CAVTRS010000025.1, read as the reverse complement.
GGAGGAGTCCATTGCGGGCTACGTCGCGCTGCATGGGGAGGCGCTTCACTTGCGGGACGCCTATCGCGTCCCGGCCTCCGCTCCCTACAAATTGAACACACAGTTTGACCGGCAATTCGGATACCGCACACGGTCGCTGCTGACGCTGCCGATGAAGAACGCGAAAGGAGAAGTGCTGGGAGTATTGCAGCTCATCAATTCGAAGCGCGATCCACAGGTAAAGTTGAAGACAGCGGCAATCACGAGGCAAATCGTCCAGCCATTCGGGGCGCGCGCGGTGCAGTTCGCAATGTCGCTCGCATCGCAGGCCGCGGTCAGCTATGAGAACAGCAAGCTCTATCAGGATATCGAGACACTGTTTGAGGGGTTTGTGCAGGCGGCGGTAACGGCCATCGAGCAGCGTGATCCCACGACGTCCGGACATTCCTATCGCGTTTCGGAGATGACCTGTGGTTTGGCGGAGGCCGTGGATCGAGCGGAGTCGGGCGCATACGCGCAAGTGCGGTTTTCACACGAGCAGATGAAGGAGATCCGCTACGCTGCGCTGTTGCACGATTTCGGCAAGGTCGCGGTGAAAGAGGAAGTGCTCGTCAAAGCGAAAAAACTTTATCCCGCGCAATTAACGGTGGTGGAAACGAGGTTTGATTACGTGCGCAAGGAGCTCGAAGCGCGGTATGAGAAACAAAAGCTCGAAGCGGTACTGGGGCGCGGCACGGAGCGCGCGCAGATCGAGATCGAAAATCTCGAGCGCGAGTTCCGCGAAAAATTGGCGGAACTGGATGATGCTTTTCAATTTGTATTGCAGGCCAACGAGCCGACCGTGCTTCCCGAAGGGAATTTTGACCGCTTGATTGAAATTGGCCGGGCCACTTTCCCGGACCCGCGCGGATTGCAGCGAAACCTTTTGACGGCGGAGGAGATTCGTTTTCTTTCGATACCACAGGGGAGCCTGGACCCCGCGGAAAGACAGCAGATCGAATCGCACGTCGTTCACAGTTTCAATTTCCTGATGCAGATTCCATGGACGCGCGAAATCCGCGGCATTCCGAAAATCGCTCGCGCGCACCATGAGAAATTAAACGGCACGGGCTACCCGTATCAATTGAAGGGCGACGAAATTCCGGTCCAGGCCAAGATTATGACGGTGTGCGATATTTTTGACGCACTTTCGGCGTCGGACCGGCCATATAAGAAGGCGGTTTCCGCGGAGCGCGCGCTCGGGATCCTGGAAATGTCCGTCCGGGATAAGGAACTGGACCCGGCGCTCTTCAATCTGTTCGTGGACGCGAAGATTTACCAGCGCATGCGCAAGACTTCCTAACTCCTGTTTGCCGGTCGCGGCCCGCGAAACCGGAATCCGCCTCGGCTCGTCTTTCACCCCGATCGTGGTTGCCATCCATTACACTCAAGTGGCAGACTTCGCCATGGAGGTGCGTCGATGAGTGGAATTTTGTGCGCGAAGAGCGCGGACCGGATTCGAGTGGCGGCAATTGCCGCCGTGTGCATAGCGTTGGGCGCGGCGTTTTTGGGGGCCCCGGTGGAGGCGCAGTATCAGAAGCCGCCGGCAAATATTGAGAAAGTCTTGAGCGCACCGGCGGTGCCCACGGGAAGCGTCAGCCCTTCGGGCGATTATGTCGTGTTATATCGCTCGCTTGGGGCGCCGACGATCGCGGAGATGGCCGAGCCGATGCTGCGGCTCGCGGGTCTGCGCATCAATCCCCTGACGAGTGCGCCGCACACTCCGCCGGCCGTTGCTGGTTTCGTGTTAAAGCGCGTGTCCGACGGCAGCGAGCACAGGATTGCGCTTCCCGCGGGCGGGCGATTTGGCGCGCCACGTTGGTCGCCTGATGGCAAGCATTTCCTTTTCACGCAAACGACACGCACAGCGACTCTGGTATGGATTGGCGACTCCACGGGAGCGGCGCACGTAATTCAAGGATTGCAGGTCAACACCGTTCTTCCGGGCGGAGGAGGCGGCCGCGGGGGTGGCGGCGGAGTCGGCGGATGCGATTGGCTCGGCGGCAGCACGCAAATGCTTTGCAAAACTGTGCCGGCGGACCGCGCGACGATGCATCCCCCCGCCGAGCCGAAAGTCCCAGTGGGCCCGCACATCGAAGAAAGCTCGGGCCGTGCGACGGCGGTGGAAACGTTTGAGGATTTGCTGATGAATGCGCACGACGAGGACGTGTTCGATTACTACGCGCGTTCGCAGCTTGCAACCGTGGACCTGGCGAGTGGAAAAATTACGCCGGTTGGCAAGCCCGGGCTTTATGCGGGCGCGAATCCGTCTCCGGACGGGAAGCACATTCTGGTGACGCGGCTTCACCGGCAGGACGGCCACTACTCCTTTCTGCTGACGTATTCGTCTTTCCCGCGCGACATCGAGGTGTGGGACCTCAACGGAAAGGCCGTTTACAAAGTTGCGAGTATGCCGTTGGAAGATAACCTGCCAAGCGGACATGTGCCGCTCTGGCCGAGGGACATTACCTGGAAATCGACCGATCCGGCGACGCTCACTTGGGTGGAAGCGTTGGACGGTGGCGACTCGCGCAAACAGGTGCCGCAACACGACAAAGTCATGTGGATCAAGGCGCCCTTCACCGGGCAGCCCTCGGAATTGCTGCGGACGGAGCAGCGGTTCGGTGGAATTTCCTGGGGCGAGCGCGCGGACTTTGCAATCCTGCGCGACACCAACAGCCGCACGCGGCACACTCGCGTATTTTTCTTCGACCCGGCAAATCCCGCCGGGACGATGAAGCTTGTGTGGGACTTGAGCAATGACAGGCGCTACGAAAATCCCGGCAATCCCATGATGCGCGAACTTCCCAACGGCCACGGCGCGGTGCGCCAAGTGGGCGACAATATCTTCCTCGAAGGGACGGGCGCGGGGCCGGATGGAGACCATCCATTCCTGGATCGCTTCAACATTCGGACGCAGAAGTCGGAGCGTTTGTTCCAATGCCCCGCGGAGGCGTATGAGACGGTTGTGGCGTTGCTTGCTCCGGATGGATCGCGATTGATGACCCGCCACGAAACTCCCACGGACCCGCCGAATTATTTCATTCGCACCGCGGGCGCGACGGACGCGAAAGCCTTTACAAAGTTTACCGATCCGCAGCCGGAAATTCGCGGCATTCACAAGGAACTCGTGCAGTACAAGCGCGCGGATGGAATCCCGCTTTCCATGTGGGTTTACCTGCCCGTTGATTACAAGCCGGGCGTGAAGTACCCCGCGGTGTTCTGGGCTTACCCGCGCGAGGTCGCCAGCGCAGATGTCGCGGGCGAGATCACCGGGTCAAAATATCGCTTCACGGTCATGCGCGGATATTCCGAGCTGTTCTTCCTCCTTGATGGTTACGTCGTGCTGGATGATGACAACGCCATGCCGGTGGTCGCCGCGAATGGAAATATCGCGAACGCAAACGATACGTACATCGAGCAGATTGTTGCGGACGCCACCGCGGCGATCAAGCAGGCAAGCGACATGGGTGTGATCGATCCGACTCGCGTTGGCGTCGGGGGACACAGTTACGGCGCGTTCATGACGATGAACCTGGTGACGCATTCGGACTTATTCCGCGCGGCGATTGCGGAAAGCGGCGCATACAACCGCACGCTGACTCCGTTTGAGTTTCAGAATGAGCGCAGGACGATCTGGCAGGTTCCGGACCTGTACATGAAAATGTCGCCGTTTATGTTTGCAGACAAGATCAAGATTCCGATCCTCTTGATTCACGGTGAAGCGGACAGCAACCCCGGGACATTCCCGATTCAGTCCGAGCGAATGTATCGCGCAATCAAGGGTAATGGCGGGACGGTGCGATACGTCACCCTCCCGCTCGAAGCGCACGGCTACGCCTCAAAGGAAACGATCGAACACGTGCTGTGGGAGAAGCTCAACTGGTTCGATAAATGGGTGAAGAATCCGCCTGCGGCGACGCCGGCTTCGACTGCCGCGGGGACTCCGCAATAGCACTTTGCGTGGCTGATGCGGGAATAGTTCGGTTGACGCTCGCGGCGAGGCTGAAGCCGCGATAGAATTGCGCCATGCCAAGAGCAAGAGCAGCCGCCGCGGTGATTGCCGCGGCGGTTTGTATTTTTGCGGCGCTCGCGGCGTCGGGATTTCCGGCGAAGCAAAATCCGAATTTACAACAGCAGCGTAATCTCTCCGCGGTGCAAATTGTGCTGCCGCCGCAGCTTGAAACCGGCAAGCCGGCGACGCTCGCCATTTTGGATGGGGAAGGCCGGCTGCTTGCCGGCGTAAACGTTGGCCTGTCCGATGGGCGTCAGATCACCACCGATGCGACCGGGCGCGCAAGATTTGTGGTTACATCCGCGCCGGGAAAATTTGAGGTGCACGTTTATGCCGGCGCGGACTCCGTCGCAAACCCAGCTGGCGCGGCGGAAGTAATCTCCGGTTCTTCCACATCGCCCACCGAAGTTGCCATTTCTCAAGTTCCGCGTTTCACGGAATTGGGCGGCCGAATCGACGTGCGCGGGACGGGGTTCCGCGGAGACGCCGATATGAACGAAGTCTTTATTAGCGGCCAGCCCTCGCTTGTTCTCGCGGCGTCACCGGCTTCGCTGGTAATTGTGGCCGGGCCGAACGAAGTGCCGGGCGCGGCGGCATTGGAAGTTGAAGCCGGCGGGAGAAGAAGCAAACCTGCGGCGTTGACGTTTGTTTCGATCGCTGTCGAGCCGCAAGCGATCCCAATCGTAGAAGGGAAAAGAAATCATCTGGTTGTAAGCGTTCGCGGGACGGAGGAGAAACTCCTGCTCGCGGTTGAGAACCGGACGCCGGATGTGATCGCGTTAACGGGGGGAAATATTCAGCGCGTGAGGTCGAGCGGCGGCATCCGGAACCAGGCGGTGATTCAAATGCGCGCGCTCCAGTCCAAGGAATTTTCCGTCAGCGTGAAGCTGGCGCCCGAAGCGCGGTGAACCGGCTGGTGGTGCGAGGAATTTTGACCAGTGGCCGCGTGCGGCGCCCTGCGTATGGGCGTATGCTAGAATCCGTCAACCCAGCCGATCTAGTAGTGCCGATTTTGCACGGCAGATTTAGGAAGAAGAGGCAGCCATGAGCGAAGCGTTCCCGATAACCCCCTTTACGATTGCCATCGCATTCCTGTTATTCGTGGTCGGCGCGGCATTCGCGTGGTTCTGGAGCCGTGTGCAGGCGCGCGAACTTTCCTCGCGCATCCGCGAGCTTGAGGCGGAAGCCAGCGGCCGCCAGTCGGTGGAAGCGGAGTTGCGCCGCCAGTCGCTCGAAGTGAAGGCCGAACGCGACGTCTTGCGCGAAAAATTCGATCAGGAATCGCAGCGGCGCGTGAGCGCGGAAACCACCGCGCAGAAGGCGCGCGAAAATCTCGAAGAGCAGAGGAAATTGCTTGACCAGGCGCGCGTGCAACTTTCCGACGCGTTTTCCGCGATCGCCTCCGAGGCGCTCGGAAAAAGTTCGGTGCAGTTCCTCGACTTGGCCAACGCCAAATTTGAATCGCTGCGCGGTGAAGCGCTTGGCGACCTCGACCAGCGCAAGGTGGCCATTGAGGGGATGGTGAAGCCGCTTGGCGATACGCTCGGCAGCTTGAACGACAGGCTCTCGCAGGTGGAATCGTCGCGGCAAGAGGCGTACGGCGAATTGCGTTCGCAGGTGCAGCATCTCGCGGAAGCAAGCAAAGAGCTGCGGCATGAAACGGGTTCGCTCGCGAGTTCGCTGAAGCAGCCGCAGGTGAAAGGCCGCTGGGGCGAATTGACTCTGCGCCGCGCCGTCGAACTTGCCGGCATGACCGCACATTGCGATTTTGACGAGCAGCAATCCGCGCAAACCGAAGATGGCGGTTCGCAGAGGCCGGACGTGATCGTCCACCTCACCGGCGGGCGGCAAATCGTCGTCGACGCGAAAGTCCCGTTGCACGCATTCCTGGCCGCCGCCGCGGCACGCGAGCCGGAAGACCGCGAGCAGGCTCTCCTCAGCCACGCGCGCCTGATGCGCGACCACATCCAGTCACTTTCGCGCAAGGAATACTGGAAACAATTTCAGCCGACGCCGGATTACGTAATCCTTTTTGTGCCCGGCGAATCGTTCTTCAGCGCCGCGCTCGAAAAAATGCCCACCTTAATTGAGGAGGCCTCCGCGAACCACATCATGCTGGCGAGCCCCACGACGCTCATCGCTCTTCTTTATGCCGTGGCGTACGGTTGGCGGCAGGAGATGCTAGCGGAAAACGCGGAAAAGATCAGCGCGCTCGGCAAAGACCTTTACGATCGCCTCTCGGTTTTCGCCGAATACCTGGGCGACGTGGGCCGCTCGCTCGAGCGCGCGAATGAGGCGTACACAAAATCCGTGCGCTCCTTTAATTCACGGTTGATGCCCGGCGCGAATAAATTCCGCGAGCTGGGCGTTGCCAGCACGAAGGATATTGAAGCGCTCGAGCCTGTGGAGAGTTTGCCCGAACCGCTGGCGGCTGCAACGATTGAAGGAAACGTGGCGCCTTCCGATGCGCCGGCAGCGAAAGCTGCCTCCGCATCCGGTTCGGAAAACACCTGATCCCGCTGAAATTCCGGCGGACGATTCAATCCCAAGCGATTTGACCTCGATCACGGTTTCACACGATCGTCCCTTAGCTTTACGCCACATGACTATTCGTTGAAAACCCGTCGGTCCTTCCCATTCCTTATACTGGAATTGATGGAATCCACCCTCTCGCAAATCCGCACCCACCTCGCGTGGGTCTGTTTCTACGGGCCTGCGATGTCCTTTTTGCCGGAAAGGTGGCGCGGCCGCGGCTTCAATCAGAAATTCGCCCTGTGGGAAATCGCCACAATCATTTCAGGATTTGTCGAGGTTGCGGTTGGCGTGAATTTGCTCGGATACTGGATTTGGTTTCAAGCGCCTCTCTTCGTCCTTTGGCTCGCCGTCTATTTCTTCTGCGATGGCATCTGGCGCGCCATCAACGCAAAGTCCCACGGCGGAAACGCGGGGAGTTTGCTGCTCGTATTCGTGGACCAGCTTTTTTGCTCGGTGCGGCAGGGCGTCTGGAAGGTGGCGCATCCCGTTGTGGCGGATCTCGCAACTTTGGATGACGCGCGCGAAGACTGGCAATTGAAAATCGAAGCGGCCCGCGCGAAAAACCATTGGGAAGCGGGGAAAATCGTTCACTTCGGCGAGCGGTATTTCCGTATCGAGTCAAACATGCGGACAACCGGTTCTCGTCCGTTTATTTACCTGCTGCGCGCCCTGCCTGCGGGAGTCCCGGGCCACGGCGTGCTTACTTACATCCCCGCCGGCAATTCGCAGTAATCCATTCAACAGTTTTTTCAATCAGGAGGCCAGTCGTCGAACCAGCCGGCATAGCCCCTCGCGATCCACATCGGGCATTTTCAGGAATTCGACGCAGCCGCCAGCGGGGACGGGGTTCGCCAGGGCGTTGTGCGCCATTCTTCAGCCTCAGACGGTACGCATCCGGGTCGAATCGAGCATTACCGGACGACCACAGCTGCCCTGAGATTGCACTGGCCACAAATGATTGCGCGAATGGTGTGGCGGAAGGGATAACCTGCGGTCATCGATTCAAAATTATTGCTGTGCGGTTCCGTTGAACTGCGCGACCTGATTCGCCTCGACGATTACATTTCGGCGATACAAGACCTTGCCTCCGGACCAGAGTGCGATCGTGTGCTGGCCGGCCGTCATTTCGATTTGCGCGGGCGTGCGCTGACCGGTGGCTTTGCCATCCACGCGGATCTCCGCGCCCGGCGGAGTGGAAGTCACATTGACGAATCCCATCGTCGCGCCTTCGCCATGTTCGCGTCCGGTAAATGAGACGTTTACGTGCGCCGTCTCCCCTTGCCTCACTTCAATCTGTGAAAGATAAGGTGCGAAATTCGGCTCGCGAATAATCACGTTGTATTTGCCCGGCGCAAGCGAGAGCGTCGCGGGCGTCGTGCTTTCCTGCCGCTCGCCGTTTATGAAAATAAATGCGTGGTCCGGCTGGCTGGTGATGGTGACTCCCGTGCCCGCCGCGGGCGCGCCTGCCGCGCCTGTGGGAGTCGCGATCGGCGTGTTGTCATAAAGAATGTCATCGGTGACGTGCGCCCAGTCCGGAAGTTGGCGCAACTGGTTCACCAGCATTTGATGTTCGGCTGGATGCAGCCGTCCATCCAGGATCAAACCATCCCCCTCAACGCTGACGTGAACGCGCTCGGCAAGATTGGCGTCAGTCAGCTTCCTCTCGATTTTTTCCTTCAAACCGATCAGGGCCGCAACAGAAGGCGCTACGAGATCAGCGGGTTGTGAGCCGGCTGGCGGCGCTGGAGCCGCGCTGGTCCTGCCCGTTGATGCTGCGGAATCCTTCGCAGTCTCATCCGCCGCATCCACCTTCGCCTTTTGCGGAGGCGCGCTGCTCAGGTTTGAAGTCGCTGGCATTTTGTTCGAGGGGGAAACTCCCGATGGATTTCCAGACCTGCTCCGTGGCGGCGCGACCGGACCGGGGTTTGCAGGTGGCGCCACGGTAGGCGCGGTCTTCGGAGGATTCGCGGGATGCGTCACGTTCGTTTTCACCACGCTCCAAACATCGCGCGCGCTCGGCAGCACGTAATATCCGGTCACGCCAATCACTCCGAGAAGGAATATCGTCAGCCAGAATGACGGCCAGAACCGGCGGGGCTTCGGGGGCTCATAAACTGTGTGGCCCATGGCCGTCAACGGTACCGTGGGGGGTGGTGAGGGAAATGGCGGGGCCGGATACGATGCGTAGCTGGATTGTCCAAAGTTGTCAGGAATCGTCGCCTGTGGATCCTCTGCGTGCTTGCCGCCGAAGTTCCGGTAATTGCGCAAGGCCGCGAGCATCTCAGCGCAATTCTGGAAGCGTGCCGTCGGCTCCTTCGCCAGAGCGCGGGTGATCACGGCGCTCAGGCCGGGATGGATCGAAGGATCGAGCTTCCGCGGCGGGATGGGCTCCTCATTGATAATTTTGAAAATTACGGTGGTGATGTTTTCACCGGGGAACGGTTTTTCGCCGGTCACCATTTCGTAGAGGATCACTCCCAGCGCGAAAATATCGGACCGGCCGTCCACCGGCTTGCCCTTAATCTGCTCGGGCGACATATAAGACGGCGTGCCGATTACGTGCGCAGTCTGCGTCACGTTGAATCGGAGGATCTTCGCGGTCCCGAAGTCGGTAATCTTCAGCGTGTCGTCATCCGTCAGCATCAAGTTCGCGGGCTTGATGTCGCGGTGAACGATGTTGTGCTTGTGCGCATAGTCGAGCGCGGAGCAAGCCTGCGATAGAATCCGAATCGCGCGCGGCATCGGAAACGCCTGCCCGCCTTCCAGCAGCGCTTGCAGGCTGCGCCCTTCGACCAATTCCATGGTGATGAAAAAAAGCCCGGCTTCTTCGCCCGCATCGTACACAACCACGATGTTCGGATGGGTCAGGATGCCCGCGGCGCGCGCTTCGGTCTGAAATCGCTGGATCAATTCGGCGCGGGAAAGATTGCTGTCGCCGACCATCAAGTGCATCGTCTTGACGGCGACTTCCCGCCCTATCACAGGATCGTGCGCGCGGTAGACCACGCCCATAGCGCCGCGCCCCAGCTCAGCGATGAGCTGGTAGCGGCCGGCTTTGGTTTGAGTCGTCACGATAATTGGGGCAGCGCCGCGCCCTCATTCCCTCGCGGGGAAGGGACGTGCCGCCTTGCAGGCGGAATGCATGCGAAGTTTTTCCAGCGCTGCGCGGAAACTGGCGGGAAACCACGCGGCGCCCGGCGGCGAATCGGCAAGTAGAGACTATCCAGAAACGCCCGTGATTTTAAACTAGCTTCCCATTTGGGGAGCGTCAATCACGCTGAGGTACAGTGTTCCGCGTACGCAACAGTACCGCTAACTCCTTATAAATAAACCGTTTGAGGCCCCTTGCCGTCTTTGCCCAAGGGTTAAGACTTCGAATTGAGGCGAAGGACAGGTCGCCGGTGGTCCGGCCCTCAAGCGTATGGAGGAGCACGCACGCATTCTTCATATTGACTAGTCATAAGACTAGTCATATTATGAGATGGAGAGGTGGCGTATGGCATTCTGGCAGGTGCATGATGCGAAAGCGCGGTTTAGCAAGTTTCTCGATGACGCTATCAAAAAAGGTCCACAGGTCGTCACACGGCGGGGAGAAAAGGCGGCGGTACTCGTGCCCTACGAAGAGTGGCGCCGGTTGCAGGAGGCTGCCCGTCCCGGCCTGAAAGAACTGCTCCTCATAGCCGCACCCCGGATCGAGGACTTTATTCCCGAGCGGCGCACGATGAAGCGTCGCCCTCCCATCGAATTTTCATGAAGCGATATCTGCTCGACACAAATGTCGTTTCCGAACTGCGAAAACCAAAACCGCATGGCGCCGTGATCCAGTGGCTAAATGGCCTGGGGGAAGAGCAGATTTATCTCTCTGCGGTCACGCTAGGCGAATTGCAGGCAGGCATCGAGCGTAGGCGCGGACAAGATTTGATGAAGGCTCACGAGATCGAAACGTGGGTGGACCAAGTGGCGGCTTCCTTTCAGGTCTTACCAATGGACGCGCGATGCTTCCGCGAATGCGCGCGTCTCGCTCAAGGCAGGCCGGACCATCATCTTGAGGACATGATGATCGCCGCAACTTCGCGCGTACACGATCTCGTAGTCGCCACGCGCAATCAAAAGGATTTTGAAGCCCTGGGCGTCGCGATTATCAATCCATTCAAGATTTAGACGTAGGAATGTATTCACCGGGAAGATGAATCCGCCGCCCGGGATTGTGCGGCCACTTCAATGCTCGAAAGCGGCACAATCGAACTGGGATGGGGCGGCTGCGCCTTCGGCTTTAGCGTTTGCACGCCGCGCCAGTTGTCCAAGATCGCCACCTGCTGCACGCATGAAACCGTGCAGTACGGCGCGCAAGGTTTCTCCGTGAAATATTCGCGGCGAAGGTCTGCCTTTGTATATGTCGCCAGCGGCACCGCCGGCATTCCGCGCTGTTGCGAGCACCAGTGGACCAGGCCGTCCTCGCAAATGTAGAGGTAACGAGCCCCGGACCGGCATCTCCACTCGTTCGGTTTCCCTCGTGCAATATTGTGCTGAAAATTGTTGAAGCGCGCGTAGGACTCCTTCCCGAGCGACATAATCTCTTCAAATATTTCCTGCTCGTGCGGTCCCAGCGGCCGGAGCTGCCCGTTTGAGTCATGGATGATGCCGACGGTGCTCGTAAAGCCGAGCGACAGCGCCCGGTGCGCCACTTCAAGCGCGTCCTCCGGATGGTTGATCCCGCTGCCCAGCACGGAATTAATGTTCACGTGAAAAATCGCATATTTTGAAAGCAATTCTATTTTTTGATCGAGCGTTTTCAAGCTTTTCTTGGAGACCTCGTCGGGCCGCACATTATCAATGCTGATCTGCAAATGGTTCAGGCCGGCCCGGTTCAGCCGCTCGATCCGTTCCGGCGTCAGCAGATAGCCGTTCGTGATCAGTCCCGCGATCATTCCACGCCGCCGGATGTGCCGGATGATGTCGTCTAGCTCGGGATGCAGCAGCGGCTCGCCCCCGCTGAGCGTTCCAATGGCCGTGCCCAGCTCGGAAAGCTTGTCAATCCGCCGCTTCATTTCGTCCAGCGGCACGGGCTTCGAAAAATCGTCGAATTCGTTGCAATAGGTGCAGGAGAGATTGCAGCGCCGGATCGGGATGATGTGCGCCAGCACAGGGCTCCGCGATGACGCCAATCGCCACCCGAGCTTGCGCAATTCGGTCAAGCGCGTGCGCCAGTAGCGTAGGCGCCTGCGCAGCTTGATATTCCGGGGCTGTTCCGTTTCCGCCATTATGTCGGTCCGGGGGAGTAATTGAAGATTGTACCAGAGAGGTTACTAAAAAAATGAAGGTGAGCCTCGGCTGAGCGTTCGCAGGGAGTTCAAATCTTCCTTATCAGCCGAGGCCCCTTACTTCCAGCCGACAGCCACACTCTCGACCCGAAAGAGCGCCACCCGCCGTCTGTTACCCACGTACAGTCAGCACCGGGCACTTCGCCTGGCACACCACTTCATGTGCCACCGCATCCGCCACATGAGTTGCCACACCAACTGCTCCACCCGCGCCCCTTACGCCAAGTACGATCAAGTCCGCCTCTCGCTCTTTGGCAAGCTTCAGAATGTTCTCAGCCGCATCGCCAAACGTAATGGCATAGTCCGGCCTGCACCAAAGGTCGATTTCTGCGGGCAGCAGGTTGCGGAGCTTCTTTTCCCGCTCCGACAGGATTACCTGATGCGATTCCATCGGATCGAGTGGCAGCGCGACCACATGCATCAACGTCAGCCGCGCCTGAAACTCCTGCGCCAGTGAAAATGCATAAGGCGCAGCCGCCAGTGAAGCTTCGCTGAAGTCCGTTGCGAAAAGTACTCGGTTGAACTCGATTTCGCGCGGCGCGTCAGACGCAACTTTTGGCCCAACCGTCAACACCGGGCATGGCGCCTGCCGGAAGATGCGCTCTGCCACGGACCCCATCAGGACGCGCGCCAGTCCTCTCCGTCCGTGCGTGCCCACGACCAGCATATCGGCATTCTTTTCTACGATCAGAATGTGAATCGAATCCGCAATTTCACCGCGCACCGTCAAGGCATCGTGGGGGATTCCGGTCATCCGGGCCTCGAGGTGCTCCATCTCCTCTTTTGCCTGGTGCTCGTCTATATCCCACGGAACTTCCCCTCCTCCGCCAGGCACGTATTTATATGCTTGTGGCGGAACAACATGTACTGCATGCAACTTGGAGCCAAATTTCCGTGCAATAGCCTCTGCATACTGAAAGGCGGCCTCGGATACGGGTGAAAAATCGGTTGCAAACAACACGTTCTTAATCGAAACGCGAGTCTTGATCTCCGTAGTGAACATTGGCCACCTCCTCTCATAATCATCGTGCGCTATAGCGAATCAGGGGACTGCGACACGCGTCACAAACGCATGTGCTTTGGATCACTCAAAGGGGAAGACGCGAAGTTGGGGCTTTTCAATCTCTTTTGAAGCATCCACGAAAATCCAGCAGATCGCCGAGACAAGCGTAATCACCGCGGCGAACCCGAGCGCCCGCTGCCAGCCAAAACGCGTGGCAATATAAGCCGTCAATATCGGCGAAAGCCAGCCGCCCAAATTTCCGAACGTGTTCATCAATCCCGATAGCGAAGCCGTGAATTCCTGAGTCAGGTCAATGCACGCTGCCCAGAAACTCGCCGCGGCAAATAAATTGAACCCGCTGCTCGCCGCGAGCAGCGCGATGGCCGTCCACCGGTTTGCCGCGCTGCTGCCGAACCAGAGCAGCGCCGCCGACGCCAGCATCCCAATCCAAACTCCATATTGCCGCCCGCGCCGTTTGCCGAATCTCCGCACCGCGTAATCGGAGAAGCGCCCGCCCAGCGGCGCGAGCAGCGCAATCGAAAGATACGGAGTCGCGCCCCACAAGCCGCCCTGCGAAATCGAAAGCCCGCGCACGCGCACCAGATAAATGAAAAACCAGGTGTGGAAAATGTAGATGGGATATCCCTGGCAGAAATAACCGATGAGCAGCGCCCACACCGAAGGGCTCGAAAGCATCTTGCCCCACGGCGCCTTGCGTTTTTCCATCGAAACGCGCGACCCCGCCGCTTCGCTTGTCTCCCCCGCATGAATCAACGCCAGCTCCGCCGCATTTACGCGCGGGTTTTGCTCCGGCCTATCCGTCACAAACCAGTAGAATGCGACGGCCACCATAATTCCCAGCGCGCCGCAAATCCCGAATGATGAACGCCATCCCCAGCGTTGCATCATCCACGCGATCAGCGCAGGCGTCATCGCCCCGCTCAGTCCAATCCCCAGCAAGGTAAAACTTGTCCCGGTCGCGCGGTGCGACGCGCCCATCCAGCGCGACACAATTTTGTTCGCGTTCGGCGCGCTCGCCGCTTCGCCCACGCCCACAAGAAATCGCACGATCATCAGCGACCCCGCCACGCCCAGCCACTGCGCCACGTGCAGCGACTGCTGCAATTGCGGCGCAATCGCCGTCAGCGCCGTGAACGCCGACCACCATAAAATCGCCGCGGTCAGCATGTTGCGCGCGCCGAATCGGTCGCCCAACCAGCCGCCGGGAATCTGGCACACCGCGTACCCCAGCAGAAACGCGCTGAAAATCCAGCCCATGGTCTGCGTGCTGAAAAAGAATTCGTCCTGAATGTATTTTCCGGCGATGCTCAGGTTCAGCCGGTCAAGGTAGGTGAGCATCTGGACCAGCGTGAGCCAGCCCATGATCGCCCAGCGCACATTCGTCGCGCGCACGCCCGCCTGCGGTAGCGCGAAATTGTTTTCAGTAGCCACGATTCTCGCCGATGGATGCTACGACGGATGCCCGCGCTTGGGTAGAAATTCTGGAGCAGAGTGACTATTTATTGAGCGGACTCTACAAATGTTTTCAGCGGATCTCGATAACGCGATTCCCACCTTCTAACGCAGAATGCATTTGAGACATCACAGAATCGAACGCAGCCAGTAAAACGTCTTTCCTGCAATTTCCCAGTCGAACCCACACGACCTCCACCGATGCGTTCGGGAGCGAGGCCCGCTGTGAAAAATCCTCATCTTTGGTGATCAGCACATATCCTTTTTCTATTGCAAACTTCCAAATTTCCGAATCAATCGCTTCATCGAGCGCTACCTCCACAACGTGACGGGCCTCGTACCCACGCCTAATCAAAAGCTCGACTCATGCATTCGGAAGCTGGTTGTCCACCAGGAATTTCACGCCGATTGAAGCACGACATGGTCGGTCTGCAACGCTGCATATTCTATCGCCGCCAATATGTCGTCCCGCTCCAGGAACGGGTAGTCGGCAAGGATTTCCTCAAATGGAGCGCCTGAGCTGAGCAATTGCAGAATGTCCACCACGCGCATGCGTTTTCCGCGGATGCAGGGACGTCCGCCGCACTTGTCCGGCTCGATGGTAATCCGTTTGAGCAGTTCAGGTTTCATTGTCTCTTCGCAATGCCACAAAGAGCCGCCTTCGACAAGCAACGCGCTGTATCAGCCGGCATTTAACTTACCCCATATCAACGCCCGGTAGCAGGAGAAATCCGCAAGAGCTTGCGTTAAACTGATCACTCCGTGGGGCTGTAGCTCAGATGGATAGAGCAACGGTTTCCTAAACCGTGGGCCGGGAGTTCGACTCTCCCCAGCCCCACCACTCCGATTCAACTTTTACTTCGGCTGCGCTGGCGGCGGAAGTTTCGCAATGTCCTTCTGCAATTGCGTCACGATTGCCTCCGCAACATTCTCAACCGGCCCCATCCCGGTCGTGTTGTTGCTTTCCAGCGTGGTCGCCCAGATCACGCTCCCGTCCGACGCCACCAGTCTCACCGCAACCGTAATATCAATCACGGTTTCAGCCGACGCGATCGAGCTGGAGCCGCCGCCCCTCGCCCCGGCATCAGCGCCGCCCGGGGCTTGGCCGGCAACATCTCCTCGGCCGCCCGCATCTCCACCGCGGCCGCCGCTTTGCCCGCCGGAAGATTTGCTTCCTCCGGTGGTCGTAGCCAGCGCCGCGCCTTTCAGCATTGCGTCCGCGTTTCCTGGGTAATCCGTGATCAGGAACTTTTTCGTGGCCACCAGCGCATTGATGATCATCGCCTGGAGCTGCTTCGCAACAGGATCATCGCCGAATGTGTCCACGCTGATTTTCACCATCCTGCAGAGCTTGTCTTCCGCCATCGCGTCAGGCGTGGTCAAATTGTCATCAGGCGCGGCGGCTGCCTTTGAAGGATTCGCATCCGCCGGAGGCAATTGCGTGCAGGCCGTCGGTCCGGCAGGTTTCTTCGAAGGCTGGCTTGTATTCTGCTGAACGTACGCCGCCCGAATATTCGCTGCGGTTCGGCGGGGCGCCGCCTTAGCCTTCGCCCACACCGCCATCCCGAAAAGAAGCAAAACCGCCAGGATGACACTGGAAATATTTCTCGCGCGCATTTGCTCCCCTCCTTTGAGTAGATTCGCCGGGGACCTGCGGCACCGGGGTCAACGCTCTGAATAAATCATCTTGGAACCACTACAATAGGTCCAATTTCGGCGTATTTAATCACAGATTGGAAGTGATTGGCACTATTTCGCCAATCGGCGTGGGCCGAGCATGAAAGCCAGTCACGACCTGACGCGCTCGATAAATCGTTCACATTTCATTGTTCTCCTAATCCGATTACAATGGCGGGGATTCGACCCGTATGATCTCGCCCGGAAATCGCACCATCCGCGTTTTCGTTTCTTCCACTTTTCGCGACATGCAGGAAGAGCGCGACCTCCTCGTGAAGTTTGTCTTCCCAAAACTTCGTAAACTCTGTGGATCGCGTGGCGTCGCCTGGGGGGAAGTGGACCTCCGCTGGGGGATCACGGCGCAACAATCCGAAGAGGGGCAGGTCTTGCCCCTCTGTCTCGAGGAGATCCGGCGTTGCCGGCCGTTTTTTATCGGTCTCCTCGCTGAGCGCTACGGCTCCCTCCCGCGAAATATTCCCGCCGGGCTTCTGGAAAGGGAGCCATGGCTTGCGGACCACCTCGATCGCTCCGTCACGGAGCTTGAGATGATCCACGGCGTGCTTCGCGACCCTCAAATGAAGGGTCACGCCTATTTCTACTTTCGCGATCCCTTTTACTTCGATCGCAAATTGGAAAGTGCCGGGGGTGCGCTTGACGCCGAGCCGCCGGATAAAAAGGAAAAACTCGCTCGCCTGAAGCAGCGCATTCGGGGGGCTCGCGATGCCCGCGATTGTCATCTGCGCGAGCCATATCGCAATCCGCAGGAACTTGCGGATTGGGTCCTTCAGGATTTCACCTATCTGGTCGATGCATTATTTCCTGAATCTCAGAAGCCCAATCCGCTGGATCAGGAAGCCGCGGACCATCACGTTTTCGCCGATTCGCGATCCGGTGTTTACATCGGTCGGCAGGAAAGCTTCGCCCGCTTGGACGCGCACGCAAATGGCAGTGACCCTCCTCTGGTAATCCTCGGCGAATCAGGTTCTGGAAAATCCGCGCTCCTGGCCAATTGGGCTGCGCAATACCGCGCGGCGCATCCCGGGAGCCTCATTCTGATGCACTTTGTCGGTGCCACTCCCTTCAGCGCCGATTGGGCGGCCATACTCCGGCGTCTGCTGGGAGAATTGAAACGCAATTTTCAAATCATGGAGGAAATTCCGCGGGAACCGGAGCAACTGGCCGCCACATTTGCTAATTGGCTTCACATGGCTGCCGTGCGCGGACGCGTAATCATTATTCTGGATGCGCTCAATCAATTGGAGGATCGTGCGGGCGCGCAGGATTTAATCTGGCTGCCCTCTTCGATTCCTGAGAATGTGCGCCTGTTCCTCTCCACGTTAGCCGGCCGGTCTTTGGATGAGCTGGAAAAGCGTGGCTGGCCAAGATTTCAGGTTCAACCGCTCTCTCCGGAGGAAAGACTTCAACTCATCTCCGAGTATCTGGCGCAATACTCGAAAGCTCTCGACAAAAAAGTCGTAGCGCGCATCGTCTCCGCTCCGCAAACCGCCAACCCGCTTTATCTGCGTGTGTTGCTCGACGAATTGAGGGTCTTCGGCTCGCATCAGGAGCTTGACGACCGAATTTCTTTTTATCTCGCCGCCGCCGCTGTGCCCGAGCTCTATCAAAAAGTCCTTTCTCGCTGGGAATCCGATTACAGCGCTGGAAAAGATCTTGTCCGCAACACGATGACGCTTTTGTGGGCCTCACGCCATGGATTGATGGAATCGGAGCTTGTACAACTTCTCGGCTCCGATGACTCCCCGCTTCCGAGCGCGTTGTGGTCGCCATTGTATCTGGCGGCGGATCAGGCTCTGGTCAACCGGTCGGGACTCTTGAACTTCGGACACGAATACTTGCGTGACGCCGTCTTGGCAAAATACCTCGCCACAGAGAACCATCAGCGCTCGGCACACCACCGACTCGCCCAATATTTTGGGCGGCACGAACTCGGTCCGCGCAAAATTGATGAGTTGCCCTGGCAGCTCTCCGAAGCGCGGGAGTGGCCTCAACTTTTGGACCTTCTGAGAAGCCGGAATTTTCTTCCCTCCGCCTGGGATCAAAGCGATTTCGAGGTTCAGGCTCACTGGGCGCGCATGCAGGCAAACTCTACACACCGCATGGTTGACGCTTATCGCGTGCAAATCGAACGCCCCGAAGCCGAGCTGGACGCCAATTTCCTGGATGTGATTGCACTCCTCTTGAACAATACCGGCCACTTCCAGGAATCAATGCAAATCCGCTCCGCTCTCATCGATTTCTACGTGGCCGCGCACAATGACGCCGGCCTCGCGGTTTGCTGCGGCAGCCAGGCGGCGATCTTAATGTCCCTCGGCGATCTTGAGGGCGCGCAGACCGCTTTCCTACGGCAGGAACAAATTTGCCGGAAACTGGGTGATCTGCAGGGAGTACAAAAAAGCCTAGGCGGCCAGGGATTGATCGCGCAGGAGCGCGGAGAACTGGATTTGGCTCTGCGTCTTCACAAGGAGCAGCAGCGCATCTGCTCTGAATTGGCATATCCGCGCGGTGTTGCAATCAGCCTGAACAATCAGGCGATGCTCGCTTACGAAAAAGGGGAATTTGCGCGCGCGCTGGATCTCTATAAGCAAGAGGAGCAGATTTGCCGTCAATTGGGAGACCTGGATGGCTTGCAACATAGTCTTGGCGGTCAGGCAAATGTAATCAGCGCAACCGGCCACTTCGATGGCGTGATGGACCTCTATAAACAGCAGGAAAAACTTTGCCGCGACTTGGGCGATCAACGCGGGATCGCTATGAATCTCGGAAATCAAGCGGAGCTGCTCGCCAAGCTCGGTAATCTGAATGCCGCGATGGCGCTTCACAAAGAAGAGGAGCGTCTTTGCCGCGCCGTCCAATATCGCAGGGGTGTGAGCGTGAGCCTGGGGAATCAGGCTCTCCTCCTGAATTCCATGGGTAAGCCGGACGAAGCTTTTGAGCGCCTGAAGGAACAGGAGCAAGTCTGCCGGAAATTGTCGATCCCGCTTTTGCTGGCGGCTTCGCTAACCAATCAGGCCGCCATGCTTTTTGATAAGAAGGATTTCGCTGCCGCGCTTGATCTGTATCGCGAGATCGAAAAGATTTATAGAAACTCCCGCGCGCATGTTCGGGTGGCGCTCTGCTTGGGAAACAAAGCGAAGATCCTGAACAATCTCGGAAATATTTCCGAGGTCCGGGCCGCATTACTCGAGCAGGAGCAAATCTGCCGCACCCTGGGCAATCCCGAATGGCTCGCGGGATCGCTGATGAATCAGGTTTTGCTTTCCCGCGAATCGGATGCTAGACGCCGTGACCTGCTTGTGGAGGCCTTGCGTCTTGCGACGGAAAATGGTCTCACTGGGTTGGCAGAGCATATTAAATCCGTTGAGCGTCGCCTTGGTTCCGGTGCATAGTTCCGATGTATACGCTCGAAGTTCGTCGCGGTTGTGGATGCTGTAGTCGTTCATGAAAGACGAGGGGGACCACATGAGCATTTTTTCACGCATGTTTGGGCCTGATCCAAAACGCATAGATCCCGCAACCGGGAAGACCCCACTTCACGAAGCTGCACAATCCGGCGACCTGGACGCGGCAAAATCGCTGCTGAATCGGGGTGCCGATATTGACGCAATCTCATCTCGGAATGGCGCCACGCCTTTGCACTACGCCGCCGAATCAGGCCGCACGGAAGTGGCTCGCTACTTGATTGACCATCACGCGAATCTTGAAGCGAAGGCGGCGATTCGCCAGTTGGATATACGCACACGGGAATCGCGCATCCAGGGCCAGGGGAACACACCTTTAATTTTCGCGGCCGGGAAAGGGCGTACGGAAATCGTAAAGCTTCTGCTTGAGCACGGCGCCAAACCAAATGCCCCGAATAATGTCGGCGCCACTGCGTTGTTCATGGCCGCTCAGAATGGCCAGAAAGACGCAGTGCGATTGTTGATCGAGGCCAAAGCAAACCCGGATGTCGAGGACAACAAAGGCGCTGTGGCGCTTCACGTCGCGGCCCAGCACGGATTCACGGAGATTGTGCGCATGCTGCTGTCGGCCGGTGCTGCTCCGGACCTGACCACCAACGCCAAAGGCGATACGCCGCTTCATGATGCAGCGCTGTATGGACATAAGGAGATTGTGGCCCTCCTGCTGGAAAAAGGAGCGAAGCCGGATCGTCCCGAACGGCAGGGGAATACACCGGTGCACCTCGCTGCCTATGGCGGATTTCCCGAAATTGTCGAATTGATTCTCGGATGCGGCGTTCCTGTGGACGCAAAAAATGAAGCTGGCTTGACTCCCGCCGAGATGGCCTGCACAGATCCGAAAGCCAATCCTGCCGCGAAAGAAAAGATACTTTCGCTGCTGGCAGGCGGAAAAAGGACTCCTATTGCGCCGCGCGTCGCGGAAGCCGCCGTACAAAATGATTCCGCTTCTGCGCCAATCGTGACAGGCGCGCAGGATTCTCCATCCGAGTTTCTTGGCCTCCTTTCGCCCGAAGAAAAAAGCGGCGTCAGCAATCAGGACACCGTAATTTATGAGACCGTGATCGGCGCCAAGCAAGGCGGATACACTGGTGTGAATTTTCTGAACACGGATCCTGCCTCGCCAAACCTTGAACAAGTCTGGAGTTTGCTCTGGAAGCTCAGCATCCCTGAATTGGAAAGGTTGGCGGAGTCCGTGCGCACCACCACGCGTGGAGATGAAGCAGCCAAGATGGATCTTTCGAAAGCCACGGAGATTTATTCGAAGGCTTCCGAATTAAATCCCTATGACGACGTTCCCCTCATGAGCCGTGGTGTCTGTTTGGCGCAGCAGGGTCAAATACGCGATGGGATCAAATGTCTCGAGCAGGCGTTGCGGGTGAATCCCAGGAGTGAACGGGCAAAGCGGAATCTGGCGGCAATAAAGTCATTTCTTTAGCTTTCATTTTGGCGAGCGCGTTGCCACACACGCGCACGTCGAGGATATCCGATCCAAAGAGGCCCAATGCGCATAATTGAGATTCGCGCTTATCGCGTGGAATTGCCGCTCCATGAAGGCGCTTACAAGTGGTCCGGCGGAAACGCCGTTCAGATTTTTGATTCAACGATCGTTGAAATCCTCACCGATTCCGGTGCCACTGGATATGGCGAAGTCTGCCCGCTGGGTCCCGCCTATCTCCCCGCATACGCCGCCGGCGCGCGCACCGGCATCGCCGAACTCGCTCCCTCTCTGATTGGCGCCGACCCCACTCAGCTCGGCGCGTTGAATGAACGAATGGACCGCGCCATGCGCGGCCATCCTTACGTGAAGTCCGCGATTGATATGGCCTGCTGGGACATTCTCGGCAAAGTTTGCGGCCAATCCGTCACCACCCTGCTCGGTGGCCGTTACACAAAAGATTTTCCTCTGTATCGCGCGATTTCGCAGGAAAGCCCCGAAGCAATGGCCACTAGCGTCGCGAAATATCGCTCCGAGGGTTATCACAAATTTCAATTGAAAGTCGGCGGCGATCCCGATACCGATGTCGAGCGCATCCGCCACGTCTCCGCGAAGCTCGAGCCGGGCGACGTCCTCATTGCCGATGCCAACACCGGCTGGACGCAGCATCAGGCCTTGCGCGTCGCATCCGCCATCCGCGATGTGGACGTTTACATCGAGCAGCCCTGCAAATCCTACGAAGAATGTCTCGTGGTTCGCCGTCACACCAACCGCCCGTTTATTCTCGACGAAGTAATCGACAGCCTTTCGATGGTTGCGCGCGGCTACGCGGATCAGGCGATGGACGTCATCAACCTGAAAATTTCCAAAGTCGGCGGCCTCACTCGCGCTCGGGAAATCCGCGATCTTTGCGTTTCGCTCGGCATCGCGCTCACCATTGAAGATACTTGGGGCGGTGACGTTACCACCGCTGCCATCGCCCACCTGGCGCAGAGCACGCCGCCGGAAATGCTCTTCACCACCACCGACTTCAATAGTTATGTCACCGTCAGCACCGCCGAAGGCGCGCCGCAACGCAAGAATGGCCGGATGTCCGCGCCCACGGGCCCCGGCCTCGGCATCTCTCCGCGCATGGACGTTTTTGGCAAGCCTGTGCTCGATGTTAAGTAGCATCCATCTCGTCGACCCTTTGAATTAACTTGACTGAAGAAAAATGGGAAGGCCCGCGGGAGATTGGCGGGCCTTCCCATCTACTGCTTCTCTCGTTTTGCCCTGTTCGCTTTTCGGAAGGATCTCAGAGCATTCGAGGTGGAGTAATTCCGTTTGTTCAGAGTCCTCACTACCTCCGTGAGTGAACCTCTAATTCGTCTGCGTGGCTGGGGAAAATCTACGGCACGGAAAAAGGGCTGGGTCTTGGGGCTTCATCGCGAGGGCCAGACTGAACAATCTTCGCTGACCCATCGTTTCAGGATGCCCGGTTAGCGGTTCGATCCGGCTGTATTAGACGCGGTCTCTTGCGCCGTTTTCGGAATGCTGATGTAACCGGTGATCTTGTTTTTCTCCACCTGGTTCACAACGAACTCCAGCGGCTGCTTTTCGCCACGGACCGTGAAGAAGAGCGGTTGGTTGATATTGCGGCTCTTGTTCTCGGTGCGTTTGTCGTCCACAACCAGCGCGACGGAGAATTGGTTCTTGTCGGGATTGGTGCTCCGGAGCTGCACGGTGATGTTGCCCACCTTCTGCTCCTTGTTTCTCCCTTCGATCGTGAACTCGATGTAGTCGCGGTCGCCAAGACGGCGCAACTCCTCCACTTCATCATGGTTCTTGGCGATCAACGTCCCGAGCTCGGACTTCGTCATGTTCAGGTTATCTTTGGTCGCGTCGAGATCCGTCTTTGTGCTGTCCAGATCGGTGCGCACGGCAGTCACGTTCCCGGAAACGGTCTGAACGTCCGAAGTGTCAGCCTTGGTCAAAAGCTTTTGTTGAACGTCATCGTTCATGGCCGAAAGTTTCCGCGCGCTATCGTCGCGGATTTGCTGCGCTTCATCGCGGGCCTTCTGCAGGTCCGCCTGCGTGATGCGCAGCCGCTTGGTCACCGTGCTCAAGTCGTCCTGCAAATCCGCGGTCGATTTCTCCGCGGTGGCAAGCCGTTGTTCCACGGTTTCCATATCTTTTGCATAGCCCTGCCTCATTGTTTGCATGTCGGTGGAGACGCTCGCGCGCGTATCTTGCGCGTACGAAGAGGCCCACCAGCCCGTGGCCAACCCTGCAAGCGCTACGAGGCCCGCGACTGCGATTGCAACTACAACCCAGTTCGGAGAACTGTGATTCTCGTTCGACGTGCCATTATTATTTTCGCTCGACATTTTGCCTCCATAGGAAAGTTGATTTCACTAT